>NZ_FCOX02000379.1 GCF_900044055.2 Caballeronia calidae | reverse complement strand
GCGATGAGTTACGAGCGGATGAAGAAAGCCGAGTTGGAACTCAAAGAACAGATCGATGCGCTGCTGGCCAAGGCGAAAGTGGCCGATGACGCCGAGAAGAACGAGCCGGAACTCGATATTCCAGCGGAGATCACTCGGCGCGAGGAGCGGCTTGCGGTCATCCGTGCTGCACGCGCGCGTCTGGAAGAGCGTCAGCGTCAGGCCGATATCGCGCGTGGTCGTAGCGACGACGACACGCCGCCGGATGGCGGCGACAAGCCGAAAAAGAAGTCCCGCTTCAAGTACAAATTCGGCGAGCCCAAGCCCGACGCCCAGGAGAGTTTTACCGACCCGCAAAGCCGGATCATGAAGCATGCCGGCGGCGGCTTCGACTACTCCTACAATGCCCAGGCGGCTGTCGACGACACGGCTCACATCATCGTCGCGGCCGAACTGGGTAACTGTGCTGCCGACAGCGGCCAATTGCCGATCGTTCTGGCGGCGGTAGCGCGCGACGCCGGGG
>NZ_FCOX02000378.1 GCF_900044055.2 Caballeronia calidae | reverse complement strand
ACGGGTGAGCGTGCGAACCGTCAGGCAACTGTTAAAACAAAACGGATTTTCCCGTCGGCAATCGCAGAAAAAGAAGTCGCTCAAATCTCATGCGCAGCGCGATGCGCAGTTTCAGCGTATTTCGCAACTCAAGTCGGAATACCTCGCAGACGATCAACCTGTGATCAGCATCGATACGAAGAAAAAGGAGATGCTGGGCAACTTCTATCGCGGCGGCAAGCTGTACACGCGCGAGCAGCTTGAAGTCCTCGACCACGATTTTCCGAGCTACAGCGAGGGCAAGATTATTCCGCATGGGCTGTACGACATCGGCCTGAATAAGGCGCATGTGAACATCGGCGTGAGCTGTGACACGACACAGTTTGCCTGCGACAGCGTGGCGCACTGGTGGGAAACGCAGGGACGCGTCGATTATCCCCGGGCCACACGGTTACTGCTGTTGTGCGATGGCGGAGGCAGCAACCCAAGCAATTCATGGCTTTTTAAAGCCGATCTGCAAGATCTGGC
>NZ_FCOX02000377.1 GCF_900044055.2 Caballeronia calidae | reverse complement strand
TCGCCCGGATAGGCCGGATCGAGCGGCACATAGGCGCCGCCCGCCTTGAGAATGGCCAGCAGCGCGACGATCAGCTCCGCTCTGCGAGCCATGCACAGCGCCACACGGGTCTCGGGACGCACGCCCAGACCGATCAGGTGATGCGCAAGCCGGTTGGCGCGCGCATTGAGTTGCGCATAGGTGAGTGACTCGTCTTCGAAGACGAGTGCGGTTGCATCGGGCGTGCGTCGGACCTGCTGCTCGAACAACTGATGGATGCACACATCATCGGGATAAGCCGCAGCCGTGTCGTTCCAGCGTTCGAGCAGCGCGTGCTCTTCAGGCAGCATGAATTCGAGCGCATGCAACGGTGCATCGGGCTGATCGAGGGCTTGCTCCAGCAAACGCGCGAAGCGTTCGCCCAGCCGGGCGATGGTCGCTTCGTCGAACAAATCGGTGGCGTAGCTGAATCGGCCGGCGAGCCCGTGCTGGGCAGTCTGAGCCAGACTGAGGGTGAGATCGAACTTGGC
>NZ_FCOX02000376.1 GCF_900044055.2 Caballeronia calidae | reverse complement strand
AGCCGCCGGAGGGCGGGCGCTCTGCGGTTTCATGGGGCAGAAGCCTCGCTATCGCTATGCTCTGTAGGGCAGCGGTGGTCATCGAACGCACACGTTGTGGGGGGCATGAACGGGAGCGTCGAAGCCAGCGCGAACGGATAGTTCACCAACATCTCAAAATGGAAATCCATTGAAGGTCAATCAACGTACACATACTGGTCAGCTTAACGGAAATGCCCCGGGTTCGACTAGCTTCGCCAAGCTGAAGCAAAAAATTCGGTCAGATGTGTTGTTCAATCTTCCAGTCAATCCCCAGCGGAAACTGTCAGGTATAAACAACCGTTCAGTGCTTTCCACAAAGCTTCATTCGAGCGGCGGACCGAAATTTATCGATGGGCTCAGTATCCTTGAGAAGGATATTTCGACTGCGGAAGATCTGATTAAAGCGCTTTCCAGTTCCATCATGCTTGGGGCTGATGCGACGAAGTACGTCGTCAAGAAATTTCACCACCTCAAGCAGGATCAAAAGGC
>NZ_FCOX02000375.1 GCF_900044055.2 Caballeronia calidae | reverse complement strand
TCACCCTTGCCGGGGCGCGTGCCTGTTGATGTGCACCGACCTCGGCCTGGATCCCATCGAAATCATTCGCTTGTATGGGTTGCGCTTCAAGATCGAACACAGCTTCAAACAAGCGGTACATCGGATCGGCACATTCGCGTACCATTTCTGGATGCAAGACATGAAGCCGCTTAGCCGCAGGAACGGCGATCAACACCTGCATCGCGAGTCGCCCGAGTACCGCAACGCCGTCAAGCGCAAGACCCACGCCTATCACGTCTTCATTCAGGCTGGCATCGTTTGTCAGGGACTGCTTCAGTACCTGGCAGCGGTATTCCCTTCACTCGTCTGGAGTTCCTTTGGATCCTGGCTGCGCACGATCCGCCCCGGCATCCCGCCATCGGAGTTGGTCGTTGCCAATGCACTACGCCAATGCCTGCCCGAATTTCTCGTGAATTGCGCCAAAACCAATTTCTTCGCGAAATTCATCACCGAAAGGCAGGACCCTGACACCTTCGAGATGTTCCGACTG
>NZ_FCOX02000374.1 GCF_900044055.2 Caballeronia calidae | reverse complement strand
ACTTCTTTTTCTGCGATTGCCGACGGGAAAATCCGTTTTGTTTTAACAGTTGCCTGACGGTTCGCACGCTCACCCGTGCCGCTACCTGTTGCGTCATCGCCTCCGCGATTTCGCGGGGCTTCAGATCCGTCCAAATGACCTCATGCTGAGGACTTCCCGCTGTATGCTCTCGCACCACATCTAGAAAGACAGTGTTCCACTCCGGATGATCCGTTAACCTCGATTTACGCCCCTTTTTTTCGGATCCGCTCTCCCGCTGGATCCCGTTCCTCTTCCATGTCCTTCAATCCTTGCCTGATAGTTTTAGGGTCGATTTCAAACAGCTTCGCAATATATTCGAAACCACCATGCCCCAGCTTGTCTGCCTCCACAGCCGCATAGCGACGCCGGTCTTTCTCAGACAATCGCTCGTAGAGCCACCTCATCCGCCTTTCAACCTCAGCCCTGTAACCAGCCTGCATCGTCTATCCTCCGGATCCATTGCATCTTAACAGTGCCGCTTCCCACCACCCAGCAC
>NZ_FCOX02000373.1 GCF_900044055.2 Caballeronia calidae | reverse complement strand
TGCCAACGACTGTTTAGCCAGATGGGGTTCCGGCTGCGCAAACCGCGCCCGCAGGTGGCCCAGTCTGATCCGGTTCGCGTTGCGGCGGTAAAAAAAACTTCGGCGCCTGGCAAAGCGCGACGACGTTGAGTTATGGAGCCTGGATGAATGTCATTTCCAGCAGCACGGATCGCGTTGTCGCATGTGGGTGCCACCGGAGGTCCGCGATCCAGTATTGATGCATGCACCCACGCGCAAGTCGGTCGCGTGCTTTGGTGCCGTAAGCCTGAGCACGGGTCGCTTCGTCTGGCAGGTCTGCCCCGTGTTCAACGCAGAAACCTTCATGTCTTTTTTGCGCCGACTGCTGCGCCACCGACGAAGCGGCAAGCGAATTGTGGTCGTGCTGGATAACGCCAAGTATCACCATGCCATTCTGCTTACGCCACTGCTGCAAAAGTACCGACGGCACCTGACTTTGCTGTTTCTGCCGCCATATAGTCCGCAACTGGCGCCGATCGAGCGTGTCTGGAAGCTGACA
>NZ_FCOX02000372.1 GCF_900044055.2 Caballeronia calidae | reverse complement strand
TCCATATCCGCCAGCTCGACTAAAGTCCTGATGCCAGGACGGACTGAACTACATGCCGCTTGACGCGTGGCTGACGGCAACAGGTGTCGGACTGCCTTCAAGACCCTGGCGTACACGCTGATCAACCTGCGGCACTACTGCCGACAGCGTAGCGGTCAAAAGTGGCGGTGAGTATGCGTGATGTCGCTGCGCGGCAGGGGCCACCCACGACGGTTTTATACGAAATGCAAACCTTCATTTCGGGCAAAACCGCGTAATTGCGTATTCCACGGAAGAAGACCGGCGATTCCACGCGAAAGCGGGCAAGGTGCAGAGGCGAGCGCATCCTATTGCGATCCTGTAGAGGGTTGGCCTTCAGGTTACCGTCGAACTGCTCGATCGCTAAGCCTTCACCCGCACTTCCGACCCTTCCGCACCGAACCTTCTTACCGAACGGCTATCTACGGATGGCTGACCTCGCCAGCACACGCAGATCACAGCGATCACGCGCTCGAGCGCTCCTCGACCAAAGAATAACA
>NZ_FCOX02000371.1 GCF_900044055.2 Caballeronia calidae | reverse complement strand
TGAGCGTGCCTTCCTTCGTCAGGATCAGTTTCAGGAAGTCCAGAAGGTTGCGGGCGTAGAGCGCGGAGGCATCGGCGGCGACCATCGAAGCGAGATTCGTGTGGCCGACGATATGCACGCCGTGCTTCATCACCACCGTATCGACTTCGGTCAGCGGGCAGTTGCCGCCTTTCTTGCCCTCGAACGCGGGACCGCGCCCGGCGGCGAGATCGACGATCACGGAGCCCGGCTTCATCTGCTTGACCGTTTCGACGGAGATCAGCGTCGGCGCGGGACGGCCCGGAATCAGCGCCGTCGAGATGACGATATCCGCCGCCTTCGCACGCTCGTGCACTTGCGCCGCCTGCCGCGCGAGCCAGCTCGGCGGCATCGGGCGCGCGTAGCCGCCGACGCCTTGGGCCGCCTCGCGTTCCTCGTCGGTTTCGTAGGGCACGTCGACGAACTTCGCGCCGAGCGATTCGATCTGCTCCTTCACGGCCGGACGCACATCGGACGCTTCGACGACCGCGCCGAGACGCTTGGCC
>NZ_FCOX02000370.1 GCF_900044055.2 Caballeronia calidae | reverse complement strand
AAAACGATCAACCGAATATCCCGCGAGTCGAGCGCAAAGCAATCACGCGAGCGGAAATGGACGCCTACCGAAAAGAGCGCGGCAGCGCCGAAGTCGACCTGCTCGACGAGGTCTTGCTGTCGCGTCGGCGTGCGTGGCAGGTCACCGGGGGCTTTGCAGCGTTCGCGCTGCTCGCGTGGCTGGTCGCGGGCGGCACTATGCTGCGCTACGCGCAACCTCTGCCGCAATATTTACTCACGCTCGACAAGTCCACGGGTGAGCTTTCCCAAGTGTCCATCGTCACGCAGGATATGGGCTTTGGTGAAGCGACGGACCAGTATTGGGTATCGCAATTCGTCATTCACCGCGAAGCCTATGACTTCTATGCTGGGCAAACCGATTACGACTTTGTGCGCCTGACAGCGGCGGGGCAAGTGGCCGACGACTACCTGCAGCAGTATCGCGGCACGAAACCCAAAGACAAGGTGCTGGGCGACTCGGAAAGCACGTCGGTGCACATCAATTCCGTCATTGTCGACACCAGGCATCG
>NZ_FCOX02000369.1 GCF_900044055.2 Caballeronia calidae | reverse complement strand
AAAACGATCAACCGAATATCCCGCGAGTCGAGCGCAAAGCAATCACGCGAGCGGAAATGGACGCCTACCGAAAAGAGTGCGGCAGCGCCGAAGTCGATTTGCTCGATGAGGTCTTGCTGTCGCGTAAGCGCGCGTGGCAAGTCGCCGGGGGCTTCGCCGCGTTCGCGCTGCTCGCGTGGCTGGTCACCGGCGGCACCATGCTGCGCTACGCGCAACCCTTGCCGCAATATCTGCTTACGCTCAACAACGCCACCGGTGAGTTGTCGCAGGTGTCGATCGTCACGCAGGACATGGGCATGGATGAAGCGACGGACCAGTATTGGGTGTCGCAATTCGTCATTCACCGCGAAGCCTACGACTTCTATGCCGGACAGACCGATTATGACTTTGTGCGCCTGACGGCGTCGGGACAGGTGGCCGACGATTACCTGCAGCAGTATCGCGGCGCGAAGCCCAAAGACAAGGTGCTGGGCTACTCGGAAAGCACGTCGGTGCACATCAATTCCGTCATTGTCGACACCAGGCATCG
>NZ_FCOX02000368.1 GCF_900044055.2 Caballeronia calidae | reverse complement strand
ACGGGTGAGCGTGCGAACCGTCAGGCAACTGTTAAAACAAAACGGATTTTCCCGTCGGCAATCGCAGAAAAAGAAGTCGCTCAAATCTCATGCGCAGCGCGATGCGCAGTTTCAGCGTATTTCGCAACTCAAGTCGGAATACCTCGCAGACGATCAACCTGTGATCAGCATCGATACGAAGAAAAAGGAGATGCTGGGCAACTTCTATCGCGGCGGCAAGCTGTACACGCGCGAGCAGCTTGAAGTCCTCGACCACGATTTTCCGAGCTACAGCGAGGGCAAGATTATTCCGCATGGGCTGTACGACATCGGCCTGAATAAGGCGCATGTGAACATCGGCGTGAGCTGTGACACGACACAGTTTGCCTGCGACAGCGTGGCGCACTGGTGGGAAACGCAGGGACGCGTCGATTATCCCCGGGCCACACGGTTAGGAACGAGTGAGAAATAACTTCCCGGCGGTGCTGGGTGGTGGGAAGCGGCACTGTTAAGATGCAATGGATCCGGAGGATAGACGATGCAGGCTGGTTACAGGGCT
>NZ_FCOX02000367.1 GCF_900044055.2 Caballeronia calidae | reverse complement strand
AGCCCTGTAACCAGCCTGCATCGTCTATCCTCCGGATCCATTGCATCTTAACAGTGCCGCTTCCCACCACCCAGCACCGCCGGGAAGTTATTTCTCACTCGTTCCTATGCGCCGCGATGGCCGACAAGTTTACTTGTGCGCAAACTCAGGCGGCCTATCGAAAGCGCAAATGGCTGTCCGAACCGCCGAATGCCTGGGTAAAGAGCGTTCTCGGATTTCGACAATTCAGCATGCGTGGACTGGCCAAGGCACAGGCCGAATGGAAACTCGTCTGCGCGGCGCTGAACCTACGCAGAATGTCGAAAATGACGCCTGCGTAAGTCCCGAAGGGGACAACATTGCCCTGATTTCGCCGCCGGGAAAGCCACTTTTGCGCGCAATGGCGGGCCAAACCGCAATCGGCGTTGACGCCCGCACGATGTGGCGTCAGTACCGGCAGCTCAAATTCTGTCTGCCGCGCGGATTCCTAGGTCTCGCGCCAACCCCGTATGCCAGCGGTACCAGCGAAGTTGAGCAGGGCATCAGCAAAATCGGCAACAGGC
>NZ_FCOX02000366.1 GCF_900044055.2 Caballeronia calidae | reverse complement strand
TGGAGATGCATGCCATGGCAAAGAAGCCGATGGACGAGGCAACCAAGAAGCGCTTGCGGGCCGCCCGCATGCTTACGGCGGGCAAAGGTCCGGCAGAGGTAGCACTTGCCGTAGGGGTAGCCCGACAGACGGTGTACACATGGAAGCGATTGCTCGATGAAGGCGGAATCGATGCGTTGCGCGCGGTACCGGGGCGAGGTCGTCCGGCTCGGCTCGATGCGCAGCAATTGGCGCAGCTGCGGCAGGCCTTGCTACAAAACCCCACCGAACACGGCTTCGGGACGGAGCTATGGACGCTCAAGCGCGTCGGTATGCTCATCAAGCGCATATATGGCGTCGAGTTCGGACAAACGCAAATCTGGCGCATACTTGGGACGCTCGGTTTCAGTGCACAGAAGCCTGAGCGGCGCGCAATCGAGCGTAACGAAGAAGCTGTGCGCCACTGGAAGCAGCACGCCTGGCCCGCGCTTAAAAAAAGCCAAGCGCGAAGGCCGACTGATCGTCTTTATCGACGAGACCGGCATCAGCGAACGCCCGATCCGG
>NZ_FCOX02000365.1 GCF_900044055.2 Caballeronia calidae | reverse complement strand
CTCCATCAGCATCTTGAGATCCCACGCGTTTGAGTTGGCCCAGGTTGCAAAGCCCCGGCGCAGCGAGTGGCTGCTGTAACTGTCCGGTGCCGGCACGCCTGCAGCGCGGAACAGCGCGCGCAGCAGCGGCACGAAACTGCCGGCATGCAGTGCGGCGTCGCCTACGTGTCCCCAACGGTCGATGTTGCGGAACACCGCACCTTCAGTCAGGCCGGAAATCGCAATCCACGCTTCGTACGCCGAGACCGGACACAACCTCGAGAGTGCTGGTGCCCGGAAGGTCGTGCCAACCCGGGAGCGATCCGCCTTTGTGCGCGGCAGGAACAGCACCATGCCGCGACCCGGTTCGACGCTCACATGCTCGATCTGCAACCGGCTGAGTTCGTCGGAGCGGAAACCACGCCAGAAACCGAGCAGCACGAGTGCCTTGTTGCGAACATGCGTAATGCGGATCCGTTCGTTGCCTTCACAGATCGCCTTCGCGATCTGTGCGTCCAGCCAGGCTGCCAGGCGTTCGAGTTGTGCAAGCTGCAATGGTTTTGCGCGCTTTTCGGC
>NZ_FCOX02000364.1 GCF_900044055.2 Caballeronia calidae | reverse complement strand
GGTCTGGGGGTTTGTAGCGTGTTGGCGCGATGCCGCTCGCTGTTGCGTGCGCGAGCGCGCGTTCCTTGAGTTGCATGTCGGCGTGCAAATAGATCTGAGTAGTCTCGGAGGATTCGTGGCCGAGCCAGAGCGCGATCACGGACAGGTCTACACCGTGATGCAACAAGCTCATCGCCGCCGCATGTCGAAGCGTGTGGGGCGTTACGGATTTTTTCTTCAGCGAGGGACACGAGAGACGCGCGATTTCGGCGTTGCGCGACACGAGTCGCTGAAGGGCATCGGCACTGAGATGACCGCCGCGCGAACTGGGGAAGTCCGGATCACCTGGTTCGCCTGGTTGATACAACAGCCATCCTTTCAGGACGGCAATGACGTCCGGTCGCAGCGGCGTGCATCTCATCTTTCTGCCTTTGCCAAGGCAACGAACGTGGGCGCCTGTGCCGAGCATCACATCCTGACGCCGGAGCGCGGTCAATTCGCTGTTGCGCAGACCCGTTTGAACCGCTACAAGAAGCAGTGTTCGATCGCGGTTGCCGATCCATGTTCGTACGTCAGG
>NZ_FCOX02000363.1 GCF_900044055.2 Caballeronia calidae | reverse complement strand
TTGCTGATCCCCTGGTCGACCTGGCTTTCGCCGCTGTCATAGGGCTGCGGCACCAGGCCGACGCACGCGCCCACCTGGCGGCGGTTGCTGAACTCCCTCCAGAACAGCTCGAGGGCGAGGCGCGAGGCGCTCACCTCGCCAATCCCCTTCAGGCGCGCAAGGTCAACGCTTCGATGACGCGCCGCTCCGGGCAGGCTCGCCTGGCGCGTCTTCTCGAGCGCCGCGAGTTGCTGCTCCGCCAGCGCGAGCCGTTCGCATTCGCGCAGCAGACGCTCACGCAGCTCGGGCGGCAGCGGCGCGCCATCATGACACCGGACTTCGTCGCGGGCGAGGCGGACGACGAAGGCCTTGTGATTGACCTCATCCCAGCAGCCGAGCGTGGCCAGCAGTTTGCGCATCCGGTCTTGGTGCTGCAGCACTTCCTTCTGCAACTGGCCGCGATCGCGCATCGACTGCCGTGACGCCTCGTCCTGTGGCGACGGCACGTGCAGCACGTGCATGCGGTCGCGCTCGCCGCGTAGCCACGCGCGCAGATTGACTACCAGCTTGGTTACATCGA
>NZ_FCOX02000362.1 GCF_900044055.2 Caballeronia calidae | reverse complement strand
ATCGCCCCCGTTTTACTTCGTCTGCCGAACATCATTTAGCTTGCTCATTGGCCCATCGACTTACGTGCTCACGCTCAGCAATCGTCCCGAGCTTGACCAGTCCGCATTCCTTCGCCAGCTTCACCACTTGCACAAACAGGTCCGACAGTTCCTTCAAGTGAAAGGCGCGAAAGTCGCAAAGCGTGCGATGCGCCGGATAGTTGCCCGCGGCGAGGACCCGGAACGCGACATCTTCATGCAGCTTCCTGGCCAGCTTGCGCGACGAGAACACCCCGGTCGCATAGCCGTAGACGAGCACCTTCACCATCATCGCCGGATGAAAGGGTTGATTGCGCGGGCCGCCGCCCGCATACCGCGCATGGAAGCCTGACAGGTCGAGCGAATCCACCGTGTCGCTGATGTAATAGGCCAGGTGCCCTTCAGGCAGCCAGTCTTGCAGCGCGTGGGGCAGCAACATCTGCTGCTGCGGCTCGTAGGGAAGATAGCTTATTGGCATCTCCTAACAACGCTTACCCGGCTCGGCCGGATGACATCAGATTTCTGCCGCGCATACTCCTAG
>NZ_FCOX02000361.1 GCF_900044055.2 Caballeronia calidae | reverse complement strand
GAAGTCTGTCACAGCTGGTTCAACCGCTTTCGCAAACTGTTGGTCCGATACGAAAAACTCGAACGCAGTTTCGTCGCCCTAAACCATCTTGCCGCTGCCATCATCGCCTTCCGCAAGGTGCCGCTGAGCGTTAACATAATTTACGGATAAGCTTACGCATCGCGAGACGGTGGGGCCGCATCGTGTTTTTTTGCACGCCCCACAGAATTTGGCCGCTTCCGCCGCCTTCGCGATGGCGGTTTCATGTCGGTTCTTCCATTGGTGCAAGCGGCCATTCTCGTGGCCAAACGCGAGAACACGCGACGCTCGATCCGCCAGATTCGGCTGCTGCTCGAAGGCACAGGCGTCGTGCCGCGCGACACGCTCTCCAAGAGCGCCATACACCGCCTGCTCAAGGTCCACGGCCTCGCGCATTACCGCATCGACCCTCGTGCCCGACGAGAAGCGCAGCTTCGTGGCCGAACACGCCGGCTCGATCTGGTACGGCGAAAGCGCTCAATTCGGCCCACGTAGAAGGCGGAGGCGATGCAACGCAGAATGTGCCCACTACTTTTTCAGTGGGCA
>NZ_FCOX02000360.1 GCF_900044055.2 Caballeronia calidae | reverse complement strand
CGTTAGCACCTTACTCGAATAGTTCTGTTCTATTTTCTTTTCATCGTCCCCTTGGCGGATCGTGTATGGCTCATTGTCACTTGAATTCGGATCGCTGTTTACAACAAAGAATTCAAATAGACTGTTCGGCGCCTCCGTACCGCAGACCATGGTTACCCGTTCTATCATTTCATTCACTTGACCCAAGCCGTTCGACGAATAGCTTATTATGAATCCCCTATTATTAGTCACAGAGTCCCGATTTGAGGCCAGATATATCCCACGGGGAGCCCTTGAAAATATATCATAGACACCAAGAACCCTCTTAGTGGTCCGATCTTTATCTTCTAACGCGTTCCCCACCTTCTTCTCATATTTATCCAGATTGATTTCTTTTTGCGCCAGACGATTAATTGCCTCCTTATTTGCCGGAAATTTACGCTCTAAAGCGCACACGCTATCAGAGCTTTCATTTCTCGATCCTTCAGTTTGGACTCGCACCTCCTCTCCGCTATTCGCCTTAAAAGCAGAGATTTGTCCGGCTGACGCTTGGTTAATGCCCGGAAACGGGTTATAAGAAATCTTTTTATTGTTCTTGTTCTC
>NZ_FCOX02000359.1 GCF_900044055.2 Caballeronia calidae | reverse complement strand
GTTCTTCCAGCTCCGCTTGGCACGCCCCTCGCATATGTAGCTGCGAGCGCAACGATTGGTGCTCATCCAACCAACCAAGTCTTAGGAGCTACATCATGCTGAAGATCGACAACCTCACCGTTAGCAAAGAACTCGACCGCGCTGAAATGGGCGCCATCGTCGGCGGCTCGAGCATCTTCCAGAACAACGGCATCAACTCCAACTACAACGCCGGCTTCGCCTTCGCCAGCCCGCAAACCAACGTCGCGCCCGTCACGCAAGTGGATGCCTCGCAGCACCTCGACGTCGACGTGAAGAACATCACCAAGTCGCTCACGTCGGTCGGCAGCCTGCTCGACGGCGTCAAGCTCTGATCCTTTAATCATCCACTCAAGCCATCAGGAGACCATCATGTTGAAGATCGACAACCTCACCGTCAGCAAAGAACTCGGCCGCGCTGAAATGGGCGCCATCGTCGGCGGCGCGAGCATCTTCCAGAACAACGGCATCAACTCCAACTTCAACGGCGGCTTCTCGTTCGCCAGCCCGCAGACCAACATCGCGCCCGTGACTCAGGTCGATGCCTCCACGCACACCGACGTCGA
>NZ_FCOX02000358.1 GCF_900044055.2 Caballeronia calidae | reverse complement strand
AGCCCTGTAACCAGCCTGCATCGTCTATCCTCCGGATCCATTGCATCTTAACAGTGCCGCTTCCCACCACCCAGCACCGCCGGGAAGTTATTTCTCACTCGTTCCTTAGCGGGCGCACGTAACACCTATGCCTTGATCTTCCCGACGATGCAGTTGGGCGGCAGCGGGCAAAGTGGGAATATCTCCGTGCGCGCGGATGCCAGTGGTCTGAGCACCGGTGGAGTGACTGCGCAGACGACGGGTGCGCTGACGGTGCAGTCGGGTTCGGGGCTGGCGAGTCTAGCGGGCATGACGGTGGGTTTAAACAACCTTCAGGGCCTGACGACCAGCGGGGTGTTCAGCGCGGTGACGCTGGGCGATGCGAATACGACGAACATTACAGGGATATCCTCGATTGCCGCAAGTGGCGCAGTGGCGGCAACGGCGAGCAGCCAAATTTTACTCGGCGCGGTGACGGGTAGTTCGGTGAGCGTGAGCGCGGGGGCATTGGTGAGCCTCTCAAGCATCAGCACGAGCGGCGGCAATGTGTCGATCACGGCGGGGACGACGCTCTCGGGTGGGGCGATCAGCGTGGGTTCGATCGCGACCAACGG
>NZ_FCOX02000357.1 GCF_900044055.2 Caballeronia calidae | reverse complement strand
TACCACACCCATACGTATATCAACAGTGACATTCATCGGTCGTGACGTGCCACCACAAGACTTTATTGGGCACCCCGTCGAAACCCGCGCCGATACAAGGCCTGGCTGTCGAAAATCGCGTTTTTGGCCGTGGAACTGTCGAACTCCGGTGTCCGGGTGACGTGCCCCATCTAGAAATCGGTTGCGTCGGCAACCCAGGAATCCGACGGGCATGTCCACTTCAACCATGGGAACAACAAGTGATCCGATTGTCGCGGCATCACTTTCGCTATGCATACGAGGTCAGAGGGGTTTCATCTGCGCGCCCTCAGGAATAACGCCGTGCTTCAGGTAGCGCCATAGTGCAATCACCAGTCGCCGTGCGACAGCGACGATGGCGATGCGCCGCGCGCGGCGGTTCGGCCCCGTGCCCTGCGTGCGCTGGTTGAACCACTGTGTCAGTGCACTGCCGGGCTGGTAGCGCAGCCAGGTCCACGCCATCTCGATCAGCAGCGCGCGCACCCGTCGGTTGCCCTGTTGCTGATCCCCTGGTCGACCTGGCTTTCGCCGCTGTCATAGGGCTGCGGCACCAGGCCGACGCACGCGCCCACCTG
>NZ_FCOX02000356.1 GCF_900044055.2 Caballeronia calidae | reverse complement strand
TTCCACTGCGCGATCCAGCCGACCGTACGCGCCATCGCGAAGATGCACGTGAACATCGACGTCGGGATGCCCAGCGCGCGCTGCACGATGCCCGAGTAGAAGTCCACGTTCGGGTACAGCTTGCGCGACACGAAGTATTCGTCTTCCAGCGCGATCTTTTCCAGTTCCATCGCGAGCTTGAAGAGCGGATCGTCGTGCAGGCCGAGTTCGTTCAGCACTTCGTGGCACGTCTCGCGCATCAGCTTCGCGCGCGGGTCGTAGTTCTTGTACACGCGGTGACCGAAGCCCATCAGCTTCACGCCCGAGTTCTTGTCCTTCACCTGCTTGATGAACTCGGGAATGTTGTCGACCGAGCCGATCTCTTCCAGCATGTTCAGCGCGGCTTCGTTCGCACCGCCGTGCGCCGGGCCCCACAGACACGCGATGCCGGCCGCGATACACGCGAACGGATTCGCACCCGACGAACCCGCCAGACGCACCGTCGAAGTCGACGCGTTCTGCTCGTGGTCCGCGTGCAGGATCAGGATACGGTCGAGCGCGCGCACGAGCACGTCGTTGACCTTGTACTCTTCGCACGGGTTCGAGAACATCATG
>NZ_FCOX02000355.1 GCF_900044055.2 Caballeronia calidae | reverse complement strand
ACTGCCTGACGCATGAATCCGACCATATCGCCCTGATCGAGCAGACCAAGCAACATTTCTTCGACTGAGTCGAGCTTGAGCATGTCCTCAATCGTGCGGCGCTTCGCGTTCAGGAAGCGCCCTTCGCCGCGCAACTGTTCCAACCCCTTGCTGACCTGCAAATGCTTGCGAAAGCAGATGAGCACCGTTCCCGCGAGCACGGCTGGAGGCCGAACAATCACGCCTCGCGTGCCGTTCGGCAACTTCACGTCTATGATCGGCGATGGTCCTAAGCCGTTGTACGACAGCAGCGTATTGGTCAGATTGTTGACGTAGGCGGGCGTGATCGCCGATTCGTCGTGCAGCTCGCGTCTGTCAGCTCGGGCAGTGACGACCTGCCCAAACTTGTTGACGCGGACCTCAAATACGTCTGGATCATCCAAATAGCGAAGCAACGGAGCCAGCGTCATGGTGACCGCGTGGTCCGACGCGATGAACGACTGGACTTTATGGAGTGGCATCGGCGCTCAATTGGTAGACGTTGCTGAAATCAAGGTCTTGACGCACGAAAATGGCTACGTGGTCGCCCTGCTGGTCGTACAGCGTCGGCGGAATGTT
>NZ_FCOX02000354.1 GCF_900044055.2 Caballeronia calidae | reverse complement strand
GATCGTCGCGATGCGCCTACGCTCGCCCAGTCATTGCGAACAATTCTCGCTACGGTGTGCGTAAATTAGCGGATACCAACATACGACAGCATATCGCCTCTTCCGAGTGTCAAAGGCTCGCTACGCCAGGCTCCGCCTGCCCTTGACCCCCAGTCACACTCGCAAGGAGATGTGGAGGAAGTAATCGACGATTCGCGAGCGGGCCTTGACAAATTACTGCTCATAGAAGGAATCCGCGCGGCAGACAGAATTTGAGCTGCCGGTACCGACGCCACATCGTGCGGCGTCAACGCCGATTGCGGTTTGGGCCGCCATTGCGCGCAAAAGTGGCTTTCCCGGCGGCGAAATCAGGGCAATGTTGTCCCCTTCGGGACTTACGCAGGCGTCATTTTCGACATTCTGCGTAGGTTCAGCGCCGCCGCGCAGACGAGTTTCCATTCGGCCTGGGCCTTGGCCAGTCCGCGCATGCTGAATTGTCGAAATCCGAGAACGCTCTTTACCCAGGCATTCGGCGGTTCGGACAGCCATTTGCGCTTTCGATAGGCCGCCTGAGTTTGCGCACAAGTAAACTTGTCGGCCATCGCGGCGCATAGCGGGCGCTTCCGGGCATCGACCTTCA
>NZ_FCOX02000353.1 GCF_900044055.2 Caballeronia calidae | reverse complement strand
GGGTGCAGCTTTCGGTACATGATCCAGCCGATGAGGCCGAGCCCGAGAATGACCATCAGTGCGACAAACGCACGCATACCATGAATGCGGTTGTGGGACGCGACAACGCGGCTAAAGGAGTCGCGCCCACCGTCGATGGGGTGGTTTTCGTCAACCAACTCATCAATGTTCTGTTCGCGCCTGATCATTGCTCATCCTCGCTTTTCATCACCCGCCTGAAGCCTGGAACGACTGTGCCGCTCGGCGTCGCCCCGCGTGACGGATCGAACTCGCTATTCACGATGCCGATGACCTTCTGCTGGCCGTAGCGCACGCGCCACTCCTTGGCCGTCGTTTCAGCGACGATGATGTTGTGGTCCGCGCCTTCGACGTGGGTGTTGACCGTGCTTTCCTTCCCATCGGAGCTGATCAGGAAGACCTCAGGCAGCTCCGCGTTCGCCGGAAACTTGAAGTAGGTGAAGCGGAAGTCGTCCCACACGTTGACCGGCGCGATGGACGCTGACGCCGCCTCGGCCGACATCTGATAATCGATGTTGAACGACGCATGGGGGTCCGTCCGAGCCATCGCCCCTCTCAGTTTCGCTCGGGCGATCTCGGCTTTGGCCTTGGTCGCTTCCTCACT
>NZ_FCOX02000352.1 GCF_900044055.2 Caballeronia calidae | reverse complement strand
GGGTGCAGCTTTCGGTACATGATCCAGCCGATGAGGCCGAGCCCGAGAATGACCATCAGTGCGACAAACGCACGCATTCCCTGAATACGGTGCCGGGACGCGACGACGCTGCCAAACGAGTCGCGCCCGCCGGAGATCGGTCGGTTTTCGTCAACCAACTCATCAATGTTCTGTTCGCGCCTGATCATTGCTCATCCTCGCTCTTCATCACCCGCCTGAAGCCCGGAACGACTGTGCCGCTCGGCGTCGCCCCGCGTGATGGATCGAACTCGCCATTCACGATGCCAATGACCTTCTGCTGGCCGTAGCGCACCCGCCACTCTTTAGCGGTCGTTTCGGCGACGATGATGTTGTGGTCCGCGCCTTCGACATGCGTATTGACCGTGCTTTCCTTGCCATCGGAGCTGATCAGGAAGACCTCAGGCAGCTCCGCGTTCGCCGGGAACTTGAAGTAGGTGAAGCGGAAGTCGTCCCACACGTTGACCGGCGCGATGGACGCTGACGCTGCCTCGGCCGACATCTGATAATCGATGTTGAACGACGCCTGGGGGTCCGTCCGAGCCATCGCCCCTCTCAGTTTCGCTCGGGCGATCTCGGCTTTGGCCTTGGTCGCTTCCTCACT
>NZ_FCOX02000351.1 GCF_900044055.2 Caballeronia calidae | reverse complement strand
CGTGGACCGCGCAAGTCGTTCGAAGGCCGTCCGGCTCCGCGCGGCGATCGCGCATCGGGCGGCGATGAGCGTCGCTCGTTCAAACCGCGTGGCGATGATTCGCGTCCCGCGTTCGGCGAGCGTGGACCGCGCAAGTCGTTCGAAGGCCGTCCGGCTCCGCGCGGTGAACGCGCATCGGGTGGCGATGAGCGTCGTGCTTTCAAACCGCGTGGCGATGATTCGCGTCCCGCGTTCGGCGAGCGTGGACCGCGCAAGTCGTTCGAAGGCCGTCCGGCTCCGCGCGGTGAACGCGCATCGGGCGGCGATGAGCGTCGCTCGTTCAAACCGCGTGGCGATGATTCGCGTCCCGCGTTCGGCGAGCGCGGTCCGCGCAAGTCGTTCGAAGGCCGTCCGGCTCCGCGCGGCGATCGCGCATCGGGCGGCGATGAGCGTCGCTCGTTCAAACCGCGTGGCGATGATTCGCGTCCCGCGTTCGGCGAGCGCGGTCCGCGCAAGTCGTTCGAAGACCGTCCGTCTCCGCGCGGTGAACGCGCATCGGGCGGCGATGAGCGTCGCTCGTTCAAACCGCGTGGCGATGATTCGCGTCCCGCGTTCGGCGAGCGCGGTCCGCGCAAGTCGTTCGAAG
>NZ_FCOX02000350.1 GCF_900044055.2 Caballeronia calidae | reverse complement strand
TTTAGGTTCGCCATTTTCACGACGTGGGCGAAAGGCATTGACCCAGCATGACTTCCGTCTTCCTTTCGGACCTAGCAAATCTTATCTTTGTTTTTCGAGCCGCGAAAACTTCGTCTTCACCGTATTCTGCAGCGACGAAAGCAGATCGCCTTTCAAATGTCCCTTGAGAGCAATCCAACCCCGTGCCGGGTCCGGCGTTCGCGGAGAAACAGGGATTTGTTTCTCACGAGGGAATTTGACAATTCCGTGCTCCTCATACGCCGAAGTGACAAACGCAAAGGAACGGGATATCAAATAATTCCATTCTCAGGTGGGTTGGCCGGCAGACTGTCGAGCAGTTCGTCGCTACCCATCCGAGATGCCTGTGCACTGGATCGCGAAGCGTCAGTCAGGTTATTGGGCAATCCGGTCATCATCCGGAATACATAAGAGCTTTCTCACCGTTTTTCTCACCACCGGATGTTCACTATCTTTAAGCTCCATCGCAGCGCCCTCCCATAATGGGTCCTGCAACGAATGCAGACACATAACCTTTAAGTGTAAAATATCATCGGAATCGATTTCATTTAAAAAATGTAAAGCATCAATTTCTCGCTTTACATTGATGAGCGCCAAGGTCTTCAATGTGGC
>NZ_FCOX02000349.1 GCF_900044055.2 Caballeronia calidae | reverse complement strand
CACGATCCGATCGTGCCGGACCTGAACTCCCGTCACCTCGCCTACGTGATCTACACCTCCGGCTCGACCGGCAGGCCCAAGGGCGTCATGGTCGAGCATCGCAATCTGCTCAACCTTGCCCAGGCTCAGGTTGAACGCTACGACATTCGTCCGGAAAGCCGCGTCGTCCAGTTCGTTTCCATAGGCTTCGATGTCAGCGTCGGCGATGTGGCCATGACCCTGATCGCGGGCGCCGCGCTCTATTTGCCCACGCATGACGAACGCCTCGCGACGACATCCTTCATGGATTACCTCGCCCGGCACGCCATCACGCATGCCGAGTTGCCCCCTGCGATGCTGCAGGGACAAACCTCGCTGGCGCCGCTGGCCAGGCTTCAAGTGCTCGTGCTGGGAGGCGAGGCGCCAGGTGCCGCGCTGATGCGCACGGTGCAACCCGGCATTCGCGTCTTCAACGCCTACGGACCCACCGAGGCCACCGTCTGCGCCACGGCGTGGCGCCGCCCGGACGGCTTCGACGATGCGACGGTGCCCATCGGCCAGCCGCTTGCCAACACCCGCATCTACCTGCTCGATGCGCACGGCCAACTGGTGCCTCCGGGCACGACCGGCGAGCTTTATATCGGCGGTGCCGGCGT
>NZ_FCOX02000348.1 GCF_900044055.2 Caballeronia calidae | reverse complement strand
TTCGACTATTGGCCTGTGGATAACGGGCATCTCACCCTCTTACCTCTGAGATTGGCACGTTTTTTGTGCTCTGCAGGCCTGCAAACCCCCTCGTTCCCCGTCAAAAGGCTGGTCGTTCGCTCGGTTGGTGACTATTTGACTTGATTTTGGGTGTGCTGGATGGCTTTGCGGAGTCAAATAGTCACCGTTGATTGAAGCGGTAGTGATCATTTGACTAACGCAGAACTGCGATTACGTTGACCTTCGAGTCAGCGAGTCCCGTCGCTCGATACTCGATCGGCGTTGGCGGTGAGCATTTGACCGCGGACCACCTTGACTTTGTCCGTTTCGTCGAGTTGCCAAGACGAAAGAAAGCCTACTTCCGTCAAGCGGTCCAGTGCGGCTTTGATCGCGCGGCGGAAAAATTTGATCTCAGCCATTCGAGATCCACATAGCTTATGTATCGTCTCGACTTTCATTGGATACGGATGTTGATTAGTCGAGTAGAAGGCATGCAGCCATTTCTCCAAAGGAGAAAGCTTGGTCCTAATTTGCCAATCGATACGCGTGTAATCGCCAGGTCTGAGCTGTGCTGCGACCTCGCTGTTTATCTGCACCTTCCAAAAGGTCACTTCGTCAAAACCGCCCTCTTGCGC
>NZ_FCOX02000347.1 GCF_900044055.2 Caballeronia calidae | reverse complement strand
GAATGCGGCGGATAGTTGTAATACGGAGGCAAAGGCGCCAGCACTGGCTGTGCTTGCGAATAGCATCGAATTGTTGCAGGAAGTTCATCGCCTGGAGGTGTTCCAGTTTGTCCTGAAGGCAATTGGCGATTTGGAGCCGCGCGAGCGTATAGAGCCTTTGCGTGCGCTTGCCTTCGAGTGCGCCGAGCTTCCCGATGCCAATCGCATGGGCGGACTCGCCGATCTTTTAGACGCGGTAACAGCGGTAGTTGATCCCGGAGTAAAAGGAGAATTACTATCTGCCATCGCGTCAGGGGCCCGCAAGTTCTTCGAGGCTGGATTAGTAGAGGCATTTGGCCATATTCTCGCATCGCTCAACCAGCTTGACGTTGAGGGGCGGGCAGCACCTTTGTTGGCACTTAGAGCCAATATTCGATGGCTACCGGAAGAGGTGAGGCAAGAAGCGATGCACCACCTGTTACTATTTTCATAAAGGCGATGAGCGCGGCATCGATGAGTGCGGCATGTATGTTCCTAGTCTCACTGTGTCATAAAAAATAGCGACTTCCATCTTCATTTCAGTTCATAATTAGGATTCCATATTTATTAGTGGGCTGCAATGGAAAATCTAGCGAAGTTTGATCGCTACATCGAGCACCTGTGTGCGG
>NZ_FCOX02000346.1 GCF_900044055.2 Caballeronia calidae | reverse complement strand
CCTAGGTCTCGCGCCAACCCCGTATGCCAGCGGTACCAGCGAAGTTGAGCAGGGCATCAGCAAAATCGGCAACAGGCGAGCCCGATGGCTGATGGTGGAACTAGCCTGGAGTTGGTTGCGCTTCCAGCCCGCTAGCCAGCTAAGCCACTGGTTCAAGGAGCGCTTCGCAGGCGGTGGCAAGCGTGTCCGACGCATCGGCATTGTGGCGCTTGCGCGACGTCTGTCGGTCGCACTATGGCGCTATCTGGAATTCGGTGAGATTCCCCTCGGGGCAACCCTCAAGTCACCGGCAAGTAAGGTGACGGCGACTTGAACAGCCAACGTCGAGCGGTAACAGCGTCTGAAGGTTGAGCGCGCCCGGACAGTAGGTGGGTTACCCATCGGATAACCGTAGTTCTAGATGGGGCGCGTCCATAATGGGGTAGTTCCAGCGCCTTGCGCATGCGGTATGTGGTGTCCGGTCTCGTGCCGGCACGGATAGAAGTTGGTCCGGTCAAATGTCCGGACTTAAGACACCCCAGCCTCAACTGCTGTGAAACGTTCCTTTGATACGATACGGAGGATTCCATAATATCAAACGAGGTTATCCATGGGAGATGACTGACGTAAAAACGGACCGCGAAAGGGCTTGACTTTCAATGCCCCATAGAAG
>NZ_FCOX02000345.1 GCF_900044055.2 Caballeronia calidae | reverse complement strand
TAAAAGAGAAGCTCAAAAGCAGTTAAAGTTGAACGTCCTGCGGCCACGCCGTTAGATAGAAGTCCGCGGAACCCCGGAAGCGACGCTTGAGCGAGCAGCCGAACGTCGCGGATCGGGGCTTGGGAGCGGATTTGTCCAATACTCTCAAATTTGGGCGATCAATGACACGAGAGTCACCTGGGTAGACGCATAAAGAGTGCAGGGTTTTGGATTAGGTGATCCACGACGCAATGAGCGGGCAGAGGGGTTGTTGAGGAGGGTTGTTGAGGAGGGTTGTTGAGGAGGGTTGTTGAGGAGGGTTGTTGAGGAGGGTTGTTGAGGAGGGTTGCTGACGACCTCACAACCGGTATCTGCTGGCGTGTCGCTGGTAGTCTGGCGCGGCATTCTGCAGCCGCACTGACAACGCGCACAGGAACGGATGGCAGAGCACGAGGTGGTGCTTCGCATCGGCGCAACGCGGCAGGTATCTGCATCCGAGTACGTACAATGCCGACCCTTACCCCAAGTAATGTAAAAATTGGAGACGGCCGAGGGCTCCGAGCCTCACACATGAATCGCGGCACCCTAGTCTCACTGCGTCATAAATTTAACCTGATCTCCCAGCAACACGGACAGCGAGGAAGCTTGCTGGTGATCGCGTGGGCGATGAGTAGT
>NZ_FCOX02000344.1 GCF_900044055.2 Caballeronia calidae | reverse complement strand
CGTCGATGCTGGCAACGCGGCAACTTCGCGGTCGCAATGACGATACCGCGCTGTTCAAGTGGCGCGACGGACGTAGCGAGTTCATGGGGGCGCTTATGGCGAGGCGGAATCGAAAGACTTTCTATCTGTGGTTGAGCTGCGGCGAACCAGTCCATATTCTGCCTGCTAGCACGAACTCTGGTTTAGCGGCCCAACACGCCGCTCCGCGCCCGACTCTCGCCAACGTGCGGTTCAGACGTTTCGCATCAGCGTCAATACTTTCGCATGCGAGATGGGCAAGACGGCATCCAATCTTGTACTCTAACCTGACATGCAGAGATCGAAGTGAAGTAAGTAGGGGTAAGGGCGGTGGCCTATCCGATGCGGCGCCATCTACTTTAGATTTTGCAATCTTAAATGGCTCAAATCGAACACATCAATATGTCAAATAATATCAACGCAGTCGGGTCGGGAAAAACGCCTCTTCCACCGGCCGATATTCCGCCGAGCGCTAATGAGAGCGTGTCCAGGCTGCATAAAAATGATAGAAATATCGCGCGCTCGTTTGATGGATTAAAATCGCGTCCCCAATTGGGGGGGCACAACCCGAAAGACCTCAACCCGAAGGACCTCAACCCGCGTAAAGCCGAATTTTCCGCTCCGATTCAGGGTCCGGTGG
>NZ_FCOX02000343.1 GCF_900044055.2 Caballeronia calidae | reverse complement strand
AGCGCCTGGACGCTGGTCAGGGAACTGTTCGGCTGGCGACAGTTTCACAACCGCCGCGAAGTGGCCGGCTGCCTAGGAGTATGCGCGGCAGAAATCTGATGTCATCCGGCCGAGCCGGGTAAGCGTTGTTAGGAGATGCCAATAAGCTATCTTCCCTACGAGCCGCAGCAGCAGATGTTGCTGCCCCACGCGCTGCAAGACTGGCTGCCTGAAGGGCACCTGGCCTATTACATCAGCGACACGGTGGATTCGCTCGACCTGTCAAGCTTCCATGCGCGGTATGCGGGCGGCGGCCCGCGCAATCAACCCTTTCATCCGGCGATGATGGTGAAGGTGCTCGTCTACGGCTATGCGACCGGGGTGTTCTCGTCGCGCAAGCTGGCCAGGAAGCTGCATGAAGATGTCGCGTTCCGGGTCCTCGCCGCGGGCAACTATCCGGCGCATCGCACGCTTTGCGACTTTCGCGCCTTTCACTTGAAGGAACTGTCGGACCTGTTTGTGCAAGTGGTGAAGCTGGCCAAGGAATGCGGACTGGTCAAGCTCGGGACGATTGCCGTTGACGGCACGAAGATCAAGGCCAATGCGTCGCGTCATAAGGCGATGAGTTACGAGCGGATGAAGAAAGCCGAGCTGGAACTCAAAGAACAGATCGATGCGCTGCTGGCCAAGGCGAA
>NZ_FCOX02000342.1 GCF_900044055.2 Caballeronia calidae | reverse complement strand
GCCCGGCCACACCGATACGGATCGTGAATGGCAAGTCCATCACGTTACGGACCGTTCAGATCGAGCCGGCGCCTAGGAGTATGCGCGGCAGAAATCTGATGTCATCCGGCCGAGCCGGGTAAGCGTTGTTAGGAGATGCCAATAAGCTATCTTCCCTACGAGCCGCAGCAGCAGATGTTGCTGCCCCACGCGCTGCAAGACTGGCTGCCTGAAGGGCACCTGGCCTATTACATCAGCGACACGGTGGATTCGCTCGACCTGTCAAGCTTCCATGCGCGGTATGCGGGCGGCGGCCCGCGCAATCAACCCTTTCATCCGGCGATGATGGTGAAGGTGCTCGTCTACGGCTATGCGACCGGGGTGTTCTCGTCGCGCAAGCTGGCCAGGAAGCTGCATGAAGATGTCGCGTTCCGGGTCCTCGCCGCGGGCAACTATCCGGCGCATCGCACGCTTTGCGACTTTCGCGCCTTTCACTTGAAGGAACTGTCGGACCTGTTTGTGCAAGTGGTGAAGCTGGCCAAGGAATGCGGACTGGTCAAGCTCGGGACGATTGCCGTTGACGGCACGAAGATCAAGGCCAATGCGTCGCGTCATAAGGCGATGAGTTACGAGCGGATGAAGAAAGCCGAGCTGGAACTCAAAGAACAGATCGATGCGCTGCTGGCCAAGGCGAA
>NZ_FCOX02000341.1 GCF_900044055.2 Caballeronia calidae | reverse complement strand
CGGGCCGCGCCCACGCCGACGAACATTTCCACGAAGTCCGAACCCGAGATGCTGAAGAACGGCACCTTCGCCTCGCCGGCGATGGCGCGAGCCAGCAGCGTCTTACCGGTACCCGGAGGGCCGACCAGCAGCACACCACGCGGAATGCGACCGCCCAGCTTCTGGAACTTCTGCGGATCGCGCAGGAAGTCCACCAGCTCCGACACTTCTTCCTTGGCTTCGTCGCAGCCCGCGACGTCGGTGAAATTGATTGCGTTGTTGTTCTCGTCGATCAGCCGCGCGCGCGACTTGCCGAACGAAAACGCCCCGCCTTTGCCGCCCCCCTGCATCTGCCTCATCATGTAGAACCAGAAGCCGATGATCAGGATCGTCGGCCCGAGGTAGTACAGCGCGGAGACGAGCGCGTTCGGTTCATCGTCAGCCTTGCCGCTGACCTGAACGCCGTACTTCATCAAGTCGCCGACCATCCAGATGTCGCCGGGCGACACGATCTGGTATTTCTGGCCGTCGTTCGGAGTGACCGTTAGATTGCGGCCCTGAACGGTGACGTTCTTGACTTTGCCGTTCTTCGCGTCGTCCATGAACTGCGAATAGGACACACCTTCCTGGACGCGGGGCTTATCGAACTGCTTGAACACCGTAAACAGCACCAGTGCGATCACGAGCCACACTGCCGCTTTAG
>NZ_FCOX02000340.1 GCF_900044055.2 Caballeronia calidae | reverse complement strand
CAGGTGGGCGCGTGCGTCGGCCTGGTGCCGCAGCCCTATGACAGCGGCGAAAGCCAGGTCGACCAGGGGATCAGCAACAGGGCAACCGACGGGTGCGCGCGCTGCTGATCGAGATGGCGTGGACCTGGCTGCGCTACCAGCCCGGCAGTGCACTGACACAGTGGTTCAACCAGCGCACGCAGGGCACGGGGCCGAACCGCCGCGCGCGGCGCATCGCCATCGTCGCTGTCGCACGACGACTGGTGATTGCACTATGGCGCTACCTGAAGCACGGCGTTATTCCTGAGGGCGCGCAGATGAAACCCCTCTGACCTCGTATGCATAGCGAAAGTGATGCCGCGACAATCGGATCACTTGTTGTTCCCATGGTTGAAGTGGACATGCCCGTCGGATTCCTGGGTTGCCGACGCAACCGATTTCTAGATGGGGCACGTCACCCGGACAAGACTCCGGCGCAGCGCGCATGCAGGATAGGGCTGGCGAACCGGGCCAGCGGATAGAAGGTTGTGGGACGTTGGATCATCTCACGAGCGCCACGGGCTTCAGGCAGGGGGGACGTGAATTCGATTGCCGCAGTTGGCGAGCGCAATACCGCGCGCTCACCAACATACGAAAGCGCTCAATTCGGCCCACGTAGAAGGCGGAGGCGATGCAACGCAGAATGTGCCCACTACTTTTTCAGTGGGCA
>NZ_FCOX02000339.1 GCF_900044055.2 Caballeronia calidae | reverse complement strand
TCGGTGGCGTAGCTGAATCGGCCGGCGAGCCCGTGCTGGGCAGTCTGAGCCAGACTGAGGGTGAGATCGAACTTGGCACCGGCTTCGCCCGCGGGCAGCAGCTCCAGCGTGAGTCCGGGCAAGGCGAGCGCGTCCATCGGCGCGTTCTGCAACACGAACATGACCTGGAACAGCGCCGTGCGGCTGGTGTCGCGAGCCGGTGCGAGGGCCTCGACGAGCTTCTCGAAAGGCAGATCCTGATGGGCGTAGGCGGCGAGCGTCGTGTCACGCACTTGTGCAAGCAGCGAGCGCAAGGAGGGCGTGCCCGAGAGATCGGCGCGCAGCACCAGCGTATTGATGAACAGGCCGATGAGCGGCTCGATCTGCGCGTGGGTACGGTTGGCGATGGGCGAGCCCACGGCGACATCGGTCTGGCCGGAAAGGCGTGCGAGCAGCGTCTGGAACACGGCGAGCAGCAGCATGAAGGGCGTGACGCCTTCGCGTTGAGCAAGCGCGTTCAGGCGCGCGGACAGATCGGGGCTCAGCGCAAAGGGCAGCGTCGCACCGCGTCCGCTGATCTGCGCGGGACGAGGCCGGTCGGTGGGCAGGTCCAGCGGCGCGAGGTCGGCGAGCTGGTTGCGCCAGTATTGCGTCTGGCGTTCGAGCTCGGCGCCGGTGAGCCAGCCGCGTTGCCACAGCGTGTAGTCGGCGTA
>NZ_FCOX02000338.1 GCF_900044055.2 Caballeronia calidae | reverse complement strand
CGCGCTGTTGTAGTGGCATTTTTTAAAATCGACATCAATAAAATCAAATAGTTGCGCGTTTAACTGTCGAACTCAAGCGAGCAGGGCGCCATCGAATTTCACCGTCTGCGCTTTTGTGATTCGTCCTTAACCGTCAGACCTAGCGATACTCCAAACTCGCCCTAACCGAGAAGCGGATACCTTGTGTCTGCGCCCACTGTCTTTCACTGTCTTTCACGACACAACGATGCCTTGACCACCCCGCTTACGCAAGTTCCGTCAAGCGTCTGTCGATTGCACGGCCCTTTCTGCCATTGAGCTCTTCTATATTCAAGCCATCCTTTAAAGCGTTCAAAACATCTTTGTGCACAAACATTGCCACTGCGTTCTCAAAACTATCAGGGGATATGTCATTCTGATGTTCCAGAAGAAATTTCATCAATTCAAAGCCTCTATTTTGTGCATCCTGGTGTATCTCATTTAGGATATCATCGCGAATCATGGAGTTTACCTTGCCGCCCAACATTTTCCCGCTGCGCTCGGTCAAAATGCCGACTCCGCACACCGGAGTTCGACAGTTCCACGGCCAAAAACGCGATTTTCGACAGCCAGGCCTTGTATCGGCGCGGGTTTCGGCGGGGTGCCCAATAAAGTCTTGTGGTGGCACGTCACGACCGATGAATGTCACTGTTGATATACGTATGGGTGTGGTA
>NZ_FCOX02000337.1 GCF_900044055.2 Caballeronia calidae | reverse complement strand
CTAAACCGCTACAAGGTCGGCAAGCACTTTGATCTGGAAATCACTGACGCGTCGTTTGGGTATGCGATCAACGAGGCCCGTGTGGCCGCGGAAGCCGCCCTCGATGGCATCTACGTGATCCGCACGGCGGTGCCTCATGAACGCATGAGCAGCGATGACGTGGTGCGCAACTACAAGAGCCTCAGCCAGGTTGAGCAGGCCTTCCGTTCCATAAAGACCGTAGACCTCGAGGTGCGGCCGATCTATCACCGCCTGGCCGACCGGGTGCGTGCCCACCTGCTGCTGTGCATGCTCGCCTACTACATCAAATGGCACATGATGCAGGCCTGGCGCCCACTGCTGTTCGCGGACGAAGAACAGGCGGCCAAGGCGCAACGCGATCCGGTCGCTCCGGCCACGCGCTCGGCCAGCGCATTGCGCAAAGTCTCAGGCAGGACGCTGGGCGATGGCACCTGCGTACACAGTTTCGATTCGCTCCTACACCACCTCAGCACCATCGTGCGCAATGCCTGTCATCACCCAGGCGCGTCCGCGCACGAAGCCACCTTCACCCTCGATACAGCGCCCGATCACAAACAGCAAAAAGCCCTCGAACTGCTGAAAACCATTGCCGTGTAGGCAGCAGCCCCACAGCGGATCAACCATAACTGATTGATTCAAAAGAGTACTTTGCGTCGAGGTCGCAGCAACTTCAG
>NZ_FCOX02000336.1 GCF_900044055.2 Caballeronia calidae | reverse complement strand
GTGACGGACAAGATCATCGCCGACCTGGAGCAGGGCGTCAGGCCATGGGTCAAGCCCTGGAAAGGCGGAAACACCGACGGCCGGATCACGCTTCCCGTGCGCCACAACGGCATCCCCTACCAAGGCATCAACATTCTGCTTCTGTGGGGCGAGCAGCTCGACAAAGGCTTCCAATCCAATCGCTGGATGACATTCAAGCAAGCGCAGGCGCTGAGCGCAAACGTCCGTAAGAACTTATCCGTAAATAAAGGTATGCTTCGTTCCGAGCTGCAAGCGAGTGCGGCGTTGGAGCGAAGGCTTGACCAAGAAGCGAGTCGAATCGTGGGAGGTGACCGATGCTTTCTGGCAGCGGGTGGAGCCACTGATCCCGCAACGTGCGCCCTCACCAGAGAAAAAGTACCTGCGCAGGCCGGGCGCGGGACGACCGCCGAAGCCAGCTCGCCAAGTGTTTGAAGCCATTGTGTATGTACTGCGCACGGGCTGCCAATGGAAGGCGTTGCCCAAAGTGCGTTTTGGTAGTGCCAGCGCCATCCACAAACGCTTTCTTGAATGGGAGGCGGCGGCCTTCTTCGAAGCACTCTGGGCGGCAGGACTGGCCGAGTACGACGAGATGGAGGGCATCGCCTGGCGCTGGCAAAGCGTCGACGGGGCGATGATGAAGGCACCCCTGGCACAAGAAGCCGTCGGCCCGAACCCGACGGA
>NZ_FCOX02000335.1 GCF_900044055.2 Caballeronia calidae | reverse complement strand
CGGACAAGACTCCGGCGCAGCGCGCATGCAGGATAGGGCTGGCGAACCGGGCCAGCGGATAGAAGGTTGTGGGACGTTGGATCATCTCACGAGCGCCACGGGCTTCAGGCAGGGGGGACGTGAATTCGATTGCCGCAGTTGGCGAGCGCAATACCGCGCGCTCACCAACATACGACAGCATATCGCCTCTTCCGAGTGTCAAAGGCTCGCTACGCCAGGCTCCGCCTGCCCTTGACCCCAGTCACACTCGCAAGGAGATGTGGAGGAAGTAATCGACGATTCGCGAGCGGGCCTTGACAAATTACTGCTCATAGAAGGAATCCGCGCGGCAGACAGGATTTGAGCTGCCGGTACTGACGCCACATCGTGCGGGCGTCAACGCCGATTGCGGTTTGGGCCGCCATTGCGCGCAAAAGTGGCTTTCCCGGCGGCGAAATCAGGGCAATGTTGTCCCCTTCGGGACTTACGCAGGCGTCATTTTCGACATTCTGCGTAGGTTCAGCGCCGCGCAGACGAGTTTCCATTCGGCCTGTGCCTTGGCCAGTCCACGCATGCTGAATTGTCGAAATCCGAGAACGCTCTTTACCCAGGCATTCGGCGGTTCGGACAGCCATTTGCGCTTTCGATAGGCCGCCTGAGTTTGCGCACAAGTAAACTTGTCGGCCATCGCGGCGCATAGCGGGCGCTTCCGGGCATCGACCTTCA
>NZ_FCOX02000334.1 GCF_900044055.2 Caballeronia calidae | reverse complement strand
CCGCCGAAACCCGCGCCGATACAAGGCCTGGCTGTCGAAAATCGCGTTTTTGGCCGTGGAACTGTCGAACTCCGGTGGTCCAGATGGCGCCTCTTAAAATGCGGATCGGTAGAAAAACATTCAACGCAGTACATTATCGCTGGACTAACGGGATGTCCACAATCGGCGCATGGCCGCGTTTTGCACGACGAGGTCATATTCTGGTCTCCGGTTTTATCGGTCGTCTCATGGATGCAGGACCGATACGGATGGCATCGCACTGGGCAGCGTGGCGTTGCCATTTTTTGCTATGATCGTTGGGCCGGTAACGCCGCGAGCGCATGGTATCACAGTCGCCGGCCAACTCAGTTTAATGGGGGCAACATGATCTGTGCAAGAAAGCCTGTCGCAGCCCTGGCGATAGCCGGCATGGCGGGATTGGGTGGTAGCAGTCAATATGCGGACGTGGCGCTGTGTGCGAAGTGAGAAAAACTGCCTGCATCGGCGATCGGTATGTTCATGCTTTACGTTTGCTGGTATGCGCGCAGTGATGTCGCAGCGCGTTAGAGGTGCTGGCCGCGTGCATATTCATTTGTTGAAGCCCTAGTCTCACTGTGTCATAAAAAATAGCGACTTCCATCTTCATTTCAGTTCATAATGAGGATTCCATATTTATTAGTGGGCTGCAATGGAAAATCTAGCGAAGTTTGATCGCTACATCGAGCACCTGTGTGCGG
>NZ_FCOX02000333.1 GCF_900044055.2 Caballeronia calidae | reverse complement strand
GGTTTGCCGGTCGAGCCGGAGGTGTAGATCACGTAGGCGAGGTGACGGGAGTTCAGGTCCGGCACGATCGGATCGTGGTCGTGGTTGCTTTGGGCGACGGCATCATGGAAGGACACCGGATCGAGGACCGGCAGATCGCCGGTATCGCCGAGCGCTTGTCGCCCGGGTGCATCGGCGACGAGCAGCACGGGCGCGGCATCGTCGAGGATGTGGGTGAGACGCTCGCCCGGATAGGCCGGATCGAGCGGCACATAGGCGCCGCCCGCCTTGAGGATGGCCAGCAGCGCGACGATCAGCTCGTGGCTGCGCACCATGCACAGGGCCACACGGGTCTCGGGACGCACGCCCAGACCGATCAGGTGATGCGCCAGCCGGTTGGCGCGCGCATTGAGTTGCGCATAGGTGAGTGACTCGCCTTCGAAGACGAGCGCGGTTGCCTCGGGCGTGCGTCGGACCTGCTGTTCGAACAACTGATGGATGCACACATCCTCGGGATAAGCTGCAGCCGTGTCGTTCCAGCGCTCGAGCAGCGCGTGCTCTTCAGGCAGCATGAATTCGAGCGCATGCAACGATGCATCGGGCTGATCGAGCGCTTGCTCCAGCAAACGCGTGAAGCGTTCGCCCAGCCGGGTGACGGTCGCCTCATCGAACAGGTCGGTGGCGTAGCTGAATCTGCCGGCGAGCCCGTGCTGGGCAGTCTGAGCCAGACTGAGGGTGAGATCGAACTTGGC
>NZ_FCOX02000332.1 GCF_900044055.2 Caballeronia calidae | reverse complement strand
GGTTTGCCGGTCGAGCCGGAGGTGTAGATCACGTAGGCGAGGTGACGGGAGTTCAGGTCCGGCACGATCGGATCGTGATCATGGTTGCTTTGGGCGACGACATCATGGAAGGACACCGGATCGAGGACCGGCAGATCGCCGGTATTGCCGAGCGCTTGTCGCCCGTGGGCATCGGCGATAAGCAGCACGGGCGCGGCATCGTCGAGGATGTGGGCGAGACGCTCGCCCGGATAGGCCGGATCGAGCGGCACATAGGCGCCGCCCGCCTTGAGGATGGCCAGCAGCGCGACGATCAGCTCGTGGCTGCGCACCATGCACAGGGCCACACGGGTCTCGGGGCGCACGCCCAGACCGATCAGGTGATGCGCAAGCCGGTTGGCGCGCGCATTGAGTTGCGCATAGGTGAGTGACACGTCTTCGAAGACGAGTGCGCTTGCATCGGGCGTGCGTCGGACCTGTTGCTCGAACAACTGATGGATGCACACATCCTCGGGATAAGCCGCAGCCGTGTCGTTCCAGCGTCCGAGCAGCGCGTGCTCCTCGGGCAGCATGAATTCGAGCGCATGCAACGATGCATCGGGCTGATCGAGCGCTTGCTCCAGCAAACGCGTGAAGCGTTCGCCCAGCCGGGCGACGGTGGCTTCGTCGAACAGGTCGGTGGCGTAGCTGAATCGGCCGGCGAGCCCGTGCTGGGCAGTCTGAGCCAGACTGAGGGTGAGATCGAACTTGGC
>NZ_FCOX02000331.1 GCF_900044055.2 Caballeronia calidae | reverse complement strand
CATACAAGCGAATGATTTCGATGGGATCCAGGCCGAGGTCGGTGCACATCAACAGGCACGCGCCCCGGCAAGGGTGACTCACTGCCACGAAGCGAACGAGCCGACCGCACGCCGGCCACAGTAGATCGCAGACTCGATACCGGATGATGACGTTGTGTTCGCCATAGACGGGGCTGGGCGCGGGTTGCGAGGACAGTGGATCAGCCAGCAGCGATTTGAGTTGGATCTTGGCGCCGTAGCGCCTGGGGCGGCCCCGTTTGCGCGGTCCTTGCTGCACGTACGGGGCATAGGCGACTGCATTGGACTTCACGCGCGTGACCAAATGGTTGTCCTGATCGCGCAGGCCTTTGACGATCTTGCGAGCAGCGTAGTAGGCATCGGCGACGAAGTAGAACGGCTCCTCGACCGAGACGATCCCCAACAGCGAGATCATCTTGTCGAGCAAGGTACGTCGATCGCGGTTGGACCACACCAGACCTTCGTGAATGCGCACGGCCAGCGGTACGGCAATGACGCTCTGGGCGGCCCGCACGAGTATGCTGACTGCCTGCATGGAGTGCCCCATGATGTACTCGGGCTTGGTGTTGGAGTCGGACTGTTGATGCAGCAACTTGACGCCGGGCATCTTCCTGCCGCTCTTGGGGATCTTGATGCCGTCTCCAACCAGGACGCGCCGACCATTGACGCGTAGCGGCTCAGGGAACAGGCGCAGCACCGCCTGCGTCCACAGCGCCGAGAGC
>NZ_FCOX02000330.1 GCF_900044055.2 Caballeronia calidae | reverse complement strand
CGCCAGCGCGACACCCATCCCGCCGCCGATGCACAGCGACGCCAGACCCTTCTTCGCATCGCGCTTCTGCATTTCGTGCAGCAGCGTGACGAGAATCCGGCAGCCCGACGCGCCGATCGGGTGACCGATCGCGATTGCGCCGCCGTTCACGTTGATCTTCGACTGATCCCAGCCCATCTGCTTGTGCACCGCGAGCGCCTGCGCCGCGAACGCCTCGTTGATTTCCATCAGGTCCAGGTCGTTCACCGACCAGCCCGCGCGCTCCAGACAGCGCTTGGACGCCGGCACCGGGCCCATGCCCATCACCTTCGGATCGACACCCGCGTTCGCGTACGCCTTGATGCGCGCGAGCGGCGTCAGACCCAGCGCTTCGGCCTTCTTCGCCGACATCACCAGGACCGCGGCCGCGCCATCATTGAGACCCGATGCGTTCGCCGCCGTCACCGTGCCTTCTTTCGAGAACGCCGGCTTCAGGCCCGCGAGCGCGTCGGCCGTGACGCCGTGACGCACGAACTCGTCGGTGTTGAACTGCAGCGGCTCGCCCTTGCGTTGCGGAATCGCGACCGGCACGATTTCGTCGTTGAAGCGGCCGGCCTTCTGCGCGGCTTCCGCCTTGTTCTGCGACAGCGCAGCGAACGCATCCTGCTGTTCGCGCGTGATGCCGAATTCCTTCGCGACGTTCTCGGCCGTCGTGCCCATGTGATAGTTGTTATAGACGTCCCACAGGCCGTCGACGATCATCGTGTCGATCA
>NZ_FCOX02000329.1 GCF_900044055.2 Caballeronia calidae | reverse complement strand
CAGGTCCTGCCATTGCGGGTCGGGCAGCGCGCGGCGGTCGAGCTTGCCGTTGGGCGTGAGCGGGAGCGCATCGAGCACGACGAAGGCGGCCGGCACCATGTAGTCGGGCAGGCGTTCGGTCAGATGGATGCGCAACGCGTCCACCATGCCGACGGCATCAGCGCCAGCGGTGAGCGTGACATAGGCGACCAGGCGCTTGTCGGCCGAACGGTTGCTACCGCTGTCGTCGCGGGCGATGACCACTGCTTCGCGCACCGCAGGATGGCTGGCGAGCTGCGCCTCGATCTCCCCGAGTTCGATACGGAAGCCGCGAATCTTGACCTGATGATCGTTGCGGCCGAGGAATTCGAGATTGCCGTCGGGCAGCCAGCGGGCGAGGTCGCCGGTGCGGTACATGCGCGCGCCGGGCTCGTGGCTGAACGGATCGTCGAGGAAGCGTTCAGCGGTGAGATCGGCACGATTCAGATAACCGCGTGCAACGCCGGCACCGCCGATATAAAGCTCGCCGATCGCGCCCGGAGGCACCGGCTGGCCATGCGCATCGAGCACATAGGCGTGCGTGTTCGCGAGCGGTCGGCCGAGCGGCAGCGGACGATTCGAATTGCTGGATTCGAACATCTCGAACGTCAGCACGCCGACAGTCGTTTCGGTAGGACCGTAGTGATTCAGGATGCGCAGTCCGGGATGATCCGCCCGCAGCGCGGTAATCCAGTCGCGTTGTGCCACTTCGCCTCCCAGCACGATCAGTTGCTTCGGGAGCGCTGAAGCGTCCTGGCCGTGCA
>NZ_FCOX02000328.1 GCF_900044055.2 Caballeronia calidae | reverse complement strand
TGAAGGTCGATGCCCGGAAGCGCCCGCTATGCGCCGCGATGGCCGACAAGTTTACTTGTGCGCAAACTCAGGCGGCCTATCGAAAGCGCAAATGGCTGTCCGAACCGCCGAATGCCTGGGTAAAGAGCGTTCTCGGATTTCGACAATTCAGCATGCGTGGACTGGCCAAGGCACAGGCCGAATGGAAACTCGTCTGCGCGGCGCTGAACCTACGCAGAATGTCGAAAATGACGCCTGCGTAAGTCCCGAAGGGGACAACATTGCCCTGATTTCGCCGCCGGGAAAGCCACTTTTGCGCGCAATGGCGGCCCAAACCGCAATCGGCGTTGACGCCCGCACGATGTGGCGTCAGTACCGGCAGCTCAAATCCTGTCTGCCGCGCGGATTCCTTCTATGAGCAGTAATTTGTCAAGGCCCGCTCGCGAATCGTCGATTACTTCCTCCACATCTCCTTGCGAGTGTGACTGGGGTCAAGGGCAGGCGGAGCCTGGCGTAGCGAGCCTTTGACACTCGGAAGAGGCGATATGCTGTCGTATGTTGGTGAGCGCGCGGTATTGCGCTCGCCAACTGCGGCAATCGAATTCACGTCCCCCCTGCCTGAAGCCCGTGGCGCTCGTGAGATGATCCAACGTCCCACAACCTTCTATCCGCTGGCCCGGTTCGCCAGCCCTATCCTGCATGCGCGCTGCGCCGGAGTCTTGTCCGCTTGAGTTCGACAGTTAAACGCGCAACTATTTGATTTTATTGATGTCGATTTTAAAAAATGCCACTACAACAGCGCG
>NZ_FCOX02000327.1 GCF_900044055.2 Caballeronia calidae | reverse complement strand
CGATCGTCGCGATGCGCCTACGCTCGCCCAGTCATTGCGAACAATTCTCGCTACGGTGTGCGTAAATTAGCGGATACGCTCTTTCCACATGCGCGGCCAACCGTATTCGCCCTTGACCTCCGCGTGAATCGCCTTGATGTGTGCCAGCAGCGCGTCGTTGCTCACGCGACTGCGCTGCGGCTTGTCCTGAGCGGCGCGTTGCCGCCGCTGATGAAAACCGCTGGGGCTGACTTCCAGCACCTCGCACAACACCGAAATCGGCCAGTGGCGACGATTGCGTTCGATAAAGGCGTACTTCACGTCGAGTCCTTCGCGAAGTACGCGCACGCCTTTTTTAGGATGTCACGCTCCATCTTCAGGCGCGCCACTTCGGCACGAAGTCTCGACAATTCCATCTGCTCCGCACTGACCGGCTTTGTACCGGCTCCGCCGAGCTTGCCTTCCTGCTCAGCCTTGACCCAGTTGGATATCGACTGCGTTGGCACGTCCAGCGTCGCAGCCACCGCCGCGACGCTCTGGCCGGCCCTGACCAGCCGAATCGCTTCCAGTTTGAATTCGAGCGTGTAGCGCGCCCGCTTCGTCTTGCTCATCTTCTTGACTCTCCTTGCTTGAGTTTAAACGCTCAGCAAGGGATTCGTTTTTCGGGGGCAAGCTCAGGGCTAGCGACTACGCGGTCGCTGCACGCGCGTGGTAATCAAAGTGAAACGTAAGCGATCCACGAACGACGCCCCTCAGAGTATGTGGTGGAACGCGTGGGGCGTGGTAGAGGCAGGTCAGCGGAGG
>NZ_FCOX02000326.1 GCF_900044055.2 Caballeronia calidae | reverse complement strand
TTCGCCTTGGCCAGCAGCGCATCGATCTGTTCTTTGAGTTCCAGCTCGGCTTTCTTCATCCGCTCGTAACTCATCGCCTTATGACGCGACGCATTGGCCTTGATCTTCGTGCCGTCAACGGCAATCGTCCCGAGCTTGACCAGTCCGCATTCCTTGGCCAGCTTCACCACTTGCACAAACAGGTCCGACAGTTCCTTCAAGTGAAAGGCGCGAAAGTCGCAAAGCGTGCGATGCGCCGGATAGTTGCCCGCGGCGAGGACCCGGAACGCGACATCTTCATGCAGCTTCCTGGCCAGCTTGCGCGACGAGAACACCCCGGTCGCATAGCCGTAGACGAGCACCTTCACCATCATCGCCGGATGAAAGGGTTGATTGCGCGGGCCGCCGCCCGCATACCGCGCATGGAAGCTTGACAGGTCGAGCGAATCCACCGTGTCGCTGATGTAATAGGCCAGGTGCCCTTCAGGCAGCCAGTCTTGCAGCGCGTGGGGCAGCAACATCTGCTGCTGCGGCTCGTAGGGAAGATAGCTTATTGGCATCTCCTAACAACGCTTACCCGGCTCGGCCGGATGACATCAGATTTCTGCCGCGCATACTCCTAGCTTGCGCCTTCACCATTCAGGCTTGCCGGCAAGGCTTCTCGGTTGCCTATCTGCGTATGCCCAAACTCAGCGAGGAGCTGGCCCTGGTGCACGGCAGTGGCGGCTATGCGCGCTGGCTCGCGCAACTCGCGAAGACGGACATAGTGATCCTCGACGATCTCGCGATGACGCCGCTGAGCGCGTC
>NZ_FCOX02000325.1 GCF_900044055.2 Caballeronia calidae | reverse complement strand
CAGGCGGCTTTCGTGCCGCCCGTCGAGACCGGGCAAGCGCCGGCAAGCCTGCTTGAGCGCTTCGCTACAACGCGATCTTCACAACCACTGCTCGGTCTGCTGCGTTGGCTCTTGCCGCTCACCAGTGCAAGCGCCATGAGCAACCCGCGTGAGGGACGGTAGCTGCCCGCAGAACTTGTCGCTCGCCCCCCTCGGAATGCACCGGTAGTCTCGCCTCTCCCCTGAATCGCGGCGCGGTGCGCCGCATCTTTGGAGAGAGCATGACTGAACTTCACGATCTACCCGTGCGGGATCGTTGGGCGCGGCTGCGCTTTGCGGTCGTGGGCCCCTTGCTTGCCGCACCGCCTGAACCAGGGCAACTGCGAGAACTCATTACCGCGCTGGCCGCCAAACGCTGGCGTCACCCCGTCACTGGCGACGATATCCAGTTCGGCCGCTCCACCATTGAGCGGTGGTTCTATCGGGCCCGCAAGGCGGCACAGGATCCAGTGGCGAGCCTGCGCGACCGTAAGCGTCCTTGCGGCGCCGGTGCAAATCTGTCGCCCCAGACGGTGCAGGCGATCCGCATGCAGTACCACGAACATCCCGGCTGGACGTGTCAGCTGCACTACGACAATCTGAAGGTCATACTCGGCGAAACGAGCCTGCCGTCCTATACGACACTTCGCCGTTATCTGCGAGCGCAGGGGATGTATCGCGAACGCAAGCCGCGTCATACGAGCACCGGCGCGATGCTCGCCCGCGATCGCCTCGAGAAGCTCGAGGTACGCAGCTTCGAGGTCGAGCA
>NZ_FCOX02000324.1 GCF_900044055.2 Caballeronia calidae | reverse complement strand
TGTTATTCTTTGGTCGAGGAGCGCTCGAGCGCGTGATCGCTGTGATCTGCGTGTGCTGGCGAGGTCAGCCATCCGTAGATAGCCGTTCGGTAAGAAGGTTCGGTGGGGAAGGGTCGGAAGTGCGGGTGAAGGCTTAGCGATCGAGCAGTTCGACGGTAACCTGAAGGCCAACCCTCTACAGGATCGCAATAGGATGCGCTCGCCTCTGCACCTTGCCCGCTTTCGCGTGGAATCGCCGGTCTTCTTCCGTGGAATACGCAATTACGCGGTTTTGCCCGAAATGAAGGTTTGCATTTCGTATAAAACCGTCGTGGGTGGCCCCTGCCGCGCAGCGACATCACGCATACTCACCGCCACTTTTGACCGCTACGCTGTCGGCAGTAGTGCCGCAGGTTGATCAGCGTGTACGCCAGGGTCTTGAAGGCAGTCCGACACCTGTCGCCGTCAGCCACGCGTCAAGCGGCATGTAGTTCAGTCCGTCCTGGCATCAGGACTTTAGTCGAGCTGGCGGATATGGAACATTCATGCCGGCACGGCTCCGAGACAAATTCGATTTGCCCAAAAAATCCGTAACCAGCGGCATATAAGCAATCCTAATCATTTTGTACTGGCTCGTTTTGCTCATCTTATCGCGACAGAACCTCCCAAACTCAAGCTCGTGAAGACATCGACCGGGACTTCTGCGCTGGAGCTGACATTCGCTGAAGCGAATGTCAAAATTTTATTTCATAATTCGTAATGGTTTGTGCTGTTGCTCCGCTGTATGGTCGATGATCATCATCAAGCGGC
>NZ_FCOX02000323.1 GCF_900044055.2 Caballeronia calidae | reverse complement strand
GAAGTCTGTCACAGCTGGTTCAACCGCTTTCGCAAACTGTTGGTCCGATACGAAAAACTCGAACGCAGTTTCGTCGCCCTAAACCACCTTGCCGCTGCCATCATCGCCTTCCGCAAGGTGCCGCTGAGCGTTAACATAATTTACGGATAAGCTCTTAGCGTTGATACAACTTGACCCCGCGGCGACGCGGGCGTAGATATGCACAGACTTGTGCACAAAATCTGTGGACAACTTTATCGCGTGCCGCATGCCTCGCGTTCAGTGGATCTAGCGCAGACGAAAATAAGCCTTCTATGGCGTTCTTCATGGCGAGCTCTCTATCCAAATCAGGCATCATGCTCGGCCATCTTCCTTTTCTCCGCACCGGCTCGCGATACTTAGCGCTCAAATGCCGTCCCACGAAATACGCTTGCCGACAGCAGTACCCGCCCGATGCCAATTGCCCTCTCGAAAGGGCGCAGAGCCGGCACACGTCTTGGTGTAATCGTGCGGTGAATTTTTTCGTCTGTTGTGATTTTTTGTGACTGCCGTCAATTTTTGCTGTCTTGCTGCCGTTACATACGGCATGAACACCACACACGACTCCAGTTGGGGGCCCGAGGCCCCCATTTTTCAGGCCTATGCAATCAGCCTTGCGGTCAGCGCGGTTCGGCGCGCTCAGGGCAAGCCGCTTCCGCGCGACTGCGAAGAAGGTACCGCACATTGGCTAAGCGTTATGGAGGACTTTGCGCACGATGTTATGCGCGCATTGGCAGCCCGAGCATGAAGCGTCGCAGTGAGGGTGGCAGAAAATCTGCCGCTTGTT
>NZ_FCOX02000322.1 GCF_900044055.2 Caballeronia calidae | reverse complement strand
CACCGCTGCCCTACAGAGCATAGCGATAGCGAGGCTTCTGCCCCATGAAACCGCAGAGCGCCCGCCCTCCGGCGGCTACGCTTCCTAAATTCTAACAAAACTGCAGCACCTACCTTTAAGTATTGAGATCGTAAGCAACATGCAACCAATTCAGCTTTGGTGCGCTATCCGCGCGCGCATCAAACGTTGCTCAATTGCTCGGGCCGCGGAGCGGGCCTGTTGTTCCTTGAACAGGTTGAGAATGATGTCAGGTCCCTTCTGCCGGCGTAGATGCCAGCGAACCGCCCTGATCATTTGCGCCTTGCCATTCAACCGACGCTTGCCGAGCGCATTGATGGGGGATCCCGCCATGCCGGCTATCGCCAGGGCTGCGACAGGCTTTCTTGCACAGATCATGTTGCCCCCCATTAGACTGAGTTCGCCGGCGACTGTGATACCATGCGCTCGAGGCGTTACCGGCCCAACGATCATAGCAAAAAATGGCAACGCCACGCTGCCCAGTGCGATGCCATCCGTATCGGTCCTGCATCCATGAGACGACCAATAAAACCGGAGACCAGAATATGACCTCGTCGTGCAAAACGCGGCCATGCGCCGGTTGTGGACATCCCGTTAGTCCAGCGATAATGTACTGCGTTGAATGTTTTTCTACCGATCCGCATTTTAAGAGGCGCCATCTGGACCAGAAAATCGGCTGGATTTCGCTGAGCGTGCTCTTCGTGGCCGTCATCGTTATGACCGCAGGCTGGGCGATGACCTTGCCCGGAGAAATGGTGCTTGGACTTTTCATGCATTGATTGACGTCCCCTCAAAAG
>NZ_FCOX02000321.1 GCF_900044055.2 Caballeronia calidae | reverse complement strand
CCTGTATTCGTGTCGGTCTATTAGCGTTGCCCCTATGCGGGGCGGCAGTCACTTTCTTTGCTGCTGCAAAGAAAGTAACCAAAGAAAGCAGCTATCCCCAGCCTAAGCACTTCAGGCCGGCCGCGGCACAGAACTTCGCAAGTGGTCCGGCAGTAGCAAGTGCCCTCAAAGGTCTTATCGGGCGTGGACCGCGCACGGTCTGACAAGCTAGAACCTTGAGGGCGCTGGTTCAGCACCAAATAGCTCCGGCACAGCGCTACGCGCTGCCGTTGGGTTTGCAAGGGAAACCGCCGGTGGGCGAACGCAGTGAGATGGAAGCGTTAGCAAAGATGCACGCGCATCCCCGATGGACCGGTCGGCCGCGCAGCGGGCCGGAGCTATTTGGCGCCTTACCAGTCAGTTGAGTGGTGCGAGGCGACAGACCGTGCGCGATCCAAGCCCGGTATGGCCTATGAGGGCACTCGCTACTGCCGGACCACGAGAGTACTTCTGTGCCGGGGCCGGCATGAAGTACTTTGGATGGGGAAAGCTGTTTCTTTGGTTACTTTCTTTGCAGCAGCAAAGAAAGTGACTGCCGCCCCGCACAGGGGCAATGCAAATAGACCGACGCGAAATTAGGTTTCATGACGCGCATGGCCCGATACAGTTAGATGACAGCGTAAGCAAGGAAGCACAAGCAGACCCGATGGACCGGTCGGCCGCGAAGCGGGCCGGAGCTATTTGGCGCCTTACCAGTCAGTTGAGCGGCGCGATGTGACAGACCGTGCGCGATCCAAGCCCGGCAAGGCCTATGAGGGCACTCGCTACTGCCGGACCACGAGAGTACTTCTGT
>NZ_FCOX02000320.1 GCF_900044055.2 Caballeronia calidae | reverse complement strand
GTGACCAGCATCGTGCGTGCGCTCAAACTGCGGCCGACTCTGTACAACAAGCTGCGTGACAGCTTGCACAGCGACGCTGTGCAGCTCGATCGGCTCTCGGCGCTGTGGACGCAGGCGGTGCTGCGCCTGTTCCCTGAGCCGCTACGCGTCAATGGTCGGCGCGTCCTGGTTGGAGACGGCATCAAGATCTCCAAGAGCGGCAGGAAGATGCCCGGCGTCAAGTTGCTGCATCAACAGTCCGACTCCAACACCAAGCCCGAGTACATCATGGGGCACTCCATGCAGGCAGTCAGCATACTCGTGCGGGCCGCCCAGAGCGTCATTGCCGTACCGCTGGCCGTGCGCATTCACGAAGGTCTGGTGTGGTCCAACCGCGATCGACGTACCTTGCTCGACAAGATGATCTCGCTGTTGGGGATCGTCTCGGTCGAGGAGCCGTTCTACTTCGTCGCCGATGCCTACTACGCTGCTCGCAAGATCGTCAAAGGCCTGCGCGATCAGGACAACCATTTGGTCACGCGCGTGAAGTCCAATGCAGTCGCCTATGCCCCGTACGTGCAGCAAGGACCGCGCAAACGGGGCCGCCCCAGGCGCTACGGCGCCAAGATCCAACTCAAATCGCTGCTGGCTGATCCACTGTCCTCGCAACCCGCGCCCAGCCCCGTCTATGGCGAACACAACGTCATCATCCGGTATCGAGTCTGCGATCTACTGTGGCCGGCGTGCGGTCGGCTCGTTCGCTTCGTGGCAGTGAGTCACCCTTGCCGGGGCGCGTGCCTGTTGATGTGCACCGACCTCGGCCTGGATCCCATCGAAATCATTCGCTTGTATG
>NZ_FCOX02000319.1 GCF_900044055.2 Caballeronia calidae | reverse complement strand
CTCTTTTCGGTAGGCGTCCATTTCCGCTCGCGTGATTGCTTTGCGCTCGACTCGCGGGATATTCGGTTGATCGTTTTCCATCCTTTGCATCCCCGGGCTTCATCACTGAACAGGCTTTCTCACGGGAAGAACCGCTTTGCCGACAAGCTCGGGCGGCATGGTCTTGTTCACCGGGACCAGATGGCTCATGTCCGGCTCGGGCGCAGGCTTGCGGCTGCTCGTACATCCCGTGAGCGCAACCGCTGCACAAAGAGCCAGTGCACAGAGAAACTTCATTTCTCGATCCCCTCGGGTTCGATGAGGCAAAACAATCCCATGTCCTTGAAAATTAGATTTCAAGGATCAGTCACATCCGTGCTCGTACTTTATGCAGATCGGCGCGAGCCCCGGGCTAAACCGTTAGTCGGAGATTGGGCAGACGGTCCGGCCGCCGTGGCGTTCGCGCCTGCGCCTGCGGAGTTGGGGGCGCCGCCTCCTGCAATGCTAGACCGACCCGCTTTCCCCCCGCTGCTGCCGCCGCTACCGCCTCCGCCATCGCGGTTTTGCCTCATGTGCCGGAAGATATCGGCTGACACGCCCTGCCCCCAGGATGAAGCCATGTGCGGAATCTCTTTCAGCATGAACCACGTAATGACGAGCACCAGTACACAAGTGACGATGGCAACCATCACTGGCGCGTTAGGATTGTTCGCCGCTGCGGCCCCGATAGCGGCCTTGAAAAAGTACAACAGCAAGCCGAACACGGCGGCAAACAGCACGGTTACCAAGCCGTAGTTGATGACCGACCCGATCCATTTCGTGAACAGTGACTTCGTGCTCTCGAACAGCAACAG
>NZ_FCOX02000318.1 GCF_900044055.2 Caballeronia calidae | reverse complement strand
CCCAAAGACAAGGTGCTGGGCGACTCGGAAAGCACGTCGGTGCACATCAATTCCGTCATTGTCGACACCAGGCATCGCGTCGCAACCGTCCGCTATACGACGACGAAGCGCTATCGGGATCGCCCCAACGCCGAGCCGCCGCAATATTGGATCGCGACGCTGGCCTTCGACTACGTGCGTCGCCCGATGACCGCGGCTGAGCGATTCATCAATCCGGCTGGCTTCCAGGTCACCAGTTTCAGGCCGAACCCCGAGAGTCCGGCGAACGTGGGCAAGGTGGGAGGCTGAAGATGAGGCGCGTCGGATCCCTGTCATTCGTCGGTCTTACCGCACTGGTGGCGGCTGTGGTGTTCGCCTCATCGCCGGCAATGGCCGTGTCGCCGAAGAAGAATTCACCTTACGACTATCGCATCAAGTCAGTGGTCTATAACGAGCTCGACACGGTCGAACTGAATGCCGTGCTCGGCATCCAGATTCATATCACGGTGGGCAAAGATGAAAAGTACGTGACGCACGCCTTCGGCGACACCAAGGCGTGGCAGTTCACACATAGCGGCAACAACTTCTTCATCCGTCCGACCGCCGATCTGAGCGATACCAATCTGACAATCGTGACCGACAAGCACACGTACAACATCCTGCTCCACTTTATCGGCCACTACATGAAGCCGGGCGCAGACGGTCAGCCCGCGCGGGCCTTCATCAACAACCCGTGGTCGATGAAACAGGCAACGATCGAGCTGAATTACCAGTACCCGAGTGAGGAAGCGACCAAGGCCAAAGCCGAGATCGCCCGAGCGAAACTGAGAGGGGCGATGGCTCGGACGGACCCCCA
>NZ_FCOX02000317.1 GCF_900044055.2 Caballeronia calidae | reverse complement strand
GCCGAGCCTTTCCATTCGCGGCCCGTGACGAGCTGGAACGGACGTGTGCTGATCTCTTCGCCCGCCGCCGCCACGCCGATGATGAACGACTGGCCCCAGCCCTTGTGCGTGCATTCGAGCGCCTGACGCATCAGCTTCACATTCCCGACGCATTCGAACGAGTAATCCGCGCCGCCATCGGTCAGTTGCACGATGTGGTCGACGACGTTCTCCACGTCCTTCGGGTTGATGAAGTGCGTCATGCCGAACTTCTTCGCGAGTTCCACGCGTCCCGGATTGATATCGACGCCGATGATCTTGTCCGCGCCGACCATCTTCGCGCCCTGAATCACATTGAGGCCGATGCCGCCGAGACCGAACACGACGACATTCGCGCCCGCTTCGACTTTCGCCGAATACACGACCGCGCCGACGCCCGTCGTCACGCCGCAGCCGATATAGCAGATCTTGTCGAACGGCGCGTCCTCGCGCACTTTCGCGACCGCGATTTCGGGCACGACGATGTAGTTCGAAAACGTCGATGTGCCCATGTAGTGAAAGAGCGGCTTGCCATCGAGCGAAAAGCGCGAAGTCGCATCGGGCATCAGGCCCTTGCCCTGCGTCGCGCGAATCTTCTGACAGAGATTCGTCTTGCGCGACAGGCAGAACTTGCATTCACGACACTCGGGCGTGTAAAGCGGAATGACGTGATCGCCCTTCTTCAAGGTGCCGACGCCCGGCCCGACATCGACGATCACGCCCGCGCCTTCGTGCCCGAGGATCGCCGGAAAGATGCCTTCCGGATCGGCGCCGGACAGCGTGTAGTAATCGGTGTGGCAAATGCCCGTCGCCTTCACTTCGATCAGCACTTC
>NZ_FCOX02000316.1 GCF_900044055.2 Caballeronia calidae | reverse complement strand
GTTTGTCGCTGGCCAGTGTGCAGGGCAGCGTTCCTGTTGGCTTTCAATTGTATCTACCCAAGGACTGGGCGGCTGACCCGGTGCGCCGGAAGAAAGCCGGGGTGCCGGACGATGTGACGTTCGCTACCAAGCCGGAAATCGCGCTGGCGCAAATGCACGAGGCGCTCGCCTCGGGCATGCCCATGGGCGTCGTGCTGGCCGATGCCGGGTACGGCGATGAAACCGCCTTCCGCAATGGCATTACTGAACTGGGCATGCTGTATGCCGTCGGCATCCGGCCGGGAACCACGGTATGGGCACCGGGCACCGCGCCCCTGCCACCCAAGCCCTGGAGCGGTCGCGGCATACGGCCAACGAAGCTGCGCCGTGAGCCTGGTCACGAGCCGATGCCGGTCAAGACATTGGCCATGCAATTGCCGCAGGAGGCCTATAGCGCGATCACCTGGCGGGAAGGTACCAACACGGATCTATCCTCGCGTTTCGCCGCTGTGCGGGTCCGTCCTGCTCACCGCGATTACCTGGGCACCGAGATGCGCCCCGAGGAGTGGCTGCTGATCGAGTGGCCCGAGGCGGAAGCCGAGCCGGTGAAATACTTTCTCTCCACGGCGCCGTCCGACGCCACCCTGGAACAACTGGTCTTCGTCATCAAAATGCGCTGGCGTATTGAACGAGATTACCAGGAGCTCAAGCAGGAGTTCGGCCTCGCGCACTACGAGGGTCGCGGCTGGCGCGGCTTCCATCACCATGCCACGCTGTGTATTGCGGCTTATGCCTTTCTCGTCACCGAGCGCCTCGGTCAGGATCGCGCAAAAAAAAACCGCGCTCGACCAGAAGCGTCTTTCCTACCCGAAGGTTAC
>NZ_FCOX02000315.1 GCF_900044055.2 Caballeronia calidae | reverse complement strand
CCCGGCCACGGTCTAACCTGTCTCGCCATCACGTCATGATCGCCTGAGCAATCGGCTGTAGTCTCCTGCTGGTAGGGTGACCTTGCCCCTGTTTCACGAATCCCATAGCCGAGGCCATCAGGCCGCTTGCCCCTGTTGAGCGATGGCCCATTTCTTTTCGAACGTCATGGGACTGACGTAGTTCAATGTCGAATGCAGTCGGCGAGCATTGTAGAAGCCGAGCCAGTCGACGATTTCGTCCATCGCCGCACGTCGCGTGGCGAAGTGCCGACCGTGCAGTCGTGCGACTTTCAGCGAGCCCCACAGGCTTTCGGTCGGCGCATTATCCCAACAATCGCCACGCCGGCTCATCGACGAACGCATGCCGTACGCCTTGAGCGTGTCTTGGAAGAGCCCGCTGCAATACTGGCTGCCGCGGTCACTATGGACAATCACGCCGGCTTCGGGGCGGCGCCGAAACCATGCCATGCGCAGTGCATCCGTGACCAACTCGGCCTTCATATGTGGCTGCATCGACCAGCCCACTACCTGCCGGCTGAACAGGTCGATGATGACGGCCAGGTACAGCCAGCCTTCAGCCGTCGCCACATACGTGATGTCGCTCGTCCAGACTTGATTCGGCGCCGTCGCGGTGAAGTTGCGCTCCAGCAGGTTCGGCGCGACCGGCAGGCCATGATTCGAGTTCGTCGTCGCGATGTACTTGCGCTTGTGCCGGGCACGGATGCCGTGCTGCGCCATCAGCTTGCGAACCCGCTCCTTGCCCACGCGTACGCCGCGCGCAACCAGCTCTTTCGAAAGCGCTCAATTCGGCCCACGTAGAAGGCGGAGGCGATGCAACGCAGAATGTGCCCACTACTTTTTCAGTGGGCA
>NZ_FCOX02000314.1 GCF_900044055.2 Caballeronia calidae | reverse complement strand
GCGCCATGACGCCTCCCAAGCTACGAGGCTTGAGTCTGTTGCCTCGGTCGGACTTTCACCGACTGGATAACGTGTCCTTAGCTGGACACACCGACAACCCATCGGAATTTGCCCAGACCACTCCCGTGCTCTGTCCGGCGCTTGGCTTGGCGATCACCGGGCTGATGCCGCGCTTGGAAGCGCTTGACGATATGTCCGAACCCGCCGATTCGGACCATGGCCGGATCGAGACCCGGCATTGTATGGCGTTCGAATGGGCCGCACTCGATGAGCAATCGCCGTGACCCTATGCCCGTTCGGCGGCCATTGTCGAAGCTACGCGTGAAACAGGTGACGCCACCACAACCGAAACCCGCTACTACCTTTCTAGCCTGCCGGCGAACGCCGCTCGCCTGGCGCACACGGTGCGTTCGCACTGGGCGATCGAAAATGGCATGCACGGGTGCCTGGACATGGTTCGGCGAAGACCAGTGTCGCGTGCGTATTGACAATGCTGCGCAGAACTTCGCCGTGCTCCAGCGCATTTCGAATCTGCTGCGCCATGACCGAGCTCGAAAGTAGGGCTCAGAAATCGGCGCCTCAAGGCGTCTCAAGGCATGTGCAAACGACCGCTATCTGGCACAGCTTCTTGGCTGGGCCGACAGCCAATCAGTATGGAAATTCGTGCGATTGCCCTGGGTGGGCGCCACTCAAGCAACAAACCGTCACAAATATTCATCTCTGTTCGTGCAAAACCGAAGCAGCAATATCGTACAGTCATCGCCTATATCAGGTTGATCGATAATTTCTTCAAAGAACGATTGAATGTCATATCCTCAACGCCCCATTGCGTACATACTAGCCGCCGCAAACCACGGTACGATGATTGTCAATCGCAACG
>NZ_FCOX02000313.1 GCF_900044055.2 Caballeronia calidae | reverse complement strand
GTCGCTGTATGGGCGCATCGTACGAACGCACATTACTTCAGCGTGGGCAGCGGTGAGCGGACAATAGACCGCTAGGAGTCCGCGCGGCAGAAATCTGATGTCATCCGGCCGAGCGGAGAAGACGTTGTTAGCAGATGCCAACAAGTTATCTCCCCTACGAGCCGCAGCAGCAGATGTTGCTGCCCCACGCGCTGCAAGACTGGCTGCCGGAAGGGCACCTGGCCTATTACATCAGCGACACGGTGGATTCGCTCGACCTGTCAAGCTTCCATGCGCGGTATGCGAGCGGCGGCCCGCGCAATCAACCCTTTCATCCGGCGATGATGGTGAAGGTGCTCGTCTACGGCTATGCGACCGGGGTGTTCTCGTCGCGCAAGCTGGCCAGGAAGCTGCATGAAGATGTCGCGTTCCGGGTCCTCGCAGCGGGCAACTATCCGGCGCATCGCACGCTTTGCGACTTTCGCGCCTTTCACTTGAAGGGTATCCGCTAATTTACGCACACCGTAGCGAGAATTGTTCGCAATGACTGGGCGAGCGTAGGCGCATCGCGACGATCGGAAGCGATCAGCGACGTCCACGGTCATGGCCATGTGTTTTGGCTCGATGAGGATACGCCGAGCGCTACGTTCGGCGTATCCTTGGGGTAAGCTACTCGGATTGAACGGGGATCGTTTGCTGCTTGGCGAAGTTGAATGGCAGCAGGTCTGTGACGTCATCGTCCTGCGCGCGCTGCGGTAGCTCCTTGAGCACGTGCAGCAAATACGCGTAAGGCCGTTGACGGCACGAAGATCAAGGCCAATGCGTCGCGTCATAAGGCGATGAGTTACGAGCGGATGAAGAAAGCCGAGTTGGAACTCAAAGAACAGATCGATGCGCTGCTGGCCAAGGCGAA
>NZ_FCOX02000312.1 GCF_900044055.2 Caballeronia calidae | reverse complement strand
AGCCCTGTAACCAGCCTGCATCGTCTATCCTCCGGATCCATTGCATCTTAACAGTGCCGCTTCCCACCACCCAGCACCGCCGGGAAGTTATTTCTCACTCGTTCCTAAGGTGCCGTGTCCGGACCTGCCAAAGACCCAAACCGGATAATCGCCCGAGCGAAGAGTTGTTCCTCGGTGGTTAGCGTTTACCCTGACTCCAATCTTTTCACCCAGTGAAGTTCGTCGTCAGGCGGACCTGACGGTATTTGCAACGTGGGCACATTGCCCGGAAACTGGGCGGATCAAGGAGCAGCGGCAGTAGGATGCGCGGATTCGATGGATTGAACGTCGCAAAGAGCAGAGATTTTTTTGGTTGGCGATCACGGCTACGGACGCGTGAACAGACCGGTCGGGGCCAGTCCGCGATCGGTAATCAAAAAAATGTTTGTGCTAAACCGCTCCACCGACGCTGGCGTCTATGGGCATTGAATGATCGTCGCGGTAATTGGCGATACCCGGCGTACGGGTGGCGCAGGCCGCTGGCGGGGCCCGTCGCGCGAAGACAGCGGAATTGCCAGCGTCGGTGGGCAGGGAATGCGGAGATTCGCGGGATTGTGTTGTGCCAGGGAACCGGAAGCACGAGTCCGGTCGCGTTGGCCGCATCGGGGATGGCCAACGTGCTCGAGGGTGGTATGGGTGCCGGTCAGTGCACATGGGTCGGGTCGGGCGGCGCCCGCGGCAGGATGCCAGGCGTGTCGTCACGGAGCGCGCCTTCGATGCGGACCATGTGGCCTTTGCCGCACATGGGGCACTCGCGCAGTGATTTGCCGGTGAGCCGCAGGTAACGGTCACGGTAGTCTTCGCCGGGGGCGGGTGACGCCGCGGCGGGTGGCTCGACGCCGAGCAACCGCCGGCAGGTGGC
>NZ_FCOX02000311.1 GCF_900044055.2 Caballeronia calidae | reverse complement strand
TGTCGGGTAGCAGCGGCGCATCACTGCGCCGCCGCCCCCTGAGAACCGGACGTGCGGGTCACCCCGCATCCGGCTCAAGCCATTGCTTCAGCACCATGGGGTGGCACCGGGCAACCTGGCGGAGCGTTTCGCGGTTCGACGGCGGGCAAAGTAGGGATCCCATGCCGGATCAAACGGATTGGCCAGCCCCCGGATTTTGACGTGCCGCTGAATCACGACCGTCGCTGCGCGGAAGAGTTGCAGGCCGCAGGTGTCACCCTCGGTTGAACCCTTTGTCGCAAAATCCCAGAACCGGTATCCGTCGCGCCGGAAGTACCGTTGTCTGACCCACCGGGCTCCTTTCATGGGGTGTCGACGCTTCGCCCATTTCCAGAGCCATCGCCAGATGTGTGAGTCGATTGAGGAGAAGATCACTTTCGACACGACGTGACGGTGATACTGGGCCCATCCCCGGATCACAGGGTTAAGCTGGCGTATCAACGCCTCCTGCGTGGCGCTCGCGTTGTCCTTGATGATTCCCCTGGCCTTGTCAAGCAGCGACTTGATGCTCTTGTTCGCTGGCTTGATCAGCAGCTTGCCGTCGTACTTGCGCACGTTCTGGCCGAGGAAATCGAAACCCGCCGCTATGTTCGTGATCCGGGTTTTCTCTTCCGAGAGTTCCAGACCCCGATCCGCCATGAACTGCCTGACTGCCGGAAGCACCCGGGATTCCAGCACATCTTTCGACACGCCAGTTACCACAAAGTCATCGGCATAGCGGACGACGTTGAGCTGAGCCTTTCTGCGGACAAGTGTGGATGTTCCCACGCTTGCATCTACTGCTGCTTCAAGCCCATCCAACGCCATATTCGCGATCACGGGCGAAATGACACCCCCTTGGGGTGTACCCGCCTGGGACTCGAACAGGGTT
>NZ_FCOX02000310.1 GCF_900044055.2 Caballeronia calidae | reverse complement strand
TATCTCGACCCCTACGGCGCTGACGCTGCAGGCCGTGGTGGAGCACCCTCGGATCATCCGCGAGCATATCGAAAACGCGGAGCAACGCGACCGACTCAGCACAGAGGTGATACGGCGGCGCTATGAACGACGAGACCCGGAAGCAATGTGCACGCATCCCGCTGATACCAATGATCCGTGAATCGCATGCCCTCTATCTTCCGTCCGGACCCCGTGTCCGTCCGCTGCTAAATCGCGCTTGTAAATGTTGCGGATCACGGGCGGTGAATCAGTTACACAGGGCGTCGCCGCCCCGCCTGCCTCGACATGGCGCCCCCATGTTCCGTCCTTAGGGAGCGTGCCAATGTCTGCGGTCCCACATGGTCTCTGAATTCCAAGCTCTCGACATCGGCGGTCTGGCCTAGCATATTGGGGTAGGCGATTGATGAAGAAGACTGGTAGTTGCACTCGGGAGGTAGGCCTCGGCAGGCGCTTGGGACTTTGTCGAAGGCGGGATTCGTCCGGACCCTTGCAGACGCTGGAGCGTGAGCTGGCGGCGACATCGCAGCCGGCATCGAGCGATTCGACACCGCGAGCAGAACTTAAGGGAGTCTGGGAGCCCGAAGCATTATTCGGGCGGCTCATGTTTGTCAGCAATCGCTTCAAGCGATGTCACCGAGCACAGGCAGAGCGTCGAGCAGATCAAAGATTAGAGCAGTGCGCCCAGTGACGGTTACACAAACTCTTAGTGCGTCCGCAGGGATAATGACCTGCGGACGAAAAGGTCAGACTTATGCTGCGGATCTCGCCGCAACTGAGTTCACCCGGGTGAACTCTCGGTCTGCAACGATGCCAAGAAATTTCGAAGCGCTTCCAATTTTTCTGGACCTAAGGTCGTTTTATCAATATCGATCGTCGCCTTCTTGTTTGTCTCATTC
>NZ_FCOX02000309.1 GCF_900044055.2 Caballeronia calidae | reverse complement strand
CCTCCCATTCGAGAAAGCGTTTGTGGATGGCGCTGGCACTACCAAAACGCTCTTTGGGCAACGCCTTCCATTGGCAGCCCGTGCGCAGTACATACACAATGGCTTCAAACACTTGGCGAGCCGGCTTCGGCGGTCGTCCCGCTCCCGGCCTGCGCAGGTACTGTTTCTCTGGTGAGGGCGCACGTTGCGGGATCAGTGGCTCCACCCGCTGCCAGAAAGCATCGGTCACCTCCCACGATTCGACTCGCTTCTTGGTCAAGCCTTCGCTCCAACGCCGCACTCGCTTGCGGCTCGGAACGAAGTATACCTTTATTTACGGATAAGTTCTAAGAGAACGCGTGAAACATGCCCACACGGCCCTCCACGCTTACCGACACGCGACCGGACCGGTACGGGCTGACAACCTTTGCGCGCTATTGGGGAACGCCCGCAAGCAGCGCATGAGCCTGGAGCGGCGGGCGTCAACTCCGCTCGACTAGCGCCGCTGGATGATTTGCGCACCAACGATTCTCGTCCAACTCGTCATTGCGCCGTCGCGCGCGAGATGCCCAGATATCGAGGTGATCATTTATCGGTCACGCGTCGCTGCAGATCACCACATCACGTACATGACGAGGGAAAGACTACGCCACCCATGTTGGCAGCCATCGCCCGCTACTACACCGAAGACGAAGACCAATGTGACCGGTGGATCGAACTAGGCGCACACCTCAGACGCACAAGATCGCAGCGGAATCGGCACGCAGGGGCAGCTAGCAATACGCCAGTCGCGCTCGATCACCTTGGCGCGCAGGAAGCGAATGGGCAATCGGCCAATGCGTCGTTCCGTTAAAGCGCGTAAGGATCGTTACCGAAATAACTTCCCGCTATGCAGCGCTTGTTGAGTAGATGCGGTAGTTCCATGCAGGCAGGGTTGGG
>NZ_FCOX02000308.1 GCF_900044055.2 Caballeronia calidae | reverse complement strand
GCGACGAACCGTTCCGACGTGCTGGATAAAGCGCTGCTGCGTCCGGGTCGTTTCGACCGCCAGGTCTATGTCGGTCTGCCGGATATCCGCGGCCGCGAACACATCATGAAGGTGCACCTGCGCAAGGTGCCGATCGCGAACGACGTGGACGCATCGGTCATCGCGCGCGGCACGCCGGGCTTCTCGGGCGCGGATCTCGCGAACCTCGTGAACGAAGCCGCGCTGTTCGCGGCGCGCCGCGGCAAGCGCATCGTCGAGATGCAGGATTTCGAGGACGCGAAGGACAAGATCTTCATGGGTCCGGAGCGCAAGTCGGCTGTCATGCGCGAGGAAGAGCGCCGCAATACGGCGTACCACGAGTCCGGTCACGCGGTGGTCGCGAAGCTGCTTCCGCATGCCGACCCGGTCCACAAGGTCACGATCATGCCGCGCGGCTGGGCGCTGGGCGTCACCTGGCAGTTGCCGGAGCATGACCGCGTGAACCTGTATCGCGACAAGATGCTGGAAGAAATCGCCATCCTGTTCGGTGGCCGCGCAGCCGAAGAAGTGTTCCTCAACTCGATGTCGACGGGCGCTTCGAACGACTTCGAGCGCGCGACCAAGATGGCGCGCGACATGGTCACGCGCTACGGCATGTCGGATGTCCTCGGCACGATGGTCTACGTCGATACCGAAGAAAACGGCATGTTCGGCAAGATGGGCGCGAAGTCGGTGTCCGAAGCCACGCAGCAAAAGGTCGATGCGGAAATCCGCCGCATCCTCGACGAGCAATACGCGCTCGCCCGCAAGCTGCTGGAAGACAACCGCGACAAGGTCGAGGCAATGACCAAGGCGCTGCTCGAATGGGAAACCATCGACGCGGACCAGATAGGCGACATCATGTCGGATCGTCCGCCGCGTCCGCCGAAGAACATGCCGCC
>NZ_FCOX02000307.1 GCF_900044055.2 Caballeronia calidae | reverse complement strand
AAACGAGGTTATCCATGGGAGATGACTGACGTAAAAACGGACCGCGAAAGGGCTTGACTTTCAATGCCCCATAGAAGTCTTACTGTGTCATAAAATACTTGGGGCAGTACAACAGAACGGACATCGCTGAAGTCGCTTGGAAATGTGAGCGGCAATGCGCCATCGAAGCATAGCGATCGAATCAGGTACGTGGCGCTGCGGGCGCTGGGGAACCGCGTGGGATGTAGCCCGACGGTAAGGCAGATGGGTTGCGGATTTCAGCGTTTTTTTTACCGCCTTGAATGAGGCGTTGTGCGACGATAACCAATAGGCGGCGATACACAGCGATGCATGATGGTGGAAACCGCGCCATCCTCGACTGATCGTCTTTATCGACGAGACCGGCAACTGAGGCGTCGTTGCGAACGCTATCGCTCCGGGGGCGTCGGTTCGAGCACCAGCATCGCTGCTGTCATGCACACCCGATCCCGCACGGTCGAGATACCCAATGGCCTCAGCTTGCCGTTGGCCTTCGGGATAAACACTCTTCTGATAGGGTCCGGCCGGTAAGTCTCCTGCCTGAGCACAAGCGCCAGTTCACCGAGCCACTGCTGCACCCCGTACGCTTCGACCTCTGCGAAATCCTGCCGATCGACACCCGGCGCGCCCCTGTTCGAGCGACACTGAGCGTACGCATGCGCCAGCACATCCTCGCAATAGATCTTGTCGTACAGAGCGTAGAAGCGGTACCCGGCTTCTGCCTTCGCTTTCGCGTGTAACGCCATCTGCAGCTTCTGAACACGAATCGGAGTTGATAGGTTGTCCAATCTCCACGTCCTCACTACGTAGTCGGTCGTGCAGAATGGCGCGAAACTAGGCGCCGCGTGCGAATAGGTGCAAATAGAGGGTTGCGGAACTCCCAGTTTCGATATGGAATTGGCCAATCTTCT
>NZ_FCOX02000306.1 GCF_900044055.2 Caballeronia calidae | reverse complement strand
CCTAGGCAGCCGGCCACTTCGCGGCGGTTGTGAAACTGTCGCCAGCCGAACAGTTCCCTGACCAGCGTCCAGGCGCTGCCTGCTCCGATACCTGCAAGGCGCGCGAGTAACGCGATTGCTGGTTGAGCGCCGCTGCGAACCTCACGCTGCTGCTGCGCCTCGAGCGTCCTGATCTGGCTGGCAGCAAGCGTCAGCCGATCGCATTCGCGGTCGATCTCGGCGCGCACACCTGGCAACAAACGGGCGGCGTTCTGTGCCCACCAATGCGTCCACGCACGCCCACCGATGCGCTCGACCCGCAGGTTGTGGAGTACCAGCAGCGAGCGGATCCGGTTGCTGTGGGCGGTACGTTCCTGCCTAAGGCGATCGAGCTCACGGTGTACCCGCCGGCCATCCTCCTGTTCGGGAGTCGGGATGCGCGCGACTGCCCACACCCGGCATTCACCCGCGTAGTAACGCATCAGCATCGACAGCAGTTTGTCGCTGTCGAGACGGTCGGTCTTGGCGCGGCGCCTGCGCCGGTTCACTTCGATACTGGCCGAATCCACCACCAGGTTCGTGATCTGATGTTCCTCCAGGCAGCGGTGCAGCCAGAAACCGTCGCGCCCGGCTTCGTAACAGCTGCGCACCGGAGCCTCGGCGGCCAGATGACAGCGGACCTTGGCCTTCGCAATCGCCGTGAAGACTGCGGCCGTATCGCCGGCGGCTACTGTGCAGCGGCTCGGCGCGCGCACCCCATCACCCAGCGAAAGCTTCCAACTCCTGTCGCCCAGCTCAAAGGCGACATACAGCGTTCCGGTGATAGTTGTATTCTGCCCGTGAAGGGCTGTGCGAGGCGCATTCATTTGCGTACTCCTCTCGGAAAACGGGTATCGGAATCCTCGTTTTACTCCAGGAGGCTTACTTCCGCGGCCCTTCCATAGTATCTAGTC
>NZ_FCOX02000305.1 GCF_900044055.2 Caballeronia calidae | reverse complement strand
ATGCCTTCGAAGTCTTCGCCCGCGCGCTTCGGGTTCACACCCGCAACGTACGCTTCGCGGCCGTTCGCGTATTCGCGGCACGCGCGCGTGTGGAACTGGCCGGTCTTGCCGGTGATGCCCTGCGTGATGACCTTCGTGTCTTTGTTGATCAGAATCGACATGTAGTGACCTCTGTTCGTTTGGCGGCGCGCAAGCTCGCGCCCGGCGCCGCCATTCGTATCTGGTGGAACGCTCTCTCAGGCGGGTAAGCGAATGCGCTTACTTGCCTTCGGCTGCCGCGACGACCTTCTGCGCGGCTTCTTCCATGCTGTCCGCCGAGATGATCGGCAGGCCCGAATCAGCCAGCATCTTCTTGCCGAGGTCTTCGTTCGTGCCCTTCATGCGCACGACGAGCGGCACCTTCAGGTCCACGGCCTTCGACGCCACGATCACGCCTTCCGCGATCACGTCGCAGCGCATGATGCCGCCGAAGATGTTCACCAGAATGGCCTTCAGGTTCGGGTTCTTCAGCATCAGCTTGAACGCTTCGGTCACCTTCTCGGTCGTCGCGCCACCGCCGACGTCGAGGAAGTTCGCCGGTTCGCCGCCGAACAGCTTGATCGTGTCCATCGTCGCCATGGCCAGGCCCGCGCCGTTCACCAGACAGCCGATGTTGCCGTCGAGCGAGATGTACGCGAGGTCGAACTTCGACGCTTCGACTTCAGCCGGATCTTCTTCGTCCAGATCGCGGTACGCGACGATTTCCGGATGACGGAACAGCGCGTTCGAATCGAAGTTGAACTTGGCGTCGAGGGCGATGACCTTGCCGTCGCCGGTGACGATCAGCGGGTTGATTTCCGCGAGCGATGCGTCGGTTTCGAAGAACGCCTTGTACAGGCCTTGCAGGATCGCGCGCGCTTGCGGGATCGATGCATCGGGAATGCCGATCTTGCG
>NZ_FCOX02000304.1 GCF_900044055.2 Caballeronia calidae | reverse complement strand
CACGAGTATGCTGACTGCCTGCATGGAGTGCCCCATGATGTACTCGGGCTTGGTGTTGGAGTCGGACTGTTGATGCAAACAGCTTGACGCCGGGCATCTTCCTGCCGCTCTTGGGGAATCGCGGTAGGAATGCCCGTTACCGGACACCCCCCGCACAGATCCCAGCGAGCCCAATTCGGGCACTGGGCTCCTACCTCGGGTGTCTGACGGCAAATCTCTGGTCCGGCCACGGGTGAAGTATGCGAGGACGCGGGAGCCATGTATCGGCGATGTGCGCCATCCGCTCCGACGACGTTCGGTCCTTTTGGCTGCGTCGCCGCAGCGCGCGCATCCAGAGGGCCGTGACGTGGTGGCGGAAGGCGCTAAGCGCGCGGAAGTTCGTGGGCACCGCATGATAGGCAAAGTAGCCCTGAACCACCCGCTTGAGCCATTTCCCCTGCTCTGGAATCGGTTCGGTTCATGCATACGCCTCCGTAGATCGCTCTTGATCTGCCTGAGCTTCGCCCGCATGCGATCTCCACGAGTCTTCCGCTGAAGCTGGAAGGCACCGCGGCGTGAGCGCCCGCAGATAAAGATAAAACCCAGGAAGGTGAAAGTCTCCGGCCGTCCAAGGCCCCGCCGCTTTCGCCGGTCCGCTGCATAGCGGCCGAACTCCAGCAGCCTCGTCTTGTCCGGGTGCAGCGTAAGCGCGAACTTCTCCAGCCTCGTTCGCATCGCGTCCCAGAAGCGCCTTGCATCAGCCTCGTGTTCAAAGCCGGCAACGATGTCATCTGCGTATCGCACGATGACGACATTGCCTTCGGCTTCTTTGCGTCGCCAACGCTCGGCCCAGAGATCGAAGGTGTAGTGCAGGTACACGTTCGCGAACAGCGGTGAAGCTACGCCTCGTACAATGTTGCATACTTTTCGCTCCGTCGTCTGAATCATCCGAATTTTCGCTGGCGAATGCTCCCG
>NZ_FCOX02000303.1 GCF_900044055.2 Caballeronia calidae | reverse complement strand
TTCGCCTTGGCCAGCAGCGCATCGATCTGTTCTTTGAGTTCCAGCTCGGCTTTCTTCATCCGCTCGTAACTCATCGCCTTATGACGCGACGCATTGGCCTTGATCTTCGTGCCGTCAACGGCAATCGTCCCGAGCTTGACCAGTCCGCATTCCTTGGCCAGCTTCACCACTTGCACAAACAGCTCCGACAGTTCCTTCAAGTGAAAGGCGCGAAAGTCGCAAAGCGTGCGATGCGCCGGATAGTTGCCCGCTGCGAGGACCCGGAACGCGACATCTTCATGCAGCTTCCTGGCCAGCTTGCGCGACGAGAACACCCCGGTCGCATAGCCGTAGACGAGCACCTTCACCATCATCGCCGGATGAAAGGGTTGATTGCGCGGGCCGCCGCTCGCATACCGCGCATGGAAGCTTGACAGGTCGAGCGAATCCACCGTGTCGCTGATGTAATAGGCCAGGTGCCCTTCCGGCAGCCAGTCTTGCAGCGCGTGGGGCAGCAACATCTGCTGCTGCGGCTCGTATGGGAGATAACTTGTTGGCATCTGCTAACAACGTCTTCTCCGCTCGGCCGGATGACATCAGATTTCTGCCGCGCGGACTCCTTCTATGAGCAGTAATTTGTCAAGGCCCGCTCGCGAATCGTCGATTACTTCCTCCACATCTCCTTGCGAGTGGGGTCAAGGGCAGGCCGGAGCCTGGGCGTAGCGAGCCTTTGACAACTCGGAAGAGGCGATATGCTGTCGTATGTTGGTGAGCGCGCGGTATTGCGCTCGCCAACTGCGGCAATCGAATTCACGTCCCCCCTGCCTGAAGCCCGTGGCGCTCGTGAGATGATCCAACGTCCCACAACCTTCTATCCGCTGGCCCGGTTCGCCAGCCCTATCCTGCATGCGCGCTGCGCCGGAGTCTTGTCCGGGTGACGTGCCCCATCTAGAAATCGGTTGCGTCGGCAACCCAGGA
>NZ_FCOX02000302.1 GCF_900044055.2 Caballeronia calidae | reverse complement strand
GGGAGCATTCGCCAGCGAAAATTCGGATGATTCAGACGACGGAGCGAAAAGTATGCAACATTGTACGAGGCGTAGCCAGCCCCTTGTTGGCCAATCTTTACCTGCACGAGCTTGACGTGGAAATGCGACAGGCAGGGCTGGTCATGGTGCGCTACGCGGATGACGCCGTGGTGTTATGCCGTACACGCGAGGAAGCGGAAGATGCGCTCACTCGAATGCGGGCTTGGGTGGATGCGAACGGCTTGACACTTCATCCTGACAAAACCCACGTTGGGGATTGCCGGCTGGAGGGTCACGGGTTCGAGTTTCTGGGTTACCGGTTCGAGGCAGGTCAACGTTGGGTGCGCAAGGAGAGTCTCATTGGGCTGCGAGATAAAATTCGCGCCCTGACCAAGCGTAACAGGGGCGATTCGATCGAGAGCATCATTGCGTCGATCAACCCGACCCTGCGTGGCTGGTTTGGCTATTTCCAGCACGCCCACCGCTACACCTTCTCGTCCGTCGACGGCTTTGTTCGTCGCCGCCTACGAGCGATCCTGCGTCGACAGCTTCATCGTCCGGGTCAGGGGCGATGCCTTCGCGATCACACCCGATGGCCAAATGCCTTCTTCGCTGATCTTGGGCTGTTCACGATGTCCCAGGCCCTTCGATTGGCGCGCCAATCCCGATGCGGAAACAACTGACTGGAGAGCCCGTCGCGGGAAAACCGCACACCGGGTTCGGAGGGAGGGGACGGCGATCGCCGTTTCCTACCCCTATACAACAAGGGTTATGCCGACTCCCCGATTATGCCGCGTCATGAATCAACTTCCATAACGATTGGGCGGATCCCGGTTCCGCGTTGGTCGGATTGTCGGCATTATCAGAGGGCCTCCAGGAAGGCGAGCAACTGGTCTGGGGGTTTGTAGCGTGTTGGCGCGATGCCGCTCGCTGTTGCGTGCGCGAGCGCGCGTTCCTTGAGTTGCATG
>NZ_FCOX02000301.1 GCF_900044055.2 Caballeronia calidae | reverse complement strand
CGATCGTCGCGATGCGCCTACGCTCGCCCAGTCATTGCGAACAATTCTCGCTACGGTGTGCGTAAATTAGCGGATACATGCGATGTGTCTTCCCGGCAGGTATCTTCCGCGCGTTTGACGGCGAGATTGCCGAACGGCGTCGTGATCGAACTGGAATGTTCGGAGCGCGACGCGTCTCTCGTGACGGCGATGACCGCTGCGTTAGGGAGCCGCTAATGTTCCGGTTCGACGCAGATCTTCGTGTCTACCTTTATCGGGAAGCGATCGACTTCAGGTTCGGCATGAACAGCCTGATCACGCTGGTTGCGCAGGAGATGAAGCTCGATCCGTTTGCCCGCGCCGTCTTCGCGTTTCGCAACCGCCGAAGTGACCGGATCAAGCTTCTGCTGTATGAGCGCACGGGCTTCTGGCTGATGTTACGGCGCCTTGAGCAAGACCGCTTTGTGTGGCCGAAGCGACAACAGGCGGTGATCGAACTGACGACCGAACAGCTTCACTGGCTACTGGATGGCATCGACATCAATGCGATGCGTCGTCACCCTGCGCGCCGGTACCGGCACGTCATGTAAATCATAAATCATCACCGCTGTACGTAAACCTGTTGCGGCGACGACTTCCGTATCGTGCTGTGCATGAAAACCAATCGCCCGAAGCCGTCCAGCAGGGACCATCTCAAACGTCTGCCGTCCGATGAGCTGATCGCACGCATCCTCGAACTCAGCGTTTCGCTAGCTGGATTGTTCGCCCTTTGCCGCGACGCCGATATACGATGCCGCCCGAAAAGCGCGGAAACTGACCGCCATCGACATCGTGTCACCTCAAATAGCGCGAAACGCCACTTCTCGAATAGCGCAGAACGTCACAGTCGAGCAACTGCAGGCCAGTACGGGCCTCGAATATCGTGAAGTCGAAGGAGTTCACATAGTCGAGCACCGGAGTTCGACAGTTCCACGGCCAAAAACGCGATTTTCGACAGCCAGGCCTTGTATCGGCGCGGGTTTCGGCGG
>NZ_FCOX02000300.1 GCF_900044055.2 Caballeronia calidae | reverse complement strand
CAGGAAATTCAGATGGCAGCTCAAAACCCAAAACCGATCCCGTCTTGACAAGCGGAGTCATATCAACTGTCGAACTCCGGCGATCTGGCTTGGCGGCAGATGACCGCATTCGGGCGAGTTCGCGATCGCCAAAAGCTCGGCGCGTTCGTCGGCAGAGAGCTTGTGACGCGGCTCATGGTGCCGTAACGAGCGCCCGTCCACCGCATCGGGTTCGCCGCGCTGCCAGCGCTGAACCGTTCGGGCACTTGAGCCCCAGAATGTTGCATGAACGGATGTACAGGCAAGGAGAGGGCGACTCCGCGCCACGCGGGTGCGAGAGAAAGTGATGCGGCGCTTTAAGTCCGCACGCCGTCGATGGTGAGGCGTACATGGAAGTTTTCTTCATACAACGTGATATCCGCCGACCGCGCAACAACCTAATATACCCCGTCTTTGTACTGCTGAATCCAATGTATCAACTTGCAAACGATTGCACGAAAAACTTCGGCAATGAAAGCATGCACTATTTTAACTTCAACACCCGAGCGCGGCGTTATTAAAAAATGACAGTACTCAGCCGTCGAAAAAATTCAGAATAAAAAAGAACAAAGGGTGCGAACGCCTGCTCTGTCTTGTCCAACTTGATTATTTCATTTGATGGCATTTGAGTCGTTTTCCTTACTCAAACGCACAAACTTCAATTTCGCTTACCCGAACACTTAACGTCAAATTTCAATGAATATCAATTCAAAAAAATCGTATTACTCGATTTTTAGTCGCGATACTGAATTGTCTATAAATAACAGCGACAACGTATTACATGTCCGGCGGACGGATAAAAAATCTTCATCGTTCTCAGATATAAACAAAAATGCGATTCCATTAATCCTTAAACATCTCACCACCGAAGAATCAGTGATATTTGAGAAGGGCATAAAAAACAAGCGCATATTTAAGGCCATCGGCTTATACAGAAGTGTCGGCGTTTCCGTAGCCACGTAATGCTCGTAGCGTCTTAGCCGCGACATGAAC
>NZ_FCOX02000299.1 GCF_900044055.2 Caballeronia calidae | reverse complement strand
TTTAGAATCACGTCGTAGTTCACCGTGCGGCCCACGTCCGAGGCTTTAACGAGCGTTGCGATCCGAGCAAAGGTCGTCGCGGCGTTGTCGGAGTGGGTCGAGAAGATGCCGCCCGGATGCCCCGTGTTCGCACCCGTGAGGTAGTCCCATGCCGCATCATCGCGCAGCTCCGTGAGGAAAATCCGGTCGGGCGACAGCCGCATCGCCGCCGTCAGGCATTCTTTCGCGGACACGCGTCCCTCCTGCTTCCCGTACATCATGTAGCCGACTTCATACTGGTTATCGGCTTCAACCTCATGCACGTCTTCCAACAGCAGCACGCGCTCAGTCGGCGGCACTTCAGCGAGCAGCGTGCGCGTGAGTGTCGATTTTCCGGAACCCGTTTTGCCGGACACGCAGATGTTCTTCTTGTTGCGCACTGCCTGACGCATGAATCCGACCATATCGCCCTGATCGAGCAGACCAAGCAACATTTCTTCGACTGAGTCGAGCTTTCGCATGTCCTCAATCGTGCGGCGCTTCGCGTTCAGGAATCGTCCTTCGCCGCGCAACTCTTCCAGTCCCTTGCTGACCTGCAAATGCTTGCGGAAGCAGATCAGCGCCGTTCCTTCGAGTACCGCCGGAGGTCGCACAATCACGCCGCGCGTGCCATTCGGCAGCTTCACGTCCATGATCGGCGACGGTCCCAAGCCGTTGTATGACAGAAGGGTGTTCGTTAGATTGTTGACGTAGGCGGGCGTGATCGCCGGTTCGTCGTGCAGTTCGCGTCCGTCGGCTCGGGCGGTGACGACCTGCCCGAACTTGTTGACGCGAACCTCAAAGACGTCTGGTTGATCGAGATATCGAAGCATCGGAGCCAGCGTCATGTTGACCGCATGGTCCGACGCGATGAACGACTGGACTTTATGGAGTGGCATCGTCGCTCAATTCGTAGACTTTGCTGAAATCAAGGTCTTGACGCACGAAAATGGCTACGTGGTCGCCCTGCTGGTCGTACAGCGTCGGCGGAATGTT
>NZ_FCOX02000298.1 GCF_900044055.2 Caballeronia calidae | reverse complement strand
TACCATTCGCGCCTACCGGGATGCGCTAACGTTGCTGTTCAAGTTCGTCTCCGAACAGAACAGTCACGATGTGGCATCCTTGCAGCTTGCCGACCTCGACGCTGACGTCGTAATGCGCTTCCTGGATTACATCGAAGCCGCGCGGTCTAATTCGAGGGCAACCCGCAACTGCCGACGTGCGGCGATCCGGAGCTTCTTCAAGCATCTTCTGCGCAATGACCTGATCCACTCACAACAGTACATACGGGTGTTGGCGATTCCTGCCAAGAAGGCTCGCCAGCAACCCGCAACCTACCTTGAGCCGGAAGATGCGCGTCTGATCATCAGCATCCCGAACCAACGCACTCGCGGCGGATGGCGTGACTATACACTGCTGCTGTTCCTCTACAACTGTGGTGCCCGGGTCAGCGAGGCTGCGGGCCTCCGATGGAGCGATCTGCAATTGGTCGCGCCAAGACAAGTTCGCCTGCGAGGAAAGGGGAAAAAGGAGCGTCTGCTGCCGCTGTGGCCTGAGACTGCCAACGCGTTACATCGATTGCTTGGTATGTCGAGCAGTAACGGCGACCAGTGCGTCTTCGTCAATCGACACGGGCAACCCCTGACGCGCGACGGCATTGCCTACATTCTCACCAAATATGTAAGCGCGGCAGCTCACAGCAATCCCGCATTGCTCCGAAAACACATCACGCCGCACACGCTGAGACATAGTTGCGCTGTCGCCTTGCTGCAATCTGGAACTGACGTGACGGTGATTCGCGATTACCTTGGTCATGCCAGCGTCGCAACGACTGGTCGCTACATCACAGTCAATCTGCAGATGAAGCGCGACGCCATGCAGGCATTCTGGAAAAAGGCTGGCATTAAACCGACAAACGCAAAACCCTGGAAACCGAAGGCTGACCTACTAGCGTTCCTCCAGTCTTTATGATCGTGGGAAAATTTATGTTGGCTAAAACTCTGGATATAGTGCCTACAAGTTGTTGGCGATCGTATCTTATCCAGATAAAAATAATCTTGGGATACTGATCC
>NZ_FCOX02000297.1 GCF_900044055.2 Caballeronia calidae | reverse complement strand
ATGCGTGCGTTTGTCGCACTGATGGTCATTCTCGGGCTCGGCCTCATCGGCTGGATCATGTACCGAAAGCTGCACCCGCTTGCTGGTCCTGAGGTACCGGCCAAGCAGATTCCGAACATGCTGCCCAAGTATGACTTCTCGACCGACCCCAAGGGCGCGGCCGCGCCTCCAATACCCGCGAGCCCCGTTGCCGCCACGGCGGTGCCAGCGCAATCGCAACAACCCGTTCGCGCGCAGGCAGGGGGAAAGCGCGAGCTCACGCCAGAAGAAAAAGCGTATCAGCGTCGCCTCGACGCCGACAACTCGCAGAGCGTGCAAGACACGCCCCAAGGCGCAGCGGGGCAAGTCCAACCGATAGCGGCACACAGGTCGGAATCCGGCTCGGACTCGGCGCCGACCAGTGCTGACAGCGTGGCGCTCGCATCGCGGATGAACGGCGTCGGTGTTGGCCGTGTCATGGCAAGCACGTTCAAGCATCCAAGCCTGACGGTTCCCGCTGGCACCATGATTCAGTGCGGCACCGCCACCGAGCTGGACACGACGGTACCCGGACAGATCAAATGCCACGTAAGCCAGGACGTTTATTCGTTCGATCACAAGGTCCGCTTGATCGACAAGGGGGCAACGGTCGTCGGCGAAGCGAGCGGCGGCATCAAGAGCGGCCAGGTTCGAGCTTTTGCGTTGTGGACGCGCCTCGTCAATCCTGACGGCGCGACGATCAACCTCAACAGCCCCGGCACGAATTCGCTCGGCAGCGCCGGTATTCCCGGACAGATCGATTCCCACTTCTGGGAGCGGTTCGGCCCTGCCATCCTGATTTCGATCATTTCGGATCTCGGCGATGCGGGCGTCCAGTACGCGGCGAACAAGGCAAGCAACGGCGGCACGAATATAAATTTCGACAATACGTCGCAAACGTCTGATTCGCTCGCGCGTGAAGCCCTTGCCGCGACGATCAACATTCCGCCGACGCTGTACGACCAGCAGGGCGACCACGTAGCCATTTTCGTGCGTCAAGACCTTGATTTCAGCAA
>NZ_FCOX02000296.1 GCF_900044055.2 Caballeronia calidae | reverse complement strand
TCCGGCGTGACGGCGGGCAATACCGCGCTCTGCACGGTCGGCAAGACCGGCAACGACTTGCACTATCGCGGCTATGACATCCTCGATATCGCGACGACTTCCGAGTTCGAAGAAATCGCGCATCTGCTCGTGCATGGCAAGCTGCCGAACGCCGCTGAACTGAAGGCGTACAAGACGAAGCTGAAGGCTTTGCGCGGACTGCCCGCGAATCTGAAGGCCGCGCTGGAATGGATTCCCGCGTCCGCGCATCCGATGGACGTCATGCGCACCGGCGTCTCCGTGCTCGGCACGCTGCTGCCCGAGAAGGACGACCACAACACGCCGGGCGCGAAGGATATCGCCGACCGCCTGATGGCCTCGCTCGGCTCGATGCTGCTGTACTGGTATCACTATTCGCACAACGGCAAGCGCATCGAAGTCGAAACCGATGACGATTCCATCGGCGGGCACTTCCTGCATCTGCTGCATGGCGTCGCGCCGTCGAAGGCATGGGTCGAAGCGATGCACGTATCGCTCAATCTTTACGCGGAACACGAGTTCAACGCATCGACGTTCACGGCGCGCGTGATCGCGGGCACGGGCTCGGACATGTATTCGTCGATCACCGGCGCGATCGGCGCGTTGCGCGGCCCGAAGCACGGCGGCGCGAACGAAGTGGCCTACGAAATCCAGTCGCGCTATCAGACGCCCGACGAAGCGGAAACCGACATCAAGCGCCGCGTCGAGAACAAGGAAGTGGTGATCGGCTTCGGCCATCCGGTGTACACGATCTCCGATCCGCGCAACAAGGTCATCAAGGAAGTCGCGAAGAAGCTGTCGAAGGAAGCGGGCGATACGAAGCTGTTCGATATCGCCGAGCGGCTCGAATCCGTGATGTGGGACGCGAAGAAGATGTTCCCGAATCTCGACTGGTTCAGCGCGGTTTCGTATCACATGATGGGCGTGCCCACGGCCATGTTCACGCCGCTTTTCGTGATCTCGCGCACGTCGGGCTGGGCCGCGCACATCATCGAGCAACGCATCGACAACAAGATCATCCGGCCGAGCGCGAATTACACCGG
>NZ_FCOX02000295.1 GCF_900044055.2 Caballeronia calidae | reverse complement strand
AGCCCTGTAACCAGCCTGCATCGTCTATCCTCCGGATCCATTGCATCTTAACAGTGCCGCTTCCCACCACCCAGCACCGCCGGGAAGTTATTTCTCACTCGTTCCTATGCGCCGCGATGGCCGACAAGTTTACTTGTGCGCAAACTCAGGCGGCCTATCGAAAGCGCAAATGGCTGTCCGAACCGCCGAATGCCTGGGTAAAGAGCGTTCTCGGATTTCGACAATTCAGCATGCGTGGACTGGCCAAGGCACAGGCCGAATGGAAACTCGTCTGCGCGGCGCTGAACCTACGCAGAATGTCGAAAATGACGCCTGCGTAAGTCCCGAAGGGGACAACATTGCCCTGATTTCGCCGCCGGGAAAGCCACTTTTGCGCGCAATGGCGGGCCAAACCGCAATCGGCGTTGACGCCCGCACGATGTGGCGTCAGTACCGGCAGCTCAAATTCTGTCTGCCGCGCGGATTCCTAGGTTCGGCCATCGGACACGCGTTGATTGACGCCGGCTACCGGGTGCTGTTCACGCGTACGAGCGAGCTCGTACAGAAGCTGCAGGCTGCGCGCCAGAGCCTGCAGTTGCCTTCAGCTCTTGCCAAGCTCGACCGCTTCGACCTGATCATCCTCGACGACCTGTCGTACGCCCGTAAGGACCAGGCCGAAACAAGCGTCCTGTTCGAGCTGATCGCCGAAAGATACGAGCGCCGCAGCCTTCTGATCACGGCCAACCAGCCCTTCTCGGGATGGAATAACGTGTTTCCGGATCCCGGCATGACTGTCGCTGCAATCGACCGACTCGTCCACCATTCGACGATCTTCGAGATGAACGTCGAAAGCTACCGTCGTCGCGCAGCCAGCGACAAACAGAACAACCGGCGCCGACAATCATCCAGCGACAAACATCAACAAGGAGCGACAACCATGACCGGATAACGACCGACAATCATCCCGGTCGACCGGCCAAGATGGTTGTCGGTAAACCGGCCGTGCTGCTTGACGCTGTCCACGTTGCGATTGACAATCATCGTACCGTGGTTTGCGGCGGCTAGTATGTACGCAATGGGGCGTTGAGGATATGACATT
>NZ_FCOX02000294.1 GCF_900044055.2 Caballeronia calidae | reverse complement strand
ACATGATCATGCAGATACTCGGCAATGGCCTCCACGCCTTCGCGAATTCCGTCGCCGACGATCAGGAGCAGAAAGCGCCCACGACGCAGATTGTGCGTCAGCGCATCGTTGAACTGGATCTCATCGACGCCCGGGTGCACCTCGCGCACGCGCGCGAGCAGCGGATTGCCTTCGAGGCCGAGCCGCTCCTTCACGGCACGCTGCAAGTCGGCAGAGGACCAGCGGCTGAGTTCCTTCGCATAGTCCAGAATCTGGCCGACGACCTCGCGCCGCGCTTCAGGATTGCGCCAGAGCTTGCATTCGACCAGCACCGGCAATCCCGATGCGGTGACCATGAAATTGTCGATCGATCCCGCCGGCGTACGCAATTCCGTGCAGATAGGCACAGGTTCGACGAACATCGGATCGATCTCGGCGACGGGCAGACAGCCAGGATGGCGCTGGACCCATCCCTGAATGTCTGCCTCACTGACAGAGTCAGCCCCCGACTGCTTGTCGAGCGCCATCAGCCTGGCTGCCTCGGTGATACCGGAACCAATGAAAAGTGGGCTGCAATGTTGCCGTGTCATGAGTCTCGTCCTGATGGTGGTGTCGTTGTGATGAGCGGGGTCATTGTCCGTGTGTCGCCGGGTTTGCGGCGACGCACCTCGTGTGCTTTTGTGCATTGCGCCTCATAACCCGTCAATCGGTCAACGGCCGTGCGCCATGCGCGCTGAATGCCTCATGCAGCGAAAGCGTTTGCTGCCGGCCATAGCAGAGCAGGTCATCGGCAAGGCGATGCCTGCGTTCCCTGTCGGTCGCGGATGATGCTGCTTCCCACCAAGCACGCTGCGCGGATTCGCTGTTCGTGACTTCGATGCATCTGGCAGCATCGGCGACGTCATGCGCCATGGGCGCTCCGGGCGTCGGATACACGAGGCGCCGCATGAGCGCCTTCAGTTCCACGCGCCGTTCGGGCACGCTCTCACACAACGCATTCAGGCCCGCACGCTCGACCGACGTCGCGACGATGACCGCGCCATCGTATCCGAGCGCATCGATCAGCGTACGGGTGAAGTCGTCCTTGGAAGGCGCATCGAACGAGTCGAGAAACGCGCGATGAATAAA
>NZ_FCOX02000293.1 GCF_900044055.2 Caballeronia calidae | reverse complement strand
TACTGACCGGTGCACCAAATACTGCCTCGTGCGTTAGAGAAGTATGAATACGAAAACTGATGCGCGAAAACTGGACCAGGCTACGCAGGCGCACCTGAGGAAGATGGTGGTGCAAGCGGTGCGCGGGGGCATGACGCGGGCGGAAGCGGCCCGAACATATGGCGTCAGCCTGCGCGCAGTGGGCAACTGGATGAAGTTGGCACGCGAAGGTGGCCTGCGGGCACTGAGGGCCGGCAAGCGTGGCCGTCGGCAGGGAAGCGGCCACCTGACCCATCCGCAAGCCGTGAGAATGCGCAAGCTGATCATCGAGCGCATGCCCGACCAGCTTGCGCTGCCGTTCTACCTGTGGACCCGCGAATCGGTGGCACAGCTGATCGAGCGGGAGTGCGCCGTCAAGGTGTCGAAGTGGACGGCGGGCCGATACCTCAAGGCATGGGGCATGAGCGCCCAGAAACCTGTTCGACGCGCGTACGAGCGAAAAGACGAGGAAATCGAGCGCTGGCTGAACGAGGACTATCCGGGCATTGCGAAAGAGGCGAAGCAGGAAGGGGCAACCATCTATTGGGGCGACGAAATGGGATTGCGCAGCGACCACGTCAGCGGTACCAGCTTTGCCCTGAAGGGCGAAACGCCGGTAGTGAGGGCGACCGGAAAGCGCTTCGGCTGCAACATGATTTCGGCGATTACGAATCGCGGCGAACTGAGCTTTATGGTCTTCGAAGGGACGTTCAAGAACGCGACCTTCATCGATTTCATGAAGCGCCTGCTCAGACAGGCCACGCGCAAGATCTACCTGATCGTCGATGGGCATCCCGTGCACCGCTCCAAAGCAGTCAAGCGGTTCGTCGCCGATAACGCTGAACGTCTGCGTCTGATCCGACTGCCTGGGTATTGCCCCGAGCTGAACCCTGACGAGCTGCTCAATCAGGATGTGAAAACCAACGCGCTTGGCAAAAGCCGACCGGCTACCAAGGCGGAGATGATCGGCACGGTCCGGCGACACCTGCATCGCAGGCAAAAGGAACCGCACGTGATTCGCAATCTCTTTAAGGAAAGACACGTCCGTTACGCTGCCTGAGAAAAAAGAGCACTATTTGATGCACCAGTCAGTA
>NZ_FCOX02000292.1 GCF_900044055.2 Caballeronia calidae | reverse complement strand
CCCGGGGCGAGCTGCTCGAGGAACCACAGCCGCTCCTGCGCGAAGGACAACGGCAGATGCGACGGACGGGGCTGGGCCAGCAGCGGCGGGCGCGCGTGCGCGAGGCCAGGCCCGGCATCGTCTTCGATGGTCTGGGCCAGCGCGGCGACCGTGGGCGCGTCGAACAGTATGCGCAGGGGCAATTCCCTGTCCAGCACGGTGCGCAGTTGCGAGATGAGGCGGGTGGCGAGCAGCGAATGGCCGCCCAGCGAGAAGAAGCTCTCGGACACGCCGACGCGTTCGAGGCCCAGCACGCTGGCAAAGGACTGGGCGAGCGTGTGTTCGAGCGGGGTGCGCGGAGCGACGTACGCACTCAGGTCCTGCCATTGCGGGTCGGGCAGCGCGCGGCGGTCGAGCTTGCCGTTGGGCGTGAGCGGGAGCGCATCGAGCACGACGAAGGCGGCCGGCACCATGTAGTCGGGCAGGCGTTCGGTCAGATGGATGCGCAACGCGTCCACCATGCCGACGGCATCAGCGCCAGCGGTGAGCGTGACATAGGCGACCAGGCGCTTGTCGGCCGAACGGTTGCTACCGCTGTCGTCGCGGGCGATGACCACTGCTTCGCGCACCGCAGGATGGCTGGCGAGCTGCGCCTCGATCTCCCCGAGTTCGATACGGAAGCCGCGAATCTTGACCTGATGATCGTTGCGGCCGAGGAATTCGAGATTGCCGTCGGGCAGCCAGCGGGCGAGGTCGCCGGTGCGGTACATGCGCGCGCCGGGCTCGTGGCTGAACGGATCGTCGAGGAAGCGTTCAGCGGTGAGATCGGCACGATTCAGATAACCGCGTGCAACGCCGGCACCGCCGATATAGAGCTCGCCGATCGCGCCCGGAGGCACCGGCTGGCCATGCGCATCGAGCACATAGGCGTGCGTGTTCGCGAGCGGTCGGCCGAGCGGCAGCGGACGATTCGAATTGCTGGATTCGAACATCTCGAACGTCAGCACGCCGACAGTCGTTTCGGTAGGACCGTAGTGATTCAGGATGCGCAGTCCGGGATGATCCGCCCGCAGCGCGGTAATCCAGTCGCGTTGTGCCACTTCGCCTCCCAGCACGATCAGTTGCTTCGGGAGCGCTGAAGCGTCCTGGCCGTGCA
>NZ_FCOX02000291.1 GCF_900044055.2 Caballeronia calidae | reverse complement strand
CAGGTGGGCGCGTGCGTCGGCCTGGTGCCGCAGCCCTATGACAGCGGCGAAAGCCAGGTCGACCAGGGGATCAGCAAACAGGGCAACCGACGGGTGCGCGCGCTGCTGATCGAGATGGCGTGGACCTGGCTGCGCTACCAGCCCGGCAGTGCACTGACACAGTGGTTCAACCAGCGCACGCAGGGCACGGGGCCGAACCGCCGCGCGCGGCGCATCGCCATCGTCGCTGTCGCACGGCGACTGGTGATTGCACTATGGCGCTACCTGAAGCACGGCGTTATTCCTGAGGGCGCGCAGATGAAACCCCTCTGACCTCGTATGCATAGCGAAAGTGATGCCGCGACAATCGGATCACTTGTTGTTCCCATGGTTGAAGTGGACATGCCCGTCGGACTCCTGGGTTGCCGACGCAACCGATTTCTAGATGGGGCACGTCACCCGGACAAGACTCCGGCGCAGCGCGCATGCAGGATAGGGCTGGCGAACCGGGCCAGCGGATAGAAGGTTGTGGGACGTTGGATCATCTCACGAGCGCCACGGGCTTCAGGCAGGGGGGACGTGAATTCGATTGCCGCAGTTGGCGAGCGCAATACCGCGCGCTCACCAACATACGACAGCATATCGCCTCTTCCGAGTGTCAAAGGCTCGCTACGCCAGGCTCCGGCCTGCCCTTGACCCCACTCGCAAGGAGATGTGGAGGAAGTAATCGACGATTCGCGAGCGGGCCTTGACAAATTACTGCTCATAGAAGGAATCCGCGCGGCAGACAGGATTTGAGCTGCCGGTACTGACGCCACATCGTGCGGGCGTCAACGCCGATTGCGGTTTGGGCCGCCATTGCGCGCAAAAGTGGCTTTCCCGGCGGCGAAATCAGGGCAATGTTGTCCCCTTCGGGACTTACGCAGGCGTCATTTTCGACATTCTGCGTAGGTTCAGCGCCGCGCAGACGAGTTTCCATTCGGCCTGTGCCTTGGCCAGTCCACGCATGCTGAATTGTCGAAATCCGAGAACGCTCTTTACCCAGGCATTCGGCGGTTCGGACAGCCATTTGCGCTTTCGATAGGCCGCCTGAGTTTGCGCACAAGTAAACTTGTCGGCCATCGCGGCGCATAGCGGGCGCTTCCGGGCATCGACCTTCA
>NZ_FCOX02000290.1 GCF_900044055.2 Caballeronia calidae | reverse complement strand
ACGTCGCCTTCAGGAAACTTAAAAACGTCTATGGAAAGAATCTGAAAACCACCCTATTGACACGGGGAGTCATATCAGTCAGGGCAACCGACGGGTGCGCGCGCTGCTGATCGAGATGGCGTGGACCTGGCTGCGCTACCAGCCCGGCAGTGCACTGACACAGTGGTTCAACCAGCGCACGCAGGGCACGGGGCCGAACCGCCGCGCGCGGCGCATCGCCATCGTCGCTGTCGCACGACGACTGGTGATTGCACTATGGCGCTACCTGAAGCACGGCGTTATTCCTGAGGGCGCGCAGATGAAACCCCTCTGACCTCGTATGCATAGCGAAAGTGATGCCGCGACAATCGGATCACTTGTTGTTCCCATGGTTGAAGTGGACATGCCCGTCGGACTCCTGGGTTGCCGACGCAACCGATTTCTAGATGGGGCACGTCACCCGGACAAGACTCCGGCGCAGCGCGCATGCAGGATAGGGCTGGCGAACCGGGCCAGCGGATAGAAGGTTGTGGGACGTTGGATCATCTCACGAGCGCCACGGGCTTCAGGCAGGGGGGACGTGAATTCGATTGCCGCAGTTGGCGAGCGCAATACCGCGCGCTCACCAACATACGACAGCATATCGCCTCTTCCGAGTTGTCAAAGGCTCGCTACGCCCAGGCTCCGGCCTGCCCTTGACCCCACTCGCAAGGAGATGTGGAGGAAGTAATCGACGATTCGCGAGCGGGCCTTGACAAATTACTGCTCATAGAAGGAATCCGCGCGGCAGACAGGATTTGAGCTGCCGGTACTGACGCCACATCGTGCGGGCGTCAACGCCGATTGCGGTTTGGCCCGCCATTGCGCGCGAAAGTGGCTTTCCCGGCGGCGAAATCAGGGCAATGTTGTCGCCTTCGGGACTTACGCAGGCGTCATTTTCGACATTCTGCGTAGGTTCAGCGCCGCGCAGACGAGTTTCCATTCGGCCTGTGCCTTGGCCAGTCCACGCATGCTGAATTGTCGAAATCCGAGAACGCTCTTTACCCAGGCATTCGGCGGTTCGGACAGCCATTTGCGCTTTCGATAGGCCGCCTGAGTTTGCGCACAAGTAAACTTGTCGGCCATCGCGGCGCATAGCGGGCGCTTCCGGGCATCGACCTTCA
>NZ_FCOX02000289.1 GCF_900044055.2 Caballeronia calidae | reverse complement strand
TGGCCAACGAACTGCTGAACACCGCTGCCCAGCGTGAACTGTCCGAACTCGACGAGAAGCTGTACTTCGAGGTGTTTGCGCCGGCCACGCCGTCTTCGCGTCGCACCCCGGCGCGTCAATCTAGTGGAGCCCGATGACATCTCCCGAAAGACACCCCTGTCCAGACGCGCCAGTTCACCACGCCTGCCGTTACCCGAACTCTCCGATGAGGCCGCCTACATGGTGCAGTTCTTCATCGAGGACTTCTATCTCTGGTTCAGCCGCGCCTACGCCGCCCAGATCCGGCGCCACCGTGAGCCCTGCTACCAGGGGCCAACCCAACCACCGCACCAGAGTTCCGACGAGCCATTCTGATACAGCACGGGGACCACGCGGTCCCGTTTTACTTCGCCCGCCGTCCCTCATTTACGCCCTGCAAAACAGTCCGTCGATTTCCGTGCTCACGGTCACGATGTGATTTGCAGCATTCGGCACCACCGCTACCGGCCGAACAAGTGGCGCGGCCTAGTTATCGCTTTGGCGAAACAGCGGCAATGGTCGATTAGCGAGGGACTCGACAGTCTCGATCTGGCCTTGCCGAACGATGCCGCGCACGTGTCAGCTGGAGAAGTGCGCGCGCGGCCCGACGTAATCCAAATAAAGTTTGTCCGTCGCCAACTTCGACCTATCCGAAGCATGGACAAGGTTGAAAAGCAGGACTCGACACGATCAGCTCGATCAGAAGCCGGCGGATTCCATCACTCTTCGACCGCACGCCGAACCGCACGCCGATCTGCCCTGAGATCGAGGTGATTGATCTCCTCGGCCGCCTGTAGCCAATCGAAAATGCGGTGATGGCGAGCTGGTTCTGCACCACGGTGACCCCGGGGATTTTATCTGGACAGAATGCGGCACTCCCAAAATCAGGGAGCATCCCGGGCCGCATTCTTGCTATACAAGACGCGTTTGCTCGCGGCGCACCGGAACAGCATTCAATTCCAGACATGAGTAAAGCTATCGCATTATCACGTGACGTTGCGATTCGTCAGGATTGAGCAGAAATCAGCGTAGCGTGACTTGGCGCGTCACGTCATCAACGATATTATTGCCATTAGCGGTCGTCTCTCGGTGCAGCAGTAGCCGGTGTGGATTGAACCGGTGTAGGCAAGCGTAACGGCATAG
>NZ_FCOX02000288.1 GCF_900044055.2 Caballeronia calidae | reverse complement strand
GGATCAGGATACGGTCGAGCGCGCGCACGAGCACGTCGTTGACCTTGTACTCTTCGCACGGGTTCGAGAACATCATGTGCATGAAGTTCGCGCTGTACGACAGCTCGTTCTTCGGATACACGAACGGCTGGCCGATGCTGAACTTGTATGCCATCGCAACCAGCGTCGGCAGCTTCGCGATCATGCGAATGGCCGACACTTCACGGTGACGCGGATCGTTGATGTTCAGCGAGTCGTGGTAGAACGCCGACAGCGCGCCGACCGCAGCCGTCAACACGGCCATCGGGTGCGCGTCGCGACGGAAGCCGCGGAAGAAGAAGTGCATCTGCTCGTGCACCATCGTGTGACGCGTGACCGTGTCCACGAATTCCTTGTTTTGCGCGGTGTTCGGCAGCTCGCCCTTCAACAGCAGATAGCAGGTCTCGAGGAAGTCGGCGTTCACAGCCAGCTGCTCGATCGGATAGCCGCGATACAGCAGCTCGCCCTTATCGCCGTCGATGTAGGTGATCGCCGAATTGCACGCCGCCGTCGACATGAAGCCCGGGTCATACGTGAACTTGCCGGTCTGACCGTACAACTTGCGGATGTCGATCACGTCCGGGCCCATCGTGCCCTTGTAGATCGGCATTTCGACGCTCGGCGAGTTGTCGCTGAACGATAGCGTGGCTTTAACATCTGACGGGGTCATAGCACATCCTCAATCGAAGTATGGGTACAGGTTTTCGATAATTTGCACGACGGAAGCTGCGCCGCAAAACTGTTCGATGGGCCTGTCTGTTCTACACAGGCCTATTTTGCAAAACTCCGCGAATTCCTGCTGAAATCACACGGAGCGCAGCATTTCCAGCAGACGCCGCACGTCCGGCGTGGCGAGATCGCCTTCCGGCTCGGTGCGCGCGAGCAGCAGGTCCATCAGTTCGTTGTCGCTCAGCTCCAGCAGGCGGGTCAAAGCGGCCACATCGGCGTCACTGAGGTCATGCTCATATCGGCTGAAAAAACGCTCGAAGATCAGATCGTTTTCCAGCAAGCCGCGCCGCGCGCGCCAGCGGAGGCGCGCTCGGCGAAGGGGGTCGGACTGATGTGATTCGTCCATTTCAGACAGCCCTTCGCACCATCAATTCCTTGATCTTGCCGATCGCCTTGGTCGGGTTGAGCCCCTTCGGGCACACGT
>NZ_FCOX02000287.1 GCF_900044055.2 Caballeronia calidae | reverse complement strand
CATACAAGCGAATGATTTCGATGGGATCCAGGCCGAGGTCGGTGCACATCAACAGGCACGCGCCCCGGCAAGGGTGACTCACTGCCACGAAGCGAACGAGCCGACCGCACGCCGGCCACAGTAGATCGCAGACTCGATACCGGATGATGACGTTGTGTTCGCCATAGACGGGGCTGGGCGCGGGTTGCGAGGACAGTGGATCAGCCAGCAGCGATTTGAGTTGGATCTTGGCGCCGTAGCGCCTGGGGCGGCCCCGTTTGCGCGGTCCTTGCTGCACGTACGGGGCATAGGCGACTGCATTGGACTTCACGCGCGTGACCAAATGGTTGTCCTGATCGCGCAGGCCTTTGACGATCTTGCGAGCAGCGTAGTAGGCATCGGCGACGAAGTAGAACGGCTCCTCGACCGAGACGATCCCCAACAGCGAGATCATCTTGTCGAGCAAGGTACGTCGATCGCGGTTGGACCACACCAGACCTTCGTGAATGCGCACGGCCAGCGGTACGGCAATGACGCTCTGGGCGGCCCGCACGAGTATGCTGACTGCCTGCATGGAGTGTCCCATGATGTACTCGGGCTTGGTGTTGGAGTCGGACTGTTGATGCAGCAACTTGACGCCGGGCATCTTCCTGCCGCTCTTGGGGATCTTGATGCCGTCTCCAACCAGGACGCGCCGACCATTGACGCGTAGCGGCTCAGGGAACAGGCGCAGCACCGCCTGCGTCCACAGCGCCGAGAGCTGCACGGCGTCGCTGTGCAAGCTGTCACGCAGCTTGTTGTACAGAGTCGGCCGCAGTTTGAGCGCACGCACGATGCTGGTCACGCCCAGCAACTCGGTGCGCACCGTCAAGCCTGCCACGGCAGTTGCGAACCACATGAAACTGCGCAGACGAGAGAACGCAGGCCGCAGCAACCAGATCGCGTCCCACCAAGCCATCCAAAGCGTCATCGTTAATCTTCGAGCTTTTGTATTGACTAACTAGCATAGTACTACTAAATTAATGTACCAAAGAACAGCATGCAGAAAAATGCACGGGGGAGGTTTTTAACCAATCGTACAGGCTATATGCTGCACGAAACGGGCGTCAGATTTAATCCCACCCCCTTAACCACAATCACAGGATCGAACATGCCAAAGATTGGTTCAGAACAACGACCGATCATTGTCCGAGTGACGTCAGAAGATCGTGCTCGCT
>NZ_FCOX02000286.1 GCF_900044055.2 Caballeronia calidae | reverse complement strand
GATCATGGCTGCGCACCGTTCGCCCCGGAATCCCACCTTCCGAGCTCGTCGTCGCCAACGCCCTACGCCAAAGTCTGCCGGAATTTCTCGTGAATACCGCGCAAACAAATATCTTCGCGAAATTCATCGGCGAAAGGCAGGACCTCGAACGCTTCGAGTTGTTCCGACTAGGCACATAGGTCAAATCCGGACCTGATTGATTACGCAGACACCACCCGAAAAGGATGAAAGATACTCCGGGGCGGAGGCCCGTTCCCGCTACTTGCCGACGATCAAATCTTCACGAAAAACTCGTCACTCTTGAGTGATACAGGTATCCTACCTAATTTGTAACGATGGAAAACCCGCAACCACTTGCCGGCGAGAAGGAGACGGACAGGTGTCGCAACAACGCCTCAATCTCCGACGCAACGAACGTGACGTGACGTGAGGATCGGCAAAGAAACTACCTTTGTGCAACGTGCCCCAGCTCTTTCTCAAGGTCTCACTGAGCGTAGCAACCGATACATTTGCTGCCAGGCTTTTGCTAATCTGGTCAGTAAAGCCTTTAACCGCGTCGCGCTCGCTTGTCCAGTTGACGGCCCGCAGGATTCTGCCGAGCAACGCGTTGGCACCAAAAGCAATGTGTTCGGCGGGGTCACGACGCGCAGGCAAGTAGTGAACCTGAACGTGGTTCCGTTCCACGCGAGGCACCTGGGCTGTCGTCATGGGTGAACCGTCACTGTTCAGGTCAAGAACATATACAAAGGATTCGTCGATTTCGCCATCAACGCCGATCGAGGCGCTCAACCGATATCGAACTCGCGGCATGCCACCAGCAGTGTCCAAACGCATATGGCCGAAATGTGGCGCGACGGTCGAGTTGTCGCCGTCCTTCTCGAGTTCAGGAAAGACGAAATCTGCTTCGATCCAGAGGTGTCTTTCGTCCGGAACGCTTTCCTCGTCGTAGGGAACATGGAAATCCGAACGTTGAACTCGCCTCATGGAGGGATCGAAAGCGAACATCCGGCACAGCCCTTGCAGCGCTGCCGTTTTGCCAGAGCCGTTGGGTCCGATTAGATACGTAATGTCATTGAGGCTGAGCTCGGTCGGTTCCGGTCCGAACGACTGGAAACCACACATCCGAATACTTTGCAATTTCATACGCTTCACATCCATAGCAGATATTTTTCACGACTCGCCAGTCCCATTACATCATGCATGCATCAGCAA
>NZ_FCOX02000285.1 GCF_900044055.2 Caballeronia calidae | reverse complement strand
TGTGCCGTGTCGCGGGTTTTTCTTTTTATCGGATGGCCTTCCATGCTCTATCTCATCGAAGACGCTACCCCCGAGCCGGCGCAATTCGGCGCCCTTCCCGCGCTGTTCGCCGGGACTTTGAATGCCGAACTCCGCTGCGCAGGCGTGCATTTCGACGAACGGCGGTTTCCCGATGCGCATCGGCACGTCACAGCGGATGGACGGTTAGTCGCGAGCGGTCTGATCTGGCGCACACGCACGGGCCTGCCCGATACTGCCGAACCATGCCATGAGATTTTTGCGCTCGCGCGCACGCGCGATATCGTGCTTCTCGTGCGATCGTTCAAGGCGTTTCCTACGCAATGCGCCGAAGACGTAGAGATGTTGCGCGTCGTTCATGAAGCCGATAGCGCACAGCTCGTCGAAGATGGCTCGGGCGTGGTTTTGCAAGCGCATCGGGATCGCTATGGCAGATGGCGTTCCACGGAAGAAGCCGCATCGCGCGCGAGCGGACCGTCCATGACGATTGCGCTGATAGGCCGTGAGTGCGACCAGCATCAGCAATACCCCGCGACGCTCGCCGCCCTCGGTGACGCCGCCGATGCGCTCGGCTTCGATCTCGACGTGCACTTCATCGCGGCGCAGGACATCGACCGCGACAACGCAGAAACTTTGCTCGCAGATGCACACGGCATTCTTTTGCCGGGCGGCGCCGACATGGCGCGAGTGGCGGGACAGATCGAGGCCGCGCGTTTCGGTTGGCTCGCGTCGATTCCGGTCGTGGGTTTGGGTCTCGGCATGCAGTCAATGGCGACGGCCATCGCGCGGCTCGCGTTGAAGAGCGATGAGATCGGCATGAAGGAAGCGCAGCCCGATGCGCGCGTCGCCAGCTTCGAGCCGATTCATGTTGGCGAGGATGGCGTGTTGTTGCATCGCTCAGGCTTGCGGCCGATAAGCCTGGTGCCGGGATCGCGTATCGCGGCCATGCTCGGCGCGCAGGCGAGCATTCTCTGCAATCATCGCTACAGGCTCAATCCGGCGCTCGAAGCGCCGCTCGCGACGCTCGGCGTGACCGTCAGCGCGCACGACGAGAGCGGCTCGATCGCCGATGCCATCGAGGCCGATAAGCATCCGTTCTTTGCAGGCATGCAGGGGCATCCGGAACTGTCGTCGCGTGATGGCGCGCCGCATCCGTTGCTGATTGCGTTTCTGGAAGCGGCGGCGCGCCGTTCAT
>NZ_FCOX02000284.1 GCF_900044055.2 Caballeronia calidae | reverse complement strand
GCTTCCGCTTCATTGAGGAACAGGTCCCGCTGGGCATCGCTGCGTGCTTCGCTCTTCGCCCCGAACAGCCGTCGCTCGAATGCCTTCAGCTGTTCCTTGAGCAAATCACGCTCGACCTTCGTGACCCGCAGTTCGCCACGCAGCGCGTCGCGCTCGGCGAGCATCGCATCGCGTTCGGCGATGAGGGCAGCGAGTTCTTCGGCGGTGATCAAAATGCGGTTCATGCCACAACCATACCGGCTTGCGCTGCGAAATAGGTTTACGTCACCGCGCAAATTGTTGTGCCCGCGCTGCGCTCGTGCGACAGCGATACATCCTCCTCAGCTCACGCGTGCATAGTATCGCGCCGGGTGCTTGCGCATCGCTGCCAGATCAATGCCCTCCAGCAGCCAATGCAGTTGCTCGACACTCAGTTCCAGTACTGGTTCGCTGCGCGGCCAGGCAAAGCGGTCAGCCTCCAGGCGGCGCAGCATCAGCCAGAACCCGTTACGCTCCCATAGCAGAAGCTTCAGGCGATCGGCACGCCGGTTGCGGAACACGTAGACCGCCCGTGCGAACGGATCGAGTCCCAGTGCCTGCTCCACGATCGTCGAAAGGCCCGTAATGCCCTTGCGGAAATCGACGGCATCGCGGTGAACGTAAACCTTCAGATCAGCGTCGAACCGGAACATGGCACCTTCCCAGCGTCTCGATCATCGTCATCACCAGGCTTGAATCATCGCCGGCACATTCAAGGGTGAGCTTCACACCGTTAGGCAGTTCGGCAATCAGTTGCGACGGCAGCGTGACGCGTTGCGCCTGCCGTGCGAGCGCAACCGGTGCCGCATGAGCCTCGCATGCCGTAACATCGGCATGTCCCGGCTGAACGACCGGGATGAACGTCGGCATTGCCTTGGCCACGCCGTTCGGCGCCCCATCACTGGTAGCATCGCTTTGATACTGACGAATCCATTTACGCAACAGGTTGGCGTTCAGGCCGTATTCCAGCGCCATCCCGGCGACGGACACCCCTGATCGCAGACAGGCCAGCACCAACTCACGCTTGGCCTGTTCATCAAAGCAACGGCGCTTGCCATCACGCTCAAAGCCCCTTACCAGCCGCTCCTTCAGATTCCTGTCCTCTGCCATGGGTAGTGTCCACTTGAAAGTTGAAGTGGACACCAGCATCGCCTATCACTCATCGCGCGGGAAGGACGCCGACAACGGACCGCTTAC
>NZ_FCOX02000283.1 GCF_900044055.2 Caballeronia calidae | reverse complement strand
GTTACATCGAGCCGGTCCGTCTTCGCGCGCCGCTTGTGACGTTCTACCGGGATGCTGGCCGCATCGATGACGTAGCACTCGATGCCGTGCGCCTGCAGCGCGCGACAGATCCAGAACGCGTCCTGGCCGGCCTCGTAGCTCACGACGACGCGCACGCCGGTGGGCAGTAACCACTTCTCCTTGTGGGCCTCGATCAGGCCGAGCACGGCCTGCAGGCGGGCGGCGGCCTGCGGCTGCTCGACCGTATGGACGGCGGGCCGCTCGCGCCGGCCATCGTGGAGCGCGACCTTCCACTTCCTGGCCGCGAGTTCGAGCGATACCGCCAGTATGACGTCTTCAGCATGGGGTTCGGTAACGTGATGTGCGTCCATGATGCCCCTCCATTGAGCAAGGCTTGGCCACGCCAATCTTACGGCTTGGGGCCTCGACGACTCTCACGCTGCATAGGATCTAGCGATTGTCGCTGAGATCAACGGTTTGATCGAAGAAATCTCGCGAGATCCTTTCAAAGGAACTGGCAAGCCAGCGTGGACGGACATGGCGCCTGAGCAGCTTGCGCATCAGCCGTTTGGCCGCCGCCGTGTCGCGATGGCTTTGCACCAGTACGTCGAGCACCGAGCCGTGCTGGTCGACCGCCCGCCACAGCCAGTGCTTCTTGCCGTTGATCGTCACCACGACCTCATCAAGATGCCACTTGTCGCCGCGCCCCAGCGCCGTCGAACGGATACGTTTGGCGATTGCCAGACCGAACTTTGCCGCCCAGTCCTGCACCGTCTCATACGTCAGCTCGATACCGCGCGCAGCCAAGATCTCTTCGACCATACGCAGGCTCAGCGGGAAGCGATAGTACAGCCACACAGCATAGCTGATGACGTCGGGCGGAAATCGATAACCCTTGAACGAGATCGACGCATCGGTCGATGGCGACGCGGACATGGAAGCTTTCTTCATGCAACATTATATCCGCCGACCGCGCAACAACCTGACAATACCTCATCGGAAAATCATGCCAGATTTTTCGACACTCGAAAATCTCGCAAACCCCCGCCCAGCTTGGCGTTCAAGCCGTCTTAAGATGAAATTTACCCACACGAAAACGCGAAGACGCATTTAAAATCAGTTTCTCCTGAAAACTTATTTTTATCTAACAAGCGCTTTATGAAAATTAACCTCTATCATCCCTTTGATTCTTTTGGCACCTCGTCGCACGAGGAGAACGGATTTGTCA
>NZ_FCOX02000282.1 GCF_900044055.2 Caballeronia calidae | reverse complement strand
TTAGCACCTTGCCCACGCACAGGCCGATGCGGTCCTGGCCTTTCAGACGCCCGGCGGCGACCCGTTGGCGGATCGGTTCGAGCAGGGCAACGGTGGCCTCCAGCAGCGCCTGTCGCTTGTGGGCACGCATTTTCGCCAGCTCGGGGTTGCGGCAGGCAACCAGGCGCTCGCCAGGATAGTCCGGGTGGGTGAATTCGAACAGGTTGCGCTCATCAAAGAGCCCCAGCTGCAGTGCTCCATCGCTGGCCAGCACACGCAGGCTGCCGGTCTTCAGTGCGGTGATCCACTGCAATCCGGCGTCCGCCTTGAGCGCATCGATATGGGTCTGGGCGATCATGCCACGGTCGCCCACCAGCACCATCTCGTCGATGCCAAAGCGCTCACGCAGCTGCCTGACCTGTGGCATGAACGTGTCCGAGTCGGCCGTGTTGCCCTCAAACACCGAAATGGAAACCGGCACACCGCGCGCATCGGTAAGCAGTCCATAGTTGACCTGCAGCTTGCCGCGCTTGCCGTCACGGTTGTACCCGAGGGCGGCCAGCTCACAGGTGCTGCCCTCGAAGTAGCTCGAAGTCAGGTCATACAGCACGATGCTGCCGGGCTGCAGGTGACGCTTCGCGAGCTTGCCCTGGATCGCATCCTGGCGCTCGAGCAGCCAGTCCATCGCGGCATACAGCGCCTGCTCATCACAGGCGTCCAGTTCAAACAGCTCCGGCACGGTGGTGGTGTCCCACCAGCGCGTGGTGGCGAGCTTGCTGTGGGGCCGTAGGATCCGCGCGGCAATCATCGCCAGCACGCGCTGGCGTTCGACGCATGCGCGGCTGGACAGCAACTGCGGCAGCCCCAGGCGCTGCATGGCTAGCCAGACCGCCTGCACATGACCGTGATGACGCGAGGCATCGATCTCGAAGAGCGACGCTGGTGCGACCAGTCGCTCGCCCCGCAGCACTTGGCGGATCAGCTCGATCTGCCCGGCGGGCAGCGAGGAGAGATTGGCGAGGGTGCGTTTCTTGACGGTCTTGCCGTCGCGGTAGGACTCGCGCAGCAGCACGGTGGGCGGCGAGTCGCGGTTCGGAATGACGTGGATGTGCATGCCCACGTTATATACCATTAGTTCGCTAAATCAAGATATATTTTTGTAAAATACATGCCTACAATCTTGCCTACCTAAAAAAGCCCGGCGCTAAGACAGGCCGGGCTTTTGAGGTCAAAAGATCAGGTTTTCGGGAAGCAACTCAAG
>NZ_FCOX02000281.1 GCF_900044055.2 Caballeronia calidae | reverse complement strand
TGCAGCATGATGTTGGATAACAAGGGTGAGATGACGCCCCCTTGAGGAACGCCTTCGCTCGATGCACGAAACAGATCACGATCCACGCAACCCGCCTTGATGAACTTCCAGAGCAGGGCAAGGAAGCGCTGATCGGCGATCCGCTTGCGGATTCCCTTCAGAAGCAGACGATGATGAACGGTGTCGAAGTAGCTGGCGAGGTCACCCTCGATGACCCAGCGTCCGGCGACACTGTTTTCACCGCCGTCTTGCAACTGAAGCTTCACCGCGCGGATCGCGTGGTGTACGCTACGGGCGGGCCTGAAGCCATATGAAGCCGAATGGAAGTCACTCTCCCAGATAGGCTCCATTACCATCAGCATCGCCCTTTGCACAATCCGATCCCGCAGACAAGGGATGCCGAGTGGTCTGAGCTTGCCGTTCGCCTTCGGTATGTATACGCGACGTGCAGGCAGCGGACTATACGAGCCCGCCAGCAACTCCTCGCGTATCGTCGACAGCTCATGCTGGAGATTCGCTTCCATCATGCGCCGGTCAACGCCGTCCACGCCCGGCGTGCGGGCTCCGCTGGATGCCAGCGTAATACGAGCCGCTTCGCTCAGCCACTCCCTGTCAGCAATCAGTCTCAGGAGTCGATCGAACTTGCGCTCTCTGTTCTCCGTCGACCATGTCGCCAGTTTGCTTTGCATTTCACTGATTATCAAAGGTCTTCACCTCACTATGGTCAGTTAATTAACTCAGCAAACCACTTAAACTGCCTCCCTTCGCCATGTGGCCGGCTTTCCCGACCTCGGACTACTACGAAGGCTCCGCCAGCCTGCACGTCATCGGGGGCACACTCCCTTGGCATTCGTGCAGACCTTCCCCAGTTCACATGCCGGACTCAACACACGGGCGAGGTTGCCTGTCGCAGTCTTTATCCTTGCTTGCCGCAAGTCGTCGCAAACGCCACGGTCTAGCTGCGCGCTCCCCATGGTTCCATGCCAACCAGCATACGTGTCCGGTCTGCACTCGTGCTGCCAAGCCCTACATGTGACCGGCAACAGTTCGCGACCTACCCATAAAGCGATGTGGGTAGGGGTGACGCTTCAACCCTCAGATGCGGTTTAACAGGTTCGTGTTCCTCAACCGTCCCATGCTCAGCCTAGAGGCTCATCTTGGCGTAATCGCTTCGCCGCAAGCCCCGTTTCCCGCGGACTACGTCACCTTGCCAGTGTCAGCAAGTCACCGCCGCTTCGGCTCACTTCCTCTCGCAGCAGAGAAAGG
>NZ_FCOX02000280.1 GCF_900044055.2 Caballeronia calidae | reverse complement strand
GCTTAACCGAAAACGCTAGCATGCCAATAGCAGAAAACTAGGAACAAAACGAAATTTCATACATCAAACGCGAACGATTTCCACGGGCCACGGCGCGGCCAATCAGAGGTGGCGTCGAGAATTCGGACGGTTCGTTGAGTGGAAAAGCTGGGTCGTGAGTCGGTCATAATGGCCGGCAATAAGGAACCAGAAGATGACAAAACGAAACCGACGGACGCACTCACCTGCGTTCAAGGCAAAGGTGGCTCTGGCGGCGCTCAAGGCCGACAAGACGCTTGCAGAACTGGCGCAGCAGTACGACGTTCATCCGAACCAGATTACGGACTGGAAGAAGCAGTTGCAGGAGCGCGTGTCGGAATTGTTCGAGACGGGCAAGTCGACGACGGGTGAGCCACCAGTGGACGTCACGGTGTTCCACGCGAAGATTGGGTTTGACGCTGGAGAACGATTTTTTAAGCGGAGCGCTCAGCAAGGCGGGGTTGCTGAGCGGAAAGCGATGATCAACCGTGCACACGCGCTGCCGATTGCGCAACAGGCACGTCTTGTGGGGATCGCCACCTCTATGCGATGGCCCTGCCCTACCCCTGATATTGATGTTTCTGAATCCGCGCCGATGCGCTCAATCGCTCACTCTCAGGGAGAAGGGGAACGATATAGGACTGAAGTCGGTTCAGCGCGCCTTGTTTAACCATGGCGTCAAGCGTGTCGATCTGCTTGAGGAGGTCATCAAACGCCGTCGTCTGCGCATTGCCAGGAAGGATTTTGAAGTGCTGCAACATTTTTTCCCATGCCGACGGCTGTATGGCCTTATCAAAACTGCCGATTTTGTTCAGTACACCGCTGAACACCCCTGTCTTTTCCGCTTCTGACGTTGACCTGTCGAATCGAAGAATCGCGTCTAGCAGAGTCAGTTGCTCAGTGGCATCCAGCGTCCCAATATGCTCGAGCACGCCAGTGAGAGTAGCCACTCGGTCGGCACATTGATCCATCGCGCGACTCCATTCCGTGAGATCTTTCAACATAAACACTCGCGTGGGGGCGTCAAGCGTACTAATGCGCGTCAGTATGCAGTTGGCCATGGCCATTTGTTGATCTGCCGGAGCACGGACCAAGCGTGGCGCGATGTCCTTCAGCACCTTCGCCCGGCCCTCCGGATCAAACGGGTCAATTCGCGTGAGCGTGTCGTCGAGCGCAGCCGCCGCGCCAAGAAGGCGGTGGGCCTGCAGCGCGAGCTTGTGCAGTAAGTCCCTTTTGTATTCAGCGTTAAG
>NZ_FCOX02000279.1 GCF_900044055.2 Caballeronia calidae | reverse complement strand
TGCCCACTGAAAAAGTAGTGGGCACATTCTGCGTTGCATCGCCTCCGCCTTCTACGTGGGCCGAATTGAGCGCTTTCATCGCTCTTGGCCGCCACCGCGGCGCGCAGCACGCACTCAAGCTCCGCATCATGAGTTCCCTGCGCCAGCAAGAACGTGGCGTAATTGGACAACACGCCGTGGTCATGGGGCGCCAGCAAACGCGCACGCTCATACGCATGCCGCGCTTGCGCTTGACGTCCCGAGACCGACAGCGCAATGGCATAGTTCAACCACCCATCCGCGCGGTGGTCCGCGCTGGCCAGCGCCTGTTCAAACAGCACACAAGCACGCTGCGCCTCGCCCCTGAGCAGACATTGGGTGCCTAAGGCCAACGCCTGCGTGAGGCCATCGGAGTCTGAATACATCACCACTCTGAACTCAAGAGAGGGGCGCGCCCGCCAAGCGCGTCTCGCTTAAGCGAGACGTTGCGTTGATTCGGCCACGCGTGCCCCGCTTTAGCTTGCGCGCAATGTCAGAAAACGAGAAAAATTCGGCAAACTTTGCAGATGCGCCAGAATGACCGCGGTGGCCCCGCAGCGGGTCCATTTGGCTAACGTCTCATCGGGCAGTGCGCAGAATTTCGCTTCATTCACGATCATGAGCCCGTCGAGGCGCCGCTCAGACGCCACGTGATCGAATTGGATGCTGGCCGTTTGCGGCTCAAGCAGGTCCAATTCGGCTAGTTCTTCGCACAGGCGCGCCCCCGCCAAGGTCTGCGCATTGAAGGCCTGAAGCTGGGCAATCACATCTTTGACGACCTGCGTGGGTCCCTCCTCGTATTGCTGAAACAGCGGTTGACCCTCCGTGGTATTAAAATCCGCGCAAGTCGAATCCACGCCGACTGAGAATTTTTCCGGATCGCCCGGATGCTCAATGGGAATAAACGGGTAGCGCTGCAAAAACTTCGGGATATGCGCCCCGCCGCGCCACTGTCCGTTGGCGTCGAGCAGAAGATTTTCTCCCTTCTCGATCCCCATGATCACATGAAAATGAGGCTTGCCCAGATCGTTTCGCACGATCGCCACCACACAGGTGCGGCTTAACGGCACCACCTCATTGAGGCCAATGGGCGCACTCAAAAGATGCGACGCAAACCGATAGCAACTCACCGGGCGGATGCGATACTGCTTATGTTTTTTCGGGTCCAGCAATTCGAAAGCGCTCAATTCGGCCCACGTAGAAGGCGGAGGCGATGCAACGCAGAATGTGCCCACTACTTTTTCAGTGGGCA
>NZ_FCOX02000278.1 GCF_900044055.2 Caballeronia calidae | reverse complement strand
GGCCGAACTGGGTAACTGTGCTGCCGACAGCGGCCAATTGCCGATCGTTCTGGCGGCGGTAGCGCGCGACGCCGGGGCCGCCCCCAAGCAAGTCCTTGCCGATGCGGGCTACCGCTCGGAGGCGACGTTCGAACAATTGCGCGAGCACCCCGCCGAGTTGATCGTGGCGCCCGGACGCGAGGGCAAGAAAGAGGTGAAGGTCGATGCCCGGAAGCGCCCGCTATGCGCCGCGATGGCCGACAAGTTTACTTGTGCGCAAACTCAGGCGGCCTATCGAAAGCGCAAATGGCTGTCCGAACCGCCGAATGCCTGGGTAAAGAGCGTTCTCGGATTTCGACAATTCAGCATGCGTGGACTGGCCAAGGCACAGGCCGAATGGAAACTCGTCTGCGCGGCGCTGAACCTACGCAGAATGTCGAAAATGACGCCTGCGTAAGTCCCGAAGGGGACAACATTGCCCTGATTTCGCCGCCGGGAAAGCCACTTTTGCGCGCAATGGCGGGCCAAACCGCAATCGGCGTTGACGCCCGCACGATGTGGCGTCAGTACCGGCAGCTCAAATTCTGTCTGCCGCGCGGATTCCTAGCCAACCTCCTGATTCATCGAACGAAGGCGGACGCTAGCTTCCATTGCTGGGAGAAAACGTACTCGTTACCTTCCGACACCGACATCGTCATCAATGCGACATCAATCGGTCTTTATCCCGACGTCAGCGCTTCACTCGATATCAACCTCGAAAGCCTGAGCAGTGACATGGTCGTAGCGGACGGCATCCCCAACCCTCCTTTCACACAGTTGCTGCGGTCCGCCGAATCTAGAGGATGTCGAATTGCGGATGGACTCGGCATGCTGGTCAATCAAGGGATCATAGCCATCAAATACTGGACCGGTCTGGATGCAGATGCCTCCGTCATGAGACAGGCACTGCTCGACCTGAAGCTCTAACCGATGTAAGCCTTCTCGAACCCAATACACCGGATCCGAGAAGACCGCCAAATAAAGTCCGCGCCGACCGCTCAGCCAGACAGCTAATTAAAAACCTACTTCTGAGCACTACTTGGGATTTCCCTAAGGTGACAGTTTTTCTGCTGCCTGCTTAAATAAATCAACTTGATTTAATTAGTCGGGCAGCCTCGGATCGGGGTGCCTGGCGTCAAATTCGCAAGAGGTCAACTCTATGTCGCCCACGAAGCCGAAGCAGCCGCTGCTGGAAATGCGCGGCATCAGCAAGACCTTTCCCGGCGTGCGCGCGCTCAACGACGTGCGCTTGTCGGTCTATCCCGGCGAAGT
>NZ_FCOX02000277.1 GCF_900044055.2 Caballeronia calidae | reverse complement strand
GTTACATCGAGCCGGTCCGTCTTCGCGCGCCGCTTGTGACGTTCTACCGGGATGCTGGCCGCATCGATGACGTAGCACTCGATGCCGTGCGCCTGCAGCGCGCGACAGATCCAGAACGCGTCCTGGCCGGCCTCGTAGCTCACGACGACGCGCACGCCGGTGGGCAGTAACCACTTCTCCTTGTGGGCCTCGATCAGGCCGAGCACGGCCTGCAGGCGGGCGGCGGCCTGCGGCTGCTCGACCGTATGGACGGCGGGCCGCTCGCGCCGGCCATCGTGGAGCGCGACCTTCCACTTCCTGGCCGCGAGTTCGAGCGATACCGCCAGTATGACGTCTTCAGCATGGGGTTCGGTAACGTGATGTGCGTCCATGATGCCCCTCCATTGAGCAAGGCTTGGCCACGCCAATCTTACGGCTTGGGGCCTCGACGACTCTCACGCTGCATAGGATCTAGCTCATCGCGGACCCAAGGCGTCCAGCGCCACCGGATCAGCACGCAAATGAAGAACGGTTCGCCCGGCGTGGCAGACTTCATCTCGAAGTCTTCCTGATCACGCGCGCTCTTTTTTTGAGCGCAGAGCGGCTGCGCTTGAAGGAGAAGCCTTCGCGCCGAAGGGAGTTCGGCAAGGTTTCCCAGTACGCACGGGCTCGCCATGCACAGCTTCAATCCATCGTGCGATTTACTCAAGCGTCATCGACTGAGTGCTCGCAAATTCCATTGCCGTGGCGAGCATCGCTTCAGACGAGGCGCCTACATGATGCCGTTCTTCCTCGAGGACTTCTATCTCTGGTTCAGCTGCGCCTACGCCACCCAGATTCGCCGCTACCGTGAGCCCTGGTACCAGAGGCCAACCCAGCTGTCGCACGAGACTCTCGACGAGCCGTTCTGAGACAGCACGGTCCCCGTTTTACTTCGCCGCCCGTCCCTCATTATGCTACAAAACAGTCCATCGATTTTCGTGGCTCACGCTCGCTCAGCACTTCCTCGACGGCCGTTAGCGTTGTTGTACTCCTTACGTCAACGCGTCAATTTCGAAAAACGTTGACCGACAACCCTTAACGCAAACTTAGATTCATTTCAGGATTGAATTTCGCAGGGCGACTACTTCACCATTAGATTGCGATCAATGTCCGGAGATTCAGTGGTTGCCGGCTTAGCTAGTCGGCGCGCCAACCCCTGCCCCCACCTGCCACGCGTTCACGCGCGTGACTGACGCTTTGGTTGCCGACGGACTTCGTGTTAAAGTGCGGCGCCTTCTGGAAGGGTCCCCCAGAGGCCAATAATCGTCCTTTCGCCTGC
>NZ_FCOX02000276.1 GCF_900044055.2 Caballeronia calidae | reverse complement strand
GAATCACGTTGAAGAACGACCGGTTCATCGCCTTGCACATGATGTACGACAGAATCGCACCCGACGAACCCACCAGCGAACCGGCGATGATCAGCATCGGATTGTTCAGCGAGAAGCCGATGCCCGCCGCCGCCCAGCCCGAGTACGAGTTCAGCATCGACACGACCACCGGCATGTCCGCGCCGCCGATCGGAATGATGATCAGCACGCCCAGCGCGAACGCGATGATCGTCATGATGATGAACGGCAGCCACGATTCGGTGAGCATGAAGATCACGCCGAAGCCGACCATCGCGACGGCGAGCAGCAGGTTGATCAGATGCTGTCCCGAATACACGACCGGCGCGCCCTGAAACAGCCGGAACTTGTACTTGCCCGACAGTTTCCCGAACGCGATGACCGAGCCCGAGAACGTGATCGCCCCGACGAACGTGCCGATGAACAACTCGACGCGATTGCCGTACGGAATCGGCTCACCGAGCGGCGCCAGCCCGAACGCGGCAGGCTCGGCGACCACGCCATACGCGATACAGACAGCCGCAAGACCGATCAGCGAGTGCATCGCCGCGACCAGTTCGGGCATCTTCGTCATCTCGACTTTCGCCGCGATATACGCGCCCGCGCCGCCACCGATGATCAACGCGACGAACAGCAACGACAGCCCGAGCGCGAGATTCGCTTCGAGATAAGCCGCCTGTTTAACGATCAGCGCGAGCGTGGTGAGAATGGCGATCGCCATGCCCGCCATGCCGAACGTATTGCCGATGCGCGCGGTCTTCGGATTGGACAAGCCCTTCAGCGCCTGGATGAAGCACACCGAGGCGACGAGGTACAGGAGAGTAACGACGTTCAGGCTCATTTACGCGCCCTCCTTGCTCGTGATCTTCTTGGGTTCTTTCTTCTTGAACATCTCGAGCATTCGCCTTGTGACGAGAAAGCCGCCGAACACGTTCACCGCCGCGAGCAGCACGGCGAGCGTGCCGAAGAACTTGCCCGCCGCGCCGACCGTGAGGCCGACCGCGAGCATCGCGCCGACGATGACGATCGCCGAAATCGCGTTGGTCACCGCCATCAGCGGCGTGTGCAATGCAGGCGTGACGTTCCACACCACGTGGTAGCCGACGTAAATGGCCAGCACGAAGATGATGAGGTTGATCACCGTGTGATTGATGACATCCATGTGCGTCTCCGTGTTATGCCGTGGCGCGCGCCACTTGACCGTCGCGGCACTGGAGCGTGGCCGCGACGATGTCGTCCGCGAGATCGATGTTGAGCGTGCCTTCCTTCGTCAGGATCAGTTTCAGGAAGTCCAGAAGGTTGCGGGCGTAGAGCGCGGAGGCATCGGCG
>NZ_FCOX02000275.1 GCF_900044055.2 Caballeronia calidae | reverse complement strand
CCGCTATCGGCACCTGCCAGCGTGTAGCCCACAATCGCGGCCGTCTCCACACCCGCGTTCTTCGAGCCGAATGCAGCGGTGAGTGCCGCGCTTGACAGACTCACCTGGTCCGAGCCAATCGCATTACCTAAGGTGGCCGTCCCCGAAACGGTGGCGGCCGTGGTCGCGTCATACGTCTTATTCGCCACCGACACGCCCGAGACCGTAATCTGCGCCTGCGAGATCGTGGCCGTGGCCGCACTCGGCTTCGAGGCGATCACATAGTTGCCCGCATCGGCCCCCGTGAGCGTAAAGCCCGAGAGCGTGGCGGTCTCCACTCCAGCGTTCTTCGAGCCGAATGCAGCGGTGAGCGCCGCACCCGAGAGACTCACCGCATCACTCGTCATCGCCCCCGTCTGGCCCGTGATGGAACCGGTGGACGCCACGGTTGCTGAAGTCGTCGCATCGTACGTCTTATTAGCCACCGTCACGCCCGAGACCGTAATCTGCGCCTGCGAGATCGAGGCGCTCGCCATCGATGGCGCCAGCACCACCGAATAGTTGCCGCTATCGGCACCTGCCAGCGTGTAGCCCACAATCGAGGCCGTCTCCACCCCCGCGTTCTTCGAGCCGAATGCAGCGGTGAGTGCCGCGCTTGACAGACTCACCTGGTCCGAGCCAATCGCATTACCTAAGGTGGCCGTCCCCGAAACGGTGGCGGCCGTGGTCGCGTCATACGTCTTATTCGCCACCGACACGCCCGAGACCGTAATCTGCGCCTGCGAGATCGTGGCCGTGGCCGCACTCGGCTTCGAGGCGATCACATAGTTGCCCGCATCGGCCCCCGTGAGCGTAAAGCCCGAGAGCGTGGCGGTCTCCACTCCAGCGTTCTTCGAGCCGAATGCAGCCGTGAGCGCCGCACCCGAGAGACTCACCGCATCACTCGTCATCGCCCCCGTCTGGCCCGTGATGGAACCTGCGGACGCCACGGTTGCTGAAGTCGTCGCATCGTACGTCTTGTTGGCGACCGTCACGCCCGAGACCGTAATCTGCGCTTGCGAGATCGAGGCGCTCGCCATCGATGGCGCCAGCACCACCGAATAGTTGCCGCTATCGGCACCTGCCAGCGTGTAGCCCACAATCGCGGCCGTCTCCACCCCCGCGTTCTTCGAGCCGAATGCCGCCGTGAGTGCCGCGCTTGACAGACTCACCTGGTCCGAGCCAATCGCATTACCTAAGGTGGCCGTCCCCGAAACGGTGGCGGCCGTGGTCGCGTCGTACGTCTTATTAGCCACCGTCACGCCCGAGACCGTAATCTGCGCCTGCGAGATCGTGGCCGTGGCCGCACTCGGCTTCGACACAATCACATA
>NZ_FCOX02000274.1 GCF_900044055.2 Caballeronia calidae | reverse complement strand
CCGCTATCGGCACCTGCCAGCGTGTAGCCCACAATCGCGGCCGTCTCCACACCCGCGTTCTTCGAGCCGAATGCAGCGGTGAGTGCCGCGCTTGACAGACTCACCTGGTCCGAGCCAATCGCATTACCTAAGGTGGCCGTCCCCGAAACGGTGGCGGCCGTGGTCGCGTCATACGTCTTATTCGCCACCGACACGCCCGAGACCGTAATCTGCGCCTGCGAGATCGTGGCCGTGGCCGCACTCGGCTTCGACACAATCACATAGTTGCCCGCATCGGCCCCGGTGAGCGTAAAGCCCGAGAGCGTGGCGGTCTCCACTCCAGCGTTCTTCGAGCCGAATGCAGCGGTGAGCGCCGCACCCGAGAGACTCACCGCGTCACCCGTCATCGCCCCCGTCTGGCCCGTGATGGAACCTGCGGACGCCACGGTTGCTGAAGTCGTCGCGTCATACGTCTTGTTGGCGACCGTCACGCCTGAGACCGTAATCTGCGCCTGCGAGATCGAGGCGCTCGCCATCGATGGCGCCAGCACCACCGAATAGTTGCCGCTATCGGCACCTGCCAGCGTGTAGCCCACAATCGCGGCCGTCTCCACACCCGCGTTCTTCGAGCCGAATGCAGCGGTGAGTGCCGCGCTTGACAGACTCACCTGGTCCGAGCCAATCGCATTACCTAAGGTGGCCGTCCCCGAAACGGTGGCGGCCGTGGTCGCGTCATACGTCTTATTCGCCACCGACACGCCCGAGACCGTAATCTGCGCCTGCGAGATCGTGGCCGTGGCCGCACTCGGCTTCGAGGCGATCACATAGTTGCCCGCATCGGCCCCCGTGAGCGTAAAGCCCGAGAGCGTGGCGGTCTCCACTCCAGCGTTCTTCGAGCCGAATGCAGCCGTGAGCGCCGCACCCGAGAGACTCACCGCATCACTCGTCATCGCCCCCGTCTGGCCCGTGATGGAACCTGCGGACGCCACGGTTGCTGAAGTCGTCGCATCGTACGTCTTGTTGGCGACCGTCACCCCCGAGACCGTAATCTGCGCCTGCGAGATCGTGGCGCTCGCCATCGATGGCGCCAGCACCACCGAATAGTTGCCGCTATCGGCACCTGCCAGCGTGTAGCCCACAATCGCGGCCGTCTCCACCCCCGCGTTCTTCGAGCCGAATGCAGCCGTGAGTGCCGCGCTTGACAGACTGACCTGGTCCGAGCCAATCGCATTACCTAAGGTGGCCGTCCCCGAAACGGTGGCGGCCGTGGTCGCGTCATACGTCTTGTTGGCGACCGTCACGCCCGAGACCGTAATCTGCGCCTGCGAGATCGTGGCCGTGGCCGCGCTCGGCTTCGAGGCGATCACATA
>NZ_FCOX02000273.1 GCF_900044055.2 Caballeronia calidae | reverse complement strand
GGTCGACGGAACGACCGGTTTCCTGACCAGCCTTTCGGCTGGGTAAAACAATTGCATACGCGACTTCATGTCGCACTGGGTAAGGCCTATCAGTGCCTTTGGCCTTTTGACAATGACGATGTTTAACGGCAGTTCAGATGTCTTGATCATGCCATCCAGTCTAGCGCCCCCTCCGCATTGACACTCGCAGAAGAGCCTCGGTCTCACGACCCAGACGCGGTTTACGCCGGGCTACATTGTCCCGGTGGCTTCATACCACGCCGTTGCCAGCATCGCATGCACCGGTAGACTACGGGCGACGGAACGCCCGGTTTCCTCCCGCCGTCTCCGGCGGTGAAACAACGAGTCTGGCGACTTTCACGTCGCACTATTGAGGTTGTCCCAAATCACGTGCACCTGTTTGCCCGGGTGAGCCACCGCCACGCGCTCCATGAAGGCGACCAGGTCGTCCTGGGTGCGCCGCTCGCGGCAGTCTGCCAGCACCTCTCCGGTATGCACATCAAGCGCGGCAATCAACGCCTGAGTGCCGTGCCGGATATATTCAAACTCCCGGCGACGCAGCCGTCCCGGTGCCGGCGCGCGTCCCGGGTGCTTGCGCTCGATGGCTTGAATGCCCGTCTTCTCGTCGATGCTGAGCACCACTGCGTGTTTGGGCGCCTTGCGGTACAGCTTGCAAATCACATTGATCTTCTCCCGAAAGGCCGGGTCGGGACTGTGTAGCCATTGCTGGACCCCGGTGCGGTCGCACGTCGCCAGCCTGCAAGATACGCTGCACATGGCTGCGGCTGATCTGTTCGACAATGCCACGCTCGATCGCGCGCGCCACTATCTCGTCCAGTGTCGGCGTAACCCGTCCCTCGGATTCGTGTGCTTCACATGCCAAAGCAATCAGCTGCAGTCGCGTTTCTTGCGTGATGCGTGGCGGACGACCACTACGCTCACCCTCGCGCAGGCCCTGCGCACCGTGCTGTGCGATGCGCTTGCGCCACGCGCAGACCGTCTGCACCGATACACGCAGTTCTCGAGCGATCACCGTATTCGGATGACCTTCGTGCGCCCACAGCGCAATGCGCGCCCGCATCACATCTCGCTGAGTCGCGGTCTTCCGCTCGATCAGCGACAGCAGTTCTTCTCGTTCTTTCTTCGCCAACTTCACTGGCGTTGCATGACGACCTTGGCTCATCCCGACATGTTAGCCAACGCAATTATTTAATCAAGCTATTTAGGGGATGTTGTACTAGTCTCACTGTGTCATAAAAAATAGCGACTTCCATCTTCATTTCAGTTCATAATTAGGATTCCATATTTATTAGTGGGCTGCAATGGAAAATCTAGCGAAGTTTGATCGCTACATCGAGCACCTGTGTGCGG
>NZ_FCOX02000272.1 GCF_900044055.2 Caballeronia calidae | reverse complement strand
TGCGGCGCCTCCGGTTTTTTTGGACACAGATTTGGGGTAAAACGTGTGATCCAAACTGGAGTGGTTGATGTTGAAGAAAGCCAATACCAATGCGGTTGCGTCAGAGGCGCTGGAAGGAGCGCGTAGCGCGACTGGAAGCGCCTCTGGCGCCGCCGAGATCAAACGGTGGTCAACCGGGCGCAAACGTAGCGTCGTCCTTCGGTTGCTGCGCGGCGAACCCGTCGACGCCGTGTCCCGCGAAGTCGGTGTGACGATCGCCGAGCTCGAGCAATGGCGTGAGCTGGCACTGGCTGGCCTGGAGGCCGGTTTAAAGACACGGACCAGCGATCCGCTGCAAGCGCGGCTCGATGACGCTGTGCGACGCGTGGGCGAGCTCTCTATGGAAAACGAGATCCTGCGCAAGGAACGTGAACTGCAGGCCCGTCGCCCTTTGACCGGTCGGAGATCGTCGACATGAGCCGCGAGATCTCCGTCAGTGCAGGCAAGCCCTTTGGATTGCAACGGGTTTGCCAGGTGCTCGAATTCCCCCGCTCGACCATCTATGCCATTCGTGCCAGAGCGAGCACCAAGGTGACGCCGATGGTTCCGCGCAGGCGTGGACCGAAGCCAAAGATGCACGATACCGACTTGCTGAAAGCCATCCGCGACGATCTCGCGGCTTCGCCTTTCAGCGGCGAGGGGCATCGCAAGGTCTGGGCACGGCTGCGCATCGTGCACGACATCCGTGTCTCCCGGACCCGCGTACTGCGGTTGATGCGTGAGCACAGGTTGCTCTCGCCACACCGTCAGGCGCGGGGCGAACCCAGCCTTCACGACGGCCGAATCACGACTGATCGCCCCAATGAGATGTGGGGGACCGACGGCGTGCGCATCGCGACCGTGGACGACGGCATGGTGTGGATCTTCTCGGCTGTGGATCACTGCGATGGCATGTGCACCGGCATTCATGCCGCGAAAATCGGTGACCGCTTCGCAGCTCTCGAGCCGATCTCCCAAGGGTTGCTGGACGCGTTTGGTTCGGTACTCGCCGACTCGGGCCGCGGGTTGTCGCTGCGTATGGATCACGGTTCGCAATACACCTCGGACGACTTCCGAGACCAGATTAGGTTCTGGGGCATCACGCCGAGCTACGCCTTCGTCGCCGAACCACAGACCAACGGCGTCGCCGAGCGGTTCAACCGAACCATGAAGGAACAAGCTATCCATGGGCGCATCTTCAAGAACCTGGAGGAAGTTCGTGCTGCCGCCATTGCGTTCAGAAATCAATACAATCGCGACTGGCGTCTTGAAAAGCTGGGCTTCAAATCACCCCTCGAAGCCCGTCAGGAAAGGCTGATGAAGTTGGCCGCCTGAGCTGCTAAGGCGTGTCCAAACAACCGGAGCCGGTACAC
>NZ_FCOX02000271.1 GCF_900044055.2 Caballeronia calidae | reverse complement strand
CGTGCGGCGCCTCCAGTTTTTTTGGACACAGATTTGGGGTAGAACGTGTGATCCAAACTGGAGTGGTCGATGTTAAAGAAAGCTGATGCGGGTGCGGTTGCGCCAGAGGCGCTGGAAGGAGCGCGTAGCGCGACTGGAAGCGCCTCTGGCGCCGCCGAAGTCAAACGTTGGTCGACCGGCCGCAAACGTAGCGTGGTCCTTCGGTTGTTGCGCGGCGAACCTGTCGACGCCGTGTCGCGTGAAGTCGGCGTGACGATCGCCGAGCTCGAGCAATGGCGGGAACTGGCATTGGCTGGCATGGAGGCTGGCCTGAAGACACGGACCAGCGATCCGCTGGAAGCTCGGCTCAATGACGCCGTGCGACGCGTGGGCGAGCTGTCTATGGAAAACGAGATCCTGCGTAAGGAACGTCAACTGCAGGCCCGTCGCCCTTTGACCGGTCGGAGATCGTCGACATGAGCCGCGAGATCTCCGTCAGTGCAGGCAAGCCCTTTGGATTGCAACGGGTTTGCCAGGTGCTCGAATTCCCGCGCTCGACCATCTATGCCATTCGTGCCAGAGCGAGCACCAAGGTGACGCCGATGGTTCCGCGCAGGCGTGGACCGAAGCCGAAGATGCACGATGCCGACTTGCTGAAGGCCATCCGCGACGATCTCGCGGCTTCGCCGTTCAGTGGCGAGGGGCATCGCAAGGTATGGGCACGGCTGCGCATCGTGCACGACATCCGTGTCTCCCGGACCCGCGTACTGCGGTTGATGCGCGAGCACAGGTTGCTCTCGCCGCACCGTCAGGCGCGCGGCGAACCCAGTCGTCACGACGGCCGAATCACGACTGATCGGCCCAATGAGATGTGGGGAACCGACGGCGTGCGCATCGCGACCGTGGACGACGGCATGGTTTGGATCTTCTCGGCCGTGGATCACTGCGATGGCATGTGCACCGGCATCCATGCCGCGAAAATCGGTGACCGCTTCGCAGCTCTTGAGCCGATCGCCCAAGGGCTGCTGGACGCGTTTGGCTCGGTACTCGCCGACTCGGGCCGCGGGTTGTCGCTGCGTATGGATCACGGTTCGCAATACACCTCGGACGACTTCCGCGACCAGATCAGGTTCTGGGGCATCACGCCGAGCGATGCCTTCGTCGCCGAACCACAGACCAACGGCGTCGCCGAACGGTTCAACCGAACGATGAAGGAACAGGCTATTCATGGGCGCATCTTCAAGAACCTGGAGGAAGTTCGTGCTGCCGCCATTGCGTTCAGAAATCAATACAATCGCGACTGGCGCCTTGAAAAGCTGGGCTTCAAATCACCCATCGAAGCCCGTCAGGAAAGGCTGATGAAGTTGGCCGCCTGAGCTGCAAAAGCGTGTCCAAACAACCGGAGCCGATACAC
>NZ_FCOX02000270.1 GCF_900044055.2 Caballeronia calidae | reverse complement strand
ACCGTACATGGACGCCCCCGGCTTGCCAAGCTGCCAGTCAGTGAAAGCTGAGGGAAGATTGCACCCGTACATTCGGACTTTAGTTGTGAGACGGGCTCACTGTCCCTGATGGGTTCTGCTGGCCAGTTCCGCTATCGCTTACACGCACTCTCGGTGCCTCGGTCATTCTGGGCTTACTGGCCACGGTCTTACCTGTTTGCCATCACTTCGTGATCGCCTGAGCAATCGGCGGTAGGGTTCTCAATTTTCGTAACGGCTATCCTTCTTCAAGGAAACCGGGTCGCTCATGCTGCGCGCGGTGCGTAGCCAGGCTGGAAACTTCGGTCGTGAACGAGCAGCGCCCACACGGTACGAGCCATCTTGTTCGCTAATGCGACAGCGGCCACATTCTTGTTACGTCTTGCTGTGATCTTGAAAACCCAGTTGTTTGGGTCGGCCTTCTGCGTTGCCCGGTAGATGACCGATCTCGCGCCATGGATCAACATGGTCCGCAAATAGGCGTCGCCACGCTTGCTCATGCCCAGGAGGTTCTGCTTGCCACCGCTTGAATGTTGGCGCGGAACAAGCCCCAACCATGCGGCAAGTTGTCGGCCATTGTCAAAGTTCCTCGCGTCGCCGATCGTCGCCACTAGAGCGGTGGCGGTCAGAGGACCGATGCCAGGTACCTTCTCAAGGCGCTGGCTCGCCTCATTGTCGCGGTGCCAAGTCTTTATTACCGCTTCGATCTCGTCAACCTGGCGATGCAACAATTCCAGATGCTCGAGCAGTCGGTTGATCAGGAGGCGGAACGAGCCCGGCAGCGCGTTGCTGGCATCCTCGATGAGTTCCGGTACTCGCTGCGTGATGTAGGCAATACCTTGCGGCACTACGATGCCGAATTCGCCGAGCAAGCCACGGATCTGGTTTGCTTGCGCCGTACGAGCCTTAACGAAACCTTGGCGAACACGGTGTAGCGAAAGCACCGACTGTTGCTCAATGTTCTTGACAGGCACGAAGCGCATCGACGGCCGACTTACCGCCTCGCAGATGGCTTCAGCGTCGGCCGCATCGTTCTTGTTGCTCTTGACATATGGCTTGACGAATTGAGGCGCCATCAGCTTGACGGTATGCCCGAGCGCCTGAAGTTTACGCGCCCAATAATGGGCACTTCCGCAGGCTTCCATCCCAATCAAACACGGGTGCAAGTTAGCAAAGAACGTCGCGATTTGTTCCCGGCGAAGCTGCTTACGAAGCACAACCTTGCCGTGCTTGTTCACACCGTGGACCTGGAACACGTTCTTGGCCAGGTCGATGCCGATCGTTGTAATCTCCATGGTGGGCGCTCCCGCTGTTCGAGTGGTTGACGACACTTCCACTCTGGCACATTGATGCCGTCTAGGTGGGGGCGTCCATCCCATTGCTTACG
>NZ_FCOX02000269.1 GCF_900044055.2 Caballeronia calidae | reverse complement strand
CAAACGCAATTCGCGAGTACGGTAATATGCTTGAACTTTTCAGAGAACGTCTTTCTGGTGAGGATCTAAGCGAGTTGTTATTTTCCAAAGATAAAAATGGGTATTCGATTCTGCAGGACGCGCTCCATGGTCGAGGAAACGTCATGGCGCTGCGCGAATTCAGCAACATATTACTGAAATTCGTGGATATTCTTCCCGATTACGATCTGAGCAAGTTTTTGCTTGCCCAGCAGGGAAATGGTACCTCAGCTTTGGCCGATGCACTAGAAAATGGCAAGGACGACGTAATTCGCGAGTACAGCGATATGCTGCAAAAATTTGGCCAAAATCTCTCGGCTGAAGATCTTAACAAACTGTTGCTTGTCCAGAAGAAAGATGGTGCCTCAGCTTTGGCAGATGCACTAGAAAATGGCAACGGCAAGGCAATTCGCGAATATGGCGCCATGCTTCAGCGTTTTGAGGAGAATCTTTCCGCTAACGATCTAAAAATGTTATTTCGTGTCAAAACAAAAGACGGTGGCTCTGCTCTGGTTAATGCAGTATCGAATGGGCAATTCAAATGCCGCGACAGCATCATGGAATATTGTAGAATTGTTAGAGAATGCAAAGCCTTTTCCGATAAAGACCGAAACGATTTCCTTCTTGCCAACATAGATGGTACTTCGACGCTGATTAAAGTGCTGCAAAGTTCCGATATAGGAATCGGAGCCAGTATCACACTGTTAAATACGGTAGGGGATGCCCTTCCGGAAGAGTTGATGAGTCAACTTGTCGCAAAACTTGACAAATATATCTCCGATAGACTTGGATATAAAATCCAAAGTTCGCGACGAGGCGAAGAACCATATATTCATAACCAACACTGGTATATGGATCTGGATGCGCTTGATTGAAGGGCGGGTGGTCGCGGGTTTCTCGGCGCGGTCGAATTTGTCTGCGAGCCGCGCTGGAACGGGAAATTGCGGGGATACGTCCGGGATCGGTTACAGTCCTGATTTCGCGATGAGCCGAATGAACTGAGATTCATGCTGGAAGGCGATTCCGATGAATTTGAGCCGGGCGCAGTTCGAGGAATGCGTCTTGCCGCCCTGCTTCTTTTGGAAGCAAACGCCATCTTCTGGTCGACGGTCGTGGCGTCCCGTTGTCGCTGATCGTCACCGGGGCCAACGTCAATGACGGCAAGCGACTCGATGAGGTCCTCAGCGCCATCATGGTCAAGCGCCCGAATCCCCCGCATCGTCGCAGCAAGCACCTGTGCGCCGATGCAGGCTACAAAAGCGCCGAGTGTCTTCGCATCATCGACGAGCACGACTACATTCCTCATGTCGTCGACCGTCGGAAAGAGGCCGAGCTCAAGCGGCGCGATGCAAACAAAAAGGCTCGGCGCTGGGTGGTTGAAGTCTGTCACAGCTGGTTCAACCGCTTTCGCAAACTGTTGGTCCGATACGAAAAACTCGAACGCAGTTTCGTCGC
>NZ_FCOX02000268.1 GCF_900044055.2 Caballeronia calidae | reverse complement strand
TAAAAGAGAAGCTCAAAAGCAGTTAAAGTTGAACGTCCTGCGGCCACGCCGTTAGATAGAAGTCCGCGGAACCCCGGGAGTGACGCTTGACGAGCGGCCGAACATCGCGGGGGGGCGGGCAGAGATGTTGTTGAGGAGGTTTGCTGACGACCTCAGGACCGGTATTCCGCTGGCGTGTCGCTGGTAGTCTGGCGCGGGATTCTGCAGCCGCACTGACAACGCACACAGGAACGGATGGCAGAGCACGAGGTGGTGCTTTGCATCGGCGCAACGCGGCCGGTATCTGCATCCGACGTACGTACAATGCCAACCCTTACCCCCAAGTAATGTAAAGCTTGGAGACGGCCGATGGCTCCGAGCCTCACACATGAATCGCGGCACCTCAGGACATACATGCCGCACTCATCGCCTTTATGAAAATAGTAACAGGTCGTGCATCGCTTCTTGCCTCGCCTCTTCCGGTAGCCATCGAATATTGGCTCTAAGTGCCAACAAAGGTGCTGCCCGCTCCTCAACGTCAAGTAGGTTGATCGATGCGAGAATATGGCCAAATGCCCCGACTAATCCAGCCTCGAAGAACTTGCGGGCCCCTGACGCGATGGCATGTAGTAATTCTCCTTTTACCCCGGGATCAACTATCGCTGCTACCGCGCCTAAAAGATCGTCGAGTCCGTCCATGCGATTGGCTTCGGGAAGCTCGGCGCACTCGGAGGCAAGCGCACGCAAAGGCTCTATACGCTCGCGCGACTCCAAATCGCCAATTGCCTTCAGGACAAACTGGAACACCTGCAGGCGATGAACTTCCCGCAACAATTCGATGCTATTCGCAAGCACAGCCAGTGCTGGCGCCTTTGCCTCCGTATTACAACTATCCGCCGCATTCAGAAGGTGATAGACAATAGACAGCCTGTCTTCCCCCGAGAGCTGATCTATCTCGCTCATCAGCGTCGACAACGGTTCGATCTGATCGCCGATGTCCTGCGCTAGAATGCGCTGCACCAGCTTCCGCAACCGGCTATCCACAAAGCCGTCAGGAAGCTTGTTCAGGACCGATGCGAGTGCCGATAGGGGCCTCACGCGAAGATTGAGCGAGAGCGCATCGCTTTCGGTCAGCAAACGGTCAAACATCGACGGTCGCCGGTTTCGTGGAATCTCCGCCAACTTCGACGCAAGCATGGTGAGCACCCGGCTCCGAGTCGCAGGGCCCGCGTTTTTGATCGAGCTCAGCAAGGCATCGAAAATCTCATAGCAATGTTCTGTAGGAATCGAATTTTTCACCTCAAGAGTCGTCTCAAGTATTAAGCTGTGCAAGCCTTCCACCTGCTCGAGTTGCGCTCTTTCCGTCGTCGAATTTCTTGCATCATTGTGAAGCTTAGAAATGCCTTTGAGGAATGCCGCCTTTTGATCCTGCTTGAGGTGGTGAAATTTCTTGACGACGTACTTCGTCGCATCAGCCCCAAGCATGATGGAACT
>NZ_FCOX02000267.1 GCF_900044055.2 Caballeronia calidae | reverse complement strand
CATCGGCTTATACACATCTTCGTGCGCCGTCCTCGAACTCGGAAAGACGCGTTTACTTTCAATGACATAGCGCTGCGCTTTCGGCGGATCGCGTTTACTCTCGCTTTTTGCGTGAACGCCTTGGCCCTGGACACGACTTGCTGGACGGAAACGGAATTCGCCCACCTCGACCTCGGCGACGCGCGCCTGAATAAGCGAGCGAGGACATTGATGGAACGATTGGCGGCCAAGCCAACGGCCGGCGTGCCGCAGGCCTGTCGCGGCTGGGGCGAGACGATAGCGGCATACCGCTTCTTCGATAACGAGGAGGTCGAATGGGCCACCATTCTGGAGCCGCACTGGCGGCAGACCCAGCAGCGTATGGCAGCACACCAGGTGGTGCTGTGTCTGCAAGACACGACTGAGCTGGACTTCAATGGCCGCAGCACCGCGGGGCTTGGACCGCTGTCGTACGAGGCGCAGCGCGGTATGTACTTGCACCCGACCTACGCGGTGACACCCGAGCGAATGCCGCTGGGCGTACTGGACGCGTGGATGTGGGCGCGCGAGGCGAAGGACAAGCAAGGCAAACGTGGCGGCCTGAAGGAAAGCCTGCGCTGGATCGAGGGGTACGAACGAATCGCGGAAGCTGCGCCGAGCCTGCCGCACACGCGATTGGTGTACGTCGCTGATCGCGAGGCGGACATGATTGCGCTGATGGTGCGCGCGCAGCAGTTGGGCACGCCAGCGGACTGGCTGATTCGTTCGACCCATGATCGCGCACTGCCAGAAGGCGCGAAACTGTGGAGCGCTGCGAGCGAAGGCGAACCGCTCGGCGAGATAGCCTTCACGATGGGCTCGCGCCACGGGGTGAAGGCCCGCGAAGTGCGCCAGCATGTGTGGCTGCGGCGTATCGAGTTGCCTGCGGGCAAAGGCCAAAGCGTCGCGGCCACGTGCCTGGTGGCGCGCGAGTTCGACGCGCCCGCCGGCGTCAAGCCGATCGAATGGCGCTTGCTGACTAACCGGGAAGCGACGACGTTGCAGCAGGCCATTGAACTCATTGACTGGTATCGAGCTCGCTGGGAAGTAGAGATCCTGTTCAATGTGTTGAAGAACGGTTGCCGCGTCGAAGCCCTGCAGTTGGGCACGATCGAGCGGCTCGAGCGTGCGTTGGCGCTGTTCCTTGTGGTGGCTTGGCGCGTGACCTATCTGATGCGGCTGGGCCGCACTTGTCCGGACCTGGACGCAGAGCTGTTCTTCGATGTCGACGAAATTCGCGGCGCGTACCTGCTCACTGAGGCCAGGCAGCCGGCCAAGCCCAGGCTCAACGAGGTGCTTCGCTTGATCGCGCAATTGGGCGGTTTCCTTGGCCGCAAAGGCGATGGCGAGCCCGGCGCGAAAGCCATCTGGCTTGGACTCAGAGAGGTTCATGTCGCGGCTAAGACGCTACGAGCATTACGTGGCTACGGAAACGCCGACACTTCTGTATAAGCCGATGGCCT
>NZ_FCOX02000266.1 GCF_900044055.2 Caballeronia calidae | reverse complement strand
GGCGGCAATGTGTCGATCACGGCGGGGACGACGCTCTCGGGTGGGGCCATCAGCGTGGGGTCGATCGCGACCAACGGAGGCTCGATTGTGTTGAGCAATCAGGGTCCCACGTCCCAGGCGGGTTACGGCGTGCAAGCGGGGGTGCTCAATACGAGCCTCGCGAGCGGCACGGGTGGGGCCGTGACGGTGTATGGCAACGACGTGAGCGCGGGAAGCGCCGTGGGCGTGTCCATTGGTTCGATTGTGTCGGGCGGTGGGGCGGTCAATCTGACGGGCTTGGTCAACGCGAGTAATGGCAGCGCCGGCGTCTCGTTGGGCAGCGTCTACACGGGGGGCGGTGCGCTCAGTGTGAGTGCGGTGGTGGGAGGCAGCGCATCAAGTAGTGCCTCTGCGCTGGTGTTGGCCAGCTTGGCGACCTTATCGAGCGCGGGCGGAGCGATCACGCTGAATGCCTCAAATACGGATGTAAATAACGGAAGCGCGGGTGGCGACGCGGTCAGCTTTCTGAATGGCGGGTTAATCGATAGCGCCGGCGGCAATTTGTTGGCCAACTGGTTCACAGCCAGCGGCGGCGTCATAGCGGGAGCGGCAACGGGCACGGCCGTTGTTTTGCGCTCAGGCAGCGGCGCGTTGAATCTGAACTTAGCGGGCGCATTGGGTTATGCCTTGGTCTTTCCGACCAGGGTGCAGCTGGGCGGCAGCGCTCAGAGCGGGAATATTTCAGTGCACGCGGATGTCGGTAATCTGGCCCTCAGTGGCGTGTCTGCGCAGACGGCGGGTGCGCTGACGGTGCAGTCGGGTTCGGGGCTGGCGAGTCTAGCGGGCATGACGGTGGGTTTAAACAACCTTCAGGGCCTGACGACCAGCGGGGTGTTCAGCGCGGTGACGCTGGGCGATGCGAATACGACGAACATTACAGGGATATCCTCGATTGCCGCAAGTGGCGCAGTGGCGGCAACGGCGAGCAGCCAAATTTTACTCGGCGCGGTGACGGGTAGTTCGGTGAGCGTGAGCGCGGGGGCATTGGTGAGCCTCTCAAGCATCAGCACGAGCGGCGGCAATGTGTCGATCACGGCGGGGACGACGCTCTCGGGTGGGGCCATCAGCGTGGGGTCGATCGCGACCAACGGAGGCTCGATTGTGTTGAGCAATCAGGGTCCCACGTCCCAGGCGGGTTACGGCGTGCAGGTGGGGGTGCTCAATACGAGCCTCGCGAGCGGCACGGGTGGGGCCGTGACGGTGTATGGCAACGACGTGAGCGCGGGAAGCGCCGTGGGCGTGTCCATTGGTTCGATTGTGTCGGGCGGTGGGGCGGTCAATCTGACAGGCTTGGTCAGCGGGGCGAGTGGCCACGCCGGCGTCTCGTTGGGCAGCGTCTACACGGGGGGCGGTGCGCTCAGTGTGAGTGCGGTGGTGGGAGGCAGCGCATCAACTAGTGCCTCTGCGCTGGTGTTGGCCAGCTTGGCGACCTTATCGAGCGCGGGCGGAGCGATC
>NZ_FCOX02000265.1 GCF_900044055.2 Caballeronia calidae | reverse complement strand
GGCGGCAATGTGTCGATCACGGCGGGGACGACGCTCTCGGGTGGGGCCATCAGCGTGGGGTCGATCGCGACCAACGGAGGCTCGATTGTGTTGAGCAATCAGGGTCCCACGTCCCAGGCGGGTTACGGCGTGCAGGTGGGGGTGCTCAATACGAGCCTCGCGAGCGGCACGGGTGGGGCCGTGACGGTGTATGGCAACGACGTGAGCGCGGGAAGCGCCGTGGGCGTGTCCATTGGTTCGATTGTGTCGGGCGGTGGGGCGGTCAATCTGACAGGCTTGGTCAGCGGGGCGAGTGGCCACGCCGGCGTCTCGTTGGGCAGCGTCTACACGGGGGGCGGTGCGCTCAGTGTGAGTGCGGTGGTGGGAGGCAGCGCATCAACTAGTGCCTCTGCGCTGGTGTTGGCCAGCTTGGCGACCTTATCGAGCGCGGGCGGAGCGATCACGCTGAATGCCTCAAATACGGATGTAAATAACGCAAGCGCGGGTGGCGACGCGGTCAATTTTCTGAATGGCGGGTTAATCGATAGCGCCGGCGGCAATTTGTTGGCCAATTGGTTCACAGCCAGCGGTGGCGCCATAGCGGGAGCGGCAACGGGCACGGCCGTTGTTTTGCGCTCAGGCAGCGGCGCGTTGAATCTGAACTTAGCGGGCGCACGTAGCACCTATGCCTTGTACTCCTCGACGATGCAGCTGGGCGGCAGCGGGCAGAGTGGGAATATCTCCGTGCGCGCGGATGCCAGTGGTCTGAGCACCGGTGGAGTGACTGCGCAGACGACGGGTGCGCTGACGGTGCAGTCGGGTTCGGGGCTGGCGAGTCTAGCGGGCATGACGGTGGGTTTAAACAACCTTCAGGGCCTGACGACCAGCGGGGTGTTCAGCGCGGTGACGCTGGGCGATGCGAATACGACGAACATTACAGGGATATCCTCGATTGCCGCAAGTGGCGCAGTGGCGGCAACGGCGAGCAGCCAAATTTTACTCGGCGCGGTGACGGGTAGTTCGGTGAGCGTGAGCGCGGGGGCATTGGTGAGCCTCTCAAGCATCAGCACGAGCGGCGGCAATGTGTCGATCACGGCGGGGACGACGCTCTCGGGTGGGGCGATCAGCGTGGGTTCGATCGCGACCAATGGAGGCTCGATTGTGTTGAGCAATCAGGGTCCCACGTCCCAGGCGGGTTACGGCGTGCAAGCGGGGGTGCTCAATACGAGCCTCGCGAGCGGCACGGGTGGGGCCGTGACGGTGTATGGCAACGACGTGAGCGCGGGAAGCGCCGTGGGCGTGTCCATTGGTTCGATTGTGTCGGGCGGTGGGGCGGTCAATCTGACAGGCTTGGTCAGCGGGGCGAGTGGCCACGCCGGCGTCTCGTTGGGCAGCGTCTACACGGGGGGCGGTGCGCTCAGTGTGAGTGCGGTGGTGGGAGGCAGCGCATCAACTAGTGCCTCTGCGCTGGTGTTGGCCAGCTTGGCGACCTTATCGAGCGCGGGCGGAGCGATC
>NZ_FCOX02000264.1 GCF_900044055.2 Caballeronia calidae | reverse complement strand
ATTCAGTGGGTCCAGCAGGTCGCGACGCTGAGTCAACAGCTCACGACCCTGAAAAGCCAGCTCCAGACGCAGGAAGCTCAATATCGGTCATTGACGGGCAGCACAGGCATCGGCGGCATGATTCCCGGCGACGCCTCGATGCTGCGCACCAATCTGCCCTCTAACTGGTCGCAGGTCTATGGCGATGTGCTCAACAACGGCAGCTCGGGCTACAACGCGCGCACCACACAAATCGTCAACGCCATCAAGTCGAAGATCGACAGCATGGGGCGAGGCGACGCGCTCGATTACGCCAATAGCCAGCTCGAAACGAAGGGCGCGACCGATCGGGCGATGGGCGAACAGGCCTACAACAACGAGATGGCCGAGCTGAACAACATTCAGTCGCTCACCAGCCAGATCGACGCGACCAGCACGCCCAAGGAGATCGCAGACCTGCAGGCGCGCATCTCAACGGCACGCGGCGCGATTGAGGCCGAACAGGCCAAGCTCAACCTCATGGCGTCGCTGCAGCAGTCGCAGGACAAGATTCTCCAGCAGCAGCAAATCGAAGCGGCGCGCCGCTATGGCATCGGCACGTCATCCGATGACAACACAGCCCCGAATCTCACTCCGTAACTTCCATTACCGGACTGACCAATCATGAAAAAAGCAGCCTTGATGTTCCTGTCGCTCGCAATTCTTTCCGCTTGTGGCAGGGACGCTGACCACCCAGCGCAGACCAAGGATTGGTACGTGCAGCACGACACGGAGCGCCTCGCACGGGTGTCCGAGTGCAATAACGACGCGGCGCAGAAGGTGACGCCTGATTGTCAAAACGCTTTGACTGCACAAGCGCAAGTTGTTGCGTTCGGTAAATAGGAGTAGCCGCCATGGCGACCTATAACGCCACGTCGCAGATCTTCACCTACATGGACACCGTCATCTCTCAGTTCGTGGCAACCAATCTGTCGAACATCATCGGCTTCGCGGCGCCGTTGGTCGCGCTGGGTCTGACGATGGCGTTGATGATTGAAGGATTATTTCTCATGGGCCGACCCAATGGCGAGCCGCTAAGCTCGCTCGTCAATCGGTTCGTGAGATACGCCATCATCATCGGCATCGCGAGTGCGGGCGGCTGGTATCAGACGAAGCTCGCCAACGCCGCGATGCACCTTCCCGACGAACTCGCTTCGGTGTTTATCGTCAACGGTCAATCGGGTGCGAACGCACAGACATCGATCGCGAATTCGATTGATCAGGCGATGGACAACGGGCTAAACGTCGCGAAAAAGGCTTTCGCGAACGCGGGCGTTCTCAGCGGCCCGAATCTCGCGAACTTGGTCCTCGGCGTCACAGTGCTTTTCGTTACGGCGATCATGTGCGGCATCGGCGCTGGCTTGATTTTGATGTCAAAGGTCATGCTCGGCATCACCGTTTGCTTCGGCCCGATCTTCATCTTTCTGTTGCTGTTCGAGAGCACGAAGTCACTGTTCACGAAATGGATCGGGTCGGTCATCAACTACGGCTTGGTAACCGT
>NZ_FCOX02000263.1 GCF_900044055.2 Caballeronia calidae | reverse complement strand
GGACACGTTATCCAGTCGGTGAAAGTCCGACCGAGGCAACAGACTCAAGCCTCGTAGCTTGGGAGGCGTCATGGCGCGTAAGCAAGATGACGGAGCCCTCCGACAGTATGCTCAGAAAGGAGTATATGCAACGCACCAGGTTGCAACGCGCAGTGAACGCAGACGTAGCCTCGTAACACGAAATCCGGTGGCTGAGACGGTCTACAACGTGCGAAAGCAGCAAGAGTTGTCCGAAACGAGTCCGATGCGGCAACTCTCACCGGCGGGGTATCAGCGGCGACATGGTGTGAAGGATGACGTGGAAACTGGAGAAGCCCTCGGCACCCGGCGGAGAAATCCCGTCGAGGAGATGCTCGCTATAACCGTGAGTGGGAAATGCGTGCGTAGGTGCCAGGGTGACGGATCGGGTCGTAGTACTGTCGATGGGCGTGCAGCAAAACGCGCCCGGAGGGAAGGGCCCGGACCGGTGAGTATTCCGTCCAACAATGTGAGGCAGGGATGAGATGACAAAGGCATCCGGCAGTCTGCAGGAGCTGAGAAGGCGGATATATCGCAAGGCGAAGTCTGACAAGACTCATCGCTTCTGGGGGCTCTTCGTGCATATTGCGAAGAGGGAAACCCTCGACGAGGCCTACCGAATCGCCAAGAGGAACGGCGGGGCTCCGGGCATCGATGGTCTGAGCTTTGCAGACATCGAAGCATCGGCACCTGGCGTATTTCTCGCGGAGCCATCGACATGCGCCGCAACACACTGCGCCTGACTTCCGCCAGTGCGCGATGCGGCGACCGTTTCGGTCTAAATCCGTAGGAGTTCGGGCAGAAGGGTTGATGTGGATCTGTCGCGCTACTTTGACACGATCCAACATTCAACCCTGTTGGAAAAGATCGCGAAGCGCATTCAGGATCCCAGGTCTTACGCCTGGTCAAGCAGGTTATCAAAGCAGCAGGTAAGACCGGCGTCCCGCAAGGAGGCCCGTTCAGCCCGCTCGCCGCGAATATCTACTTGAACGAGATCGACTGGATGTTCGACGAGATTCGCCGCAAGACGGCGCGGGGACCTTACGAGGCAGTGAACTATCACCGGTTTGCTGACGATATCGTCATCACCGTCAGCGGCCACTACACGAAACGCGGCTGGGCAGAACGCGCCCTGCTTCGTCTGGGATCTGGTCGCACAGGAGGTCGTGACCCGTTACAAGTCGCTTGCGGATATCGAGCGCGGCTTCAAGGTGCTCAAGTCCGAACTGGAGATCGGTCCGGTCTACCATCGTCTGCCCGAGCGCATCCGCGCCCACGCGGCGATCTGCTTCATGGCGCTGATTCTGTACCGGGTCATGCGCCAGCGCCTGAAGAGCGCCAACGCCAGTCTGTCGCCCGAACGGGCACTCGAACGCTTACGCCGTATCCAGCATCACCAGATCCGGCTCAACGCTTCCGAACCCGTCACGGGTGTCTCGACCATCAGCGCCGAACAATCCGAGGTGCTCAATGCCCTGAACGTGAAAAAACCGGCCGCCCCGCA
>NZ_FCOX02000262.1 GCF_900044055.2 Caballeronia calidae | reverse complement strand
CCTCCGCTGACCTGCCTCTACCACGCCCCACGCGTTCCACCACATACTCTGAGGGGCGTCGTTCGTGGATCGCTTACGATCGAATACTGCCGCAACTTCATTTTCAAGCGCCACTTTCCGATCCACAAGATCTTCGAGCGCAGCTGTGAATTGGGGCTGTGGCGGCTATCCGTCAACAAGATCTCAGAGATCTTCGGCACGCGCATCACCCACCGGCTGCATGGCAATCTGAACACCACGCTTGAGCAAATCGAGCATGGGCATCACATCTTTCGTGCCTACTGGAAGCACGCCTTTGTCAAACAATACGAGAAGTTCGCCACGTTCCTGCGCAACGAGATCTGCTCGAACAATCTGGCGGACTTCGGCCTGAGGAAAGGGCTCGACCATCTCGGTGAGGTGCGCGAGAAGTTCCTCGGCATCACCGAGCGCTTCGCCACCTTCCAGGCCCGATGCCTGAACGCGCATGTCGACTTCCCGCTGTTGCAGCGCCTGGCGCTACCCATCACCGTGGGCAGCGCGAAGTATCCCGGCATCAAGATCCACGATGCCCGCATGATTCGCCTCATGCAAGTGTTGCTAAACGCCGGCACCACGGTCGGCGGCTGGCGCGCCCAGCAACTCCATGAGGTGCTCTTGACAAGCTTTGGCCTGTCCGACAAACGCTACGGCCTGAACCAATTGCGCTACGACCTGCGAAAGATGCGCGCCCACGCGCTGCTCGAACGTGACGGCAATCGATACGCCTATCGCCTCACCGACAAGGGCATAAAGGTCGCCCTGCTGTTCGTGCTCTTCCATCAGCGCTTATACGGACCGCTTGCCAATAGCCTCTTTCACCACCGTCCCGACGCCCGTTTCCAGCCCGACAGCAAACTCGAAAAGGCCGTGCACAAAGCAGACGACTCCATACGCAAGGTCATTCAGCTGTTGGACGCGACATGAATTGCTGTATAGCTCCTGTCAACGATCCAAAGCGTAAGGAACTAATATCAGTTCCGCGCATTTGCGCCGCGAGGCCGTCATATGCGTTCGCCAGTCTTCACTCGGACAGGTTCAAGCCACACCGGAGCAAGTGAGGTCAGTACGATCTTGCGGCGTCCGTGTTGGCGGCCGGATTGCATGGCAATCACCCGCCCACCACAACGTAATAAAGCTATTGCAGCATCGGTCTGTGCCGGAGCTTATGTATTCGGTAGGAAGAGTTCTCAGACTCATGTCGTTGACGGGCGCGCGAGAAAAGGTAGTTCCCGCAGTAAGCCGATTCAATCCTGGCCTCTCAGAACATTGTTCGATCAGCTTGCGCTTTTGTTGAGAAATGGCGTAGCCCACGCTCGAGGCAATCGAGTCAGCTACCGCCGAACGCCGTCCCGAGGTATTTTGCGCGACGTGCGGTGTGACCTTCATCTCGTGTCAGGCCACGATGAATTCCTGTGCGTCGTAACCCTTGTCCGCACCTAGTCTCACTGTGTCATAAATTTAACCTGATCTCCCAGCAACACGGACAGCGAGGAAGCTTGCTGGTGATCGCGTG
>NZ_FCOX02000261.1 GCF_900044055.2 Caballeronia calidae | reverse complement strand
TGATATGACTCCCCGTGTCAATAGGGTGGTTTTCAGATTCTTTCCATAGACGTTTTTAAGTTTCCTGAAGGCGACGTAGCAGCAAATCTCGACGGTGGATCATGCTGATATTCGCGGATTGGGTACCGCATTACAGAGGTCCGTGTCATGAGCCTGCCGCTTTCTTGCTCCGCAAGTCGGCTGATGCCGTTGCCAAACAGGGGCGCGGGTTACTCGAATACCGGGCTACGCCGCCTTCAGGAAACTCTCCAGAGTGTGTGAGCTGTGGGGTGGATGTATCCGTTACGCAGGCTGACGGTCTTGCGGTAGCGCCAGGGTCATCCCCATCCGGCCGATGTCCCAGATGAAGCCAGCCAGTTCACGAGCGAGCGCGATGATCGCAACCTGGGGGCTCTTGCCACGCATCACCAGTTTGCGATACCGGCGACACAGTCGCAGTTGTGCATCCCAGGCCCGATCGATGATCTGCTTCGGGATACCTTCGTGCCGGCGCTGGATATCAATGCTCACACGCGCCGGATGCCGGTAGCTCCAGGCAGACTCGACCAGCAGTTTTCTTGCATAACTGTTGCCGGTTTTGGTAATACTGCCCCGGCGTCTCTTGTCGCCGGACGAATGTTCCGAGGGCGTGACACCGAACCATGCCATCAATTGCCGCGGGTGTTCAAAGCGCGACAGATCGCCCACTTCGGACACCAGTCCAATTGCCGAGACGAACTGGATGCCGCGCATCGCCTGCAGGGCCAGCACGACCGGATAGAACCGCCAGCCGGCAACTGCCTCGCGTAGCGCGGCTTCCAGCCGTTCGCATTGCGCCAGCCGGTCCTCGATGGTACGCCTGTGTTCGTTGAACGCTAGTTTCTGCCATGCACTACTGAACGAAAGGGTGCTCAGCCAGCGCCGGTGGGCCGGACCCCAGTTCGCCCGGCCGGAGTACTGTACGCCGTGCGACAGCAGAAATGACTTCAGTCGCTGCCGTGCCTGCTTCAGGTCGTCGCGGGCGGACGACCACGCCCTGGCGAGATCACGAAACGCCTCGTCTTCTACGGTTGGCACGTGAACTGCGGAGAGATCACCGGCTCGCAGCGAGCGTACCAATTTGATCGCGTCACGCCGGTCGGTCTTGACGCGATCACCTGGTTTCCGCGGAATCAACGACGGCGCACACACCATGCAGTCGAAACCCTTCGCGATAAGCCGTCGATACAGGCCGTACCCGCAGGGACCCGCTTCATAGACCACACGAACGTGCCGTGCCTTCGATTGCAGGCGTTTGCACAGCCGATCGATCTCGATCTGCGTAGTGCCGAACTTGCCAAGCAGCTCCACGTCGCCCATGCCGATCGCGTAGGCAACCGTGATCGAGTCCTTGTGAACGTCCAGCCCAACGTATAACGTGCTATCGTTTTCCATGCTGGCCTCCGTGTCGGAAACAAACCGTTGAGTGGTGGCTCCGGCCACACGCTTGCGGCTCTGGCAGCATGCTAACCCGCGCTTCACTTCCCCGCGGCGGCCAGCCTCGCTGCCAGGGGAGTCATACTGACT
>NZ_FCOX02000260.1 GCF_900044055.2 Caballeronia calidae | reverse complement strand
GAGCGACGGCTGTTCGGGGCGAAGAGCGAAGCACGCAGCGATGCCCAGCGGGACCTGTTCCTCAATGAAGCGGAAGCACTGGCTCCGACGACCGCCACGTTACCCGCCCAGGAAGACGACACAGACAGTACGTCGGTGGCAGGCCACAAGCGCGGCAAGCCCGGGCGCAAGCCGCTGGACCCGGCATTGCCACGCAAGGTGATCCGTTACGAGCTCGCTGAAGAAGAACGGGTATGCCAGACCGACGGCAGTGTGCTCGTGGAGATCGGCGTCGAGGTCAGCGAGCAGCTCGACATCATTCCGCAGAAGGTGCAGGTGATCCGTCACGAGCGCGTGAAGTACGCGTGCCAGAAGTGCGACCAGGGCATGAAGGTGACGCCGGCGCGGGCGCGCATCATTCCCAAGGGTCTGTTCACCGAAGGGGCGCTGGCGTGGTTCGTCGTCTCGAAGTATATCGACGGCTTGCCGCTGTACCGGATTGCCGCGCTGCTGCGCCGCTTTGGCGGCGACATCTCGCGCAACACGCTGGCAGCAAGCGTAGTGCGCCTGGGACACTCGGTACAGCCCGTCATCAACCTGATGCGTGATGTGATGCTCGACAGCGAGATCGGGTTCGGCGACGAAACCACCGTGCAGGTTCTCAAGGAGCTAGGGCGCGCACCCCAGACAAAGAGTTACGTCTGGGTCCAGATGAACGGCAGTGGTCCACCTGTGCGCCTGTTTACCTATGCGCCGGGGCGCTCCCAACAGCTTGGTGCGGACGTGTGGGCCGGCATGCGCCATGGCGCCGTGCTGATGACCGATGGGTACAAACCGTATGACACGATCGCGAAGGCTAATGCACTCGTGCATCTTGGTTGCTGGGCGCACTGCAGGAGGTATTTTGTGGAAGCCGAGGCGGCATTGCCCAAAGAGGCCCGTGGCCGCCATCAGCCGTCCACCCAGTTTATCTACCTGATCGGCAAGCTCTATGCGGCCGAATCGCATGCCGACAAGAAACCGCACTGGCGAGCGCGCCTGCGCCGCCGTTATAGCCGTGCGGTGCTCACGAAGATCAGGGCCCTGCTCGACGAGTACCTGGAAACAACCGCGCCCACAGGGCTGCTGGGCAAGGCCTTGAACTACACGGCGGGACAATGGCCCAAGCTAATCCCCTACGTCGAGAATCCGGCATGGCCCGTTGACAATAATTTATGTGAGAACATGATCCGCCCGTTTGTCGTGGGAGAAAGGCATGGCTTTTTTCGGACACCGTAGGAGGCGCAAAGGCCTCGGCAAACCTGTATTCACTCGTCCAGACCTGCGTCGCGAACCGCATCGATATCTATGCGTATCTTGTTGACCTGTTCAAGGCTCTGCCGTTCGCGAAGACCGCAGAGGATTACGAAGCTCTACTTCCATGGAAACTAGGCAAGCTCGTCTCAGAAAAAAATCGATAGATCAAGTTGGCGGGCAGGACGTGCTTCACTGACCGTACATGGACGCCCCCGGCTTGCCAAGCTGCCAGTCAGTGAAAGCTGAGGGAAGATTGCACCCGTACATTCG
>NZ_FCOX02000259.1 GCF_900044055.2 Caballeronia calidae | reverse complement strand
TTTATGACACAGTGAGACTAGGAGATTGTCGGAGTTTGTGGTGAGGTCGGTCATCCGTGCGTGCATGTTGAGCGTTAATGAAGCCAGCCAGTTCACAGAGAGAGCCCATTGATGAGTCGATTCGTGCCCGTTGATCGTCAGACCGGCTATCTGCTGCCGCCGTCGGTGGAGGACTGGTTGCCGGAAGATCACCTGGCGCGGTTCGTGGTGGAAGTCATCACGCAGATGGACCTCTCGGAGTTGAGCGGCGCGTATGCAGGACGCGGCATGGCGGCGCATCATCCCGAGGTGCTATTGGGTTTGCTGGTGTACGGGTATGCGACGGGTGTGTTCTCGAGCCGCAAGCTTGAGCGAGCGACCTATGAGTCGGTGGCATTCCGCTACATTGCTGCGAATACGCATCCGGACCATGACACGCTGGCCACCTTCCGCAAGCGGTTCGCGAGCCAGATCGAGAAGCTGTTTGTGCAGGTGCTGCTGGTCGCGCAAGAGATGAAGCTCGTCAAGCTGGGACGGATTGCGCTGGACGGCACGAAGGTGAAGGCGAACGCAAGCAAGCATCGCGCGCTATCGTACGGGCACATCGGCCGGATCGAAGCGCAGTTGCATGAAGAAGTGCAGCAGTTGATGGAGATGGCTGAGAACGCGGACCGCAACGGTGTCCCGGATGGCATGGATGTCCCAGCGGAGCTCGCGCGACGCGAAGAGCGACTGAAGGCATTGGCCGAAGCGAAGGCGAAGATCGAGGCGCGGGCGCAGGAGCGGTTCGAGCAGGAACAGCAGGAGTATGAAGCCAAGGTGGGGCGTCGCGAGGCGCAGCGCAAAGACGGCAAGAAGCCGCGGGGCAAGGACCCGAAGCCGCCTCAAGGCGGCGCCAGGTCAGGCGACCAGATCAACCTGACGGACGAGCAGTCGCGCATCATGCCGGCGTCCAGCGGCGGCTTCCAGCAAGGCTACAACGCGCAGGCGGCGGTGGATGTCGACAGCATGTTGATCGTGGGCACGTCGGTCACCCAGCAGAGCAACGACAAGCGTCAGGTCGCACCGATGCTCGACGTGCTGGAGGCGTTGCCCGAGCCATTGGGTCAGCCTGAGGTGTTGCTGGCGGATGCAGGCTACTTCAGTGCGGCCAACGTCGCGCTGTGCAAAGCGGCAGATGTCGAGCCGCTGTTCGCGATCCAGCGCGACGCGCATCACTTCCCGCTGATGGAACGCTTCGCTGATGATCCGGCACCACCTTCGAGCCCTGATCCGGTCATTCGGATGACACACGAACTTAAGACCAAGGCCGGTCGATCACTTTATGGGCTACGCAAGAGCACGGTCGAACCGGTGTTCGGCATCATCAAGCACGTAATGGGCTTTCGGCAGTTCTCGCTGCGCGGGTTGACTAACGTCACGGCGGAATGGTCGCTGGTCGCGCTCGCATGGAACATCAAGCGGATGAACGTACTTCGGCGCGCATAAGACGACCAGGGTACCTCGTTACAGACTTCAATGGCCCGATCGTCGCCTACATTTGTTTCATAAACCTTTCACATTGCCGCTACGGCCGTAGGTGAAACCGCAAA
>NZ_FCOX02000258.1 GCF_900044055.2 Caballeronia calidae | reverse complement strand
CAGGTGGGCGCGTGCGTCGGCCTGGTGCCGCAGCCCTATGACAGCGGCGAAAGCCAGGTCGACCAGGGGATCAGCAAGAATGAAATGAACGCGTCCCACCCGTGATCGTATGAGCCTGAGGGGGTGGATCCTCACGGGCCAGCGGCATCGATGTGCCCGGGTGGAAAATGCTTGCATTTCCCGGCGACCGGAGGATCCACATGAATAGTATGGCCGTAGGTGTCGACATCGCCAAGCAGGTTTTCCAGGTGCACTACATTGATCCGGAAAGCGGAGAGATCGTGAACAAGCCGATCAAGCGAGCGATGTTTCTCGAACACTTTGCGAATCGTGCACCGTGCCTCATCGGAATGGAAGCATGTGGCGGTGCGCATCACTGGGCTCGGCAGCTAATCAAGATGGGGCACGAGGTCAAACTGATACCAGCGGAATTCGCCAAGGCTTTCAACATTCGCAACAAGAGCGATGCCGCTGACGCGCGCGCGATTTGGCTCGCCGTTCAGCAACCGGGCAAGCCAGTCGCAGTGAAGACCGAGACGCAACAGGCGATGTTGGCGCTGCACCGGATGCGTCAGCAACTCATCAAATTTCGCACCATGCAGGTCAACAACCTGCGTGGATTGTTAACGGAGTACGGCGAGGTAATGGGCAAGAGTCGCGCTGCTCTTGACCGGGCGATTCCCGCCGTACTTGAACGAGTTGCCGAGCGACTGCCTGCGGTTGTTATCGACTCACTTCGCGAGCAGTGGAATGGGTTGACGAAACTCGACGAACAGGTCGCGCAGATTGAACGCCGGATGCGGGAGTGGAAGAAAGAGGATAAGGCAGTCAAGGCCATCAGCGAGATCCCAGGCGTGGGGTTGCTGACCGCGACGGCAGCCGTCGCAACGATGGGTGATCCGAAGGCATTCAGTTCAGGAAGGGAGTTTGCGGCGTGGGCCGGTCTTGTACCCAAACAGACGGGTTCCGGGGGCAAGGTGATCTTGCACGGCATATCGAAGCGCGGCGACACCTACCTGCGCACGCTGCTGATCCACGGCGCGCGATCGGTGTTAGAACATGGGAAAGAGCCCGGTCCGTGGGTCGAGCAGATGATCAAACGTAGACCCAAAAACGTGGTGATCGTCGCGCTAGCAAACAAGATGGCACGCACAATCTGGGCGGTGCTTGCTCATGACAGGCCGTACCGCAGGGACTACGTAAGTGTGAAGCCCGCATAAATCGTTGTGCGTGGTGTAGGAGATCAACGTTTGAGCACAGGGTGAACGTCGAAGGTTTGCGCAGCAATCGAGTGTGATGACTAGTCAGGTAGGACCTGGGACTCGCTAAACCTGCATACTGACTCGAGCTTCGAGCTCGTGGCAAGAATGAGGAGCGAGTCAGCGGATTTCATATGGGCCCGCAGCGGCTTTATCGGCTGCAGGAAGGCCGGATAGAGAGCTGCAGCCCACCCTGTCATTCTGAACAAACGAGAGCTGTTGCAAAACGGGACGCGTTCATAGAGAGTCAGTATGACTCCCCTGGCAGCGAGGCTGGCCGCCGCGGGGAAGTGAAGCGCGGGTTAGCATGCTGCCAGAGCCG
>NZ_FCOX02000257.1 GCF_900044055.2 Caballeronia calidae | reverse complement strand
CGCAATCTCTTTAAGGAAAGACACGTCCGTTACGCTGCCTGAGAAAAAAGAGCACTATTTGATGCACCAGTCAGTATCTACACCAAGTTCGACTTCCTTGGTTTCAGCTTTTACGCTCGGACGGTACAAGACCGAGAAGGAAATCTGTTCACCGGGTTCGGACCCGCGGTAAGTCAAAAGGCGCTAACGCGAATGTCTCAGGCCATTCGCAGCTTGAGTCTCAATCGAAGTACCTCATTGACTGCCCGAACTGGCGCGGCGAATAAACCCGATGGTCAGGGGATGGGTGAATTACTATGGTGCATTCTATCCGGAGCCGCTGAAACGGTTTCTGAACAGAATAGACTTGCGGCTTGGCGGGTGGGCGCGAAATAAGTACAAGCGACCGAGAGGACGCAAACGACGATCTTGGGCGTGGCTTAAGAGATGTCGGGAAAGTCTTCCACAGTTGTTCGCGCACTGGGATTTCTGTTTCGAAGAACGGCGGACAAGAGGAGCCGTATGAATCGAGAGATTCACGTACGGATCTGTGAGAGTTGCGCCTTGCAAGCGCATGAAATTCAGTTGCCTGAGATGGCAACCGCGGCAAAGCCTAGCCAGCAGCCGTGTACCGAGTCTTGCGTGGTGTCCGGCAACGGCCATTGCGAAGCGTAGACAGGAAGGTTGTAGGCCGGAACATCGGTGAACGGAAAGATAGCCCCGAAATCGATCGTGGTCGAAGTAGCCGACTCTATCTCTCTAAGAGGAAGGCAGAATTCCGGTACACGTCATGGCAAGTGTACTGGGGTGCTTCCGGGGTTCGTACCGCCAGCATGCAACCGAAGGGTTTTATGTGAACAAGGGAGATCCGTCAGGTTCAAGTGACATTTGCTTGTAAGGCCCGACGAGCCGAGAAGGTAGAACGGCCTGATGACCTGACGGAAGTCAGACTGGCTGATAGTACTCCGAGGCCGGGAGAACCGTAAGCGGTCAGTGAAGCACGTCCTGCCCGCCAACTCGATCTATCGATTTTTTTCTGAGACGAGCTTGCCTATTGACCTTTCCATAAATCTTGACATCACCACAGGGTTGCCTGAATCCAGCACGCGGTAATGATTGAAGGTCGGTGCTGCGCGCTTTTCAGCTTGTTGCGGGCGACGGTCTGCAACTCGTCGAGGTTGTCGGGGCAGAAATTCGCAATCGCGTGACGTTTTAGCCATGCCCACAGATATTCGACGGGATTGAGTTCTGGACAGTACGGCGGCAGAAAGGTGATCTGAATATGGCCCTCGAGAGAGTCCACGTATTGCCGGACAATTGCCGCGTGGTGGGGCCTGGCACCGTCCCAGATGATCAACAGCGGCTGCCTCAGATGCGCTTTGAGCGCCTTGAGAAACTCGATCACCTGTTCCTTCTTTACGCTGCCTTCGTACAACCGAAACAGATAGTTCGTGCGACTGAGGCCCGCAATCGCGGACACATGCTTCCAGTTGAAATGAAACTGGATAACCGGCGTTTGCCCCTTCGGTGCCCAAGTACGCACCCGGGTGGGGCGTTCGCTGATGCCAGTCTCGTCGATAAAGACGATCAGTCGGCCTTCGCGCTTGGCTTTTTTTAAGC
>NZ_FCOX02000256.1 GCF_900044055.2 Caballeronia calidae | reverse complement strand
CTAGGCGCCGCGTGCGAATAGGTGCAAATAGAGGGTTGCGGAACTCCCAGTTTCGATATGGAATTGGCCAATCTTCTGGGAGTGAGAAACGCCGATGAGCACACCGGATTTCTTCCGCAGCCGCCTGGACGCGATGATCGATATGCGGCATCCGCTGGCGGTCTTGGCGAACCGGATGCCATGGACGTCGATAGAGGCGACGTTGACACCGATCTTTGAGCGACGTGCTCGCGAAGGCCGGATAAGCGCGGAGATTGATCTATTCGGCACGGCGTCCAAACTGGCCGGTGCGGGCCTCAGCGCCGCCGGACGTCCGCGCCTGTCGATCCGGCTGATGGTCGGGCTGCTCTACCTGAAGCACGCGTACAGCGAAAGTGATGAATCGGTTTGTGAGCGCTGGGCACAAGACGTGTACTTCCAGTTCTTCTGCGGCGAGGAGTATTTTCAGCCGCGCATGCCGTGCGATCCGACGAACCTCGTGCGCTTTCGGCAGGCGCTGGGTGAAGCCGGTGTTGAGGAGTTGCTCGCGACGACAATTGCAGCCGCCGTGCAAATGAAAGCGGTGAGGCCGGCCGAGTTCGAGCGCGTGATTATCGATACGACGGTCCAACAGAAAGCGATTGCCTATCCGACTGACAGCCGATTGCTGGAGATAGCGCGAGGCAAACTGGCAAGGCTCGCGCAACGTGCCGGATTGACACTGAAGCAAACCTACGAGCGAGAGGGGAAACAGTTGCGTCGCCGCGCCGGTGGCTATTCGCATGCGAAACAGTTCAAGCGGCTGCGCCGGGTGCTCAAGCGTCAGCGCACGATACTCGGACGATTGCTGCGTGACATCGAGGGAAAGTTATCGAACGCATCCACTGAGCAACAGGCATCCTTGTGCATCTGGCTTGAGCGCGCCTGGCGTATCTGCCGCCAGCGCGCGAAGGATACGCACAAGCTCTATGCGCTTCACGCGCCAGAAGTGGAATGCATCTCGAAAGGCAAGGCTCGCCAGCCCTATGAGTTTGGCGTTAAGGTTAGTCTCGCGATCACGGAGAAGCAAGGCCTTATCGTCGGCGCCCGCTCGTTTGCGGGCAACCCGTATGACGGGCATACCTTGGCCGGACAACTTGAACAAACGACCATTTTGCTTCAGGATCTGCCGGGCGTCTCGAAGCCGAGGACCGTGCTGGCCGATCTCGGTTATCGTGGTGTGGATGCCGATATCGCGCCGGTACAGCTGATTCACAGAGGTAAACGCAAGACGCTAAGTAGTACACAGCGACGATGGTTAAAACGTCGCCAAGCGATAGAACCGATCATCGGACACGTGAAGCAGGACCATGGCATGCAGCGTTGCTGGCTAAAAGGACAAACCGGCGACGCGTTACATGCGGTGTTGTGCGCGGTGGGCTATAACCTACGCTGGTTGCTGCGCGCCATTGTCCGTCTGGGGCTCGGCCCCCTATTGCTTGCACTTGCGTGGCTGCGCTGCCTGCCGGAGGTATGGCAGGAAACCTTGCCCGCACCTCCCGCAACTGCCTGAGTCGGCAAACCACGACGCCACGACGGAACTCGGCCGACCGCCGAGCTACGTCCGCGACGGAAACCGAATTTTGCAGGTGCGACTA
>NZ_FCOX02000255.1 GCF_900044055.2 Caballeronia calidae | reverse complement strand
CCAGGGCGCCAGGCACTCCCTCGAAATGCGCAGGCTCCATTTTATGCGGCAGTTTGCTCTGTTGTTGGTGGCGTTATCACTGAACCCTGCGGGGTACCTGTCTCACTTACGCTAAGCTCTCCATCTTCCAGAACGCCCGCCTTGAGCCACTTGCGCACAAGACGGATAATGCGCTGGTCGCCAATGCGGTGCTCCAGAAAGCGGACCAGCCAATCCTGGCTCAGCCCGTCAAAGAAGTTCCGTATATCCGCGTCCAGTATCCAGTTCACGGGGGTGCGATCGATGGCTACCGACAACGCATCCATCGCATCATGCTGACTGCGCCCGGGCCGAAACCCGTACGAGAAGCCAAGAAAATCTTCTTCGTAGATAGCGTTGAGCACTTCCACCACCGCGCGCTGGGCGATTTTGTCTTCCGGCGCGGCAATGCCCAACGGGCGCTGTTTGCCATCCGGCTTCGGTATGTATTGCCGCCGAACGGGCAACGCCCGATACGCGCCGCTCTGTACTTGTGCATGCAAGCGCTGAAGGTTCTCTTCCAGCTCTGCATCAAAGTACTGCCATGTCATGCCGTCCACTCCCGGAGCCGCCTTGCGCTTAAGCGCATGAAACGACTCCCGCAGCCGATCGATGGTGACATGGTGCAACAGCGCGGTGAACCGCTCCTTCTTCCGCTGCCTTGCAGCCTGCCGTACACGTTCCAGCCCGTGTGACACGCTTTCCCGGTTCTGTGCCCGGCACGTGTTGGACTGACCCGTGTTCCCCTTGGTCCCCGCCCTTCGCTCCACCCGCTCCGCAGCCGGATCCCCGACATTGTTCGCAGGCTTCATTGCTGTTGGGTCGGAGGAGGCGCGCTGACGCGCTGGCCTCCGTCCGCCGCCCAAACTGCACGTGCCGTTTTCCGGCATGCAGCTTTCACGAAGATGCAGCATGCTGAGACGCAATAGAGGGTATCAGTTGCACAAGGTTGACCAACCCGAACTCGCCATAGAGCCGCGCCTCGGGCAAGACCTTCCAGCCCATGTTGCGCCAGCGCTTGAATCGATGCGACCAGATGCGCCGCACGATCCATCGGTTGAGCCGGTTGAAGATTCGCCGGACGTGGGAGCGCTTGTAGTAGTGCCCCCAGCCCCGCAGGATGGGATTGAGCCGTCCAATCAGCTCCCGCGTTCGAAGCGGCACACATCGCTTGGTAAGACGACGCACCTGGTCCATGAAGCGCTGGACTGACTTCTCCCGGGGGTACGCGTACAGCGCACCCGACCGGGCGCCACTGCGGATTTTGGCTGTGGGCAGCGATAACTGCCGCCCACGCTTGATCTTGTAGCCGAGAAACTCGAATCCAAACCGGACATGCACGATCCGCGTCTTCTGCGGATGGAGTTGCACACCCAGTGCGCTCAGAATCTTCGTCGCCGCCGCGATGGCAGCGCGCGCTTCTGCCTGGGATGAACAGGTGATGACCCAGTCATCCGCGTAACGGGTAAGCTGGTAGCCCTTAAGCCGCATCTCCCGATCAAACGGCGTCAGGAGGATATTGCTGAGCAGCGGTGAAGCAACGCCACCAACAACAGAGCAAACTGCCGCATAAAATGGAGCCTGCGCATTTCGAGGGAGTGCCTGGCGCCCTGGTC
>NZ_FCOX02000254.1 GCF_900044055.2 Caballeronia calidae | reverse complement strand
CGGCCCAGACTGTGTCAAAACCCATTTTTGGAGCGCTAGAATTTCGCTATCCAATGTTGGGGGTTGCGCAAAATGAAGCGTTTCGTTCGAGGCGACGATCGTAACCAGAGCTTTCTCCTTCCCGAAGCGCTTGATGATTACGTGACGGACACAAATCCGGTCCGCGTGATCGATGTCTTTGTAGAGGAACTTGATCTTAATGATCTCGGGTTCGAGGGAGTACAGCCTGCCTTGACTGGAAGACCGGCTTATCATCCTGAGGTGATGCTTAAGATCTATATCTACGGGTATCTCAATCGCATCCAGTCCAGTCGTCGTCTTGAACGCGAAGCGCAGCGAAACATCGAGCTGATGTGGCTCACTGGTCGGCTGGCACCGGACTTTAAAACCATAGCTCGGTTCCGTAAAGACAATGGCAAAGCTATCCGCAACGTCTGCCGGCAGTTTGTGATGCTATGCCAACGCCTGGACCTTTTCGCTGATGCGATCGTCGCGATCGACGGCAGCAAGTTCAAGGCGGTGAACCATCGCGATCGCAACTTCACGAGCGCCAAGCTCGAACGGCGCATGCGCGACATCGAATCAAGTATTGCTCGGTATCTTCAGGCGATGGACACGGCCGATCGTCAGGAACCTGCAATCGCGAAGGCCAAGACGGAGCGACTGCAGCACAAGATTGCAGCCTTGAAGGAGCAGATGCAACGTCTCAAGGAGATCGAGGTCCAACTCAAGGCGGCACCCGACAGACAGATATCGCTCACCGATCCGGATGCGCGTTCGATGAAGACGCGAGGAACGGGAGTCGTCGGCTACAACGTACAAACGGCCGTCGACACGAAGCACCATCTAATCGTCGCGCACGTCGTCACTAACGATGGTATTGATCGCGATCAGTTGACATCGACGGCCACGCTTGCTCGTGCTGAAATGGGCGTCGACAAAATCACTGCTGTTGCGGATCGTGGCTATTACAAGAGTGAAGAGATACTCGCATGCCACGAGGCTGGAATAACGGTGTTTGTCCCGAAGACGGTGACCTCGATGGCCACTGCTGATGGCCGCTTCGGGAAGGATGACTTCATTTACAACGCAAAGACGAACGAATATCGGTGCCCGGCTGGGGAGAGACTGATCTGGCGATTCTCGACCATTGAGCGCGGCTTGAAGATCAGTAAGTACTGGAGTTCGAATTGCCAACAATGTCCGTTGAAGGAGAGCTGCACGCCCAGTCCTCAACGTCGCGTGGCTCGTTGGGAACACGAAGCTGTTCTTGAGGATATGCAGACGCGACTCGATCGTGCGCCTGAGATGATGCGGATCCGGCGACAGACGGTCGAGCACCCGTTTGGCACGATCAAGGCATGGATGGGAGCCACTCATTTCCTAACTCGAACCATTGAGCGGGTAAGCACGGAAATGAGCTTGCACGTGCTTGCATACAACATCAAGCGAGTGACTAAGATACTTGGTTCAGAAGTTGTTATGAAGGCGATGCGGGCGTGATGCTCGCAGGAGTTGCTAATCCTCGGCGATAGAGTTCGTCGGCGACTTTGAATTCGGCATGTGCAACGAAAGACGCGACTTGCGCCGAGAAAGCGCTTTGTCAATTCGAGTGGCTGTGCGTTTTGACACGGTCTGGGCC
>NZ_FCOX02000253.1 GCF_900044055.2 Caballeronia calidae | reverse complement strand
GCATTCCGGCCCTGTCGGGTAAGGAGGGTGCAAATGAAGGCGCATTTTCTGGGTTGGAGCGCCGCAGCCGGCGCTGTGTGCGTCGCGGCGGTCATTGCCGCGTGCAGTGGCGGCGATTCCGGCGGCAATGCCGCGTCGTCGACGGCCGCAGCCGCCAGCGCGGCTTCGGGCACCACACGCGCCGCTACGCCGATGGACGTCGTCACCTGGCACAACGACATCGCCCGCACGGGCCAGCAGCTCGCGGAAACCATCCTCACGCCCGCGAACGTCAACAAGAGCACCTTCGGCAAGCTGGCCGTGTTCCCCGTCGATGGCGCCGTCGATGCGCAGCCGCTCTTTCTCGCGGGCGTATCGATCGCGGGCGGCACGCGCAACGTGCTCTATGTCGCCACCGAGAACGCGAGCGTCTATGCCTTCGATGCCGACAGCGGCGCCGTGCTCTGGCAAGTCTCGACGCTCGGCAACGGCGAAACGCCGAGCGACGACCACGGCTGCCAACAGATCACGCCGAAGATCGGCATCACGGCCACGCCGGTGATAGACCGGTCGCGTGGCCCGAATGGCGCGATGTATGTCGTCGGAATGTCGAAGGACGGCTCGGGCGCCTATCACCAGCGCATCCACGCACTCGACATCACGACGGGCGCCGAGCTCTTCAACGGCCCGACGGAAATCCGCGCCACGTATCCGGGCACCGGCGCGGGCAGCCAGAACGGCACGCTCACGTTCGATCCCGGCCAGTATGCGGAGCGCGCGTCGCTGCTTCTGCTCCGTGGCGCGGTCTACACGGCGTGGACCTCGCACTGCGACTTCATGCCGTACACCGGCTGGGTGATGGGCTATGACGCCAACACGCTGCAGCAGGCGAGCGTGCTGAACGTGACGCCGAACGGCCAGATGGGCGCAATCTGGATGAGCGGCTCGGGACTCGCGTCGGACGGCGAGGCGATCTTTCTTCTCGACGGAAACGGCACCTTCGATCCGACACAAAACGAGCACGAAATGCCGATCCACGGCAACTATGGCAATGGCTTCCTGAGGCTCAACCTCGGGCCGCTCAGAGTGCAGGACTATTTCCAGCCTTCGAACACGGTGCAGGAATCGAATCAGGACGAGGATCTCGGCTCGGGCGGCGCGATGGTGTTGCCTGATATGGCCGATGCGACCGGCGCGGTTCGGCATCTCGCGGTCGGCGCGGGCAAGAACAAGACGATCTACGTCGTGAACCGCTTTTCGATGGGCAAGTACGATTCGAACGCGGATCACATCTATCAGGAGCTCGTCGGCCAGATTCGCGGACCGATGTTCGGCGCGCCCGCGTACTTCAACAACACCGTGTATTTCGGCTCGGTCGGCGACACCATCAAGGCTTTCACGATCTCGAACGCGGCGCTATCGGCGACGCCGACGAGCCAGACGCCGAATGCGTTCGCTTTTCCGGGCGCGACGCCGAGCATTTCCGCGAACGGCACGACGAACGCGATTCTGTGGGCCGCGGAGAACGGCACCGTCGGCGCACTGCGCGCGTATGACGCGACCGATCTCAGTCACCAGCTCTACAGCAGCAACGACTTCGGCTCGCGAGACCAGTTCGGTGCGGGCAACAAGTTCATCACGCCGATGATCGCGAACGGCAAGGTGTATGTCGGGAC
>NZ_FCOX02000252.1 GCF_900044055.2 Caballeronia calidae | reverse complement strand
CTCGGTCAAGCCTTCGCTCCAACGCCGCACTCGCTTGCGGCTCGGAACGAAGCATACCTTTATTTACGGATAAGTTCCTAGCGCTGGTGATAGCAGCCACAGTGGACGACGAACCTTTGCGACCCGACTGGTCGCGCAAGGCCACTCGCTCGACACCGTCCAAATATTGTTCGGACACTCGCATCTCGATCACGTTTCCGCGCATCTGGAAGTCAGCTCGCGCGAGCGACGTGAAGCGCTCGCGGCATTCAATTTCGAACTTGATTAAAGCGCGGTCCCTTTTATGCCGTTATCAGTCGGGGCTTCTCGTGTTACGCTTGGTGCACTTGTACACCATCTTAGGAAGGCTATGGACGAGGTCATCGACAACGGCATCGCTCTGCGCTCGCTCATCGAACAGGCAGGACTCACGCAGGCCGATGCGCTCGCAGCATTGAACAGGGGGCAAGCCTTCCCCATTGCGTTATCGACGTGGAAGGCTTATCTCGCCGCGCCTGACAGCGCACGGCATCGAGCATGCCCCGACAACGTTCTGGCGCACGCCAAAAAGACTCTTGGAAAAGCTCCAAAAGAGCGTTGATGGAGTGCACATGTGCGCCCAATATCTAACCATTGTCTCGAAACGAAATACACCGGAGAATTTCGTGAAGCCATCTATCGCTCTGAACGCGCACCGCGCGGAGATCCGCAGGATTGTGGAGGACAACCGGGCGACAAATGCTCGCGTGTTCGGCTCGGTGCTGCACGGCGAAGACACGGAAGAAAGCGACCTTGATCTGCTAGTCGAGCCGGAGCCGGGGATGACCTTGCTGAACCTCGGGGCTATCCGTTACAAGCTGGCCGATCTGCTGGGTGTACATGTGGACGTGTTGACGCCTAATGCGCTGCCGGACAAGGTCAAGGCGATCGTCATGGCGGAGGCTCAACCTGTATGAGCAACAAGGAGCCTCGATTGCACGATTATCTCGGGCACATTGTCGAAGCGATCGCCAGAATTGAGGGCTACATCAGCGATATGCCCAAAGAAGTTTTCGTAGCAAACCAGCTTTTGATTGATGCCGTGGTGCGCAATATCGAAATCGTTGGTGAGGCAAGCAACCGGGTTACGAAACACCACCGGGAGTTTCGTGATGCACACCCTGAAGTCGAGTGGCGCGGAAGCTACGAAATGCGCAGCGCTATTGCCCACGACTATTTCAAGGTTGACCTTGATTTGGTTTGGAATACGGTCAAGAACGATTTGCCAGCGATGCGCGAGACGGTGCAAGGCCTGCTGGATGAACTGAATGCGAAGGACCGGCCGGCTGTGCCGCGTCCGCGCATGTAACGGAAAACAACTTGACGCATGGGCGCACCGTTCCGGCCGGTCGCCGGAGATGAGAAGCCGAGGTAAAGAGGAACAGAGGAACAGAGGGGAACAGAGGAACAGAGGAACAGAGGAACGGCAATGTTCTCAACTACAAAAACCAAAATCCTTGTTCTTGCGGACGGCGTCGCTACACTGATGACCTTGAATCTTTCAGGATGCGTCACGGCTCGCGAGACCTATTCTGCATCCGGATCGCAGGGGTACAAGCTAACGTGTAACGGACACCTCAACGCCTGGGAAGATTGCCTAGTCTCACTGTGTCATAAATTTAACCTGATCTCCCAGCAACACGGACAGCGAGGAAGCTTGCTGGTGATCGCGTG
>NZ_FCOX02000251.1 GCF_900044055.2 Caballeronia calidae | reverse complement strand
GGTCGGCTTGATGAGGACGAGAGAGAATCGGAAACCGTCAGCAATCGAGTAGATCGTGTCCATGGTCTGCTCTGTAGCCCTGTCTGGATCGAAGTCACAAAACCGTAAAGGTCGCCCGTCCTCAGAAAATCGGAGATGGATGGTGAACTGGCATGCAGTACAACAACGCGCATCCTACCCGCCTGGCCTTCTGCTGTGTTTACAATTCCGCAGGCGCCAGGTTTTGAGGATCGGGACCCTGTTGGGTCTAACAAGAACTATGACACTGCGGGCTTCGTGGCGAGTTGCCGCGCCAATTGTGTGACGCCGCATGTGGCGAAAAGCGACGGCCGCGGCGGTGGCTCGGCGATTGATGGTTCTCAAGACACGCTGGGCCGGCTATGCCATTAGCCAGTGCAAGCGCAAATGCACCGAGCAGGTCTTCGGCTGCAGCAAGACGGTCGGCTGGATTGGTCAGGCGATGTAACGTGGCCGCGAGCGGGTCGAGCAGTTGTTCCTCCTGACGCAGGCGGCCTACAACCTCACGCGCATGCGTACGCTTGCGGGCAGAGCGGCGTACACTTCAGCCGCGTCCTCCGAGTGCGCGTTCAATCTTCTTGTCCGTCTTGTATTGACTGAGTGCGTACACCGACCAGATGGCAGCGGGAATCCAGCCGATCAGTGTGATTTGCAGCACGAGACAGATGGTTCCAGCGATCGGACGGCCAATCGTGAAGAACTGCAGCCACGGGATGACGATTGCGAGCAACAGACGCATAGGTTCCTCGAGAGGATGATGTTGTGGTGAGACTGTCACTACAGCGTGCTGCTGTGACACTGGGGGTGACCCGCTTCCGTGGATGGTTAAGCAGTTGAATTTTGAATGGATTGATTCCCTCCGGTTTGGGCAGTGCCGCGAGTTGTCCACGGCCGGCCGGCGGGTCGCCTATTACGACCACGACGCCGGCCGGCCGTGGACAACTCGCCAGTGATGCCGATTCGGTTTTGTTCCTCGTGAAGTTGCTCGTAGCGCATCGGCGAGCGGTAACCGATGCCGCTATGGCGACGGCTGACGTTGTACCAACCTTCTATCCACGAGAACAGCGCTTGCCGCGCCTGTTCGCGGGTTTGGAAGTGTGTGCGGGCGAGCAGTTCACATTCGAGTGTCGCGAAGAAGGCTTCGCACATGGCGTTGTCGAAGCAATCCGCCACCGTCCCCATCGACAGACGCACGCCAGCCTCACGGCAGCGGCGGCCGAAGGCAATGGACGTGTATTGGCAGCCTTGATCGCTATGGTGAATCACGCCAGCGGGACGTCGTTGCGCGAGAGCCATATCGAGCGCCCTGAGCATCAGCTCCGTGTACAGGTGATCCGACATCGCCCAACCCACGATCCGGCGGCTGAACACGTCGAGCACTACCGCGAGATACAGGAACCCTTCGGCGGTCGGCAGTGGAGTAAGAGACAGGGCGTAGTCGAACTATTTCCCCGCCTCTCCTCCCCGAACCGGACTTGCACTTTTCAGCGCATCCGGCTCTCCATTCAAGTGTTGCTCATAGCAAAGGCAACATCGGCATAGCGCGACGCAATGGTGCTTCGTGTCTCATCGCGCATGATGTACGGATTTTCCATCGGGGTGCGCCAGGTGAAACGACCCTTGCGGCTGGTAACAAGACGCCGAAGCGCCACCGCTCCGTACCAACCTCGACTGTTTTGGCCCTGCAGCACCCATGTCGTTGCCTG
>NZ_FCOX02000250.1 GCF_900044055.2 Caballeronia calidae | reverse complement strand
GGTTATGCGTGCGTGAACGAGACGATTACTGGGTACAGATTGCGGGGCTGACGTTGAGCAGGTGGAAGGCCTTTTTTTGTACCGGAGTCGGCCGTGTGATCATGACGATCTTCGCTTGCGGATTGAGAGGGGTGTGACAGACGTTGTATGCAAGCGTGGCCAGATCATCGAGCAACGTGCGAAAGCTATGGAGTGGCAAGCCGTCCTCGCTAAGCCGGGTGGCATCCTTGGCTTTCGCGTGATCCGAGCGCCGTGCTTTAGCCACTGGTGAGACCCGCGTTGCACGCGCGAATTCGATATATTCGTCATCGAACAGCATCGGCTTTAAGGTCTCGCGCATGTGCCACTCGACGTAATAGGCAAGCATGCATAGAAAGACGTGCGCGCGCACTCGTTGGGCGTTCCAGTGGAATACTGGGCGCACCTGCAAATCGACCGTCTTAAGCGAACGGAAAGCGCGCTCCACGACCGCTAGTCCTTTGTAGGCCGTCACGGCCGCCTCGGCGGGCAGCTCCGTTGCCGATAGACTCGTGCGCACCACATACAGGCCGTCAAGCGCGGCCTCTTGCTGGATCTGTTCGGACTTACGCAGCCACGTAAAGCTCGAGTCGGTGATGTTCAACTCGAAATGCTTGGCCATCTTGAAATGATCGATGATGCGGCCCACGCGCAAAGCAATCGCTTCGATGCCCTTGAGTCGATTACGCATGCGCTTGGTTGCCTCGGCGATCTTCATCAATTCGGCTTCAGTGGCCTGCAGCAGCGCCTCGCGTTTGCGACTACGCTCCTCGGCTAATAGCGGATTGCGGCATACGATGAGTCGCTCACCGGGAAACGCCTCACTGGTCACCTCCAGCAGATTGCGCTCATCGAATAGCGAGGGCTGGAAGGGTCCCTTGTCCTGAGCGAGTGCGGCCATTTGCGGCGCGCGCAGGCTGCTCACCCAGTCAAGACCCGCCGGGCGCAAGACCGTGTCGATGCGCGCCTGCGTGAGCATGCCCCGATCGCCCACCCAGGCGAGCTTCTCGATGCCATAGCGGTGCTTGAGCTTGTCCACCTGCGAGGCCACGGTAGCGGGATCAGCAGTATTGCCAGCGAAGACTTCGACGGCCACCGGACAACCGTCGCTCGTGCAGATCAAGCCGAACACGATTTGCGGATCGTCGCGCTTGCCATCGCGGCTATAACCGTGCGCGGCGAGCTCGCAGCAGCGTCCGGTCAGCCACGTGGAGGTGAGGTCATAAAGCACCAGCATGCTGCCGCTCAGATGCTGCTGGGCAAGTCGCTTCTCGATGCCTTCCTGCGCTTCGCCGAGCCAATCGAGCGCGGCATAAAGCTGATCGAGTTCGATATCGTCCAACTTCAGCAGTCGCGACAGCGAGTGAGTCGCGGTCTGTGCGCACAACATGCGATGGGTGGCGAGCTTGGATGCAGGCGAAACCACCCGCGCCACTAGAAGTGCCATCACCACCGAGCGTAGTGCAGCGGGTGCCGATGCAAACCACTGCTCGGCGCCGCAGGCGCGTGCCGCGCCGAGCACGGCGGCTACGTGTCCGTGTGGCAGGCTGCGCTCGATCACGAAAGCCTCCTCGGCGGAGGCCACCGCGACGCCGCCGCGTAACAGAACCTTCAAGCCTTCGATAACTTCGGCGGGCAGCGCCGAGATGTTGGCGAGGGTGCGCTTCTTAACCGTGTTGCCTTCGCGATAAGACTCGCGCAGTAGCACGGCCGGAGGGGAGTTACGGTTGGGGAC
>NZ_FCOX02000249.1 GCF_900044055.2 Caballeronia calidae | reverse complement strand
GAGGCAGCGCATCAACTAGTGCCTCTGCGCTGGTGTTGGCCAGCTTGGCGACCTTATCGAGCGCGGGCGGAGCGATCGCGCTGAATGCCTCAAATACGGATGTAAATAACGCAAGCGCGGGTGGCGACGCGGTCAGCTTTCTGAATGGCGGGTTAATCGATAGCGCCGGCGGCAATCTGTTGGCCAACTGGTTCACAGCCAGCGGTGGCGCCATAGCGGGAGCGGCAGCGGGCACGGCGGCCGTTGCTTTGCGCTCAGGCAGCGGTGCGTTGAATCTGAACTTAGCGGGCGCATTGGGTTATGCCTTGGTCTTTCCGACCAGGGTGCAGCTGGGCGGCAGCGCTCAGAGCGGGAATATTTCAGTGCACGCGGATGTCGGTAATCTGGCCCTCAGTGGCGTGTCTGCGCAGACGGCGGGTGCGCTGACGGTACAGTCGGGTTCGGGTCTGGCGAGTTTGGCGGGCAGGACAGTGGGGCTCACCAATCTTCAGGGCCTGACGACCACCGGCGTATTCAGCTCGGTGACGCTGGGCGATGCGAATACGTCGAACATTACGGGGGGGGGGGCCATCGCCGCGAGTGGTGCGGTGGCGCTGCAAACAAAAAGCGGTCTGCTTTGGTCTAACGCGATCAGTGCGGGCACGCTGGTGCTGGGTGGCGCCGGCGACACGCAGAGCTATGTTTTCGCCAATACCGGCAATCTGATTGGCACGCTCGCAGGCCACGTGGGAGCTGCAACGGTCTACGATGCCCAGGGGCTCACGGTGGGCTCAGGGCGGGATGCGAACGGCGCGACGCAAACGGGGCTTACCGCGGCGGGTAGCATTGTGCTGCAGGCGGTCAGTGGCGATCTGACGCTCAATGCGTCCGTGGCGGGCGTTGCCAGCAGCGGCTCCACGGCAGTAATTTTGTCGACCAACCGAAACTTCATCAATAACGTTGGGGCGAGCGCAGTCAGTACGGGCGCGGGTGGTTGGTATATCTACAGTACAAGCGTGGTGGGCGATTACTATGGCAATCCGACCGTCGGGTTCTTAAATAGCGGGCACGGAGCCATCTTTAACGCGAGCTATTCGCCGGGCGTCAATCCTGCGGGTGCGACGGCGGGGCAAAACTACTACATCTTTAGCCAAGCGGGGTCGCTTGCGCCGATCATGTGGGGCGCCACCACAACCTACAGCAGTAGCTCGCTGATCGCCATGTCGGGACTCGCCGTGATGGATCCGGTGTTTGGCAATATCACGGTGAGCAGTTCCGGTTTGGCAACGCTTGCGAGCAAGAATGTGGGCTCGGAGCTCATTACCGCGATTGGTTCGATCTCGGCGATCACAGGCTCGGGCGCGGCGAACTACACGACGGGCCCGACTTATGGCGCCGTGTCCATCACACCGGCGGCGCTCACGATCTCGGGCGTGGCGGTGGCCAATAAGACGTACGACGCGACGACTTCGGGCACAATCTTAGGGACGGCCACCTTGGGTGGCGCGATTGGCTCGGACCAGGTCAGTCTGTCAAGCGCGGCGCTGAGCGCGGCATTCGGCTCAAAGAACGCGGGCGTGGAGACGGCCGCGATTGTGGGCTACACGCTGGCGGGTGCCGATGGCGGTAACTACTCGGTGGTGTTCGCCCCGTCGACGGCGACCGCCACGATCTCGCAGGCGCAGATTACGGTCTCGGGTGTGACGGTCGCCAACAAGACGTACGATGCGACGACTTCAGCAACCGTGGCGTCCGCAGGCTCGATCACGGGCCAGAC
>NZ_FCOX02000248.1 GCF_900044055.2 Caballeronia calidae | reverse complement strand
CGGGGTGCCCAATAAAGTCTTGTGGTGGCACGTCACGACCGATGAATGTCACTGTTGATATACGTATGGGTGTGGTAACGTGGAGGCATGCACGTTAAGATCACCACCTCCGGCGGCCGTCGTTACGTCCAACTCGTTGAGTCCTATCGGGACGACGCTGGACGGGTGAAAAAGCGCACCGTGGCGACGTTGGGCCGGCTTGATCAGCTTGATGGCGGCCTTGATTCGGTGATCAATGGACTGCTCAAGGCGACAGGCCGCGACCTTCTGCCTGAGGCATCAGCGGCGCCGACTGTGAGCTTCGAGTCGGCACGCGCGTTCGGCGATGTCTGGACGCTGACCGAACTTTGGAAGTCGCTCGGCTTTAGCGAGTTGAGGCGTGTGTTCCGCCGCACGCGGCACACGATCGATGTGGAGACGCTGCTCCGGGTCATGGTCTTCAATCGGTTGTGCGATCCGGATTCGAAGCTCGGCGTTCTGCGCTGGCTGGAAACCGTGGCCTTGCCGGAGGTCAATGTCAAAACGATCACGCACCAGCACCTGCTGCGCAGCATGGACGCGCTGATTGATCAGCAGGAGGCGGTTGACCGGGTGGTCGCGGGCTTGCTGCGGCCGATGATCGACCAGGACCTGTCGGTGGTGTTCTACGACCTGACCACGATCCGCACCGAAGGACTGAGCGCCCAGGAAAACGATGTGCGCGAGTTCGGCATGGGCAAGGAAGGCCTGATCGCGCGGCAGTTCATGCTCGGCGTGGTGCAGACGGCCGAAGGCCTGCCGATCTATCACGAGGTATTTGACGGCAATACGGCAGAGACGAAAACGCTGTTGCCCACGCTCAAGACGGTGCTTGCGCGATTTCCGTCGGTCAAGCGGCTGGTGCTGGTGGCCGACCGGGGCTTGCTTAGCCTGGACAACCTCGAAGCACTCGATGAACTGCGCCGGGCCAGCGCTCGGGCGCTCGAATTCATTCTGGCAGTCCCGGGGCGACGCTATCAGGAGTTTGCCGAACTGCTCGATGAGTTTCACCGGACACAGTGCCAGTCGGCAACGACCGAGGTCATCGGCGAAATGAAGTGGAACGCATTGCGATTGATCGTGGCTCATGATCCGGAGCGCGCCGCACTGCAGACGCAGCGCCGCGACGACCAGATCAATGAGCTGATCAGGCTGGGCGAGCGATGGGTCGGCAAGCTCGATGAGCAGGACGAAGGCGTCAGGCGCCGGGGGCGAAAGCTCTCGGACAGTGGCGCAAAGGCACGCTTGTTCCATGCGGTCAGTGAGGCCCATCTGTCGAAGATCATCAAGGTCGATTTAAAGAGCGAGCTCTTCAGCTACGACATCGACGAGCGCGCGCGCAGTCTGGCCAACCTGATGGACGGCAAGCTGCTGCTCGTGACCAATACCAGGGATCTGGTCGCACAGGAGGTCGTGACCCGTTACAAGTCGCTTGCGGATATCGAGCGCGGCTTCAAGGTGCTCAAGTCCGAACTGGAGATCGGTCCGGTCTATCATCGTCTGCCCGAGCGCATCCGCGCCCACGCGGCGATCTGCTTCATGGCGCTGATTCTGTACCGGGTCATGCGCCAGCGCCTGAAGAGCGCCAACGCCAGTCTGTCGCCCGAACGGGCACTCGAACACTTACGCCGTATCCAGCATCACCAGATCCGGCTCAACGCTTCCGAACCCGTCACGGGTGTCTCGACCATCAGCGCCGAACAATCCGAGGTGCTCAATGCCCTGAACGTGAAAAAACCGGCCGCCCCGCA
>NZ_FCOX02000247.1 GCF_900044055.2 Caballeronia calidae | reverse complement strand
AAATCCCTTACCGCCACTCGTCTTCGCAAAGGAGCGCAGGCCGAGCTCATCCAGGATGACCTTGACGAGTGATGCGGCTTCCAGCATCGCCGGCCAGGGCAAGGCGGGATCGGGGTCGAGGTCAAAGATGACGCGATCGGGGTGTTCCAGATCGGGCGCCACGCCATTCCAGAAGTGGATCTCGACGACGCTCATTTGAGCGAGTCCGATCAGTGCGTCTGCTGTATTGGCGACCAGCAGCGGCTTGTGTCCGGGATACACGCTTACGGGCAACTCTTCCACGCCAGGAATGCGCGCTCGCTCCGAGTGCTTCTGAAAAAACAATTCGCATGGCAATTCCGTCAGGCGCGCGTACGAGCGCAAGCGGTCGGGCATTCAGATAGGGCAGCGCCCACTCCGCGATCGCGTCGTAGTACCGCACGATGTCGAGCTTGGTGCGGCCTGTCACGGGGCGGCGTAATAGAGCCGGGGTTGGGCGGCGTAATGGAGCCAGCGGAAGCAGGGGTAAATCGCGGATTCGAACGGGCTCAAGAATGCGGTTTTTTGGCCAGTTTTGCAACCGCGATTTCACGGTTTTCGGGGATCGTTCTGCCTGATGCCCGCAGTGGTGCAGAACATCAGGCGGCGGGACTTGCGGTGGGTCAGGATGAGGGCACAGTTTCCCGTTGTTCGGAGCCCTGATGACCATCATCGTTACGCAGTAACAGTCGGTCATTGAAGTATTCTCGCCAATCTGGCGAATCAGGATCGATTGTCGCGAGGATGCGGTCGTCTTCCGCGCGGATCAGCTGGGCGATCATTGCGCGCTGTGTTACTGCGTAACGGCGGGCCAGTCGATCCAGGGCCAGCCATGTGCTGGTGTCGAGCCATGTGGTCACGCGGCGTTCGCCGTTGCCGTCAGGCCCGGCATAAGCGCGCCGCGCGCGATATGCGGCTTGTCTTTGTGCAGTTGTTTTTGCCATCTTTCTGTCCTGTCTTGTTGTTCGTTACGCGGTAACGATTCGTGGCACCGTTACCGCGCAACGCCGCGCGCGCCTGCCGCTGTGCCATTGGGAAACGGTTTTGGCTTGCGGAAGCTCTCGCCTTCGATCACGACGCGATAGGCGCCGTGGCGTAGCCGGTCCAGCGTCGCGGCGCCCAGAATGCGGTTGTCGGGGAACGCATCGCCCCATTCATCCAGGTCGAGGTTTGATGTGAGAATCGAGGCCGCGCGCTCGTACCGGGCGGCGATCAGGTCGTGGAAGTCTTCGTCGTGCGGCCGCTGCAGCGGCTTGACGGCGAAGTCGTCGATGATGAGCAGCGGCACGCGCGCGAATTGCTGGAACTTGCGCTCGTACAGGCCCGTGGCGCGCGCCGCGTGCAGCTTCTTGAGTAGATCGGTCTGCGAGATGAACAGGACGTCGTGCCCCTGTCGGGCAGCACAGTGGCCCAGCGCCTGTGCCAGATGACTCTTGCCGACGCCTGTTCCGCCGACCAGTAAAATGCAGCCAGAGCTGGTAATCGCGCAAGAGCGGCGCCGATTCCTGCTGGCGCACCCGCCTTCGCTCTGACGGATCGGCATCGTGCAACCTGCGCTCGATGTCGTAGAGCTTGCGGATCCACGCGAGCGCCTGCGCCGCCACGCTCTCGCGAGCTGTCTGCGGCGATTCCTTGCGAAGCTGCCGGTAAATCTTGTAGAACATTCGGCGAGCATGGACATGGCAGGCGACGTGCTGAATCTTGCCGCCGCGAAATAGTGCCGCCCAGCCTGAGTAATCGTCGGCCTGCAGGTAGCCTTCGTAGTG
>NZ_FCOX02000246.1 GCF_900044055.2 Caballeronia calidae | reverse complement strand
CTACAGAGCAGACCATGGACACGATCTACTCGATTGCTGACGGTTTCCGATTCTCTCTCGTCCTCATCAAGCCGACCCATTACGACGACGACGGCTACCCGATCCAGTGGCTCCGCTCGGTCATGCCTTCCAATACACTCGCCTGTATGTATGCGCTCGCTGATGACGCGCGAAAGCGAAACCTGCTGGGCCCTGGCGTCCATTTTGAGATCGAAACATGCGACGAGACCAACCAGCGGGTGTGGCCAGAGCGCATCATTCGTGACCTGAAGGCAAAGGGCGGGAAATCGATGATTGGTCTGGTCGGAGTCCAGTCGAACCAGTACCCGCGCGCACTCGACCTCGCCCGCCAATTCCGTGCCGCAGGCTTGCCGGTTGCGATCGGTGGCTTCCACGTTTCTGGCTGCATCTCCATGCTGCCCGAGATGCCCGCTGAGCTTAAGGAAGCGCAAGCCATGGGTGTGGCGCTCTTCGCTGGAGAGGCCGAGGAACAGCGTTTTGATGAGGTCCTTCTCGACGCGTGGATTGGCGCAATGAAGCCCTTGTACAATTTCATGGACGATTTACCCACGCTCGAAGGGGCGCCCCAGCCCTTCTTGCCGCGCAAGCATATCGAACGCACGGCAGGTACCTATACCTCGGTTGACCTCGGTCGTGGCTGCCCGTATCAGTGCTCGTTTTGCACCATCATCAATGTGCAGGGGCACAAGAGTCGCTTTCGCACCCCCGACGATCTCGAAAAGATCATCCGCGAGAACGCAACGCAGGGCATCGACCGGTTTTTCGTCACGGACGATAATTTCGCCCGCAACCACGACTGGGAAATCCTTCTCGACCGCATCATCGAACTTCGGGAAAAGGAAGGCATTCACTGCGGCTTCACGATCCAGGTCGACACGCTCTGTCACAAAATTCCAAACTTCATCGAGAAGGCAACGCGCGCGGGTGTGCGTCGCGTGTTCATCGGGCTTGAGAATATCAATCCCGAGAATCTGATCGCGGCCAAGAAGCGCCAGAACAAGATCACCGAATACCGCGCCATGCTGCAGAAGTGGCGCGCCCACGGCGCGATTACCTACGCTGGCTATATCATCGGATTCCCGGCAGACACGAAAGAATCGATCCTGCGCGACATCGAGATCATCAAGCGTGAATTGCCAATCGACATTCTCGAATTCTTCATGCTCACCCCGCTTCCGGGCTCCGAGGATCATCAGACGATGGTAAGGAACGGAGAATGGATGGACCCGGACATCAACAAATACGACACCAACCACCGGGTCACGCACCACCCGAAAATGTCGGACGCTGAATGGGAAGAAGCGTATCGGTGCGCCTGGAGCGCGTTTTACTCGTACGAGCACATCCGCACGATCGTCAAGCGGGCAGCGCAGATCCCGAACGGCCGACCGAAGACGATCATGCGCACAATCGCCTGGTTCAGACTGATGATCGAACACGAGGGTGTGCATCCGCTCGAAGGGGGAGCCCTGCGAATGAAACACCGCCGTGACCGCCGTTGGGGGCTACCGGTCGAATCGCCGCTTCGCTTCTATCCGCGCTACTGGAATGAGACCGTTGTCAAGATGGCAAAGTATCTGCGCTTCTACCTCAGGACAGAGGCGACCCTCAGGGAAGTCATGAAGGCGTCGGAACGTTACGCCTACACGGATATCGCCATCACGCCGCTGCAGGAAGAGGAGTTCGAGCAGCTTGGACTCTTTCACGCCACGAGCGGCGGCGAGGCAGCGCTGGCTGTCCACCACCGGCGTATTGCCATCCGGTC
>NZ_FCOX02000245.1 GCF_900044055.2 Caballeronia calidae | reverse complement strand
AACCAGTCGGCTCTCGCGGTCATGGACCTCATCGGCATGGACGACGAGATCGCGATCCTTTCCGGCACGCCCGACAATGCCGAGCGGCTGGACACCGTGATGCGGCGTCTCGGCACCGATGATCCCGATCAGTGGATGCCCGCGTACTTCGATGCTGTTCGCCGCAAGGCGTAACCAGGAGCCGCACTATGAAGAAGAGACGCTTTTCCGTTGTCCTTGCACTCGCTGCGGCCCTACCGCTCGCCGCTCATGCCCAAGTCGTGGTCACGGACCCGCTCGGGCAGATTCAGTGGGTCCAGCAGGTCGCGACGCTGAGTCAACAGCTCACGACCCTGAAAAGCCAGCTCCAGACGCAGGAAGCGCAATATCGGTCATTGACGGGCAGCACAGGCATCGGCGGCTTGCTTCCTAACGACGCGTCGATGCTGCGCACCAATCTGCCCTCTAACTGGTCGCAGGTCTATGGCGATGTGCTCAACAGCGGCAGCTCGGGCTACGACGCGCGGACCACACAAATCGTCAACGCCATCAAGTCGAAGATCGACGGCATGGGGCGAGGCGACGCGCTCGATTATGCCAATAGCCAGCTCGAAACAAAGGGCGCGACCGATCGGGCGATGGGCGAACAGGCCTACAACAACGAGATGGCCGAATTGAACAACGTTCAGGCGCTCACCAGCCAGATCGACGCGACCAGCACGCCTAAGGAGATTGCGGACCTGCAAGCGCGCATCTCAACGGCACGCGGCGCGATTGAGGCCGAACAGACCAAGCTCAACCTCATGCCGTCGCTGCAGCAGTCGCAGGACAAGATTCTGCAACAGGAGCAAACCGAGGCGGTGCGCCGCTACACCATCGGCACAGCCTCGGATGACAACACGGCCCCGACGATCACACCTTAACTTCACGAATGGAGCCGCAAATGAAGAAAGCAGCCTTGATGCTCGTGTCGATTTCGATCCTTGCCGCTTGCGGCAAGGACGCTGACCATCCAGCGCGGACCAAGGATTGGTACGTGCAGCACGACAAAGAGCGCCTCGCACGGGTGTCCGAATGTAAGAACGACGCGGCGCAGAAGGTGACACCTGACTGCCAGAACGCTCTGGACGCAGATGCGCAAGTCTACGTGTTCGGGAAATAGGAGCAGCCGTCATGGCGACTTTTAACGCAACGTCGCAGATCTTCACGTACATGGACACCGTCATCTCTCAGTTCGTGGCAACCAATCTGTCGAACATCATCAGCTTCGCGGCGCCGTTGGTCGCGCTGGGTCTGACGATGGCGTTGATGATTGAAGGATTATTCCTCATGGGCCGACCCAATGGCGAGCCGCTAAGCTCGCTCGTCAATCGGTTCGTGAGATATGCCATCGTCATCGGCATCGCGAGTGCGGGCGGTTGGTATCAGACGAAGCTCGCCAACGCCGCGATGCACCTTCCCGACGAACTCGCTTCGGTGTTTATCATCAACGGCCAGTCGGGTATGAACGCACAAACGTCGATCGCGGACTCGATCGATCAGGCGATGGACAACGGTCTGACCGTCGCGAAAACGGCTTTTGAGCATGCAGGCGTAATAAGCGGCCCGCACCTCGCGAGCCTGGTCCTTGGCATCACTGTTCTGTTCGTCACCGCGATCATGTGCGGCATCGGCGCTGGCTTGATTCTAATGTCGAAGGTCATGCTCGGCATCACTGTCTGCTTCGGCCCGATCTTTATCTTCCTGTTGCTGTTCGAGAGCACGAAGTCACTGTTCACGAAATGGATCGGGTCGGTCATCAACTACGGCTTGGTAACCGT
>NZ_FCOX02000244.1 GCF_900044055.2 Caballeronia calidae | reverse complement strand
TTCGCCTTGGCCAGCAGCGCATCGATCTGTTCTTTGAGTTCCAGCTCGGCTTTCTTCATCCGCTCGTAACTCATCGCCTTATGACGCGACGCATTGGCCTTGATCTTCGTGCCGTCAACGGCAATCGTCCCGAGCTTGACCAGTCCGCATTCCTTGGCCAGCTTCACCACTTGCACAAACAGCTCCGACAGTTCCTTCAAGTGAAAGGCGCGAAAGTCGCAAAGCGTGCGATGCGCCGGATAGTTGCCCGCTGCGAGGACCCGGAACGCGACATCTTCATGCAGCTTCCTGGCCAGCTTGCGCGACGAGAACACCCCGGTCGCATAGCCGTAGACGAGCACCTTCACCATCATCGCCGGATGAAAGGGTTGATTGCGCGGGCCGCCGCTCGCATACCGCGCATGGAAGCTTGACAGGTCGAGCGAATCCACCGTGTCGCTGATGTAATAGGCCAGGTGCCCTTCCGGCAGCCAGTCTTGCAGCGCGTGGGGCAGCAACATCTGCTGCTGCGGCTCGTATGGGAGATAACTTGTTGGCATCTGCTAACAACGTCTTCTCCGCTCGGCCGGATGACATCAGATTTCTGCCGCGCACACTCCTAGGTCGGTGGCATATCAGCTCCGACCCTCAATAGCGTGCTACGAAGGCGCGCCAGCGCAAGGTGCGGGCGATGGCTGGCCGCGATCGCCCGGGCGAATGTCAGGCCATGCCTTAACTCGAAATCGGCGTCGAGATTGCGCTCGAGCACATGGATGAGCATCATCACTGTCTTGGTCTTGAAATCTATTTCGGCCTGAGCAGGGTCGCCAAAACGTGTGCGAAATGAGTCGACCAGCACCAGCGCGTCTATGACGTCCATCTCATATCCTTCCTCCTGCATCGTCAATTTATTCGACGCAATCTTTCTTTTCCCATACTTCGATCCGTGGCGATGAATGGCCAGGAGAATGACTCAGATCCGTCCGGTCACTCGCCCTGAGCTCGAACGCGTGCTTCGCGCGCGCACACGGTCAAGGGCAACGGAACATTGATTCTCTGTCCGACGGATTGTCCGCAAACCGAATTAATTCCAGTCCGTACTTGCTGTGACGGCTCGAGCAAATCGAGGTGGAACAGGGGGTATTTGTCTCGCGAACGTCGAGAGCGATTTTTTGAACTTCACCGCGAACAGCGCGGGACACAGAGGGCGTAAAGAAGACCGGTACTGCCGTGATATCGTGAGATGACGACCAAGACACGCACGGATCAACAACAGCCAGCCTATGGATCCAATCGTCCACGCCTTTCTCACTCTCGAACAACATCTTCGCGCCGTCCTCAGCACGCCCCGGTCTTATCGCCCCGATCGTTGTCCGCATTGCGGCCGCGACAAGCTTGGGGACACGGCGTCTATGACCGCAAGGCCGACCACAGCAGCCGCGCCTCACTCAATCCCGTACCCGTGCTGCGCTTTGTTTGTCCGACGTGTTAGCGCACCTGCTCGCGCCTGCCGCTGTGTTTCGGTGCGCGCCGCTGGTACGCATCGGCGCTGCAGCAGGTCGGTGCTGGGTGTACTCTGGTGGGCCTTGCAGGGCTCGAACCTGCGACCAAAGAATTATGAGTTCTTCGCTCTAACCGACTGAGCTAAAGGCCCAACAACTACCGAATAGTCCGAGTCCGTTGCCGGAACGGACTGCTGTTATACCATAGCTTCGTCGTTTCTGCGCGGTCTCAGCTCGCGATTCCAGGGACTCCTCCCCTTAGATCTTATCCGTAAATTATGTTAGCGCTCAGCGGCACCTTGCGGAAGGCGATGATGGCAGCGGCAAGATGGTTTAGGGCG
>NZ_FCOX02000243.1 GCF_900044055.2 Caballeronia calidae | reverse complement strand
CATGCAACTCAAGGAACGCGCGCTCGCGCACGCAACAGCGAGCGGCATCGCGCCAACACGCTACAAACCCCCAGACCCGTTGCTCGCCTTCCTGGAGGCTCTCTGATTATGCCGACAATCCGACCAACGCGGAACCGGGATCCGCCCAATCGTTATGGAAGCTGATTCATGACGCGGCATAATCGGGGAGTCGGCATAATCCTTGTGAAAATTCCATTCGCCCGTTTGTCGTTGCACGCAAGGGATTTCTGTTCGCAGATACGGTTGCCGGCGCACATGCCAGCGCAAATCTGTTTAGTCTCGTTCAAACCTGCAAAGCCAATGGTATCGATCCATACCGTTACCTGACTTGGATGTTCGAGCGTCTGCCCCTGGCAAAGACCGCCGACGACTACGAGGCGCTCGTTCCCTGGCGAATGCCCGTCGACCTCCGCTGACCTGCCTCTACCACGCCCCACGCGTTCCACCACATACTCTGAGGGGCGTCGTTCGTGGATCGCTTACAATTCATTCGTCTCCCTCTCCACACGCAACGCGTTTTGAACCTTCACATCCTGGTGTCGTGACTCGAAGGAGTTTGTTCATCTCGTCGATGCAGTGCGTAGCGGCCTCGAGCACATTGACGCGGAATACGGCGTCGCCGGCCCGAGCGCCGCCAGATAAGAAGATTCTGAAAGGGTTCCGACGGAAATCGAATCAACCGGGGCGATATCCGCACAGCCAATTACAGCCTCGCTGCGGCGTGGCACCATCGATGAGACACAGCGTCGTTCTCCGTGCCCTTCAAAATCGGCCCGTCCCTTTCGTCTTCACTGTCAGCAGGCGTCGCGGCACGCGCATGAACAGCACCGCCCACGCACCATAGGCCGATTCTCTGAGGAGGAACCATTATGTCGATCGATACCTCACACCTCGCGAGCGAAGCACAACCGCACGTCAGCAACTGGCAACGCGTCGTCATCGCTGGAATTGGCGGCATAGCGCCGGTGCTCGTAAGCCTGGTCGTCGTCGACCTTGAAACCCTGCTCCTGCAGATTACGGTTCTGACGATCTCGGCTTACGTCATCAAGGTGTCCGCGCTGTTTGGGATCGGCGGCTTCGTCGGCTGGCTCAACCGGAAAGAGCACGACGTAGTCAAGTTGTTCCAACTCGGCATCGTCGCGCCGGCGCTAATTACGACGGCGCTCAACGGCGGCCGTGTCGCGTTGCCGCACGATCTGGAGAAGGAAGCGTCTCGGGTTGCATGGCTCATGATTTCGCAAGCGTATGCGGCCCCGGTCTTGAAGGTGGACGCGAATGAGGGAAGGCGGCTCAGAAGCTTTGCCCTTCCGGACGAGACGCCTGCGCAGCAGATCAGCCGGGGACTGTTCGGCACCGTTCCACAGAACGTCTATTTCGTGATCGCCGGTTCATATCGCAGTCTCGACAATGCGCAGAACGCGGCCGGCGACATTCGCAAACACGGATTTCCCGCCGAAGTATATGAGCCTTACGCCGGCAACGATTACTACGCGGTCGTCATCGGCGCGCAAATGACGCTGACCGACGCGCGCAAGCTCAGGGACGACGCCAGGCAAAAAGGCCTGCCGAGCGGCACTTATGTCTGGACGTTCCCGACACAAAAGTAGCACGCTGATCGGATAATGGTCACCTCGGGCGGGATGAACATGAGAACGCCGACAGGAAGCGCGCGTCGTTGCTGCATCCCTTCGCTTGTCGCTAAGTAGTCGGTCGTGCAGAATGGCGCGAAGCTAGGCGCCGCGTGCGAATAGGTGCAAATAGAGGGTTGCGGAACTCCCAGTTTCGATATGGAATTGGCCAATCTTCT
>NZ_FCOX02000242.1 GCF_900044055.2 Caballeronia calidae | reverse complement strand
CTTAAGGGAAGACGTGAGTTTGGGAATTGGATTCATGTTCAATGGATCAGGAGAGTCTGAGTATCGCGGCAGAAGCGGCCGCCGTGGGTGTAGGTCGTCGCGCCTGATTCAACAGGGTCGGTAGACAGCCAGGTCTGATCGAGGCCTTTCTGCAGGATCAGCTTGATGGCTTTGTAGCTTGGCATGCCGAAGAGATTCGCGCGACGGGCAAGGCCGCCTCCAGGCGACACGCGCCGAACTGCTGGGCGAAGCGCAGCACGCCCTGTACAGCGCGCAGCTTGATGAGAACCTGATCGCCGAAGAGCGCGTGAACAAGCGCGTAGCACGACGGTCCGGTACGCTGCGCTTCTCTCAGGCACCATTGGGTGTCGTGCAGTTGCCAGGCCTGTGCTGCTGGCGGCATGTGATCAGCCACCGTGCTACGCGTTCCTGGCGCCGTCTGGCGGACATGAGGGACGGCCGGGATTCGCAAAAAATCCGCCACATCTCCAGTTAAACCACTGATCCAACTGGAGAAATTGATCGATTGATCGAGCCGCGACGGCCGTTTCTGCGAGTCCGTCAGGTCGCCATGCCTGACGACTGGAGCCGTGGTCCAATTACCAACCCGGTTCGGGCCAGGTCGGTTCCTTTCGATGTCAGAACGGCATGGCGTCGAAGGTTGATGCGGCACGCATCACTTGAATGCCTTTCAGCCAGCGCTTCAGATTCTTGATGTCTTCGAACGCGGCGAGGTCCTGTTCAAGGGTTCGGACATTGAGTCGGAGCTCCTTGAGATCAACGGCGAGATTTCGCAGAACGGTATCTGGAGAGACCGGTTTGAAAGGATCGATTCCGTATGCGTACCGAAAGGCGGACTCGACGTGGAGGATTTCCCGATCGAGTTCGCGTACCTGCTCCTTCAGGATCGTGTTGTAGTGTTTCAGACGCTCTTCGCTCATGCTGCTAAGGGCATGTTGATCGATATGCTCGAGCTCGAGTTGCAGCTCTAACAGCTGCAGCAGGTTGTTTTTTTGGTAGGCCTCGTTGACGCGTTGCATCAACCTGGTTTTCCGGTCCCGCTCCTGCGGATCGGTTTCGCGATCAGGGTGTAATGTGCTGGCGAGTTTGCGGTAGACCTCGCGAATGGAAAGGCTGATCTGCGCCTGCTGTTCTTGCGCGCGGGCCTCGGCGGCCTGTTGCTTGGGCGATTTTTTCCGTTTCGCGCGCTGAACATCCTGCTCGGCCTGCTTTTCCGCCGCTTCCGCCTGACCTTGCTGGATATGCGCCTGTGCGCGCTGCAGCAACTCTTCCGGAGAACTTAGATCGAGATCGTCTCCGAGATCGACACCGAGTACCGTCTCAAGCATGGATTTCATCCCGTCGACTTCCGCAGCCATCTGGCTGTCGTAGTTGGTGGGGCTGTACTTGTCGTAGATGGCCTTCAGTTCCTTGCCTTCATCCTCGTCTTCGTCTATCAGATTGCCCGCCAGATTGGCGATCACAATAACCATCTTCCGACGTTCTGCCTTGGTCAGTTCTTTTTGCACATAGGCCTGATCGAGGAAATGCACCATCCGGATCTGCAGCGTGGTTGAAGTCCGTTCGAGAGGCAGAAGTTCGTTGACGTACCGCTGCTGGAAGGTCGGCGTGACCGTTTCCCAGGCGCGAAGCTGCTTGCGGCGTTTTTCGATCTGCCTAATGAGCGAATTGAACGCCTTTTGCCCTTTCGACAAGGCAGGTTTGTCGTGATCGGACGCGATGCTGACGGACCGCAAATTTGTCCTGGTCATGGATCGACTTTCTACTGAAGGTGTGGGAAGGCAACGGCTGCCCGCATTTTACCCGATGGGGCGATGTGTGAACCGAGAGCTGAGATCGGCACATCGCCGAATTTCTACGCGTCCCTATCGCTAACA
>NZ_FCOX02000241.1 GCF_900044055.2 Caballeronia calidae | reverse complement strand
GTTACATCGAGCCGGTCGGTCTTCGCGCGCCGCTTGTGACGTTCTACCGGGATGCTGGCCGCATCGATGACGTAGCACTCGATGCCGTGCGCCTGCAGCGCGCGACAGATCCAGAACGCGTCCTGGCCGGCCTCGTAGCTCACGACGACGCGCACGCCGGTGGGCAGTAACCACTTCTCCTTGTGGGCCTCGATCAGGCCGAGCACGGCCTGCAGGCGGGCGGCGGCCTGCGGCTGCTCGACCGTATGGACGGCGGGCCGCTCGCGCCGGCCATCGTGGAGCGCGACCTTCCACTTCTTGGCCTCGAGTTCGAGCGATACCGCCAGTATGACGTCTTCAGCATGGGGTCCGGTAACGTGATGTGCGTCCATGATGCCCCTCCATTGAGCAAGGCTTGGCCACGCCAATCTTACGGCTTGGGCCTCGACGACTCTCACGCGGCATAGGATCTAGCGCTTTTCCCAGGGTAGCGTCGAGTTCCGCGAGGGTGCTGCAGTGCTTCCTCCAGATGAAGCGTCAGTTGTGTCCGATGGTGTGCAGTAATTCAGTCGCGCACTGCCTCACGCAGTTCGGGAGTCTTTTTGCGCGCGTTGCCTCGAGCCAGTGCGGCCAGCCGTTCGGGATTGTCACCGGCGACGATGGCCTCAAGCATGGTGCGACCACTGCAGCCGAGCACGTTCGAAAACACGCTGCCGAGCTTGAGATTGGCGTCCTCGAGCAGGATGCGCCGGCTGTACTGCCGGCTGTACTGGGAGATTTCGCGTACGAGTTGTTTGCGCGGAAGCGTGAGATTGCAGCCCCTGCGTCGCGGCAGGTTGGACGAAACCGGAGGGGATGTCATTGGCAACCTGAAAGTCGTTAAAAACTAACGGTGTGAAAGTGTCTTTTCTTCCTGGTTTTTCTTCGCGGTCATCTCTCTAAAGGCCTGGCTTTTCTTCCGGTCTGAGTTTTTCTTCCGTCCCGTTTTTTCTTCCCGTCTTCTTGCGGTACGCCTCGCCTGACGCGTGCTTCGCGCGCGCCGAGTGGGGGCGCGCGGCGCATGATCGCCCCCCAGGGAGGGCCGGTCCATGAAGCACCAACAAAAAAGGCGTAAGTGCCTGAATTGCGGGACATGGTTCGTGCCCGATGCGCGCAATGTGCGGCACCAGCGATATTGCTCCGAAGCCGCGTGCCGTCAGGCGAGCAAGGCCGCCAGTCAACGCCAGTGGCTGGCCAAACCCGAGAACCGCGACTATTTCCGCGGCGCTGGCGTGCCGAACACCCGGGATACGGGCGTCGTGCGGGCACTGCGACGGCCGCTGCGTTACAAGATGACTGCCCCGCGCAAGTCATTGAAATACAGGAAGAATCGCAGGCTCTGGTGGGGGATGCGTTACAAGATGTCTTGTCGGCGCAACCGGCCGTCCTGATTGGGCTGATCGCGCATCTGACCGACAGCGCGTTACAAGAAGACATTCTCCGCAGCACCCGGCGGTTGCTACAACTGGGACAGGACATCTTGAACGGGAGGGATGACCATGCCGATCAAGCGCGTCATCTGCCCTGAGCGGATCCGGCAGATTCCGGCGCACTTCAGCTGGGTCGATCACCGGCTGGTGCGCGAGCGGTACATCGAGCGCTGTGACGCCTGTGCGGCGGCGCTGTACCTGTTTCTGGTCACCGTCGCCGATGCGCAGGGCCTGAGCTACTACGCCGACGCGACGCTCACGCGGCGCCTGTCGATGGCGCCGGCGCGTCTGGAGATGGCGCGTAGTGACCTGATCCGCGTCGGCCTGATCGCCTGGCAACGGCCGCTCTACCAGGTGCTGGCGTTCGATACGCCGGCGCCCGAGCCGGCGCCGCCCCCGCGGCCTGCGGACGTGACGACACAACTTGAGCGGTTGCACGCGGCGCTGGGCAGGCGCCATGCTTGATTACG
>NZ_FCOX02000240.1 GCF_900044055.2 Caballeronia calidae | reverse complement strand
CGATCCCTTCAAGGCGCAGGTGGTGCGCTGGCTCGATGCGCACCCGTACAGCGTGCAGCAGATCTTCCAGCGCCTGCTGCCCGCTGCCACACGCAGGACACGGCGCCGCCCTTGCAGCGCTCGACACTTCGAAATCAATCCGGTGCTTGCTTGTATCGAGCTCGACTTGGGTGACCACCCATGGAGCCTGTAGACCCAACGCGGACGTAAATAAAGCTTCAATGGCGTTCTTCACAGCAAGCTCTCTATTCAGATCAAGGCATCACTGTCGGCCAGCTCCCTTTCTTCGCACATCGGCATGCGCTCACTCAGCGCTCAAATGCCGCTCCACGAAATACGCTGGCCAACAGCGCTACCCCATATCCTACCCGATGTCAATTTCCACTTGAAACGGCATAGAGCCCCGCTACGGCCATCGGGCCATGCCGCCCGCCTGTCGGAACGGCAGGCAAGCACTTGAAATCATCCATTTTCGGCGTTCTTTCCCGAGCGTATCATCTTATCCGCATGACCCGCGTCCATCACTGCTATCCGCTTATAGAGTTCTTCCATTTTTTCATTTTTCTCATTCAATTCCTTGCGCTTGGCACCCAATTCATCCATTATTTTTTGCGATTCCAAATCACCCAATGAATCGAGATTCACGTTGAGATTGTCGATTGTTTTTTTGATTGCGACGCATGACTTATTGAGCTGGTGCCATTCCGTCGTCATTTTGCTCTTTTTGAGGCCGAGCTTCTTTTTAAAGTTAAGCTCCATACTAGTCTCCAACTTGAGGATTTCCCCTCGGTTTTTTTTCACCTCGTCATCTAATTTGACCTGGGATTTTGGAGACAATGCGCTTATTTTTTCCTGATACGGCACTCCGTCCTCACCAAGAACATAACGATAATTTTTGGCAAGGTGGCGCTTTGGATTTTTGTCGGTGTATCGGATTTTTTTAATTTGAGAATTTATGAAGGATTCGTTGCCGCGCAACACGATAGTCAGTTGAGGAGCCTCCTCGTTCGGCGAGTGCGCTCGATGATTTTCACTCTTGACGGTGATACAATTTTCGCCAGATCCTTTCACCTGCCGCGTCTCGTCTGAATCACCTAAAATTTTGCGCATCGTGTCTTGAATGGGCTTTTCTTTTTGCTCGAACTTCGCCATGTCAATAAGTTTTTGCACTGTGCCGGGCTCGCAAATAATCATGGCGACCTTATTGCAATTTTCACCATATTTTGATGCGTACGCATGACTTGCCGTAAGGCAACCTTCTTTTCGGATATCCAATTTTTGATTATCAAGTGAATTGAAGAATTCTCCCGCCTCCATGGAACGAAAAAGAATCTCGTCGCCATCTATGGTTCTCACGCCCAACGGACCCATCCCCTTCCCGCCGTTATCAAATTTTATTTCGCCAAACGGGACATAGAGATTCTTAAAATGAGCCTCAACCTCGGCGTAGGCCGACATTGACGACCTCACAAATTTCTCAGCATACTTTTCGAATGTCTTTGCGTCGCCGAGAAAATCTTTTTTCAAGCCGCCCAATGGCCCGATGGACTGATTTTTCGGCTGCTTGCTTGCATCTTTCGAAACTTGCAGGCTAGAAATATCCGTCTCGCTGGTCGATGAATATTTCGTTGTGAATATCCTATTGTCCATAATATAATCCTTAGATTGTTTCAGGCGCGTTTCAAAATTTGGACTTGAGCAGGCAACGATATGTTCAACGTTCATCACCAAGAGGCGAGGATGGGCGATCTGGTCAGCGCGCGCCTGAGATGCGCTTGATTCTCGTTGCGTTAGCGGCAATCATCGATCACCTACCTTTTCTCTGGGCTATCTGCGAAGTCTCGCTAAGGATCGTTACCGAAATAACTTCCCGCTATGCAGCGCTTGTTGAGTAGATGCGGTAGTTCCATGCAGGCAGGGTTGGG
>NZ_FCOX02000239.1 GCF_900044055.2 Caballeronia calidae | reverse complement strand
AGCCCTGTAACCAGCCTGCATCGTCTATCCTCCGGATCCATTGCATCTTAACAGTGCCGCTTCCCACCACCCAGCACCGCCGGGAAGTTATTTCTCACTCGTTCCTTAGCACGGCGCACCGATGCCATGCGCACTAGAAACCTTGTCGATTGCCCTCGACGTAACGGATTCCCCTTGACGCGCTCGATTTTGGCGCCAATACGCTCGCTTACCATGTCGCGAATTCGTCGATCAAGTGCGACGCTGTTTATCGAGTTCTTTGAGCAGCTTGCCCAACAGGGGCGGTGAACGTCCGCCGGTGGGGGTGCTCGATAACGCATCAATCCATCATGCCATCGATTTTGAACTCCACGAGCGCTGGTTACGTGAACATCGCATGCAGCTGTTCTACCTGCAGCCTATAGTCCCGAACTGAACATCATCGAGATCCTCTGGAAGCAGGCCAAATACCATTATTTCGTCACCTGGACCATGGAAACCATCGACGATGAGTTCGCAACCTGCTCGATGCCTATGGGACCAATTTCAGATCAGTTTTCGCCTGAACACTTATCAGGATCATGCCAATGATAGTTAACAGTCTCACGCCCAAATCCGGTAATGATTGTTCTAACGAGCTCAATCAATCTCCGCGCAAGGGTCCCGTTCCTTCAAAATCTGCTTCACCGTTGGTAGAAAGTTTGAAGCCGCGCGGCACCAAGGATTTCTATTTCAAGAAATTCGATGAAGTCGGAATAAAAACCAATAACAACGGTAAATATAAATTTCCAGGCACAGACGAAAAGCTTTGGTGCCGAAATCTTTCCCTCACATTCAAATTGGACTCTGACAAAGAGAGAAAGGTCGATACAGCTAAGCGTTTTAACAAGAGTGCACTTCAGGAAGGTGTAAATTTTTGCACGGACGAGGATTGGCATAACTATACATCAAAGGCAAATTCCGACATTATTTTAATGTCGGAATTTGGCGCGTGGATTGTTTTTCAACTTGACAAGCTTGGTGAGCAACCATCCCAATCCAATGGCCGTAAGTGGCGCAGCGCAATGATCAGCACGGGACAACATGTGATGGCCCTGACTCTTGAAATAAAACCCGAGTCATCCGATATGAAGCGATATGTAGTTCGCTTCTACGACCCCGCCATCACTGAGGAATATACGCGATTCGCGAGCAATAACTTAAATGATCTGAAGAAAGCTCACTTTTTCGATGCATTTCCGAACCATAGGTCGTTGGCGAAAAGTTACGATCCACACATGATGCGTTTAATTGAAATGATCACCGATCCTACCTCGGATGCCCGATTCAGTGGCAAGCGCCCGATCAACTACGAATCCGCCGAGCCTCGCTTTTTTCTCGCGATGTCCAGTGGGGTGCTCCAGGAAATTGAACAACTGTCCAGCGATGCTAAAGCAGGTAGCTTATCCAAAGAGGCTCTCAAATCACTGTTTGTGAAATTTCCAAATAACATCGACGCTCTACACAAAGCGCTCCTCAGCGGAAACGAGGCAGTGATCCTCGCCTACCTCAAGTTGGCGACGCAAGCGGACGTTGACCTAAAGCCGCTGTTGATGAACGTAGGCGGCTTGGGGACGTTCGCACTCTGCAAGGCGCTAGAAATATCTGCTTTTTCGCACATGCCGTCCCAAGCGCGAAAGCAAAGTGAAAAAGCGCTCCAGACTTACATGGAATTTTTGCGAATGGTCGGCATTACAGATTATACGGATATCAAGAAACTGTTGTTGAACAATACTGTGCTGCAATCCGTGCTAACAGGAGGGAGCCCAAGCACCGCCTTGAATTATGTAGAAACACTGAAAAAGATCGGTGCAGATAGTACTGACATCAAGAAGCTGCTCCTGACGAAGAGTGGTAAGGGAAAAACCACCTTCCACCGAGTGATGGATCATAGCCCCCCGCCCATCAGCGCTTACCTGACGATGCTAGCCGCG
>NZ_FCOX02000238.1 GCF_900044055.2 Caballeronia calidae | reverse complement strand
GAAGTCTGTCACAGCTGGTTCAACCGCTTTCGCAAACTGTTGGTCCGATACGAAAAACTCGAACGCAGTTTCGTCGCCCTAAACCATCTTGCCGCTGCCATCATCGCCTTCCGCAAGGTGCCGCTGAGCGTTAACGTAATTTGCGGATAAGCTCTAAGGCAGGATTGCGGGCTAGCGAAGAACTCGCTGCTTGTCTATGGGCCTTTCATTCGCGACTTTCTCGACAGCCACGCGGCCAGCGACGGAAGCAAATTGCCAGATGCATTTGACGCGGTAACGATCCGGAATCATCTTCTTGCGCGCAGCAAAGGTCGATCGGCGGAGTACACGCGGCTGATGGCAGCTGCGCTTCGCTCGTTCTGCCATTTCCTCTTTCTGCGTGGCGATACGGCCCGAGACCTGTATGAGTCAGTGCGCTCGGTTCGTAAGTGGCGACAGTCGACTGTGCCGACGTTCCCCACGCCTGAGCAGCAAGAAGCGCTCATTGCATCTGCAGACCGGTCGACTCCGACTGGGCGTCGTGACTATGCAATCCTGCTTTTGTTGGCGCGACTCGGCTTACGTGCCGGAGAAATCGTCGCAATCGAGCTCGACGACATTCACTGGCGTTCGGGGGAACTCGTCGTTCATGGCAAGGGGAATGTGGTCGAGCACGTCCCGCTGCCATCGGAGGTCGGAGAGGCAATCGCAACATATCTTCGCGATGGTCGTGGAGCGAGTGCATCGCGGCGCGTCTTCCTTCGCAGATTGGCACCTCGGGTTGGTTTGGCGGGGCCGGCGGCGATTGGCAAGATTGTTTGTCAGGCCTTCGCACGTGCCGGTTTCCGCCCCGCGTGCCGGGGCGCCGCACATCTGTTCCGTCACGGTCTGGCGACGACAATGATTTGCCACGGGGCCTCGATGGCAGAAATAGCCGAGGTCTTGCGGCACCGCTCACCGGACAGTACCGCGATCTATGCAAAGGACGCGTTTGAGGACCTGCGCAAGGTCGCGCGCTCGTGGCCGACGGCTGGAGGTGCAATATGACTGCGATCCGCGACTCTCTCGCGCGGTACGTGGCGGCCCGCCGTGTTCTCGGGGCGTCATTCTATGAACCCGCCTTGGCACTCGGTCAATTCGTTGATCTTCTGGAACGCGAAGGCGCCGAGTTCATTACCACCGATTTGGTTCTGCGCTGGTCGACCGCGTCCGTAAATGTCGAACGTGCCACTTGGGGGCGGCGCCTTTCGCAGGTAAGAGGATTCGCCAGATGGATGAACGTCATTGACAGTCGAAACCAAGTTCCACCAGCAGGACTCCTGAGCGCCCGCAGACGGCGCAATGCTCCGCATATTTACACTGAGCACGAAATTGCCTTGCTTATGACTCAGGCCGCCCAACTGCGCTCCCGCACCGGCATGCGAGCACTGACCTATTCGACGCTCATAGGTCTGCTTGCAGCAACGGGCCTCAGGCCAGGCGAAGCGCTTCGACTCGACCGGTCTGACGTTGACCTCGTTAGCGGAATACTCTCCATCCGGGAATCGAAGTTCGGCAACTATGCCGCTACGCCGCTAGCGGCGTAGTCACAAGTCGCGCTTTGTTCCTGTAGCAGAGTCGACCCGGGCGGCACTCGAACATTATGCCCAGAAACGCGATCAACTCTGTCCTTTACGATTGAGCGAGGCGTTTCTGGTCAGTGAGCGCGGCAACCGACTGAAGGCCTGCAGTGCGCGAAGCATGTTCGTCAGAATGTCGCGCGCCATTGGTCTGCGACTGGCGACGGAGGATGGGCGCGATGGTTACGGCCCGCGCCTCCAGGACTTCCGGCATAGCTTCGCGACTGGGAGGCTGGTCGAGTGGTATCGCGCCGGTCTGGACGTCAGTCGGGAATTGCCGAAACTCGCCACCTACCTCGGGCATGTCAACATCGGTCTTACGTACTGGTACATCGAAGCGGTTCCTGAGTTGCTTGAACTCGCTGCAGGCTATCTCAACAAGAATTGTCC
>NZ_FCOX02000237.1 GCF_900044055.2 Caballeronia calidae | reverse complement strand
GCTACGCCTCGTACAATGTTGCATACTTTTCGCTCCGTCGTCTGAATCATCCGAATTTTCGCTGGCGAATGCTCCCGGCTGCGGATCGACCCTGAACACCACCACGATTTCCTCCTTGTGGATTTCGACGCGTTTGACCAAACCCAACACGATCCTGCGCTTCGTTTCAAGATCAATCGTGTCCAGTTTTTCGGTGACTGCGCCCGCGAATTCCTCGAGCCGATTGATGACTAGGAACAGCTCGCTTTGTACGGCCCCTTGTTGCCTCGACTCCAGAATCTGCTGATCAATCTGCTCAAGCCGATTCTTCAGTTGCTGCATCTTCGGCTCGAAGTCGGTCTTATCGATGATGCCGTCGGCATAGCTGTCGATCAACCTCGACTTGCCTTTTTCCAACTGAGTCCGCTGCTTTTCAAGGCTGCTCGTGTCGAAGCTACTCTTCTCGTCGCGCTCGATCATATCAAGCCGACGCTCGTATTCGTTCTTCAGTCGATCTGGATGCCTTAGTAATTCGACGACCTGCTGCCACACCAGATCATCGAGCTTGTCCGTTCGCACTTGCGGATTGTCACAGATGCGATTGCCGCCGAAACGATACGCGTCGGTTCCGACGCAGCGGTAATAAGCGTAGTCCCGCTGATGCCCCTTGGCCGCCGCTTTGCTCACCTTCTTCGCGTAGTAGGCGTAACGGCACTGGCCGCAAACCGTCAACCCTTGCAGCAGGCGTTGCGGCACATTATCCCGACGCTGACGTGCCAGCTTGCGGTTCTCGGCAAGCTGCTCCTGAACAGCATGGAACAGCGCTTCACTCACGATGGCCGGCACCGGAATTTCGATCCATTGCTGCCGGTCCGCACGTACCGTCGAATAGGGTTTCCTGGGCACATCGGCGCTATGGCGCTGGGCACGTACGCGTACCAGATGATCACGCACCTGCGTTTTGCCGAACGCAGCCCGCCCCATGTACGCCGGATTGCGCAATATGCCCCATACCACACTGCGGTCCCAGAACGGCTTGCCCGATGCCGTCACGGTACCCGCCTCCGTAAGCCGGCGCACCACTTCGCCTATGCTCAAGCGGTCCATCCCCACCCACTGGAAGATCGACCGGACTGTTGCTGCCTGGGGCAGTTCGATAACGTAGCGGGCCGGCGTTCCGTCCAGCTGCCGGCGGATGTAGCGGTAGCCATAGGGCGCCCCGGACAGTACATTGACGCTGCCGCGTTTTGCGCCGTGAAGCTTGCCACGACGGTGACGCTCGGCGATCTTCGCCCGCTCGTACTCCGCGATCATGCCCTGCATCTGCAACAGCAGCGACTCTTCCGGCGTCGTCCCGATTGCGTGATTGAGGAATACGACCTGCACGCCGCAGGCCGTGAACTCTTCCATCAGCAGCGCCTGGTGCGCATATTTGCGCGCCAGGCGGTCCGGTGACAGGATGTAGAGCCGATCGATAGCACCGAGTGCGGCACGGTCCCTCAGTCGCTCCAGCTGTGGCCTGATCAGCGTCGCGCCGCTCACGCCTGCGTCAACGAAACACATGTCCTCGACGATCTGCACGCCGTCCGCTGAAACACGCTCCTTCAGGGCGGCAATCTGGCTCTCGATGGTGCCGCGTTTGTTCTGCTGTTCGGAGGATACCCGCGCATAGAGCGCAACCATCGCAGCTTTGTTCATCGTCTACCTCGCTTGATGGTCACTTGCTTGGCCGCGGCAGGCTGCGTCGCGGACGGCTGCGCCGTGGAGCGTGCTTTGATCGGACTGATCTGCTCGTACGCCTTTTGCAGCTGCTCCTGGGCATAGCGGTTCGGCTCGAAGGCCAGACGTACATGCCATTTTTTACGTCCTCGGGTCATCACCGCACCTTCCTGTTAGCGGGAGCGACCGTCTCAAGGACGAGGTCCACGTCAATCTTGGAACAGCTTCTGGACCAGGGCGCCAGGCACTCCCTCGAAATGCGCAGGCTCCATTTTATGCGGCAGTTTGCTCTGTTGTTGGTGGCGTT
>NZ_FCOX02000236.1 GCF_900044055.2 Caballeronia calidae | reverse complement strand
TTGCGCCAGTATTGCGTCTGGCGTTCGAGCTCGGCGCCGGTGAGCCAGCCGCGTTGCCACAGCGTGTAGTCGGCGTACTGCACAGGCAGCGCGGGCAGCCCGAGCGGCTCGCCGGTGAGCGCAGCCGTATAGCATGCGCCAAGTTCGCGCACCAGCACGCCTGAGGACCAGCCATCGGAGACGAGGTGATGCACGGTGAAGAGCAGGACGTGCTCTTTGGGCGCGAGGCGCAGCAGTTGGGCGCGCAGCAGCGGACCGTGTTCGAGATCGAAGGGCTGCTGTGCTTCGGCCTGGGCGCGGCGCTGTAATTCAACGTTGCGCTCGTCGGGTACCAAATGAGCCAGAGTGGTAACGGGCAGCGCCAGTTGCAGTTGCGCGGCAATGCGCTGTTCGGGCCGCCCGTTATTGCTGACCAGACAGGTGCGCAGGCTCTCATGACGCGCGACGATGGCGTTCAGGGCGCAATGGAACGCCGGAACATCGAGCGAGCCGTTCAGCCGCATGGCCACCGGGATGTGATAGGCGGACTGACCCGGGGCGAGCTGCTCGAGGAACCACAGCCGCTCCTGCGCGAAGGACAACGGCAGATGCGACGGACGGGGCTGGGCCAGCAGGGGCGGGCGCGCGTGCGCGAGGCCAGGCCCGGCATCGTCTTCGATGGCCTGGGCCAGCGCAGCGACCGTGGGCGCGTCGAACAGTATGCGCAGGGGCAGCTCCCTGTCCAGCACGGTGCGCAGTTGCGAGATGAGGCGGGTGGCGAGCAGCGAATGGCCGCCCAGCGAGAAGAAGCTCTCGGACACGCCGACGCGTTCGAGGCCCAGCACACTGGCAAAGGACTGGGCGAGCGTGTGTTCGAGCGGGGTGCGCGGAGCGACGTACGCACTCAGGTCTTGCCACTGCGGGTCGGGCAGCGCGCGGCGGTCGAGCTTGCCGTTGGGCGTGAGCGGGAGCGCATCGAGCACGACGAAGGCGGCCGGCACCATGTAGTCGGGCAGGCGTTCGGTCAGATGGATGCGCAACGCGTCCACCATGCCGACGGCATCAGCGCCAGCGGTGAGCGTGACATAGGCGACCAGGCGCTTGTCGGCCGAACGGTTGCTACCGCTGTCGTCGCGGGCGATGACCACCGCTTCACGCACCGCAGGATGGCTGGCGAGCTGCGCTTCGATCTCCCCGAGTTCGATACGGAAGCCGCGAATCTTGACCTGATGATCGTTACGGCCGAGGAATTCGAGATTGCCGTCGGGCAGCCAGCGGGCGAGATCGCCGGTGCGGTACATGCGCGCGCCGGGCTCGTGGCTGAACGGATCGTCGAGGAAGCGTTCAGCGGTGAGATCGGCACGATTCAGATAACCGCGTGCAACGCCGGCACCGCCGATATAAAGCTCGCCGATCGCGCCCGGAGGCACCGGCTGGCCATGCGCATCGAGCACATAGGCGTGCGTGTTCGCGAGCGGTCGGCCGAGCGGCAGCGGACGATTCGAATTGCTGGATTCGAACATCTCGAACGTCAGCACGCCGACAGTCGTTTCGGTAGGACCGTAGTGATTCAGGATGCGCAGTCCGGGATGATCCGCCCGCAGCGCGGCAATCCAGTCGCGTTGTGCCACTTCGCCTCCCAGCACGATCAGTTGCTTCGGGAGCGCTGAAGCGTCCTGGCCGTGCAGAAGCGCCTGGAGATGACCGGGAACGATTTTGAGGACATCGATCTCGCATTGGCGCATGTAGCGTGCGAAACGGTCGCCGTCGGCACTCAGCTCGGAGGACATCACGTGCAACTGATGACCCTCGACGAGCGAGCTAAAAAGCACGGTGTTACCCAGATCCGTGGCAACGGTCGAGGTCAAGGCCATGCGGCTCGATGCCGTGACACGCATGCGTTTGGACACACCGTGCAGATAATTGGAGAGGTTTCGATGCTCGACCATGACGCCCTTGGGTTTGCCGGTCGAGCCGGAGGTGTAGATCACGTAGGCGAGGTGACGGGAGTTCAGGTCCGGCACGATCGGATCGTG
>NZ_FCOX02000235.1 GCF_900044055.2 Caballeronia calidae | reverse complement strand
CGATCGTCGCGATGCGCCTACGCTCGCCCAGTCATTGCGAACAATTCTCGCTACGGTGTGCGTAAATTAGCGGATACAAATGCCAGACGAACTTTGCCGCTTTCGGTTAACTCGTTGAAGCCGGTATAGCCGTCCCCCTGAAGGACGCCTTTGAATCCGGCAAGATGGGTCTGAGGATGGATGCCTTTGCGGTCCGGCGAGTACGCGAACCAGACAGCAGCGGGTTCGCTCGAACTTGAGCGTCGATCATCGCGCACGTAGACCCACAACCGACCGGTTTTGGTTTTCTTGTTGCCGGGCGCGAGCACCGGGATCGGTGTGTCGTCCGCGTGGAGCTTCGCAGTCGCCATGGTGTAGCGCCGCAGGGCTTCAGTCAGCAGCCGACAGAGTTCTTCGCATTGCCCGACCCAGCGTGCCATGGTGGCCCGATCGAGACGTACGCCATCGCGCGCCGCGATCTCGGATTGCCGATACAGCGGCGTGTGATTTGCATACTTCGAAACAATGATCTCGGCCAGCAAGCTCGGATGCGCGATGCTGCGCTCGATGGGCAGCCCCGGCATGGGTGGTTGCGCGATATGGCCGCAACCGATGCAGATCCGCTTGCGACGGATCGTGCGGATGACTTTGAACATCGCCGTGACGCGCGCGAGCTGCTCAGACACATCCTCGCCGAGCAACTCCATGGCGTTGTTGCACTTCGGGCAGACGGAATCGGGCTCGAGCTCGCGCTCTTCGCGTGGCAGATGGGGCGCCAAGGCTTCCTTCGCGGATGCCGCAGTCGCGCCTGAGCTCGATGCACGAGCGCGTGCACGGCGAACATCGGCCAACGCCGCTACCCGCTGCCAGATCCTCAAGTTGGGTTTCGAGCCGATCGATCTGCCGGTCTACTTGCTCGGATTTGCGGCCGAAGTGCATGCGCCTGAGCTTGTCGATTTGCGCCTTCAGGCGCTCGAGCTCCTGGTCCCGTTCAACAATCTCCCGGTCGCGTTCGGCGATCTCCTGGCGCATCTTCGCCATCGATGCCTGCTGTTCGAGCACCAGGGCGTGGAGCTCGGCAATGGTGTCCGGAAGCGGCGCATGATCGGGCATGCGCTGCAGTTTACGAGCCTTCGACGCGGTTTACAACATCGACAATGCGGCCGTGCGACGGGGCTGTCGCCAATCGATGCCTTCCAGCAACATCGACAGCTGCGCAGACGTCAGATAGATCTTGCCGCCATCCGCCTGGGGCCAAATAAACCGCCCACGCGAAAGCCGCTTCGCGAGAAGCCATAGTCCGTCATCGGTTGCCCATAGAATTTTTACGAGATCGCCGCGACGTCCCCGAAAAATGAACACGTCGCCGCCGAGCGGATTCTCTTCGAGTGCCGCTTGCACCTTCGCGGCAAGAGCCGGGAAACCACTGCGCATGTCGGTGACGCCTGCGGCGATCCAGATGCGAGTGCCAGCCGGCAGGCCGATCATCGGGACAGCTCCCGGATCAGCAGTCGCAGCATATCCGGCGACACATTACCGCGAATGCGCAAACGTGCACGGTCAAATTCGATCTCGCAGGCGTCCTCCGACACGGCTTCGCGGACCGGCATCGAGGCCTCGGCTTCCGGGACAATGCTGACTGGAAGTAACGATGCAACGTCACCATCGGGTTCCTGTATGGCAGGCCCCGGACGCGGCGCCCCAAATGCACCCTGAAGATACTGGCGACGCCATCTGAACAGCAGATTGGTGTTTATGTCGTTGCGACGCGCGACCAGCGATACGGACGCCCCGGGCTCGAACGTCTGTTCGACCAGCTGTCGTTTGAATTCGCGCGCAAAGTTGGGGCGCTTGCCCGGTGCCTCGCACTTGCTATCCACAATCTCGGCCACTTTGGTTCCCGTCAAAACATTTAGTGGGAACCAAATTACCCCCGTTCGCTGCCACCCGGCGAACGGCCGACATGAGACGCATACGCCTAGCTCTTGGTTCGCGTTCGCAATGAGGACTCCCGCACCCACGCTTTAAGCATCGCGGCGATGCGCTCTATGA
>NZ_FCOX02000234.1 GCF_900044055.2 Caballeronia calidae | reverse complement strand
CGCGATCTGGTTGCTGCGGCCTGCGTTCTCTCGCCTGCGCAGTTTCATGTGGTTCGCAACTGCCGTGGCAGGCTTGACGGTGCGCACAGATTTGTTGGGCGTGACCAGCATCGTGCGTGCGCTCAAACTGCGCCCGACTCTGTACAACAAGCTGCGTGACAGCTTGCGCAGCGACGCTGTGCAGCTCGATCGGCTCTCGGCGCTGTGGACGCAGGCGGTGCTGCGCCTGTTTCCTGAGCCGCTACGCGTCAATGGTCGGCGCGTACTGGTGGGCGACGGCATCAAGGGAGCGCCGGGAGTCCGGCAAGGAGTAGATGGTGAAAGTCCATTACGATGAAGGTGTAGCGAACCACATCGGCCCCGAGCCGTGCGCAGGCGTCCGCGAGGATGTCGGCGAAGCGTCGGCAGGGGAGCGTGTAGGCCAGCCATTGAGCCGCGATATCCGTGTGATCCTGGGTGCGACGTCGTCCTTGAGACGGAAGGCAACACGACGGGGTGCGCTATCGCAAGCGCCCCGACGACCCGGCGCGGTCAAAGACCCTGGCATGCACGGACGCTCCTTGTGCGGGAACCGGGAGATCTCTCGTCTGGCCTGTCGCAGTACGGGCAGGTCCGCATCGGGAAGGCGAGGAGCCGTAGCCGATGATGAACGGACGGGAGAAGTCAGACTCCGCCATACTGTGCGCTGAGCAGCGCGTTGTTCAGGAGGGTTGAAGTCCCTCTGGCGCCCGGATGAGGGGCGCCATATCCGAAAGCGGGGGTAATGCCTCGCTGGCCGGAGAGGGGTGGAAGGTATGGAGAAGCCTATGCGGGCACGAAGGCGAAAGCCGGACACGGCCAAGGCGGACCTGAAGCCACCAGCTCGCTGTATCTCCGGAGGGCAGGGTGTCCATCGTGAGGTGGAATCCGAAGGGCATGAGGAGAAGTACCGGGCCGTAGTCGATGGGGGCTGCCCCGATGACGAACCGGTCGGCCAAAGGTGGGGCAAGGTCGAGCCTGCAATATGGAGGCGAAGGCGTTCTCATTCACCCACCGCACCAAGGTGTTTGCGGACGGCACGGTACGGAAGAACAGCGTGTGACCTCAGGAGGACTGGCACAGTCCGCGGATGGCACCGCGGGAAGTGAGCCTATAAGCGAGGAGCGAAGTGGCGAGCGGTGCTGTGTCAGTAGTCGGACGGCTGAGTAGTACCTGAAGCGTGGCCAAAACCACGTGACCGAGCAATCGGCGACGGAAGTGGGTCGGGGAAGGCAGCCGGCGAAGATGATTGGGAAGAACCTGGATGACAGCGAGTAAGGACACGGAGGAGGATCAGTTCCATGAGCGAAATACCCGTACATCCGCGCCCGAGGAGACTGTCTGACTGGATCAACCCGATGGAAGCAAGGAAGGTCCACTCATTAATTGACAAGGTTTATCAACGGAAGAATCTGGAAGTCGCCTGGGAGCGAGTCCGGGCCAACCGGGGCAGTGGCGGTGTCGATGGAATCAGCGTGGCAGACTTTGCCGAACAGGCGGGCCAGCATCTGGACCGTTTGCAGGCAGAACTGCGCGCGCGGACCTATCAGCCGCAACCGGTCCGGCAGGTCTCGATCCCGAAAGTCGGCAAACCGGGGGAGTTCCGCAAGCTCGGCATCCCGTCGATTTACGATCGCGTATGCCAGCAGGCGCTGCTCAACCGTCTGGAGCCGATCTTCGAGCCAGTATTCGACGAGGCCAACTTCGGCTATCGGCGAGGGCGATCGACACATGACGCTTTGCGCAAGATCTGGAAGGAGATCGAAAGCGGCAGGGAATGGATTGTTGATGCTGATCTGAAGGACTTCTTCGGTTCAGTTGAGCATGACAAACTTCTGTCGCTCGTTGCCCAGCGCATCGCTGACGGTCGGGTACTAGGCCTGATCAAGGCGATGCTCAAAGCCGGTAGTTTCGGCAAGGGTCGTCTCTTTCCGAGCGAGCGTGGAACGCCGCAAGGTGGGGTAGCTACGCCTCGTACAATGTTGCATACTTTTCGCTCCGTCGTCTGAATCATCCGAATTTTCGCTGGCGAATGCTCCCG
>NZ_FCOX02000233.1 GCF_900044055.2 Caballeronia calidae | reverse complement strand
GAGCGACGGCTGTTCGGGGCGAAGAGCGAAGCACGCAGCGATGCCCAGCGGGACCTGTTCCTCAATGAAGCGGAAGCGTTCAGGGTATCCATGTGCATTTGCTCAGTCTGTTGTGCCGCTCGATCGCCAATGGCTCCAGGACGCGCAGAAGCTCCTTGCTGACAGCCGCATCGATACGAGAACCACCGAACCTCATACATCGCGCCGACGTGTCGAAGCGGTCACACCGGTACACGGCCTGCGGGATACGTCCAGCGTAGGCCACCGACAGGCGACGTCCACAGCGTGCGCAAGCAAGCAGGCCAGCGAGCAGCGCGCGGCCACCACGACCGGATTTTACGTCGCCCGCCTTGCCGTAAGCATTTGTCGCGAGCTTCTTCTGGTTGCGTTCAAACTCCGCCCAGTCGATGTAGCCTTCGTGGTGTTCCCGGAGCATGACGTCCCAGTTCTCAAACGGCTTGCGGTGCTTGTAGCTCTTGCGTGCCCGGCCTTCGACGATCGTCATCTGCTTGCCGCTCTTGCCATACGCGTAGACACCAGCATAGAACGGATTCTTGAGCACCGAAATCACGTTACGGTAGCGTATTGGAGTCCAGTCGACCCGAGTCAGCGTCCGGCCGTCAGAGGGACGTGGGAAGTGGACCTGTTCGGCGTTCATCGACAACAGAACTTGCCGCGCGCTGCCCAGTTGCTGGAAACGAGTAAAAATCAGGCGTATGACTTCCTGCAACCGCGCGTCTGGATCGAAACCCAGACCAACATCACGATGCCAGATATAGCCGACCGGTACGCTGATACGTAATTCACCACGGTGTGCCTTCTCTCGTTTGGCGTCGTGCATACGCGTTCGAAGCACATTGAGTTCGAATTCGCTGATGCTGCCTTTCATGCCAAGTAATAGCCGGTCATTTGCCCGGCAAGGGTCGTACACACCGTCAAGGTCGATTACCCGCGCTTGAACGAGACCACAGAGTTCGAGCAGATGATGCCAGTCGCGTCCATTGCGGGCAAGGCGTGAGGCGTCCAGGCAAAGCACTGCGCCGACATCGCCTGCACACAATAACGCGACCAGACGATCAAAGCCCGGTCTCGCAACTGTGCCGCTCGCGGAGCGTCCCTGGTCGTCGTCGATGACCTCGACGTCGCGAAATCCATGTCGCTTTGCTTCTTGCACGAGGTCATACTGCCGGCGCCGGCTCTCGAGGTTCAGCTGGACCTGCGTCTGGCTGGACTGCCGGACATAAACTACCGCCTTGCGTTTAAGAAGATCTGCGGGCAAACGATCATCATTCGTCATCGTTACGCCCCTTCGCAGTTGAGATGCCCACAGCCTGCATCAACAGGCATGCGAGATGCCTGAGCGTGTTTGCCCGTTGCACCGCGTTCATTCCCTGAAGCTCGACCGCGTCGAACATCAGGTTCATCTGGGGCGGCATCGACCGCGATGACTGTTGAGCTGCTGGAACGACGTTTGGCAGATTGCCCATTGCGTTTCTCCCGGACGTTGGTGGAACCGTCCGGAGAGTTTCCCCGCAAATGCAGATCGACCAGCAATTGATGCAGATTCTGCAGTGCCGCTACGGTAACTCTCGGTTCGCCGAGAACCATCGCTGAACAGATCGCGGCATCGAGCATCCATGCCGCGATCATCCTGATTACACCGGCGTCCGCCTCCACATGGACGACCTGACCTCCGCCGCGACGCTCGACGTCTCTAACCTTGACGCGACGCCCATACAGCGCATGCCAGCGATAATGAATCTCGACTTCCTGCCCGATATGGGCAGAATGAACGGGAAATTGCCGTGGGGAGAAAGGCATGGCTTTTTTCGGACACCGTAGGAGGCGCAAAGGCCTCGGCAAACCTGTATTCACTCGTCCAGACCTGCGTCGCGAACCGCATCGATATCTATGCGTATCTTGTTGACCTGTTCAAGGCTCTGCCGTTCGCGAAGACCGCAGAGGATTACGAAGCTCTACTTCCATGGAAACTAATGAGATTTCCATAAAAGATGACAACCGATTCGATGCTGGTGCGTTGTATCTCTGAGGGATTGAATGGAGATGCATGCCATGGCAAAGAAGCCGATGGACGAGGCAACCAAGAAGCGCTTGCGGGCCGCCCGCATGCTTACG
>NZ_FCOX02000232.1 GCF_900044055.2 Caballeronia calidae | reverse complement strand
CTGTTGCGCAGACCCGTTTGAACCGCTACAAGAAGCAGTGTTCGATCGCGGTTGCCGATCCATGTTCGTACGTCAGGAGCCTCTACCAGAGCGGCGGCCTCGCTCTCAGTAAGAAACTCAACAGGGCCGTGTTCGCAGCGTTTAGATGGAATTGCAAGAATGCGCTGACACTGCAGAAACAACGCTGGTTCGCTGACCGCGACGAACCGGAAGAATGCATGCACCGCTGCAAGCCGCGTATTACGTGTCCGCACCGAATTGCCTCTGCCATGTTCGAGGTGCTGTAGGAATTTCTCGATCAACGACACGTCGAAGTCTTCGATTCGCAGCTTTGACGGCGCGCGCCCGATATGCTTCGTGGCGAACGCTAACAGCAGCCGGAACGTGTCACGGTAACTTGCAACCGTATGCGAACTCAGACCTTGCTGCTCGAGCAGGCGTTGGGTAAAGAACCTTTGAACGAGGGAGCGAAGACTGGCGGCGCTCACACCCGTTCTCCCGGACAATTCTTGTTGAGATAGCCTGCAGCGAGTTCAAGCAACTCAGGAACCGCTTCGATGTACCAGTACGTAAGACCAATTGACATGCCCGAGGTAGGTGGCAAGTTTCGGCAATTCCCGACTGACGTCCAGACCGGCGCGATACCACTCGACCAGCCTTCCAGTCGCGAAGCTAGGCAGAGATTTTTTTGGTTGGTGGTCGCGGCAACCAGTGCATCGCCATGTCGTCGGAGCTGATCCGCGACCGGTAATCAAAAAAATGTTTGTGCTAAACCGCTCCACGGGCGGTGGTCGCTATGGGCATTGAATGACCGCCGCGGTAATTTGTGATGTCTTGCAGGGGCGATCACACAGGGACTTCCGGCGAGGGTGGGAAGCATCACGTGTAAAGGAAGCGGGAATGTGCGCGTGAACCGGCAAATCACCCGCCGTCGTGGAGTACGCTAGTGCGCCAGCAGATCGAAGGCACGAGTGCAGCCGCGTTGACCTCGTCAGGAAAGGCGAACGTGTACGGAAACAGGTGCGGTGGCAACTAGCACGCATGGGTTGGACCTGGCGGGGCTCGCGGAAGGCTGCCGGGCATGTCTTGGATCCGGAGCATGTGTCCCTTGCCACATACGGGGCAGTCGCGCAGTGACTTTCCGGTGAGTCGCTGGTAGCGGTCACGGTAGTCTTCCCCGGGCTCGGCTGCGGCGGCGGCGGGGGCTTTGACGCCGAGCAGCTGCCTGCAGGTGGCGAGCTTGTCGGCACGGTGGCGGTTGGCGAGCCACCCGTAGCTGCGAATGCGCTTGAAGCCGTCAGGCAGCACATGCAGCAGGAAGCGACGGATGAACTCGTCGGCCGTGAGCGTCATGGTCCTTTGTCTGGACTCGTGCCGGTAGTCCTTCCAGCGGAACTGCACGGTGTGCCCGTCGAAGGCGAGCAGCCGGTTGTTGGAGATGGCGACGCGGTGGGTGTAGCGGCCCAGGTAATCGAGTACGTGTTCGGCACCGCCAAAGGGTGGCTTGGCGTAGACGACCCACTCCGCGTGAGCAGCGGGCGCGAGCCAGGCGGCGAACGCTTGCGGGTCACGCAACGGCTTGAGTTGGCCATGCAGGCGTAGCCCGCCGGCGTCGTAAGCGCGACGCAGCTGTTCGAGAAAGAGCCGCCGGAAGAGCCGTGAGAGGACCCGCACGGGCAGGAAGAAGCCGGGACGGCAGGCGATCCAGTGCTCGCCGTCCCGGGAGATGCCGCCGCCCGGCACAACGCAATGCACATGAGGGTGATGGTGCAGATTCTGTCCCCACGTATGCAGGATCGTGAGGAATCCGATCTCGGCACCCAGGTGTTTCGGATCGGCGGCGATCGTGCGCAACGTTTCGGCGCTGGCGCGAAACAGCAGATCGTAGAGCGTCCTCTTGTTCTGGAACGCGAGCGCGGCGACGGATTCGGGAAGCGTGAAGACGACATGGAAATACTCGGTCGAGGGGAGGAGCTCCGCATGCCGGCGTTCGAGCCATTGCGCGCGGGCGAGGGACTGGCACTTCGAACAGTGGCGATTGCGACATGTAATGGAGCGCACTCCATTACATGTCTTATGGGGAGTTTATTCAAACGGGGAGTCGATGTGTCGAGCGAGCGCGAACCGTGCAGCCCGCGCTCCAGGAACTC
>NZ_FCOX02000231.1 GCF_900044055.2 Caballeronia calidae | reverse complement strand
AGTACGCGGGCACTATAGCGTTGCCGCAGGCGCTGACGCCGGTCCGCACTCCACGTTTTACTGCGCGCCTCGGCGGCGAACAACTTGCCAAACAGTTTGATGAAGCGTGTTGCAAGCAGATCTGGCGTGCGTGCAGCCTTGGGGACGTTCTCCTCCGCCTTCACAAAGTAGCGGCGCGCATGCACAAGACATCCAAGGTGCACAAGCTTGTACCGCTCGGCGATACCGTTATAAGCCTCGTAGCCATCGGTCATCAGCGCAGCGCCTTCCTGCACGCCTGCGAACAGCTTGTCAGCCAGCTTCGCCCCGCGACCCGGCGTGTAGGTATAGCAACAGATCGGGATTCCCGTGCCCGTCATCTGTGACCACAGATAGCTCTTCGTCTGTGGCTTGCGTCCTTTCTCCTTGAGCACCTGGAAGGTCGTCTCATCGCACAGGATCACCTTGGCATCAAGCAGCGCGTCGCGCATCAGATTGATCACGGGTTGCGACGCCAGGCCGACGCGAACTATGCTGGCTGCGATCGTGTTAGATGAGATATCACCGCCGAAGCGACGCAGCAGGCCAGCCTGGCGGTATAGCGGCATGCCGAACTGGTACTTGCCGGTCGCGATCCAGGCGAGTGCCGATTCGGTCAGTAGACCCCGGGGGATGATGCGAAGCGGTGACGGCGTGACCTTGATGCCCAGATCACAGCACGGGCAGGCATACTTGACACGCTGATGCTGGATCACGCGAACCTGCTCGGGAATCACGTCGAGCTGCTCGCTGATTTCAACGCCGAACTCCACCAGCGCGTGGCCATCGTTGCTGCAGAAGCGCTCGGCTTCCGGAAGTTCATGCCGTCGGATCTCGCGGGGTAGACCGGGATCAAGCGGCTTGCGGTGGCCACGTCTTTTGCGTGTATGCCCGGCGACCTTCGTTTCGGGGGTATCTTCCTGGGCGGGTGTCGCATTTGCGCCGAGTGCTTCAGCTTCGTTGAACAGTCCGAACTGTTCCGAGTCCCGCACCTCGCTCTTTGCACTGAATAGATCACGTCGGTAGGCACGCAGCCGTTCCTCGGCCAAGTCGCGCTGCGCAGTCACCAGACGAAGCATGCTGCGGGTTTCTTCGTGCTCGCGCTCGAGAGTGCCGTACGCTTCGCGCATGGCGAGTAACGCGTTGAGTTCGTCGGCGGAGATCGTGATCTGGGTTGGCATGCCGGATTAGACCCGCGTGCCTGGCACGCGTTCAGCTCACGCGTAGATATTCCCGCCTTGGATGCCGTTGGATTGAGGTAATGTCGTCGCCGTCGAGCAGCGCGTGGAGCAAGTCGGTCGTCATCGTCACGACTTCGGTCTTTTTGTCTGGCCAGATAAATCGACTGGCCTCGAGACGTTTTATCAGAAGCCAGAACCCGCTACCATCCCAGCCGATGATCTTGATCCGGTCGCGACGCCGGTTGCCAAAGATGTAAAGAGAGGAGTCCATTGGGTTCAGATGCATGCCCTGCTCGACGAGAATCGAGAGGCTGTTCATGCCATAGCGGAAATCGACTGGATCGCGGTACAGGTAAACCTTCAGCTTTTCGTCGAACCGGAACATGGCATCCTCCCGAGCATCTGGACCACAGTGGTCAGTTCGTCGATGCCAGCATCCCCGATGTCAAACTCGACACCGTTCGACAGGCGTACGTGCAACGCAAGCGTCATCACGGGCACCGCCGGTGTAGGCGAGAACGCCGGCGGTCCTGTAACGACGGGGACGAATGCGGATGAGGTATCCGTAGGCGGGTCGGGCTTGCGCGAACGCAGAACCTCGATGGCTGTGCCGTCGATCACTTCTGCCACAGACGGCGTTTCCCGGTCTTTAGCGACGAGCTCATGCGTTGCCGGCGAAACGCCTTTCTCCCGCTCCAGGAGGTATTTCGTGATCCATTTGCGCAGCAGATTGGCATTGATGCCGTGTTCCTGCGCTAGACGGGCGACCGAAACGCCGCGTTGGAGCGCCGCCTCAATGAGAGCACGCTTACCTTTTTCGTCATAGCGCCGCCGGCCATCGCGGCTCTGTCGAACTACTCTTAACTCTGAGTCTTTGTCAGGCATAGGTGTCCACCTCGAAATTGGTGGACACCTATGCTCCTCGCTCCAGTCGATCACCGCCAGACGTCAAAGATGGACGGCTTAC
>NZ_FCOX02000230.1 GCF_900044055.2 Caballeronia calidae | reverse complement strand
GAAGTCTGTCACAGCTGGTTCAACCGCTTTCGCAAACTGTTGGTCCGATACGAAAAACTCGAACGCAGTTTCGTCGCTCTAAACCATCTTGCCGCTGCCATCATCGCCTTCCGCAAGGTGCCGCTGAGCGTTAACATAATTTACGGATAAACTCTTAGCGTAGACGGCGGCCGGGCAATCAGATAGGAACTCAAGGATGAATCAAGTGAAGAAGACCGCGCTCGTGGTTGGTGCAACCGGTGTCGTGGGACGCAATCTCCTGCGTCAGCTGTCCAACGACTCAGAGTGGGATGTCATTGCAGTTTCTCGACGAAAACCCGACATTCAGGGCAACTATCACCATGTTTCGATAGATCTTCTCGACCCTGAGGAGGCGAAGACCAAGGCACGGGAGCTCAGCGCGGTTACACACGTTTTCTTTAGTGCTTACATTGAGAAGCCTACGTGGGCGGAGATGGTTGCTCCCAATATGGCGCTGTTGCGCAACCTTATGGACGCGATTGAGCCTGTGGCCACAGGGCTCAAACACGTCAATCTGATGCACGGGACCAAGTGGTATGGAAACCATCTGGGCCCGTTTAAGACTCCCGCGAAGGAAAGCGACCAGGGGCACATGCCTCCCAATTTCTACTACGATCAGCAAGCGTTCATTGTTGAGCGCCAAAAAGGCAAAGCGTGGACTTGGTCTGCCGCGCGGCCGCATGGAATTTGTGGATTCGCAATCGGGAATCCCATGAACCTAGTTATGGTGTTGGCCGTTTATGCCACGATCTCAAAAGCCTTGGGGCTCCCATTGCGTCATCCCGGGTCAGAAGGCAACGGGCAAGCGTTGTACAACGTAACTGATAGTGGGCTGCTTGCCCGGGCTTGCGTTTGGATGGCTACTGAGCCAGGCGCAGGAAATGAACCTTTTAATATCACGAACGGAGACATATTTCGATGGCGTGATCTGTGGCCCGCTATCGCCCGGTATTTCGACATGGAGACAGCGCAGGCTCAAAAAATTGACCTCGTCCATATGATGGCCGATAAGGGGCCTCTCTGGTCTAAGCTCGTAAAAGAGCATAACCTCGTAGATATTCCATACGATCAGCTCGTGGGATGGAAATATGGAAACTTCGTCTTCAGCCCAGAATTCGACGTGATCTCTTCGACTACGAAGGCGCGAAAGTATGGTTTCCAGGAGAGCCTAGATAGCGAAGAGATGTTCATTCGACATTTCGACGAGCTTAGGGCTAAGCGCATCATCCCCTAGTTTAGGACCGCGGACAAAGAATGCCTCGCCAACTTTTTGGTGGGGCATTTTCCTTTCTACCCACGAAAAACTGAAAAAGTCCTCGACTCGAAATTTGGCTGCGTCAGATGTGTCCTCGGAATACACACACAAACCAGTCAGTGCCTTTCTCGACGACATTCGTCGATATCCTTCTCGCTAGCAACCTGTTGATTTTGTGGGATGCCGCTGCACTTTTGCAGTTTTCGATGTTCTGGCACGGTCGTCGCTAAGTGTATTCGGTAAGCGGAACCCGCAAAGCAAAAGCAGCCTCAGCATTTCAGAAATACACCAGACTAGTTAAGGGAGCAAGGTAAGACGATGAAGATCTTGGTGCCAGTCAAGCGCGTGGTCGATTACAACGTGAAGGTCCGGGTCAAGTCGGACGGTACGGGTGTCGACATCGCGAACGTGAAGATGTCGATGAATCCGTTCGATGAGATCGCTGTCGAAGAAGCCGTGCGTCTGAAGGGAGCGGGCGTGGCAGCCGAAGTGGTCGCTGTTTCGGCGGGCGTGACGCAGTGTCAGGAGACGCTTCGCACGGCGCTGGCGATCGGCGCGGATCGGGCGATTCTGGTCGAATCGGCTGATGAATTGCAGCCATTGGCGGTCGCGAAGATCCTGAAGGCATTGGTCGATCAGGAGAAGCCGGAACTCGTCATCCTCGGCAAGCAGGCGATCGATGACGATTCGAACCAGACCGGTCAGATGCTCGCTGCGCTGGCGGGGCTGCCGCAGGCGACGTTTGCATCGAAGGTCGTCGTAGCGGATGGCAAGGCCACGGTTTCGCGTGAAGTCGATGGCGGTGCGGAAACGCTTTCTCTCAAGCTGCCCGCAGTTGTCACGACGGATCTTCGCCTGAACGAGCCGCGCTATGTGACGCTGCCGAACATCATGAAGGCGAAGAAGAAGCCGCTGACGACGGTGAAGCCTGCTGA
>NZ_FCOX02000229.1 GCF_900044055.2 Caballeronia calidae | reverse complement strand
GCGAACGACGTGGTGAACCCGGCCGCGAAGACCGATCCGAAATCGCCGATCGCGGGCATGCCGATTCTCGAAGCGTACAAGGCGCGGACGATCATCGTGAACAAGCGGTCGATGGCGGCGGGTTACGCCGGTCTCGACAACGAACTGTTCTATATGGACAAGACGATGATGGTGTTCGGCGACGCGAAGAAGGTCGTGGAGGAGATGATGAAGGCAGTAGATTAGGCATCGAATGGCGGACCGCGGCGCAATGCCTTTCGGTCCGCACGAGACATGTCCGGTTCGAATACAACGCTCGCCTAAAGTGTACTTACAAAAGACAATCAAGGCGTCATCGGGCACGCGGGCAACTATGAGCAGTCGCACGATCGACCTGAGACGCGCTAGCCGTGCGGGGGAGAGAAAAACTGGCGAATCCGAGCCTCGATCTGGCATAGAAGTCGCATTAGGCAGTCGAGGGATGACTTCTAGCCAAAAGACAGTCTGAACAAAGAGCTAAGCGGCCCTCTCACACTACACATCTACAGGCGGGCGAGGTCGCATGCGACCTTCGCTTGCTCTCGCTCGACTCCCTTGATCGGGTGAGAAGAAATTTTGCATGGAGACACTGATGGACGGAATTTCCTTTCAAGATAGCGAAGAGGCTATTAATGAGCGATCGATTAACGAGAAACGCAAGAGCGCCATTAAGGGCGCAGTGTTTTCTGAATTCATCGATATGTTCGACATATATTTGCCGGTCATCATCTTGGCGCCGATGCAGGCGTATTTCCTGCCGGCCAACGTATCCGGTTCGCACCAAGCGGTTCTTGAGTCGCTTGTGTTCATCACGACTCTGCTCGGCCGCCCGCTTGGCGCTCTGCTGTTCGGGCGCATCGCCGACCGCGTGGGGAGGCGCGTGGCGTCCATCGCGTCGGTGAGCGGATTCGCCGTCGCTACCCTAGCTATCGCGTTGATTCCAGGCTATGAATCCATCGGAATTGCATCTTACTGGTTGCTCGTGCTGCTGCGCTTCGTCGACGGTATCTTCCTCGGCGGCGGTTACACCGGTGCGCTGCCGCTTGCCATCGAGTATTCCAAGAAGGAGCAACGGGGGCTCGTCGGTGGTTTAATCCTGGCGGGGTTTCCGGCCGCATACGTCGCGATCAACGTTATCGCGATGATCATGTTCGCGATCTTCCCGACCACGGGTCCCGGATCTGACTATGCGAGCTGGGGTTGGCGAATCCCGTTTGTGCTGGGCGCGGGCATGGCCGGGCTGCTCGCCGTGTATTATGTCCGAAAGGTCGCGGAGTCTAATGTCTGGAAAGGTAAGTCGTCGGCCGCCCCGCAAAACACTGCGGCCAGCCGCCTCGTGACCGGCGACACGCGTCGCAACCTCGTGCAAGTTCTGTTGATGATGACAGGCTTCTGGCTTACGCAGAACGTCGTTGGCCTTTTCGTGCCGACGGGCATCCTTCTAAAGACGCTGCACCTCACGCCGTTCCAGATGACCATCACCCTTATGGTCTCTTACACAGTGCTTTGCCTCAGCTATCTCGGCGCGGGTGTTCTGGGTCAAAAAATCGGCCGGCGTCCGATGTTGTTCATCGTTGGTGCAGCCACGGCTACGGTGGGCGCGGGCCTGCTGCATGTCCTTATTGGCGCGCGAGGAATGCCGCTGCCGGTCATTGCATTAATCGTGTGCGCACTTGCGATCACCGTAAGTTCAGCATGGGCGGTCATCGTTACCTACATCAACGAGCGCTTCGCAACCGGGGTACGAGCGACAGGCTTCGGTGTGGGATACAGCTTGTCGGTGATCGTACCGTCGTTTTACGCGTTTTATATGAACTGGCTCCGGGCTTTCGTACCTAGTCAGCAGACGCCCGTAGTTTTGCTCTGCATCGGAGGGGTGATTGCATGCATAGGTGCTCTGATGGGACCTGAGACGAAGCACGTCGATTTCTAACTTGTAGCAGCATCAGCCGCAGTGGTCAGAAAGCGAAGGGGAGAGATCTCCTTTGCTTTCGTTGTTTTTGGCGCTAGAAGACAGCTGCGTTAGATTACGGATTTCAGCAGACGGCCCATCTCCGACGGGTTCTTCGTGACTTTGATGCCGCACGCGTCCATGATTTCGAGCTTCGCGTCAGCCGTGTCCGCACCGCCCGAGATCAGCGCGCCTGCGTGGCCCATGCGCTTGCCCGGAGGCGCCGTCACGCCCGCGATGAAGCCGACGAC
>NZ_FCOX02000228.1 GCF_900044055.2 Caballeronia calidae | reverse complement strand
CTTGCGGGCGATCGCACGCTGACATCCCATCGCGTCAATGGTCACGATCGCGCCTTTAAGCAGCAGGGAATCAATCAACTCCGGTATCGCGGGGATTTCGTTGCTCTTGTCGGCCGTGCGGACCTTGCCCCAGCACCAGCCCCAGACCGGCACCATATGCCGAGACCAGATGAATCGCGCGTTTATCCTGCTGATGTGCGGCGCAGCCAGTCGGCTTCTCTTCGCCCCAAACCTGAACGGCAACCCAGTTGTCTGCTCCGCACAGGATCGCGCACAACGCGCTCACCAGAATTTCACTCAGACCATGCACAGGACTGTGCCTGCGGGATCGTCCAGACTACCAAACGCCTCTTCAATGCTAAGCACGCCCTGCATCGTTCACCCGCAGAAGATCCGCAGCAAACGATCTTCCCTCGTTGCTTATCCCTCGTTGCTTACAATCTCCCGTGACTTTTAACCATTAACACTCATTCGCGCAATTGCCTGACCGCCTACTGATGACGCCACAATAATTCATGTATCATCATGAACAATCATATTGCGACGTAAATTGAGATTATGAATCAAGCCCACCGGCGCGGCGAATCGCCAAACGACACCCAGCGCTATACGCGCGAGCGCTCGCAGCCTGCGCCTCATCGACCGATCAAGCCATATAAGACGGGGGGACCGCCGAGACATTCAACTCAGACGGCCTCGATCTTGAAAACGCGCGCCTTCAAAATGCTGGTGACTGCGGTCGGGAACGAGAACATCGCCTTGGCTTTAGATTCAAATCTAAGGCGCGTCAAGGAATTGGAGGAGGGCGAAGGGTTTACCTCCGAGACCGCGTTTCACATGGAAACGACCCTCGGCTTGCCTGACGGATTTTTTGATCAAGCCAATCCTGTCCTCCTCCCGGAAACCATTGCTCGGCTAAAGTCCCCACTGAAGGCAAATGCAGATATGGCCCACGCACGGGAAGACGTTAATAGTGGAACTGTCGTGGATCAAACTACCGCGCTCGAATCCCCTGAACACCCATTACCTGCGGAACTCGAAATGCCTCAGAACGAACGCAGCGATGCTGTACAGAAAGCCGCCCAGCACGGCACAGCTAAAGCTGCGCGCAAGACTGCGCATGCCGAAAAGGCGCCCCACGCAGCGTCCAAAGGCTTACGACAGCCCGGCTTGACGCCATCGCCGACGCCCAACGACTCGCGGGCGCTTGCGGAGATTCGCCGAGTCAATCTACATACGTTAACTCAGCGCAACGGATCGAAAGCTCAACTCGGCCGCCTATTGGAAATGAGCCAGTCCAATATCGCGCACCGTTTGCATGGCCAAAAGAGGATGGATGATGTAGAGGCCCGACGCGTTACCGATAAACTGGGCTTGCCCGCGGGTTGGCTGGACAAACCGCGCAAACCGACCGACGTGCCCGAAGCGATCGCCGACTTGCTGTCGCCGCCTTCGCGCCGATTATCCGCTCAGCCGCGACCGGACAAGGCGCATCTGAGCGCAAAATCCCGCGCACCAGCGTCGCCGCAGGAGGCCCCGACAGTGACAAGCCCCCAAGGTGAACACGCGTCACCGGTTGCTGCGGATCACCTCACTCTTTCGGCAGTCGCGTTGCCAGAATCTGCGGCTGAACCACCGTCACCACAGACCTCAAATGAAGATCTGTCGATGAAACCCTTAGACGATGGGACAGCGACCTTAGCGACGGCTGATTTGCCGGAGGCTCATTCCCCCACGCTCACCACCAGCCTCGAAACATTGCAGGGTATCGCACCGATTGCCGAGGCACTGCTCAAAACACTGGCCGGAAAGGCGCGGACCGGCCGCTTGGATGAAACGAAAGCACTGCAAGTGTTGCAGCAGATCATGCGCTTGTAATGTGCGTAGCTCACTAAAAATCACTAAAAATCGCGGCGAGCGTCGACAGATTCAAGCCGAAGCGCAACAGTCGTCAATGTTTAGTTTGCTTGCGGCTTGGAGCGTTGAGCAAACACCTAGAAGGGAGCATGAAACGCATGCGCGGGTCGACGACGATTGTTAGGCTGTCAGCAATCGCATCGAGATGGGCTTGGCTATGGACCGAAAGATCAGATGGGCAGGTATTCGCGCAGAAGCCATTGGTGTGCTCGCGCGACTGTGGACGAGCTGAATGTCGCTCTGGCACACAGGAGCCGCGCCTGCGCCGTTCCCGCCGGCCTCCTTCGGAAGCGATGCTGCTGTCGCAAAAAGATAA
>NZ_FCOX02000227.1 GCF_900044055.2 Caballeronia calidae | reverse complement strand
ACGATCGTGGAGCAGGCGCTGGGACTCGATCCGTTCGCGCGGGCAGTTTACGTGTTTCGTAACCGGCGGGCCGATCGCCTCAAACTGCTTCTCTGGGAGCCTCCAGTTTTGGCAAAAACCGCACACGCACCATGAACCAGGATCGTCTATCGTCAGATAACGCGTAGCGGTTCCTGGCAGCGTAGCTGAGTTCCCTCTGGTGCATCGGACAACTGTCGGATTGCCCGTCTGGGAGAATAGCCCTGGTCGCGATCAGTCGCACATTCTGGTGAGCACTGCTTCCCGCTGGAGAGATTTGTTTTTCATATGACGTGACCGGGCCGGAGCCACCGCGCGCATTATGGTGCCCAAATGCGGAGGTTCATCATGTTACAGTCACTCCCCATGCTCGATCTGTTGGCCGCGTTCGTCGACATCGGCAGTGAACACATGCATGTTTCGGTGGGCGGAAACCGGCCGGAAGTGTTCGGTACCGTTACGTCGCAGTTGCACGCGTTGCGCGACTGGCTGCTCGCACAGGGCGTGCATTCGGTAGCCATGGAAGCCACCGGCGTGTACTGGTTGCCTTTGTATGGTGTGCTGGAAAGCGCCGGTCTGGACGTACGCATGGTCAATGGCAGGCAGACGCGCAACCTGCCAGGCAGGAAGACCTATATGGCTGACAGCCAGCGGGGCGCCACGCTGCACATGCATGGTCTGCTGCACGCCGGCTTCGTGCCACCGGCTGACATCCGCCGGCTGCAGGACTACCTGCGCCTGCGTGCCGATCATGTGGCGGCGGCAGCGGCTTGTGTGCAACTGATGCAGAAGGCGTTCGAGCGCATGAACATCAAGCTGCATGATGTCATCTCGTCCCTGGCCGGCGTCAGCGGCATGGCGGTGACGCGCGCGATCGTGGCCGGCGAGCGGTCCCCCGAGGCCCTGGTGGCACTGTGCGACGTGCAGATCCGGCGCAAAAAGGAACAGGCCGTGATCGAGGCCCTGCGGGGCACGTGGGCCGACGAGCACATCTTCGCCCTGGGCCAAGCGTTGCAATCCTGGGACCACTACCAGAAACTCATCGCCGATTGCGACGAGCGAATCGCCGCCGTGCTGCCGCCGCACGATGACACACAGCCGCCGCTGCCCAGGTCCACCCGACAGACCGGCGTCAACGCGCCGGAAATCGCCAGGCTGCGCGAGATACTGGCCCAGATGTGCGGTGGACGGGATCTGACGAAGCTGCCCGCGCTGTCGTCCTATGGCCTGCTGCAACTGATCGGTGAGGTGGGGACCGACCTGAGCGTCTGGCCCACTGAAAAACACTTCACCGCCTGGACCGGACTGGCACCGGGCAGCAGTGATAGCGGCAAACGCAAGAAACACGCAAAGCGCGGCCGCAACCGGACCGGACAACTGTTCTGCATGATGGCACAAAGCCTGGTACGCAGCAGGGATATCGCGCTCGGTGGTTTCTACCGCCGTCTCGCGGCCCGCCGCGGAGGCTTGGTGGCAACCAAGGCGCTGGCGCGCAAGCTGGCCGCCTGGTTCTGGCGCGTGATGGTCAAGGGTGACGACTACGTTGAAAAGGGACTCGCGCGCTATGAGGAACAGGTCCGCAAAACCAGGGAACACGCTCTCAGGCGGTTAGCCAAGGAGCTAGGAGTCCGCGCGGCAGAAATCTGATGTCATCCGGCCGAGCGGAGAAGACGTTGTTAGCAGATGCCAACAAGTTATCTCCCATACGAGCCGCAGCAGCAGATGTTGCTGCCCCACGCGCTGCAAGACTGGCTGCCGGAAGGGCACCTGGCCTATTACATCAGCGACACGGTGGATTCGCTCGACCTGTCAAGCTTCCATGCGCGGTATGCGAGCGGCGGCCCGCGCAATCAACCCTTTCATCCGGCGATGATGGTGAAGGTGCTCGTCTACGGCTATGCGACCGGGGTGTTCTCGTCGCGCAAGCTGGCCAGGAAGCTGCATGAAGATGTCGCGTTCCGGGTCCTCGCAGCGGGCAACTATCCGGCGCATCGCACGCTTTGCGACTTTCGCGCCTTTCACTTGAAGGAACTGTCGGAGCTGTTTGTGCAAGTGGTGAAGCTGGCCAAGGAATGCGGACTGGTCAAGCTCGGGACGATTGCCGTTGACGGCACGAAGATCAAGGCCAATGCGTCGCGTCATAAGGCGATGAGTTACGAGCGGATGAAGAAAGCCGAGCTGGAACTCAAAGAACAGATCGATGCGCTGCTGGCCAAGGCGAA
>NZ_FCOX02000226.1 GCF_900044055.2 Caballeronia calidae | reverse complement strand
AGTCAGCCGAGGAAGCGCAACAGCTACTGGATGACACACTGGAAGAAATACGAGCCAGAACCTCAGATTGACGCCAGTGTTGCAGAAGCGAAGTCGTCAGACTGGGGCATACCCTATCCTGATGTCAGGATGCCCCTGTCAGGAACGTCAGGATAAAGCCATCTTGCCAATTGTTTGACACGTTACCCCGAACGTCATAGATTTCAAGCTGACATTTTCACCGGACGCCGTCGTGAAGAACGGTCAGCGAGTGGGCTATGTGCGGGTCAGTACGTTCGAGCAGAACGCTGGGCGGCAGCTTGACGGCGTCGATCTGGATCGCATCTTTACCGACAAGGCGTCGGGCAAGGACGTGAAACGGCCACAGCTCGACGCGCTGCTGGGTTTTGTGCGGGCCGGCGATACGGTGGTGATCCACAGCATGGACCGGCTCGCACGAAACCTCGATGATCTTCGGCACATCGTCCAGTCGCTCACGGAACGTGGCGTAAGCATCGAGTTTACGAAGGAATGCTTGACGTTCACGGGCGAGGACTCACCGATGGCGAACCTGATGTTGTCAGTGATGGGAGCGTTCGCAGATGATGCGGAGCGCGGAATTATGCAAAGCCACACCGCCATAGTGGCGGCGCAGCTTGCATCTCAGCAGCACACCGCTGTGCATTATCCCGGCTCGAACAATGAGGCGATCAGCGCGTCCGGCGCCTTGAATCGACTGAACGTAGTCACTTCCGCAGAGGCCCGGTTCCATCAGCTTGGGCCAATGGTGTTAAATCCGCATGCTGCAATACGTCCGGTTGTGGGGCCACGCCTCCGATCGGTCTCACTCTTGCAGCTCAACCAATTAATTAGGTACACGAAGTAGATGACCTTGCACTTCGGCGGCGCATACTTGTGCTGCCTTTCAATCAAGTGAGGCCATCATGCTTGAAACACATTTGAAGTCACCTGTAACGTGCCAGCGGCTCCGCGCGGGTCCCGCGGCAGATCACATCGACGGGTTCGCCGACTGGCTCCAGCGATGTGGGTATGCCCCCGGTAGCATCGACTGGATGCTGCGCTGCCTCGCCGGCTGGACAGATTGGATGCTCGCCAGCGGGTTTGGCGCGCAAGAGTTGCTGCCCGGGTTCAAGGCGTGCAAGGTAGAACTCGACAAGAAGCGGCATGTTCCCTACAGTCGCGGAGCCAATCGCCAGTCGTTGACGGCAGCCTCGGTGTTCATTCGATTCCTTCGACACGAGGGTAAGCTTGCGCCCGCCGTGGCTCCGCCATCTGCCAGTGACCTTTGGCCTGTGCTCGGAGAGTTCCGGTTGTGGATGTACAAGCACCGTGGGTTGACTGAAACGACGCTCGACATCTATCAGCGGACCCTGATGGGGCCGTGCACTGCGCTCGGTGATGATGCACACGCCTATTCCGTCGAAGCGCTACGGGCCTTCGTCCTTGACCGCGCGCGTCCTCACGGAATTGAGAATGCCAAGAGCATCACTGTCGCCGTACGCTCTTTCCTTCGCTTTCTCGGTGCCACCGGACGTTGCCCTGAGGGCCTCGAGCAAGCCATCCCTGGTTTCGCATGCCACCAACTCGCGGCGGTACCTCGGTTTCTCCTTCCAGAGGATGTCGAGCGAGTGATCTGCTCTTGTCCCGAAGATCCCAACGGGTTGCGCGATAAGGCCGTCCTCCTGCTCCTAGCCCGGCTCGGGCTGCGTGTGAAGTTGACCCGGAAAAACGGACACCTATTCTGTAGAGAAGGAGGTGCCGAAAAATGGGTAGGCATCGTAATCCGTATCCGGCGCAATTCCGGGTGCACATGGTGGAGCTGGTCAAGGCGGGACGAACGCCGGAAGACCGTCTGAAGGACAACGCCGCGTCGCGGTTTCAGTGCGCCAGGCTGGCGCACCCTGGCGGCATCGCCGCCGGGGGTTCTCCAAGGGGGTTCCCCTTGGAGCACGATATGTTTGGCAAAGTGCGTAGCAATTTGTCGAACATATACATCGTGCCTCGGCGCAGTGGAAATTTGCGCCTTATCTGGAATCAGACTGGAAATCCCACTGGAACAGACCAGAATTACCAAAATGAAGGTGTAACGACCTGAAAGCACGCTAGAATGAGCTTGAAACGGCTTTAATCATTTGGAATCCACACATTTACAGATCTGCGGATGAACGCTGACGAATTTCTGGCCACGGTGCGACCAGCAAGGAGGGTATCCAGGCTGGTTCCATTCCGGGATGATCTGCT
>NZ_FCOX02000225.1 GCF_900044055.2 Caballeronia calidae | reverse complement strand
CTACCTAAAAAAGCCCGGCGCTAAGACAGGCCGGGCTTTTGAGGTCAAAAGATCAGGTTTTCGGGAAGCAACTCAAGCCTAGAGCGATATTTATTTTGACCAAGATATACCAAGCCTTGGTTGAGTTCCTTGTCCATAAGCATGCAGTGGCCGATGAGGCCGTCCAAGGCTTTGCATCGACGAGCTGCACAACGGTCTGGGTGAGGCGCCGAACGCAGCGCATCGGCTCGGACACAGTGCGCCCCCCGACTGATCCTCGCCGCCGCATGCGGCGAAGGCTCACTTCGGCTTGCTTGCTTACAAACTGTCATACATATGAGGCTTAGTCAGCAATTTATCCGTAATGATGGCGGCATAGCGACTTCGTGGCATATTAAAGCACAATCCATCCGCGGAAAACTTGATGCCACTCGTTAAGCTCAGGAACTCTGACAGCGTCTCAGGGGATTTTGACGTAGCGAGAGAGAGATTACCTGGGCAACCGCCGGCCAAGCTTGGTTAAGCGTCGATTTATCGGGCCGGGCAGTGCTTTGACAGCGCTGCCGAAGCGGCCAGAGCCGCATCCTCACGTTACTGTAAGCGTCAATCAACCCGTCGAACCGTCGCGTCGCCCCCTCGCGCCAGAGACCTCATCGCACAAGCGCGCCTTTAATCCCTCGGTGAGCACTCTCGTGGCGGAGTCTTTGAGGCGCTCGGCATCGAATCTCAACCAAGCGGCCCAAAACATCAATCAACCCGTTGATAAAGACCGGCTTCACGACCTCGCCGCAGAGATTTCATCGCTCAAGCACGCCTTCAATCCCTTAGCGAGCGCTGATGAAGACGCGCATGCACAGCTCGCCGCGCTGGCGCAAACGTTTCGCGGCCACAAAAACGATCAGCAATTCATCGCCGAACTGTTGAAATGCTGCCACGATTCCGCTTTTTTATCTTTTTCGCTCTCTGCGCAGCAAAAGGTCAATCACTTTCTCGAACGCGCAGGCCGAATCTCGCATTTTCTTTCTAGATTGTACTCCGCCCCCCGAGATGAATCGCAGGTCGCGATCGTCAAAGACGCCCTACAACTCGGCAGCGCTCAGAGCCAATCTTATTTTCTGGATGACTTGCTTACCAATCACAGCTGGATCGAGTCATATTGCGAAATACTGAGATCAAATTGGGGCAGTAGGTCGATTTTTTACAACGAATTCGTGTATCGCTATCCTGCTCTGTCGGCAGCGGCCCTTATGAATGGCCCCCACTGGGAAGGCTTTGTTGAAATTGCTTCTAAGGATAAGCGGGCCGATATCTATCTCGCCGAAATGCCAGATCCCGAGCATTCGCTCGCGGAGCTTGCTAATTCCCACAACTTCGATGGCGTCGGCTACTACGTACGGGCTTTGCGCCGATTAGTGGAGTGCGCATCCCCAAACGCGCAACCATGGCAAAGCCGCCAAATACTGGAAGGCATTCGTAAATTTCAAAGTTCGCTGATGCTGTTCGGAAAGGTCGTTCGCAACAACGCAATTTATAATTTCCTAAAATCCATGCGCCCAGACGTTTATAGATCGCTTAAGGAGTTGAAAGCCTATCTGCGCGACAGAGCGACGCGAGCCGCGGGAGGGCGAACAGGATAGAGGCAGGTAAGAAGCGCTCGTGATGAAGCGTGATTCATCGGGTTCATCGGGTTTTACCCGACAGCCGAAGGATGAAGAGCACGCCTGCTGCAGGCAAATTCCGGAGGCTATGATGACGAGGCAGCGGCTGGTCGAGGTCGGCCTATTATCTGGTGCACTGAGCCCGTTTGAGAGTTGGACCCGCAACCCTGCTGTTATGGCGAGCGCCCCGAATTGTGACCGAGGACGCAAGTGCCCTACCGGAGCACGCTTACCAGCGCCGCGCAGACGAGTTTCCATTCGGCCTGTGCCTTGGCCAGTCCACGCATGCTGAATTGTCGAAATCCGAGAACGCTCTTTACCCAGGCATTCGGCGGTTCGGACAGCCATTTGCGCTTTCGATAGGCCGCCTGAGTTTGCGCACAAGTAAACTTGTCGGCCATCGCGGCGCATAGCGGGCGCTTCCGGGCATCGACCTTCAGCGCTTTCTTGCCCTCGCGTCCGGGCGCCACGATCAGCTCGGCGGGATGCTCGCGCAATTGTTCGAACGTCGCCTCCGAGCGGTAGCCCGCATCGGCAAGGACTTGCCTGGGGGCGCCCCCGGCGTCGCGCGCTACCGCCGCCAGAACGATCGGCAATTGGCCGCTGTCGGCAGCACAGTTACCCAGTTCGGCC
>NZ_FCOX02000224.1 GCF_900044055.2 Caballeronia calidae | reverse complement strand
CATGGTATTGCGTTCGAATGGGCCGCACTCGATGAGGCATCGCCGTGGCCCTATGCCCGTTCGGCGGCCATTGTCGAAGCTACGCGTGAAATAGGTGGCGCCACCACAACCGAAACCCGCCACTACCTTTCCAGCCTGCCGGCGAGCGCCGCTCGCCTGGCGCACACGGTGCGTTCGCACTGGGCGATCGAAAACTTTTCGCCGAACGCCATGTCCAGGCGCCCGTGCATGCCATTACCTCGAAAGTAGGGCTCAGAAATCGGCGCCTCAAGGTTCTTCAAGGCGCCTCAAGGCATGTGCAAACGACCGCGATCTGGCACAGCTTCTTGGTCTTGGCTGGGCCGACAGCCAATCAGTATAAAAAGCCGTGCGATTGCCCTGCAGTCAATAGTTGTGATTCATACAAGTTCATATATTGATAGCGCGTGAGGGGCGGAGGCGAGGATAGGATCGGGCTACCTGCGTGATGCTCCCCCCCGGTACGGCCGGCGCGGGTGGTATGCCCTCTGACTTTGCCCCTCGGACGAACAATGAAGAAGCAAGCGAACACTAGAAAAAACACCGTGATCGGCGCGACGCTGCGAGCTTCGCTGCGCGTGATGCCGCTGTTGTGGGGCGATGGGCAAGTGCCGCTGGCGGGTGGGGGCGTGATGGCGGGGGGCGCGCGTGGCGAGAAGCGCGGGGCGCGGCGTGCGCGTCGTGCGGCGCGGGGGTTTTATGTGCGCGCGGTGATGGCGGCGGTGTGGATGCTCAGCGGCAAGGTGGTGCAGGCGCAGCCGGTGTTGCCGGTGGCCCCGCAGGTGGTGAGTGGTCAAGCGAGCATCCAGGTGAATGGCTCGCACATGACGGTGACGAGTGCGCCGAACACGGCGATTAACTGGAAGAGTTTCTCGATTGGCGCGGGCAACAGTGTGAACTTCGAGCAACAGAGTGCCAGTTCGCAGGTGTTCAATCGCGTCACGGGCACGGACCCGTCCAATATTTTGGGCTCCCTGAGCAGTAACGGCAAGGTTTGGCTGATTAACCCGAACGGCATTTTGTTTGGTAAGGATGCGCAGGTGAACGTGGCGGGGCTGGTGGCCTCGACGTTGGATATTACACCGCAGGCGTTCCTGGCGGGCCAGGCGACGTTTGCTGGGGGCGAGACGCGCTTGGTCAACGAGGGGAATATTCGCGCGCTGGGCGGTGGGGTGTATCTGATTGGCGCGGCCGTGACCAACACGGGGCGGGTGAGCGCCGAGGGTGCGGCGGCGGTGCTGGCGGCGGGGCACACGGTGAGCATTGCGAACATTGACACGCCGAACGTGTACTTGCAGGTGGATGCTGCGCGGGTTGAGGGGGTGTCCTCGCAGGTGAACAACAGCGGGGTGATCAGCGCGGGGGCGGGGCGGGCCATTTTGCAGGCCGGGGTGGTCAACCAAGCGGGGTTGGTGCAGGCCAATCGTCTTGAGGCTGGGGGCAAGGGGGGGGAGGTTTGGCTCTTGGCGAGCGAGCGGGTGAATCTGGGCGCGGGTTCAGAGACGCAGGCGAAGGGCGATGCGGGCGGCGGCAGTGTGCTGGTGGGGGGCGATTACCAGGGCAAGGGCGTGTTGCCGCATGCGCAGGTGACCTACATGGATCCGACGGCGGTGATTGATGCGTCGGCGCAGACGCAGGGTGCGGGTGGCCGGGTGGTGTTGTGGTCGGATCAGGCGACGGGCTTTTTTGGGCGCATTAATGCGCAAGGGGCGGGCACGGGCAGCGGGGGCGAGGTCGAGACTTCAAGCCACGAGAACTTGACGGCGAACGGTCAGGTTCGCACCAATGGGGGCAAGCTGGGTGGGGCGGCGGGGAATTGGCTGCTGGATCCGGCGGATGTGGTGATTGCCAGTACGACGAGCAACGAAACGCTCTCGGGCGCCACCTGGACGCCCACGGCGGCCACGGGCACGATCAACGTCGCCTCGATCAATTCGGCGCTCTCGAGTGGCTCCAATGTCACGGTGGTGACCAGCGGGGCGAGCGGCGGTTTGGGCAACATCACGGTCAATGCGAGCATTAGTAAGACGGCGGGCAGTGACGCGACGCTTGCGCTGCGAGCGGATAACAATTTGTTCGTGAATGCGCCGATTGCGTCGAGCGTGGGGGCGTTGAATGTGACGCTGGCGGCGGGCTTAAGCTCGAACGGTATGGTGAGCGTGAGCTCGCCCATCACCACCAATGGCGGCAATGTGTCGATCACGGCGGGGACGACGCTCTCGGGTGGGGCCATCAGCGTGGGGTCGATCGCGACCAACGG
>NZ_FCOX02000223.1 GCF_900044055.2 Caballeronia calidae | reverse complement strand
CAGTCATGGACCTGAAATTCACCGCTGACGAAGAGGCGTTTCGCACGGAAGTGCTGGAATTCCTGCGCACGTCGCTGCCCGAACGCATCGCGCACAAAGTGCACACGGGCAAGCACCTGACGCGCGAAGACATGGCGCAATGGCACGGCATTCTCAACGCGCAAGGCTGGCTCGCGAACCACTGGCCGAAGCAATACGGCGGCCCCGGCTGGACGCCGGTGCAGAAGTTCATCTTCGAGAACGAATGCGCGATTGCGGGCGCGCCGCGCATCGTGCCCTTCGGCGTGAACATGCTCGGGCCGGTGCTCATCAAGTACGGCAGCGAAGCGCAGAAGCGCCATTGGCTGCCGCGCATTCTCGACGGCTCCGACTGGTGGTGCCAGGGCTATTCGGAACCGGGCGCGGGCTCGGATCTCGCATCGGTGCGAACCACCGCCGTGCGCACGATGGACAACGGCGAGGAGCATTACATCGTCAACGGCCAGAAGACGTGGACCACGCTCGCGCAGTACGCGAACATGATCTTCTGTCTCGTGCGCACGTCGCAGGATGCGCGCAAGCAGGAAGGCATCAGCTTTCTTCTCATCGACATGAACACGCCGGGCGTCGAAGTGCGCCCGATCATCACGCTCGACGGCGAGCACGAAGTCAACGAAGTGTTCTTCACCGATGTGCGCGTGCCCGCGGCGAATCTCGTCGGCGAGGAGAACAAGGGCTGGACCTATGCGAAGTATCTGCTCACGTATGAGCGCACGAATATCGCGGGCGTGGGCTTTTCGGTCGCGGCGCTGCGCCGTCTGAAAGCGGCGGCGGCCAAGGTGCAGAGCAACGGTCGCGCGCTCATCGACGATCCCCTGGTCGCCGCGCGGCTCGCACGTGTCGAGATCGATCTCGAGAACATGAAGACGACGAATCTGCGCGTGATCGCGGCGGTGGCGGGCGGCGGCGTGCCCGGCGCGGAAAGCTCGATGCTCAAGATTCGCGGCACCGAGATTCGTCAGGAGATATCGTCGCTGATGCGTCGCGCGATGGGGCCGTATGCCCAGCGGTTCATCGATGAAAGCGCGCTCGAAGAAGACAGCGACGCCGAAGCATCGAGCGCGGCCGCGCAGTACTTCAACAATCGCAAGCTGTCGATTTTCGGCGGCTCCAACGAAATTCAGAAGAACATCATCGCGAAGATGATGCTCGGGCTCTAAAGGATTCGCACGATGAATTTCCAGCACACGGAAGACCGGCGGATGCTCGCGGATTCGCTGAACCGCTTCATCGCCGAGCAGTATGGGTTCGAGACGCGCGACCGGATCGCGCGCTCGGAAGAAGGCTTGAGCCGTGACATGTGGCGGCGCTTTTGCGAGCTCGGCATCATCGGCGCGTTCTTCGATGAATCGTCCGGCGGCTTCGGCGGCGACGGCTTCGATGTCGCCGTCGTGTTCGAGGCGCTCGGCCGTGGGCTCGTCGTCGAGCCGTTCCTCGATGCGCTGATCGTGGGACGCGCGCTCGCGCAGGCGGGCAATGAGCGGCAGCGCGGGATCATCACGAAGATGATCGACGGCGCGGCGATCGCGGCACTCGCGCATGACGAGCCGGGCTCGCATTACGAGCTTGCACGTGTGAGCACGCGCGCGACGCGGCAGGGCGATCAGTGGGTGCTGAAGGGCGCGAAGGGCGTCGTGCGACAGGGCGAACATGCGGATGTGCTGCTCGTGTCGGCGCGCACGTCGGGTGGCGATCATGACGCAGCCGGCATTTCGCTCTTCGTGGTGCCGCGTGATGCGCGAGGCGTGAGCGTGCGCGGGTATCGGAAGATCGATGGCGGACGCGCGGCGGAAGTGTCGCTCGATGACGTCACGCTCGATGCCGATGCGCTCGTGGGCAAGGAAGGCGATGGCTACGCGACGCTCGTGCATGCGGTGGGTTACGGTCTCGTCGCGCTGGCTTCCGAAGCGGTCGGCGCGATGGATGTCGCGAAGGAGCACACGCTCGAGTATCTGCGCACGCGTAAGCAGTTCGGCGTGCCCATCGGCGCGTTCCAGGCGCTGCAGCATCGCATGGCCGATGTGCTGCTGGAAATCGAGCAGGCGCGTTCGGCTGCGATCAATGCGGCGGCGGCAGTCGGTGAAACGGGCGTCGCGCGTGAGCGGGCGTTGTCGGCGGCGAAGTATTCGGTCGGGCGCATCGGCGCGCGTGTGGCGGAAGAGTCGATTCAGTTGCACGGCGGGATCGGCATGACGTGGGAGCTGCCGCTTTCCCACTACGCGAAGCGTCTCGTGATGATCGATCATCAGTTGGGCGATGA
>NZ_FCOX02000222.1 GCF_900044055.2 Caballeronia calidae | reverse complement strand
CGATCGTCGCGATGCGCCTACGCTCGCCCAGTCATTGCGAACAATTCTCGCTACGGTGTGCGTAAATTAGCGGATACGGTCAACCCTGTTGCTTCCGAAATGCGCAGTCCGGTCGCCGCAATCAATCCGAAGATCGTCCTACAGCTTGCACCGCGCAGACCACCGGGCGGATACAGCTCATCGCAGGCCGTCAGTAGATCCTGGACCTCCTCTTCCGTGAAAATATGTGGCGTCAGCCGATGATGGGCAGGTCCGAACAGATATTGCGGCGGAATCTCAGTCGCCGGATCGAACTGCCGGCAGTATGCGGCAAAGGGGCGAAGCACCTCGATCCTGCGTGCTGCCGTCAATCGCCGTCCGGTGCTGGAACTGCTGGCCCACTCAGCGGCGAGTTGTATCGTCAGCGTGCCGTTGTGACCTACCTCTTCGGCAAAGTGCGCAAATTGCTTGAGCTGATTACCCGCCACTTTGAGGTCAAAACCGGCCCGACGACGAACAGCCAGGTAATCGTCGATCCAGGTGGAAAAAGATGAGTGTGCGCTCATGATCGTCCCCCTGGCCATGGGAGCGCAACGCGACGAAGGGCGGGAAGATTGACCTTCGCGTAGATTGTCGTAGTGTCGAGGGAACGGTGGCGCAACATGTCGCCGATCTCCTTGAATGGAGCACCGCCTTGTACCATCCGGCAAGCCATGGTGTGACGGAAAACATGGGTGCCACGCACGCGCTCTTGTAAATCGCACCGTTCTGCGGCATTGCGAACTGCGTTGCGGACTATATCTAGGTTGGCTGGAGCATTGAGCGGTGGTCGATGGCGCACAAAGACCTCGCGCCGCGTAGTGTTTGGGCGTCCATACTGCAGGTACTCAGAGATCGCACTGCCGGTCGATCGTGGAAGCGGGACGATGTCGATTCGTTTGCCCTTGCCATGTATCGTCAATGTCCCGTCTCGCCAGTCGATATCTTCCAGACGCAGGCGTGCCACTTCTACGCGGCGCAAGCCCAAATCGAGCAGGCAGCGCGTCATGGCGTAATCGCGCATGCCGGTAGCACTGCCGCGGTCGAATGCCTTCAACAGTTGCTTGACCTCGACAGACGAGAGAACCTCGGGAACTCTGGACAGACGCCATTGAGCAACCCTCGGCAGCGCCGCGATGAGAGCAGTGGTTGACGATCCCCCACTGGCTTTGAAGAGCAAGTAGCTACGCAGCGAGATACCGATGCCCTTGACTGTAGCGGGAGCGAGTCCGCTCGTCCGGCGCATTACAAAACGTACGATATCGCTCGGGGTCAACGTCGAAATTTGCACGGGACGCGCGCCGAAATGACCGACAAGAAACTCATAGGTCTGTCGCAGTCGAACCGTGCATGTGCTGTCGGAGAGACCGCGGACCTCTGCCAGATGGCGCCTAAACTCTGCGAGCTCCGCGGCGATTGACACAGAAACGTTGGCAGTCAGGTGTTGCGGTTGCGCCCCGTCGAGCATCGCGAAAAAGTGTTTCAGTCAGCACGGACATCGGTTCCCGTGTGGCGACACCGCGGAGCGCATCGGCAATGAGGCAAATGTCGATCGAGAAACTGGTTGACCGTCGACTCGTTAATATCGCAAAGATTGATGTCCCGTTTCGATATCCAGTGAACGAAGTGGGCAACACTCCTGAAGTAGCATTCCACTGTCTCCCGGGCATAACCACGCTCGGTCAGGTATTGAACGTAAGCGTCTGCATGCGTTCGCAGCGTAGCCTCCTCGAACCACTGCTGGCCAAGCAGGTGGCCAGGTTTGATACGCGAGTATTTGGGCATGGTGACTCTCCTCGAAAACGCAGAACAACGCGAGGAAAGTACTGCATATTATGGAAGCGTACCGGAGGTGCCTCGATCCACTTAGATCTGAAAAAAAACGGTGATTTGCGGCCACGTCGTACGGACCTTCCATAAGTACGACCTGTCGATAGCGGCGCTTAAAGAAATGCTTCTATAAGAGAAAGGCCTGGCTCTTTAGCGACACCGTCGAGGGCGCCAAAGCGTCGGCCATGATCTACAGTCTGATGCTGACTTGCCGCGCCTGTGATGTCGAGCCTTACGCGTATTTGCTGCACGTGCTCAAGGAGCTACCGCAGCGCGCGCAGGACGATGACGTCACAGACCTGCTGCCATTCAACTTCGCCAAGCAGCAAACGATCGCCGTTCAATCCGAGTAGCTTACCCCAAGGATACGCCGAACGTAGCGCTCGGCGTATCCTCATCGAGCCAAAACACATGGCCCTGACCGTGGACGTCGCTGATCGCTTCCGATCGTCGCGATGCGCCTACGCTCGCCCAGTCATTGCGAACAATTCTCGCTACGGTGTGCGTAAATTAGCGGATAC
>NZ_FCOX02000221.1 GCF_900044055.2 Caballeronia calidae | reverse complement strand
AGTGCGACATGAAGTCGCGTATGCAATTGTTTTACCCAGCCGAAAGGCTGGTCAGGAAACCGGTCGTTCCGTCGACCGTAGCCTACCGGTGCATGCGTTGTTGGCAACGACGACGTGTGAAGCCACCGGGACAACGTGGCTGGCCTCTGGCCTAGCTGGCTCCGTGAGGAGAGGTAACGCCTGCGAGCGTTGATGCGGGTGAGCTGCAAGGCTGGATAGTATGGTCAACATAAGTGAACTGCCACAGACATCGTTAGCCTGAACAAGCCCAAAACGCTGGTGGCTTGAACCAAAATGGTACGCGGTCGGATGTTTCCCCTGGGTCAGGAAACACACGGACAAGCAGACCGCCGGTGGATAGGCAGGACCTACCCTATTCGTGTTGCATACGTGGAACATGGTAAGCCCGATGTGCCGCCAGGAATGGCAGGCGACCCGCAAGGGAAGCTGAGGGTGCAGCGGGTAGAGGAAAGCGGAGAAAGCGAACGCTGCCCCGTAATCGGGCAGATAGGGATTGCGTCGCAAGACAACATCATCTCACGCGAAAGCGGGCAGACTTCCGTATGGTCTTTCGTCACTAGATAGCTTGAACAACCTTTCAAGGAGGAGATGCAGATGACTGTGCAGCAACATGGCGCGGGTGCGTCCTCCGATCGCGCGAGGCACTGGCACGGCATTAACTGGGCAGGGTGCCATCGTGAGGTTCGAAGGCTGCAGGCAAGAATAGTGAAGGCAATACAGGATGGCAAACGCGGCAAGGCGAAAGCCCTGCAATGGTTGCTGACCCATTCGTTCAGCGGCAAGGCGCTCGCCGTCAGACGGGTGACTGAGAATCAGGGCAGACGGACGCCGGGAGTGGATGGCATCACATGGTCCACACCGAAGTCCAAAATCAATGCAGTGTCGTCGCTCAAACGGCGTGGCTATCGGCCTCGCCCACTGAGACGGATATATATCCCGAAGGCCAACGGGACAAAAATGCGACCCCTTGGAATCCCTTGTATGGTCGACAGGGCTCAGCAGGCGCTGTACCTGCTCGCTCTGGAGCCGGTCGCCGAAACTACGGCGGACCCGAATTCGTATGGGTTCCGGTCCGCCCGGTCCACGGCCGACGCAATCGAACAATGCTTCCGGGCATTGGCACAAGCCGATTCTGCAACGTGGATTCTTGAGGCCGATATCCGCAGCTGCTTTGACGAAATTTCACATGACTGGCTGGTCGCCCACATCCCCACGGACAAAGCGATTCTGCGAAGATGGTTGGAGGCTGGCTACCTTCACAACCATGTCTTTCACTCAACACAGGCGGGTACACCGCAAGGGGGAATAATCTCGCCGACGTTGATGAACATGACTCTCGACGGGCTGGAAAAAATGCTACGTGCAAAGTATCGCAAAGGCAGTAACAATCCGTCGAAGGTCAATATCGTTCGTTATGCGGATGACTTTATTATTACCGGCGCAACGCGTGAAGTGCTGGCTGATGACGTTCGTCCGATGGTCGAGCAGTTTCTGGCGGAGCGCGGTTTATCACTGTCGTCAGAAAAGACCCGGATCACGCATATCGACGAAGGGTTCGATTTCCTCGGCATGAACGTGCGCAAATATGGTGGCAAGCTGCTGATCAAGCCTGCCAGAGCAAGCGTTCAGCGCTTCCTGCGCAAGCTGCGGAAAACCGTGAAGGATAGTGCGACGGTACGACATGATCAATTAATACGTGAACTCAATCCATTGCTTCGCGGATGGGCGAACTATTACCGGCATGTTGTGGCGAAGCACACCTTTGGCAGAGTCAGTCACGAAATCTGGCGATGTTTGTGGCGCTGGGCGAAGCGCCGGCATCCGAACAAGAGCTCGCGCTGGGTTCGGGAGAAGTACTTCCGGATAGTAGGATTCCAGCATTGGGTCTTTGGCACGGAGACTGGCAATACACTCAGCACAGGAAAGCCGGAACTCCTGAAGCTATATGACATCGCAGGCACGCCAATCCGGCGACACCGGAAAATCAGGGCGGCTGCAAACCCGTTCGACCTACAGTGGGAAGGCTATTTCGAAGAGCGATTGGGCTTCGCGATGCTGGACTCGCTCAAAGGTCGGGTGCAGCTGATCCGGTTGTGGCTTGATCAGGCTCGGTCGTGTCCGGTCTGTCGGCAGATGATCACGAAATCCAGTGGCTGGAGTCTCTGCCGCGTGATTCGTAAAATCGATGGCGGTAAGGACACGACTGGCAACCTGACGATGTTACATCCGGAATGTCACCGGGTCGTGCGTGCTCTCGGACTCTCAGTTGTAAAACCGGCTCATTCACATGGGCTTTGAAAGGCTTGAGCTGTATGCGGCTAACGTCGCACGTACAGTTCTCAGGGGAGGATGCGACGGTAACGTCGTATCCTTACCCGACA
>NZ_FCOX02000220.1 GCF_900044055.2 Caballeronia calidae | reverse complement strand
AAGCTCGTGGGTGACGGCGCACCGAGGCTTTTGCCGCCGCAGCTTGGCGGTTCAACTGCGTTGCCGGACTCGCAGGCAGGCCGAGCGCTGAGCTCACCGCACTTAGTCGCGCAACTGCCCAACGGCATACACCTCCAGGTTCATTGTGGCGCTCAGGATACGGCCTGGATGACGATGGTCATCGATGCGCTGAGGGTAAGCTGATGTTCCGGTTTGAGGCAAACCTTCGGGTCTATGTGCATCGGGAGGCGGTTGACGGTCGTCTTGGAATCAACGGTCTGGTGGCGCTGATCGAGCAGTCGATGCGGCTGGACCCTTTTGCCCATGCGGTGTTCGTCTTCCGTAATCGCCGCAGTAACCGCGTGCGGCTTGTGCTGTACGATCGCTCGGGGTTCTGGCTCATGATCAAGCGTCTCGAAGCGGATCGTTTCTGTTGGCCACGGCGACAACGCGAGGTGGTCGAATTGACAACTGAGCAACTGCATTGGTTGCTCGACGGTATCGACATCGAAGCGGTGTGCCGGCATCCCAAGCGAACCTATCGACATACGAGCTGAGACGCATGACGCTGAGAATCGATCATACTTGCTGATGGCTTGACGTAAACCGTTCAGGGCGAGCGCTCGGCTATCGTGGCGACATGAAAACCAAGCGCCGCCCTTCATCCAACGACGAGCTCACGGCTCTGTCGCCCGAACAATTGATCGCCCGCATCCGTGCGCTCGAGAAACACAATGGCGAGCTCATGCAACGCGTGCAGCAGCTCGAAGAGCTGTTTCGCCTGGCGCAAGACAAGCGTTTTGCGCCCAGCAGTGAGAAGCTCAAGGATCGCCTCTTTAACGAAGCCGAGCAAAGCGCCGCTGCGCCGGCTTCGCTCGAGGACGAGCTCGAGCAAGATGCTCGCTGCTTGCCCGACACGGGGCTGCCCGAAGTGGATGCAAATCCGCCGGCCAAGCGAGGCCGCAAACCGCTGCCCGCCCATTTGCCGCGCCAGCGTATCGAATACGATCTGCCCGATGAGCAGAAGGTTTGCCCGTGCTGTCAACACGCCCTGCACCGCATGGGCGAAGAGGTGAGCGAGCAGTTGCACATCGAAGTCAAGGCCTCGGTGCTGCAACATGCACGTTTCAAATATGCGTGTCGTCATTGCGAGCGTCATGCTCAAACGACGCCCATCGTGACCGCGCCGATGCCTGTGCAACCGATCCCGGGCAGCATTGCCAGTCCCGCGATGATTGCCACCGTGACGGCAGGCAAGTACGTTGACGGCACGCCCCTCTATCGCATGGAACACGTGCTGGGGCGTTCGGACATTGCCGTGAGTCGTAGCACGTTGGCCAACTGGATCATCCGTCCGGCGCAGCTTCATTACAGCCGCCTGTTCGCGGCGCTCAAACGCGTGCTGCGCAGCCAAGGCCTGATTCACGGCGACGAGACGACGGTGCAAGTGCTCAACGAAGAGGGTAAGAGCGCGCAAAGCACCTCGTACATGTGGTGTTATAGAAGCGCCCAAGACAGTGAAGAGCCGGTGGTCTTGTTCGACTATCAGCCGGGTCGTGGCGCGCAATATCCGCAGGCGTTTCTGGCGGGCTACGAAGGCTTGTTGATGAGCGACGGCTATAGCGCTTGGCGCACGCTCAAAGGGCCCACTCACCTTGGATGTCTGGCTCACGCTCGACGCGCGTTCATCGAAGCGCGCAAGGGTCAGAAAAAACCTGGCGCGCGCATCGAGAAAGCACTGGAGTTCTTCCAAGCGCTCTATCGGGTTGAAGCGCTCGCGCGTCAGGACCCGCCTGAGGGCGAAACCCGAATCGACTACACCTATCGATTACGCCAGCAACACAGCGTGCCGTTGCTCGCAGCGTTCAAGTCGTGGCTTGATGAGCAAGCGCCATTGGTGCTGCCCGAGAGCCTATTGGGCAAGGCGATCAGTTATACGCGAAATCAGTGGCAATATCTGAGCCGTTATGTGGATCACGGTCTGGCGAGCGCGGACAACAACGTCCTGGAACGCGACATCAGGCCCTTCGCCACGGGACGCAAGGCCTGGCTCTTTAGCGACACCGTCGAGGGCGCCAAAGCGTCGGCCATGATCTACAGTCTGATGCTGACTTGCCGCGCCTGTGATGTCGAGCCTTACGCGTATTTGCTGCACGTGCTCAAGGAGCTACCGCAGCGCGCGCAGGACGATGACGTCACAGACCTGCTGCCATTCAACTTCGCCAAGCAGCAAACGATCCCCGTTCAATCCGAGTAGCTTACCCCAAGGATACGCCGAACGTAGCGCTCGGCGTATCCTCATCGAGCCAAAACACATGGCCATGACCGTGGACGTCGCTGATCGCTTCCGATCGTCGCGATGCGCCTACGCTCGCCCAGTCATTGCGAACAATTCTCGCTACGGTGTGCGTAAATTAGCGGATAC
>NZ_FCOX02000219.1 GCF_900044055.2 Caballeronia calidae | reverse complement strand
CAACTCGCTTAGATCCTCACCAGAAAGACGTTCTCTGAAAAGTTCAAGCATATTACCGTACTCGCGAATTGCGTTTGAGGCCTCATTACATAAAGCCTCATTGATTCCGATAAATCCAAAACCTTCCTTTGCCCCTTTGATGAACAATAGCTCTTTAAGGTCGCTTCCAGAAAGCTTACTCCCAACGGTCTTCAGTATTTTCGAGTACTGTCGTATTCCTTCGTCACGATCATCTGACAATGCTGTGTATAGCCACGGACTCTGACCTAGAATTCGTTGCAACATCCATTTCTTTATGTCTGTCGACGACATATAGTTGGCACATTGCACAAGAAGTGAATGAAGTTCATCGAGTGTTTCTGAGTGCCCATTTTCTAGCGCAATCGTTAAACCAGGGCATTCCAATGGGGAACGAAATATTAATTTTTTGACGATTCCCGCTTTATTTTCATTGCTAATCTCAGGATTACTCAAAAAATGATGGAGCCCTGCCTTGCATCTGGCAATCGATCTGCGATCATTTGTCCTCAACCCGTCCGAAAGATATTTATAAGAATTGCCATCCAATATATCAATCTGGGCAGAAAGTGCGTTCAGTTTTTCCGCATCGATATCAAATTGACGTTTCAGTTTATTAGTTAGATCGATTACCTCTAATGCCTGATTTCTGCCCAAATCGGAGTTAAAATTCTCTTTTTTGTCCAAATGGCAGAAATTGAAAGAATTTTGCTGTAGCGGCTTTGGCCCCTCGCCGAACAAAGCCATGCTAGACAAAAGCTCAGCACCTGTGGCGCCGGTCGCCTCCAGCTGAGCTGGTTGCTTACAAATTTGATTGGAATAATTGTTCGAAGTATTTAGTTCTTTGAGCATCTTCGTACTCTTCGGAAGCCCTGCGAAAATACCAGAGACAGCTTCGCGATTATTTAGCGTGCCTACGGAATTTTTTTTATCTTGACTAGGTGTTGTCGTAACAACGGCATCCTTCAAATCATAAGTGGTTTCAATTTTTTTCATGCCAATAAGCTCTCAACAAAAAAGTGAACCTCAAGTAGTTTCGTTTTTTTTCAGCGCGGTCGAATTTGTCTGCGAGCCACGCTGAAACGGGAAGTTACCGGGATACGTCCTGGATACGTCCGGGATCGGTTACAGTCCTGATTCGCGACGAGCCGAATGACGGAGATTCATGCTGGAGGGCGAATCCGGCGAATCTGAGCCGGGCGCAGCTCGAGGAATTCGTCTTGCCGCACGTGCGCAAGCCGGCGCGGACCGCGACCGACACTGGGCCTCTTCAAGATGTCAGCTACGTGCTGCAGATGCTGTACGTGGGGTGACCGCGGGAGGATGACCCGATCGCGATCGACGCCCTCCGGATACTGTCGCGTTACCGGTGGGAGCGAATCTTAAAGTCGCGGGCTTTCGCGACGGTCTGGGAGCCTAACCATTCGGTGATGTGTTTGAGATCGTATCGGACAGCCATGGACAGAAATTTCGGATAACGAATTGGTCAGAAATGCTCGGAATCTAGCGGAAGCGCCGCGTATTCTACGCGCGGTGCGCATCGTGCGGATCGATGGATTTTGGTGAGGGGGTGCGCATCCGTGGTCTGCGCATGCCAAGCGATGATCTTCGGCGAGGCAGTTTGATCAGGCATTCGAACGCGCGCGAGCACTGATGACGGTATTATCACGTTCTTGCGCAGTCGGCGGATATCAAGTTGCATGAAGAAAGCTTCCATGTCCGCCTCACTATCGACCGATGCGTCGATCTCGTACAAGGATTATCGATTTCCGCCCGACATCATCAGTTACGCGGTATGGTTGTACTACCGCTTCCCCCTGAGCCTGCCTATGGTCGAAGAGATCCAGGCTGCACGCGGTATCGAGCTGACGTATGAGCCGGTGCGGGACTGGGGCGACGAAGTTCGGTTTGCCGATCGCTAAACGTCTTCGTTCAACGGCGCTGGGCGCGGCGGCAAGCGGCATCTTGATGAGGTCGTAGTGACGAGGGCAAAAAGCATTGGCTGTGGCGGGCGGTCGACCAGCATGGCGCGGTGCTCGACGTGCGGGTGCAAAGCCGTCGCGACACGGCGGCAGCCAAGCGGCTGATGCGCAAGCTGCTCAAACGCCATAGCCGTCCACGCGTAGCACCCCGCGGTTGAAAGAGATCCCAACTGGACTTTAGACACCCGAACGCCGTCGCCGACCGCTTGTGAGTAGCGGTGGCGAGGCAGCGAACGAGACTGAGATCGCGATGAAGCGAGTATGCGGGGCCGCAGAAGCGGCATCGACTGGTAACTCAAGGGGCGTGACGCGCTTCGGACCTCTGGAATTTTCGGGACTTCCCCTGCACGGGAGTATGAGAGGCAAGTCCGGTAAATTCCCGACGCAGCCATTGGGCGACCAGGCCAGCGGTGACGGGCTGACCGATTCTCCACGGCGCAATTTCGCGCATGGGGAAGTCCTCGGCAATCGCCAGGCTGAGCAACTGCGTGGGTGTCCAGGCGCACGAACGAATCTGCATCCAGAGTTCGAGTACGGTGCGCGTCTGCTGCCA
>NZ_FCOX02000218.1 GCF_900044055.2 Caballeronia calidae | reverse complement strand
GCCGCCGAGGAATCCGGGATGCGCGATCGACCGAAGTTGGATCTCGTGCACGGGACGGTGCTCGTCCAATTCTGCAAAAAGATAAAGCATCTTCCGGACGTTCTCCGTGGCAAAGTGTTTGCTGCCGTATTGAAGCAAATTGCCACGCTGGATGAAGGCGCACGTGGGATGCCGCTCGCCGCACTTGCGTCTGGGATTGGGTGCCTTCCTAAAGACGAGGTCTCAGTCGCGTTCGATACTGTCTTGAAGCAAGTTCTCGCGCTTGATGGCGGCGCACGCGAGAAGCCGCTAGCCGCACTTGCGTCCGCGATTCAGTGGCTTCCTGAAGACGAGGTCTCAGTCGCGTTCGATACTGTCTTGAAGCCAGTTCTCGCGCTTGATGGCAGCGCACGTGGGATGCCGCTGGCCGCACTTGCATCCGCAATTCGGTGGCTTCCTAAAGACGAGGTCTCAGTCGCGTTCGGTACTGTCTTGAAGCCAGTTCTCGCGCTTGATGGCAGCGCACGCGAGAAGCCACTAGCCGCACTTGCGTCCGCGATTCAGTGGCTTCCTGAAGACGAGGTCTCAGTCGCGTTCGGTACTGTCTTGAAGCCAGTTCTCGCGCTTGATGGCAGCGCACGCGAGAAGCCGCTAGCCGCACTTGCGTCCGCGATTCAGTGGCTTCCTGAAGACGAGGTCTCAGTCGCGTTCGATACCGTCTTGACGCAAGTTCTGGCGCTTGATGGCCGCGCACGCAAGATGCCGTTAGCCAACCTTTCGTCCGCGATTCTGTATCTTCCTGTAGGTAACAGAAGAAGTGCGTTCTATGCCGTGTACGAGAGCATTTCCGAACTCGATTCGGCCATGCGAGGCCAGCAACTGTTCCCTCTTCTGCATGTCATTTCTTCACTTCCCGTCGGCGACCGTGAGGAGGCATTCTATGCCATGTCGCAGCAAACCGACACGCTTGATGCGAAATGCAAGTGCAATATGCTGTCGGAGCTCGTACGGAATGTCCACTGTCTTCCTGACGCGGCAAGGGCGCTTAACGACGCGCTTATGCGAGTGGACGCGCTTGATCGGGGCGATCGGGCGGACATACTGAAGTACGGCGGGCCAAGCTTCGCCAAGGCTCCAGCGGGTGATCAACTGGCCATGGCCAAAGCCATACTGACGCGCATTGGTACGCTTGATTCCCCAACGCAGGCGTATATGTTACGGGAACTTGTGAAATATAATGATGACATGTCTCAACCGACAGACCGAGTGGCCACTCTCAATGGTGTACTTGAGCAAATTGGGACGCTGGATGCCACTGATCAACGGAATGTGCTGGATGAAATTGCTTGCTTTATCAACGCGAATGTGGGCGGTGACACAGATAAGGGAGGCGAGGAAATGACAGCAGTGTTCAACGGTATCCTGAAGAAAGTTGGCACGTTTGATAAGACTGCTCAACCGGGGGCATGGGAATACCTGCTGCGGCGCTTCCAAGACCTCCCTAGGGATGCGCATATGGCGGCGTTTTATGACCTCCTCAAGCAGGTCGACACGCTTGATGCCATGGTTAAACGAGACGCGCTGAACCAACTTCAGGGGATAGTTCGCCGCCTCCCTGAGAGCGAGCGGTTGAGCGCATCGGCGCGGATTCAGCAACATCAATCTCAGGTATAGGGGTGGGATAGTTCACGGCCGGGTATTGTCAGGTTGTTGTGCGGTTGGCGGATATCATGTTGCATGAAGAAAGCTTCCATGTCGGCCTCACCATCGACCGATGCGTCGATCTCGTTCAAGGGTTATCGATTTCCGCCCGATATCATCAGCTACGCGGTGTGGCTGTACTATCGCTTCCCGCTGAGTCGTAAGCGTCGCGTGAGGGCCGTTGAGAATTCTCTGGACAAGCGTCGAAGAACGCGGCAGGCGCATCGTGCCGCTGCCGGAAGGGATCAAAGCGAGGCAGGTGTAGATGGGAGGAGGTGCTTCGCGACGTTCCAGGGCAACAGTTCGTCGATGCGATTGGCCTGGTGATCCGCAATGTGCGTGAGCACGAATTCCAGGTAGGCGCGTGGATTGATGTTGTTCAATTTGCATGATCCGATCAGGCTATACATTGCGGCGGCTCGCTCACCACCGCTGTCGGAGCCCGCGAACATAAAATTGCGCCGACCAAGGGCCACACAGCGCAAGGCATTTTCGGCGAGCACGTTGCTGATCTCGATGCGGCCGTCGTCACAGAACAGCGTGAGTCCATCCCAGCGGTTCAGAGAGTAGTTGATCGCTTCGACCAGTGGTGCCTTCGGCCAAAGCGTCGCTAGTTTTTCCCTCATCGACATCTCGAGGACCCCGAGCAACGGGTTGCTCTTTTCTTGCCTGACGCGTCGCCGCTCATCGGGTGGTTTGCCGCGGATAGCAGCCTCGATTTCGTAGAGATCGCCAATCATGTCGAGCCATTGCTTCGTGGTTTCCGACGGGGCTGTTTCATGGACGTCGAAGACGTATCGGCGCGCGTGATCCTTATCTCAAGCTCAAGATAAGGATCAGTATCCCGGGATTATTTTTATCTGGGGATAAACGGTTATGGCCCTTGTTTGTGCGTAGATTCGCTCGAATG
>NZ_FCOX02000217.1 GCF_900044055.2 Caballeronia calidae | reverse complement strand
CCCTACCAGCAGGAGACTACAGCCGATTGCTCAGGCGATCATGACGTGATGGCGAGACAGGTTAGACCGTGGCCGGGAAACTCTGAGTACACCACTGTGCGCAAGAGTACGCAAGACTGATGAGAGTCCGGCCAGCACATTCCATTAGGGACCGCCGGCCATGTGCCGGACAGCGAAGTCCGGATGCATGGCTGCAATCAATACCTTCACTCCGTCACAAATGAGAGCTTGGCAAGCCGGGGCGTCCATGCTTGGTGTACCGGATGGCCGGACAGCCGTGAAAGCTTTCTTCATACTCCATGATATCAACCGACTTCGCAACAATTTGATAATACCCTTCTGGGCCATCGGCAGGCTAGCAATTAATTAGCAACTTCACTTCAACAAAAATCTATGAACAGACTTTCCAATCACACATTTCACTCCGTTCAGCCGAACGAAAACGAAAAGCCTCAAGTTGAAATTCCGGTCCATGAGCATAGGGGAGGTAACGCCGCCTCTCTGACGAATTTAAATAAAAACGTGTTAGGTGAAACGTTCAAATTTCTTCCCACAAGAGGTTTGCTAGAAATTGGCAAAATCAAAAACAAAAAAGTATTCAAAGCGACTAGGCCCGTTTTGAATAATAGAGAGGATCTCCAGCTGGAGCACGATCTAACCGCCATGATTGGCGAGCTGGAGCATGCAAAATCGTGTACGCCTACGTCGAAATCTTTAAAAGAATTTGCTTGTAATGTTGGAACCGTTTTCGCGCCGATGCTCGACCTTGGCGGAAAGTTTTTCAAGTGGTATGGTATAGGAGGAACGATTGGGAACTTAGGGGACGCTGGATATGCTCGCGTATCAAGGCCAACCTCGTTTGATTGGACGACATATATCGACCGTGAGCCCGCATATGTGGCGCTGTCTGGTGTCGGCGTCTTAGCTGAGCGCGGTGGGGAGGCGCTAGCAAAAAAGGTAGATGATCTGCGAGATGGGCTATTGCGTGAGAGCATGTTGGAGGAAATGAATCACGATTCGTCAAAAAGAGGCTATAAGCTTCTAAGATTTCTCCAAGAAAATAAAGATGATATCGATTTTTCAAGTATTGAAGAAGCGATTTCAATGTTTGTGGACGTGGGCAGTTTGAATGTTCTATTGAATGGTTTAAATTCAGCGGAGCGCAATGGAAAGTTCGGCGCAGCAATTAGGCGACGTCTTCAAGAGTTGAGTAATCAATAGTCGGCCCTTCAGAATTAGTCCAAGCCAAGCATGACAAGGTGTTGCCGGCGGATGATGTTTTTGAACGTCCAGAAGCAATATTGATCTGAATGGTTTCTTGGGAGCAATCCAACCCCGTGCCGGGTCCGGCGTTCGCGGAGAAACCAGGAATGGGGTATACAGGTGAACGGCAGCGCCGCAATGACCGGCAGTCCAATGGTGCGCGCTTGCGGCCGGCACGCCGTCAAGTGAGCCCGCTTGAGAGCATGGTCCGGGATTCGTCGGTGACAGTGGTGAGCAGCGCAAGCTGCATCCCGTTCACGAGATCGAGTCAATTTCGACGCATCCCATGGCGCTGCCGTTCAACGAACAAGTGTGGAGCTGGCGATGGCGATGCGCAAGCGCGAAGAGAGCCCCGAGGTATTTCCGAACGCAGCGGGCATTGATGTGGGCGGTTCGAGTCACTGGGTCGCGGTGCCCAACGGGGCCGCTGATGAGCCCGTTCGGGAATTCGGCACGATGACCGATGACCTGAACGCGATGGCCGACTGGTTGCTCGCGTGCGGGGTCGACACGGTCGCCCTGGAATTGACCGGCGTATTCTGGATTCCTGTGTATGAGGTGCTGGAGCAACGTGGGCTGACAGTCTGGCTGGTCGACGCACGGCAGATGAAGTATGTGCCGGGGCGCAAGAGCGACGTGCAGGATTGCCAGTGGCTCATGAGCCTGGGGCTGCTGCGGGCCGCCTGGCGGCCGGATGACGAGGTCTGCGTGGTGCGCGCGGTGGTGCGCCAGCGCGAGGTGCTGCTGGCCGAACAGGCCGGTTGGGTGCTGCGCATGCAGAAGGCGCTGGTGCAGATGAACCTGCAGCTCACCGAAGTGCTCACGGATATGATGGGCATGACGGGGCAGGCGATCATCCGTGCAATCGTCACGGGCGAGCGCGATCCGAAGGTCCTTGCGCGCCATCGTCACGGCCGGGTCAAGCGCAGCGAGGATGATATCGTGCGCGCGCTGACGGGCAACTGGCGCGAGGAACATCTGTTCGTGTTACAGCAGGCGCTGGCGATGTTCGACAGTCTCGCGCAGCGCATCATCGAATGCGATGCGAAGATCGACGCACTGCTGGTCCCGCTCGGACCTCCCGATGTCGAGTTGGCCGGACCCGGCAAGCGGCGTGGCAAAAATACGCCGCAGTTTGATGCCCGTGCGGCCCTCGCGCGTTGGGCGGGCGTGGACCTGACGCGCATCAACGGCCTGTCAGTCACCACCGTGATGACGATCCTCTCGGAGATCGGCCCGGACCTGAGCCGGTTTGCGAACGTCAAGCACTTCTGCTCCTGGCTCGGGCTATGTCCCGGTACAAAGATCAGCGGCAGCGCAGCAGCGCAGCAGCGCAGCATCGCAGC
>NZ_FCOX02000216.1 GCF_900044055.2 Caballeronia calidae | reverse complement strand
TTGTCGGGCGTGCCGGAAAGGATCGCGATCTCGTCGTCCATGCCGATGAGGTCCATGACCGCGAGAGCCGACTGGTTGCCCTGCTTGACCAGAAACTGGCGGCTGTCCTCTGGGATGGACAGCATGGCGTCGAGCTCGGCCTGTGTGAGCTTGAGGTAGTCGAGGTAGTCGGCGGGCGTGGCCTCCGGGTTGTAGAGCATCACCTTGGTCACGCACGCCTGCACGATGGTCTTGCCGATCGTGCTGTCGAGCGCGTCGTTCGCTTCCTGTGTGGCGAAAACGTAGATGCAGTCCTTCTTCCGATCGGTTTTCAGGCCTCGCTTCACTTCGAGCGTGATGATTGGGTCGTCAAGGTATTGGGCGAACTCGTCAAACGTTTGAATGACGCGCCGTGTGCCATCGATGGATGACCGGACGCGATAGAGCAAATACATGAGCAGCGGCGTGCGCGCGATCGGCGCCTTTTGACCTGAGCCCACAATAAAGTCCGTCAGATCGAATCCGAATACGTCCCGCTGATTCAGATCCAGTTCGTCCGAATCGTTGTCGAACAACCAGCCGTGCTCGCCACCACGACACCACGGCTCAAGCAGCGACGCGAGTGACGGCCGCTCGCCCGCGCCCACCTGATACGGACGCGGAATGTTCTGTACGATCGCCGTGAACGTCCGAGTCTCAATCTGCTTGAACAGTGATTCGTCGCCCATGACCGCCTCAACGGCATCGTTGACTTGCTTGACTTCGTCATGAGTAATCGGTCCCTCGAGCGAGGTTTCGGCACAGATTCGCACCAGGCGCTTGACCATACGAATATTCGCCTTCGTCGGTGCGAGCTGCGCCGGCTGCCAGCCGGTCGGCTCGCCGTCGCGCAGAACGGTGTATAAGCCACCGAGCGCAGCCACGAGTGGATACATGCCAAGCCCTACGTCATAGATAAATTGACGAGGCTTGAACTTGATAGAAAATGTCTGTAAGGCGTTGAGCAACGTCGTCTTGCCGGAGCCCGTCTTGCCAAGCACGATCGTGTGACCAGGCGGACGCTTGCCGAGCGAGTTTTCATTGATCGGCGAAGAATGCCAGTTGAAGAACAAAGGCGTGCCCGTGACGGTCTTGAGCAGCGCGACGGCTGGCCCCCACGGGTTGCCATCGGGCTTGCCGACCATGAAGTTATGGAACGGCGCGAACGACAGAAAATTTATGCTGTTGATCGGCACCGGACGCGGTGCGAGCGCGTGGTTTCCCGGCAGCCGCGACCACCATGCGGCGTTCGACGCGAGGCCAATCGATCCCGCGACAATCGAGCACGAATTCAGCATTACGCGCGCCGCTCGCGCACGACGCTGCGCTACCTTCGGCGTGTCGGCGGTGACGTGCAGGCACCCGTAGTACCAGCCCATCGTCACGCGCCGGGAGACCACGTCATCCGCAGCGTCGGCCATTTGCGCAATCTGCGAGCGGCTCTTGTCCCGCGTTTCGAGCATCGCCTTTTCCTGATGGGACAGGAACACGCTTGCGGCCATGCTCGACATGCAGCAATACTGCTGCGACAGCACGAACTCAAAATCCGCTTCCATCAGGAAGTTAAGTTGGCCGGGCTCGGTCGCCTCGGGAAAGTCGACCACCTCAACGCCCGCGATGTACTTGTCCGAGTCGATGCGGCGACTCTGCATCACGTCGCCGAAAAGCGAGCTGACGGTACGGTTGTACAACATGCTTTCGCGGACCCGCTCTCGCGTGACCGGCACGGGTTGCCATTCGTCGTTGGCCAGGAAGCTGAGGAATTCAAGCGCGCTCGAAAACGCGAACTGGCGACTTGCGGGCGGCACGACGTGCAAGGCGGGCGCAGTGTGCGCGGCGGCGGTGTCCGGTTCAGCCAGAATGTCCTCGGGGTCCGGCTCATCGTCGGATTCCTCGACTTCAGTTGCGCTGATGCGGTTGCCCCGCTCGTCACGGAAGTACACACCGAGTGTTTCGATGCCATAGGCGCGCATCGAACCGGTGATCTGAGAGGCGATATCTTCGAGGCTCGCGATTGCTTCGGCCTGGATATCCAGCAGATCATCGCGCGACGGGCGCTCGAATCGCGCAAGAAACTTCTGGGTGAAGTCGCCGACGGGGTTGTACACGACCGTCAGGTACCAGTCGTTGGTCATCAAGGGCACATCTTCGAAGCGCTTGCGGTACTTGCGGTCCAGCTCGCGGGCGAACGTCGCGGCAAACTCGCTTTCCGGGTAACGGTCCGTCTGGTGATGATGCAGGTGCACCCAAAACTTGACGTGCTCGTTGCCCACCGTCTTGAACAGTTGGTTCAGGTCGCGACGCCAGTTGATGTGCTCCCAGTCTGAAGCGCATTCGTGCGACCGGCCTCGGACTCGGAACGTCATCAAATATTCATTCGCTATCGTGCTAACGATCTGGTCGGTGACGTGGTAGGAGTACGGCACGAACTTCACCGCCGTTGGCTCCTTTCGATAGCCGTTGTCGGCCTTCGCTCGGCGAACGGAGACAGCCATTATTTCTTCACCTTGTAATCCACCGTGGAATGGCTCGAACCACCCCATCGCTTGCTAAACGGCGAGTCGATGAGATTCGTGATTTTCGTGGTGAACGCGAGGCCGATGATCCGGAACATGCG
>NZ_FCOX02000215.1 GCF_900044055.2 Caballeronia calidae | reverse complement strand
TTACCAGGCGTTCCTTCAGCGTGCTGTCCTCTGGCATGGTGTCCACCTGAAAATGAAGTGGACACCAGCTTGCCCTGGAATTCCTCACGACATAAGTACGTCGACAATGAGCGCTTACCGAGAAGCGGCTGGAAGGGGCGTAAAAGGGGCATCTATTCCCGAGGCGAAGTGACAGAATGCTGAGGCCAATGACCGTTTAGGAACCGCCATGCCCGACGAAGTTGAAACCATCACGCTGCGGATCTACCGTGCTGCTAGCGGTCAATGGTCTGGGTGCCTCTTAGCCAATGGGGAGGAGGTTGGAGCTGTTGCAGGTTGCTTAAGCGCTCAGGGAGTACAAGAGGCAGCAAGGAAGGCAGGCTACTTTCCGGATCAAGTTGAGGTCCGAGGCCCTGATAAGTAGAGCTGCAGCGAGGGCCGATTGCGGGAGCAGGGCTGATGATGGAAAGTCCACGGCAACCCATACGACGTATGGCCGGATCCGATATCAACGAAGTGTCGAATGTCTCGGACGCGCGCGCGGAGCTGCTGTGCTTCCTGGTCGCGACCGTGGCGGCTTCCCATTCGCTGACGTACGAATGGCGCGTCGATCATCTCGTGGAAAGTTGCCGCATCTGGCTTCGACGCAATCATCTTTGGGTGGACTGGCTCGCGCGTGTGCGCCTCGGCCAACTGGCGCTCAAGATCGCCAAACGCGACCTTAAAAGCGCCGGCATCGCGGTGCGCCAATCGAATGTCCAGGCGCTCTTCACGGGCGACATGCAACTGAATCATTCGTGCACCGTCATCAAGAAGATGCTGGCGCTGTGCAAAGAGGCGCTCTGACGTGCTGCGCCCTGTGTGCCTCGGAGCGCCGCCACAACGAAACGAGGGGAACCCAACGCATGTGTTATTCCGCGCAGATACAGGCCGACTATCGTCGCAACGTGAAGATGTTCGGCGCACAGATGGACATCCGCGAGTTCGCGCGATTGTTCTGGGAGCGCGCCGAGGGCAGCAAGGCAAAAATCCCGAAGGCGATGGAAGACGCCTTCCGGGAGCCTCAGACCGATGACGAGCGTCAGATCAGGACCTTCATTGAACGGTACAACGTGGAACAGGCAACCAGGGTCGAGTAGGAGCTTTTCAAGCAACGCACGCGATTGGCCGATGCTGAGCGGACGCTGCAGACGAAGACGACCAAAACGGCGACCGAAAGCAAGCGCATCGCGACGGACAAGATCGATGCGGTGTTACGGCGCCTGGCGGACTTCGGTCGGACGGAACAAGAGCCGCGGGATTCACGCATTTTTCCCGGCTACTATGCGCCCGTGCTTGTAGTCGAAGACGGGCAGTATGTCGTCAAGCCGATGCGTTACCAGTGTCGCATCGCAGGCAAGCCCGCGAACTACGATGTTAAATATCCGGAACATACAATGCGCGTCGCGATAGTCTGGAGAAGTTCTGGAAGCCGTGTTTCGGCTACACGCATGGCCTGATGCTAGTTGACGTCTTCTATGAGAACGTCGCGAGGGCAAAGTGCGAGAACACGCTGTTCGAAACGCATGAGGGATCGCAGGCGCCGGGCGAAAACGTCGTCTTGGAGTTTCGCCCCAACAACGGTCAGCTGTTGATGGTCGCTTGCCTCTGGTCGAAGTGGACCGCGCCCGGTCAACCGGATCTCCTATCGTTTGCCGCCATCACCGACGAGCCGCCTGCCGAAGTGGAAGCAGCCGGACACGACCGATGCATCGTCCCGATCAAGCGAGAGAATGTCGATGCCTGGCTGAATCCGCAGGCGTCCGACCTTGCCGCACTCGATGCGATTCTCGAGGATCGAGACCGGCCTTATTACGAGCATCGACTTGCCGCGTGAATCGGCGCTAGTCGCAGATAAGCGCGGGTGATCGCGGGCAGAGGAAGCCGCTTGCCGGAAACCGTTCGGAACACGTTTTGCTGAACTGTCGTTGTTCTTTAACTGAGGAGGTGCAACGATGGCAGGCGACAACTCGTATAAGCCCGGTGAGATCGTCAAGGTGTCCGGCATCTATTCCGTCGTTCATGACGATGGCAAGGATACGTTCGAAGTCACGTGTGTCGAGGGCGAACATTTTCCTCCGACGCGAAGCGGCAAAGGTGCCCACTTCGAACTCAAATATGGGGCGACGCACTCCCACAAGCACGGTGAACTGAAGGGCACCGAGGCGCGTGAGTCGAATGGTAAGGTCTGATTTGTCTGTTCCACTGGCATGAGGTGCTACCTACCTAGCGCTTCATGCCGATCGCCCGGCGCATCGCGGCGGTGATGCCTTGCCGCGTGCGCCAGTAACCTTCCCACGCGTCCGCGGCAAGCGTGCGTTGTCGGTGGATGGCCTGCGCCATTGTCCACTGATCGCCGCTTTTTACGTCCTTCAATTCGTCCCACGAGATCGGCATCGATACCGCCATGCCTGGGCGGGCGCGCACTGAAAATGCGGCCACGGTGCTTGCGCTTCGACCATTGCGCAGATAGTCGATAAAAATCTTGCCAACTCGATTTTTCGGGCCCAGCACGGCCGAAAATCGCTGCGGCACCACGCGCGTCATGTGCTGGGCGACCGCTTGTGAGAAAAGTTTGACCTCCTCCCACCCCTGTCGGCGGGTAAGCGGCACGACGATGTGAAATCC
>NZ_FCOX02000214.1 GCF_900044055.2 Caballeronia calidae | reverse complement strand
AAGGCCTGGCTCTTTAGCGACACCGTCGAGGGCGCCAAAGCGTCGGCCATGATCTACAGTCTGATGCTGACTTGCCGCGCCTGTGATGTCGAGCCTTACGCGTATTTGCTGCACGTGCTCAAGGAGCTACCGCAGCGCGCGCAGGACGATGACGTCACAGACCTGCTGCCATTCAACTTCGCCAAGCAGCAAACGATCGCCGTTCAATCCGAGTAGCTTACCCCAAGGATACGCCGAACGTAGCGCTCGGCGTATCCTCATCGAGCCAAAACACATGGCCATGACCGTGGACGTCGCTGATCGCTTCCGATCGTCGCGATGCGCCTACGCTCGCCCAGTAATTGCGAACAATTCTCGCTACGGTGTGCGTAAATTAGCGGATACCTCTTCCGAATAAATATGCGGTGTCAACCGTCGGTATCCTGGTCCACAGAGTCCGGAAGATGCAATTTCGGTGGCGGGATCGAACTGCAGGCGGTACTTGGCAAATGGGCTCAAGATCTTCAACCGACCTGCCCTGGTGGCGGCTGTGGAGCGGCTGGACGAACAGGCCCAACGCAAAGCCAGTTCCACCGTGATCGGACCGCTGTGGCCAATTTGATCGGAGAAGCGTGCAAAGCACATCAGACGCTGCTCCTCACTTTGAAGAGCAAAGCCAAGTCGCCGCCGGCGTTCAAGATAGTCCTCGACCAGAGACACCATCGTTGGGGCGGCCTTCATGTTCGTCTCCCTGGCCAGGGCAATGCAACGGCGTTGAGCCGGGGCAGATCGACTTTGAGATAGATCGTCGTCGTGTTGACGCTGCGATGGCGCAGCAGATCGGCGATGTCCTTGAGACTCGCCCCTTTCCTGAGTAACCTCGAAGCGACAGAATGGCGGAGCACGTGGGTTCCAGTCCACCGCTCAGCCTGGCCGCACCGGGCGTAGGCGCAGCGTACGGCGTTGCGCACGAGGCTCGGCCCTACCGCTTCATCGCGAGGAGCACGGTGGCGTACAAACAGTGCGCGGCTAGCTGTGCTGGGGCGCCCGAAGCGGAGGTAGTCTGAGATCGCTCGCCCCGTCTCCACAGGCAACGGCAGAAGAGTTGTGCGCTTTGCTTTCGCTTTCGAAATCCGGAGCGTGCCTTCTCGCCAGTCCAGGTCATCGAGCTGAATAGACGCTACTTCGCTTGCTCGCAGACCCAGGTCCACGAGACAGCGGACGATCGCGTAATCGCGCCGGCCGGTCGGACGCGTACGATCGAACGATTTCACCAACGTCGCAAGTTCTGAATCGGTAAGAGAATCCGGCAACGCCGCGAGGCGCCAGTAAGCAACTCTGGGGACTGCAGAAATAAGGGGTTCGGTGGGGTCTCCCTGTATTCGACGGAAACGCAAATAACTTCGCAAACAGTCGCCAATGATTCCCGCAGTCCGGGGTTGACAGCCTTCGGCGCGATCAGTCACGAATCGGTAGATGTCATCGGGCTTAATGCGTTCAAGCGCAATCGGCTCCCACCCAAACCGGGCAAGGAGGAATTCACGCACGTAGCGCAGACGGTAAAGGCGCGTTGCCGGTGCCAGACCCCGAACATCCTTAAGATACGCGTCAAAGTGCTGAAGCTCATCGTGTACGAACCGGGAAGCCGGCACTGACCTCGGCGGAATGATGCCCTCCGCACGCAACATGTGAAGCAGATTACGGAGCGCGCGGCGAAGGTTAGCGAGGGTGCGTGGACTTGGCTTGCAGCAGTGGCAGACCGGAAGGTGCACCGTAAGAAAGCGATGTAGTGCCGCCTCATCGATGTGATCAAGCGCGATGCGCTGCGAAGTCAGCCACCGCCCGAAGTGCGACGCACATTGCAGGTAGTTCCCTACAGTAATGCCCGCATATCCCCGTCGGACCAGGTATTCCTCGAAAGCCCCAACGACGGGCTCAAGTGCGCCGTACCGTGCACGATTGCACGCGACGACTTCAGACACGACTTGCCTGATCATGATCGCTCTCCTGAGTGACGGCGGTGAAGCCGTCTGAGAAGAGCAGTATCTGTTATGGAAAGTCGATCGATGGCGAGGCGCTACCAGGCATCCTGAGGAATTAGGCGTCGCACCTCGGAATGCCCGCCAAACCGTGCATAATCTCGGGGCGTCCATAATACGTGCTCTCGATGACCACCCCAGCCAATTCCTCGCGGTAGGGTTCGAGCGCTGCCTGTATCTGCGCCATATCATTGGGCAAGCGCTTCTGGTACAGGATCCGATCGTCCTCATCGTTGACCACCACGACACAGTTGTTCGAGTGCAGGTCTATGCCACAATAGTTCATGTCGGCCTCCGCAGGGTCAAAGTGCGTTTCGCAAACTGACTTTAACCCCGCCGCGTCCCGCGGCGAGGAGACCGGCTAGATGATTATCATAACTTCACCTTGGATCAGACGAAGGCGTTACTCAGTTCGGCCGCGCGATGTACGAGCTGAACATCGACGCATTTTGCGCCAACAGCAGCCAGATCCCTGACACGCAAGGACGTCGGTGAGTTACCGATTACGCGTATCGTTCCTATAGCGAGTGACAGCGGCTCGCGGTGAATCAACGTCTGAAGAGCGTGAGCGGTGTGTATTGCGGTAGCACCGCACGGTACGCTCTGTGGGAGCCGGAGTCGGGGACCGTTTGGCGATCCGGCGATCT
>NZ_FCOX02000213.1 GCF_900044055.2 Caballeronia calidae | reverse complement strand
GGCCGAACTGGGTAACTGTGCTGCCGACAGCGGCCAATTGCCGATCGTTGTGGCGGCGGTAGCGCGCGACGCCGGGGCCGCCCCCAAGCAAGTCCTTGCCGATGCGGGCTACCGCTCGGAGGCGACGTTCGAACAATTGCGCGAGCACCCCGCCGAGTTGATCGTGGCGCCCGGACGCGAGGGCAAGAAAGAGGTGAAGGTCGATGCCCGGAAGCGCCCGCTATGCGCCGCGATGGCCGACAAGTTTACTTGTGCGCAAACTCAGGCGGCCTATCGAAAGCGCAAATGGCTGTCCGAACCGCCGAATGCCTGGGTAAAGAGCGTTCTCGGATTTCGACAATTCAGCATGCGTGGACTGGCCAAGGCACAGGCCGAATGGAAACTCGTCTGCGCGGCGCTGAACCTACGCAGAATGTCGAAAATGACGCCTGCGTAAGTCCCGAAGGGGACAACATTGCCCTGATTTCGCCGCCGGGAAAGCCACTTTTGCGCGCAATGGCGGGCCAAACCGCAATCGGCGTTGACGCCCGCACGATGTGGCGTCAGTACCGGCAGCTCAAATTCTGTCTGCCGCGCGGATTCCTAGCCCTTCGCCACCATCAGGCTGGCCACGGGACTTCCCAGCCAAGCTGTTTGCGTGCTAGGCACGCCAATAAAAAGGCCCGCGTGGCGGGCCTGAAAAGCCGCAAGTCACGGACGCAAAGACGAAAAAGCCGTGCGCGGTTGACGCGGCTCAATGCTCGGATGAGTCGCGCCGTTTGTCAGTATAGGCTGCGCTTGTCGCCGGCGCGGCAGTTTTTCGCTCGCATCACCAACGGGGCCATGGGAGTACCAGGCGGGGACCGTCTGGCCAGGGGTGCGTGGTCACAGGCTGCAGGGCCGCGAGCCCCTCGTATAGCCTTTCGGTGGGCGGGCCAGGCCTTGACTGCGTCCTAGGGAGTGCTTTCGACTGGCGCTGCCTCGGAAGCGCCTTCGAGAATTTGAGTGGGCGGCACTCGATTAAGAGGGTGGCTGGGGATTGCCCGCGAGCGCTGTGGAAGCGCACCAATCGCGCACCAGGCAACCTCGTCCTTCGACATCGCCGCGAACTGAGGTTGCCCCGCTTTGACGGACGGATTTGCATTCAAGGGTTTTAGGTTATCTAACCTCCGTTGAGCGTTGAGTCGCGAGTTGTCCACGGACGGGCAGCGGGTCGCTTCTCACGACCATGACGCTGCCCGGCGGTGGGCAACTCGCTGGGCGACGCGATTTTTGTCTTCGCGTTCAGGTTTTCAAATTCGAGCGGCGAACAATAGCCGATGCTGCTGTGTAGGCGGCGTACGTTGTACCAGCCTTCCAGAAAGGAAAAGATGCGCCGCCGTGCCTGTTCATGTGTCGCGAAGTGTTCGCGCGAGAGCAACTCGGCTTCGAGCGTGCCAAAGAATGACTCACACATCGCGTTGTCGTAGGCGTCGCCGGCCGTTCCCATCGACGGTTGCACACCGGCTTCGCGACAGCGTCGCCCGAAGGCAATAGATGTATATTGGGCAGCCCTGGTCCGAATGCAAGATAACGCCCTCATGGCGCCGTTGCTGCAACGCCATGTCCAGAGCGCGCAACATGAGTTCGGTATATAGATGGTTCGACATCGCCCAACCAACGATGCGCCGGCTGAATACGTCAAGCACCACAGCCAGATAGAGAAACCCCTCGCCGGTCGGGAGTGGAGTAAGAGACAGGGCGTAGTCGAACTATTTCCCCGCCTCTCCTCCCCGAACCGGACTTGCACTTTTCAGCGCATCCGGCTCTCCATTCAAGTGTTGCTCATAGCAAAGGCAACATCGGCATAGCGCGACTCAATGGTACTTCGTGTCTCATCGCGCATGATGTACGGATTTTCCATCGGGGTACGCCAGGTGAAACGACCCTTGCGGCTGGTAACAAGACGCCGAAGCGCCACCGCTCCGTACCAACCTCGACTGTTTTGGCCCTGCAGCACCCATGTCGTTGCCTGTCCCGGCTCTGGTGCGCGGATGTATTCGCGCATCAGCGACCTGAACCCACGCCGGTGCCTGCGCGCGAGCCAGTATCCGAATTTCCAGAATACAACCCGGTCCAGCTTGCGAAACATGGTGGCCGTAAAGTCGGTGTATTGGTAGAAGGCGGCCCAACCGGCAAGCTGCCGGTTCAGGCTTTCCATCAGGTCCATCCGGTTCATGCTGTAGTTGCCCGACAGCTGCTTGACCAGCCGCCCGGCAAAGCCCCGATACTTCTTCCACGGAATGGTTGTCACAGGTCGCATGCGACCGCGTGCCCCACGCTTGCGGATGATGCGGTGACCGAGGAAGACAAAGCCGTCGTTCACGTGCGTAATATGGGTCTTTTCCATATTTAGTGTGAGCTTCAGTTCGCCTTCGAGGAACCCCCGACATGCTTCACGCACTGTCTCAGCATGTTCACGTGTGCCTTTGACCACGATCACAAAATCATCTGCATACCGACAGTAGGAAATAGCTGGTTTCCACTGCCGGTTTTCTCGAACAGCAATCGGACGCTGCTTGAGAATTGCGAAGTTCCACGCCCATCGATCCTTCCGCACTTTCTTGCTCAAGTAGTTCTTTTCCATCCACACATCGAATTCGTGCAGCATGATGTTGGATAACAAGGGTGAGATGACGCCCCCTTGAGGAACGCCTTCGCTCGATGCACGAAACAGATC
>NZ_FCOX02000212.1 GCF_900044055.2 Caballeronia calidae | reverse complement strand
ATTGCGCCAAAACCAATTTCTTCGCGAAATTCATCACCGAAAGGCAGGACCCTGACACCTTCGAGATGTTCCGACTGACCACATAACCCCAAGACTGCGCCGAACTCGGCACTCACGAGTAACAATGCCTCGGCACGAAATAGGGAGCCCTGCACGACAAAGTATGTTGCTTTATTGTGCGACATGATCGTTTATCTCCCATAATGATAAGACCGTCGTACATGACCCTGCCGCATAGCGACATCACGCATACTGCCTCCAATGGTGGTCGTTACCGCTATTAGCAGTAGTGCCGGAGGATGATCCGCGTATAGGTCAGAATCTTGAAGGCATCGTGGATAGCGCTGATCCGCTCAAAGCGCAACAGCAACCGGCGGACGGAGTCCTCTCGGGCAAACACGTGCTCGATGGTTGCGAAAGCGTGCGTCAAAAATGGCCTCGTCGAAGTGGCGCTTGCGGTTTCGATTTTTCCGGGATGTGTTCAGCGTCATGCCGCGGCTGAAGATTTCACGGCGGGTTAGCCCGGCAGTCGTACACGCCATCCAAACTGACGATTGTTCCTCGCACAGACAATTCGACCGCGCTGAAAACTTGCAACCATTTGTTTATTTAAATTTACCACTGGTTAAACAACATGATGAACATCAAATTTTCACCCGTCAAATCACCATCGAATATTGAAAAGCGCGAAAAGCAAGATGCCGATAATAAGGCTTTTCTTAAAAAGAGACTGAAGGGAATTTTTGATGAACTTCCAACGCCGTTAAATAACTCGACGGGCAAAGCTGGGTTTGCCGATATTAACGAGGCACTATATAAATTCAATACCAAAGCGCCTAGGTCAGATGATCTGCCGAAATTCACAATTAATACGAAAAATGAAGGTAGAATTGACTCATTGAAATCAGTCGATGTTGAATGCAATTCGCATGAGTTGCCAGATAACGTTACCGGGTCAGAATATGACCAAAGAACGCTGCGTGAATATTTTACCGATTTAACATTCAACGATACCGGTTATTCGGGCGCTCTGAATGAAAAATTTCTTTTATTGCTTGACAAGGCGCCTGAATCACAAAAACATTCAATTTTATATAAATTGATAATGCACACCATTCTCGATGTTCGCACTAACCACTCCCTTTGGGGCTACTCGGAAAAAACGAAACTTGAAGTCTTTAGCAAGTTGGCTAAAAAGTCAGCAGACATGTCACAAGGGCATCGTCATGAATTGCTGTCGCTCATGAGTCAAGGCGTGAGAGCTTTTAAGGATGAGGTTCTTCAGGGGAAAGCCGTTAAGATATTGGAAAACTATGGAATTACACCCGCTGAACACAGAAATGTGAAATTCGTTTAACTTTCAATTGGGTGCGCAGTTCAAATTCCGCGTTTTAGTTGGATCCAATCGCCCTATAACCCCTTGAAGCGTTAGGAAATTTTTGAGCAACAGGGGTTAATCAGGGCGCGCCCAGTGCGGTGATCATCGCGCTCGGAGCGCTCGAGTTCGACGACAACCCCGTCGGGCAGCGTCGCTGACAGGCGCGGTTGATGCCAGCTGATGCCAAGCATGTAGGCAGGGATAGTTCGCGCCGTGGCGTCGAAAGTCGAACCGATTGTCGATGGCGGTCAGTTTCCGCGCCTTTCGGGCGGCATCGTATATCGGCGTCGCGGCAAGGGGCAAACCAATCCAGCTAGCGGAAGCAGTCAATGCGCTGTGAGTGATATGACGAGTCGTTTCACCTCAAATAGCGCGAAACGTCACTTCTCGAATAGCGCGGGACGTCACACATGGCGACGATGAGCCGTGCGAACGGCCATGCGTGCGCCTTGGAACAAAAGCGAGTGCATAAATAATCGTTACCCTGCCTGGTAATGCACCCAAGGCGAGCCTTGCCGCCGCTGCTCTTTTGCCTGGGCTGGACCAGGCCGAGCCATGCGGTGAACTGGCGGCCTGATTTGAACTGACGTGGGTCGCCTACAGTTGCAGTAGTGGCGCAGGCGGTTAGCGGGCCGACGCCGACCATGCCCATGAGTCGCTGCGCATCATAGTCAGCCCTGACCTGGGCTTCAAACTGGGCATCGAACCAGGCGATCTGTTGATCTGGGGCCTGCCATTGCTGCCACCCCTGCATCATTGCCAGACGGGCGGCGCCGGTCATCGAGTTGGTCGCATCCTCCAGTGCAGCAACGAAGCGACTGCGAAACGCGCAGATGCCTTGTGGAAGAAACACGCCGAATTCGACCAGCAGGCCACGCAGCCGGTTGACTAGAGCTGTGCGCTCTTCGATGAAGCCGGTACGCATGCGCAGTAGAACCAATACGCTTTGCTGTTGGGGTGTTTTGACGGCAACGAAGCGCATGTTGGGCCGCCCACCTGCTTCGCAGATAGCCTCGGCGTCAAGAGCGGCATTCTTAACGTGCTGGCCTCCCTTTCGATAGGGGACCGCGAACTGCGGAGCGATTAGGCGGACTTCATGTCCGAGCAAACGTGGGCGTGATCACCCAGTTCGACCGACATTACTGTGACGTCCCGCGCTATTCGAGAAGTGGCGTTTCGCGCTATTTGAGGTGAAACGACGGCGGTCATCTCGCGCTGTGATGGAAATGCACGTGAGCACACAGAGCGCGAGACGAAGGTAGATGGGACGCGCGGATGCGCCGAGCGCGGCGAACGCGATGCCGTTGAGGATGGAATTTGTGTGGTGGCGAAGTGAAGTCGAACGCCGGAGTTCGACAGTTCCACGGCCAAAAACGCGATTTTCGACAGCCAGGCCTTGTATCGGCGCGGGTTTCGGCGGGG
>NZ_FCOX02000211.1 GCF_900044055.2 Caballeronia calidae | reverse complement strand
CCGCAGGCTGGGCGATGACCTTGCCCGGAGAAATGGTGCTTGGACTTTTCATGCATTGATTGACGTCCCCTCAAAAGCCTGCGAGCCCAACCCGGATTGGGCGTGTTTGTGTGACGGCATGGCGCGCTTGCGCGGCCAGCAGGGTGGATCTGCTCTGTATAAAGACCGAAACTGCATGGATACTCACTGTGTCGACTGCGGTCGTCCGCTTGAAAAATCCCGGTCGAGATGTCCAGCCTGCGGCACAACCGATCCGACGGGGCGTCGAGAGGCGATGTGCTTTTTTCTTGTCGTGGCGCTTCTGGTAGCCGTCACGACTGCTTCCTGCCTCGATCTGATTGGACGAGAAGTGTTTCGCTGATACATCGCGTTGCGTTCATACGACCGCCCGCTGCAACCGGCGCTTTTCGGTCCGGTCGTATTACACCTGCATGAGCCGTCGCTTTTCCATGAAGAGCACGATATCAATAGTGATTTTTACTTCGCACGGCAGATAGCTCCAGTCGAGTGTCTGGCCCACAGGCTCTGCTTGACGAACATCGCAATGTGCAAAGACGCCACCACGCAGAGGGTGGGCGCATCGCGCACGCACGGATACCGGCTTACAGGATAGAGCCGGTTGTGATGGGGTGGCTCGGGCCGCCTGTCGCCGACTAGCATGCTCCATCGTGAATCCGGAAGACAGGACAGCCTACGGCGTCGCTGCCGCCAAGTCCGTGCGGATTTCGTCATCGCGACCTGCTGTTGGTCGCGATGCCAAGTGGGCTTTTCCTCGTCTGACGCCTTTACCCGGATACCCCGGGCAAGCAGCTTTTCCTCTGAGATACCATTCATCGACATCGAACCGGGTATCATTCTGATTCTGCTAGATATGTCCATAAATCAGGAAGGCTCCTCTCCTTAAGCACCGACTCTTCATTCCCATTCATGGCCTCTGCAATCGCAGCCGCCATTCTGTTCATCGCGGCGTCACCGCTGTTGCTCGTCTCGCCGAGGTCGAAAATCTCACTAAACTCGTCTGAATCGGCATCGTATTCGATGTTCCAATGCTTCAGAATTTGCTCGCGACATTCAGCCTGTTCATCAATACTCAACGATCGGTAGATCTTGGTGATGATGTCGGCAATGCGATCACAGAATTTGTGTCCCTGTTTTTTCAAACCCTCGTTATGCAATCTTTCCAAGATCGAAAACTTCTGGGTTGCATCGAGATTGTCAATTGCATCGGCCTTTTCCATTTTTTCGATGAATTGCTCGGTGCCGCGCTGATTGAGGGCGTCGGCCACGGCTTCAGCCACGCTGTTCATCCTGCCCGCGCCATCATCGTTCAAATCAAAAATCGTATAGAACTCGGAAGATTCCTCGTCGTATCGAATCAACCATTTTTTCAAAATCTCGTCATCGTTCTGTGCCTGACCGCTCTCCCTTCGCGACCAATAGATCATAGCGATATTTTGTGCGTCACTGCCCGGGTCTGCTAAGTATTCTTCCACATAGAGGCCAAATAGGGCGTCGAGATCGCCGTTACATGCTTTTGTTAATAAAGTCTCTAACTGCCCCCTCATTTTTTGTTCTGCGAGACGGTCTGCAATAGTGCTCAGCTTGTCATAAAAATCTTCTTCAATATATTTGCCCATCAGTTTTTTGCTGATGCTCTCGCGCTCCTTGATGAACTGATCCTGCAGACCGAGCTTACGAAAGTGCGCACAAGCCCAGGACAAGCGGTTTTCGTCGGTCAGTTCATCGTATTTGAGCGAATGTAGGCTAAAGATCTGCTTGATTGCATCGCGTTCGCTCTCGTCCCCCGAAACCGAGCCGAGTGATTGCAAAATGGTGCGCCGTCTCTCAACAAGACTCTCATCCGTTCCAACCGGCTTGAGTTGCGAGAGGAATCGGGCCGACCATTTGTCGCTTATGAACTCCGTCTTGCCCATTAGCACCTGCTTCAATTCTTCCTGAACCGCCGCGCGGTTCTTCGCCTGGGCGGCTGTCGGCCCCGAGTAAGAAAGTGCTGCCTCAAAGAACGGCCAGCGGGAATTGAGCTGCTCACGCACACTTTGCGGCACGGACGGCAGCTGTTCCACTTTTGGCATGTCTCCTGTCCACAGGAAGTAGTCGACAACCTTGGCGGCCAGGCCGCTATCCTGCTGTTGCAGTCCATTCTGCAAGGCTTCTTTAAATTTCGTGGCGTACCGCCAGGCCCAGAACTCCTCCTGCTTTTCGGGTACACCGATTTTAAGTGCACGCCTGAAGGCCTCCGGCGTTTGGACGGCGCTGAGCGCGGCGTCGACCTCTTTCTTTTCCGGCTCTTTTCCCGGCATATTTTCCGGCTCTTTTCCCGGCTCTTTTTTCAGCTCTTTTCCCGGCTCTTTTTTCGGCGTCGTGTACAGGCCTGACAGCCCTCGAACATCCAACCACGTCTGAATCACATTTTTTATACGACTAGGATTGTCAGGCGTATCGGCGATCTTCAGGGCATCAACGATGACTTGGGAGGGAAAGAGAATCGAACGATCGATCGGGTTGCCGAGAATCGATTCCTCGAGCAGCGCAATGACGGCCCTACCGGCATCGTTTGAAGCGTAGCCGAAAACGCCTAAAGTTTGGCCACCATTCCCCTTTAAAAAGGACCGCTCATGCAGTGCGCTTTTGTCTCCGACCCATTGGGCAAATTCCAAGCGCTGCTCGAATAATTTTTTTGCAGCGCCGTCACGAGAAATGTCAGCGGTATTGAACCGTCTCGTCAGCTCGCGTTTTGCGGCTTCACGCGCAACCAAGTCTGGCACGTTGGTCGTCGGCGTCGGATAGGCGTGCAAGGATGCCACCACTTTACTGATCGGATGGGCTTTGAGCTTTTCAGACACGTCCCATACTTTGCCTAAGACCCGCAGCTGCTCGGCTTTATTTTTGTTTCCTTTCGCGCTCGCGAGCAGCTT
>NZ_FCOX02000210.1 GCF_900044055.2 Caballeronia calidae | reverse complement strand
GATCGTCGCGATGCGCCTACGCTCGCCCAGTCATTGCGAACAATTCTCGCTACGGTGTGCGTAAATTAGCGGATACCGTATATCGATGAAGGCGGCCGGCGCTGCTTTGATCCAGAGGGCAAGCGCCGGTTGATCGAGGCATGCCAAAGACCGGGAGCGTCAGTGTCCGGGCTGGCCCTCAAGGCTGGCGTGAACGCCAACCAGCTGCGCAAATGGGTCCAGCGCGAGCGCGGACTAGAGTGCCACCGCGCGGAGAAGCCTCTTGACGTCCACGTGCCGGCGTTCGTGCCGGTCGTAGAACTCGCACCTTCCGGGGCAGCGACTTCCGAAGCCTTGCCAGCCTCAATGCGACGCGAAGCCGTGCGGCCCTCGCACCGACCGCCGTTGCCCTCACGTCTGGTGGCGCAGTTGCCCAACGGGGTGAGTCTTGAACTTGAATGTGGCCAACAGGATACGGCGCTGCTCACGGCGATGATCGACGCGTTGAGGAGTCGCTGATGCTGCGCTTCGCCGATGACCTGAGGGTCTACCTCTACCGCGAGCCGATCGACTTCCGTTGTGGCATCAATACCCTTGCCGCCCTAGTTGAGGACTCGATGCAGATGGACCCGCTCGCCCACGCCGTGTATGCGTTCCACAACCGCAAATGCGATCGAATCAAGCTCCTGCTGTACGATCGCACCGGATTCTGGCTGCTGCTGCGTCGGCTTGAGGAAGACCGTTTCGTGTGGCCGCGACGGCATCAGGAAGTGATCGAACTGACGAGCCAGCAGCTTCACTGGCTGCTCGATGGTATCGACATCGACGCGCTTTGCCGTCATCCTGTGCGCCATTACCAGCACGCCAGCTAGCCCGGTGCGTTGCACGTAAACAACGGGAGGCGCGCCATTTACGAATTTAGGTAAACCTACGGCGCGCCGCGCTTCGCTACCCTGGAGCGCATGAAGAATGCACCAGACCTCAAGCACGTACCTACGGGCGTTCAGGGCTATATCCAGGCCCTCGAGGCGCGTGTAGCCGACGACGCGAAACACATCGGCGAGCTGAACCAGCGCGTCGAGCAACTTGAGGAACAGGTCCGCCTGCTGCAGGCCGAGCGTTACGCGCCGAAAAGCGAAAAGCGCAAGGATCGCGTGTTTGATGAAGCCGAGCAGATGGCACGGACCGACCCCTGCGACGAGGACGATGAGGGTGCCCAGCCCGCGCTGCCCGTCACCGGATTGCCCCCGGCCAGCCAGCCTGAACGACGCAAGGTCGGACGCAAGCCGTTGCCGGCGTACCTGACGCGTGAACCAGTCGAATACGACCTGCCGGAGGACCAGCGAGGCTGTCCCTGTTGCGGCAATCCGATGCATCGCATCGGCGAGGACGTCAGCGAACAGTTGCACGTCGAGGTCAAATGGACGGTCCGTAAAAACATACGTTCCAAATGGGCTTGCCGGCACTGCGAGCGGCACGCCGAACATACTCCGGTCGTGCTTGCGCCGATGCCGGTTCAGCCGATCCCGGGCAGCCATGCGGACGCATCGGTGATCGCGACGGTCGCGACCGCGAAGTACGTCGACGGTATGCCGTTGTACCGGATGCAGGAGGCGCTCGCACGCTGGCAGATTCCGGTGAGTCGCGGCACGCTCGCCCATTGGGTCATTCGCCCCAGCGAACTGCACTACGGCCGCCTGTACGACGCGCTGCATAAAACGTTGCTGTCGCAACCGCTGATCCACGGTGATGAAACAACCGTGCAGGTACTCAAAGAGCCCGGCAAGTCCGCGTCGAGCAAGAGTTACATGTGGTGCTACCGCAGCGCGCAGGACTGCGCTGAGCCCGTGGTGTTGTTCGAGTATCAGCCGGGACGCGGCCAGGAGCATCCGAAGAAGTTTCTGGGCGACTACAGCGGCATGCTGATGAGCGACGGCTACAGTGCCTGGCGCACGCTTAAAAAGGCAACGCACTTCGGCTGCATGGCGCACGCGCGCAGGCTGTTCGTCAAGGCGGACAAGGCGGCTACAAAAAAGACGGACTCTGGCAAGCAGAAGATGCCGAACGCTCGCGTGGCGAAGGCGCTTGAGTACTTCCAGGCCCTATACCGCGTTGAGGCACTGGCCAAAGGCGATCTGCCCGCCGGCCAGACACGTGCGGACTATACCTACGACTTGCGGCAAAAACACAGTGTGCCGCTGATCGAGGCCTTCAAGGCGTGGCTCGATGAACTGGCACCGAAGGTGACGCCGCAGAGCCTGCTCGGCAAGGCGATTGCCTATACGCGCAACCAGTGGGAATATCTCAGTCGCTACGTCACTGATGGTCGCGCCGCCATCGATAACAATGTCATCGAGCGCGACGTAAGGCCGTTTGCCACTTCGAGAAAATCGTGGCTGTTCAGTGACACGGTTGATGGCGCAAAGGCCAGCGCCACCATCTACAGCCTGGTGCTGACGTGCCGGGCTTGCGGCGTCGAGCCGTACGACTACCTGCTGCATGTACTCACGGAGCTGCCGCAGCGTGCGCCGGATGCGGATGTGACTGACCTGCTGCCGTTCAATTATGCGCGGCAACAGCAGGCCAAGGCCGAGACCGGCTGACTTACAGGCCGCGCGCCGGTCATCGTGACCGCGCGCTTCAATTACCCCAATGCAGACTCACCAGTTGATATCAACCGCCGAGACTTGAAAATAATTCTCGATTCGGTGTGCTAAACCTCGCGCTTACCGATGATCGCCGCTCAGGTTCGAGCGAACCCGCTGCTGTCTGGTTCGCTTACTCGCCGGACCGCAAAGGCATTCACCCCCAGACCCATCTTGCGGGATTCGAAGGCATCCTTCAGGGGGACGGCTATGCCGGCTTTAACGAGTTGACCGAAAGCGGCAAAGTTCGCCTTGCATCTTGCTGGGATCAGTATCCCAAGATTATTTTTATCTGGATAAGATACGATCGCCAACAACTTGTAGGCACTATATCCAGAGTTT
>NZ_FCOX02000209.1 GCF_900044055.2 Caballeronia calidae | reverse complement strand
TCCGAATGTACGGGTGCAATCTTCCCTCAGCTTTCACTGACTGGCAGCTTGGCAAGCCGGGGGCGTCCATGTACGGTCATTGTCGGCGCCCTTTCGTCGCAATGGGCAATAGGAGATGCTGGTGTCCACTTCAATTAGGTGGACACCATGCCAGAAGACAGCAAACTAAAGGAACGCCTGGTAGCAGGCTTTGAGCGCGATGGGCACCGCAGGCGCTTTGATCCGGGGGCTAAACGCGAACTGGTACAGGCGTGCTTGCAGCCGGGCGTGTCAGTTGCTCGTATTGCACTCGAGCACGGGCTAAACGCGAACCTGCTGCGCAAGTGGATCAGCCAATACGGTCCGCAGGCCGGCTGTGAGGTAGCTCGGGATGGGGCTGCGGCGGCGCCGGCGTTTGTTCCGGTGGTTCCGATCGGTTGCGCTGAAGCGGTGGCCTGCGAGACGTCGGTGCCCGCGCTTGCGATTCAGACCTCACGACTGGTTGCAGAGATGCCCAATGGCGTCGTGCTTAAGTTTGAGTGTGCCAGCAACGATAGAACGCTGGTGACAGCGATAGTGGAAACGCTGGGGCGCAGCCATGTTCCGGTTCGACGCTGACGTGAAGGTATATGTGCATCGCGATGCCATCGATTTCCGCAAGAGCATTGCCGGCTTGTCGACGATCGTGGAGCAAGCGCTGGGACTCGATCCGTTCGCGCGAGCGGTTTACGTATTTCGTAACCGGCGGGCCGATCGCCTCAAACTGCTGCTATGGGAGCGCAACGGGTTCTGGCTGATGCTGCGACGCCTGGAAGCTGACCGGTTCGTGTGGCCGCGTGGCGAAGCGGTGCTTGAGCTGAGCGTCGAGCAATTGCACTGGTTACTGGAAGGCATCGATTTGCAGGCGATGCGTGGGCACCCAGTCCGTTACTACGAGCACGTGTGATGGCATTTGTCGGCGCACACGCCTCCCGTGGGCGTTCTTCAGGGCATAAGTTCGGCTGTTACAAAATGACGTAAACCCATTGGGTCTGGCGATTCGCTATCGTTGATGCATGACCCGCGAACGTCTCTCGATTAGCGTCGAAGAATTCAATGCGCTCATTGCCGCGCGCGACGAACGTGACGCGCTGCGCAGCGAACGCGATGAACTACGTGGCGAGCTGCGTGTGACGAAGATTGAGCGCGATCTCGTCAAGGAACAACTGCACGTCATGATGCGCAGGCTCATTCGGCGCGAAGAGCGAGAAGCGCGATCCCCGGCAGGGCGACCTGTTCCTAAACGAAGCGGAGGCGCTTGCACCGACAGCGGCCACCCTGCCAGCGCAGGAAGACGGCCCCGACATCGATGTGGCCGCACACAAACGCAAGAAGCGCGGACGCAAACCGTTGGATCCGGCGCTACCACGTGTGGTGATCCGCTACGAGATACCGGAGGCCGAACGGTTCTGCGCGCAGGACAACACCGAGTTGGTAGAGATCGGCGTGGAGGTCAGCGAACGGCTCGATATCGTCCCGCAAAAGATCCAGGTGCTCCGTCACGAACGGGTCAAGTATGCATGTCTTAAATGCGATCACGGGCTGAAGGTCGCGGCAGTCCCGCTTCGCATTATTCCTCGCGGCCTGTTCACCGAAGCGGCGCTGGCATGGATCATCCTGTCCAAGTTCATGGATGGGCTGCCGCTGTACCGGATCGCGGCGTTACTGCGTCGCTTCGGTGGCGACATCTCGCGTAATACGCTGGCCGCCAGCGTCATCCGAGTCGGCCAGGCGATTCAGCCGGTTATCAACCTCATGCGCGATGTGCTGCTTGACAGCGAGGTGGTACACGGCGATGAAACCACTGTGCAGGTCCTCAAGGAACCAGGCAAGGCAGCGCAAACGAAGAGCGCGATGTGGGTGCAGATGAATGGCGTCGGGCCGCCAGTGCGACTGTTCAGCTATGCGCCTGGTCATGATGCGAAGTATGGCGCCGCTTTCTGGGCGGGCATGCGTGAGCACGCCGCGCTGATGAGCGACGGTGGCGCCGTATACGACATCATTGCTGAAGCCAATGGCCTGACACATTTGGGATGCTGGAGCCATTGCCGCCGGTATTTCTTCGAGGCTGAAGCGCTCCTGCCAAAGCAAGCACGCGGCCCTCATCAGCCCGCCACGCAATTCCTCCAACTGATTGGCAAGCTCTATGCCGCGGAGGCCCGAGCCAAGAAGATGGTCGTATTGCGTCGAGCGGTAATGCGCCATCGATATAGCCGCAGGGTACTCAAGGAAATTCGCGCGTTGCTGGACCAGCATCTTGAGACGACCCTGCCCTCAGGCAAGCTGGGACAAGCACTGGGCTATCTCAGCGGGCAATGGCCAAAACTGTGCCGCTACGTTGAAAACGGCCTCTGGCCGATCTGTAACAATGCCATCGAAAATTCGATTCGTCCGTTTGTAATTGGCCGCAAAAATTTTTTATTTAGCGATACGGTAGTCGGCGCGAAGGCGAGTGCGAACTTGTATTCGCTCGTCGAAACGTGTCGCGCCAACAATATCGACGCCTATCAATACCTGATCGATCTGTTCAAGGCGCTACCGAACGCAAGCACCGCCGACGACTACGAAGCCTTGCTGCCGTGGAAGCTGGGCAAGTCCGCCGCAGTACCGGCGCCCAGCCATAGCTGATTCAAAAATCAGCCGCAACAGGCGTCAGGGGTGGGTACAAAGAGCGCTTACGTCTTGTCAGACTTCGCCTTGCGATATATCCGCCTCAGTTCCTGCAGACTGCCGGATGCCTTTGTCATCTCACCCCTGCCCTGCCTCACTTTGTTGGACGGAATACTCACCGGTCCGGGCCCTTCCCTCCGGGCGCGTTTTGCTGCACGCCCATCGATGTCGTGTTACGAGGCTACGTCTGCGTTCACTGCGCGTTGCAACCTGGTGAATTGCATATACTCCTTTCTAAGCATACTGTCGGAGGGCTCCGTCATCTTGCTTTTGCGCCATGACGCCTCCCAAGCTACGAGGCTTGAGTCTGTTGCCTCGGTCGGACTTTCACCGACTGGATAACGTGTCC
>NZ_FCOX02000208.1 GCF_900044055.2 Caballeronia calidae | reverse complement strand
GTATGAGCGCTGGCGCCACGTTGCCGCGGCAGGTATTCGGTAAAGTACGACTGCACGAGGGCGAACAGGCTCGGAGATTGTGAGCGGCTCATCGCAGGTGGCGCTTTGCACGTGAGTGGCGCTCGAAGCGCTGGCTTGCCAGTTGGAGCAGTTGCGGCGTCGCCTTGAGATAGACTTCCGTACCGAGCAGATTCTGATGCCCGAGGTAGGCAGACAACCACGGCAGCTTCGCATGAACGTCTACACCTTCTTCCGCCCAGGCAGTCAATCGGTGTACCGCGAAGGCGTGCCTCAGCTCGTACGCCCTGGCGCCCGAGCGGCCGCATTGTGGCTTCAGGCCAAGCTTCCGTAGCAGACATCGCAAAGCGTCGGATGCCGCGTGCAGTGGGAGTGCCGATCCATCTAGACGGATGAACAGCGTCATGGGATCGTCCGCACCCCTTGTCGCCAATACTTTCTCGCGATAGCGAATGTACTGCCGTAGCTCCTCGACGAGATCGTCACGGATCGCCAGAATGCGCGAACGTCCCTTGCTTCGTTGTACCGTCAGGATGGCCCGACGCAGGTCAACGTCGACCATACGCAGTCTTGCCGCCTCGCCGAGCCGCATACCGGTGCAGTACATCACAAGCGTGAGAGCCCGCAACATCGCCCCCCAAATGCTGCGACCTTCGTGCTGCGTGGCGGCGTCCAGCAGAGCGAGTACCTCTTCCTGGCTAAAGATGTATGGTATGAACGTGGATTCCTTTACGGGTGCCACTGCATGATCCGGCACGAATGAGCGTGGGTCGCTGCGACGACGGAAGAGGCAAAGCTGGCGAACGACACCGAATTCATTGCCCACGGTGACGGCTTTACGGCCCTCGATTCTTGCCGTCCACTCTGACACCGCCCGTTCCAATGGCGCAGGGCATTCGCCGTACCGGTCACGGACGAAGCGCACGAAGCTGTCGAGTACGAACTCAGCGCGTTGGTATCCCGCTCCCATGGCTCGCTTGAACACCAGGAACTCCTTTGCGTCCCGGGCAAGGGCTGTGGCGGTAATGTTCGTGCTCATCGCGGTACCGGCAGCGAGACTTCACGAAGCGACTGCGTTGCGATGCGAACGTAGGCCGATACCGCCCCCGGGTCGCGATGGCCGAGCAGATCCGACAGCACTCGCGCCTTGGCGCCAACATCGAGTTGCCGTGCGGCGTTTGAGTATCGCAAGACGTGGCTGCCCAGGTACGGCGCCTGGATGCCAGCGATCGTCGCATATTTGATAATAATATGTCGCACTGCTGAGGATGATGTTAGCGGGCCGAATGGCACTTTCATCTGGACGAACACATGCCGCGTTAACGTATGAGCCGGACGCCCATGACGCAGGTACCGCGCAAGCACCCTCGCCACCGGCGGAAGCAGTGGCAGGACAAAGCTGACGTCCGTCTTGGGACGGAGCATCTGCAGGGTGCCGGAGTTCCAGTCGATGTGCTGCAATTGCAGGCCGATTACTTCGCCGGCACCGAGGCCGTAGGTGCTCATCATCAGCAGTAGCGCATGATCACGCAATCCGCGCGCCGTGCCTGTATCTACGGCGCGCAGCAGGCGTTGAACATCCTGCCAGGGTAAGGCTTGTCGGGGATTTTCGAGCGGACGTTTCACTGGCGAGATCACCGCGTCGGCGAGATCGGTGCGAATGCGTCCGCTGACCAGTAGGAAGCGGGCAAAGGATCTGACCGTGCTGGCGATGTCGGCAGTCGTTGAGGGGGCGTAACGACAGGCGCACCCGATGAGGAACGCATCGATCTCGGGCAGGGTCAACTGTCGCCACGACTTTCCGGAACAATGCAGGTGCTCGAGGAGTTTGCCGACATGGTCGAGCTTCTTGCGAACCGTAACCTCGGGGTTGCCACGATGTTTTCCCAGGTGTGCAGCGTAGTCGCGCAGGACCGCCGTGAGAGGCGCAGGTCGGCACTCGACGGGTTTCCACGGGGGCAATGGTCTGCCAATAACCTCGTAGACGCGCCGCAATGACCGAAACGACGACTTTGCCCAAGCGAGGTAGCCAGCGGTAACGTTGCGTGAATGAGTGTACCAGTGCAGGAACCGCTCGAGTCCGTCGCGCGTCAGCTCGTCAGCTTCATCAAGGCCGAGCGAGTTGCAATAGCGTCTGAACCGCAATATCCAATACAGGTATTGCCGCGCGGTACTCGCACTAACGCTGCGGTCTGCACGCCATACGCGCCAGATGTCCCGGGTGGTGGGCGTGCGTTTGGGGTACTTCGTGGCACAGGATTGCGTAACCATAGGGGTGCTGACAATGTGTCATGTTCTCCACCAGAATATATCGTTGTTCCGTCCATGTCAGGCCACATCTTGTGTTGCCTACCTTCGACAGCGGGACGGCGGCGACCACAGATTCCGAAGCCAAGCGGTGGCGGTAGACGCGCGAGCACCTCATCGTTGAGGTCAAGGCGAAGGCGAGTAAGAAAGCCATCACTAACGACGACCGCCATCTCTGGGGCGGTGTCGCTCAGTACTTGAACAGCGCGCTGAACCGGCCCGAGCCGACGACGGAGCCAACGAATCGCTGCTGGCAATAATACGTCCAGGCCACGCACACTTGCTGCTGCAACCTCGATACTCGGCGAATGTTCTGCCACGATGATCGCCTCCTCGACCTCGACGAGCAGTCCGGGCAAGCGCGTTGCCAGAAAGTTGGGCAACAGGCTGAAAGTGCGGTGTCCTTGGGGACAGTACCATCGGGCCACACGAACCCCAGACGGTTTTGCCCTTGTGTAGCTTCCATGGCGTGCAATCCCGCATCCACCGCAAGGATGCAGTGGGCACCTGGGTAGCTTCGCTCTCTGCCACTCGCGGCCTGCCACGTACGCTTCGGCACTAGAACTCGTGCGCATCAGAATCTGCAAGAGAATCCCCCAACGAGTGACAAACCTCGCAGTACAGGGGAATATTATGCCGACAACATTCGAGCGAATCTACGCACAAACAAGGGCCATAACCGTTTATCCCCAGATAAAAATAATCCCGGGATACTGATCC
>NZ_FCOX02000207.1 GCF_900044055.2 Caballeronia calidae | reverse complement strand
GCTTGCCCTGCGGGTCAAAGCGCCGCTTGCCATTTGCCCCCACGCTGACTACACGCAGCGGCAAAAACTCCAAATAGCGTTCTTCCATATCTGTGTCCACTGAAAAAGTAGTGGGCACATTCTGCGTTGCATCGCCTCCGCCTTCTACGTGGGCCGAATTGAGCGCTTTCGAGCGACCGTGGGACGACCCGGCATTGCTGTGGAAGTATCGGGGTATCCGTCTGCGCATCCCGTCTTGAGATGAAGTTAACGCCATGCGAAGGTGTTTCCATCGTAAGAACCGGAGCTACGCGGTGGAGAACGCAACAGGTGTCGAACCCTGGCAAGGCGAGGCGTTTTGGCTAGAAATGGGCCATACGCTGACCGATAACCGGCATGGCTTGGTGGTCAACGCGCGTGTCACATACGCTGATGGGCATGCCGAGCGTGAAGCGGCCAAGATCATGATCAACGACGCGCGGCAAGCAGTACAGGATGCGAGCGCAGAGATGACGCTAGTACAACATCCCGTAAATGGCTTTAATAATTAGCGGGCTGCCAATAAGGCTGTAAGAGCGTGACGACGACCTCGGCCATCTCGTCGAGTGAGCCTGTTCCCGGCAGCGGTTCCCATCGGCCGGTGTGGCTGCGAAAGGCGGCACTATAACGATTGCGGGCGAGCTCGGTAAGGCGCGCCACACTGCTCGGTGCGCTCGCGCAGGTGCGCGGTGCTGGTATGACTGGCATGGCGTAGCACCCGACGCGTGTAGCGAGCAAACCACAGTTCGATCTGATTGACCCAACTCGCGTGCAGCGGGGTGAAGTGGAAGTGAAACCGCTGATCATGCCGATCGTTGAACGCCTGCCAGACGGCCTGAGCGCGATGCGGTCGGGTAAGGACCCGATGTTGCCACCGGGTCCTCCCCTCAGAACGAAACGTGCAAGTTTCCCCGCATTTCGCTCAAGCCTTTCAAAGCCCCGTCGCCGGAGCCGGTTTAACCACGGAGAATCGTTGGCCACGCGCGATCCCGTGGCAGTCTGGATGCAGCATCAGCAGGTTGCGGCTCGTGTCCGTGCCACCATCGATCACCCGTTCCAGATGGAATAGACGCCATCCGCTAGACTTAGTAATCATCTGTTGACAGACGGGACATGTCCGCTCCTGACTCAACCACAGCCGGATAAGCCGCTTCCGCCCCTTGAGTGAGTCCATCATCGCGAGGCCAAGACGCTCCTCGAAATAGCTTTCCCACTGCGGGTCGAACGGGTTGGCGGCGGCCCTGATTTTCCGGTGCCGCCGTATCGGCGTGCTGGCAATGTCATACAGCGTCAGAAGTTTGGGCTCTCCTGTGCCGGGCGTCTTGCCGGTTTCGGTGCCGAAGACCCAATGATTCGAGCCAACGACCCGGAAATACTTTGCCCTGATCCACCGAGCGTTCCTTCGCGGGTGCCGTCGCCGTGCCCAGCGCCACAGACACTGCCAAATCGCGTGACTGACATTGCTGAAAATACGTTTCGATACGACATGCCGGTGATAGTTAGCCCATCCCTGAATGAGCGGATTGAGTTTCCTGATCAGCCGGTCCTGCCGCGCCGTCGCGTTGTTCTTCACAGTGTCCCGCAGCTTGCGCAGAAAGCGCTGAACGCTCGCTCTGGCTGGCTTGATCAACAGCTTGCCGCCGTATTTGCGCACGTTCATGCCGAGGAAATCGAACCCATCGTCTATGTGTGTAATCCGGGTCTTTGCAGGCGATAACGACAACCCCCGTTCCGCCAGGAATTGCTCGACCATCGGTTGCACTTCATCCGCCAGTACTTCACGCGTTGCGCCGGTGACAATAAAATCGTCGGCATAACGAACGATGTGGACCTTCGTCGGGTTGCGAGCCTGTCTGCCAAACCGCGCATGTAATGCTCGCTCAAGCCCGTCGAGGGTCATGTTCATCAGCACAGGAGAAACGATACCGCCTTGCGGTGTACCAGCCTGCGTTGAGTGAAGAACACGGTTATGAAGGTAGCCTGCCTTCAACCATTTTTGCAGTGTCACCTTGTCCGTAGGGATGTTGGCGACAAGCCAGTCATGCGAAATTTCGTCGAAACAGCTTCGGATATCAGCCTCAAGGATCCACGGCGCAGTATCCGATCGTGCCAGCGCCCGAAAGCACTGTTCGATCGCATCCGCGGTTGACCGGACGGACCTGAACCCATACGAGTTTGGATCCGCCGTGGTCTCCGCGACGGGCTCCAGAGCGAGCAGGTGCAATGCCTGCTGAGCCCTGTCGACCATGCAGGGAATGCCCAGGGGCCTCTGTTTCCCGTTGGCCTTCGGGATAAAGATCCGCCTCAGCGGTCGCGGCTGGTATCCGCGCCGTTTGAGTGACAACACTGCTTCGAGCTTGGACTTGGGCGTAGACCATATGAGACCGTCTACTCCGGGAGTCCGTTTACCACGATTCTCAGTCACCCGTTTAACGGCGAGTGCCTTGCCGCTAAACGAGTGGGTCAACAGCCACTGCAGGGCTTTCACCTTGCCGTGTCTGCCGGCCAGTTGAGCCTTCACGATGCGTGCCTGCAGCCTTCGGACTTCGCGGTGACACTTGGCCCAGTCTATGCCGTGCCAGTGCATCGCGCGGTCGGAGGACGCACCAGTGCCCAACTGCTGCCCCGTCATCTGCTTTTCCTCCTTTGAAGGTTAATCAAACTTTCTCGTGATGAAAGACCATGCGGAAGTCTGCCCGCTTTCGCGTGAGATGATGTTGCCTTGCGGCGCAATCCCTGTCCGCCCGATTACAGGGTGGCATTCGCTTTTTCCGCACTCCCTTGCCCGCACCGCCAACAGCCTTCCTCACGGTCGGCCTGCCCGGATGGGCAGCGATACGGGTTTACCGTGTTCCACCAGACTCGCACGAATGGTTTAGATCCTGCCTCTTCACCGGTAGTGGGTCGGTCCGTGCCGCCCCATTAACAAAAGAGCGGGCCTCACTACGATCCCATTTTGTCGGGTAAGGATACGACGTTACCGTCGCATCCTCCCCTGAGAACTGTACGTGCGACGTTAGCCGCATACAGCTCA
>NZ_FCOX02000206.1 GCF_900044055.2 Caballeronia calidae | reverse complement strand
TCGCAGGAGATTTCGCCGGCCTGCACGTTGTTGGTCTGCACGGTCGCGTCCGCGCCCGCCGCCGCGACGTCCACCGCGACCACGACGATGCCCGCCTTTTGCGCCTTCTTCACCGCCGGCTCGATCGCCTTCGGATCGACGGCGTTCAGAAGAATGATGTCGACGTGCGCCGAGATGAAGTTGTCGATCTGCGTGAACTGCTTGTTCATGTCGTAGTCCGACGACACCGCCGTCACCTTGACGTTCGGATTGATCGTCTTGGCCTTGGCTTCCGCGCCCTTCGAGATCGTGACGAAGTACGGATTGCCGAGCGAGCCGACCGTGATGCCGATGGACTTCAAAGGCTTGTCGACCGCGTTGACGGAAGCCGTCATGCAAAACCCGAGTGCGAGGGCGACGCTGGCGAAAAGCTTATTGTGCTTGCGCATGTTGTTGTCTCCAGTTGGTCCGTTGGTGTCGGGGCGGGCGCGAGCGGACCTGCAAGCGCCCGGATGATCGATGGAAATCAGGTGCGAGCCGAACCGCGCTGACGGTAACGATCGAGCGCCACCGCGCCGATGATCACGAGGCCCTTGATGATGTACTGCCAGATATCCGACACGCCGAGCAGCACGAGGCCGTTGGAGAGCACCGCGATGATGAGCGCGCCGACCAGCGTGCCGACGATCGAGCCCACGCCGCCGACGAAGCTCGTGCCGCCGAGAATCACCGCCGCGATGGCATCGAGTTCATACGACTGGCCGAGCTGCAAGCCGTTCGCGGCATACAGACGCGCGGCCGACATCACGGCGCCGAGACCCGCGAGCAAGCCCGAAATCGCATAAACGAAGAGCTCGATGCCCCACACCTTGATACCCGAGAGACGCGCCGCTTCCGGATTGCCGCCCACCGAGTAGATGCGCAGGCCGAGCACGGTGCGGCGCAGAATGAACCACGACACGAGCACGACGAGAAGCGCGATGATCACGAGCCAGGGCACACCGAAGAGCGTGTCGTTGCCGATGAACGCGAACGGCAGTTGCGGGTTGAAGATGGTCGTGTCGTGACCGATCAATCGCGCGATGCCGCGTACCGCAGTGAGCGAACCGAGCGTCACGATGAACGGCGGCAGCTTGAGCAACGCGATCAACAGACCGTTGATGACGCCGAAGCCGAGGCCCACCGCGAGCGCGGCCGGAATGCCGAGCCATCCCCAGCCCGGAATATTCGATGCCAGCAACGCCGCCACCGCGCCCGCCGACAGAATCGAGCCCACCGACAAGTCGATGCCGCCCGTCAGAATCACGAAGGTCATGCCCGCCGCGAGCACGATGTTGATCGATGCCTGCTGCGTGACGATCGACAGGTTCTGGAAGCTGAAGAAGCCATCCGTCACGATGCCGAAGCCGATGCACAGCAGGATCAGCACGGGCAGCATGCCTGCGGTTCGCATCAGAACCTGCATGCGTTCGCGATGCTCGATGCGGTTCTGCCGCTGCGATACGCTCTCAGCCTTCGCAACCGGCGCGGCGCTCGTGTCGTGGTGTTTCGTCGTGTTAGCCATGTCTCTCTCCAGATTTCCTTAAGCAGCCTGATCGAGCGCGACCTTCGAGCCCGTCGCCAGTTCGATGATTCCTTCCTGCGAAATCGGCTTGCCCGAATGGCCGCCGAGTTCGCCCGCGATTTCGCCTTCGCGCATCACGAGCACGCGGTCCGCCACGCCGATCACTTCCGGCAGCTCGCTCGAGATGACGATCACGCCGACGCCCGAGCGCGCGAGATCATTGATGATTCGATAAATCTCCGACTTCGCGCCGATATCCACGCCGCGCGTCGGCTCGTCGAGGATCAGCACTTCCGGTTTCGTTTCGAGCAGACGCGAGAGCAGCACCTTCTGCTGGTTGCCGCCCGACAGCGCGCCCACGTTCACGCGCATGTTCGGCACGCGAATCGTGAGCGCGGCGATCGCGTCCTTCGCGCGCGTGTTGCCGCGCGCGAGATCCATCACGCCTGCTTTCGCGTCACGGCCGGCGATCGTGATGTTGATGTTGTCGCGCACGCTCATGTCGAGGAAAAGGCCCTGGCCCTTGCGGTCTTCGGTGAGATAGACGAGGCCCGCGTCGATCGCGTCGCGCGGCGTGCGCAGCTTCACGGGCTTGCCGTGCATCGACACTTCGCCGCGCGTCTTTTCCTCCGCGCCGAAGATGAGGCGCGCCAGTTCCGTGCGTCCCGCGCCGACGAGCCCCGCGATGCCGAGCACTTCGCCCGCGTGCAGATCGAGGCTGCAGCCGCGCACGCGGTTGTTGTCGGCGATATCGCGCACGGACAGCACGACGTTGCCCGGATCGTAGGGCGCGTGCTCCTTCTTGTAGAAGCCGGAGATGTCGCGGCCGACCATCATCTTCACGAGGCTGTCGGCGGAAAGTTCGTCGCGCATCAGCGTGCCGACGTACGCGCCGTCGCGCAGCACCGACACGCGGTCCGACAGCTCATAGATCTCCGCCATCCGATGACTGATGTAAATGATCGCGATGCCTTCCGCGCGCAGTTGACGCACGAGCTCGAAGAGACGATCCGTTTCGCGCGACGACAGCGGCGTGGTCGGCTCGTCCATCACGAGGATGCGCGCATGGGCGTGCACGGCGCGCGCGATTTCGACGAGCTGCCGCTCCGCGATCGACAGGTCGCCGACGAGCGTATGCGGCTTGAAGTTCGCGCCGAGGCGCTTCAGCACGTCCTCGCAGCCGCGCTCCATGCCGGCGCGGTCGACCAGTCTGCCGCGCCGCAGTTCACGGCCCGCATAGATGTTCTCGGCAACCGAGAGATTCGGCGCAAGACTCAGCTCCTGATAGATCACCGCGACGCCGAGCGAGCGCGCGGCCAGCGGCCCGTCGATAGTGACCGTCTTGCCGTCGATGCGAATCTCGCCGCCCGCATCGGCCTGATACGCGCCCGACAGGATTTTCATCAGCGTGGATTTGCCCGCGCCGTTCTCGCCCATCAGCGAATGCACTTCGCCGGGATAGACCGACAAGCGCACGTCGTTGAGCGCGCGCACGCCGGGAAAGGTCTTGCTGATGCCGCGCAT
>NZ_FCOX02000205.1 GCF_900044055.2 Caballeronia calidae | reverse complement strand
TCAGACAGCCCTTCGCACCATCAATTCCTTGATCTTGCCGATCGCCTTGGTCGGGTTGAGCCCCTTCGGGCACACGTCGACGCAATTCATGATCGTATGGCAACGGAACAGACGATACGGGTCTTCCAGGTTGTCCAGGCGTTCGCCCGTCGCCTCGTCGCGGCTGTCCGCGATGAAGCGATAGGCTTGCAGCAAGCCCGCCGGTCCCACGAACTTGTCCGGGTTCCACCAGAAGCTCGGGCACGACGTCGAGCAGCTCGCGCACAGGATGCACTCGTAGAGGCCATCCAGCTCGTCGCGCTCCACCGGCGATTGCAGGCGTTCCTTCTCCGGCGGCGGCGTATCGTTGATCAGATACGGCTTGATCGAATGATACTGGTTGAAGAACTGCGTGAAGTCGCAGATCAGGTCGCGCACCACCGGCAGACCCGGCAGCGGGCGCAGCACGATCTTCTGCGGCAGTTCGTTCAGATTGGTCAGGCACGCGAGGCCGTTCTTGCCGTTGATGTTCATCGCGTCCGAACCGCACACGCCTTCGCGGCACGAGCGGCGGAACGACAGCGTCTCATCGACTTCTTTCAGCTTGACCAGTGCGTCGAGCAACATGCGCTCATGCGTCAGATCGAGCTCGTACGTCTGCATGCGCGGCGCTGCATCCTTGTCCGGATCGTAGCGATAGACTTCAAAAATTCTCTTTGCCATTTCGATTCTCTTCGTTCGTGCCTTAGAAGGTCCGCGCCTTCGGCGGCACCGATTCAACCGTCAGCGGCTTCATCTGCACCGGCTTGTAGTCGAGGCGATCGCCTTCGCTGAACCACAGCGAGTGACGCATCCAGTTCTCGTCGTCGCGATGCTCGTAGTCGCTGTGCGCGTGCGCGCCGCGGCTTTCCTTGCGCGCTTCGGCCGAGACCATCGTCGCACGCGCGACTTCGATCAGGTTCGCCAGTTCCAGCGCTTCGACCTTCGCCGTGTTGAACACCTTCGACTTGTCCTTCAGATGCACGTGCTTCACGCGCTCGGCCACTTCGGCGATCTTGCCGACGCCCTCTTCCAGCAGCTTCGCCGTGCGGAACACGCCCGCGTGCGCCTGCATCGTCGAGCGGATGTCGTTGGCGATGCTCTGCGTGTATTCGCCCGAGGTCGACTTCTCCAGCACCGCGAGACGCTCCATCGCGAAGTCGGCGGCATCGGCCGGCAGCGGCTTGTGCTCTTTCATCTCGCTTGCATGCTTGATGATGTGATTGCCCGCGGCACGCCCGAACACGACGAGATCGAGCAGCGAGTTCGTGCCCAGACGGTTCGCGCCGTGCACCGATACGCACGAGCATTCGCCCACTGCGTAGAAGCCGTTGACCGGATCGTTATAGCCCTTGGCCGTGCCCACGACCTGACCGTGCATGTTCGTCGGAATACCGCCCATCTGATAGTGGATGGTCGGCACAACCGGAATCGGCTCCTTGATGCAATCGACGTTCGCGAACTTCAGCGCGATCTCGCGAATCGACGGCAGACGCTTCATGATCGTCTCCGCGCCGATGTGCGACAGGTCCAGCAGCACGTGATCCTTGTTCGGACCCACGCCGCGGCCTTCCTTGATCTCCTGGTCCATCGAGCGCGAGACGAAGTCGCGCGGTGCGAGATCCTTCAGCGTCGGCGCATAGCGCTCCATGAAGCGATCGCCGTTCGCGTTACGCAAGATGCCGCCTTCGCCGCGCACGCCTTCGGTGATCAGCACGCCCGCGCCGGCCACGCCCGTCGGGTGGAACTGCCAGAACTCCATGTCCTGCAGCGCGATGCCCGAACGCGCGGCCATGCCGAGGCCATCGCCGGTATTGATGAACGCATTCGTCGATGCCGCGAAGATGCGGCCCGCGCCGCCCGTGGCGAACAGCGTGGTCTTGCCTTCGAGGATATAGACGTCGCCCGTTTCCATTTCGAGCGCGGTGACGCCGAGCACGTCGCCGTCGGCGTCGCGGATCAGATCCAGCGCCATCCATTCGACGAAGAAGTGCGTCTTGGCCGCGACGTTCTGCTGATACAGCGTGTGCAGCAGCGCGTGACCGGTACGGTCCGCAGCCGCGCAAGCACGTTGCACCGGCTTCTCGCCGTAGTTGGCCGTGTGACCGCCGAACGGACGCTGATAGATCGTGCCATCCGGATTACGGTCGAACGGCATGCCCATGTGTTCGAGCTCATAGACGGCGTTGGGCGCTTCACGGCACATGAACTCGATCGCATCCTGGTCGCCGAGCCAGTCGGAGCCCTTGATGGTGTCGTAGAAGTGATAGTGCCAGTTGTCTTCGCTCATGTTGCCGAGCGAAGCGCCGATGCCGCCTTGCGCGGCCACGGTATGCGAGCGCGTCGGAAACACCTTCGACAGCACCGCGACGGAGAGCCCGGCGCGCGCGAGCTGCAGCGATGCGCGCATGCCCGATCCACCCGCACCGACGATGACCACGTCAAAGCGACGACGCGGCAGGGAAGTCTTGATTGCAGCCATGTTCTTTAAACTCTCCAGAGAATCTGTGCAGCGTAGCCGGCGCATCCGATGAGCCAGAGGATGGTCAGCACTTGGAGGAACAGGCGCAGACCCATCGGCTTGACGTAGTCCATCCAGATGTCGCGAATGCCGACCCACGCGTGGTAGAAGAGGCAAAGCAGGGCTACAAAGGTGGCGAGCTTCATCCACTGGGTCGCGAAGATGCCCGCCCAGCCTTCATACGAGAAGTTGTGCGCGCCGAAGAACCAGAAGAGAAGAATGACGGTGTACGCGGCCATCACGACCGCGGTGATGCGTTGCGCGAGCCAGTCGCGCAGACCGTAATGCGCGCCCACGACCAGGCGCTTCGGGCCGACTCGATTTTGCGTTGCCATGTTTAGAACACTCCGAAGATCTTGAGGGCCATCGCGAGCGTGAGCAACAGCGAAACGATCAGCACGACGAGCGCGGTCTGCTTGCCGCCTTCCTTGTTCACGCCGACATGCATGTCGAGGAACAGATAGCGGATGCCCGCGCAGAAGTGATGCAGATACGCCCACGACAGCACGAGCGTGACGATCTTGACGATGGGGTTGGCGAGGAAGCCCTTGAACGCGTCGAACGAGATCTCCGACGTGAGGCTCTGATCGAGCAGATACAGGATGAACGGCAGACACACGAAGAGCAAGAGCCCGCTGATGCGATGCAGGATCGATACCTTCCCTGCCAGCGGCAAGCGATACTTCGCGATTTGGCCGATCCCGATGTTCCGGTA
>NZ_FCOX02000204.1 GCF_900044055.2 Caballeronia calidae | reverse complement strand
TATGTGATCGCCTCGAAGCCGAGCGCGGCCACGGCCACGATCTCGCAGGCGCAGATTACGGTCTCGGGCGTGACGGTGGCTAATAAGACGTACGACGCGACCACGGCCGCCACCGTTTCGGGGACAGCCACCTTAGGTAATGCGATCGCCTCCGATCAAGTGAGCCTCTCGGGCGCGGCGCTGAGCGCGGCATTCGGCTCGAAGAACGCGGGTGTGGAGACGGCCGCGATTGTGGGCTACACGCTGGCAGGTGCCGATGGCGGCAACTACTCGGTGGTGCTTGCCCCGTCGATGGCGACGGCCACGATCTCGCAGGCGCAGATTACGGTCTCGGGTGTGACGGTCGCCAATAAGACGTACGATGCGACGACTTCAGCAACCGTGGCGTCCACCGGTTCGTTCATCGGTCAGACGGGTGCGATGACGAGCGATGTGCTGAGCCTCTCGAGTGCGGCGCTTACCGCCACATTTGGTTCGAAGAACGTAGGGGTGGAGACCGCCACGCTCTCGGGCTTTACGCTCGCGGGGGCTGATGCGGGCAACTACGTGATTGTGTCCAAGCCGAGTGCGGCCACGGCGACGATCTCGCAGGCGCAGATTACGGTCTCGGGCGTGACGGTCGCCAACAAGACGTACGACGCGACGACTTCGGCTACGGTCTCGGGAGCAGCCACTTTGGGTGGTGCGATTGGCTCTGACCAGGTCAGTTTGTCAAGCGCGGCACTCACGGCGACATTCGGCTCGAAGAACGCGGGCGTGGAGACGGCCGCGATTGTGGGTTATACGCTGGCAGGTGCCGATGGCGGCAACTACTCGGTGGTGCTTGCCCCGTCAATGGCGAGCGCCTCGATCTCGCAGGCGCAGATTACGGTCTCGGGCGTGTCGGTGGCTAATAAGACGTACGACGCGACCACGGCCGCCGCCGTTTCGGGGACGGCCACCTTAGGTAATGCGATTGGCTCGGACCAGGTCAGTCTGTCAAGCGCGGCGCTGAGCGCGGCATTCGGCTCGAAGAACGCGGGTGTGGAGACGGCCGCGATTGTGGGCTACACGCTGGCAGGTGCCGATGGCGGCAACTACTCGGTGGTGCTTGCGACATCGATGGCGAGCGCCTCGATCTCGCAAGCGCAGATTACGGTCTCGGGTGTGACGGTCGCCAACAAGACGTATGACGCGACGACTTCAGCGACCGTGGCGTCCGCCGGTTCCATCACGGGCCAGACGGGGGCGATGACGGGTGATGCGGTGAGTCTCTCGGGTGCGGCGCTCACCGCTGCATTCGGCTCGAAGAACGCCGGAGTGGAGACCGCGACGCTCTCGGGCTTTACGCTCACGGGGGCTGATGCGGGCAACTATGTGATCGCCTCGAAGCCGAGCGCGGCCACGGCCACGATCTCGCAGGCGCAGATTACGGTCTCGGGCGTGACGGTGGCTAATAAGACGTATGACGCGACGACTTCAGCAACCGTGGCGTCCACCGGTTCCATCACGGGCCAGACGGGGGCGATGACGAGCGATGCGGTGAGTCTCTCGGGCGCGGCGCTCACGGCTGCATTCGGCTCGAAGAACGCTGGAGTAGAGACCGCGACGCTCTCGGGCTTTACGCTCACGGGGGCCGATGCGGGCAACTATGTGATCGCCTCGAAGCCGAGCGCGGCCACGGCCTCGATCTCGCAAGCGCAGATTACGGTCTCGGGCGTGACGGTGGCTAATAAGACGTACGATGCGACGACTTCAGCAACCGTGGCGTCCGCAGGTTCGATCACGGGCCAGACGGGGGCGATGACGGGTGATGCGGTGAGTCTCTCGGGTGCGGCGCTCACGGCTGCGTTTGGCTCGAAGAACGCTGGGGTGGAGACCGCGACGCTCTCGGGCTTTACGCTCACGGGGGCTGATGCGGGTAACTATGTGATCGCCTCGAAGCCGAGCGCGGCCACGGCCACGATCTCGCAGGCGCAGATTACGGTCTCGGGCGTGACGGTGGCTAATAAGACGTACGACGCGACGACTTCAGCTACGGTCTCGGGGACAGCCACTTTGGGTGGTGCGATTGGCTCGGACCAGGTGAGTCTGTCAAGCGCGGCGCTCACGGCTGCATTCGGCTCGAAGAACGCGGGTGTGGAGACGGCCGCGATTGTGGGCTACACGCTGGCAGGTGCCGATAGCGGCAACTATTCGGTGGTGCTGGCGCCGTCGATGGCGAGCGCTACGATCTCGCAAGCGCAGATTACGGTCTCGGGCGTGACGGTCGCCAACAAGACGTACGATGCGACGACTTCAGCAACCGTGGCGTCCGCAGGTTCCATCACGGGCCAGACGGGGGCGATGACGAGTGATGCGGTGAGTCTCTCGGGTGCGGCGCTCACGGCTGCGTTTGGCTCGAAGAACGCTGGGGTGGAGACCGCCACGCTCTCGGGCTTTACGCTCACGGGGGCTGATGCGGGCAACTATGTGATCGCCTCGAAGCCGAGCGCGGCCACGGCCACGATCTCGCAGGCGCAGATTACGGTCTCGGGCGTGACGGTGGCTAATAAGACGTATGACGCGACCACGGCCGCCACCGTTTCGGGGACGGCCACCTTAGGTAATGCGATTGGCTCGGACCAGGTCAGTCTGTCAAGCGCGGCACTCACGGCTGCATTCGGCTCGAAGAACGCGGGTGTGGAGACGGCCGCGATTGTGGGCTACACGCTGGCAGGTGCCGATAGCGGCAACTATTCGGTGGTGCTGGCGCCATCGATGGCGAGCGCCTCGATCTCGCAGGCGCAGATTACGGTCTCGGGTGTGACGGTCGCCAACAAGACGTACGATGCGACGACTTCAGCAACCGTGGCGTCCGCAGGTTCCATCACGGGCCAGACGGGGGCGATGACGAGTGATGCGGTGAGTCTCTCGGGTGCGGCGCTCACCGCTGCATTCGGCTCGAAGAACGCTGGAGTGGAGACCGCCACGCTCTCGGGCTTTACGCTCACGGGGGCCGATGCGGGCAACTATGTGATCGCCTCGAAGCCGAGTGCGGCCACGGCCACGATCTCGCAGGCGCAGATTACGGTCTCGGGCGTGTCGGTGGCGAATAAGACGTATGACGCGACCACGGCCGCCACCGTTTCGGGGACGGCCACCTTAGGTAATGCGATTGGCTCGGACCAGGTGAGTCTGTCAAGCGCGGCACTCACCGCTGCATTCGGCTCGAAGAACGCGGGTGTGGAGACGGCCGCGATTGTGGGCTACACGCTGGCAGGTGCCGATAGCGG
>NZ_FCOX02000203.1 GCF_900044055.2 Caballeronia calidae | reverse complement strand
AGTGAAACTCGCGGCCGTGGACCAACAGCGTTCAGATTTGCGGATCAATTCGCAGCTTAGCGTGGAAGCTGAGCGCCGCAATCTCCAGACGCTCTTCACCTTTGTCCGTACTGTTCTCTTTGACCATAACAACACCCTACTCGCTTCGGTGTTGCGCTTCAATTTGAATCCGCCAGCGATGGTGACACCCGGCGCCAAGAGCATGGCGCGGGCTCGATAAAGTGCTCACCGCCGCTGACGCGTGGCGCGCCCTCCGCGAAGGACTCAACGTCGCGTACACGACCCGCCGATCGACTATCAGGCCCTGGGGACGAAGAAAAATGCGCCGCGCTGCATCAAACAGTTCAAGGCAATCGGCCAATGGCCGCAGGCGGCGTCAGCCTCTTTCACGATAACGCAAGGGATGAACAGCGTCATGTCAGTCAGGCTTATCATAGGCCGCTTGCAGCTTCGAAAGCGTGCCGCCATCCTCGAAAATTTGACTCACGCCGATATCCAGAACGCGCCCGGTGACATATTTATGCAGCGACTCGACAACAAGAATTCGGTGCTGTCAGCACTTTCGGAGTGTGGCGCAAAAAGTTCGCAGGCGAGGCACCTGCGAGAACGAGCCCACTGACCGTGACGGCGGACGCGGCGTTGATCATTGCACGCCTCGAGGAAGTCTTCGCGCCGGCCGTCGTGCGCGCGCCCCTGACTTCTTCATTGACGCAAACGGGTCGCCCCCCAGCAGGCACTCGCCGTCTTCGCGTTGCTCAGCACCTATGGGCGCGCATTTGGATGCGCCACAGCATTGCGTAGCACGACCAAGTCCGCAATCAGCGTTCACCTCAAACCGATGCCGACATCGACGACAGCGCACGCGTTCTGGCACCTCCTTCATTGCCCCCCCGGCAGCCGCAAGTCTCGCCGAGCATGACCAGGCTTTTCACCCAACCTGAGCCGCCACCCTAATATCGGTTCTCCGTCGCCATCATTGAAGACGATTTTTCATAACAATCCTGACTTGTTTTACTCATACTGATTTGGAGGCGCTGCGACAACCGCGAAACGCAGTTCTCGCATGCGTTCGTCTCACGGACTCGTTGAATGATCACCAAGTCGGGCACGACTCACACGCCACCAGCAGAGGGGCTATTTGCGATTACCCGTTTATAGACGACGCCACTCGGGCAGAAGTACGACTGACCGCGCCTAAAGCGCCAAACCATCGTCTTATACACCGCTCTACCTCCGCAACCGTAGACTGCAGCGAATGAGATAGGCCGGGGTCTGTAAGCTTTCGGCGCATCGTGTTGGCTCTTGTTTTTTGCGTGAACGCCTTGAGTCTGGACGCACCCATGCTGGGCAGAAACTGAATTGGCCAAGCGTGAGCTTGGCGAAGCGCGCTTGAACAAGCGAGCAAGATCATGGATGGAACCCCTAGCGACGTACCGCTTCTGGCCACACGGTTACGCAACTCCATGACTGCCAATAGGCATGAGCAGGCATGAGCGCATCCGTGGCAGTGTAATGAGATACAACGCAGAATCTACAGAAGATGAAGATCGCGATTCTCGAAGACGACTCTGCGCAGGCAGACTTTGAGCGGAACGTCCTTTCTGCCGCTGGACATGGTTGCGAAGTGTACGGCGAAGCCCACGCGCTGATCGCCGATTTACGGCGAAAGCGGTTCGACTTGCTCCTGTTGGATTGGAATCTTCCAGACATTCCGGGCACGACAGTCTTGCGCTGGGTACGCCGTCACCTGTCGTGGCATCTTCCCGTGTTGTTTGTGACCAATCACGATCACGGCGCTGATATCGAAGCCATGCTCAACGCAGGAGCGGACGACTATGCTGTCAAGCCCGTCACCGCGGGCTTACTCAATGCACGGGTGAACGCCTTACTGCGTCGCGCGCGACTTCCCGCATCAGCAACGGATGAAGTCACGTTCGGCGATGTGGTGTTCAATCTGTCCACCAGGCGCGTTCATCGATACGGCCAGCTCGTCAGCCTGACGCCCCGAGAATTCGATCTTGCCCTGCTGTTGTTTCAGCGTATGGGTCAGCTGGTTTTACGTCACCATATTCTGGCGACGATGGGGGCACGGGAAGGCGAAGTACCGGCGCATCTTGTTGACACCCATGTTTCGATGATGCGTTTGAAACTCGAGCTGAACCCCGAACACGGCTATCGCCTTCGAGCCGCATTCGGATACGGTTATCGCCTGGAACCGATTGTTTCGGGCGACGCCCCTTCTCTCACCTTTCATTGATCATGCACAGACGCTCGGGCGCTTGGTTTGAAAGAGTCCACCTCTGCCCGCACGTCTGGCGGCCGGCCTCGAAATCGTCCCCCACTGCATGCATCGCGACCCAGCGCGGATTGGGCGTTCATGCCCTTGCCGAGTGCCCAAGCCCATGAACAAGTTCCGCATTCGGCCGAAACTCTCTCCGTACCACGCTGTCCTGCTCGTTCTTGCCGGGCTATTGACTCTCGGGTTTCTGACGACCTCTGTCGCGAGTTACATCGTCTCCCGAGACGCAATACGTCAGGATCTCATCGATACGGAGTTGCCGCTGACGTCGGATAATGTTTATTCTGAAATACAGAAAAGCCTGGTTACGCCAATTATCATCTCGACAATGATGGCTCACGACACATTTGTCAGAGATTGGATCATCTCCGGCGAGCGCGACATCGGACAGATTACGCACTATCTCAGCGAAATACAACATCATTACAACGCCGTAACAGCGTATCTGATTTCGGAGGATACGAAAAATTACTACCAAACCAAAGGATTTTTGAAGAAAATCTCCCCCACGGTAGCCCATGATAAATGGTACTTCCGCACCCGCTCTATGGATGACCCCTACGTCATTGACATTGATACAGACGAGGCCAACCAGAAGCGTTTGACCATTTTTATCAATTGCCAGGTTTTCGATTATCACGGCCGCTTTATCGGCGTCACCGGCGTGGGTTTGAGCGTCACTACGTTGATTGGCATGATGGATGGCTATGTTGAGCGATACCGCAGGAACATCTATTTCGCGGATCGAAGCGCACGTCTGACCCTCACTGGATCGAATGGCGGCCCGGCGCAGGCGCGAGCAGGTCAATCACTACAAGGCAAGACCGGACCTGGCAATCCGATCGAGCGGCTACCGAATTCGGCGGGCGGAAATTTCGAATATTGGGAAAACGGCGAACGTCACTTCGTCAATGTCCGCTATGTACCCGAGCTTAAATGGTATCTAATGGTGGACAAAAGCGACACCGGCCTTCTAG
>NZ_FCOX02000202.1 GCF_900044055.2 Caballeronia calidae | reverse complement strand
CCACCTCGAAATTGGTGGACACCTATGCTCCTCGCTCCAGTCGATCACCGCCAGACGTCAAAGATGGACGGCTTACGCACGATGTTATGCGCGCATTGGCAGCCCGAGCATGAAGCGTCGCAGTGAGGGTGGCAGAAAATCTGCCGCTTGTTTGGTCGCACTTTGGCATAGGAAAGCCCTGCGCGAGCTTCAATCCCCGTACGCTCAGAATGTGGCGTGAGGCTAGGCACGGCGACAGGCGAAGCCACATGGGCGGCCACCGCACCCATTTCGGCAAAATGCTCGTGCATTGCCGAATCTTCGCGGCTGAGTCCTCCCCGGGCACAAAATTCGGGACAGAAGGTAATATCCGAAGTTGCTGCGAACAAGCGAAGAGTCCGTACAGATGACAATAAGGCAAGCGAGCCGCACTGGCCAGCCGACCCGCGGCGTCTTGGAGAAGCTGTCAACATCGCTGCTCATGATGACGGCCTGCGGCGCGCTGATTTCGATCGTGATGGTCGGGTTATGCGTACTGGTACTGTATCAAAGCCGTCAGGATGCGCGGGACCGTGCTCGAGATGCATTGCGTGACCTGGCGCTCATTGCGGAGCGCGACATCGAGCGTAATCTCGAGCTGTATGACCTGTCGTTGCAGGCGGTCGTTGACGGGCTGCAGGACAGGGATGTGATGGCCCTGACGCCGCGTCTGCGCAGGGAATTACTGTTTGACCGGGCAGCAAGCGCGCGGTTTCTCGGCGCCTTTCTGGTGCTCGACGAGAGCGGAAACGTCGTGCTCGATTCGGCCAGCGATCTGCCCCGCAGCCGCAATCTGGGCGATAAACCGTGGTTTGTCATCCATCGTGTTCGTCCGGAAGTGGGCCTGTACATGAGCGATCCTTACTACTCAAGACTGCGCGGCGACACGCCGAGTATTGCGTTGAGCCGGCGCATTTCGCACCCGGATGGATCGTTTGCGGGCGTGGTAATGCTCTCGGTTAATCTCGAATATTTCCATCACCTTTTCGCAGGTCTTTCGCTCGGCGCCCACGGCTCGCTTTCGCTGATTGGCCGCGATGGTGTTATGGTCATGCGCCAGCCGTACGATGCAAAAATTCCTGGACGCAGCATCCAGGGTGCGAGTACCTTCCGTCATTTTATGGCAGCCGCCGAAGGCAGCTTCAGTGACACCGCATCGATTGACGGTGTCGACCGTCTGTACTGGTTCCGGAATTTCCCGCACCTACCGCTGATTATCATGGCTGCAGCAGGCGAGCAGGATATCTATGCCACGTGGCGTCGCCGCGCCCTGACGATAGGTTCGCTGATGGGGTTATTGGGATCGGCATTTATCGGTCTGTCCGCCATGCTGGGAATCCAATTACGACAGCGGGCGCTCGCCGAAGGCGAACTTCAGCGCCTGGCGGTCACGGATAGCCTGACAGGACTGGCCAACCGTCATCGCCTGGGCGAAGTGCTAGACGAGGAGTGGCGTCGCGCCAAATGCTTGCGCAGAGTACTCTCGCTGCTGTTCGTCGATATCGACCGGTTCAAGAGCTATAACGACTTGTATGGTCATCCCGCCGGAGACGACGTGCTCGTTCATGTGGCGAGGTGCATCACCAATGGCATTCGTCGTCCGGCAGATACGGCGGCCCGTTACGGCGGTGAGGAATTCGTCGTCGTGCTGCCGGACACGTCGGCGGCCGGCGCTGCTGAAATAGCTGAACGGATCCGGAGCGCGATCTATGCATGTGGAATCGAACACGAGGGCAGTGAATATGGATGCGTGACTGCCAGCATCGGCATGGTGAGCTGGGATCCCGGCATGAACGGAGAACTCAATGCTGCGATCAGGGCCGCTGACGAAGCGCTCTACGACGCGAAGGCAGCGGGCCGTAACCGCGTGTCTGCCGCTGCGACCAGTGCGTTATAAAAGTTGTAGATGTCATGCGTCTGCAATGCAGAAGTGCCCGGTTCGAACCTTATTGACGGATAGACGACTACCTTGAGCGAGCCGCAGACGACTGCACTGGTTCCGATATGGAAACTATTTCGGACGGTATTTATCCTTTCGGCGCTGTCGTGGGGTGGGCTTGCGCTGATGGCTCAACTTGAACATCACTATGTCGAGCGCGAGGGGCGACTGACGCGCCTTGCCTATTCCGATCTTGTTGCTCTTGCTTGGATGGTGCCCGGACCGGTCGGCTGCAACGTCGCCGTGCAGCTCGGCTATGTGCTGCGTGGCCGTGTAGGTGCATGGGCGAGCGGTATCGCAAGCGTGCTGCCTTTTTTTATCCCAATGACCCTTTTCGCCGCTTTTTATCGCACATCGTTTGTCCATGCGGCGAGCGCGGCGATGCTGTTGAACCATCTTCGGGTCGTCCTGGCAATGTTGATCGCCGTGACCTGGTACCGGCAGATCCGGACACTCGTGCGCGGCTGGCTCGACGGGATAGCGGCTGCGATAGGTTGCGTCGCGCTTTTGCATGCCCATAGCCCGATTGCCTATGTGGTGATGCTAGGCGGTGCTTTTCTGGTCGGCTGGCTTGCAGGTTCACACGAGCAGGGATCGCTGGAGATTGCCTGGCAGCGGGGCGACCGTGTTCTGCTGGCCGGGCTTAGCCTCCTGGTTGTCATGTTTGGCATTCCACTGCCGCCCCCCTACGATGTCAGGCTGATATGGCTGCGTCTCGGCGGGGCTGGGCTGACCTTGTTCGGTGGCGGCTTCTCTGCGTTGCCGGTCCTGAAAACGCTGTTCGTTACGCCAGCTACGGCGATCACCGAAAACGACTTCACGCTGGGTTTTGCCCTCTCGCCGGTCGCCCCCGGGCCGTTGCTGAATGTCGTTCCTTTCTTCGGCTATCTGGCCGGGCTCTGGCCCGGTGCGTTGATGGCAACCCTCGCGTTGTTTGCGCCATCCGGGTGTCTGGTCGTACTCGCGCAGCGGCACCTGAGACAGGTTGCGTTACATCCTCGCTTCGGGCGCGGCATGCGCGCGCTGCGATCGATGACAACCGCTTTTCTCGCTGTCGCGGTGCTGAAAATTGGCTATCAAGCGCCATGGCAGCCGGACTATCTCCTGACGGCAATCTTCGCGCTGCTGTGCTTTGCGACGCGGAAAGTGCCGGTATATGCCGTCTACGGAACTGTTGCTTTCCTCTGTATCGCATGGATGCTTCTGTGGCCACACGGCTAGTCTATGCCTTTCCAGGCGTTGGCGTGAAATCGCTGAGTGGAACTCCCTCCAGGTATTGATATTTCCATAAAAGATGACAACCGATTCGATGCTGGTGCGTTGTATCTCTGAGGGATTGATTGGAGATGCATGCCATGGCAAAGAAGCCGATGGACGAGGCAACCAAGAAGCGCTTGCGGGCCGCCCGCATGCTTACG
>NZ_FCOX02000201.1 GCF_900044055.2 Caballeronia calidae | reverse complement strand
CTTATGGGGAGTTTATTCAAACGGGGAGTCGATGTGTCGAGCGAGCGCGAACCGTGCAGCCCGCGCTCCAGGAACTCTCCATTAAAGCTTGTCACTTAGCATGGCAATGACCTTGTCAGACGGCTTGAACGATCCCCGACGCAGTTCCGGAGGAACGATTGCGTTGAGCACCTCAAGCTTCTCGGTAGGGTCGGCGCGAGTATAGATTTCAGTAGTAGCCAAATTGCTATGCCCGAGCCACAAAGAAACTTTACGGATATCGTTTGTATTCTGTAGTACTAACATCGCGCAGGTATGTCGTAGAACGTGGGTCGAAACACGTTTCTCCAACAACGAAGGACATTTTTGGCTCGCCGCATTGATATGTTGTTTGAGGATGTATGAAACACCCCAGCGGCTCATTGATTCACCACGCACATTGACGAACAACTCCGGGACCCGAACCACTCCCCGGACCGACATCCACGCACGCATTGCTTTAGCGGTCACCTTCCAGAGAGGGAGCGTACGCTCACGTCGCCCTTTACCATGGATGCGAATGCTCAAAGATGGCAATGCGATATCGTCCATTTGCAATCCCGTCAGTTCTGAAACCCGCAGGCCATCGCAGATAGCCAGATGCAGCATTGCACGATCCCTTATACCTTCACGTGTTGTCGGGTCGGGTGCATCGAGCAGGGCACGAATCTCTTTTTCTAACAGATACGGCACGAGGCGCGAATCAGTCTTCTTGTACGGAATGCCAAGAACGCGCCGTATTTGTTCAAGCATGATGGGTTCGTGATATTCGAGGAAGTGGAAGAACGACCTGATTGCTGCCAATCGCACATTGCGAGTCCCCGGTGAGTTTTCCCGGTCATCTTCCAGATACTCTAGAAACGCACCGATCATTTCCGCATCGAGCTGCTCCAGCTCGAGGAGCGAGGGTGACACATTAAGCCGCTCAGCAGCAAACTCGAAGAGCAGCTGGAAGCTGCAGGCATAAGAGTCGCAAGTGTGTTGACTGGCCCCTTTCTGATGTGCGAGGGTTTCGCGAAGGAATGCCGACACGTGGGAAGCTAACGGGGTCATTTCTGCTCTCCGATGAGGAAGTCCTCGACGACGATTGCAATCTCGCGCATGAGTTCCGGAGTGGCCTCGAGGTACCAATAGGTGTCTTTGATGTTGGTGTGCCCCAAGTACGTAGCAAGGGCCAGCATGTGCTGCCCGACGCGGTTCCGACCTTCGGGGCTCGCTTCGAGTGCACGAACGGCAAACGTGTGCCTGAACCCATGCAACCGTGGACTCTGACCGTTGTAGAAAGAGCCAATGCATGCCGACTTCAGCAGCTTCTGGAATGTCCAGTAAGCAATCGTATACCTGAGGGGGGTTCCGTTGTCGTCAACAAACACGTGGTCATCGTCCGGATTTGCCAGTCGCCGCAACGTCAGATACTTGCGCAGCCCCTCCGTCGCCGTTTTGGGAAGAGGAACCAGACGGCTTTTCTGGCATTTACCTTTCCGAATGAAGAGGCCTTCGGGCGTAACGTCGGCATACAGTAGATTCAGGGCTTCCGATACGCGCAGACCGGTGGCGGACAGCAGAGCGATCAACGTAGCATATGTGTGCGGACGCAGAGCGCTGGTAGGCTCGAGTTTCCGGGCAGCGTCGATCAGTCGTTCAATCTCCGCTGGAGTATAAATGTACGGAGCGCGCCGGGCCTTTCGGCAGCCAAAATACTGTGTCGGCGGCAACTCATGGTTCTGGTCCTCAATGGACAGATACCGTGCTAGCCGGCATACGGTTTTCAGCCGCGCGTCACGCTGTGCTAAGGACGCAGTCTCACTTGCCCAGTCGATAGCAGTCTGTGCGCGGACGTGCGTTTCACCACGATTGACGGCAAAGCGCGCGAAGCTGCGCAGCAGGTATTCGACATTACACAGCTTGAATCCCGCGGCACGACGCATCGCGAGATAGGACTCCACGTCGGACATCATTTCATCACCTCCGGCCACGGCTGGGGCAATCTGGCTGAGCAGTGCAACGTCAACCTTGGCGTAATAAGCGGTTGTATCAATACCGCGATGCCTGAGGATCGTACCGATCCGATCAAGGGGAAGTCCGTGACGCAGCATCTCGGTCGCCGCTGTGTGCCTCAACAGATGTGCACCCTTGGCCGGTGAATTCACCCCGGCTCTTTTGAGAGCGCGTTCCACTACCGACGAAACACCATCTCCTGACTCAAACGGTCTGAATGGAGCAATGTTTCGTATGAAGACGTGGTCATCTCCTCTCACGCGGGGCCGGGATTCGAGATAGCGCAGGAGTGCCTCACCCGCGTCTTGGGGTAGCGGTAGTCGAACTTCATAACGTCCTTTACCCGAGACCCGCAGCGTGCCGGTTTTCCACTCAATGTCTTTCATTCGAAGGTTCGCGAGATCTCCCGCACGCAGCCCGAGTCGTACGAGCAACAGAATAATCGCGCGGTCGCGAAGTTTTCGAAGTGAATGGCCATCGCAAGCGGCAATTAAACGGTCAACATCGTCAGACCCAAGACATTTCGGGAATGTCGACAGGCGCCAATGCGCCAGGGCGGGAACCGCCTGATCGAGACCGGCCCGACACAGGCCGCGAACACCCAGATATCGCAGGAAGGCTCGCGCGCTGGTGACCCGCTTTTCGGCCGTACCCGCACCGCACTTGCAAACACTGTCCAGGAGAAACGCGCGCACGCGCTTTGGATCCCATCCGCTGACATCGTGACCAAGCAACTCGAGCATTGTCGAGGCATCGCGAGAGTACAGTCGAAGCGTCGCCAGCTTCGCACCCCGATGTTTTTGCATCCACTGACGGAAATCGCTGACGATGTTGGATTCGCAAATCTCTGCAGTGCCAATCTTAGACGTTTCACAGACACCGATCCCAACCAGGTATTCATGAAAGCGCTTCGCTCCGAAGTAAACATGGTGGCTTACTTTACCGCCCTTTGCATCTGGACAGTTGCACGTTGGAAGATGTCGATGGAAGGTTTCCAGCATCCGCGGACTTACCTCGGCAAGGGGCCTGCCAACCGTCAGCATGAAGCGGCCCAGATGATCAGCGGCCCGAATGTATCGTACGGCACTGGCTGCCGAATATCCCTCCCGTTCCAGTGCATCAGCAAAGCCGTCAATGAAAGCACCGGCCGGTCCTGTCCGCAGGCGCCTCAATGTCTTTGGTGCTACCAGGTATGTGTCTAGCATCACGTCCTCCTGTGATGATTGCTCGCGAAAGCGAAACAACGATAGCACCGGAAGAGCGTATTTTAATGGGGAGTAAATATGCGCCTTGGGGACAGCTGACTAGTGGTGTTCGGCCGTTCTAGAATCGAACATGGTCGCGAGATCCCCGTTAGCGAGGACTCCCCATAAG
>NZ_FCOX02000200.1 GCF_900044055.2 Caballeronia calidae | reverse complement strand
TTCGCCTTGGCCAGCAGCGCATCGATCTGTTCTTTGAGTTCCAGCTCGGCTTTCTTCATCCGCTCGTAACTCATCGCCTTATGACGCGACGCATTGGCCTTGATCTTCGTGCCGTCAACGGCAATCGTCCCGAGCTTGACCAGTCCGCATTCCTTGGCCAGCTTCACCACTTGCACAAACAGGTCCGACAGTTCCTTCAAGTGAAAGGCGCGAAAGTCGCAAAGCGTGCGATGCGCCGGATAGTTGCCCGCGGCGAGGACCCGGAACGCGACATCTTCATGCAGCTTCCTGGCCAGCTTGCGCGACGAGAACACCCCGGTCGCATAGCCGTAGACGAGCACCTTCACCATCATCGCCGGATGAAAGGGTTGATTGCGCGGGCCGCCGCCCGCATACCGCGCATGGAAGCTTGACAGGTCGAGCGAATCCACCGTGTCGCTGATGTAATAGGCCAGGTGCCCTTCAGGCAGCCAGTCTTGCAGCGCGTGGGGCAGCAACATCTGCTGCTGCGGCTCGTAGGGAAGATAGCTTATTGGCATCTCCTAACAACGCTTACCCGGCTCGGCCGGATGACATCAGATTTCTGCCGCGCATACTCCTAGGCGAGGGCATCCATCGCATCGACCCACTGCCAGCCATGGAGGGTACGGTGCTCGTCGATGTTCTCGGATCGGCTCGATGCATGTGACAGGTGTGCGGTCCTCGGTCGTGTCACGGGATTTTGAAGATCTCATATTGCATGGGCTGTTTGGCGCTATTTATCGCTTTGTCTGCATGGCAGCGTTTGGAAAAAGGGCGGTCCTGTCGCATCATGGACGGCAAGTGGGTTGACAGGACAAGCCAAGGCAGCGAGGTGCAAGGCGACGGTCCTTCTTACGCCGGTAGATATGGTGTATTGCCGATCTAATTGAGGACTACTTAGGTCGCCGGTCTCTCAGGTCGGCCTCGCGATTCGTTTTAACTTGTTTGTGCGGAATTGCTATTGGACGGCGTACGGCTTGGAATAAAAATTAGGGACACTACTGATTAAGTCCGTATCCGCTATAGAAGGCGTCGTCGTCATTTTGAGGAGGACGGGATGGAGGTGGCGGGCGGTCAGCTCGATGCGATCATCGATCCGCGATGCGCGGGACGCTCATGCTCCGCCACGAAGGCGCACGTTCGGGATATCCCGGTCGGTCTTAGGCTGGCTAATGAGTGTCCCATGGATGTGTTGGCGGCTGGGTCGGTGCTTTGATGACTTGCGCAAAACCGTGCGACAAGCACCGCGCCAACCGCCGTCCGGTTATGCCGCTAGTTCGTCGCGCGTATATTGCTCCACCGGATTCAGGTGTATATCCTGACGCGCGGCGCGGCGTGTTGAGTGCCACTTATCAAGTTCAACTTCTTGACGAATGTCGCTGCACACTTTAACAATTTTTTCAAGGTGTGAGTGATTCAATGACGCATTCACCGATAGCCGAACCAGCGCTCGATTCTTTGCGGTTGCGGGGGCACAAAAAACCGAGCCGAATATGCCGCGTGATTCAAGTGCATCACGCAAAATAATAGTGCGTTGTTCAGTACCTGCCTCAAGCGCGATGATTTGCGTTTGACTGGCGTTTAGATTAAATCCAAGATCGGTCAAACTCTTGCGCAGATAGGCGGCATTCGCGTGCAGGCGAGTTCGGCGCCAGCCTTCTCGCTCAATCACGCTCACCGTGGCCAAGATCGCGCGGATTTCGTGCGGAAGCAGGGTTGAACTGAAAATCGAAGGGCTTGATTCACATTTAAAGTAATCGCGAAATTCGGAATTGCAAGTGACGAAGCCTGCGCGTCCCGCAAACGCCTTGGCCAGGCTTGCCGTACGAAAATGCACGCGATCAAGTAATCCAAGCTCGACCACCAGTCCGGCTCCGTTGGGACCATGAGTCCCGAGCGAATGAGATTCGTCTACGACCAGCACGCAGTCGTGTGCGGCGCAAATGGTGGCAATTTCCGTCAATGGGCTGACGCTGCCGTTGGTGCTATAGACTGAATCGACGACGACAATCCCGGGACCATGGCGCACAATCTGCCGCTCCAAGTGTTGCGCGTCGTTATGGGAAAAGCGAATCGCCGGTGCGCCTGCGCTGCGAATGCCGTCCCACAAGGACATGTGAGCCATCATATCGGCATACACTGGGGTGTCTGCCGATGCAATGCACTGTAGAAGGCCCGTGTTCGCAACATATCCGGATTGGCACAAAATCCCCGATTCGGCATGCATGAAATGAGCGATGCGGTCCTCAAGTTGAATATGGGGACATTCACCATGCAGAAAGACGCTCGACATCAGGAGACCATTGCCTTCAGCCCGAATGCTATCCTGCATCGCGCCAAGGATCGCGGGATGCTGCGCAATAGAAAGATAGTCGTTGCTCGACAAATGCAAGGCGTCAGAACCTGGGGTGCGCCCGCGCATGATATGTCCGCCGCCCCAGGTGTCCTGCACGCGCTCACGGTAGTATCGATTAACGCGGCCGGCGATGAAAGCCGGCAGCGCCGGTTGCGAGGGACGGGCAATGTTATTGAATTCGGTAATCTTGTTCACAGACGCTCCATTGAATTGTTAGACGAAACCGATACAGCGTCGCTATAGTGATCCTCGTGCGTATCGGGGGGAATACCCGCTGAGGTGACGTAATGGAGAGTGAAGACCGCGCACGCAGCCATCGACCGCACGGCTTGTTGAGTAAGCCTCACATGCGTTTGCGCGGGCGGGCATAGCCATTGGTCGCGACTTGGTGAAAGAAAAACGGCTGAAAAGGAGAATTGGCGAAAGTCGATCATCTGTTGATGGCAGACTTTAGAGTGTGGCGATATGACCTTTGGCGACAACCAAAGTTAATGAGCTTGTTATTCTTTGGTCGAGGAGCGCTCGAGCGCGTGATCGCTGTGATCTGCGTGTGCTGGCGAGGTCAGCCATCCGTAGATAGCCGTTCGGTAAGAAGGTTCGGTGGGGAAGGGTCGGAAGTGCGGGTGAAGGCTTAGCGATCGAGCAGTTCGACGGTAACCTGAAGGCCAACCCTCTACAGGATCGCAATAGGATGCGTTCGCCTCTGCACCTTGCTCGCTTTCGCGTGGAATCGCCGGTCTTCTCCGTGGAATACGCAATTACGCGGTTTTGCCCGAAATGAAGGTTTGCATTTCGTATAAAACCGTCGTGGGTGGCCCCGGCCGCGCAGCGACGTCACGCATACTCACCGCCACTTTTGACCGCTACGCTGTCGGCAGTAGTGCCGCAGGTTGATCAGCGTGTACGCCAGGGTCTTGAAGGCAGTCCGACACCTGTTGCCGTCAGCCACGCGTCAAGCGGCATGTAGTTCAGTCCGTCCTGGCATCAGGACTTTAGTCGAGCTGGCGGATATGGA
>NZ_FCOX02000199.1 GCF_900044055.2 Caballeronia calidae | reverse complement strand
GCCGCCGAGGCGCGCAGTAAAACGTGGAGTGCGGACCGGCGTCAGCGCCTGCGGCAACGCTATAGTGCCCGCGTACTGTATCCGCCCGAGAATCCCCGTAGTAGCGAAAGCTCGCGATTTCGCGGAAACTCAGGAACCGTCGGGGAGTGAGGTTGGGGGCGACGTCGATACCTGGCGACGTCGTCACCGTTGAGCCAATCATGTGCGCGACGATGATTACCGCCGCGGCGCTTCCCGGGCGTCACAGAAGAAGCTCACGGTATCGTCGTCTTGGATCTTGACGTGCCAATGGCCAACGCAGTATCGGGCGTCGGAGAACTTCTCCTGCCATCGGTGTGAAAGTTTGCCGATCCAGGCACGCGCTTGCGATGGCATCTGCGGCGAGGTCGCGATCTGCTGCAGCATCTGTAGATAAGTGGGATCTGCCCAACGCGGCGTGGCGGCAACATGCGCGTTCCACACCAGCACCACCAGTTTGTATACCTCGCGCACCACCGCAATGGGCGTCTCTTCGGTAATCGCCTCGGACAGAAGCGGCTCGCCGAAGTCCAGGATCGTCTCGGAGATCTTGCGTTCAGTCTTGTTTGCGCTTGCCTTGTTCATCGTTTCGTTCTGCTTGATGCGCGGGCTCGATTCAGTGCCGCGTCGCCGAGCCCGCTACCGGCAAGGACGACGTCGAGTCCCTGCTCGCTGTTGATCCGCTCGTCCCAGAGGGCTTCCAGTTGTATGGAGCCAATTCCTCGATCCGATTGACCGGGTGGTCGTTGATCCGACCGAGCACATCGACCAGATATTCGTACGGGTTGACATCGTTGGCCCGGCAGGTCGCCAGTATGCTGTAGAACACTGCCGCGGCCTTGCCCCCGGCCTCGGAGCCGAAGAAAAGATGGTTCTTCCGAGCGATCGCCACCCTGCGGATGGCGCGCTCGATGAGGTTCGAGTCCATCGCCAGATTGCCATCGTCGAGGTAGCACGTGAGCGCTGCCCAGTTCGACAACGTATAGGCAATGGCCCGACCCAATCCCGATTTGGGCAGGACTTCGCCCGCTCGGGCCTGCAGCCAGAGCTGGTAATCGTGCAAGAGCGGCGCCGATTCCTGCTGGCGCACCCGCCTTCGTTCTGACGGATCGGCATCGTGCAACTTGCGCTCGATGTCGTAGAGCTTGCGAATCCACGCGAGCGCCTGCGCCGCCACGCTCTCGCGAGCTGTCTGCGGCGATTCCTTGCGAAGCTGCCGATAAATCTTGTAGAACATCCTGCGTGCATGCGCATGACAGGCCACGTGCTGAATCTTGCCGCCGCGAAATAGTGCCGCCCAGCCTGAGTAATCGTCGGCCTGCAGGTAGCCCTCGTAGTGGCTCAGCAGCGCCATGGGATGGCAGCCAGCACGGCTTGCCGTGTAGTCGTAGTACACCACCTTGGGCGCGCTCACCCACTGGCCATTTTGAAATACCGCTCCCGCACTCGCATAGCCCCATAGCCGGACCGTCCTGGTCCGATCCAGTTGTTTGCACAACTGCGGAAAGGGGGTGTCGTCGCCGAAAATGACCGGTGCGCTGAGTAGCTGAGCTCTGAACGCCTCGTACAGGCGCAGCACCAGCTTCGAGAGCCGGATCGTCCAGTCGCTCATCGTGTTGCGCGAGAGGTGCAACCCGTGCATCGCGAACTCTTCCTCCAGCCGGTAAAACGGCATGCCCGAGTCGAAGTGCGCCACGATGATGCGCGCGAGCAGCTCCGGGCTCGCATTGCTCTTGATCAGCGGCGAGGCCTGGAAGCTCACGCCGCGCACCGTCGAGACGCCGTCCTTGACTAGCGCGTATCGCAAACACGCATGCTCGATGACTGAAATCTTGGCCGGGGTGTACTTGAGCGTGCGCGTGACGGTCTGGCCAATCACCGTCGCCCGGTCGTACTGCGCCAACTCCTGTTCCGACATCGCATGCACGACGCGCTCGCGCGGTAGATCGTCTGGCAGCGCCGGGCGGCCCTTGCCGCGACGCTTGCGCTGGTGTCCCTGCACCGGAATCGACAGATCCGGCGCCTGTGGCGGCAGCGGCGATTCGTGTTCCTGATCGAAGATGTCCAGTTGCCACTCGTTCATGCGTTCGCGGCTCGCCCCGAACATCTCTTGCCGCGCGTTGAACAGTTTGGCCCGCAGCTCGAGCAGCACTTGCTGCGTCTTGGCCAGCAACTCGCTTTGCCCTTCGACCCGTTCGCGCAGCTGTTCGATCTCGCGCTGTTGCTGCTCGATCGTCGCATCGCGCGCGGCAATCTCGCCGAGCAATTGCGCAAGATTCCACGCCCCCAATGCAATCGGCAAAGGCTGTTTCGTGGTTGGGGCGTTGAGCGGTTGCATAGCTGAGCATTATTGCAGCGATCGACCCGCTCCCGAGCTTATCTTCACGATTCATGAGATCACCGTTGCGCTTACTGCGTGCACGCGCCGACGTACACCGATGTCGATTCCTTCAAGCCATGTGGTGAGCTCAGCAAGCGAGAGCCCGCGTTGCGCGATCGCCGAAGGATCGGCAAGCGATCCGCTCTCGAAGCGCTTGTACATCAACCAAAATCCGGTGCGGTCGTACACCAAAACCTTGATCTTGTCCCGGCGCCGGCCGTAGAACACGAACACGTGCCCACTCAAGGCATCCTGATCAAACATTGGGCGCACCAGCATCGAAAGCGAATCGATCGACTTGCGCATGTCGATCGGCGCGGCGGCGATGTACACCTTGACTGCCGTCGAAAGCATCATCATTGCGCTCCTCCGCCAATACGAGCGATCATCGCCTGAAGCACAGGCTCGAGCGCGTATGCCGGAAGTCGCAGTCTGACTCCATCGCCCAGAAGTAACTCCGGCACGTCGCACGCAGTCCCGTTGCAGGTGGCGTTCACAGCACGATCAACGATCCCGACGCGCACAAAGCCCGACATCGCCTGCGCTACCGCGCCTGTCGCGTTCATGGCCTGCTCCATGCCGCTGCTTCGCCCGGCCTGGCGAGCAAGCACCAGATACCTCGTCATCGAGGCGCGCGAAATCCCACTGCGCTCGCAATAAGCCTCAATCGCTAACCCGCTTGCCTGATACTCGCTCACGACCTCCTGCCATGGCCGTACACGCCGATTGCGCTGCCTTCTGGGCGGCGTTGCCATCGCCACCGCATCATCTCCGCTCGACTTCTCCAGTTCCTGCATGAATGTTCTCCCGTCATTGCAATGGGAGAATCGTCCGTCATCAGCCAAGCTCTATCAAGAATGGGGATTCTCGGGCGGATACCGCGTACTCGAGGTCATCAGGGTTCTCATGATCGAGCAGTCTCCAGGGGTGCTGCCTCAGAGTTTGCTTGGCCGGGCACTGAGCTATCTACGTGAGCAGTGGCCGAAGCTGGTGCGTTACCTCGAGAACGGTG
>NZ_FCOX02000198.1 GCF_900044055.2 Caballeronia calidae | reverse complement strand
CATGTACACCCAATCCCTCGACCTCCCGAGCCCCACACAAGCAGCCGACGCGCCCACCGCCGCGTCCTCCCCCGAGCAAACCCGCTTCGACGCGGTGATGCAGGCCGACGGCAAGATCGAGCCGCAGGACTGGATGCCCGAGGCGTACCGCAAGACGCTGGTGCGCCAGATCTCGCAGCACGCGCATTCGGAGATCATCGGCATGCAGCCCGAAGGCAACTGGATCAGCCGCGCCCCGAGTCTCAAGCGCAAGGCGATCCTGCTTGCCAAGGTGCAGGACGAAGGCGGCCACGGCTTGTATCTCTACAGTGCCGCCGAAACGCTCGGCGTCTCGCGCGATCAGCTGGTCGCGGCGCTGCACGCCGGCAAGGCGAAGTATTCGAGCATCTTCAACTACCCGACGCCCACCTGGGCCGATGTCGGCGTGATCGGCTGGCTCGTCGATGGCGCCGCGATCATGAACCAGATCCCGCTGTGCCGCTGCACCTACGGGCCCTATGCCCGCGCGATGATCCGCATCTGCAAGGAAGAGTCGTTCCATCAGCGCCAGGGCTTCGACGCGCTGCTCGGGATGATGAAGGGCACGCAGGCGCAGAAGGACCTCGTGCAGCAGGCGGTGAACCGCTGGTGGTGGCCGGTGCTGATGATGTTCGGCCCGAGCGACAAGGATTCGATCCACAGCGGCCAGTCGTTCGCGTGGGGCATCAAGCGCATTTCGAACGATGACCTGCGCCAGAAGTTCGTCGATGCCACGGTCGAGCAGGCGAAGATCCTCGGCGTCACGCTGCCCGACGCGGACCTGAAGTGGAACGAGGAGCGCAAGGCACACGACTACGGCCAGATCGACTGGGACGAGTTCTGGCGCGTGGTCAACGGCGACGGCCCGTGCAACAAGGAGCGCCTCGCCACGCGCGTGAAGGCGCACGACGAGGGCGCATGGGTGCGCGAAGCGGCGCTGGCGCATGCGGAAAAACAGAAGGCGCGCTTGCACAAGCAAGCGGCGTGAAGGGATCAAGGAGACATCGACGATGAACAAGGAATGGCCGATCTGGGAAGTGTTCGTGCGCAGCAAGCAGGGACTGGATCACAAGCACTGCGGCAGCCTGCACGCGCCGGACGCGAGCGGCGCATTGCGCATGGCGCGCGACGTGTACACGCGGCGTCAGGAAGGCGTGAGCATCTGGGTGGTGCCGTCGGCGGCGATCACCGCATCGGACCCGGCGGACAAGGGTGAGTTGTTCGAGCCGGCGGGCGACAAGATCTATCGGCATCCGACGTTCTTCGTGCTGCCCGACGAAATCAATCACATGTAAGGGGCAGGCGACATGACGAAGGAACATCTCGCCTACGTGCTGCGTCTCGCGGACAACGCCTTGATCCTCGGTCAGCGCAACGCCGAATGGTGCAGCCACGGCCCGGCGCTGGAAGAAGACATTGCGCTGGCGAACATCAGTCTCGATCTGATCGGTCAGGCGCGGCTTCTTTATACGCACGCGGCGACGCTCGACGCGGCGCTCAACGGCACGAAGAAGACCGAAGACGATTACGCATACTTCCGCAGCGAGCGCGAATTCGCCAACTACACGATCGCGGAGCTGCCGCACGTCGGCCCGCTCGCGGGCACCACACGCGCCGAGCGCGATTACGCGGTGACGATCGTGCGCAACTTCCTGTATTCGGCGCTGATGGTCGAAGTGTGGACGGCGCTGCAGGCATCGAGCGATGCGCAACTCGCGGCGATCGCTGCGAAGTCGATCAAGGAGACGAGCTATCACCTGCATCACGCGCGCGACTGGCTGGTGCGCCTGGGCGATGGCACGGAGGAGTCGCATCGGCGTGCGCAGGCCGCGCTCGATTATCTGATGCCGTACACGCGCGAGTTCTTCGCGACCGATGCGATCGAACAGGCGGTCGCCGATGCGGGCATCGCGCCGCTTGCGAGCGCGTTCGAAGCGGCGTGGCGCGAGCACGTGCAAGCCGCGCTCGATGAAGCCACGCTCGTGGCGCCCGCCGAAGTGAAGCACATCACCACCGGCAAGCACGGCGAACACTCGGAACATATGGGCTATCTGCTCGCCGAGATGCAGAGCCTGGCCCGTCAACATCCGGGCGCGAGCTGGTAACGCAATGATGAACACGACGATCGAACGTGCGTGGCACGTGCTCGAAGCGGTGCCCGATCCGGAGATTCCGGTGGTATCAATTCGCGAGCTGGGCATTCTGCGCGATGTGCGCCACGGCGACGATGGCGTGCTCGAAGTGGTGATCACGCCGACGTACTCGGGGTGTCCGGCAATGTCGCAGATCGCGGAGGATATCGCGCAGGCGATCGACGCCGCGAAACTCGGCGCGCATCGCATCGAGACGGTCCTGGCGCCCGCATGGACGACCGACTGGATCACCGACGAAGCGCGCGAGAAGCTGCGCCGCTACGGCATCGCGCCGCCGACGGGCGCATGCAGTAGCGCAGAAAAGCCGATCCGCTTCGTGCCTTACAAGAAAGAAGTCATCGCGTGCCCGCGCTGCGGCTCGACGCACACCGAGAAGCTGGCGCAGTTCGGCTCGACGGCGTGCAAGGCGCTGTATCGCTGCATCGATTGCCGCGAGCCGTTCGATTACTTCAAGCCGTACTGAACCGATATCACTGAAAGCGAGCCGAAAAACATGGCGACTCCGCAATTCCACCCGCTGCGCATCCGCGACGTCCGACCCGAAACCGCCGATGCGGTCACCGTATCGTTCGAGGTGCCGCCCGCATTGCGCGATGCGTTTCGCTTCACGCAGGGCCAGTTCGTGACGCTCAAGACGCATATCGATGGTGAAGAGACGCGTCGTTCCTATTCGATCTGCGTGGGCGTGACCGACTACGATCGCGACGGCGAATTGCGCATCGGCATCAAGCGCGTGCGCGGCGGACGCTTCTCGAACTTCGCGTTCGACACCTTGCAGCCGGGCCATGAAATCGACGTGATGACGCCCGATGGGCGCTTCTTCACGCACCTGAACGCCGACCACGCGAAGCATTACGTGGCGTTCTCGGGCGGCTCGGGCATCACGCCGGTGCTGGCGATCATCAAGACGACGCTGGATATGGAGCCGACGAGCAGCTTCACGCTCGTGTACGGCAATCGCAGCGTGGACGCGATCATGTTCGCCGAGGAGCTCGAAGATCTGAAGAATCGGTATATGGACCGGTTCTCGCTGTATCACGTGCTCTCCGACGATCTGCAGGATGTCGAGTTGTTCAACGGCGTGCTGGATCAGGAGAAATGCAAGGCGTTTCTGGAGACCTTGCTCTCGCCCGAAGAGATCGACGAAGCGTTCATCTGCGGCCCCGGCCCGATGATGGATGCAGCCGAAGCGGCATTGAAGGACTCGGGTGTCGCGCAGAAGCAGATTCACGTCGAGCGCTTCGGCTCGCCG
>NZ_FCOX02000197.1 GCF_900044055.2 Caballeronia calidae | reverse complement strand
ACAAGGTTAGGCTTACCGAAGGGAGACGTGGATGAACCCCGTGCTGCGCGCGGCGCGCTATCCTTCGCCGGTCTGAAGGCCGTGGTTTTCCCCGCAGCCGGATGAAGACGTAATGACAGCTTCGACGGCCAGCGCATCGCTGAGCACGGCCGGTGCGCCGCGCATCCGGTCCAGCGCCGCGCTCACCGACGCTTGCGCCTCGCTCGCGAGCAGCCGCCGGTCTGCGCCCGGCGCGAGCGGATCGCACACGTAGAGATGCGCGGTGACCTTTCCCGCGCGCAAGAGCGCATCGAGCGAATCGTTGAGCGACATATCGCCGATATACGCGGGCGCGGTCGACTGCCTACCCTGCGCATCCTCGTACATGAGGCAGATCGGCTGCACCGGGCACGACGCCGAGACCGCCGCCTGAAACAGGTTCGCGTGAAACGGCAGCAGCGACCGGCCATCGGTCGTGGTGCCTTCGGGGAACACGCACATCATTTCGCCGGCGAGCAGCCGCTCGGCCAGCTCGTGCATGATGCGCTTCGCGTCGCTGCGCTTCTCGCGCTGAACGAACACCGTGTCCAGCTGATGCGCGAGCCAGCCGACGACCGGCCACTTGCGAATTTCGGCCTTCGACACGAATGGCGTCGGACGCCACGCATTGATCACGTAGATATCGATCCACGAGATGTGATTGCCCACGACGAGCACGCCAGCATCGAGCCGCGCTTCGTCGTTGTGAACGACGAGCTTCATGCCGGACAGCCGCAGCATCTCGAGCGACCACACGCGGTTCAACTCGCTGCGCTCGCTCGCGGACGCGCGCGGAAAGCGCATCGCGACGATCCACATGCCGTACAGCAAGTGGACGAGAAGCCGCAGCTTGCGCAGCGTGACGCCCATGTTCAGCGGCTCTCGTAAGCGACGTGACCGCCGACGACGGTCGCACGCACGCGCGCCGGCAGCTCGTAGCCGAGGAACGGCGTGTTGCGGCCCTGGCTCTTCAGCTTCTGCGGATCGACGCGCCATGCGCCTGCCGCATCGAAAACGCACAGATCGGCGATCGCGCCCGTCGCGATGCGGCCCGCGGGCAGCTTCAGCACGTCGGCGGGCGCGGACGTGATGCGCGCGAGCGCCTTCGCGAGCGGCACGTTCGCCTCGTGCGCCCACTTCACCGTGAGCGACAACAGCAGTTCGAGACCCGTTGCGCCGGGCGTCGCCTCGGCGAAGGGCAGGAGTTTCTCGTCGTCGTCGAGCGGCGTGTGATCGGAGCAGATCGCGTCGATGGTGCCGTCCGCGAGGCCGGCACGAATCGCTTCGCGGTCGCGTTGCTGACGCAACGGCGGATCGAGGCGGAATTGCGCATCGAAATAACCGATGTCGATGTCCGTCAGATGCACGTGGTTGATCGTCACGTCGCACGACACGGCGAGCCCTTCCGCCTTCGCCGCGCGCACGAGCCCGACACCCGCCGCCGACGACAGATGCGACAGATGCACGCGCGCGCCCGTCACGCGCATCAGTTCGAAGATCGTATGCAGCGCGATAGTCTCCGCCGCCGCCGGCACGCCCGACAACCCGAGCCGCGACGCCACCGCGCCACTCGCGGCCACGCCGCCCTTCGACATGTACGCGTCTTGCGGACGCAGCCACACGGTGTAGCCGTAAGTCGTCGCGTATTGCAGCGCGCGCTGCAGCGTGCGTGTATCGACGATCGGGTTATCGGCTTGCGAGAAGCCGACGCAGCCTGCTTCGGTCAGCTCCACCATCTCGGTGATGGTCTCGCCCTTCAGGCCGACGGTCAGCGCGCCGAGCGGATACACATGCGCGAGATGCAGCTTCTGCGCACGGAACTTGAGCATCTCGACGAGACCGGGCTCGTCGAGCGTCGGATCGGTGTCGGGCGGGCACACGAGGCTCGTCACGCCACCCGCCATCGCGGCGGCCATTTCGGATTCGAGCGTCGCCTTGTGCTCGAAGCCCGGCTCGCGCAGGCGCGCGGACAGATCGACGAAACCCGGCGCGATGTGCAGCCCGGACGCGTCGATGACTTTCGCGGCGTGGAAATCGGCGGGCGCCTGGCCCAGGCCGACGATCCTGCCCGCCGCGATGAATACGTCCTTGCGCTCTTCGGTGCCCGCGGCCGGATCGATGATCGTGCCGTTTTGAATCTGGATCTTCATATCGATTTCTTAATCACTGTTGCCGGCCACGATGCCCATCACCGCCATGCGCACGGCGATGCCGAAGGTCACCTGATTCAGGATCACCGACTGCGGGCCGTCGGCCACTTGCGAGTCGATTTCGACGCCGCGGTTCATCGGGCCCGGATGCATCACGATGGCATCGGGCGCGGCGAGCGCGAGACGCTCGGGCGTCAAGCCCCAGCTCTTGAAATACTCCTGCGCGGACGGCAGCAGCGCGCCGCTCATGCGCTCGTTCTGCAGGCGCAGCATGATGATCACGTCGACGCCCTTCAGGCCTTCGTCGAGATTGTGATAGACGTGCACGCCCATCTGGTCGAGATTGCCGGGCAGGAGCGTGCGCGGTCCGATCGCGCGCACTTCGGGCACGCCGAGGGTGGTCAGCGCGTGAATGTCCGAGCGCGCGACGCGCGAATGCAGGATGTCGCCGACGATCGCCACGCGCAGCTTCGTGAAGTCGCGCTTGTAATGGCGGATCGTGTACATGTCGAGCAGGCCCTGCGTCGGATGCGCGTGACGGCCGTCGCCCGCATTGATCACGTGCACGTGCGGCGCGCAGTGCTCGGCGATCAGGTACGGCGCGCCGCTCGATGCGTGACGCACGACGAACATGTCGGCGTGCATCGCGGAGAGATTGTTGATCGTGTCGAGCAGCGATTCGCCCTTGCTCGTCGACGACGCGTTGATGTTCAGGTTCAGCACGTCCGCCGAGAGCCGCTTCGCCGCGATTTCGAACGTGGTGCGCGTGCGCGTCGAGTTCTCGAAGAAAAGATTGAACACCGACTTGCCGCGCAGGAGCGGCACCTTCTTCACCTCGCGATCGGTCACGCTCACGAACTGCTCGGCGGTATCGAGAATATGCGTGACGATCCCGCGCGGCAGCCCTTCGATGGTGAGCAGGTGCTTCAGTTCGCCGTTCTTCGTGAGCTGCGGGTTGCCTTTGAGAAAGCCGTACCGGAACTTGTCGGCTGGTTTGTCTAATGCGGGCGCGCCCGTCTCGGCTGCGCCCTGAGTGACGATGTTCATCCGGTTGCGCGGGAAACCACGGCCTTCAGGCCGAGGAGGGATAGCGCGCCGTGCGCAGCACGGCCTTTACCCACGTCTCCTTTCGAAAAAGCTATCCTTGC
>NZ_FCOX02000196.1 GCF_900044055.2 Caballeronia calidae | reverse complement strand
CGATCGTCGCGATGCGCCTACGCTCGCCCAGTCATTGCGAACAATTCTCGCTACGGTGTGCGTAAATTAGCGGATACGTTTTACTGGAAAATCGTTCACGCTTGAAATGGTCAAATGGATCCGCTACCGGTATCGAATTGAAGTAACCTGCTTCAAGCGGCCGGACGAGCTCTCGGTACAGCAGCTTGCTCATCGGCTGCATGTCAGTCCACACGTCGTCTATTACTGGATCGAGCGCCGGGTAGTCCAGGCCCGCAAGCTCGATGGGCGGGGCCAGTGATGGACCACGCTGGATGCCACCAAGGAACGGGCAACTAGAGGATTGGGTGCGCACTTCAGGGCATCTACCGCGGCAACATTCCAACACTCAATTGTGAGAGGTGCATTATGAAGTCACCGTTGGGGTCCCCAGTAACCGCTTGCGGCTCCTGTCATTGCCCTTCGGAATTCCGCCACGCACGGGCGGTGGGAAGTAGCTCCCTGAGGACATCCGGTTCCACAGCTTGTACAGATTGCGTCCAAGCCGTCTCTGTACCCCGCATCGGTACTCTCGCCTTCTTCGAGTCCTTCAAATCAAGCTTCTCCCTTCGCATCAACGGCAGAGCTTCACCTACGACCAAGGCAAGGAAATGTCGCGACATGCAGAGCTCACCGCCGCTACGGGTGTGAAGGTGTACTTCTGCGACCCGCACAGCCCATGGCAACGCGGAACTTGTGAAAACACCAACGGACTGCTGGTAAGCGCGAAATACGCCCCACGTATCTTCCGGAATCAAAATAGCAGAGCATGTGTCCACCATTTTCAGTGGACACACCCCATGCCCCAGAGCTATCCAGATTTTCTGCCCCTGCGTGTAATCAACGTTGGAGCTGACGGCAAACGAAGTTTTGATAAGCGTGACAAGCAGCGACTGATTGAAGCCTGCCTCGAACCCGGCGTATCGGTGGCTGGCATGGCGCTCAAAGCGGGCGTGAACGCGAACCAGCATGCGCCGGTGGATCGGCAAATACAAGGCGAAGCGCAGAGGCGTTTCGGGCACCGTGCTGAATGTGAGCGAGAGCGGGCCACCCGTATTCGTTCCTGTGGTTCAAGCCAGGGGCGATACCGACGTCCAAACGGAATTGGGGCAAGCCGTGAAGCCTGAACCGTTGATAGCGCCCGTGCGCCGTGAGCCCGTACGTGCATCACAACGACCGCTGCTGCCTTCACGGCTGGTCGCGCAGTCGCCAAATGGCGTGAGTGTCGAACTGGAATGTGCAGCTCAGGATGCCGTGCTGGTGACGGCAATGATCGAAACGCTGGGGCGCTGTCATGTTTCCGGCTCGACGCTGATCTGCGGGTCTATCTGCATTGCGAGGCGATCGGCTTCAGGTTCGGCATGAACAGCCTGATCACGCTGGTGGCGCAGGAGATGAAGCTCGATCCGTTTGCCCGCGCCGTTTGCCTTCCGCAACCGGCGAGCTGACCGGATAAAAATTCTGCTGTATGACCGTACGGGTTTCTGGATGATGCTCCGTCGCCTCGAGGAGGATCGCTTTGTGTGGCCACGCCGGCAGCAGCCAGTGCAACTGACGCCCGAGCAGTTGCACTGGCTGCTGGATGGCATCGACATCGATGCGATGCGATGCGATGCGCCGTCATCCTGCGCGCCGAGACCGGCACGTCACGTAAATCATAAATCATCACGGTCGTACGTAAACCTGTTGCGGCGGCGACTTCAGGATCGTGCCGTACATGAAAACCAATCGCCCGAAGTCGTCCAGCAAGGACCATCTCAAATGCCTGCCATCTGGCGAGCTGATCGCACGCATCCTCGAACTCGAGGATCGCAACCGGCGGCTCGTGCAACGGGTCGAGCAGCTCGAAGAGCTGTTTCGTCTCGCGCAGGACAAGCGCTTCGCACCCAGTAGCGAGAAACTCAAGCGTCGCGTGTTCGACGAGGCCGAGCAGATTGCCGCCACACCGGGCCTGAACGAAGATGATGAGGTAGATGACGCTTTCGCGCTGCCGGACACGGGACTGCCGGAAACGGACAGGCCTGCACCAGGCGAGCGTGGACGCAAGCCGCTGCCGGCCCATCTGCCGCGCCAGCGTATTGAATACGATCTGCCCGACGCGCAGAAGCTGTCCGTGCTGTAGCGACGCGCTGCATCGCATCGGCGAAGAAATCAGTGAGCAGCTGCATTACGAAGTGAAGGCGTCCGTGCTGCAGCATGTGCGTTTCAAATACGGCTGTCGCCGGTGCGATCGCCACGCCAAACACACGTCCATCATTACCGCGCCGATGTCGGTGCAGCCATTACCGGGCAGCCACGCGAGCCCGGAAATCATCACGGCCGTTACGGTCGGAAAGTTCGTCGACGGCACGCCGCTGTACCGGATGGAGCATGTTCTCGCGCGCGCCGACATTCCCGTTACGCGCGGCTCCCTGGCGAAATCGATCATCCGCCCAGCACAATTGCACTACAGCCGGCTTTATAAAGCGCTGCATCAGACGTTGCTGTCACAGGGGCTGATCCAGGGCGACGAGACGACCACGCAGGTCCTGAAAGAGGACGGCAAAACCCCGCAGAGCAAATCGTATATGTGGTGCTATAGAAGCGCCGAGGAATGCGAGCAGCCGGTGGTGCTGTGCGACTACCAGCCGGGCCGTGGCCAGCAATACCCGCAGGCGTTCCTAGCCGTCTATAAAGGCACGCTGCTGACCGACGGCTTGTCGATGCGCACAAAGGCAGCAAAAAGAAAGCGGGTACGCTCGTTCATCAGGCGCTCGAATACTTCAGGGCGCTGTATCAGGTCGAGATGCTTGCGCAAACGATGTCCCGGCAGGCGAGACACTTGCGGATTATCGATACCGTTTGAGACAGCAGCACAGTGTGCCGCTGCTGGAAGCCTTCAAGAAATGGCTGGATGAAAAGGCGCCGCTGGTGCTGCCCGAGAGCCTGCTGGGCAAGGCGTTCAGCTATACGCGCAATCAGTGGGAATACCTCAGTCGCTATGTCACCGACGGGCGCGTCGCGGTGGACAACAATGCCACCGAGCGCGACATCAGGCCGTTCTGCACTTCAAGAAAATCATGGATGTTCAGTGACACGGTTGGAGGGGCGAAAGCAAGCGCGATGGTGTTCAGCCCGATGCTCACATGTCGCGCGTGCGACGTTGAGCCGTACGCCTGGCTGCTGCACGTGCTGAAGGAACTGCCGCAGCGTGCACCGGACGCTGACGTCACAGACCTGCTGCCATTCAACTAAGCGAAACAGCAAAAGACCGTGGCATCCACAGCCTGAGTCTGAGCAACATGCGATGACGCGTGGGCACTTCGCCAACGCGTCATCGAACTCCGGCGCAAAGACAGGCCGGGCTTTTGAAGTCAAAAGATCAGGTTTTCGGGAAGCAACTCAAGCTTAGTGGCCGAGAAATTGCCGGAGCTTGTCCGCCCGACTCGGGTGCATCAGTTTTCGCATCGCCTTGCTTTCGATCTGCCGGATC
>NZ_FCOX02000195.1 GCF_900044055.2 Caballeronia calidae | reverse complement strand
GGTCTCGACGGGCGGCACGAAAGCCGCCTGTCCGAGTAGCCAGAAAGGCGTGTAGACAAATCCGGTCGTCCACCAGTTCCTTGCTCATGCCAAACTCGCGCACATCGTTTTCCTGGGCGCTCAGTCCTTCGGTGCGGATCGTGGTCAGGTCGTAGAACACCACCGACAGGTCCTGGTCGATCATCGGCCGCAGCAAGCCCGCGACCACCCGGTCAACCGCCTCCTGCTGATCAATCAGCGCGTCCATGCTGCGCAGCAGGTGCTGGTGCGTGATCGTTTTGACGTCGACTTCCGGCAAGGCCACGGTCTCTAGTTAAGGATCGCATTGCTATCGCCTTCGCGTTTTCGCATAGCGTGCCTCGAAGGCCAGCCATTCGTTTTCATCTTGTGCATCAGACCGAGGGCGGTAGTGCTTTAGCGGGGGGGGGGGCGAAGCATTGTAGAGAAACGCGATCACCGGCTGCCGACGTGTGCGGCCAGCAGACCGACGAATTCGGGGAATAGCAGGCGGCCGTCGTGTCCCACTCACCGAATGGTAGTGCACCACCGCGTTCATGCGCTTGCCGTGTCGTGCCTTTAATATGCCAAACGCGAGCTGCGCGCCCAGGCCGAAAATTGATTTGAACCTTCGCAATGTGGCATCGGAGCGGGGATTTGCTCCATCATGAGAATATTTCGGACTTTGCGATTGAGTCACTATAACTGGCACGTCGAATCGAAACGTCTGATCATCGTCAGACGCTCAAGGCGAAGTTGCTGGCTTGTTTGTATTCCCTCAGACAATTGATTCTAATCGAATTTATTAATCATGAACTTAAATATAAGAAATTATTATTCTATTTGATGAATCCTGATAACCAAAAGCCAATGGCTATAAGATTGCAGGCTACCATGCCTAGCTGGACACGGGCCCCTTAATGTATTGAAGGGCCTTATCTTAGCTCTTAAATTTCTTTAATTCTGCGGGTTCAGTTTGATGATACGAAGCTGAGGGTAGCTGCGAAACTGGCGTAGCAGCAAATGAGCTGATTAGCATTGCCACCGCAGCAGAAGTGGCATGCTGGATTTTGGCAAAAACATGGATCAGCATCCGTTGGGGTATCGTTGAAGCGGCACAGAACGCTGGCGACGTAAAGATAGTCATCCGAATTAAATATGACCGAAATCGTCTGGCTGAGCGTGAATGTCAATGCGTCGAGCCCCACCTGGAGAGCGGGGCAGACCATCAGCATCGACCCTGCAGCGCTAAGGTAGGAGGGCCCTGACTTTTAAACCATTTCGTAATCACATATTCATTTTTGCGCATAAAATTTTAATATACTCTTGCGTTTTGTCGTCGAACGCGGTCAGACATGCCAGCGCCTGCTGCAATGCGTTCACCATGTCCTGTTCCGATAGTCCGGAGATCATTTTCGGCAACTCAGTGAGCACCTGTCCCTTGAGCATGATGGCCTCCTTGAGCACGTTGCTGAAAGCGTCTAACTGGACTTCGTCTGGCAGCCAATGGCTCGCCTCCATCAACCGACTAAGCACCTCGCCGCGCGCGTCGTTCTCAAGATTGCCGATTTGCTTAAGCACGCTGTCGAAAGCGGCCTTTCGGTTGTTTTTTGGAAGATACGGGGTCACCTGCGCAAGCTTGGCAAGCGGATTGCGCCGAGTCTTGCAGTCAAGGATGGAGACTTGGTCCAAAATCGCATCGAAAACCGCTTTTCGATCGTTTGGCTTATGACAAAAATGAATGTTATGCGCGAGCTGGCGCAGCGACGGTTCCCGGACCTTCGAGTCCAGCTTGCTCACTGCAATCAACGCATTGTGGAAGGCGATTGGGCGTTCCGAGTCGGGTAGCATGCGAATATTGTCCACGAGATTCGGTAACGGAACGTGCCGTGTGCGGTCATCGCAAAAGCCTGCTTCTTCCCATAAAATCTGAAAGGCGGCTGCTCGGGCATCTTCAGGAAGATCGCCGACTGCGCGCGGAAGCGCGCACAAAAGTGCAAGGCATCCGTCTCTATGCAGCGTTTTCGCGTGCCTCAGCACACTATTGAAAACGGGCGCCCGGTCCATCTCAGGAAATCGCGATAGATCACGGGAGAGTTCGGCTAGAATCACGCCATAGACTAAGTCCGATGAAGGCAATCCGCGATTGTCATCTTTCGAAAATCGAGCGAGGAGCAGCTTGATCACTTTGGCCGTTTGCTCGGCCGGAACCTCGTTGAAGCGACTCAGCATTGCGTCGATGGCTTCTTCACCCAGCGCACAACTGAACTCTAAAGCCTTGACGAATGCGTCCGCCGAATCGATGATATTGGGGTTTGCATTAAGCACCGAAGTCGCCAAACTGAAGGCGGTGTTCTTGTGCGAATCCGACACTCCCAATTCGTTCAGGAATTTAAATTTGGCTGAAGGGATTGCGAGAAGGCAACGATTTTTTGTTTTTAAAATTTCTTTCTGGGTGCCGTGGTCCAAAAATAACGAAACATCTTGCCGCAAATGAGTTTTTATTCGGAGGAAAGAGGGGTTCATGATTTATTTTTTTAAATAAACGTTAATTTTATCGAGGCTGCTTGGGTCTAGCCATCGTCTTATACGCGAATCTGTCAGCCCACAGCTTGACACCCTCGTTCTCAGACAGACAACGGTCATGGCACGCGCGCACCAGCCAATCGACAGGCGTGCCTAAACCGTTGGATCGGCGCATCAATACCACCATGTCCGCCTCGCGATCAGCTACATACACCAATCGCGTGTGCGGCATGTCCACGGCCATTTCCGCTTGGCGCTCATAACCTTCGCCCCAACGCGTGCTTTCTCTTTGCCCACCGCGTACGCCATCGGCACCGCGCGCTTCGCGCTCACGGCTCACCGCGTAGGTCGGATGCAAGTACATGCCCTTGCGCGCCTCGTAGTTCACGGCCCCGGACCCCTCTATGTCCTGCCCATTGAAATCCAACTCGGTCGCATCCTGAATGCACAGTACGACTGAATACTTGCGCATGCGGTGTTGCGTGCTCGCCCAACGCGGCGCCCAAATGACATCCCAAGTCACCTCCGGATTGCGCAAAAACCGGTAGACCGCGCAGGTCTCGCTCCAGCTATCGCATGCCTCGGGGATACTTGCGGCCGGCTTGCCTGAAAGTCGCTCCACCAAGTTCTTAGTCCTCCGATTCAGGCGCGCGTCGCCATGATCCAGCCCCGCGAATTCTTGATCGATCCACTGCTCAGACATGGGCAACGTTCGCTCAAATTGCCATATAGTGGAACCGATTTGCTTGCAGTTTACAAGCGCAATCCTTAAGTCATTGAATGACAGTAAACCGGTTCTGTCACAAAATTCGCCGCGTCCAGAGATGTGCATAACCAAATGGGGCCTAGCAGCCGTTGCGACACGAAGCAACCGCAATTGGTGCGGTGCATGATTAGTGTATCGCGATGACGCCTCAGGAAAAAGCCATTTTTTGAGATGATTTTTTCTCAAGGCTGCTTATCAAATTGTGGGGCATAGTTAATTTCCGCTACCTTTAGGAACGAGTGAGAAATAACTTCCCGGCGGTGCTGGGTGGTGGGAAGCGGCACTGTTAAGATGCAATGGATCCGGAGGATAGACGATGCAGGCTGGTTACAGGGCT
>NZ_FCOX02000194.1 GCF_900044055.2 Caballeronia calidae | reverse complement strand
AGCCCTGTAACCAGCCTGCATCGTCTATCCTCCGGATCCATTGCATCTTAACAGTGCCGCTTCCCACCACCCAGCACTGCCGGGAAGTTATTTCTCACTCGTTCCTTAGCTGGACACACCATTTCGCCAACGATTGAAATAAGTGTTCCGGGTAAACGGTTTGGAAGTTCAGGCGTTGAGTAAGGACGCCAACTCGAACCGCGTTCCATGAAGTGCATCATCAAGCTAAGCGAAGTTGAGAAGCGTACCTTGCAGCAATGTCCGTCAATCACAAGCATCGAGGGTATTGTCAGGTTGTTGCGCGGTCGGCGGATATAATGTTGCATGAAGAACGCTTCCATGTCCGCCTTACCATCGACCGATGCGTTGATCTCGTTCAAGAGTTATCGATTTCCGCCCGACGTCATCAGCTATGCTGTGTGGCTGTACTATCGCTTGCCGCTGAGCCTGCGTATGGTCGAAGAGATCTTGGCTGCGCGCGGTATCGAGCGCGCAACGTGAGGCGGCACACGCATGGTTCGGCCAAGTCGGACACGCAGCTTGGGTCACTTGTCCACTGACCGAAAACGGCATGCTGCGCATCATCGGCAATCCGCGTTATCCGAACACGCTCGAGACGCCGGCCGCTGTCGCACCACTCGCGGCACAATTGCGAGCACATCCCAGCCACGAGTTCTGGGCTGACGACGTGAGCCTGCTCGATCTACAACACGTCGATGCGAACCGGATCCTTGCGACAGATCAAGTTGCCGATACCTATCTGCACGCGCGCGCGCATCGCGGCACGCTCGCGACGTTTGATCGCCGGCTGGTCGTCGACGCGTCCCCGACGGCGCGCGGCACCTCGAATTGATCACATAACGGCCGACGACACCGGAGGGTTGGAGGCGCTGCTTCGTTGCGGGGCCAAACGAGATAGCCCTCCAGCCTTTTCTTTGATTAGTAATGCATGATGAATTCGGCAATTCGCTTCATGTCAAATGTGACCAGCAGTTAAATTGGGTTCTGCCCGTCAGCGGGTTCGACCATGTCGATTGTTCGCGATTGCTTCCGCCTGCGAGCTAGTCGAGCCATCCCTGACTTATGCCGTACGCCGCCCTCAGCACCGAAGACAACGCCGCAGATCAGTGATTATGCCCCGTCGAATCATCAATAGTTTAAAGTATGAACGGTTCACCCCGATCCGTTAATAGCGCCTTATCGCGATCAAAACCGGCAATTCAACCAATTGTGAGCATAGGTGAATATTGCTCACAATTCCGCCGCCGCCGTCGCTTACCTGCTAACCTGTCGCGCAGAGCGTTTTTCTCCCTCATCTTCTTCGCCACCGGCCGATCACCGTAAACTCCATGAAAACGACTCCTATCCCGCCCTCTAACGCCGATTTCAGCAGCAGCTATTCGCGTACCAACGGCAGCACGCAGCCGTCGCGTCGAAAAGGAGCCGGATTGGCAGCGCTGGGCGCGCTAAATGAGATACGGTCTAGTCTCCAGGCGAGGAAAAGCCAGCCAACGTGCCCCACCGGAACCGTACTGCAGGGCTCACAAACCTGCAGCATCGAGACGAAGTTTTTTTTGACGAAACAACAATGCGAGGCCCAGTCTGATTCAGACTTGGACCGCGCCGACGAAGCGGCACTCGAACAGGCCATAACGGAAAGTAAACAAAGTCTCGCGAACGCTACGGGCATGGACCCGAGCCAACCAACCAACAATCTACACGTAGACCGATCCCTTCGGGATTTTGACGCAATATGCTCGCAGCGCGTCAATGAGCATATCCAAGGGGAGCTGGAGCGAAACGGTTACAAAGTCGTTGATAATCCGGGCAGTGGGGACAATTGCGTGTTTTACTCCATCGCCGCCCAGTTGGTAGATCGCGCTATGAACCAGGAAGACCGGGAACAGGCCATCCAGACGTATGCGCAGCTGATGCGCGAAGCGTTCAACCACCGTCAGGAGTTCGCAGGCGAGACGGGCATGATCCATCTTGACGGTGCCACAGCGCAAGCTATTGCTCAGATTGCCAGCGAGGAGTTCGGAAAGCCTGTCACACTGACCGTAGGGATCGCCAACCCCGACAAATATGTCATAAACGAGTCAGTGGTGGAGCGGATCCACGACAGGCTGAACCAGATCTACAATCTCGAAGACCAGATTAACGCCGAAGCCGCGTTGAACGATCCTGATACCACCACGTGGGACCAGATTAGGCAACTACTCCATGCGGCCAACCAGCACGACGCCACCAAGGAACTGATACAGATCTGTGAGGGGTATCCACCGCTGGCACTGAACACCTACAGTTCCATATCTGCTCAGTCACATGAGCCCAGCCCGTCCCAAAAGGTGCAACTCTGGAATCAGGGCAATCATGTCGTTGGGGTGGAACCGATGGACTTGGGCAATACCGTCGCATTTGAACGATCCGAAATCCCGAAGTCACGATACAGTATGCCTGGTGAAATTACAGAAACACGATATTCTAAAATCGATCCTACTACATACAAAAGCTTTAACGAGTTTAAGGAAAAAATTCAAAATCGAATAGATATTGCACAAAAACAGGATAAGCTTCATACCCTACCCGGCATCTGCGGCTTGGCATACGCCATTAATGGGGATAAATCGCTCGACTCTTCGCTGATTGCCATCGGGAGGATGGCAACCATTGCGAACCGAGACGCCAGCAAAACTGGTCAGCTTCCCGAATTGTCACGTGCATTTGGTCAGTTCCTGCAGGAACTCGGCGTCGTCCTTGCCGAGAGAGGGGAATGGCCGGAACAGCCACTTGAGCGGCTAAAAATAACCTGCACGTCGGCTGGCTTGTCCGATTTATTTGAGCAGGCCAATGAGATGGAAAATACCTAGATCAACACCTCGTTCGTCAATTCAAGTCAGGCAAGCGAATCACGCTCAGATAAGCTCTCAACAAAAAGTAACTCCATAGTCTGAGTGAGGTTGCCCGCAAATATCCTATCTGGGCATTGTCAGGTTGTTGCGAGATCGGTGGATTGAATGGAAAACTTCCACGACCGCTTCACCGTCGGCCGATGATGCGTCGATCTCGTTCAAGGCTTATCGATTTCCGCCCGACATCATCAGCGACTCGGCGTGGCTGTACTATCGCTTCCGCTGAGCCTGCGTATGCTCGAAGAGATCCTGGTTGCACGCGGTATCAGGCTGACGTATTAGACCATGACCATGTGCGATTGGGCGACGAAGTGTTCGGTTTGGCAATCCCCAAACGTATCCGTTTGACGGCGCTGGCGCGCGGCGGCAAGTGGCCTCTTGATGAGGTTGTGGTGACGATCAACGGCAAAAAGCGGTTGTGGCGTGCGGTCGATCAGGACACGGTGCCGTACTCAACATACTGGTGCAGAGTCGCCGTGACAAGCCGCAGCCAAACGCCTGGCGACCGAGAAGGCGTCAGCCGAAGATCTGCTGCCCTGCCTCGGTCACCTGCTCGCCAGCGCGGGCGCGCCGCAACTGATGACGCCGCCGCTGCGCCACACGCTGTGCGAACACGCACTGGGCAACTATCGCGTCCTCTCGACATTGGCCAACGAACTGCTGAACACCGCTGCCCAGCGTGAACTGTCCGAACTCGACGAGAAGCTGTACTTCGAGGTGTTT
>NZ_FCOX02000193.1 GCF_900044055.2 Caballeronia calidae | reverse complement strand
TAGAAATTGGGATCGCGGGCACTCACGTGGCACACTGTGGAAGTCTCGGGTCTTGGCAGACATGAGACTCTCCCTTGGGCGTCGTTTGTGCAAGATGCCTGAGGGAGCTCCTCTCCGCTACATCGCGCAAGTTGCTCAACTATGCCGCGTCCTTGACTATGCCCAGCATTGGTGAAAAACACCGTAAATCAAGCCTGATAAACGAAAAATGATCGGCATAGTCTAACCGTTGCTAGACCCGCTTTTACGAGAGGCGCACGGTCATGGACAAGTTGTGCTCCAAAGCGCGATCGCACGCGCTTGATGCACCGGAGGGGCCCCTTGCTGAACACCTCGATGCATTTGAAAGTCTGCTGCGTCATCAAGGATACGCACAGGAGTCGATTCGTAGATACCTGTGCCTCATTGCCGATTTCAGTGTGTGGCTCAAGCGCAAGAATATGTTGATCGAGGATGTGGCTCACGAGGCTGCGCAGCGTTATCTTCGCTACCGAGCACACCATCGCAGTCGTCGGAGAGGCGAGGAATATACGCTAAGACGCTTTGTGCAATTGCTGCAAGATAACGGAATCGTTGCGAGGGACGCACCCATTGCGCTGACACGAGTTGAAAAAATCGTAAGCGAATACGCGTTGTACCTGCACCAGGAACGAGGCTTGGCAGCTACGACGATCAGGACATATCGGCGGTGTGCGTGTTTGTTTTTAACAAAGCAATACGGTAATGGAATAACGCGGCTTTCTGAACTCCGTGCCCGTGAGATCATCGACTTCGTTCAGTACGAGGCCGCTCAAAGTCCAGCACGTGCGAAACCGATCACAAAGGTGTTGCGCTCGTTTTTGCGGTATGCGCGCTATAGGGGCTTGATCAAGATTGATCTTGCAGCAGTGGTCCCCATGGTCGCTAACTGGTCAATGGCGTCAATCCCCAAAGCGATATCCCCTGAGCATGCCAGGCAAGCGTTAGCCAGTTGCGACCGCCACCGTCCAATCGGGCGCCGGGATTATGCGATTCTGCTCCTCCTAGCCCGGCTGGGATTGCGGGGTGGCGAGGTGGCTTCCTTGACGCTGGATGACATCGATTGGGACGCGGGCACATTCAACATTCACGGAAAAGGCGGTCAGGAGTCGCCCCTGCCATTACTCGCACCGGTAGGTGAGGCGATCGCTGACTACCTGAAAAACGGACGCGCCGATTCTGAGAGTCGGAATGTCTTCCTGCGAATAAACGCGCCGATTCGAGGCTTCAAGACGGGAAAAGCGGTAAGCAATGTAGTCAAATATGCTTTGGAGCGGGCTGGCATCGATTCACCGAGAAAAGGAGCCCATCAATTCCGGCATGCGCTAGCGACGCAGATGTTGCGTCAAGGATCCGCGCTAGCCGAGATTAGCGAAGTTCTGCGCCACAAAAGTCCTGACTCGACGAGAATATATGCCAAGGTCGATCTGGATTCACTGCGGAAATTGGCGCCGCCATGGCCGAGGACGCGATCATGAGTACGTTACGCAAATCGATGGATGAGTACTTGACGATGCGTAGGCGCTTGGGATTCAAACTCCATGAAGCGGGCCAACGGCTGGAAGGCTTCGTCCGCTTTATGGAGCGGCGTCGTGCCTCTCACATTAGCGCGTCACTGGCGTTGACCTGGGCACGAGAATCCCCGTCGGTTCAACCAGTGATCTGGGCTCAGCGATTAGGTGTGGTACGTGGCTTTGCTTGCTATCTGAGTGCCTTCGATTCACACACTGAGATTCCACCGGCCGGACTGTTGCCGCACCGATATCATCGGCGTGCTCCTTACCTTTACACCGATGAGGAAACCCGCAGAATATTAGCTGCTGCGTTGGCCCTTCCACCGGCATCGGAACTCCGGCGGTGGACTTATTTTACGCTGATCGGTCTGCTAAGCGTCACGGGATTGCGACCCGGTGAAGTGGTCAGTCTCGAACTTGAAGATGTTGACTTGAAAGAATGTGTGCTGACAGTGAGGGGAAGCAAACATGGTAAATCGAGGTACGTACCTATTCATTCCTCCACTCGAGATGCACTTGCAGACTATCTTCGACGTCGCGAACGATGTCTTGCCGGGAGTCCGGAAACCCATTTGTTCGTCACTTCGCAAGGCAAACCCCTCAGTGGTGAAGTGATCTCCCATACATTTACGGCACTCACACAGAAAATCGGTCTCCGAGATTCAACAAGGTACGCTCCGCGACTGATTGACTATCGCCATTTATTCGCGGTCACGACACTGGCGAGATTGGCGCGATCTGGTAAAGACCCTGAGCGTTGGTTGCCGGTGTTGTCGACCTTCCTCGGCCATCAATGGACGAAAGACACGTACTGGTATGTAGAGCAGCACCCAGAACTCATGAAGGGGGCGATGAAGCGCCTGGAGCGTCGTTGGAGGGATGTGTCATGAAATCTACCGTCAGTTTCCCAGCACTATTGCAGCGGTTCTTTACGGAACGCCTCATGCAACAGCGGCAGGCCAGTCCGCACACGATCAGCTCGTATCGGGACACGTTCAGGCTGCTACTTCGCTTCGCCAACAAGCGGTTGCACAAACCACCGGACCATCTTGCATTTGAGGATATCAATGCACCGCTCGTGGCGGCATTTCTGAACGATCTCGAAAAGACCCGGGCCATCAGTGCCCGCACCCGGAATCTGCGGCTGACGGCGATCCGTTCGTTCTTCCGTTACGCGGCCTTCGAGGCGCCTGCGTATTCCGCGCAAATCCAGCGCGTACTGTCAATGCCCGGAAAGCGCTACGATCGCAGGCTCATTCACTTCCTGACGCGGCCGGAAGTCAAGGCGCTGCTCGCCGCGCCCGATACGAACACCTGGTGCGGTCGTCGCGATCATGCTTTACTCCGACTGGCAGTGGAGACGGGACTTCGTGTATCGGAAATGACCGGCCTGACATGCGAGGATGTGACCCTCGGCACAGGCGCACACGTTGATGTCGTGGGTAAAGGTCGAAAACAACGCGTTACCCCCTTCAGCAAACAAACCGCCAGAATTTTAAAGGTATGGATGAGGGAGCCTCGCATACCTGTCGATGATGCACTGTTTCCGAGTGTTCGAGGCGGGCATCTCAGTCCGGACGCGGTACAACGCCTTCTGAAAAAGTACACCACCCAAGCTGCCAAAGGATGTCCTTCTCTACGAAAAAAACGAGTGACGCCGCATGTGCTGAGACATACCGCAGCCATGGAATTACTGCAAGCCGGCGTGGATCCATTCAACATTGCCCTGTGGTTAGGACATGAATCCCCCCAGACGACCCAGATGTACCTGGACGCCAGTCTGGAGTTGCGGGAGAAAATTCCCGCCAATGTCGGACCACATGATGGCAAGCCAGTACGATACCGGCCTGACAGTAAGCTCGCGACGTTTCTCAAAGGTCTTTAGCCACTAAAACTATGCCGATCACACCATGACCCATGAATCACGCTACTCCTCATTGCAAGCATTCTCGCGGTCCTATCCCAGCCCGATCGGCATTGCCAAGGACGCGGCATAGTTGAGCAACTTGCGCGATGTAGCGGAGAGGAGCTCCCTCAGGCATCTTGCACAAACGACGCCCAAGGGAGAGTCTCATGTCTGCCAAGACCCGAGACTTCCACAGTGTGCCACGTGAGTGCCCGCGATCCCAATTTCTA
>NZ_FCOX02000192.1 GCF_900044055.2 Caballeronia calidae | reverse complement strand
TCACTTCGTCAATGTCCGCTATGTACCCGAGCTTAAATGGTATCTAATGGTGGACAAAAGCGACACCGGCCTTCTAGAGGGCGTCCGTCGGGCGCTTTATATTAATATCCTAGTCTGCAGTGCAATATCGCTCATCGTTTTGGCGCTGACAATAGCGGCGCTTAGCCGCTATCAAAGGCAACTCAGCCAAGCCGAAAGCAGGCGCTATGAAATGCTTTGCGCACTGTCTCACGACATCCGCTCTCCTCATTCCTCCATACTCGCACTCATCGAGACCGAAAATCTGCAGGCCAATCCACCGCGCCTGACTGAATTGCTTTGCAACATCAAGCGTTACGCGGTGAGAGCATTGGAGATGGCCGAAGGATTTATTCAGCTCGCGCGAGCGGAAACACATGACTACAAGTTTGAACTCGCCGACATCGGAAAACTGCTGATTGACGCAAGCGATGAAATCTGGCCACAGGCCAAACAGAAGAACATCAGAATTTCAATTCCCACTTGTGAAACAGCATACTACGCTTACGTCGACCGAGATCTGATGACGCGAGTGTTCATTAATCTCTTGAGCAATGCCATCAAATACAGTCCGCCACAGGCATCCGTCGCGTGTCGAATCGAATGTTACGAAGACCGGGGAAAATACATCCGGTGTGCAATCCAAGATAACGGCTACGGCATCGCACCGCAGCACCAGACTCGGCTATTTGAGAAGTTCAGTCGATTTCACACAGTAGATCAACCTGGTGCCGAAGGTACTGGACTGGGATTGGCCTTCGTACGCGCAGTGATTCATGGCCACAATGGTAACATTCGCGTCGAAAGTGCGCCTAACACCGGCACGACCTTTACCATTAGCCTCCCCGTATTTCACTGATCAGTTTCGCCGATGATGGTATCAATCGGCCAACCTGTACCGCATCCCGAGGAGTCAAGCATAGCATGCTTACTACAAGGCCTGGGTCAGCACTCCCGTTTGAGGCGACCAAAAACATACACAAGCGGCGGCGGCACTTTTTGCATGATCGATCCCTGAAAATTGTTTGCGATCTTTGATAAATCGCCAATCGCCAATTGACCCCGAACCCCGAACCCCGAACCCCGAAGGATCCAGGATCGCATCGACCGCTTCTTCCAACGTTTTCCTATTCACGCGTAGCGTCGACAATGGCCGCCGAACGGGCATAGCGCCACGGCGATGCCTCATCGAGTGCGGCCCATTCGAACGCAATACCATGCCGGGTCTCGATCCGGCCATGGTCCCTGCGATCTCGGGGAATTTATGATCGGCCTTGATGGCCAGCACATAGTGCGCGCCGGCGTCCACGATCTTGCGGGCGATCGCACGCTGACATCCCATCGCGTCAATGATCACGATCGCGTCTTTAAGCAGCAGGGAATCAATCAGCTCCGGTATCGCGGTGATTTCGTTGCTCTTGTCGGCCGTGCGTGCCCCAGCACCTGCCTCAGACCGGAATCCCCAGTAAACGATCTTCACTCGTTGCTGCACGCGCGTACTTACGACCGCCCGCGACCCGCCGTTCTGACGTAGATACGGTGCATCAAAACGAAGGGGCCCGCGAGCCCCCCCTCGTGCTCGAACAAATCACTCTGACTCTTGCGCCGCCCAAAAAGCGCGGTTTTACAGCGCCGTCGACAACGCGCGTTGCCGTGATGGGAATCGGCGTCGAACACCGGGCCGAACGTCAGGAAGGGCCTTGCATGGCACGCGTGCAAGGTCGGTGAGCCGGGTCATCGACTCGAAGTGTCGGTTGAAGATCGTCCGAAAGGAGACGTCGAACGTGTGCTTGGCGTGTTCACCCCTGGTCCGACGAGTCCCACTTAGCGCGAGCCAGGATGCGCCACGACGAGGCGCTCTGGGGCGTAACGGTGTCGATATCGCGTCCGACACGATCGACGGCGACGTGAACGCACACCGATCGAGGAGCCCAGCGTGAGCGACGCCGGTCGCGCAAAACTAACCAAACACAAACACTCGCTCGCGTGAACGATCAGCGATGTCAGCGCGTCGCTTGACGCCCTGACATCGCTGAGCGCGAAATCGGCCGATCACTGATCGCTCGCGGTTTGTTTCATCGCTGAACTTTTGGGGACATTGTTCAGCTCACTGCTTACCTCGTTAGTCATTTCGCTAATCACCTCCTTAGTCAGTTCGTTAGTCAGTGCCGGCTGCACCAAGCGCTGCCCCTCCCACCACGTCTGATGCGTTTGCTCTTCAATGAGCTCCCGAGTGAGCATTTCAAACTCCGCGTTCGCGCGTTGCAGCTGCTCCTGCGTAGCGAGCTTGCCAAGATCAGGCGGCGTCGGCGTAATCGTTCCGGCTCCGGCCACAATCACGCCTACGGTGGCGCTCACCGCGCCGGAACTTAATACGTAGTTTGACGCGTCGCCCCCGGTCAAATGCAGCCCAGAGACCGTGACTAGCTTGCCCGTGCCGACCGACGGATTGTTGTATAGCGCCTGTGATCCAACCAGTCCGACCTGATCGCTACCCAAAACACCCGCCAGCGCCAGATTGTCGGCGCCAAGTGAAGCGTTGGTCGTACCGTCATAGGTCTTACTCACTATGCCGCCCAAGGCCACTTGCACCTCGCGAGGATGGATGGTGGCGCTCGTTGCGGGCGAAGCCAGCACTACAGCGTAGTTCCCCGCATCTGCTCCCGTGAGCGTCACGTTGGATAAGCTCGCGGTTTGCACGCCCGCGTTCTTCGAATTGAACACCGCCGAGAGCTCAACGCTGAGGTCATCCGAGCGCATTGCGCCGGTTTGACCGCTGAGCGAACCGGCGGACGCCACCTCGGCCGAGGTGGTCGCATCGTACGTCTTGTTGGCCACCGTCGCCCCGGACAGGGTGAGCTGTGCCTGCGCAATCGTGGCCGTGGCCGCACTCGGCTTCGAGGCGATCACATAGTTGCCCGCATCGGCCCCCGTGAGCGTAAAGCCCGAGAGCGTCGCGGTCTCCACCCCGGCGTTCTTCGAGCCGAATGCAGCCGTGAGCGCCGCACCCGAGAGACTCACCGCATCGCTCGTCATCGCCCCCGTCTGTCCCGTGATCGAACCTGCGGATGCCACGGTTGCTGAAGTCGTCGCGTCGTACGTCTTATTAGCCACCGTCACGCCCGAGACCGTAATCTGCGCCTGCGAGATCGTGGCCGTGGCCGCGCTCGGCTTCGAGGCGATCACATAGTTGCCCGCATCAGCCCCCGTGAGCGTAAAGCCCGAGAGCGTGGCGGTCTCCACTCCGGCGTTCTTCGAGCCGAATGCAGCGGTGAGCGCCGCACCCGAGAGACTCACCGCATCACCCGTCATCGCCCCCGTCTGGCCCGTGATGGAACCGGTGGACGCCACGGTTGCTGAAGTCGTCGCGTCATACGTCTTGTTGGCGACCGTCACGCCTGAGACCGTAATCTGCGCCTGCGCAATCGTGGCCGTGGCCGCGCTCGGCTTCGAGGCGATCACATAGTTGCCCGCATCAGCCCCCGTGAGCGTAAAGCCCGAGAGCGTCGCGGTCTCCACCCCAGCGTTCTTCGAGCCAAACGCAGCCGTGAGCGCCGCACCCGAGAGGCTCACCGCATCGCTCGTCATCGCCCCCGTCTGGCCCGTGATGGAACCGGTGGACGCCACGGTTGCTGAAGTCGTCGCATCGTACGTCTTGTTGGCGACCGTCAC
>NZ_FCOX02000191.1 GCF_900044055.2 Caballeronia calidae | reverse complement strand
CGAAGGTCGATCATCTGGTCCAGCCGGGCTCGGAAAAAGTCGTCAGTCATCGCGTCTCACTGGCTCGATTTCTCTCACACGCAGCCATTATTTTAATTTCCGGGAGTTCTAAACGGGAACAAGATTCGCCATGTCCTTATGTCACAAGGGAAGCGGCGGTTTTGCATGGGCGACTAAATGAGGGACGGCCGGCGCAGTAAAACGGGGACCGCGCGGTCCCCGTGCTGTATCAGAACGGCTCGTCGGAAGTCAGGTGCGGTGGCTGGGTGGCCCCTGGCGCCATGACTCACGGTAGCGCTGAATCTGGGCGGCGTAGGCGCGGCTGAACCAGAGATCGAACAAACTGGATCACGCGACGTGTGGCATCGCGCGTAGCCAGCCGCACATCGCTCGCGTCGGCGGCCACCACACGCATGCCGCGCCAGCGCGGCATGCCGATGTGCTGTTCGGCGAGCGTAAGCAGATGCTGCGTCAGATCGGTGAACGCGGTGTGCTGCAGGTTCTGCCAGGCTTTCGAAAGTGCCTGGGCGTTGGCGCCTCGCACCAGTTCGCCCTGGTTATAAAGCACCGCGAAGAAGCGATCCGAGCTCAGTCTGAACGCAGGCCCGGTTGCAGCCGAGAAACCAGCTGATCAGTGTGGCGGAGGTCCAGCTTGCGGCGCCGGCTGAAATGCCCCGGATCGGCAACATGACGCGTACGCAGTTCCGCCGAATGAAGCTAGCTGATACCGCCCAGTATAGCGACAATCCGAGTTCAAATCGTGAAATAGTGAGGAATGCAACATTCCGAATCCAACCCGCTTAGCCCCGTGTTTACAAGCCTATGCGGCTTAAGTTAATAGGATTGGGTGACCATCTCATTACGACATCGGCCAATCAATTTACAAGCGCTGCTCTATCTCATTGAAAGTAAACGCGATTTCTAGGCTGAGACTCGCGGGTCAAGATCTGTAACGAAAATGCCGTCGGCCACGCCGCGTGCGCATCATCCGCGGGCGACGGAAGCATGCGCACCGCGACAAGTGCTGCGCCAACCCGCTATGAGCTTCGAAACGTCACTATAAAAGCTTGGCAAGTCGGAGCATGCATGACAACACGCTTCAAAATGCCAAATATTTATTTGGCTTTGGCGGCACGGTCGCTTGGCGAAACTTTGAATCTAAGCGCGTACCAAATAAAGCACAATACTCAGGCGTACCGTTATCAGGACGTCGCCAACGTTTAAAGAATGAGCCTGGGTCACGATAGTCTGCCTCGCGCATACGACAAAGTGTTTCGGCCTCATACGGCGCGCCAAGTATTTTCAGTTCGCCTTTAAACTTATCCAAAAACTCACCCTCTGGAAATTCCATGGCGAGATACTCCATTAAGACGACCCGCAACTCTTTATTCTCGATTGAGCGGACGACATTGAGGAATTCAGAAAAGAGGCTGATATCCCGCATCAAAACGTTTCTAAAATTAACCAATGCTTGCTTTATCACGAGGTACCGATGTCCGTCATTTGATATAGAGGATATGATTTTTGGGAGCCTAGAGATGTCACCGAGACCGTCATTTTTTATGAACCCCATTCCGAGATAAAGCATTGCACTTCGCTCCCTCTCGTTTTCTGGAAGATTATCGAGCAGCTTCGCAAACGATTCGAAAGACGAGCTGGAGCCCTGCCCGATGGATGCAAGCCCAATTGATGGGTAGCCTTGCAAAGCGCTACCATTCATCACTTCTTGACGCAACTTGTTGAGCACCACTTCCTGATCGCCGATCTTGAGGTTCTTGAGGCGCATAATAAGTCGTCCTAGCGGCTCACTTCGATCTAGCTCTGGTATTTTATTTATCTCTTCTCTCAGGCATTCAAAATCTTTAACCGTTCGAACTTCCTTTACTAAAGAAGCAAGCGGCAACCTGCGATCTGACAACTCTAGCTTTCGGATTTGCTGCATTGCCGCAGGAAATAATTTGTCGCCGATCTCATCCAACGCATCGTCGGAGAGCGCCCCGATGCGCTCGATTACCGTCGCTAATTCTTCTCCACCGAGAGCGGCCGCGTCGTACAACATCTCACTGAAGTTATTTTTTGTTATGTCTGCGCCGATCATTCTAAATGGCTGTCCTTTTGGAAGAGCCATCGAAAATTTTTTATTTTTTAAATCAATCAATTTCCCATGTTCTGAAGGAGGAAGAAAGTCAGCAACATAACCGATAAGATTTTTGTTTAATTTTTTTGTTATTCCGCTATTTTGCTTTGCTATTTTGCTATTTTGTTTGCTGACAGTAAATACATGATTGCCGTATGGACCGTATGGATCGAAATTCGACATGGACTTGAATTTGAATTGCATACTGATGTATCAAATAGGTAGGTGGAGTATTGAGTCTCCCCGTTTGATTTTGGGGAGGTCGCATTTGTGAGATTGCCCGCGACTTTCGCATCGGCTGACCGCACTGATTATGCCGATTCCTTTCGCTGTGCGGCGCGCAGTGCTATCAGATCGGGGACTATGCGCGGCGCTCGCTCAAAAATTGGATTAGGCATCCTATCACCTCCACATCGAGGGAGGCTTGCATTGCAAATGATTCTTCATGTTCCATGGTGCGCACCCATTCACCTCGCCTCATCCGGACCGCATCGCCACGGGACAAGGCCGCGCATAGCTCCCTCCACGTGGCTGTGCTCGGCCCGGACACTTACCTTTTGTTCTGCGGAAGTTTCATCTTCACCGTATTCTGCAGCGACGAAAGCAGATCGCCTTTCAAGTGTCCCTTGAGAGGGAATTTGACAATTCTGTTCTCCTCATACGACGGAGTGCCAAAGGGACGATAGAGGTTAATTTTCATAAAGCGCTCGCCGCCGAGGAATCCGGGATGCGCGATCGACCGAAGTTGGATCTCGTGCACGGGACGGTGCTCGTCCAATTCTGCAATTGGATAGGGCATCTTTCGGACGTTCTCCGCGGCAAAGTGTTTGCTGACGTATTGAAGCAAATTGCTACGCTGGATGCAGGCGCGCGTGGGATGCCGCTGGCCGCACTTGCGTCCGCGATTCCGCATCTTCCTAAAGATGAGGTAACAGCCGCGTTTAATATGGTGTTGACACATGTCCTCGCGCTTGATGGCGACCCACGCGGAAGGCCGCTGGCTGCACTTTCGTCCGCGATTTGGTCTCTTCCTTATGACCGACGAGGCGGGGCTTTCGATACCGTGCTGTCGCAAGTTAGCAAGCTTGATGCAGCCGCCCGCTCGGATGTATTGTGCGCCCTTTCGTCCGTGATCTACCGGTTACCTGAAGGTGATCGAACGGCTACGCTCAATGCCGTGCTGATGCACGTTTGTGCGCTTGATGGCGACGCACGCGGGAAACCGTTGGCCGCACTGTATGAAGCGATTCCGTCGCTTCCCCAAGATACGGTAGCAGCCGCGTTCAATCGCGTGCTAAAACAAATTAACGCGCTTGATGCCGCCGCCCGAGCCGAGGTATTCAGCCGAGTCCCGCCCAGAATCGGCTCGCTTCCTGAAGGTAACCGAACGGCTGCGTTCAACACTGTGTACGAGAGCATTCTCACACTTGATGCTGGGATACGAGGCGCGCCGCTGGTCACGCTCGCGGACAGCATTTCCTCACTTCGTGTCGACGATCGGGAGGCAGCATTCTATGCTATGTTGAAGCAAACCGACACGCTTAACGCTGAATACAAAAGGGACTTACTGCACAAGCTCGCGCTGCAGGCCCACCGCCTTCTTGGCGCGGCGGCTGC
>NZ_FCOX02000190.1 GCF_900044055.2 Caballeronia calidae | reverse complement strand
GCGCGCTTCGTGCAGGGCCGTGTTTCTTTCGACGTCCAGGCGGTACAGCACCGTGATCCAGAGCGCGCAAAGCAGCAGAACGGTCATGGCTGGCACAACGGTCGGCGGGCCCCATTGCATGACCAGCCGACGCGTATCTCGAATAAGGCCCCACATAGCGACGTACGGGTTGGTGGAGTGACATTGCGATTATCGGTGATGCGATTGGATCGCCATTCATCAAACAACCCCTGGTTTGGCGCTCAGTTCGCACGATTGTGCGCAACGGATGCATGTGACTGTGGAATTACAGCGATGTCGGTTGTGACGATGCCGATAACAGAGTGGTACCGACCTATCTCATGCTCGCCATGTCTGGCGATGTTCGCGCAGAAGTTCAGGAACTCGTTCTTGCCGAACGGGAGACAAACGCCCTTGTCGAAGCTCAAATAACCCGAGCCGTAACACGCAGCACGGGCGAGACGGTTCCCACGCCAGTCCACGACCGCAGAACAGCCCGGCCTATACTTGGGACGTACATGCCTTTCTCACGCTCGAACATCATCGCGCCATCGTCACCATTCGCAGTCCGACGGATACCGGCGAGCGACAGATGCAGTTCGAACACTTCGAACTGCTGGGCAAGCAAGACCTGCTCATGCTGATCCGCGTCATCACGCCCGAGGGGAGCGTGCGCGAGCTCGCCACCGGCCTGCTCGACGACACCGCCTGGTCAGCCGTCGACTTCACCGCCCTCTGCCAGCGCTGGCGCATTGAGGAGGCTTTTAAACGACTCAAGCATCGTCTGCATTTACAAGTCGTCTCGGAGCTCCTGGATCGCGCATGTGTAGGATCTGAGCGTTAAGGTTCTTAGCGAGCCGCACTGCTGAGCTTGACCGCGCGTGCTATGTGCGACGGACGGATCGACACGGATGCGCCGGCCGTCATTCACACGCCGGACGACAAGCCGTTGAAGATTGACCGCACGCGTGCCTTCCCACCTGCGCGCGTCATGAACGGCAGTGAATGAATGTGACGGATCGTTTGTCATGCAGACGAAGTCGTCGCAACCCGGCGATGATCAGGACGCGCTTCATCCACGTCGTAACGCGTAGGTCGGCTACGCAGAACACATCCGAGCGGCGATGGATGGGCGCGCCATACTTGGAATGGCTCGGGATGGCTCGGGATGGCCGGTGGGTCATACGCGGCGCCGAACACACGGGAGCTAGTCGCAAAGATTAGCCGGATCTGGGCGGCAGCTTCGTCCGGTCGCTCGGGCTGCGCAGGCGGACGAGGTGAGATCGCTTGCGCAGTGCGTTGCCCAACGTGCGGTGTCGAGGCGCAATAGGCGCAGCGTTATCGACGACACGCGTCTTCGACGCCGCGCATCGAATTCTTCTGCGACAAGGAGGCGTGGCGGCCGCGCATGCCATGCGATCCGCCCGCCCGGTTGTGCCAATATACGGTACCGGGCAGGAATCGACCTGGCGAGATGTGCAGCACGTCTCGCCTGCGTTCGGTCGGCGACATTAGCTTGAGTTCAGTCGCCAGAAAAGGCCCGAATCGCTGCGAGCTTCGTTGCTTCTTTTCCGTCAGGCATCGGCCGGATGCGCGATCGTCGCCGCTAATCCGGCGTCGATGCGTGCCGCGTGGACCTCGGCTTCTGCCTTGGACATCAGTTGGCCTTCCCACTTCGCGACCACTGCGCTTGCGATCGAGTTGCCCACTGCGTTCGTGGCCGAGCGACCCATGTCGAGGAACATGTCGACGCCGAGAATGAGCAGCAGGCCGGCCTCTGGAATCCCGAACTGATGCAGGGTCGCGGCGATCACGACGAGCGATGCCCGCGGCACGCCGGCCATCCCCTTGGAGGTGAACATCAGCGTCAGCAGCATGGTAATTTGTGTGCCGAGCGACAGGTGGATGTTGTACGCCTGTGCAATGAACAGCGCCGCGAACGTGCAGTACATCATCGAGCCGTCGAGGTTGAACGAGTAACCCATCGGCATCACGAAGCTGGAGATTTTGCGTCTGACGCCGAACCGGTCCAGCGCGTCGAGGATCTTCGGATACGCAGCCTCGGAACTGGCGGTCGCGAACGACAGCATGAACGCTTCCTTGATCAGCGCCAGGAGCTTGAAGATGCGTGGTCCGAGGAACAGCAGCCCGACACTGACGAGTACCGCCCAGAGGAGAAACAGGCTGAGGTAGAACTCACCCATGAAGACTGCGAACTTCGCCAGGATCGAGAGCCCGTTGACCGCGACGGTTGCGGCCATGGCGGCCAGCACCGCCAGTGGCGCGAGCTTCATCACGTAGCCGGTAATTTTGAGCATCACATGCGACAACTGATCGATCGCGGTCACGAGGATCTTGCCGCGCTCGCCGAGCGCGGCCAACGCGACGCCAAAGAACATCGAAAACACGACGATCTGCAGGATCTCGTTGTTGGACATCGCCTCGGCAAACGACCTGGGCACCATGTGGCCGACGAAATCTTTGAGCGTGAACTTGGACGTTGCGAGGTTGGCTGAGGCGCCAATATCGGGCAGCGGCAAGCCGAGATTTTCGCCCGGCTTGAATAGGTTCGCCATAAGCAGCCCCAGCAGCAGTGAGATCACCGATGCGGTGACGAACCAGCCGAGCGCTTTCGCAAAGACGCGACCCACCGAGGTTGCGTCACCCATCTGAGCGATACCGACGACCAGTGTGGAGAAGACGAGAGGCCCGATCACCATCTTGATTAGCCGTAGGAACACGTCCGATACGAGCGAGATGTAGCCGGCGATATCGGCGGTGGCCTTCTTGTCCGGCAAGCTGGTGAAGACGACATAGCCGATAGCGATTCCTATCAGCATCGCGATGAGGATGCAGAAGGCGGCGCTATTCTTTTTTTGCATCATAACGCCGGCGCGGCCAGGTTGTGGCTGAAGCCGCCGAATGGAACGTTGCATGGGCAAACCTCGATCCGGCATCAACCGGAAAAAATGGGACAAAAAACCCGTATGGCCAGCTGTGGGATCAAAGCTGTCGGCCAGGCCAGCACACGGGCAACTCCGGTGTAGTGCAACTGCCTAGGCGCATCCGCGGACATGCGCCCCGCGCATTCTGAGCTTGAATAGCCTGAGTACGAATTTTGAATTATGAAAACTTATTCCCGTCCGCGCTTCGGTCCAGGGCAATGGCGCGAATGAGCGTTCATGATTAAAAGTCAGGGAAGATTGTAAGCAACGCGTGAAGATCGTTTGCTGCGGATTTTCTGCGGGTGAACGATGCGGGGCGTGCTTAGCCTCTGAAGAGGCGTTTGGTAGTCTGGACGATCCGCGCGGGCACAGTCCTGTGCATGGCCTGAGTGAAATTCTGGCGAGCGCGTTGTGCGCGATCCTGTGCGGAGCAGACAACGGGGTTGCCGTTCAGGTTTGGGGCGAAGAGAAGCTTGACTGGCTCTCGCCGCCACACCCCGCAACTCAACGGCATCCCATCGCACGATACCTTCGACCGGGCGTTCGCCGCGCTTGATTCGAAGCAGTTCGAAGCATGCTTTGTCGGCTGGATGAGTGGTCTGATTCCCAGTCTGGTTGATCAGATTGTCGCTATCGATGGCAAGACGGTGCCCGGCTCACATCAGCAGGATAAACGCGCGATTCATCAGGTCTCGGCATATGGTGCCGGTCTGGGGCTGGTGCTGGGGCAAGGTCCGCACGGCCGACAAGAGCAACGAAATCGCCGCGATACCGGAGCTGATTGATTCCCTGCTGCTTAAAGGCGCGATCGTGACCATTGACGCGATGGGATGTCAGCGTGCGATCGCCCGCAAG
>NZ_FCOX02000189.1 GCF_900044055.2 Caballeronia calidae | reverse complement strand
AGCCCTGTAACCAGCCTGCATCGTCTATCCTCCGGATCCATTGCATCTTAACAGTGCCGCTTCCCACCACCCAGCACCGCCGGGAAGTTATTTCTCACTCGTTCCTAAGATAGTTGCCGGGCGCTATTCACCGCATTCGGTAGGCGCCGACTGGCTTCAAGATGCGCGCAACAGGCAAACATACGGCGTATGCGTGCTGCGGCCGCCGAGGCAAAGGCCCAGTGCCGCGAGCGCTAGAACGCACCGCAACCTGTTCCTGGCCGGATTGAAGAACGCATCAGGAAATCGACGGCATCGGGCGCAAGCCCCCACAAGGCAGATCAGACCACCGAGACCGGTGTCGGCGAGCACGTCAGACGCCGCATCGGCCCGCTCAAGCAACTTCATCCCGATTGAGATCGCGATGCCTGCTATCAGCGAGCGCATCGAGAGCTCTCTCCATCATTCTCGGTTCCACACGGCCACAACCAATAACGCGCACATCATCGCGCACGCAGCCAAGGAATAAAAACGCGCCGTGGGCCTGGAAACCGGCCGCGGCGCGTCCCTTCCACTTCCCCATCTCATTGGCGCCAACTTCCCTCCCGGTTCGCTGGCGTCGACGCGGCAGCACCTCAGTTTCATTGAAAAAGCCGGCGCAACCGTACGCGATTTCGCCCAGATACCATGGCCTGCGTTAACTGACAGCCTCCATGCACCTATTTGTCGGTAGTTAATCGTTGATTTTTATCACTACCAGACCTGCCCCCGCCGACCGCACGCGCGGACGTCGCCGATGCTGTGCAACGTTGTGGTGATTACCCGTTCTTTCGTGTGCCTTCGCAATCGTGGACGCAGCCATGTGCTGACAAAACGCAGGCGCTTCGCGGGCAAAAAGCATCGCCTCGTCTGCCAGGCGTTGGACATACCAGTCCGACAACGTCTTCATCTGTTCACCATCGATTTCTTTGTGCGATGGCCTAGTTTGCCGCGAGCTGGGATGTCAGTGCGCAGTCGATCACGACCGCTCACGGCCAATCACAGGCATCGCCAAACGAAAGACGGCGCGGACGTCTTTGACAAGGTGCAGCAGGCCGCGCTAAACGCTGGCGCCAGCCGCGCAGCCTTTCGCAGCGAAGGCACGCACGTACTCTCGATATGTCGCTCCGAACGCTCGACAGAACACTCACGAGCATCCGCAAAGTAGGCACGTTGAATGTGCCGCGGGACAGCACGTTGCCACTTTTCCAAAATTCAGTTTGACCGTCGTTGCAATGAACCGCCGGATACCCGCCACGCAACCTTTGCGGAGTCGCCGCATTGATGTACTCGTTATCAAGGGTAGTCGAGATGGCGGCGTCGTTGCGAGTAAACGCATGATATAGACAGTTAGTTGCAGAAATGAAAAGAACTGCGCGCACGTCCATCGGATCGCTCCGGGCTAACCACGGAGGCGGCCTCCCACGGCAAAACTCGATGCGCGATTAACCGGGATGACCAGCGATGCACTCGACACAGACACTCCGACGAGGAAAATTTTCGTAAAAATTAGTCTATGCTTAAGCAACGTTCATTGAGGGAGTTGGTAGACGCGTGACGCTCTCCGCATGGCCGGCCGGCGGGTACGCGCTAGCTTAGGATCCACTTGTCGATCGCAAGCGCGCGATCAAGTCATCCACTTCGTAGCACACGCAAGCGTCGCGGTAAATCACAGTGCCAATTGCGATCAATGTCGTCAAATCGCTAGAACGCAACTGACGTGCATGCTCAGCAAGGATCTCGGCAAACGCGGGAAGCGCATCGCGTCCAGACAAATGAAAGAGCCGCGCATCACGCTTGATCAGTTCGAGTATCTCTTGCGCTGTCATTGTCATCTCCCATTAGACATCCCAACTTTGCAACATCATGAAAACGAATGGTGCGTGTTACCGCACACAGCGAAATGATTGAACGTTCGAGGTTACGCATTGCAGAACCTTCTGGGAGTCTCTAACGAGGCTCCGCCTCAGGCACCGGATGAGGCATACTTCGCGACACTGCCAGCGATCAAATCGGCAGCTTGATGACCCCGGCGCTTCCACTTATAAACTCGATCTGACTGTCCGAACCAACGGCGCCACCTCTATCGGCGCGACCGGGGCGCCGGTTACCGCTACGTGCTGTCAATCTTGCAGGCCGAGTTCGCGCTAACCCAGGTGCTCGATCGACCCGTGACCGGGCGCGTCTTCTTCGAGCAGGTCATCCGCGAGAACCTGGACATCGGACGCCCAGGCCAAGTGCAACTGATCTTCGATCGCCGCGTCAATCGGCGCACCCCGGGGCGCTTTCGCACCCGGGTGATCACCGAAGGGGTCGCCCCTTCGCTGCATGTGGACTACAAACCTTCACGCATCAAGCAGTACCACAAGGAGGGTCAGGCGCTACGTACCGAGACCACCATCAACGACACCCGCGACTTCGGCGTGGGACGACTGCTGCGCAATTTGCCCGAGTTACGCCGCATCGGCTTTGCAGCGAATCGGCGCATGCTCGAAATTGAGCAGATCAGCCACGACTGTGCATTGGGTGAAGACGCGTTTCAGGAGCTGCAGCATCCGCGCCAGGTTGACGGGCAGCGCGCACCGGCACTGCGCTTTGCCGACCCCAAGGTCCAAGCGTTGCTGCAGGCGCTGGTGATGTTCATCTTCGTCGCACGCGGCTTTACCAATCAAGAACTTCGGCAAGCTACGCCGTGCTGTTGGGCCTGCATCCCGGCGACATCACACCGGGGCGCATGAGCTACGAACTTCGACGCCTGCGCCTGCATGCTCTGATTGAGCGAGTCCCCAAGACCCACCGCTACCACCTCACGGGCCTGGGGATGCAGACGGCCTTGTTCTATACACGCGTGTACTCGCGCATCTTGCGACCCGGCCTCGCACTGGTCAGCCCCCACGCCCCTGCGGCCTCGCCAGCGTCTCTGCAGCGCAGCTTCCGCACTGCCGAGCAGGCCGTCAACACCTGGTGCGATCAAGTCAAAATCGCCGCGTAGAAAACTTGACTCGACTGCTACAAGCTCAACTCAGTCAAGGAAACTAGAAGGGCGTATTCACACCCGCTTTCGATGAGCGAGAAATTGATGAAAGTGAGGAATCAGGCCCAGCCGTCGAACAAGAAAGACGCGGCGTAAGCCTTTGATGCGATCGCCGTTCAGTCTCGTTTCCGCGCTCGTACATGTGTCGCGGCCCTATGCAGTGCTCTACTGGCGTATTGAGGCGCGCGTGCAAATCAAGCTCGTCAACAACCGTGTGTGCTTCGCATAACTGATCATTCATGTGCTCAATAACGCCTGCTGCACGCATAGCATTCGGCACTTTTGCAGGACTCTCCCCATAGCGGTCCCCACCTTCATGCTGATGCCTGTCGGTGCCTCGCCCCGATACATCGCCCCGTATCCGCGTCCTGTTCGTCAGACCGGCGCTTCCTGCGGATTCGCGGTCGCCCGCGTCACCCTTGCCTCCGGCGAACATTACACCTTGCCGGACATGAAGAGGAGTTTCACCTCCAAGTGAATGCGCCGGGCGCACAAAAAAAAATCCCGCCTCTGTGGAGGCGGGATTAAACGATCTGAACGCTGCGAAGATAGTGCTTCGCCCTTCCAAGACCAAGTGCGCATCCGGGGAATGCGCACTTGCATTTTGCCTTCGTACCATAGAGAACGGCGTTTGCAACTATGAACATTCATGAACCATCGAGTCGTCTATTTGATATTTCCATAAAAGATGACAACCGATTCGATGCTGGTGCGTTGTATCTCTGAGGGATTGATTGGAGATGCATGCCATGGCAAAGAAGCCGATGGACGAGGCAACCAAG
>NZ_FCOX02000188.1 GCF_900044055.2 Caballeronia calidae | reverse complement strand
TCAATGGCCCGATCGTCGCCTACATTTGTTTCATAAACCTTTCACATTGCCGCTACGGCCGTAGGTGAAACCGCAAAGCGGCGCGAACCGGATCGTTGGTCTCGTTTTGCGTCGCGCTTCACCTTAACTCCGACGGGCTCCTAGGCAGCGGATTCGTTGCGTCTCAGGCAACATGAAGGATCGTCGCCCATACAGGCCGATCCGATGTGGAGCTGATAGAATGCTCCGTCCTAATTGTGAGCGTGAGCACGTAAGTCGATGGGAATTCGGGGCGTTTTAAGCAACTTGCGCGATGTAGCGCAGAGGATCTCCCTCAGGTGTTGACGGCGCTATAAATCCGCGCTTTTTGGGCGGCGCAAGTCAGGGCGATTCGCTCAAGCATGAGGGGGCCTCACAGCCCCTTTCATTTTGATCTAGCGGTTCACGTTAGAACGGCGGGTCTCGTTCATCAGTACGCGCGCTCACTACAGAAGAGCGCTGCTCACGCAGCAGTTCGTTAAGCTGAGCGCCATAGAAGTCAGTTACGACGGCGAGCAGATCCTCAAGCAGTTCGAACACGGCAAGTGCCTGCTCAGGCGTCCAGTCGTCGGGAACGATGAACGGCAATCCGCGACGGCGCCCCGATGGCAACAAGGGGCGGCTCATCACGCGGTCTCCCTCTTCGTGGGGGGCTTGCGGGTTTTGCGCTGCCTGGCCCGTGCTTCGTTGCGCTCGCGCGCTTCCTTGAGTCGATACGATTCGCCCTCGATTGAGATCACTTCGGCGCGATGCACGAGGCGGTCGACCAGCGACACCACACAGGCTGCGTTCGGGAACACGTCCGACCATTCTTTAAACGGCTTGTTGGTCGTTATGATGGTCGAATGTGCCTCATACCTGCGGCTGACGAGTTCGAATAGCAAGTCGGCATGGCGGTTCGAGTATGAGAGGTAGCCGACTTCATCGATCACCAGGATGTCGGGCGTCGCGTAGTGGTGCAAACGCCGGCGCAGCGCCGAATCGCTGTCGAGCGCGGCGAGCTCGCCGAGCATCTCGCTAGCTGACTTGAACAGCACCGTGTGGCCCTGAATGAGTGCGTGGTGCGCCATGTTCTGCGCAAGCGTCGACTTCCCCACGCCATTCGGGCCGACGAACACGACGTTGGTTGCGTCGGCAAGGAATGTGAGTGACATCAGGTCTTCCACGGCCGCGCGGTCGATTCTCGCGGGCCAGCTCCAGTCGAAGTCGGCCATCGCCTTGAATTTGCCCAGTTTCGCCGCCCGGATGCGTCGCTGCAACGAGCGGTGCGCGCGCTCGTCTTCTTCCCACTGCAGCAGCGGCGCGAGCCATGGGGCGCCGTCGATCTCGCCCCAGTGCTCGACGAGGCCGTTCAAGCGGAGCGCCTTCGCACGCAGACGCAAGACTTCATTGTTGATCGTGGTCGACGTCATCGCCTTCCTCCCTTGCGAGTTGATCGTAGGTATCGAGCCGGTGCGGCTGCACGGGCGTATCCTTACGTCGCACATGCTCCGGCAGATTGATGACGACGGGCGGTGGTGCCCCTCGCGCCGCGCGACGACGTTCGAGCGCGGCGCGCACGGTGTTCGTATGCGTCGATCCCGCACGCAGCGCGTCCTCGACGGCCGCCTGCAATTCGATCGCGCCGTAGCGATCGAGCAGCCGCAGCAGCGAGGTCGTGAGCCCGCCGATATTCGCGCCGCGCTCTGCCGCGCGCATCAGTAAGAGCTGGCAGGAGGGCACGGCGCGAGTCAGGCTGTTAATGCCGCGGTGTTGACGTGCTTCTCGCTTGAACTCGACGAGCGTCTTCAGGTGCTGTGGGTCTTCAATCTGTTCGGCGCGGTCGTAGCTGCGCCGATGGCTGGCGATCATCTCGGCGCCGTCGAACACGCGAACCTGGTTGAGATCAGCACGAACGCTCAGCGTGCGACGCACATGCGTGTGGGGTACCGTGTAGTCGTTCAGATCGAAGCGCACGTAGGGCGTCTTGCCGACCTTCACGGCCACCTGCTCTTCGACCGGAAACGGATTGGCAGGTAGCGGGAGTAACAACGACTGCTCCTGAGCAAACGCCTCACGTACGGTCATCGCGCGGTCCTCGGGGCACGGGCGGTCGGCTGCCTGCGTGCGGCACCATTGCTCGGCCTGCGCGTTCAGGTCGTCGAGGTCAGTGAATTTGCGCGCGGCGAAGAAGGCTTCGCGCACGTGCCGTATTGCGCGTTCCACGCGTCCCTTCTCGTTGCCGCGCGCGACGGCAACGGGGCGCGGCTCAAAGTGGTAATGGCCGGCGAACGCGAGCAACGTCGGATGGAAACGGATCGCGTCGCCGGCGCGTTCGAGCACCGCCGACTTCAGGTTGTCGTAGAGCAGAACTCTCGGCAGTCCACACCACGTGTTGAACGCACCGATGTGGCCGCGCAAGAAGTTCTCCATCCGAGCATCGAGGAAGAAGCGCAGGTAGATGTCGCGCGAGTACGAGAGCACCATCACGAAGGCCATCAATGGCCGACGCGCGCGACCGATCTCGACAAATCCGAAGTGGCCCCAGTCAACCTGCCCCTGCTCGCCTGGCAAGGTGCGCAGCCGTAGGAAGGCCTCGGCGGGCTTGCGTGGGCGATGCAGCGCGAGCATGTGCCGGAAGTGATCTCGCGCCCCCTTGTAGCCGCGCTCACGCACCATCACGTAGAGACGACTGCCCGTGAGCGTCGGATACTTCTCCAGCGTCTGGCGGATGAACGGCAGAAACGGTTCGATCATCGAGGGTTTCGGCGTCGGGCCGTATCGCGGTAGTCCGGCGCTGGCGAGCACACGCAGCACCGTCTCACGGTGCACGTGCAACTGCTTCGCGATGGTGCCGCAGGGCCACTTCTCGACGTGGTAGAGACGCAAGATCTGCGTCTCGAGTTCAACCGGAATCGTCATCGGGGCCTCCGCGATCAGAACGACGGTCGAAGGCAACGCCTTCGGGGCGAACATGATGGAGACCACGACGACGCACAAAGCCGGTTCGTACCAGCGGTGAGAGCAAAACGCCACAGAAACGACAGTTCAACTGAGGCGGCGCCGCCGGGCGAACGGCGGCGTTGGCAAGTGCAACGGCGGCGTCGCGGTCCGGTTGCAGTACACCATCGACGGGCGAGTCAAGTGAACCGTGATGCGTCACGAATTGCCGCCGGGCCCGATAGCGCCGGGCGCGGGCCGCATGTGCAAATCGTCCACGGCGGGAACGCTGATAGCGTTGTCCGGCTTCGCGCACGCTGTCGCGGCGTGCGCGGGCGGCGCAGTCGCGGCAGTATCGGTTGCCACGGTCACACTGGCGGCAGACGAAGACCTGCGCCCGACAACGGGCGCACAGGTACAGGCGACCTGTAAGCGGCTGCATTGGCGGTTCCCCTGGAACGCCAAAGAGACGGGTCCAGTGAGGTCGACGGGCCGCGCGAGCAATGCGATACTGGCAGCTCACACGGCTCTTCGGCCGGCCAGAAGGCCTGCCACATGGAAACCCTGTGGAGGCGCGGTGCCGGACTGGACCTGGCAGTTGAGGCCGGCGTCGCGCCTGTTGTTCTTCCTTGGCAAACGCCTTTCTACCATGTTGCTGCCGTGACGCGATGCAGGTCGCGTCTCCAGTCGCCCTACGGGCTCCCTACGCCGCGACCTGTATCGTCATCATACCGCTCACAGCGCATCTCCTCCTTCCACGATCTCGATGGTTCGCCCCTTGCCGCGACGCCGATATAAGACGACGCCCGAAAAGCGCGGAAACTGACCGCCATCGACATCAGGCCATCGGCTTATACAGAAGTGTCGGCGTTTCCGTAGCCACGTAATGCTCGTAGCGTCTTAGCCGCGACATGAAC
>NZ_FCOX02000187.1 GCF_900044055.2 Caballeronia calidae | reverse complement strand
CCGCACACAGGTGCTCGATGTAGCGATCAAACTTCGCTAGATTTTCCATTGCAGCCCACTAATAAATATGGAATCCTAATTATGAACTGAAATGAAGATGGAAGTCGCTATTTTTTATGACACAGTGAGACTAGAAGGAGCGGCGGGATCGTCGTCTTCTGCGACCGCCACTGCAACGCAATTGCGCCTTTCGTGTGCGCACCGGCCAAGCGCAGCGAATCGTTTGCTACGCGCAGCATTCGCCCGCGATTCACACGAACGGCCTACACCGCGGGCATGGACCTCAACGACGCCATCGTGTTCCTAGACTGCGCGTACGCCGTTGCGAGCGGTTGCATTTCAAGCGTCTCAGTGTCGCTGATTATGCCTTCAAGACCCTTGCGTACACCTTGATCAACCCCCGGCCCTGCAACTGACAGCCACCGATCACGATGAGCCGACTGTCGTTGCGACACCACCACATGGAGGATACGACACGGCCTGCGCACCCGAAACGCAAACAAACCATCACAACGCGCACTCTGGGACAGCTTCTCCAAGAATATCGCGCTCCATCCGCAGCTTCGCGTTCTCCGCTCTGAGTCGCGCAATTTCCATTGGGTCGGCCGACACCTGGTTGCCTGCGCCAGTGAGCTTGCCCGCCTCATCTGCCTTGATCCAGTTGTTTAGCGTCTGCGTACTGATGCCCAGAATCTTGGCCACTGCCGCCTGACTCTGGCCGTTACGTACCATGCGCACCGCTTTTATCTTGAATTCCAGCGTGTACCGCACCCTTGGGTTACCCATTGCTCCATCCTTCGTTACTCAAGTTTTACACAGGGGGGCCTCCGAGTATGCGAGGAGGTCGCCCCCCTCACCCCATGTCGTTACCGTGAAAGCTGGATAGTGCGGCCCCCCGCGCATGCCCGCTCGCGTGGCCCGCGAGTAAAAATATCGCCGTGCCCGACCCCTCGTTGTGGCGATCGTTAGGTGGTGACCGAGGCAGACGCCTCATCCGGCCATTGGCCGATCGCCTTCAATTGCTTGATCCAGCGCGGCGCGTTTTTCTTCGCGCTGATGGCCTGATAGTCGATCTGTGGGTCGTGATAGGCGACTCTGGGTGTCAGTAGCACGGATCAACCGTATCATCTTGTGAGCGAGAGCGATGATTGCCTTTTTGTGCGTCTTGCGCACCATCAGGCTTCTATATTTGGTTGCCAGCGTGCTCTTGGTTTTCCACGCCGAGTTGGCGCATTCACACATGATGTAGCGGATGACCGAACTGCCTTTTCCGGTTCGCCCTGATTTGCGTTTGCCGGCCGATTCGTTGTTTCCGGGACAAAGTGCCGCCCATGCAGCAATACGGTCGGCACTGCCGAAGCGGGTCATGTTGTCACCGATTTCGATCAGAATCAGGGCGCTCGCAATCTGGTCGATGCCAGGTACAGTTTGCAGCAGGCGATGCGCCCATTGGTAGGGAGCCATGGCGTCAAGGATATAGGCGTCGAGTTCGGCCAGACTACGCTCGAGTATTTCAATGTGCTCGCGAATATGTCCGAGAATGAATCTATGCCGCGCCGTCAGATCGCCGTCGAGGGCGGCTTGCAGATCGTCGCGTCTGAGTTTGAGTTGGCCGCGTGCCATATCGAGCAGTGCGTTGATCGATCTGCCTTCGATCAGGCCAGCTACCATCTCGCGTGCCGACAAACCGTTGAGGTCACTGACGATGCCGCCAAGTTTGATTCCGCCATCGTCGAGGATTTTATGAAGCCGGTTGATTTCACTGGCGCGCATGGCAGTGAGCTTACGCCGGTAACGAGACACCAGGCGCAATTCCCGCAAATCCTGTGGCGGGATGAAGCTGGCGCGCACCAGCCCGAAACGGGCCAGCACCGCGAGCCACTGTGAATCGTTCATGTCCGTTTTCCGGCCCGGGACATGCTTGACGAAATGCGCATTGGCGACCCAGGCCCGGATGCCGGCGCGTTCCAGATGGGCATAGATGCTCTTCCAGTAGATGCCGGTGCTCTCCATGACAACGAGTTCGACGTTCAGCTCAAGAAGCCAGCTCGTGAGGGCGCGGCAATCGCGCTTGAAACCGCCGAATTCACGGCGTTGCTGTTCGATGGTGCCGTCAGGGCGTTCAATGACGGCCATGACAACGTGCAGCATCTTGTGGACATCGATGCCGGCAACGCGTCGGTAGAGTGGAGACAGTCCTTCCATGTCACTCTCCTATGGCTAAAATAAAAGCGGCGTACAGGGCATCGATGAACTGGAAAACGCCTCAGACTCAGTCAGCCTGGGTCTCTTTACCGTTCGTGCCGCGGCGACAAACCGCGCAACTGTTGGGGGTGCGGGCCAGTTCGGGTAGGCCTGGTTATACACGGGGTCGGGCCACCATTGAGATTGCGGTCTTTGGTGTCCTGTGCACCACTGCTGATTCTCTGCCTTACGGAGCTTTCATGCCTGGGGGCGATGCCGATCTACATCATGAAAGGTTATACACAACGTCACCGCCGGTCCGCGGCGGCGAGAAAGGTCGCTTACCTTCAATGGCATAGCGCCGCGCTTGTAAACTCTCGGCGTTTGCTTGCGATTACCCACTTTCTTGACCTTGCTGCACGTACGGGGCATAGGCGACTGCATTGGACTTCACGCGCGTGACCAAATGGTTGTCCTGATCGCGCAGGCCTTTGACGATCTTGCGAGCAGCGTAGTAGGCATCGGCGACGAAGTAGAACGGCTCCTCGATCGAGACGATCCCCAACAGAGATCATCTTGTCGAGCAAGGTACGCCGATCGCGGTTGGACCACACCAGACCTTCGTGAATGCGCCCGCCCAGCGGTACGGCGAAGACGCTCAAGCCTGCCACGGCAGTTGCGAACCACATGAAACTGCGCAGACGAGAGAACGCAGGCCGCAGCAACCAGATCGCGTCCCACCAAGCCATCCAAAGCGTCATCGTTAATCTTCGAGCTTTTGTATTGACTAGATTAGCATAGTACTACTAAATTAATGAACCACGAAACGGGCGTAATCTCCACCCCTTAACCACAATCACAGGATCGAACATGCCAAAGATTGGCTCAGAAAAACGACCGATCATTGTCCGAGTGAGGTCAGGAGATCGTGCTCACTATGAGGCGCAAGTATGCCAGCAGAACGGCTGGCATTACATCATTGGCTTCGAAGGTCCAGAGGACATTTCTGACCTTGAGAATGCGCTCAATCCACCGTTACCCATCCAGTCCACCAAGGTGGAGCGCAACAGTCCCTGCCCCTGCGGTTCGGGGCGCAAATACAGAAGTGCTGCGGCTCTGAGGAGAACGGGAGCGGATCGCCGAGAAGTGGACTGACGCTCTCGATCGTCGAACCGAGACCGTGAAAAGGGCGAGTAAGAACTCGGCACTCTTGAGTAATTATATGTTTGCAATATAGAATCCAAGAATCGACCGGCTTGATGCGGAGCCGTCGATGTGCATCAAGATGAAGAGCGTTGGCGCCTCGTTCGGCCTTCGGAAGGGGGCGTCGGTGAGGCAAGATTACGGCAGTAATCGTACAACGGACTCGTCTCAAACTAATTGGGCAGACGTTCAAATTTCCAATCTAAAATCGTGAATATACATCTTAAGTCAATTTATGATAGTCGTCGCTATTGGGATCAACTGACGGAGTCGTATAGCAACTGCTTGGACCAAGCGCCGGTGCACGGTCCACGCTTTAGGAAAAAGCGACTCGAGGTCTTTCAGAAGATCACCTCTGAAGGTCGGGAACCTCGATGCTGGCAAAACTCCAACAAAAAGCAATTGTTTAATGTTCGCAAAAGTTCAGTCTGAGCGATCGCACGCGTCAATGGCGAGACCACCGACCTGTTCGGCACAGCACCGAAGCTCGCCGGCGCCAGCGTGAGT
>NZ_FCOX02000186.1 GCF_900044055.2 Caballeronia calidae | reverse complement strand
TGTTCGAGTGGTTGACGACACTTCCACTCTGGCACATTGATGCCGTCTAGGTGGGGGCGTCCATCCCATTGCTTACGGAGCGGCTTGCGAATCTGCTTCTAGGCGAGGGCTTCACCTATCCTGCCGGGAATTCTCACCGGCATGAGCCGGTATTCGATGGGTCAGGCGGTCTGCATGTCTCTGCAACGCTCGGCATGGGCGTTGCGCCGGCCTGTTAAACACGCGGACAACGTGGGGTCGCCATGCCGGGACGCGACAAATATCAGCGCCAAACCTATGCGATGCGCCGCGCCAGCGCGGCGGTGGCTCGATTAATCCTCGTCACGACGCCGGCCGAAAAAGCGCAGGCGGGCAAAATGGGCGCGGCTCTGGGCGAAGGCAGCCAAGACGGCCGTTTGGTGCGATGCAAGGAAGGCTAAACATCGCTAAATTCGGCGGGTGGATACGGCTAACGCTCGACCAAGCGGTCTCGTTGCGCTTGTGCGGTCTTTAAAGCCGCTTCGAAGGTCTGCAATATTTGCTTGGCTAACTCAAGCTCTATGCCATTGGTCTGCCGGGTTTGAATACGGTACTGCTGCTCCGCTACTCGCTTTTCCCATTTGGCTATCTCGGCCTCTGCCTTGGCAAGTTCTATCGTTGCCATTTCCGGAGGAATCATCGCGCCCCCTCGCTACTCACATTTCGTCTAGAGCAAGGAAGGAGCCTGGAGGGCGGGCGGATTAGCCCCTGCAGAATTGCCGCGAGGCCGGGGAAATACACGCCGCACCGCTCCGCGTGAGAGTTTGCGCTCCGGTTCGGGCAGTCGTAGCTCCGAGCCTAGGTCCGTCGTCGGGAAGTCAGAGCCGAAGCGTTCCACGAGCCGCGCCGGGTGATTCTTGCCCCGCCGTCCGCAGCGGGAGCAGGCAATCTCACGGTGCGCCGCTTTAGCGGCCACGGTCCGAGGACCACGCTACCGAGAAATGTCATTCCTCTATGAAGATGCGGTCCGGGTACAAGCCGGTATCGGCGGCGGCCTGCTCGACCTCCTGTGTGGACTGAAAGGCCCCTAGCTCGCCTATGGTCTCCTCTCCCGCTGTAAGCCGCCCGCCCCATAGGCCGCCCGGCACGGGGTAGATGTGCAGGATAATAGGCTCGTCTTCGGCAAACACGCCTATCGCTGGGGCGGTAAAGTGGTCCTCGCCGCTCCCGAAGGCGGGATGACCTCGTTGCCCGACCTGCGCCTAGGCCCTCCCTCACAGGGCAGGCGTGCAGCTGCGGCCAATACACCTCGACCGGATCCTGATACCCGCCCGTTTCGCGGCGGCCTGCTCGACCGTCTCCGGGACGGTCGCATCTGGCAACCCGCCGAGTCGCACCTTACCCGCGAATTAGCGGCCGCGTTCAAGCTCCTTCAGTAGGATCGACGCGGCGCGCTACACTAACGGATAAAAGCCCCTCCGAAGCGGAGAACCGCCTCTCGACCGACGCGAAAACATGAACCCTTCAAGACCTCTCGCTGCACCTAATGGACTTCGCGGCTTTGCGCACTTAGTTGAGCGCCTCGTTCCACGGACGGATCGTTCGACGCCGTCCGGCTCGGACCCCGGCGCAACAAGCCGTTATGCCCCGACGGGGCCCGTCATACGACGCAGGCTAGCGTTGCAGCGCGACAGAACCTGAACTATCGCTGACACGCAGAATGTTCCCCTCGGGGGTGATTTGCCGGGGTATATCGTTGAACGTTGGTCGCGCGTGCGGTCGTCCTGCCGCTCTCGCGTACCAACTGGTGGCTGCGGCTCTCACCCCATGCTTGACGTTGCTGCCCGGCGATGCCTTCATACGCGCGTGCCGTCTCGCCAACGACTTATGAGACTGTGAGCTTACTCCGGGCATGTTGCTGCGCGCCTCGGGCGGATTCCAGACTTCGACGTAGTGCTGGCCTGCCGTCGCGGTCGATGTCAATGCCACCAGAACTGCGCCAAGAAAGACCCGCTTCCCCAAGTTCCCTCCTGCATTATCTCGTTGGTCGGTGGCGCTTTCTGCCAAATCGTCGCTAGTATTGCACGCAAAAAAGGCGGTCGCGGCAACCAGCACCAGCACCACGATGAGACGCGCGTCACAGATCGCTGGCGTACTACGCAACCAGAGGCGAGGGTCGCCAGTATCGTCGGTTGAGCCGCTGCCACTATCAGTCATCCGACCCGCGCGCGACGATCCGGGCGAACTACTGCAGAGAATTGCATCACCGGTCGGATCACGAGCCTGGGAAGCCAGCATAGTGCCTCGACAGCCACGCGCTGCGGAGCGGCATTGATAGAGCGCCTTCAACGCGGCCGTCTTCCGTCCGTCAACCTGCAACCGCCTGCTCGCGCTGCGAACGGCGGGGCAAGTATCAAGTCGCGCGGCTCGTGGCGCGGTTCGGCCCGGAGTTCCCGATGACGGACTCGCGGCGAAGCGAACCGGGGCACGACCGCGCATAACGAACGATGCGACGTGTAATTTCCCCGGCCTCGTGGCCATCCTGCACGGCGGGGCTAGCTAAAGTTTGCCTGGGCGGGGCCGTTAAACAGGTCTCTCTCCAGAACATGCATTTAATAAGTTTCATGTTTTGCCTTGGGGCCGCTCGACATGAGCGGCCCTTTTCATTCTCGCCACCGACACGCGCTCCGCGCTGCACAAAAACCGCCCGCCTCCAAGCCGCCTCGAGGCCGTGTTTACCGATTGACATAACGCGCTTGGCGGTGTTTAGTCTGTCCGTTGCTGCGGTCCGTTGCTGCGGTGCATGGCCGCGGGCTGCTCGGCGACGCCCATCGGCCGTTGCGTCCGCTCAAACCTCGCCCTCCTCCTCGAGCTTGCGCCAAATGCGATGGCCTTCATTCTGACCCGCGAAATAGGCATCGGCCTGCGCGGTGCCGAGCTCATAGGGGAGCGGCACGGGAATCCCACCCACGCGCAGGTTCAGGATGGAACGCACGCCGGCTTTGTATTCCGGACTGGTCGGGTCGCGCGGCGCGTCGAACGCGCGGCGCATCAGTTCGTCGACGGTGGGTCTCATCATCGGGTTCTCCGTTACGCCGGCTTCATTTCGAATGCGTCGGGTTTGCCAGTGAGACGCGAGCGCCAGACAGCGCTGCGGGCGAAGAAGGAGCTCATCGATCAGCATAAAGCATCCGCGGCGCTTCAGTTTTTCTGAAACGAGCCGATATTGCGACCGGAGTAGTTTCGTTGGATGTAGATCCGATCACCAGAGATCACTGAAATGGCAACAAATGAGGCACGACATGACATTAAACGTAAGCAATGGGATGGACGCCCCCACCTAGGAGTATGCGCGGCAGAAATCTGATGTCATCCGGCCGAGCCGGGTAAGCGTTGTTAGGAGATGCCAATAAGCTATCTTCCCTACGAGCCGCAGCAGCAGATGTTGCTGCCCCACGCGCTGCAAGACTGGCTGCCTGAAGGGCACCTGGCCTATTACATCAGCGACACGGTGGATTCGCTCGACCTGTCAAGCTTCCATGCGCGGTATGCGGGCGGCGGCCCGCGCAATCAACCCTTTCATCCGGCGATGATGGTGAAGGTGCTCGTCTACGGCTATGCGACCGGGGTGTTCTCGTCGCGCAAGCTGGCCAGGAAGCTGCATGAAGATGTCGCGTTCCGGGTCCTCGCCGCGGGCAACTATCCGGCGCATCGCACGCTTTGCGACTTTCGCGCCTTTCACTTGAAGGAACTGTCGGACCTGTTTGTGCAAGTGGTGAAGCTGGCCAAGGAATGCGGACTGGTCAAGCTCGGGACGATTGCCGTTGACGGCACGAAGATCAAGGCCAATGCGTCGCGTCATAAGGCGATGAGTTACGAGCGGATGAAGAAAGCCGAGCTGGAACTCAAAGAACAGATCGATGCGCTGCTGGCCAAGGCGAA
>NZ_FCOX02000185.1 GCF_900044055.2 Caballeronia calidae | reverse complement strand
GGAGAACCGGCTACATGGGGAAGCGGCCAGCAGCAGTTGAATCGTTCGTGGGCAACATGGACTCCATACAAAGGGAGCTAAGGTCTTTTATGCAAAGAGAAGAATCACCCGCCATGGAAACGGGACTCGAACGAATAGCAGCAAAGGCTCGGTGTGAACCAGCCCTTCGTTTTACCTCGCTGGCCCACTACATCACGCAGGACCGGGTGTGGACGAATCTGTGGAAGATTCCGAACCACTCGGCCGCAGGCGTGGATGGCCAGACGGTAGCGGAGGCGAAGGAGAGCTTTGATGACTGGATTGAGCCGATGCTTCAATCCGTCCACCGCCGGGGATATCAGGCGCCCAATATCCGGCGCGTGTATATCCCCAAGCCCGGCAAGCAGGAGATGCGCCCGTTGGGTGTGCCGACTGTCGCTGACCGGGCGCTTCAGCGAAGCACCGCCGAAGTACTGTCGGCCATCTATGAACAGGACTTTCTGCCTTGTTCATTTGGCGGGCGACCGGAGCGGAGCGCTCACAAGGCACTGGCAACTCTCAATGAAGTGATTGCCGGCGGCAAGGTTAGTTGGGTGATGGAGGCGGATTTGAAGAATTTCTTCGGGAGTCTGGATCATTCATGGATACTCCGGTTTGTTGAGCACCGAGTCGGGGATCCGCGCTTGATCAGTCTGATCCGGCGCTGGCTGAAAGCAGGCATTCTGGAAGATGGGAAGGTGCATCAAAACGAAGAGGGGACCCCACAAGGCGGTTCGATTAGTGTGCTTTTAAGCAACGTGTATCTGCATTACGTACTTGACCTGTGGTTTGAACGCGTGGTCAAGCGTCACCTGCAGGGCGAGGCTTATCTGGTGCGCTATATCGACGATTTTGTGATGTGTTTCCAAAATCAGTCCGATGCCCTTCGTGTTCAGGATGCCTTGCGCAAACGGTTGGAGAAATTTGGTCTGGCGCTCGAACCGACGAAAACCAAGCTCGTTGCGTTTGGTCGTTTTGCCCAACGGTACGCAAGCCATCATGGGAAGCGGCGTCCAGAGACGATTTACTTTCTGGGCTTCACCCTGTACTGCACGTGCAACCTGAAAGGCAATTTCAAGATAGGGATGCGCACGGAAAAGTCTCGACTCCGGCGTAGTCTGGCTAGCTTGCAAGACCTGATGCGTCAAGTTCGGCATCTATCGATTCGGGAGCAAGCTGAAAAGCTCAATCGGGTACTACGTGGCCACTATGCTTACTATGGCATTGCCGGGAACTTCCGGGCGTTGCAGACAGTACATAGAGCGGTGGAGCGTTACTGGCGCAAAATGCTGAGCAGCCGGAGTCGTTCAGGCGGCATTACCTGGGAGGCATTCCAGGAGATCAAGAAGCGGTTTCCATTAATGCGACCAAAGCTGCATCTTCCCTACCGGGCGCTGCAAGCTATCGCGGTGCTGTGAATCAACTGCTGAAGAGCGTAGTGCGGGAAATCCGCACGCTACGTTCTGTGGGAACCGGGGGCGGGTGACTGCCTCCGGTCACCCGGTCCTGAGGGGCAGTTCCCTCGGGCCACTCGGCCCCGGGCGGCCATCGTAATTGACAATCTACACCAGTTGTCGCTCCAATCGCGTAACGCCTCATGTGGCGCAACTCGAAGGGCGCTCAGGGGGCTCAGCGATTGATGAGCGAACTACACGTTGGCCGGGCTACGCGGTGAGCCAGCAAAAAACGAAAACGGATTGGATAGCGTCGGTTCGGTGAACTCACGAGCAGCCTCGAACGCTCACAAAGGTTTTTGCGCGTCTCAGAAGTGCGAGTTCAGCATTCGTCGCAACGCGTCTTAGCGCGCCAACGACAGATATTTCAACGGCTTGCTAAAGATTAAAGATGCCAACCACTTACTTCATGCAGTTTGACGTAAAACTTAGCGACGACGACCAGCAAGCTCAGTAAGTGGGTGGCACCAACCCCGTAACGTGAATGGATATTGTGTCGTCGTCGATTTGCAGTCAAAGCGGATCGCCCGCGATGCAAGCCAGCTGTGAACGGGCGCGAGGTATCGGCAGCCCTCCCCTCCGGCCGTGCTACTGTGCGAGTCTTATCGCTAATTCAGCACGGTTAAGAAGCGGACCCTCGCCAACCTCTCAACGCGGCACGCCGAAGTTAGCGAAGGCCTGAAGGTTCTGTTACGCGGCGGCGTCACGGTGGCCTCCGCCGAGGAGTTTTCGCGATGGAGCGCGGCCTGCCACACGGATACGTGGACGCCGTGCTCGGCGCGGCACGCGCCTTGCGGCGCTGAGCAGTGCTTTGCGGCTCCGCCTACTGCACTACGTTCGGTGGTGATGGCAATTCTGGTGGCGAGGGTGGTTTTGCCTTCATCCAAGCATGCCACCCATCGCACGTTGTGCGAACAGATCGCGACCAACTCACTGTCGCGACTGCTGAAGATGGACGATATCGAAGTCGAACAGCTTTATGTTGCGCTCGATTGGCTCAGCGAACCGCAGGAAGGCCTCGAGAAGCGACTTGCTAAGCGGCATCTGAACGGCAGCACTGGTGCTCTATGACCTCACGTGCGCGCTCGGCGCATTCGGGTGAGGCGGTCACTTTGGGTTCGAATAGCCAGAACCGGATGTTCCGTCGCATGCAGCAGCCGTGGTCGACACGGACAGTGCAATCAACCTGACTGACCGTACGCTGCGCGTGCGAACCGCTCACGGTTATAGCCGCGATGGCGAGCGCAACAATCCAAATCGAGTCCGCAAGGGGAAATCATCGAGACCACCCCGGCGAATACTCGTTCACGAAGAGGCCTGTCGATTTCTGATATCCATCCATTCCGTCCCTAGCGACCAGCGTTTTAATTTCTATTGAAATCGAAACGCCGGTCTGGCATTGACACCAACTCAACGGTGAGACTATCACGAATTGAATGCAGAGTTGCGACTCGTCACAAGTGCGATCTGGCAGAGATAGCATCGCCCCCCCTAAAAACAGAAACTGTGTCGTTTGCTTCTTAGGGAGGGACGAAAATTGGCGACCTATTTCGAATCGAAGGTTCTCACGCAGAAGTCGATAGTGGCATTCCGTCGGTGGGCACTTCGTTGCGAGTGCCTTTGGCCAGTATTTCTTCGACCGATCGACGGTCAACTTGCACTGAAGCGACGAAGCTGTAGCCGATTCGAGGAATCGTTTTAATTAAATCGTGTCCTTGACTGATTGATCTGAAGTTCTCGCGAAGCTTGCAGACCGTCTGATTGAGGCTGTTACCCGTTACCACGAAGCCGTGATCGTACCACAGTGCACGCAAAAGATCGTCACGTTTGATAACCTCGAACGGCCGTGAGGCGAAGGCAATGAGTGCCCTGCACGCAATTGGGCTAAGACGAGTACACTCACGAGTCACAATGGAAGTTAGCGAATCGGCTTCTTTGGAGAATATAATGTTTTGATTAATAATATAGCTTCCTCTAAGGAGGAAGCGTTCGCCTGGCCTGCTAGTATCAAAGGCTTGCAGTTGTTCCATGATAACCCCGTGCATATAGACAAACAGCAGCAATCTGTTATGAATGAAACTCGCGCCGGTCCGCGTTTTCGCGGAACCAGATATACGGTTGCGACCCACTCGTTACCTGGATCATTTTCAACATGGCGCTTAGGGCTATGATAGCTGATCGAGGCGTATCAGAAAGAGCAATGGGAATAGTCGATCGGCCTGTTTTGTGAAAGTTAGACTAAAGAATGTCGAGTGTGTTGAGCGAAAAGATGGACATTTGTCTATATCTCTCGGGTCGAGGCTAATTCGCAATTCGAGAAAGCGTCCGCTCACTATAGTACTTCTGAGTGCCGAGTTCGGCACAGTCTTGGGGTTATGCGGCCAGTCGGAACATCTCGAAGGTGTCAGGGTCCTGCCTTTCGGTGATGAATTTCGCGAAGAAATTGGTTTTGGCGCAAT
>NZ_FCOX02000184.1 GCF_900044055.2 Caballeronia calidae | reverse complement strand
ATGCGATGCAGGATCGATACCTTCCCTGCCAGCGGCAAGCGATACTTCGCGATTTGGCCGATCCCGATGTTCCGGTACTCGGGCCTTGGTTTTTTTACGGCTTCAGCCATGCTAGACCCCAACTTGTTAAAACACACTAATCCGCGATTTTAGCGCCTTTTTATTTCGCGCTGCAGCGAAACGCCGCCCAAGAGACTGTTACTCCACACGCGAAAATAAGCTTGCCGCGTGCGTGTTCCGCGAGTCACTCAGCCAGTGCTCGCCGCCCCGTCCTTCATTCGTTCAGCTCAAGTCGTTCTGATAGTAATAACCAGTCGTGACATACCAGCCGCGCCGCACTTCCACAGGACGATCGCCATAGGTATAGGACACGCGCTCCACCGATAAAAGCGGAAATCCCTGCGCGACATCGAGAAACTGCGCGACGGTCTCGTCGGCGGCGACGGCGCGAATCTTCTCGGACGCGCGAATCATGCGCGTGCCAAACTCCGTCTCGAACATCGCGTAGAGCGGGCCTTTGTAGTCCGCAAGCCTTTCGGCTGTAAGGCCGCGAAACACCGCGCCCGGCAGCCAGATTTCGTCGAACACGGTCGTCACGCCATCGAACTGCAACAGGCGCTTGATAAGAACGACGGGATCGGCGGGCTTCAGGTCCAGCTGACGCGCGATTTCGGCGGGCGCGCGCAGACGCCTGCATTCGAGCAGGCGACTGACGTGGGGATGAGCATCGCCGTCATCGGGCAGAAGGCGCAGAAAGCGGAACTGCACGCGGTCTTCGTTGTGCGTCGCAACGAACGTGCCTTTGCCCTGACGGCGAACGAGGAGATTGTCGGCGGCGAGTTCGTCGATCGCCTTGCGAACGGTGCCCTGGCTCACCTTGTAGCGCGCGGCCAGCTCGACCTCGCTGGGGATGATTTCGCCAGGCTTCCATTCGCCGGACTCGAGCCCTTGCGTGATGAGCGCCTTGATCTGCTGATACAGCGGGCTGAACGTCGGCGACGGCGTGCTCGCGGCCTCAGCCGCCGGTGCAGTGCCGTTGGGGGTCGTCGTGCTCGCCGGGTTGGAATTCATGCCGCGCATTTCAACACAAGGGCCGCCGTGCGTCCAGACTTTTCCCGAAGATTCCTATGTCTTATATAAGACATAAGATATTGTTGACTTTACCTCGGAGCGATCCTACACTCCTTGTCGAGCAAGGGTTTGCGGGTCGTTGCGAGAACGCAGGAACCGCCGGTCAGCGTGTTTTCCACGGCGCTTTTTGCCCCGGAGTCCGGCATCCAAACATCGCGCAACATACCGCCAGGCACGCCCTTTCGCTTTCGCCTCACGCCGATCGGCCACTCGATTCGCGCGCCGCTGCCTGCCCCACGCCTCGCAACGTCAAGCGCCGTCTCGAATGGGCGCGTTGCCGTAGACCCAAGCGAATCGCCGCGTCCCTCACGACCATCCCGCACGCCTTCCGCTCGAAGAAGGATTCATGGCATGACAGTCACGCCGCACGCGCATCGATGCGGCGCGAATCAAGGATAGCCGCGCGCAACCGAGCGTGGCGCGGCTTCCGGCGATTCGCGCGCGGCATGGCCGGCATGTCTTCATCAACGCTTTGCGTAACGCGCATAAAATGGCGTTTTTCCCTAGCGTTCCACGCACCGTCCAGGAGAGTTCTCAATGGCTAAGTCCGCAAAGCGCGTTGCCGTAACCGGCGCCGCAGGTCAAATCGGCTACTCGCTGCTGTTCCGCATCGCCAACGGCGATCTGCTCGGCAAAGACCAGCCCGTGATTCTTCAGTTGCTCGATCTGCCGCAAGCGCAAGGCGCCGTCAAGGGCGTCGTGATGGAACTGGAAGATTGCGCCTTCCCGCTGCTCGCAGGCGTGGTCGTCACGGACGATCCCAAGGTCGCGTTCAAGGACGCCGACGTCGCCTTGCTCGTGGGCGCGCGTCCGCGTTCGAAGGGCATGGAGCGCAAGGATCTGCTGTCGGCAAACGCGGAAATCTTCACGGTTCAGGGCAAGGCGCTGAACGATGTCGCGAGCCGCGACGTCAAGGTGCTGGTCGTCGGCAACCCGGCGAACACGAACGCCTACATCGCGATGAAGTCGGCGCCGGATCTGCCGAAGAAGAACTTCACGGCCATGCTGCGTCTGGACCACAACCGCGCGCTGTCGCAACTGGCGGCCAAGTCGGGCAAGCCGGTCGCGTCGATCGAAAAGCTTGCCGTGTGGGGCAACCACTCGCCGACGATGTACCCCGACTTCCGCTTCGCAACCGCGGAAGGCCAGGACCTGACGAAGCTCATCAACGACGACGAATGGAACCGCAACACGTTCATCCCGACCGTCGGCAAGCGCGGCGCGGCGATCATCGAAGCGCGCGGCCTGTCGTCGGCGGCATCGGCGGCCAATGCTGCGATCGATCACGTGCGTGACTGGGTGCTCGGCACGAACGGCAAGTGGGTCACGATGGGCATTCCGTCGGACGGTTCGTACGGCATTCCGGAAGACATCATCTACGGCGTGCCCGTCATGTGCGAAAACGGCGAGTACAAGCGCGTCGAAGGCCTGGAAATCGACGCGTTCTCGCGCGAGAAGATGGACGGCACGCTTAACGAACTGCTCGAAGAGCGCGACGGCGTTTCGCATCTGCTGGGCAAGTAAGCACGGCGGTGTCGAGGGAAGCTCGCCGAGCTTCCCGTCTGCGCGAACGCTTCGCGGCGTTCGCGCGTGATTCGAATGCACTCGAAAGATTGCCGGGCGCATTCGAATCATCGAGCATGATCGATTCTCCTTTCCCCCAAATCGGACCCGAAGCCGACGATGCGCGCTCTCACTCCCGCCGAAGTGCTGTTTGACGGCGAACCGCAACCCGCTGTTCTCCCGCCCTGCGACCATTACGCGGGCAGCGAGAAGCTGATGAAAAAATCCCTGGCGTTGCAGGCGCAACTCGGCCCGGTATTCGACATCACGCTCGATTGCGAGGACGGCGCGCAGGTCGGTCACGAGGCCGAGCACGCGGAGCTGGTCGCATCGTTCGTCGGCGGCGAGGAAGACCGTTTCGGGCGCGTCGGCGTTCGCATCCACGACTTCAACCACCGCGCGTGGCGCGACGACGTGCGCATCATCCTGCGCAACGCGAAGAAAGCGCCCGCGTTCATCATGCTGCCGAAGATCCGCAGCGTCTTCGATGCCGCCGAGATGGTCGCTTTCATCGAAGCGTCGCGCTGCGAGTTCGGCATCGCGAAGCCGGTTCCTTGCCATCTGCTCGTCGAGACGCATGGCGCGCTCGCCGAAGCGTTCGAACTGGCCGCGCTGCCAGGCGTCGAATCGCTAAGCTTCGGTCTGATGGATTTCGTCTCCGCGCACAACGGCGCGATTCCCGATACCGCGATGCGCTCGCCCGGCCAGTTCGATCATCCGCTCGTGCGCCGCGCGAAGCTCGAGATCGCGGCTGCGTGTCACGCGCACGGCAAGGTGCCGTCGCACAATGTGTCGACCGAGGTGCGCGACATGGGCATCGTCGCGAACGATGCCGCGCGCGCCCGCAACGAATTCGGCTTCACGCGCATGTGGAGCATCCATCCGGATCAGATCAGACCGATCGTCGAAGCCTTCTCGCCGCGCGCCGATGAAATCGCGCTCGCCGCCGAGATCCTGCTCGAAGCGCAACGCGCGCAATGGGGCCCGACGCGCCACGGCGACACGCTCCACGATCGCGCGAGCTATCGCTATTACTGGTCCGTGCTGCGCCGCGCGCATGCGACCGGCCAGGTCATGCCCGACGAATGCGCGCCGCTCTTCGCCGTGTCGGCATCGGGAGCGCAGGCATGAGCGCCATCGGACCGGACTACAGCGTCGCGCACGGCTTCACGCCCGGCGCGGCCTTCAGGCACAACAAGTAACGCCGCATTGCGAGCGTACGAAAGGAGACTTGAGAGCATGACTGACACCGCATCGACCGAAGCACCCGCAACCGGCGGGTTCAAGCCGAAGAAATCCGTCGCGCTGTCCGGCGTGACGGCGGGCAATACCGCGCTCTGCACGGTCGGCAAGACCGGCAACGACTTGCACTATCGCGGCTATGA
>NZ_FCOX02000183.1 GCF_900044055.2 Caballeronia calidae | reverse complement strand
AAATACAAGAAGTGCTGCGGCTCTTAGGAGAACGGGAGCGGATCGCCGAGAAGTGGACTGACGCTCTCGATCGTCGAGCCGCGACCGTGAATGGCGAGCAAGAACTCGGCACTCTTGAGATTGTTAGTAAGCCGGAATATATTTGATGGCCAAAAACCTGCAACCAGCTGATCGAAATCGCTCATTGCTGAGGGCGTGTCCGTTGCCGTATCGCCGTATTGCCGGAAGCCACGGCGTCGCTCGAAAAGATGAAGAAGGATGTCGTAGAGGAAACGGCGGAACGGCTGCTCGCCCAGTCTCGCTGGTTGCCGGGAATATTCACAAACCGCGAACAGCGTCCGCGAGTTCGGCAGGTACGGTTCGATTTTGAGCCTGTGTTGTTTTGGGAGCGATATAAACATGCGCTTAGCCGTTCGCGCCGATACTTCATTGTTGCTGCACGCCTTCGCGCCATTGCCAGTAGGCATTGCGTCGCCTGTAGTTGTGCGATGTTCCTCACGATCACGGGATCCGCCTGCGCCAGTCCGTCCTGGAGGGCTGGCGCGACGAGCACGGCGTTCACGCCAGCGCGCTCGGTCGGCGCACATGGATGCTCTCCGCACTTTCGCAGCAGTTCGGGATGGCCGACGCTTTCCGTCGTGTTTTGCGCCCCCATCGGCGGTTCGACGCCGAGCATCTGCTGCGCTGCGCCGCACGAATCGCAGCGCACGGGGCAGAGGCTGCGCCCCTTGCCGGCAACTCGATGGACAGGACGAAGGGCAGCGTCATAAAGGTCGGCAATTCTCCGACAGCGGTGTGAAGGCTCGCTTCTATCAGGCTGTATGCGCAGCCAAGCTCGCCTGTCCTGAAGGTCGATGTGCGCTCGGACCGGTCACCTACGACACCGATGAGCGGGCGCTGGCGCGGGCACGGATGCTGCACGGCAGGCTGATCCTGGGTGACGAACGTCGCGGGTCTGACGCCCCCCGAAATCGTTGCCCGTTACCCATCGCTGGCCGACATCGAGCGCGGCTTCGGGGTGCTGAAGTCGGAGATCGACATCGCGCCCGTGTTCCACCGGCTGCCGAAACGCATCCGCGCGCCCGCGCTGATCTGCTTCCTCGCACTCGTGCTGTATCGGGTATTGCCCACGATGATGACTGAAGGACCGCGACAGCCCCTACTCACCGGAGCGTGCATTGGAGATCGCGCGCCGCGTTCGGCTTCGCCAGGTCACGCCGCATCGCACGCATGCGTCCAGCGGGCTCACCACGCTCAGTTCCGAGCAGAAGGAGTTGTTCGACAACGTCAAGCTACCCATCCGACCCTCCGAAACGCTTTGTAGTGGCATTTTTACTACCCGCGATTCAGCAAAATCAATGTCGCCATGACGCCGCCCTCAGAATGGCTGCCGCCCCATGATGACGAGCGACCCTAGAGCTGGGTTCGCCGATGAAGGGTCACAACGTGGCGCTTCCGAACTTAGAAATAACTGAGTCAACCGAAGACGCGTCGGCGGCAGCGCCGGGGCAGGAGTTCAGATAGTCCCGGCGCGCTTTCGACGTTGCAGTCAAGTCCATATGGCCGTTGTGCGTTTTGATGATCGATAGGAAATCGCTGATGCCTTGGGAGCAACCGCCGTCGCTGCTGCCGTTGCCCGCGACGCCGCCTTGAACCTTGCCTGCCATGCAAATGAGCGATCGGCATGGGTCCTTGGCGAAAGCAACAGAGGAGGTGGAGAGGGCGACAATCGCCGCAACATTTACAACCAGATAGCCGTTCATAATGCTCATATCGGTATTTGTTTCTATAAAGTGTAAGACAATTTATCAAACGCTCGTAAAACCCCAGTGCCGGTATCAATATGATGATTGTGCCGCCTGCAATGCTCAAGAGGTGCCGGTCGCCCCAGTGGTTCATCCCTTCCATCACCAAGCCGAGAAGAAGTCCGATGATGCCGAGCTTAAGAACGAATCTCGCGGGCCGCGCGAGCAAACGCAATAAGGACAGAAGGATGTCCAGCGAGCCATCCCATAACGCGCGCAGCAAGACCAGCACAACGTGCTTCATTGCGCGCACAACGCGCCGACAGAGAGGCGATCGCTGCGGCACACCCGCATCCTGAGTTGCCGATGGCGAGGCTCGAACTCTCGCTTACGTCCGGCTGAAAGAGGGATGACTCTCCCCATTGCTGAACCCCCGGTGTCAAATTTCGAAGTCCGGAAGCTGCGCCTTGTTCCAGATAGGCCTTTAACCACTCGGGCCGCGTGCCGCGAGCGCACCGGGTGTTGAACGGATTGGCCGGATCACGATAGCGAGGCTCGCCATTTGGAGCCTTTTGCGCTTGCGCGATGAACTGAATTGAAGCGAGTGTGTACCCGTTTGGGTTCCTTGGTTTCTTTGCGCCTGCGTTGACACTGCACGTTCTTTGTCTGCCACATTGGCATTGATGATTGAAATGAAATTTCAAGAATCAATTAGGTTAAGCAAACTTCACCATTTGGTCGTCGTTGCTGCGTCTTTGGCGAGCGCGCCCTCGATCGCGGTGGCGGCGACGCCGGCCGAGATTGCGGCACTTGCGAGCGCGTGCTATCCCAACGTGAACCCGGTGACCATGGGCTCGATCGTGGCCCACGAATCCACCAACCGGCAATTCGCGATCAACGTCAACGGCAATTATCGCCTCCCTCGACAGCCTGCTAATGCTGAAGAAGCGGCCGCCACAATTGATTGGCTGCAGGCGAAGGGTATGAATTTCGACGTGGGTTATGGACAGGTGAACTCGGCCAACTTTGCGGTACTTGGCCTGACCGGCCGACAGTTGCTTGACCCATGTACGAATCTGCGGGCAGCGGCAGCTGTCCTCACGGGCTGCTACGCCCGAGCAGCAAGGCATCAAGGGGAAGGGCAAAAAGCCCTGCTGCACGCCCTTTCCTGCTACAACACGGGTTCGCAAACGCGCGGATTCTCCAACGGCTACGTGAAGGCCGTAGTCGCACAGGCGCGAGTTCTACAAATCCCCGCCCTGTCGAGTGACGCGAGCGCGGTGAGTGGAGCGCAACCCGTGTCTGCCGCCGCGATCCATAGCGACCCTGGCGACAAAACCGGCGGCAGGCGGCTGATTCAAGCCGCGACCGCGAAGGCTGACCGGGACGACGAAAGTCAAGGCGCGTTCGCTCACGACGATCCCGGCGCATTCGGCTTGAAGAAGCCGGAGCCATGACGAATGCGGATTTATTTGATCCCTCAGCGACAGCTGGAGGACCAAGCTAAGCGCGCTCGCCTACAGGCCGTGTCCATTCAACGCGTCGATATCAAGCAGTGGTTTCCACTCTTCGAGATCGGCGACGACAGCGCAAACGTTGTTGTCTGTTCGGTACGTGTTCGGTACGTGTGCAGGCGAAGGAGGAGGTGCGCTCTTGGGCTGACCTGAGGTTGTTGGTTGGTTGGCTTCATGGCTTCGCGAGAAATGCGGAGTCGAAAGCGGTTCATTGTTGCTGTCCGATTGGAATCCCAAACCCGGAGAACCTTGATGAACGTCGTCGCTATTCGTACCCTTACTCGCCCGGTCGCAATTTTCTTCGCGACCGTCAGTCGAGCCCGGCTGATGACAGGGGCCCTCGTCCTGACCCTTCTCGCGTCATCGACCGCAATGGCGGCTGGCACGGATACCGGCTCCTCGGCGCTGTCTTCCCTGCAGGCCTGGATGATGGAGTGGATTCCCATCGGTGCCGCTCTGCTCATTATCGCCTGCGCGCTCGGCTGGATTGCACACCTGGTTCGCGCTGATTTCGCGGTCCGCTGCGTGGTGGGTCTGATCGTCGTCGGCTCCGCTTCGTACCTCGTCGGCCTGTTCGGCATCGCCTGACCAACACCGGTAACAAGGCCGACTCAAGGTCAATCGAGCCGCTGAGGGGGACGACCCATGAAAGCAAGCGAATTTCCGCTGTTTAAAGGCGCCACGCGCTTGCCGACCTACGCCGGCATCCCGCGTACTCCGTTCCTGCTCATCTTTATGGTCTGCGGGGCGATGTTCATGCTGATTCACTTCTGGACGTTCCTGCTGTTCGCTTTTCTGTGGTTCGTCTGCTTCTGCATCACGAAGCACGACGATCGCATGTTCCGGATCATCGGCCTCGCGTTCACCACGAAAATCACGAATCTCATCGACTCGCCGTTTAGCAAGCGATG
>NZ_FCOX02000182.1 GCF_900044055.2 Caballeronia calidae | reverse complement strand
CGCAATCTCTTTAAGGAAAGACACGTCCGTTACGCTGCCTGAGAAAAAAGAGCACTATTTGATGCACCAGTCAGTATCTTACTGGCCTTCACTCAGGCCAACCCTGGTACCTGTGCGCTTATGTACTGGGCGCGGGAACCTTGAGCGCGCTCTGTTGTGCCTGGCTTGCTCGCCACCGGAAATCCCCACAGTGTGAGCGTGTTCGCGCTCGCGAATTGAACGTCACCCGATAACCACGTCCGGAGACCTTTGTGATGCAAGCGCTCGTCTACACACAGCCAAACGAGATGCAATTGCTCGAACGCCCCGTACCTGTCGCAGAGGACGGTGAAGTGGTGCTGAAGATCGATGCTGTCGGCATTTGCGGGTCCGACATGCATGCCTATCACGGCCACGATCCTCGACGGAAGCCGGGCCTGGTGCTAGGGCACGAATTTGCGGGCACCATTGCTCAAAGCCGCGATTCGAAATGGAAAGAAGGCACACGCGTAACCGGCAATCCGCTGATTACGTGCGGCACTTGTGAATATTGCGTGCAAGGTCGGGACAACCTGTGCGCCAATCGCACGATGGTCGGCATGACGCGGCCCGGAGCCTTCGCCGAATACATGTCGATCCCGGCAGCCAGCCTTGTCATCATCCCGCCTGAAATGCCGGCGCATGTCGCGGCGGCGACCGAGCCAGCGGCTACGGCGTTGCATGCCGTGAACCTGACCATGCGTGCGTTGAACCGGCCGATCCCGGAATGCAGCGTTCTGATCATCGGAGGGGGAGCCATCGGTCTGTTCTGTGCACTACTTCTTCGATCGTACGGATGTCGCGATTTGACTGTCGCGGAGACCCACGCCGCTCGACGTGCATCGGCGGAAAACGAAGCGAAATGTAAAACGTACAATCCGCTGGAGCACGAGGCGGAGCCGAACCGCTTTGATTGTGTTATCGAAGCGGTGGGTGCGAAAGTGACACGAAACAGCGCCCTCATTGCGCTCAAGCCGGGCGGTGTCATGATGCACATCGGCTTGCAAGACTGGGCGAGTGAGATTGATATGCGAAAGCTCACGCTCGCTGAAATCACGTTGCTGGGCACCTACACCTATACGATGGCCGATCTCCGGGCAACGGTCAGCGCGTTGCATCAAGGCGCGTTCGGTAGCTTGACGTGGCTCGAACAACGGCCGCTTTCGGAAGGCGCGCAAGCTTTTGCCGATCTGCACGCAGGGTTGGCCGGGTCCAGCAAAGTTTTACTCATTCCAACATCGATCTGACCAACCGAGCGTATCTCCTTTAGCCCCTCGTGTCGCAAAGGCGTTAGTTCCGGGACTGTCCTTGCAGTCTCGGGTCCGAGGCTGCGCGGTTCATTCCACTTCGATGTGACAGCAGCATGCTAATAGGCATACCTGCTGAAACGAGGGCGAACGAGGCGCGCGTCGCCGCCACGCCCGAAACGGTCAAGAAGCTCGTCACGCAAGGACGTCGCGTTTCTGTCCAGAGCGGCGCGGGCTTGCCGGCAAGCTATATCGACGATGTGTTCGCTCAGGCGGGCGCGGATATCGTCGATGCCGCCACGGCCTTTTCCGCCGAGATCGTCCTCAAGGTGCAGTCGCCGGCAGAAAGCGAACTGTCGATGCTCAAGTCGGGCGCCGTGCTGATCGGCATGCTCGATCCCTTCAACACCGAAAACACCGCGCGCCTCGCCGCCGCCAACGTCACCGCGTTCGCGCTGGAAGCCGCGCCGCGCACGACGCGCGCGCAAAGTCTCGACGTGCTCTCGTCGCAGGCGAACATCGATCTTCCGTCTGCAAGATTGGGAAAACTACGAGAGATCCCGTCGTACGCTGCGCAGAGATCAACAAGAGTTCGACCGGCGATTTTTTTTTGTGGGAGGTGATGCATTCGCTGACAGTGAACGATTGCCACAAGTGTGAATCGTTGGTTCACGCGAAGTTGGTGCCGCTGCGGCAGAGAGGGCGTGAGTTCTTCAACATTCACCCGAACGACGCGATCGTCGCTATTAGATCGATACTCGAGTCCGCGGCTGATCTGAGGGTTGTAACGATCGCGGAAGATCAGAAGCGAGACCACGTAGTTTTGCCGCGAAATAGCTGCCCCCCCAAACAATCATCGCGCCGGGGTAGGGACACACATATGCTCATCTTCTGGATGGATTCGCGCAGTTGCTGAACATTAAGGGTCGTCCCTTCGGTCAGTTAAACAAACCGGAATTTGGCGTTAGCGACGGGCAAGAAGGCGTTCAACGGAATCTCAAGATCAATCCGGACGACGACAAAGCGCGCATCGGAGTCAACCTTGAGGGCATGGCATATCGGAACTGGCCAATCGCTTCGCTCATCCGTTCTGAACTTGCAGCCCCGACCTTGCCAAGGCTTGCGCGTCATTTGAACAACGTGGAAGACGTTACGGTCCGATTCGCTCGAGATGCGTGGCAGGTCACTTCGAGGCCATACATTGCGGAACAACTCATGGGCGGCCGTGAGATTCTCCTGTCGGAACTCACTGAAACTACATGGCGCGCAATCCTCGACGAAGCGATCCGTTGCCTCGATGCGACCAAGGACTATCGCGGCAGGGCTCGTCAGGCTGCCACGCGAATCAAGGATGGGCGACCGGAGGCATCAATGACGGAAATGGACGTTTCTCCGCACCTCACAATATGGGTTCCGATCGACCCGTCGCTCGTTCGATGGACTCACTGTTGTCTGCAATTGAACGACTTAAGCCCGTGCATGCGTGGGTGGCCGAAGCAATCGGTAAATAGGGTCTTCGGCGGGATGACGCAGAGCTCAGGAGCCGCGCCGAGTACGATTACATCGCGGGCAACGGCGCACTCGTGAGCCTCGATGTCAGCCTCGCGAGGACCCGCCGCCGCTCTACGCGGCGGGAACTTTTGACGCTCTTCGCGAGCCCCATGCTTTGGGCGATCTATATCGACCAGTACTGCATCAGGGCGCTCACGTACTTTTTCATCACCTGGTTCCCGAGCTATCTGATCAAGGAACGTGGTCGCGCCGCTCGCGACGACCAATACGGCGATCGTCGTCATCATGTCGCTGGCGTTTTTCGGCAAGGGACTCGCCGCGATAAGCTGGGCCGTGCTGTCGGACGTCGCGCCGCGCGAAATGACAGGGCTTTAGGGCGGCGTGTTCAACGGCATAGGCAATACCGCGGGCATCGTCACGCCAATTGTGATCGGCTACGTCGGCGCGAGGACGGGCTCGTTCGACCGCGCGCCGCGGTTCGCCGGCGCGCACGGCATCGCGGGGATGTTCGCGTACGGCCTGCTCGCCGGGCCATTCAAGCGCATTTAACTGAAAGCCTCATTCGCACCACATCACGAAGGCGTCCCTCGGCCGAAATAAAGCCGCATGTGACAGTGGCGCCCAGTGGCCGAATCCGGCAGCACGCTGGCGGGGTGGGGACTCCGGGCGCGGGATTGAAAGGCACACCGCGAAATGCGCTCTCGACAAACATATTCGAATCGCCCATGCGATGACGTCACGATGGTGGCACGAGATTGCGGCGACAGGGATTAAACGGAAGCCAACAACCAGTCTCGAAAAATGCTTGCAGATGCGGAGATAGGTCGGAACTTGGCATGAACCAGAAAATCGGACCGGCCTGTTTCATATGCGAAGTCGCCCATTCTCTTCAACGTACCGGACTCAATCGACTGACGTGCCATGAAGTCCCACCCAAGCGTTACGCCCAAACCCTCGAGCGCTGCGTTGAATGACAGCGTGACCTGATTGAACGTCAGCGCATTGCGAGGAATCTGGTAGTCCACGTTAAAGTGATCGAACCAGTCTTGCCAGTCCAAACAATCCCATTGACTCGAATCGAGTTGAATGAGAGGAAGGGCGGTCAGATCCTCGGGCTTGGTGGGTTCAGGAAGATCAAGCGTCGAACTGCGGATCGGATAGACAATCTCGGGAAACAGCGGCGCGCTATCGAGCGTTGGCCAGTCTCCGTCGCCGTAGAGGATACCGAAATCGCTTTCGCTGCAACTTCGTTCGTTGATCGCATTCGCAGAGATGACGCTGACAGTTATTTCCGGGTAACGGTTATTGAATCGCACTATTCGCGGGAAAAGCCAGAAATGAGCGACCGCTTGGGTGCAAGCAATCGTGACAGCCTGGTTGCTCTGCTCGTCTCTGGCTCTTAGGAACGAGTGAGAAATAACTTCCCGGCGGTGCTGGGTGGTGGGAAGCGGCACTGTTAAGATGCAATGGATCCGGAGGATAGACGATGCAGGCTGGTTACAGGGCT
>NZ_FCOX02000181.1 GCF_900044055.2 Caballeronia calidae | reverse complement strand
TTCGCCTTGGCCAGCAGCGCATCGATCTGTTCTTTGAGTTCCAGCTCGGCTTTCTTCATCCGCTCGTAACTCATCGCCTTATGACGCGACGCATTGGCCTTGATCTTCGTGCCGTCAACGGCAATCGTCCCGAGCTTGACCAGTCCGCATTCCTTGGCCAGCTTCACCACTTGCACAAACAGCTCCGACAGTTCCTTCAAGTGAAAGGCGCGAAAGTCGCAAAGCGTGCGATGCGCCGGATAGTTGCCCGCGGCGAGGACCCGGAACGCGACATCTTCATGCAGCTTCCTGGCCAGCTTGCGCGACGAGAACACCCCGGTCGCATAGCCGTAGACGAGCACCTTCACCATCATCGCCGGATGAAAGGGTTGATTGCGCGGGCCGCCGCCCGCATACCGCGCATGGAAGGCTGACAGGTCCAGCGAATCCACCGTGTCGCTGATGTAATAGGCCAGGTGCCCTTCAGGGAGCCAGTCTTGGAGCGCGTGGGGCAGCAACATCTGCTGCTGCGGCTCGTAGGGGAGGTAACTTGTTGGCATCTGCTAACAACGTCTTCTCCGCTCGGCCGGATGACATCAGATTTCTGCCGCGCATACTCCTAGCCTTCGAGGAATATCGACGGACGATCGAAGACCGTCTCGCTCAGTGCGAACGGCTCGAAACGGCCTTGCGCCAGATGGCGCCACAATGGCGCTTCTATCCGGTGGTCAAAACGCTTCAGGCGCTACGCGGCATTCAGTTCACCAGTGCGATCGGCTTGCTTGCCGAGCTCGGTGATCTGTCACGCTTGGATCATCCGCGACAGCTGACTGCCTGGCTTGGTCTCACGCCATCCGAACACTCCTCGGGCCAGAGGCGCAGGTTGGGCAGCATCACAAAGGCCAGCAACGGCCATGCGCGTCACCTGCTGGTCGAAGCGGCCTGGTCGTACCGTCACCCCGCCAAGGTCAGCCCCGCTATCCAGAAACGCCATGAGGGACTGCCCAAGGCCATCATCGATCGCGCGTGGGATGCGCAATTACGGCTGTGCAAACGGTATCGCAGGCTGGTCGCCCGTGGCAAGCATCGCAACGTCGCCGTGATAGCGATCGCCCGGGAGCTGGCCGCGTTCGTGTGGGACATTGCGCGAATGACATCACGTATGCCCGACCCACAGATGCACACGCACTGATCCAGGCGCATCCCACGTTCAACCATTCAATGGAGGAAGAACAGTCTGCTGAGGACGGCGCAGCACGGTCCGTGAACAATCCGCGAAGATCCTACGAGACGGCCCTTGAGCCAGACTCTCGGTCATAGAGCGCGGCAGGTTCACATGACGGAAACCCTGTAATGTGGTAACCAACCCACGGATATCAGCCGGATCAACCGTCGACGTTACAGGCTGCGCCGCCCCAAGCAGATTCACCTAACATCGATAGGACATTCAGAAATGAACTTGCGGTACTTGACCGAGAAAGTCATATCAGGATCTAGCCAGATGGTTTTGACGCTAGGCTCGCCATCGCCTTTGCGCGCGAGGAAGCCGCCGAGCCTGGCGAAGAGCCGTACCACTTCATTCAGTTGCGGCGGTTTGTCGGGCGGGGTCTTCTTGTTGAGGATGAAGGCGGCCTTCCATTCGTCGGGCTCAAACAGCAGTCCGGCATCGAGGTCCGGGCAAGTGCGACCTACCCGCATGAGACGAGCAATGCGCCACGGCACCACCATGAACACCGCCAGTGCCCGTTCGATGCGTTCGCTCGTGCTCAGTTGTAGCGCCTCACTCTGTCTATTCGAACCAGTTTCATCGTGACATCAAGCGCGTGCAGAAGCGTAGGCGCGCGATCGTCGCGAGCGGCAGGCGCTGCATCCACGCGCGTAGCGCCCGCTCGGTTCAGTTCCGCGCCTTGCTTGCTGTTGCGCAGGGTTTGGGCCGTCAGTGCGTTGGGCACCTCCGCCGCAACGGTCCGACCCGGTCGTGCGCGACGCGCACTAGCGCCATGCGGATGTAGTCGGACACGAACAGGCCCATGGCCGCGAACACGTCGTTTGCCTCACGCTTGAGCGTGGGCGAAATACCTTCGGCGCCTACACGAACGGCTCAAGTCTCTTCCAAATGAAGAGAGACCCGGGCGCGCATACGACCGGGCCGTCAAATCCTGCCCTTCACGTTATTCCGTCCGGTACCTTAAAGGTACACAGAGAAGTATCGGACTTATGCGGAATGGAATGCTGCCTCGATGCTGGCGTTTTAGAGAAGAAGAAAAGGCAACATCGACATGACTCCTTGGATAACCTCGCCAGTCACAACTTGACTCTGCATATCGGCGTATGCCTGCGAGTCTGATACAGAGGGATATTGCAGGGCCGATTGACTAGCTGCATCATAAGGCGATGGAGTGGTGGCCGCCGGTGGACAATCCTGATCATCGGTGTCGTCGTCTGGCGCGTAAACGAGCTGTGGTGTTTGACTAGAATTGATGGGGGAACCAACCGAGCTGCTCATAGATGACCTCCTAATGACATATTGCCGAATCGGCATCTTTGAATAATGCAATTTAGGCAGCCGGCTACATTCAAGATTGCGTTCACAAAACCACTGCCCGTCTCAACAATATAAAGATGGGCCAAGCCGACAGCAATTTCGAACGCGAAGCAATTGAGGCAATTGCGAAGGGGGCTGATAGTCCGCCCAGCCCCGAAGGATCGGGTTGCGCAGCGCGTATCAAGTTTGCTTGTCTGGCCGTCTTGTTGCCTTTGAATTGCCGGGATGGATGTTTGACAAGGCTCGGTGCGCGGTGATGTCGGCGGGTTCTCCGGAAGTTACCTTGGGCACGTTGATGGAATTGCGAGACGTACTCGCACACGAAACGGCGCTATCTCCAGATGGTGGATCATCATCTTCCTTGACTCGAGAACAGGAAGGTACTCCAGATGAGGCCATCGTCGATGATTGGCTCGGACACCGGAGGCCGGCGATGAATTCTAGCCAAAGATATTTGAAATTTGAACGCGGCGCCTCTGCAGTTAGTGCCCCTTCGCTTCGTCGATAGCGTGAAGGAGTCGCTGCACCGGGTAGCCTTGGATGGCCGTCAGACGATGCGAGCAGTTGTCTTCATAGATGAACATCTGACCTTCGATTCGGTAGCGTCCTTGCCAACCGATCGCGTAGCGGGTTTCGGTTTCTTCGATGTGCACCGGCAGCGGATCTCCGTCGGTCGCCAGTCTGGAGGCGAGATGGCCTGCCGGCTCCAGCATCCAGGCGTCGCCGGTCTCGGTGGAGAAGAACACCAGTGGTCCGATGGTGACGATGCGTCCATCGTGATCGGCCGCGCGACGCTGAATCGAGCGGACCTCTTTGGCAAGGTGCAAACTGTCCCGTGACAGCCGCGGTGTGGCGGCCTCGTGCCGAGTCTTGCGTTCAGTCATGGACTCAACTCCTGCGCAATGGTCCTGCAGCCGATGGTCTCATTATCGCAGAGCGCACCCGCCGCGGAGAGCCAAGATGGAACTCTTCACCAAGCTGTTCGGCAGCCTGTTGGTATTCGTCTATCACTGCTTCGACCGGATTGTCATCCATGGCTACTTGAGCGCGCTTAGCCGACCCGAGCAGGTGGTTTATTTCTTCCGCCAGGTGGTGGGCGTGGCGGCCGTCGACAAGGAAGTGCTGAGCCGACGCACCGGGGAGTATCAGGGCTGGGTCGAGGCCTTTGCCCGCAATCATGACACCCCGATCGAGTGGGCCCAGAAGGGCGTGCGCAAGGAAGACTACGTTCAGCGGTGGCTGCGCCCGATGGTGCGGGCGCAACGCTACGGCGTCTATTTCATTTTCCGCAGCATGGAGCAGGGCCCCACCTTTCGCTGCACGGTGCCCAAGTATCCGACCCATGACCCCAATTATCGCATCCTCGCGCCACAGCGTAGCCGCTTCACTCACTACTATTTCTACATTCGCGACGAAACGCTCGGGCCCATCGCGATGCGCGTGGCCTCGTTCTTCCCGTTCCAGACGACCTACTATCTGAATGGCCACTCGTTCATCGAGCAGGAATTGAATCGGACCGGGATCGGCTTTCGCAAACACGACAACGCTTTTCTCGCGGTCGACGATCCGGCGGCGCTGCAGGCGGCCGCCGACCGGCTCAGCCCGGCGTTGATCCGTGAACGACTCGACTATTGGACGCTACTGCTCGGACCGAAGTTCTCGGCCAAGGAACGCGCGCGTATCAACCTCCGTCGCTTCTACGCCATCAGCCAGATCGAATGTAAGCCGTCCATCTTTGACGTCTGGCGGTGATCGACTGGAGCGAGGAGCATAGGTGTCCACCAATTTCGAGGTGGA
>NZ_FCOX02000180.1 GCF_900044055.2 Caballeronia calidae | reverse complement strand
CACGCGATCACCAGCAAGCTTCCTCGCTGTCCGTGTTGCTGGGAGATCAGGTTAAATTTATGACACAGTGAGACTAGGAGACCGATTATGAGCCACGAGACGATTCCTTCCCTTCCCACCGCTGAACGCCAGGCGATGCTTGAGGCCGTGCTGGTGCTGCTGTTGCGGGCGAACGAAAGTTATCTTGCGGATTTCGCGAAGCTCGCCAGCCTGGCGCAAGCGAGCGTGTACGGACTTGAGCAGGGGCAGGCCGTGGGGATCCTGCTGGCCGAAATGAAGGCATGTGCGGGGAATGCACGGGAAAACCTGGCGCGCAACGTGAGTATGCTGCGGCGTCTTATTGGGCACGTGCCGCCGACGCTGCAGTGAAGTGCGCGTGCCGCCGGGCCCGGGCGACGTTCTCAATGCGCGGACAATGAAAGCGACACCCGCGGCCGCGGCCGTCATGCCCTTCACTTAAACGTCTTTTCTGAAATACAGGACGGCCTAACGACTCAGGCGTCATTTGACGGCTGGCTCCTTGTGCGGCGGGGGGCGTTTCAATTTGGCCATGCCTTAAGATGTTTGCGCAGCCGCTGACGGCAGGGCATGTTTAGCAAAAGGGATGATCGCGGCCCAAGCAACTCGTTTCGCGACGCATCAGACAGGCGATCAGCGCCCCAGATTTACTGATGATTTTCCCTTCGACTGTGCCACTCCGCAAGCTCAACGCCATCACCCGCATCGACTGCTTACAGTAAGTGGCGGCGCTTCATCGCGGGGCTTTCATCAGTACCGGCTGGCATGCATTTCACCAGCCCTGCAAATGGAGCAGAGATTGTTCGTCGTTGGCGGCCTGGCCGATCCATGTCGCGCATGGTTGCCCGCTCGGATCGGCCCTTCGCTGACGCCGCGGTCAGCCGCTATTGCCTCGCGTACAAGCGCGCCATAGGCGCAAGGCCGGGGCAACGCCCGACGCGGGTTCTTTCAGGGGCTCTCATTCGGAGCGCTTGAGATCATTGGAATGGTACGCAAGTATCGTGTCGAGCCGATCGTTTCAATAGATTGTGATGGATGGTGACGGATCATCGGCGTTTCTAAAAGTGACAATTGACGACGTTTTTAGAGCAAAATGGAATCGCGTGAAATCGCATTCGGAAACATGTTCACGAATTCTTGAGTCCATGTCGTCGATTGGTGGTTTGCTACAATTTCAGCTCGCAATTTTTTGCGACCGCCAAAAGCAAAGGATGTCGTGACTGGCTGCGCGATCGCAATCGCGATAGAGTAGGGCGCCTACGAAATCGAGCCGTTGCCTGGTGTGTACCCGCAGATCGATGCGGCGATCCAATCTGGCGTTGCGAGTCGTTGTGCGTGGTGAACTTTCTGCGCTCGGCCTCGACATGTCGCTCGCCCTATTCGATTTCTCCATGAAGCGTATCTGTCGTGAGAAAGGCGAGCCGTTGCGGCGCAAATCGGGAACAGCTGTCGTCCGGGGGGGGCAGCCATCGCCGGCTAACGTCAGCGGAACTAAGGGTGCTGCGTGAGGCAGAAAAAGGCCGGTGTTTTTCGAACCCGACAAGACACGCACGTCAGGGCGGAAAGTGTGAGGCTGCCTGAAGTTCATCCGCCAGCTGTCTTCGATGCTGGCGGGTGATGGGGTCCGACTGACATCCGTTGCCGGCAGCCGCTCGATGTCGCCACCCTAAAAATACCCTGATGAGGTTTGATCGCAACAAGCTCGGCACTGGAGAGCCCGCCGCTCGCCCATATCGAAGAGCGCCGAACCGCTAAATCGAGTGTCCATCCATGCTCACTCATACAAGCGTTTCGCCTTCGACGCGATGGGCTGACGGCGGTGTTGAGCGGATGATGTCGACGGACCTGAGCGCCCTAGGCGCCGGCTCGATCTGAACGGTCCGTAACGTGATGGACTTGCCATTCACGATCCGTATCGGTGTGGCCGGGCCTTTCGCCTCTTTCATAGAAACGGACGTTTTTGCGCAAAACTGTAATCGTCATTTGTTTAGCGGATAGCACTTAATACTGATTTTCAGATAAAACTATTAAGCATCATGAAAATAAATCCTTTCATCGGTGGTAAACACGCTTCCTCATCTAGTGGAGCTGGTAAAACTTAAGTACACGGTGCTGGTGGCGACCTGCAGGTACCGGAATGTGCTGCAGCATATTTCCGGTACTCTCGCCCTAGGCCCCCGCAGCCCTATCTGAACCGTTGCAGAAGCAGGGGCGACGCGGCCGCCGAGGGCCCGGGCTCAATCGCATTGAGAAGCTTGGACCCGATGAAAGGTGAATGGGTGGCCACGCAAGCACAACCCTTTGGAAGAGATGTCGGTGTGGACTATTCAGGGTTTACCGTCGATCTATCGACCTACTTTGTTGATGCGTTGATACCTATTAGGAGGGCGGCATGAAATCAAGCGGGATACCTCTATCTAACTCTCAGGGCTCTCAGGGCTCTCAGGGCTCTCAGGGTGTCGAACGCAGCAGCCAAGCAATAGGCGGAGCGCAGAAACCTGTCGATACGAAGATTCGTCCGGGACGGCTACTGGGTTCGCTCGAGCGTATGCCGCAGAAACTGTCAGAGATTCGGAAATCCCCGGGCGACAAGCCGCCTGTTGAGTCCGAATTTTCCTTGCCGAAATTATTTACTTACAATGTCGATGGGGCTAATAAATCCAAGGCCTTGGGTCAACAAAACCAACAGAGGGCGACGAGAGATTATCGTCAATATTGCGCAGATAAAATTGCGAAACATAAGTTAGAAAAATTTCAACCGTTCTTTTATAAGAAGCGCCCCATAGAACCGAATCTTAATGGAAAGATTGAGGGCGACGTTCTGGGTAGTAAGTACTGGTGTCGTCATTTCACTGCGTTCTTGACTGATAAGGGGCCAACGCATGCTAAATTAAAAGTAAGATTGAACGAACTTTCGGATTTTAAGAAGGCAGAAAATGCGCTTAATGGCGTTGGCTATGACACCCTCCAACAAATGTCGAATAAGGCCGGTCCCAGCATTCAGTGTAGTAATGCTGAATTTGGTAAAGCAGTATGCGCGCTGGCCGGCCAACTGAACGATGGCGAGGCGCTCACGCATGAGGTATCGTTCAAAGCCGACAGAGTTGGCCTACATTCCATGACGGTTCATGTTTACAAGAAGCAGGGGCGGATTGGTGTTGCGTTGCATGATCCCAATATAACGGGAAATATGAAGCATGGAGAGTACCTGTCTGACGATGAAATTGCAAAGCTTAAGCTGACCGATTTCATGGATATTTCGTACCCAGTTGCACCAGAAATATTTTCGATCAATGGCGTTTCATCGCACTTTTCAGTTCGCTTGGCAGGGACATTGGTCAGCGAAGATCCGCAACGCCAGGTAGATAGCATCTGGGACGCATTGGAAAATGGAAACGCTTCGCACATTTTTGCGGTTTGCCAGTGGCTGACAGGAAAAAAGCTAACGGGCGAGCAGATTGCCAGCTACCTGTCTTCAAAAGTCGCAGAGCGGGAGGGCCTGCCGGGCCTCTTCATGGCTCTTGAGAACGGACACGCTGACGCAGTGAGGGCGTTTGGCAAACTGCTGGCGCTGGTGCCGAAGGAGAAACGGGCAGAGCTGCTCACAGCGAAAAACGGTGATGGCGTGCCGGGTCTCCATAGGATCCTTCAGGAAGGCGAGGCCGACGCAGTGAGGGCTTTCGGCGAGCTGCTGGCGCTGGTGCCGGAAGGTGAGCGGGCGGCGCTGCTCGCGGCAAAAGATGCCAAGGGCGTACCGGGTCTCAATTGGGCTCTTGGCATGGGTCACGTTGATGCAGTGGAGGCTTTTGGCAAACTGTTGGCGCTGGTGCCGGAAGATGAGCGAGCCGAGCTGCTCGCGGCAAAAGACGATTGCGGCAGGCCAGGTCTGTGGGACGTTCTTAAGTATGGTAAGGCTGACGCAGTGCAGGCTTTTGGCAAACTGCTGGCGCTGGTTCCGCAACGTGAGTGGGCGGAGCTGCTCGCGGCAAAGGATGCTAAGGGCGTGCCGGGTTTCTACAAGGCCCTTCAGGACGGTCACAGTGGCGCAGTGACCGCTTTTGGCGAACTGGTGACAGAGCTAAAGGAGAAGGTGTCGCAGGACGATCTGAAGGAGCTGCTGCTCGCGAAAGATATTCACGGCGTTTCGGGACTGTTCCAAGCGTTTGCAGACAAGCAGGACAATGCGATCAAGGCCTATATCGGCGTGGTTAATAAAGTGTCGCCGACCATGAGGCGGCCCCAAAAAAAATTGCTTTTGGAAGGAATTCGTTCGGCACATGGCCGCCGTTCGCTATGGACTTTGGGCGTGTGGGTCAACACCGCTGCGTATAAGGATCGTTACCGAAATAACTTCCCGCTATGCAGCGCTTGTTGAGTAGATGCGGTAGTTCCATGCAGGCAGGGTTGGG
>NZ_FCOX02000179.1 GCF_900044055.2 Caballeronia calidae | reverse complement strand
CCTCCGCTGACCTGCCTCTACCACGCCCCACGCGTTCCACCACATACTCTGAGGGGCGTCGTTCGTGGATCGCTTACGATGCGCCCCCTGAAGGATTGGAGGCAGCTGCGGGCGCGGAGGCGGCCGACGGACTTGAGGATGTTTCGGCCGGTGCTGCATTCGAACTGGCGGCGCCCGTTGGATGGTCAGGTCCTCCACCGCCGCAAGCAGACAAAGCCAACATCAAGCTTCCTGCAAACAGCCGACGGCAAGTTTGCGCATGCATAGTAGTCTCCTCTTAAGACCTTGAGGCGGGCGCTAATGGTTTGCTGGCAAGAATATTCATCTTGGTCCGTCCGCCTGTGAGCTTAATGGCAAAAAAGTAAGCGTCGGTTCGGCGCGCGGCCATAGTAAATTCTTACTATGGCTTTTGGTCGCGAGAGAGTCCTACGATTCCACTGTGCTGAGAAATGGCGCACAAGCCGTCAAAAACGTACGCGGATAGGGGAATGCAATGCAAGGACAATTTAGCGGTATCACAGCGGTCGCTGTGTCGTGTTTGCTTGCAGGTTGCATATCTTCGAAGACCGTGAGCGACATGCCAAAAAATCTTCAGCACGTAAATACTGAACAACCGTCTACTCGATACGTTGGCCAGGTCATAGAAATTCGATGGCCCATTGCGGTCGATAAGAGTGCGAGAGACAATTTCGTCGAAAGTGCGCGGCGAAACTTCTACTCAATTCATGGGTTTCACGCTCAAGAGAAGTATCTGGATGCGGTTCCCGAGTTCACCTTCGCGGCATCAACCTACTCAGCTGCGGAACTATATCAAGCGGTTTTGCGAAAGATGCCAGGTGCTGCGGTTCTCCTTGAGCCAGTGGTGCTCCGCGACCAAGGTGGTGCGGTCGTGGAGACTCCGCAGGTCGATGACGACATTCCCGCCGATTTCATCATTGAGGTTGTTGACCGGCAGTTCCCAGAGTTTCCCTTCATGAACACCTACCTGTCGTACACGGTCAGGACTGCGCCGTCCGCGTCTCCGGGAAACTGTGGTCTCTTGGTGGCAATGGAAGAAGAGGTGAAAAAATCGGAGGTGTTCAGCAGAGAGATGACGTGTAGAGGTAGCTTAGCCGACATGGCGCCGAACCCAATCTGGTATTTCGGCTTTGCCGATGAGGATGTCGGCACGCCACCCAAGGTTCAAAGCGCTTTACCGCTTCGAACCGACTCAGTGGTCGTTTTCCCGCCCGTGAGCTTGTCCTCGGCCGGTATGTTCGGAGTTTCGCAACCTGAGTATGTGAAAACGAGTAGGCCATCCAGTCCTGGTGACGTGTCTCAAATGATGCTGCACCCACATCTGTTGAACCTTGCGAGTGTTGTCGCGACCGCACCGTCAACGCTTGGAACGAGTCCAATTCCGGTAAATGGTCCGCGTCTGGCCCGGTACGTACGGAGCTTCGACGCGCCGCTTGCTGATTCAATAGAGAAGGGGGAGCGGCTAAGCCCGACTCAGCTGCACAACGAGGAAGTCATAAAGAAGCTTCTAGCCACCGAAATACTGCTTCGAGCGACGCGGGATGAGCAGCTATCAAACTGGATTCTCGCCGGGAAATACGGAAAGAACTTCCGTGCTGTCCGGGACAAGAGCTACTCGGGCTTCAACTCAATGATGGCGTCTAGTTGGCTCTCGGCGTTGGCAGTCACAGCTGCCGGAGCGGCCGCACCCCCCACTACGCCGCTGGGAACGCTTCAGCAGAACATGTCGATGCTCAATCAGCACGCTGCGAATATGGACACCGTCGGAAAGGGCTTGTATGAGCAGTTCATTCCTTCTTTGGACGCAATGGATGCCGAGTACGTGGAGTTCGAAGGCACGCGCGTTTCTCTCGCAAAGGGAAGTCAGCAGGATTTACGCCGTTCGCTGAAAGCCATCTATGCGAAATATAAGCAATGAAAGCTCGAAACTCCCTTTGCCTGATTTCTACCTGGCTTCTTGCGTCGTCGGCTCTAGCGTACGGCCCAACGCCGGCAACATGGGGAAACTACAGCAAGTTTCCAGACCCGAACAAAGGTACCTACGAAACCCGAAAGTACTCGGTCAGTACCGAACTGGACCTTGAACTGTTCCGAAAGTATCTTGCCAACATCGCAGATGCGGAAGCAGGGCTTCGAAACGATTGTGCGGGAGCGGCGGTCAGCAAGATGACGGCCGTTGTGAAGGGCACACGAGTTTTAGTATGGCCAACTCGATATCAGGAGTGCGAGGGATACGCGCGCTTGGTTGCGTCGGGAGATGTTCATTATCAGTCTCTCCTCACGAAGCTCAACAAGATGTTTGGAGCCGCCTACTCGCTCCCGACCGGTGACGCATCGATTGTATGGGAATGGGAGAGTGCAAAAGCAGGCTTCCTGCGATTTCCTGGCTGTGATGATGCTTCTCGCAAGATTGTGTTCGCCGGTGAGCCTGGTCTGTCTGCTTCCGCGCAAGAGGTCTTCGATGCCAACAAAGGCCGCTGCCCCGCCGGTTGGGTCGCCCTGTTCCAAGCCGACGATACGAGCACTAAGGAAAACAAGAAACTTTGCGGTAACGCAACGGCCGCCAGCGGCGGTCTGAAATCTGACGGCACACAGTGCTCGGAAGCCGCCGAAAGTCAATTGGAAGCTGATTTGCGTGCATTACAAGGAGATGAGGCAGGGCGCCTCCAGGCTCAAGGTAGTGGTCCGGGCGCGGGGACAGGACGGGGCGCCAGTCCTTCGGGAAACCTCCGTAGAGGTGCACAGGGCTTGGTCACTCTAGGCGCTTCCGGTAAGGCTGCCTCTCCAATCTACGGTGGCCAGACGGGCGAACTACTGGAGGCAGGAGTTCAGGCCGCAGTTAATGCCGGCATTCCAACTTATCAGAATGGCAATGAACGCGGTAGCCGCACAGGGTCTGGCTTGCAGAACCCGAGCGGAGCGGGCTGTGACCCTAGCACCGAGACGGCAATAGGCAACGATTACGCGAGCGAGACGAACTCATCAGCAATGAGAGGCACGTCAATAGAGCGTCAGCAATGCCTCATGGCGCGGGCAAGCGTCAAGATGTATCAACGCTTGTTACCTTACGCTCAACGCTGCAAACCAGACATGGTGGGAGGCGTCCAATCCAACTTGGCTGATTCTCAGCGACAGGCGAACGTGCTTTGCGGTGGATGAATGCCATACGGCGGTGTGAATGGAAGCGCGCTGTTGCATCGAATAGCCGCGAGCACGGCCGAACCCAAATTCGAGGGGTGCCGCCCGGAGTGCACCACTCACGACCCTAATCGCAGCACCGGCGTCGTTTGATGTCGGCGTCAGCAAGCGTAGCCCAACGACGAATGTATGTGTCTCGCGAGGCCAATCGATAGACCATGCAAGTTCCGCTCTACGGCGTTTAGGGAACACGGAACGCCTGTCGGACCTGGTGAGCTCTTCGGGTGTCGTCTCCGTGTAAGTACCTTGATGTCGTCGAAATCGAGGCGTGCCTGAGATTGTCCCGCACGCATACCAGGTCTACACCGTCCTCGAGTGCGTGCGTCGCATGGGTGTGTCGTAACCAGTGGGGACTCACCTGTCGCAGCGTGTCGGCGAGCAAGACACCTTCGTCGCCGACCGATTTCGCGGCTATGACGAAAAAACGGTTCATGACTTGTCGCAGCCGCGCTGTCGTGATGCCAGCGGGGTGTCCCGCCGACGTTTCCAAGGTCAGCATTCCGACCAGCTTCACGGAGCGCTGCCATCTCGCTCGGTCAACCGGTAAGCCGCGCTCGACAAGGTATTTTTCGAGTGCGCGCAAAGCAAGTGGCGGCAGCGCGACCTTTGCCTTCTTTTGTCCCTTGCCCACAAGATGGAGCCACATGTCGCCGTTCTTGTCTTCTTGAATGTCTCCTAGGAGTATGCGCGGCAGAAATCTGATGTCATCCGGCCGAGCCGGGTAAGCGTTGTTAGGAGATGCCAATAAGCTATCTTCCCTACGAGCCGCAGCAGCAGATGTTGCTGCCCCACGCGCTGCAAGACTGGCTGCCTGAAGGGCACCTGGCCTATTACATCAGCGACACGGTGGATTCGCTCGACCTGTCAAGCTTCCATGCGCGGTATGCGGGCGGCGGCCCGCGCAATCAACCCTTTCATCCGGCGATGATGGTGAAGGTGCTCGTCTACGGCTATGCGACCGGGGTGTTCTCGTCGCGCAAGCTGGCCAGGAAGCTGCATGAAGATGTCGCGTTCCGGGTCCTCGCCGCGGGCAACTATCAGGCGCATCGCACGCTTTGCGACTTTCGCGCCTTTCACTTGAAGGAACTGTCGGACCTGTTTGTGCAAGTGGTGAAGCTGGCCAAGGAATGCGGACTGGTCAAGCTCGGGACGATTGCCGTTGACGGCACGAAGATCAAGGCCAATGCGTCGCGTCATAAGGCGATGAGTTACGAGCGGATGAAGAAAGCCGAGCTGGAACTCAAAGAACAGATCGATGCGCTGCTGGCCAAGGCGAA
>NZ_FCOX02000178.1 GCF_900044055.2 Caballeronia calidae | reverse complement strand
CCGCACACAGGTGCTCGATGTAGCGATCAAACTTCGCTAGATTTTCCATTGCAGCCCACTAATAAATATGGAATCCTAATTATGAACTGAAATGAAGATGGAAGTCGCTATTTTTTATGACACAGTGAGACTAGCATCCGGAAACCCGCCCGCCCTCGGAGGGTGAGCGGGCACAATAACGAGGTTGGAAGACCGGTGTTGACTCCGGCGAGCCTTACGGCTCCCCCGCCAAGGCCCGCCCATAGGCGTGCACAGGCAAACGCACGACCTGCCGAGGCAGGCGGTGCGGTCAACACGACAGGCTTCCAAACCTGTACCGTCGCTGTTTTGACGGCTGCCCGATTATAACGGGTTTCCCAGCGGCATCGACGAGGCGCATCAGATGGTGGGGCCGCGCGCCGAAGCAAAGAAAGCGTAGCGTGCCTCAGTCGGCTGCGGTGACTGAGGTGAGGCGACGCGCTTGCGCGAGACGATTCGCTTAAGATCCGCAGGCCGCCCCGGATTTCGCGAAAATCGCGCGCCCGAACCAGGAATAAATATTCACGCTTAAGAACACCATCGATCGGGATTACGTACACAAAATATCGCGAACGTGACCTTTGCGCGAAAGGGGAACACGCCTGACAGCTCGGTCCGCTCGATCTCGCCCCCCGCCCTATCCCAAATTTATTGTTACTCGAAACACGGTGGGTATCTGATGACCCGTACACGCTTTCTGAGCGACGAGGGTTCCTGCAGGGGGCCGTCGGCTAGCTCGTGCCAGAATCTTGCCGCTATCGCGGAGGTGGCTCAATGGTAAAGCAGAAGGCATTCCAAATGAAATCGCCGCCTCCCGCCGTGGCGCTGTCGAGCGCGCGCCGTCCAACAAGTCAGGTGCACTTTCAACATAACAGCATCGAAAGGCTCACGGCGGAAGATCATGTCGATCTTCTCTGGCAGCCGGAGCGTCCTATGACTGGCGCTGGCCTGCATCTGAAGTTCGATGCAGTAAAGCCTGGAGGCGGCGGCGCCTTGGCTGGTCAGCCCCTCGCTCCAGCAACGGGGTGAACGGACATTATAAGTCTTGCGCGTGCTCCCAAGACCGGGCCTCGCCCCGTGGTTGGCACTGCAGCGATGCCCGAGCCGTTCGCACCCACAGCGCCTGGGCGGTTCTTTCGCGAGGGCCGACCGCAATGCCGCCTTCTGACCCACTTGCTTGGACCGAGCAACGGCAGATTCACAATTTGTTCGGTGCCGTGTTCGGCATCAGGGATGCCTTCCGACGGACCCGGACCGTTGACTTCGCCGACTCTGAATCACACCAGCCATTCAGGCAAAGACATGACAGCATCGCTGCGTTCTAAAACGCTTCAATATTGTGAAACCATCGAGCGCAGCGTGAGAAAGTATGTGCGCGATCAAGCGGTGTTGTCCGAGGAGATTATGTCGCTACTCGAGACATATGACACCCTCACCTGTGAGCGGCTATCCCTCATGATCGGCGCCGACAGCCGGTTGCTCGAGCAGGTGCTGGAGGACCTGATGAACGTTGGCCTGATCACTCGGGTCGCGCGGCTGGATTCGAGAGAGCGGGCGCACTACTTCTGGTCAGCGTCGCACGGAAATCGACTCCGGTTGAGCGATGCGAGGACACTGGCGGCGTCTCAAAGCACGGGGGGCGACCGCTTGTGAGAGTGGTTTGCGATGCTGGTATGCCGCATCCGCAGATTCAAGAAACGTAGCCGCGAGGCTAAAGGCATGTCTCTGCTAGGAATGCATCCTTCGGCGTGTCGCGCACGCCACTGCGGTGACATAATCACGCGTGCACCCACACCGACTCAACGGTGCGCGCACGTCGCAGTTCGTGGACAACCACGGGCCCACCCAACATTGCCCGGGTGGTGAAATAGGTAGACACAGCGGACTTAAAATCCGCCGCGCGTAAATCCGCGCATACCGGTTCAAATCCGGTTCCGGGCACCAAGCGAGAAGATGCATCGATGGAATCACTGACGGCCCTGCTCTCAGCCTACGACGCACTGACCGACAAGACTACATTCTACGCGCAAGGATTGCAGGGCATTATCGTTGAACGCGAAGCGCAACTGAAAGCGACGCTTCGAGACAGAATCCTGGAATTGTCGTCATCCGAGGGGTGGACCGACACGCGTATCGCAACTGAGCTCAACGTACTTGACGGCGCAACCGGCAAGATTTTGTCCCCGCTGGACACGAAATACTTCACCCCTCGCGCAACATCAGGTAACGGACCGTCGTCGGGCGGTGAATGAACTCGTAGAGTGGAGCCGAGAGTATGCGAAAAAAGCACGACAAGATGTCGTTCTATCCCCGCGTACTGTTTGCATTGATGCGCAAACGCATACAACCGGTGCGTTACGGACGCGTCCGGTCCGCCGTCATCCAACTACCTCGGTTTGCTCCATCTCGCGCATGTGCCGCTCGAGGTCTTAGGCAATTTCGTAGCGAAATTTTCGTTCGGGTGTCCGGCGGTCTTGATCGGGTCGTAGTCACGTCGGGTCCTAATTCAGTGATCAAGACGGCAACGCAGATAGGGCCGGTCCCTCGCGGCGGTCCTTGTCAGTGCAAGGAGCAGGGTCCCGTAGGGTAACGCGCCTCATCTGCCTCATCTGCATCTGGCGCAGAGCCATCTCCCGCCGCTGCATCAACGATATATCTGCGTGCCGGGCGGTGGGATTCGGAATGGGCGACAACCTCTCTGTGCAGGTCAGCTGAAGCCTGCGCCGCATTCCGGGCTGCAGGCGCATCTCCTGCTGCGGCGCATTCCCGACTGATCAACTGTAGGGTAATCACTTCGTCGCGCGGCAACGATAACTGCCTCTGTAGTTGAAGCACGGACACAAATGCGTCGCGGGCCGCCTCATGCTGACGACGCCGGGACAGGATGTTGCCTATGGCGAGACCTGTGTTGATCAATCGGGGGCGATCACCCAATTCTGCAAAGTGCGACCTTGCGATTTCGAAGCAGGCAAGCGCCTGCGTGGGTCGCCCCGCTGCGGCGAGGGTGCGTGCGCGACCGTAGTGGGTCATCGCGATCCCGGCCATCATCTCCGTGTCGTCGAAAAGCTTCTCAGCCTTATCGATCAGCGCAAGAGACAGCTCGATTTCCCCCTGATTTGACCACGCATCAGCCAGATTAAGGAGTGCGGTAGCCTCATCAGCTCGGCTTTGAACGCCCGCCTCAGCTTCGGCAAGTTTCAGCGCATGTTCGTAGCATTCGATCGCGGACGAATTATCTCCCTGCGCCTCGTGCAGCATTCCCATTCGAAGGACGGTCCGACCCAGTCCCTGGTTATCACCCATCTCCCTGCGAAGCTCACGAGCCTCTTCCAGGAGCAATCGAGCCCGGTCATAGTCCGACCGGTCGGCATGCAGGACGGCGAGGTTGTGCAGCGTCGCGGCAAGCCCGCCAAAATCACCCGCGTGCCGGCGAATCTCGAGCGAACGCTCATAGCATCGCCTCGCCTCGTCCACGGCTCCCAATTCGCGATACGAGACCGCCATGTTGTTAAGTGCTGTGCCAATCTCTCCTGTCGCATTGACCCGGACAAAGTACCGCAGTGCGCACTCCAACGACTCCACGGCCTTCGCGTGCTGACCGGCCTGCTCAAACACCTCGGCCATCTTGCCGCAAGTCACGCCTTGACCTCGTACATCGTGGATGAACCTGCGGAACGCCAAGGCCTCTTCGTACGCGTGGATCGCCCCCGCATGATCGGCGAGAAAGAAACGTACCTGCGCCACATTTTGTGCGCAGTTCCCGCGCCTGCCCAGTCTTCATCCCGCTTTCTGATAGCTGCGGCTTGCAGCAGGCAATGTAAAGCCGCATGAAATTCCCGCTTGACGAAGTGGCAACCCGCTTGCGCCTCAAGCTCCAGGGCGGTTTCTCCATCACGGCGAATCGGGCTATTCATCGAAGGGAAATATCCTGGCGATCATTCAATTTTTCCTCCGCCAACGAACAAGGAACAAGGAACAGTTGTGGTGAGCGTAGGCAAAATGTAGCACTCCATTCACTATCATTTTCTACGTGGACACCGCAAAGCGATCAATCGATCATAAAATATAACGCGCGCTCCAGCATGGACTGCACCCGCAATCCGGCGATGTCTGCATCGACGTCAACACGCGTTAGTGGCGGCCGCCCGGTCGGCTTCGGAAGACGGGCGATCGCGCATTTGGCATGGAAGAAAATTCCCGCTTCCCAGCGCGCGATACCAATCAATTCAGGCGCGCGGCATCGAGTGCTACGTCGTCGATCCAGCGTGCACTCCGGTCGAACGTCACAAGCGGCGCGCGAAGATCGATCGGCTCGACGTAATCAAGCTGGTGATCGACCTGCGTGCGTGGCTGCGCGGTGGAACTTCTGTTGGCGTATAGAGAACGCGCTCGTTCGCGAAGGCGGCTCTGCAATGATCCACGGCGAGCCCGGCACCGGCAAGAGCGTGGTTATGCGCGTGCTGGCCGAGAAGCTCGAGCGCCTGA
>NZ_FCOX02000177.1 GCF_900044055.2 Caballeronia calidae | reverse complement strand
GGTCGACGGAACGACCGGTTTCCTGACCAGCCTTTCGGCTGGGTAAAACAATTGCATACGCGACTTCATGTCGCACTGGGCCGAGCTTGTCTTTCAGTTCGAGCACGCCGCTGCCGAAAAAACGCTCGATCGTGTCGCCGGCTTCGGCGAGCACACGGCGATTCGTCGCGTAGCGCGGCGCCTTCAGCGAGAAGACGAAATCGTCGGGTGTCTCGTCGCGCCACTTGATGAATGTCGCGGGCTTCTGCGAGCCGTAGAACGTGCCGTTCACTTCGATGCTCGTGAGCGCGCGGCTCGCATATTCGAGCTCGCGCTTCTGCGCGAGATCTTCCGGATAGAACGTGCCGCGCCACGGCTCGAACGTCCATCCGCCGATGCCGACGCGAATGCGCGCGGTCTTGCCTTTGGAGGTGGCCATCGGCGTTATTTGCGGCCGACGAGATAGCTGACGCCTTGCGGCCCGTACTGCTCCGAATGTTCGATGTTCGTCGCGAGCCCGAAGATGTCGCCCGCGCGATAGGTGCGCGCGTCTTCGCCGATGCGGATCGTGACGTCGCCTTCGAGAATCAGCGCCTTGGCTTCGAACGGATGCGCGTGGACATCGAGCGCACCGTTCGGCTCGCGCGTGACCGTGACGACTTCGTTGAAACCTTCGCTGGAAAGAAGCGCGAGAAATTCGTCGCGGTGCATGTCGGCCGTTCCATTGAAAGGGGAGTGCGCGTCCGCCCATTTCGAACGGACGCGCAAGTCATGCACGCATGCTAACGCAGTTGCGAAAGCCGGGTTGAGCCGCTCAGTTGCCGAAGAAGATGTTGCATTGTGGGCCGCGAGTGCAGGGCTGGGAGGCCGCGCCGCCCATGCCCATCGTGGTGCCGGATGCCCCGTGCGTCATCGGCGCACCGCCGTACGACATATCGGACATGCCCGTCTGGCCCATGGCGCTTTGCTTCGGTGCGCTCGGATCGGTCCAGGTATCGGCGGTTGTCTGCCCGGGCACCTGCGCGGTGCGATAGTAGGTCTGCTGCGCCGAGGCGAGGCCCGCGACGGCGAACAACGAGGCGGCGAGCGCCGCCATGGCGATACGTGATTTCATGTTGACTCCTTGATCGGAAGGCGCGCTCGCGTTCGAGCCGCGTAACGCTGTTCGCTGATTCGGATCGGTCTTCCGCATGCAGCGTGCCACGCATCCTTCGTGTGCCATGCGTGGCGCGCGCGGCAGACAGACATCGGCGCCGGTTCCCGGTGTGGGTGCGTGTTCCGCGGCCGGTATCCGAACTTGTTCGTATGAGAATCGCGCACGGCATTTCGCCGATGCGATGCAGCCGGAGCGCCGGTGCGCTTGCCGGCGAATGGGACCCGCGGGTCCGCAGAAGACGCATGCCGCGCTGCACATTTCGTTATAGGCCGCGGATACGCGAATGAACAGCACAATCGGATCGCGCGGTGCGGATACGGCCGCACGCGTTGCGCCCGGCTGGCGAGCGAGTCATCGTTGCTTCAGCGCTATTCGGTTCTAGAATGCGAGGCGTGCAATTCCGCTCACTCACGAACGCAGGGACATCGCGACCATGACCGTCACCATCTATCACAACCCGAAGTGCGGAACCTCGCGCAACACGCTCGCACTGATCCGCAACGCGGGCATTGAGCCGACCGTGATCGAGTATTTGACGCATCCGCCGAGCCGCGAGACGCTTGTCGCGCTGATCGCGCGCGCGGGTATCACGGTGCGCGAGGCGCTGCGCGAAAAAGGCACGCCATACGCCGAGCTCGGCCTCGACGATCCCGGCCTCTCCGACGATCAGCTCATCGACGCGATGCTCGCGCATCCGATTCTCATCAACCGCCCGTTCGTCGATGCGCCGAAGGGCGCGCGGCTGTGCCGCCCGTCGGAACTCGTGCTCGATATCCTGCCCGAAGAGCAGAAAGGTCCATTCACGAAGGAGGACGGCGAGGTCGTCATCGACGAAACCGGCAAGCGTGTGCGCTGAAGCACATTCGCTCTGGCTGACCGTTACCTGACGTTACCTTTCTGGCAGACCCGTTGCACCTGTATCCGGCCGCGCTTTCTAGACTGCACCTGACTCACTCGGCACTCGGTGCAAGGAGAAAGCGACATGAAGAAGAAACTTCTCGGGACGGTTATCGGGCTGGCGGGCATCGCGGCACTGGCGATATCGGCGTCGGCGAACGCGCATGTCGATGTGGCGGTGGGCGTCGGCGTGCCCGTGTATGCGCAGCCTGCCGTGCCGGTCGGCTATTACGGATACGGCGATGGTTACGGCTACGGGTACGACCGTGACCGCTGGCGCGAGCGCGAATGGCGCCGTCACGAATGGCGCGAGCGTCGCTGGCGTCATGAAATGCGCCGCGAAGAGCGCTGGCGCGATCGTCGCGACTGGTAAGGCTTGAATCATTGTGCGCGGTACATCCGTACGGCGCATGGCTTCATCGAACGCGGCGGGCCGCAACGGCTGCGCCGCGTTTTTGCTTTTCTGATTGGCGATGCCGCTCGCGTCATGTTTTTGTTCACGACATGCGACCACGTGCCGCACATGGCGCGGCTCAAGCGGCGGCCTTTCCCGGCGTAAATCCGTGGGCGATGTCGGATACTCCTGTTTCTCCGCCGCGAATCCCTGTCAGTGATCTTCCCGACGCGCCACGCACGGTTCGAGCGCGGCGCGCATCCGGCGCGGCCCTCTCCGGCACGAGCGATATTCCCGTCCACATTCAGCGATGTTCAGCCCAGTCAGCATTCTCGTCGTCACCGCGCTATCGAGCATTCTCTCGATACTGGTGCTGATTTCGCTGCTCTCGCACGCGATCGCCGGCGTGCCGCGCTGGCTCTGGGCAAACGTACTGGCGATCGTCTCGCTCGTGCTCTTCGCCGTGCAGAGCGTGGCGCCGGCGTGGCTCGGCATCGTCACCGCGAATCAGCTATTGGCCGCGACGAGTCTGCTCATCTACGAAGGCTGCAACGAATTCTTCGACGTTCGCATGCGCCGCGCGCAGCGATGGACGGGCTGGATCATGTGGCTCGGCGTGATGGCGGGCATCGTGTACTTCACGTATGTCGTGCCCGACGCCCACGCGCGCGTGGTGATCGTGTCGGCGTTTCATGCAGCGTGCGATCTCGCCATCGCCGGGCGCGTGCTGCTCGAGCGCCCGAAGGAGCGGCCGCGTTACAACTATCTGTTCGTCGCCGGGGCGGCGTCGCTCGGCACGCTCGGTCATACGATCCGCGGCGCGATCTACGTCGTGAAGCCGCCTGCGCAGGAGGCGCTGCTGCAGCCCGGGCCGATGCAGATCACGTTTCTCGCGCTCGGCATTCTCGTGCTGCCGTCGCTGTGCATCGGCCTCGTGTTGATGGCGCACGACCGCCTCGCGCAGCGCCTCGAACGGCTCGCGCGCTTCGACGATCTCACCGGCGCGTTGTCGAGAAAGGCATTGCTGGCCGCGGCGGCCGAGCGGCTTGCGCGCGTGCCGCAGGAAGGAAAACGTGTGTATGTCGCGGTCATCGACGTCGATCACTTCAAGAGCGTGAACGATCGCTACGGCCACGCAGCCGGCGACGAAGTGCTGCGCCATTTCGCGTCGCTGGTGCGCTCGCGCGTTCGCGAGGACGATGCGTTCGGGCGCATCGGCGGCGAGGAGTTCTGTCTTTTCTGCACGGCGGAGCGCCTCGAGGACGTGACGGCGCTCGTCGAGCGCTTGCGCCGGGACGTGGAAGCGACGCCGTGCGGCGTGCCCGGCGGCGTGCTGCATTACACGTTCAGCGCGGGCATCGCCGTGTGGGACGGGCGCGAGCCGCTCGCCTCGCTGATGGCGCGCGCCGACAGCCTGCTCTACGCCGCGAAGATCGCCGGCCGCAACCGCGTGAAGGCGCCCGCCGACGCGCTTATCTAGGAGTATGCGCGGCAGAAATCTGATGTCATCCGGCCGAGCCGGGTAAGCGTTGTTAGGAGATGCCAATAAGCTATCTTCCCTACGAGCCGCAGCAGCAGATGTTGCTGCCCCACGCGCTGCAAGACTGGCTGCCTGAAGGGCACCTGGCCTATTACATCAGCGACACGGTGGATTCGCTCGACCTGTCAAGCTTCCATGCGCGGTATGCGGGCGGCGGCCCGCGCAATCAACCCTTTCATCCGGCGATGATGGTGAAGGTGCTCGTCTACGGCTATGCGACCGGGGTGTTCTCGTCGCGCAAGCTGGCCAGGAAGCTGCATGAAGATGTCGCGTTCCGGGTCCTCGCCGCGGGCAACTATCCGGCGCATCGCACGCTTTGCGACTTTCGCGCCTTTCACTTGAAGGAACTGTCGGACCTGTTTGTGCAAGTGGTGAAGCTGGCCAAGGAATGCGGACTGGTCAAGCTCGGGACGATTGCCGTTGACGGCACGAAGATCAAGGCCAATGCGTCGCGTCATAAGGCGATGAGTTACGAGCGGATGAAGAAAGCCGAGCTGGAACTCAAAGAACAGATCGATGCGCTGCTGGCCAAGGCGAA
>NZ_FCOX02000176.1 GCF_900044055.2 Caballeronia calidae | reverse complement strand
GTGAAACGACTCCACGCCGATGATAGTGCGGATCACCCGTGTGAAAGTAGGTAATCGTCAGGCTCCTCATGCTGAAATCAAAAGCCCCACCCCGAAAAGGTGGGGTTTTTGCGTTGGGCGCAGCATACCGTAACGAATTCGGGATCGATCGTGTATCTTATCTCGTGGCATGGCAGCGATCTAACAGGCTGCTGCGGCCCCCTAGCAGGGACTCGCAGCGGGGGCATGATTTCGTCACGTTCAAATTCCGCTCAGCAGCGAGGAGGGTCGCTCTATGAGACGGATGTTGCGCGCATTCGCCGAGTAAGCTACCAGCGTCACCCGGGGCGCTGCAGCCGATCGAAAAAGCGGTCGTCAGATTCAGAGTGAAGGGCGGTGTCCGCCACCGCATCACGCAATCTTGCCTGGATCGCCAAGTTCGTAAGACGTGCTCCGGCCGCCGGCCGATGATCTTCGCAGCATCCCGAGCGCGACAAGTTCGTTGAGGTCACGCAACGCGGTGTCGGGTGAGCATTTCGCAATCGACGCCCACTTGCTACTCGTCAGTTTTCCTTCGAAGCCATCTAGTAGACGATTAAGCAGTTTCGTTTGTCGCTCGTTCAGCGCGGTGCCAGCCCACTGCTGCCAGAAGCGTGCCTTCACGAATACTGCGTCGAGCGTGCGATGCGCATGTTCGACTGCGCGCAACATTGCGGTCAGGAACCACAACAACCACTCGGTCACGTCGAGCGTGCCTTTCTGGATATGTTCGAGTACGGCGTAGTATTCTTTCCGTTCACGCTGGATCTGTGCCGACAAACTGTAAAAGCGCTGCGGGCTGCGGTCAGCCCGGGCCAGCAGGAGGTCGCCGACGGCGCGCGCAATGCGGCCGTTGCCGTCGGCGAAGGGATGCAACGTGACGAGCCAAAGATGCGCGAGTCCGGATTTCAGAAGCAGAGGCTCACCTGAATCGGCGTTAATCCACTCGAGAAAACGCCTCATCTCTTCGTCGAGACGCTTCGCTGGAGGCGCCTCGAAATGAACCTTCTGTTTGCCAATCGGCCCCGAAACGCCCTGCATAGGACCGTGTGTGTCATCGCGCCAGGCGGCGACGCTGATCCGTGACATGCCGCTGAAGCCGGTCGGAGAGAGCGCCGCGTGCCAGCCGAACATTCGCTCCTCAGTGAGCGGGGTGGTGCATTGGAGAGTCGCGTCGAGGACCATGTCGACGACACCCTCGATGTTTCGGTCTGTCGGCGCAAGCGCACCGATGTCGACGCCGAGTCGGCGCGCAATGGATGAACGCACTGATGCCACATCGAGGCGTTCGCCTTCAATTTCGCTGGTCTTAACGACGTCTTCCGTGAGCGCCGCGAGACTTGCCTGGTCGCGTAGCGCCATACCGGCATCGGCCAGACGGCCGAGTAGCAGACCCTGCGCACGTGACACGTCCGCAAGCTGTGCCGCCAGACGAGCCATGTCGTAGCGCAGTGTCGGCCAGTTGGGCACCTCCCAGATATACGTACAATCGCCGCGTTTCATGCGGAGATTATATGATGTATTCGCCGCATGGGCGAGGTATTTACCGCGAAATATGCATCGAATAGTTGGAGCAATCGACGCATCGTGAGTTATCGGTAAACGATCGTCGGATGTTTTCCGCATGATTTCGAAGCGAGCGCTGGGAGAGCAGAACAGCCAACGCCTGCTCGAAAGATCTGTCAGGCATGAAGAACTTGAAGGGTTCCACGCTGGACAATCCAAGACCTGCGTGGACGCGCCGTGCCAGCTGGGACGAGCGCCCGCGCATCCAGATTGTCCGTCGATTCACGTAACGAACGTGTTGTCAGGCGCTAAGTAATCATCCGGGGCACAGGCAATGCGAAGGACGCAGGGAGGACAACGTTTGGAGCCAAAAATGGATGCGCGCGATATATTGGTCATCTCAATAGGCCTCCGCCGCAGTATCTGTCCGCCGCCGATCAATTTTACGATCTCGCAACATAAGCAGTGCTTCTCATATTGATCCCGCTCGCCTCTTGATCCTTACCGCGACAGAACCGGCAAAGGGCCTGCAGCGGTTTGCCCGCAAGCGCCTTAGCTCTGACAAGCAACAATTCGTGCGAGGAGGCACACTCTATCGGCAGGGAGCTTGCGGCGTGATCTACCAAATCAATCACCGCCCGAGTCTCTTCGTTAATGCTGGAGAAGTGTCGTGTATCGATGGGTCCCGACAGCGCACTTCACCTGTCCTTTCGCGATCATGTGCATAACCTCAATGCCGGCTAGAAGGATCCGGGCACAGCGAAAAGACTTGAACCCCAACATGGGCCGGGTGCGTCGCTTGATCGCCCTATGATCCTGCTCGACCACGTTATTGAGATATTTGCACTGGCGGATCCCGATTGGCGCGTCACGATCGACATTGATTGCTTCGAGCGCGGCAAGATTGGCGCCGCTTTTGTTACTGTCTCGGGCACACCGTTCTGGGCAATTGATTTCTCAAAGTAGCGCCGGCCTGCCGTCTTGTCCCGGTGGGCGCGAAGCAGAAAGTCGATCGTGTTGCCGTCCTTGTCGACGGCACGGTAGAGATAGCGCCATTCCCCCTTGACGCGAGTGTACGTCTCGTCCATGCGCCAGCTTTTGCCAACCGGCTGCTTGCGGCGGCGAAACGCCCTCTCCAGCACCGGCACCAGCTTGATGGCCCAGCGGTGCACAGTCGAATGGTCGACCGAAATGCCGCGCTCAGCCATCATGTCTTCGAGGTGCCGCAGGCTCAGTGGATAGGCGACGTACCACCGCACGCAAGTCAGGATCACGTCGAGCGGATAATGTAGGCGTTTGAGCACTCGGGCCACCGCTGGATTCAACGTCTTCATCAAGCTTTCTGTCGTTCATGTCGTCCCGCACATCATAGCGGATCGCCTTATTGCAACAGAACCAACGGCGATTATGTTGGACGATAGTCTTGACGATCGTTCACCTTGAGAAATGCGAAAGTTGACTGGCGTTGAACGGCTTGGAGAGCGAATTGCGACCATCACACATGTCGCGCTTCGGCCAGTCCCGGCCATTCGCCCGTTCCACCTAGTTAGTACTACAGCCGTAGATGCCCCGGGAGCACACCGCCGCGTCGTCGATAATGACACTGCTAGGCTCGGTACTGATGTCGGCGCCGCCATATTGACCACGACATCACATGCTCGACGGAGTGCAGCGTTCGCCATATCAGGCGACACAATAGCCGGCGGATCTCCTGGATGCTGAATGGCAGTGAACTGACCAAAGCGACGCTCCTCGACGATCAACTGTAGGCGCCACAACGGCGTAAGTGCCCAGTCGTACAGACGCGCGCCTTTTGCGCCGATTCCGGCCGAGAGGCGGCGCCAAGCCTGCGGTGACAAGGCTTGTGCAATCTTGTCGGTGCGCATAGTGGTCGGGCCTTGCCACCATAGTGGTTCGCTCTTCTTCACCGCCAGCACGAATGGCTGCGCCCGTGACTCGAGCCACAGCCGCAAAGGACGGTCACCGCCATACACCTCATCGCCGGTGACCCAGCCGCACGGCACTCCCGCATCGAGCGCCCGTTCAAGCATCTGGCGCGCGAGCTGCGGCTTGGTTGCAAATCCCATCGTGTCCGGGACGCCCGCAACCTTGCAGCGAGGACGATCGTCGATCCATGACTGGGGCATATACAGCTCGCGGTCAATAAATGCGCTAGCTCCATTGCCCGCATAGCAGAGGAACACACCGATCTGGCTATTCTCGATGCGACCTGCTGTACCACTGTATTGGCGTTGCACGCCGGCAGAGTGTTCACCTTTCTTGAGGAATCCCGTCTCATCCACAATCAGCACCGCCTCACGCTCGCCGAGTTGCTCAACGACGTATTCGCGCAGTACATCGCGCGCCGCGTCGGCATCCCACTGTGCTCTCTCGAGAAGGTGCTGCACACCATCGGGCGTGGCTTCGCCGATCCATTCGGCAAGCTGCCAGCCGTTCTTGCGTTCGACCGTACCAAGCAAACCTTTTAGATAGGCTAGGAATCCGCGCGGCAGACAGAATTTGAGCTGCCGGTACTGACGCCACATCGTGCGGCGTCAACGCCGATTGCGGTTTGGTCCGCCATTGCGCGCAAAAATGGCTTTCCCGGCGGCGAAATCAGGGCAATGTTGTCCCCTTCGGGACTTACGCAGGCGTCATTTTCGACATTCTGCGTAGGTTCAGCGCCGCGCAGACGAGTTTCCATTCGGCCTGGGCCTTGGCCAGTCCGCGCATGCTGAATTGTCGAAATCCGAGAACGCTCTTTACCCAGGCATTCGGCGGTTCGGACAGCCATTTGCGCTTTCGATAGGCCGCCTGAGTTTGCGCACAAGTAAACTTGTCGGCCATCGCAGCGCATAGCGGGCGCTTCCGGGCATCGACCTTCACCTCTTTCTTGCCCTCGCGTCCGGGCGCCACGATCAACTCGGCGGGGTGCTCGCGCAATTGTTCGAACGTCGCCTCCGAGCGGTAGCCCGCATCGGCAAGGACTTGCTTGGGGGCGGCCCCGGCGTCGCGCGCTACCGCCGCCAGAACGATCGGCAATTGGCCGCTGTCGGCAGCACAGTTACCCAGTTCGGCC
>NZ_FCOX02000175.1 GCF_900044055.2 Caballeronia calidae | reverse complement strand
CCGGGGTTCCGCGGACTTCTATCTAACGGCGTGGCCGCAGGACGTTCAACTTTAACTGCTTTTGAGCTTCTCTTTTAATGCTTTTAGTCGTCTATATTGACCCGGTCGGTTTTTTTTAAATTCTTCGTATTCGGGAGAGTTGCGTCGGAATATACATAAAAATCTTGTGCCCTGCGCGCGCCGCAGGTAGCCCAAAAGCGTTTTCTTAATTGACGGCCAAACAGAATCGCCGTCGACCTTAGGAAGGCCTTGATCATCTTTCTCAAGGTTTGCGAGACAGGCAGAAAGAAAGTGTTCAGCCATATCGATACGCAAGCGGGCGCAATCATAATCATAATCTTGCTTATTAGCATATGCGTGCTTCAATCCGTTGGATATCTTCGCAAGATCAGGCGCAAGATTGGTTTGTCCTTCGAACATTACCATTAACTGGTGCGCGAACTCGATTTCCTTCGCGGCGATGCACGTCTCCAAAAGGTCGCTGCCGGGAGGCAGTTGCAGCGCTTGCTTCATGAATTGATCGACAAACCAATCCATCGAACCTGTTCTACATTTCGCTAGCGTGCGGCCTAATCGCTTTAAAGTCTTCGGTTCCGACTTGCGGATGAACGCCTTTAAATAATCCACTCGCGGGTTAGATTGTGCTCCCCCAGAGAGCCGATCGATTGCCTCGCGCGGAGGATCATTCGATATCGCGTAAAGACACTCCTGCATAATGGCGTGCGCTTCCTCGCTCGATACCGTGTTTAGCTGATTAGCGATTCCCTCCAAGGCAGCCAGTCTCTTATCGAGGGTACCTTCCCGAAGCGAACTGAGCAGCCCGCTCAGCCATTCTTGCCTCGTGTAGCCATCCGGAACTTTTGTACTGAGCTCGACAATATCTTTCCAGGGCAACTGCGACAACACGGCAAAGATTGGATCGAGAAGCTTACGCGAGGCGCCTAGCCTGCGCGCCCATTGGCTCAGGCGTAGCAGAAGTGCACCCTGCACCTCAATAGGCTGACCTTGGATCTGCCGCAATAGATCATAGAAGGTTTGATGGGCCTTTTCGGTGGACAATCCGAGCGGGCCGATCCTGAGATGCGCTTGCAAGGTGTCGTAGTCGGAAAACTTGCCGGATTGCATGAACTGGTCAAGCTTTTCTCGGAAGAAGAAAGCTCGAACGTCCGAATCCTTCACAAACGTGCGCATCTGGTCTGCTAAATGGATCAACGAGGCAAATCCGAGTTCAGACTGCTGGGATAGCTTATCAAACACGTCTGTACACTCTCTGGTCACGTGTTTGATCGTAGTGGCTCGATCATTCGACGGCTGAAACTTCGCTGCTTCAATCCGTTCAAGATGCGCGAAAACGCTCTGCGGCCCTTTTATTTTTTGTCGGAACTTGTGGCTTGTCTTCAAGCACCGCAATGTCTCGACCGCGTCTGTCGCCGGAAGGTAAGCCAGCACAGAATTGAGCAAAGCAGGCTTCTTCAGCTTATGCAACGGTGAAACTGGGGTTTGCCCAGACGCGGCATTGAGATGGAAGGGCTCGTAATGGGAAATTGGATTCATCAGACTTTCAAGTTGGGCGATATAGGATGGGTTACTATCCCTCTTGGCTGGCGTTGCGGCCTGACGCCAATCGCTTGGGCGTTCGCATCGACGTGGCATGTGCATCGATGCTTAAACGGTAGGCGATGCCACTCGGACGCGCGAGCCGGTGGGATGGACCGATCGGCAATATGCCGAGAACGAACACCGGAGGCGATCTTGATTAAACACAAGCAATCACCGTGGCCGCGATGATGGTCCTTTCCTCAATGCCATCTTCAAGTGCCGCCTTCAAAGAAGTGCCACATTCAAAGCGAATTCTTGACATCCTACGACAGAATGCTCAGTCAAACACCTGTCAGGATTGACACTCCCAGCGCCGACCGGGCGATGATAAGCTGAGGGCTCGAGATCGGGCAATGTTACGAGGCCTATCGTCCGATCGCCGAATATGGTTGGAATTGAAGCGGAGTTGCCGGGTGTTCGGATGCGGTACTGACCTTTGAAATCATTTTTGTTATCCATCAGGTTCGCGCGCGGGATGTGCCGGAAGTCAAAATCAACGGCAGCCTGAATCTGTTGGAGTTTCGCGGATCGCGCCTTCTCGATGTTGGTGAGCCACCGGGTGCCTTCGACGAGCGTCTGAGTGTCGCGGTGATCGAACGATGTGAGATTGAATGAGGTAATAGCGGATGCCTTATTAACGTCAAACGATTGTTAATCGCGACGGCACCTTTTCAATGGTCCTGTCTCCGATCTTGCGGGTTTGAGATCTGCCCTGCATCGCGGTGGGATCTTGTATTTCGTCGGCCGCCCACGGCAAATGGATGGGAGACAGCCGCGCACGCCGACGACTGATAGCCGCTTTTGTCCGGGCAACGCGGGTTTCAAAAAAGGCGGTGGGCGGCGACGCCGCTGGCATTGGCAGTATTCGGCCTAGCGTCTACAAGCGTGCACCTCGCGCCGTGTACCCAAGATACATGGTCCGGCGGTTCGTCGGCGCCACTGGTCGTTTGCCTGCGGCTTTCGCGAAATTTCTAATCGATTTCTCGATTCTTCACGTGCTCACGCTCACGATTCTCCGTGGCGTCGACAGGTCGGTTCGGGTAGTGAGGCGAGCGCGCCGGAGATGCAATCCGTGAAGCAATGCGGAAGTTTGTTGCGATGGCGAGCGGACGATTGCTGACGCTCAATGTTGTTCCACCGAAGCCGACTGATCGCACCATTTGCAGGAGCTGTGTAAGTTGGCATTGAGATGGGTAATCGGTGCGCAGGACTTCGCGGCCTGCTGCAAGCGCAGGCTAGTAGCTCGGAGAGTGGCTGTAATAATTGTCCTTCCTGCGGGCGCAGGAATCTGGACTGCCGTAGACTTGTGATCTTTTGTGAGAGTGCGGCAAGTAAAGAACTACAGCATGCCTTGGAAAACCACCACTGCTGGTAAAATTGTGAAATCGTAAGCAGATAAAAGAGGATGCGGATCAAAAGAACGTAGCGCCCACCGATCTGTTCGCCGATGAGCATCACCGCAAGAACGGGCGCCACTGCGCGGAAACGGTGGATGACTGCACAACGGCAGCTGGATTTCGTCGCCATCCAAGTGGCGCGAAGCATTCACTGAAATTCTCGGTGATTCGAGGTCCCCTACAGTAAAACCATAAGCTACTCGATGGATTGCATCGCGAATTCATGCCCTACGACATCGACGGCTGAGGGCGACGGTGGCGCTCGAGGGATGCGCGCGCGGATATGAAAGGCGCTGTCGCTGCGGTCAAGCCGAAGGAGGTGTGGGCGCGCCTCGGGAAAAGTCGTTCGCACGTCGCTGCCCGATCACCTTGAGCGCGATGAACGCGTTCACCAGTCGCCGCAGACGACTGTCCAGATTACGCTGGCGGGCTCAACGGATTGCCGAGCCCAGCCTGCGCGGGTAACTTGGGCGATGATCTCTTGCAGGCGCCAATCCGGGAGCGGCGGTGATGTACAGCCCGATTGGTAGGGTCCGTATGAACTGCATCGATACCGATGCATAACCGCACTTCTAATTCGAGCGCATCGCGATCATCCGGCCAATCGTATCGATGAACTACTGGCCTGGAAGTTACACCTGCGTTGCCTGACTGTGCTCGTGTCCCCGCCATCTGGTAACCGTCGTCTCGCCTCATGACCATGATAGATAGAGGAAAAAGCGTGAATAACCAGACAGCCCAACATATTCTCAAACGGGCCGAGGGATGGATTGATTGGAGCCAGGCACGGAACGTTCCGAACTGGCAGCAAGGAAAAATCGTGCTGGACGGCCGATTTAGTGCCGATGAACTGCGTGCGCTCATTGAGCTTCAGCGAACCACGCCTTAAGCGCTCTCTGCGACGGACGCCAGCAGAGCCGGTGGTGCCAAAATCATTCGGCGCGGTGCGCTGCGTCCTCAAACTTGAGCGCCGGACGCTACGGTCGCGATCATACGCTTATTGGCGAGCCACGATCGTGGTGCTGGCAGAAGTGCGATTGGGATGTGCGTTTGAGCTTCATGCCCGCTTGGCGCAGACTATGGCAAGCGACAAAGCGGCTGCGCGACGCTACTTTGAGATGGTCGCGCTCGAAGCGCTAAACGCTGAGCGGACAATGCCGATCAAGATCCGCCAGAACAAATATCTGAACAACATCATCGAGCAAGATCGCCGCGCCCTCAAACGCACTATCAAACCGATGATGGGCTTCAAGAATTTTGATGTGCCAGAATTAACCTGTTCGCCATCGAAGTATCATGCCTGATCCGCAAGGAGCGAATACATGACAACGGCGTCGCCGAAACTGCGGCCGAGCAGTTCTACTCGTTAGTGCGATAAGCAGTTCATATCAAATCTCGTATTTGCTCGTTCTATCCGTCTTATCGGGACACAATCCACAACCGCAATCGTTGTGGCCAGCAGCTCCTCCACGCCCGCTTCGCCCAGCGCCTACCTAGCGAAACCGTACCAGGTTTATCGGATCGCACGGGAGGCAAGACTGGAAATATTCCTCGTCCATGAAGTGCTGGATGTAAATCTTCTCCGCCCAGCGCTTGCAGGCTGACTCTTCGCTTTTGTTGTGCGCGTGCTTCAGATAGAGCAGGCCGGCCATCATCTGAATCGCCAGACGCGGGCGACCTGCCGCACTCACGCTGGCGCCGGCGAGCTTCGGTGCTGTGCCGAACAGGTCGGTGGTCTCGCCATTGACGCGTGCGATCGCTC
>NZ_FCOX02000174.1 GCF_900044055.2 Caballeronia calidae | reverse complement strand
TAAAAGAGGGATGCTGCGGGCGGCGGTGGGGTAGACTTCACAGATCAGTCGTTGCTTCCGTTGTACGTGCTTGAGATAGCGCAGCCCCACCATCAACCTGATTGGCAGGGCGCGGGCGATCTGCCACGCTCACGCCAGCGAGCTTCGGTGCCCGTGCCGATCAGGTCTGAGTTATCCCGTCTCCATCTGGTCACGAGAACTATGCTCGCTGATCGCCAGCCCGTTTTTTTGAGAGCAATCCAACCCCGTGCCGGGTCCGGCGTTCGCGGAGAAACAGGGATTTGTTTCTCACGAGTCGTCAACGATTACACATCGGCATGACGGTCAGTGACGTCGGCGGCAGTCTAGTGGGGCCGCTTTGGAAGGCACCGTCACGGAGCTTCTGCATACTCAAGTGCTCGTACAGGAGGGACTCGGCGTCGATCAATTGAACGAGCGGGTTGGCACCGTCGTCAGACTGAACGCGAGAAGCGCGTCGATCGCGGTGACGGACTCCGAAGGACCCAGCGTATTTCGTAGAGGCTACTGCGCAAGGTCGTGGATATCTATGATTCATCGTCGATACGGAATGTGCTGACGCATACTTGCTGCGAAGATCATGCTAAATTCTGGCCCCCAAGAACGTGCGCAATGACTGCCTTCCGCTGCTTTGCACGGTTAGCATAACGATGCATGATTCGCCTTCAGTTAGAAGCCTCCCAGTACACGAGCTCATGACTCGGCTTTTGACTGAATACTTCTGGGCAAAGCTGAACGGCGAGCGCTCGCATGGCTTGTGCGTCCTCGGGCTGATCGAGCTGGTCCAGTAAGAGCGCGAGCATCCACCATAACGGGGCGTGACGCGGGTGCGCAAGTGCTGTCCGGTGAAGCCGTGCGTACGCTTCTCGCACACGCGAAAGGCTCGCCTGCGAGCTCAAATGCGGTAACTGGTACATCAGTACCGCGAATGCGAGCGTTACGGCTGCTGGCAGATCAGTGATGTCGCGGTCCAGCTGAGTACGGGCCCAATGTTCCAATCCAATTTTGAAGATGTAAGAAGGTTGTTGAAGTATCGCTTGGAGAAGCGTCATCGTTGAGTAAGAAGGCGCGTCGCCGCTTTCGTGCCACATCACACCTGGTGCAGCAGGATACCGAGCGCCTGTTAGGGTTCGAGCAAGGCTTCTTTCGCGCCAGTCTCCCATCACGTCAGCATACTCACGGTAGTGCATGAGATTACTGGATTTTCTTGCCTCGGCCGAATAACGACGCTGGTGGCCGTTCAAATCAAGCCGATGATGAATATTCGAATTATGCTTTAAGTCTTGCGCTGACACTCGGTCGCCAATTTGAAGTTTTCGATTCAGAAAGGCTGCGTTCATTGGACTGTACAAGCAGAATTTAAGCAGCGCGCCGGCCGGGTGTATATAGGTTCGATGCGTTGAGACGTGGCGACCAAACATACAATATGCACCGTCTTCCATGCGATGGATAATGCGACATCGTGAGAAGAATGGCTGAAGCTCAATCAGATGTTGTTCTTCAAAGTAACCATGATGACGTTGAGAGACAAGCGGCTGATCCGGATCTAAGTCGGGCGACTCTGCTGAGATAGCATCGACCATTATGGCAGTCCGAATTCCGTACGCTTCCCATCCGTGTTGCTCCAAAGAGGCAAGCCAGGATTTCATGTCACGGACACAGAGGAACTCGGTGACGTTGAGCACCATCTTCCAACGGTTGTCATAAGTGCGCTCGATTGCCATGACTTCCTGATCACATAGCATCGCATCAAACGCCTGATGCTGGCTGGACATAATTTTCCAATGCGGAGCCAGCTTTCGCACTATGTCCATTGAGCCGTCGGTGCTTGCATAGTCGATAATCACGCCTTCATCGAACATACCGACGTGGTGACGGATCCACCAGGGCAAGAGGTAAGCTTCGTTGTAGACGTGAGCGATCAGCACGCTTGGGCGTGGCGTTGCCATCACTATTGAATCTCCACTTTGTCTTCCTCCCACTGAGGAAATGCGCGCATTAATATAGTGGGAGTAGACGGCCGTGCTGAACGTACTCGTGCTTTCACTTCATCGTAAAAATTCCACGCGAGCACAAGCAACGCCATTGGATCAGGCGTTTGGCATAGATGCTGCGCGCTCTTTACCGGGGTATTCATCCCGGGCGAGCGAAGATTATGTTTCAAGGGGTTATCATCAATCATAAAGTCCAACTCGAGCGCTGCGAAGTTGACAAAGGTATTCCCCTTGGCGGCTGCGCCGTAGGCGCCGACGGTGTAGCCGCGGCGGCGCTTGTCTTTAACGACATCCTGTGCATGTCGGGCGATGCGCAAAGCGTGAGCTTGAAATTGCTCATAAGTGCGGCGATTGTAGAAGCCGTTCCGAACCTCGTCTTGCTCGATTGGCAAGACAGCATCGCTTGCGCGTGTACGGTGACGCAGCTCCCACAAATAGCTTCCGCCATGCACCGCGACAACGTCGATGGATACGACCTCGAACCCAGCCCGGGCCGCTAGCGCTTTAATCGAGCGCGCAGTGAAGAACGAGTGGTGTTCATGATAAATGGTATCGAATTCACAATTCTTGAAAATATTTGCTTGAGACGTTTGTATATAAAGCGTCCCCCCAGGTTTCAATGCGATCGCGCAGGCTGTGAGAAAGGCCAATGGATCAGGCACATGAGCGACGACATTCATGGCGACGATGACATCGGCCGCGTCCAGTTGACGCGCCAGCTGTTCATTCCAAAAAGCTACTGCCGTTGGGATACCGTTGGCCTCGGAGAGGGCACGTAGATTTTCTGCGGGATCGACGCCTTGCACAGAATGTCCCTGGCGCTTGCACTGAGCCAGAAAACTGCCATCATTGCTCGCGATGTCTAGGATGTGAAGTCCCTGGCCATGACGCTCAGTCAATGCTCGCGCAAAGGAGTGGAAATACCGCGCAAGGGATGCAGTCGTTCCGCTAACATAGAGATAGTGCTTAAAAAGTAGCGCTGGATCGACGCTATGGGTCAGTTGACTGTGATAGCAATCCGTGCACAGCGCCGTACCGAGCGGATAGCGCGTCAGCTTCGAGGCGTCGCTCACGAAGGAATTGGCTAACGGTTGGGCGCCAAGATCGAGATAAGGAAAAAGACGGCTTGATCCGCAAGCGAGACAATGACGCAAGGCGGTGCAACCCGGTATTAAGGTTGAGCTCATCGATACAATCCTTGATATTTGGCAGGGGCTCGACGTAGAAGGATTTGGGGAAGCCATCTCGTTCAGAGCGAAACGGAAATTTAGCCACGCGCGACTTCGCGACTGGGCCCACCAACCGAGCAAAAGCGTTCGTGAGCGTACAGCGCCGCGCTCGCAAAGACGGGTTGTTGTATTGGCTTAGGCTTTCGTGAAGCGACGGCACATTGCTTTGGGCTTGGCCACTCGAGGACGACGGGCATAAGGGTTCGCCCGTGCGCGCAAGTTGTTAGACGACACCGCTTGGAATTGCAGGCAAAGCTTGCGTTTTTTGTGATTTTAAGCGGTGCTGCAGCAGCGAATTCACAATCGAGGTGATGTCGTCTTCGAAGCTGAAACCGGTCATTCTTCGAAAGCGCTCGGAGGACATCGAAAAGTCATAGGTGTCGCAGGGCGGAGCGATAAAGGTCTGAGCCTTCGTGAGCCGCGCTACCTCAGCGCCGATTTCGCCTACTGTCGACGTGAAGCTCGATAGGTTAAACGGGCCATACAAGTCTTCGCGCTCGATTATGACGCTCAATGCGCGGCATAGATCAGATAGGCCCAGTATCGGCCGCGAGACCGAGGCGTTAGCAATGCGTACTTGTCCAGTCTGCAATGCGGTATTGACCATGCAGTTGATCATGATGTCATTTCGCATGACCGGTGACCATCCACATACGCTCCCGAACCGAAGTCCGACGGCGCGAGGGTATAGGAGACGGGCGCATTGATCGTCACAGAACTTGGAAAAATCGTAAATATTCTGGAATTCCGTTGTTACAGCAGATTCATCTGCCAAGGCCGCGCCGACACCCGTGTACACTGAACTCGAGCTTGCATAGATCAAACGTTGGCCGCGCAATTGAGAAATGAGGTGCACGAAGCCTTCCACGTTGTTACGCCAAGCGCCAAACGGATCGGCACATGCGACGGCAACACTTGAGTGCGCTGCGAGCAAGACAACAACCTGGTAGCTGCTGAGCTCCTGCGCTGCGAGAGAGCGATAATCACCTACAAAGTGCCGGACGTTCGCACCAGAGAGATGGGCCGGGGAGCATGCGGCCGTATCGTAGACGTGAATTTGATAGCCCGCGCGAGCGAGCACGCCGGTAAGCGCAGTGCCAATGTAACCTCGGCCACCTAGAAGGGCAATACTGTACATGAAACACCTTTAGATTATCATTTATTAGACGAGCGCGAGCGTGCTTGTCTTGGTTCAGCTCGCATGCTCACGCTGACCTTACGCAAGGGCGCTTCGCCGTTGCGGGATGGTCATGCATATCGACTCAGTTCGACCTAGGGTATCGCGCTTATTGCGGCTTGATTAAGCTCAACCTCCACTTAATCACAAGACAAAACAACTCATCACGTATGGCGGCGACCCGTCTGTGGACAATCTTGTACGGCGCGTGACCTTCCGTGGCTGCTTTCGGCTTCGGCACTTGACTATTCGCGCTGGGATGGGGCTCTATAACTTTGCATGTTGGCGGACAACAAGTTGGTCGTCGTCGATGCTGGCAACGCGGCAACTTCGCGGTCGCAATGACGATACCGCGCTGTTCAAGTGGCGCGACGGACGTAGC
>NZ_FCOX02000173.1 GCF_900044055.2 Caballeronia calidae | reverse complement strand
CGCAGCATCGCAGCGCTCAGGCGCCGCGCGTCCGCACTCTTCAGGATCGAGGCGAGCTGGGCTTCGCATACAGCCTGATACAAGCGAGCCCTCGCACCGCTGCCGGAGAGTTGCCGATCTTTAACTGGCTGCGCTGTTATCTGCCGCTCGTGAGTGGGATGGCGTCTCACAATACATTGGAACGCGGATTCGCGGCATTTCTGCACGGCATTTTTATATTCTATAATAATCCGCGCATGTCAGATCCACCGTAAGCATCTAACGACGGCCGTTTTGTGAATGAACTGCCGCTGGGCGATTCTGATACCCATCAGAAATCTGATGGGTAATATTTTGATGGACATCAGGAAACGCGGACGCCGTCGGGGCTCGGAGCAGTTCTAATCATCTGATCTTTACTTGCCCCCATCCTTATCGCGACAAAACTGCAAATCACCCCTCGTTCTCTGATCTCGCCACGCGTGCCATCATTTCCTCAATTGTTTTTAACAGCGCCTGTTTTTCCAATGATTTAAATTCATTTAAATTTACTTCACTTCTCAAGATGCCAAGGAGGTTCTTTTTATTGGAATGTTCAAGCTCATATCCACTCTTGGCGATAGCCTTCATGATTTCGATACGATTTTCAGTGGGAAGGCGTTTTGAAAGCTGTAGTATTTTAATGGCCGCAAAGATAGGATCGTCCGATCTCGAGATATGCAGCGCAAGTTCCGCCAAGTTCTTTGCTATTACCCTTTCATTCCCAATTTTTTCTATTTCCTCCAATATTGAATAAATTTCATTTGTTATCGTCTTATTTGCTTTATATTGATCGAGACTTGACGTTATTGCGAGAAGCAATTCGCCCTGGACGCTGGGCATATGTTCGCCGGTTGCTCGAATAAACCGTTCAAAGTCGTCCGCGACGACTTTATCGGGCAGGCAAGTCGACTCGATGATGTCCTGCTTGAAAATGTAATACAGCAGCTTCTTCAGTTTGTCCTTGTCGTGTTCGAACAACTTCGGGTAGGCCGTAATGGTGTCGACATTGCTCTCAAATAGCTCCTTTCTGACGTTTGCCGAGAACTTATTCAACACCACGTTGTATTGATCAGGCGAGAGATCGGGCTGGAGCATCAGGCTAGCCAGGAACGCTGCTTGATCTGTAGCGTGCAGTGCGTGGCTCAATTTCAAGAGTTGATTGAAGGCGGAATCCCGCTGCTTCTCGGGCAGGGCCGAAAGGGCCCGAGCCGCATTGGTCAATGCTTCGCCTCGCGCCTTCGACAAGGTGGACGGCAGCTCCCCTTGCCACGATAATCTCGTCGGATCGAGCAAGCTGATCCAGCCAAGCAGGTTTTCAAAAGCTTCCAGCCGTAGCTCCTTTGGCACATGAGCCAGCTGCTCTGCTAAGGCACCTACTGCTGCAGCTTGCATTTTCTTGGGTAAGGCACAGATCTGAGCCGCCACCTTTCTAAAGGCATCTAGACATTCGTCTGCCGGTAGGTGCTTTAGGTTTTTTGCCAAGGTGGTCAGCGAATCATTTCGTACCTCTACCGGCGTTAGGGAAGTTATCTGATCCCAGAGTTTGTCAAACGCCTTGCCGCGCCTGTTTTCCGGCAAGGCAGAGAGGCACCCGGCCAAGTCAGCCAGCAGCGAACTCTTCTCTGTCGCCGAGAGCGACGACGTGTACCTTATCAAGCGACGCAGCGTTGTAAAGAACACCTCCGCCGCGTCTCCCGAAAGTGACGGCAGGGTTCGTATCAGGGCAGCTATCAGGCTTGTTGCTCGCTCCGAAGGCAGCTCGTCGAACTGCTTTTGCAGAGCCAGGTGGCTGATCTGCTTTAGCAGCGCATAAAAGGCCATGATGCGAGAGCCATTCGGCAAGTAAGGCAGGCCTCGGGCCAGCGCCGCCACCGCTTCGTCCTGCTGCACCGGCTCCAACTTTTTGACCTGTTCCAACAATGCATCAAACCTGGAGGATCGATCTATTTCCGGAAGGGCGTGCAGGCTTGTGGCCAAGACCGTCAATAGCTGGCGCCGCCCGGCTGGAAGCAGTCCGTCGAGCTTTTCCCACAACGCATCAAAGGCGTTGGTGCGGTCGTATCGCAGCAGTGAGGGGACGTTCTTGGCCAAAGTATTCAGCCGATTACTGACGAGCGTCGGGTCGAGATCGCTATTCTTTATTCTAACTGGATCAGTGGTCTGATCCAGGAGTTCGTCAAAAAATTCATTTCGCCCCGAGCGTGAAGCGTCAATCTTCGATAACTGATTCGCCAGTATCTCGAATACCGCGATTCTCAGATGGTTTAAATTTTCCCCCTCTTGCCGGGAGATTTTCCTATCGACGGAGTTTGACTTATTTAGAGCGTCATCAATGTTTTGAGGTTTAAGAAGATCATCTAGTTTCCGAGCAACAAGGATCGCTTGGGTGGCTGACACGGAATCTAACTTGCCTAGCACTTTCTCAATACCTTGTCTACCTGAAGCGGTGGCGTGGACAACTGCTCTGACGAAATCCTCTGCATTGTCCAGATTTTCTTTGAACGCCTGCGATACGTGTCGGGATAAATTTTGACCTGGGACAATTGGAGCACGCTGTACAAACGTATTTTTTAAGTTGGACGTTTTGATTTTTCCTATCGGATCAAGGAATTGTAGCACGTTCGCCATCTGCGCCTTCTTGAGACTCTTAAGGCCTTGGGTCGGCCTGCCAGAGGAAAAAGGTTTTTTCGAATCAATCTCGGCGCTCACAATAGAATCAAGACGAGTTTTGCAGCAGATTTTCGGTGATTTCATAGCTAATAGGTCGCAATAAGAAATAAATAGTAAGGATCTAAGCTCAATAGAAAGTGAATCCGTATGGTTATCCCAATTAGGCAACGAGCAACTGAGATTCGCGCGATATAGCAAAGAGATTGGATTGGAATTGCCAGGTTGTTGCCGTACGGTCGGCGGTTATCATGGCCAGCCACGGGATCACATTGATTTCGACAGCGGATTCCAGAAGGGTAGACCGCAGCAGTGTGCTGATAATCTACCCAACGATATAATCGGCACACGACCGCCGTGCATGTACTCCAATCCGGCCTTGACCTGTCCGTCATCGCATTGTCGCTGGGGCACGAAAGTCCCTCGACTACACATGGGTACATGGAACCCGATCTCACCATGAAAGAGCGCGCGCTGCACAACATTCAACCGCCGTATGTAAAGAACCGTAGATATCGGCCGCCAGACCGTCTTCTTCAGTTCCTGGAGTCGCTGCCATTATGCGTAGCTTGCTTGCCGGGCCGAAAATCCTCTGGAACCAGCCCGGTGACTCGCAAAGCATTGTCGCAAACGACCCGGCGCTGCGTAATTTGCGGCTGTGCATTCTTCCGATTATACCGAATTCTGACGTCTGTTCGGCGATTGCAAGCTCAACGGTATCAATCCGCGCAACGATCTCGAATATGTGTTGACCCATTTCGCCGATCACCAAGTCAACCGCATCGAAGAGCTCCTACCCTGGAAATGTGGGCCCCAAGCTTCGCGATAGGGCCGCCCGTCCTGCCTCAACCTTCTGCTTGCCTGGTCGATCGAAGATCCTGCCCACGATCGCCGACTATGCCTCATTTACGCGCGTCACGTCGAGAACGTCCCGCGCGAGCCGCTTGGATCCATCGTCAGTTACTGCTACGTCGCGCTCAGGAAATTCGGTCCGATGAAGCAGAAAATTATTTGACACGGGAAGTCATATCAATCCATGTGTGAATCGAGAGCCGCGAGGATCTCGCTCTGCTTTTCAGTAGTCAACGACTCGACTGCCAATTTTAGCTTTTGACGAAGCATTTCTTTGCTATCAAACTTCAAATAATAGCCGCTTCTAGCGACGGCCTTTATGACAGCCACGCGCTCAGCGTCCAAAAGTTGACCTGCGAGATTTAATATCTTTTCAGCGATTGTAACCGGGTGATTTGATCGGCTAATGTCATGCGCCATTTTTTTTAGAATTTTCGGCTCATCTTGAATGCCAGCGAAATTTTCAATTACATCAAGCAAACCATCCATCTCCGCTGTTATCGCCTTTCCAGGCTGATAATGATCCAGATTGCTTACTATCGCTGAAATAAGTCCATGCCGATCATCCGGGTGAAGGCTCTTAGTCGAATTAAGGAATGATACAAACAATTTTGCTCGATCGGCATCGCTCTCTATCTCCGACAGGCGAATAATGTGTTTATAAATTTTACAAAAAAGTTTACATTGATCATTGCGATCAAAGCGCGTACATATCTCCTCGGTTATCTTGATGTTAAATAATTCTGGTTGCAATTGGATGTTTTCAATAATTTTGGTCGCAGCATCCAAGGACTTGCTCTTGCAGGCAATTTCGAAGTTTTGCAAAATTTGCAAATCAAGCGAGATGCCTTTAATGGACGCAATTAGGCCATCAATTTTTAGATCAAACTTCCCGTCAATAAAAGTCGGGTCGAGTTTAATGGCATTGGCGCAATCATTAACGGCCTTTAATACTTTGTTTTTGTCTTCGTCATTAAAATCAGAAATCAAAGTCCTTACAAGATCAAGGTATGCCTGTACTGCTTTTGGCGAGGCGTGCTTTAACATCCTGAGACAGGTGCGTCGCGTGCCTCCAGTCAGGAGCAACTGCATGTTGTCGACTGAAAATTGAGCGTATTGTATGCATTGCATTAAATCAGGAAACGCGCTGTCATGCCCATTTGCCAATGCCATCGAAAGGACGGATGCGCCGTTACTATCTTCCTCCAAAAGCTGAGCCTGGATGTCAGCCCGATCAGTAATATCCGCCGCGGCTAGCATCGTCAGGTAAGCGCTGATGGGCGGGGGGCTATGATCCATCACTCGGTGGAAGGTGGTTTTTCCCT
>NZ_FCOX02000172.1 GCF_900044055.2 Caballeronia calidae | reverse complement strand
TGAGCTGTATGCGGCTAACGTCGCACGTACAGTTCTCAGGGGAGGATGCGACGGTAACGTCGTATCCTTACCCGACACCTTCCAGGACTATGTCAAAGCGTCGATCAAGCGGCTAAACAGCGGCCAGGCCGCGCATCTCTCATTCGATGGAATTTCGAAGCCGGACTATCCCATGCCGCAAGGGTGGAAAGAGGCTTTTGACATTTACCAGACCGAGCACGAGCGCTGGAGGGCGTGCTGCGCGGCCACCACCAAAGTGGCACAGCTCAAGGAACGAGCCGATGTTGAAACGCTGATCAAACTTTCCGGCGGACAGGATTCTAAATCCATGCTGGATTGCTATATGGCTCGTCTGATTAAAAAGGGGACCGCGCGCGACAGTGATTCGCCATTTGATCCCGTACTCGGACTTGTTCAAATCACGCCTGAGAATATCGGGACATGGATCAACGCGCTCAAAAAGCACCCCGGGCCTCTGGATGATACGAAACAGGCCCTATTAAACGGAACGATCGATGGACTGATTAAGCAAGATACGCTCAAGTCGCTGAAACCCTCCACGAGCCACAATTCGCCCCTGCAGCAGCTTGATCGCCTGCAGGAATTCTGGTCCGTCTCGCGGAAGCTGCGTGGCCAGTCACTGGCCAAGGTCGTCATGGCCCTGCATCGCTACCCGACCGATCGTAAGCTTTCGCCAACAGTCACGGCCCTTGCCGCGGAGCGGGAACTGTGGGCACGTTATTGGCACCATCACGGCAGCCACATTGATGACCACACCTATACCACATTCAATACCACGCTGGATTTTGCGAAGTGGGTGGCAATACAGGGCCCACTGGACAAGTGCGCGTGTCATGGCCTCGGTGGCGGGCTACTGGGCTTATTCGGGTATGCCTTCAACCAGACCGGGGAATGCGTCCGTGCCTTGATCGAGGAAATGCTGGGTAATCGCAGGCCAATCGACCACCTGAGCTTCGAGCCCGAGCTCATCCAGAGCGCGCTGCAGTCATTCAAGCCTTTCGTGCGCCAGACCATGCAAAATTGGCTCGACAGGCGCGGACTCGGGCGTGATGTCACTCAGTACACGGAACCGGGGCAAATCAAACAACTCCTTCGCCTACTGCAAGAGCCGAGTGTGTTCAAGAACCGGGCGGGAGAAACGCCGACCATGCGCGTCAAAGCCGCCCTGCAGGCGGATCTCTCCACGCTGTCCCAAGCCCACGTCACCGACGGTATCCTGAACTATTTCGATCTGACGGGAGAATTGCCGGAACTGGATCACCTTCCTGACATCCTCAAAGAAGTCGTGGGTCGAGATCTCTGGGCACTTTACCAGAGTGCGCTGCAATTCAAGGGGTCCTCCACCGAGCAGCGAAAGAATCGGGAAGCGATCCGCCATGACCTGAGTCAACGAATGGCCGGCAACACCGCGCCAGTCAACATGCTCTGGTCCGCGAGCTTTCTTGAAAACTTATCGAAGGCCCCTGAGAAGCAAGCGATCGTCCGCTCCATACTGACCACCATAAATCCGCAGACCGGTGGTTCCATGGACATGTCCAGCAAGGCGATCGAGGCGCTATTCAACGAAACGATCAAGCAGTCCGCCCGGACTGAAAATGCCACCTTTACTGAGTTGAGCCAGGATGAGCCCCTGTTGCTCGACTGGCTGCAGAAGCTGTTTGCCGAACGTGGACTGTCTTTATTCTACGAGCAGAACCAGGATCGAGTCAGAATGGCAATCACGGGTTGCCATGAAAACGAGTTCTATCGCACCTTGATTGACGTGGTTGATGGCGCCTTGACGGAAAAATATGCCGCGGACGGCGTCGACGGGCTGACCAGGAAGACACGCTCGACGCCCCCCAAGAAGCGTCGATCCCGCTCGTTTGACGACGCACCGTTCGAAGTTCCATTAAGCATTAGCGACGAACAGGACTTCAACAAAAGCGGGCAAGGCGCGGGTTTCGCCCCCGATGTCAAAGTTGCGTTACCCATGAGCAATGAACCCGCGTTCAACAAAAGCGGGCAAGGTAGAGATTTCGCCCCCAATCGCGAAACGATTCTCGCAGCCGTAGAAGGCCTCTCGAATGCGGCAAAGGACAAGCTTGTCGCCTGGATGGAAGCGCGTCATCTGGAGATGGAGAGTATGGACATTGAGATGGCCAAGGAAATCATTGGCCACGCTGACAAAGCAGCCTTGAATCGTATCTGGCAGAAGCTGCAAGAGCTGGCACCCTCCATGGCCGAGCACGGCGAGGGCGAGGAACAAAAACGGGCCGAGGACCCAAAACGGGCAAAACGGGACCGGGAACAGCGCAGCCGCGCGCCCAACAATAATATGATGCTAAATGCGGACGTTGAACCGGTTGACACGAAAACCAACCTCAATCAATTCCGGAAAAATTCGAACCGGCCTAAGCACTGGAATCCATTTAAACATGAAGTTGGATTTGCAGGTCAGCTTACAAACCTCGACATCAATCATAACCCAATCCAACGTGGGTCAGCCCTCCAGATGAATTTTGCAGCGATGATTGAAAAGATCGCCGCCATTCCTAATGCACATGACGCCGACCTCACGGCGACTTTGTGGAATCTAAAGTCGGCGGCCGCCGACACTCAGTTAAAAGTGACTAACGTAAATGGAAAAGATTACCACTGCCTAACGCGGGCAATTTTAACCTCACTGAAAATAGAGCCCGATGAATTAGAAAATGCGCTTTCAGAAATAAAAATTAAATTGCGCGCAAAATACCCAAACATCGATCGTGATAAAGGCATCGCTCTGGGAACTGACCAAAGTCTTGCTTTGATCAAAATTATTGAAGAAAAATTTCGCATGGCCATCAACATCGGCTGCATAAATAATCTCGCGGATTGGGACGTTGGGCTGAATCAAGACGACGCCAACAGATTACTCCATTACGAAGAACATCGAACCAGCAGCACACAAGCCGGAGCGAGCAAATATAATATCTTGTTGTCATTTGATGGCAGCCATTTCTCGAGCATTGCCGGTCCGACGCGCGATGCTGTTAATGACGTGTATCAGGCGTTATCGGCTCGGCAAAAGGCCAAGAAAATGCTGATCGGTTAGAGGGAGCGTCTTCGTGAGCATGGGGGCAACGCGGCGGCCTTTCGGGAAGTTTTTTGACACCGTCGCCGGCAACGGATTGATTGGCTTGACACCCAGCCCATCTAACGGGTGTCGGTAACCCCTTCTCCACGACCGACGTTCAGTGCGCGGCGCACTGGACTTCGGCGCAACCACGTGGGCCTATCGGATCGACCGTTGATCAATTTTAGGCCTCGAATTCTTCGAGGCAACGGGCGCCACTCAGTCGGCATCAAGCCCGACAGCTGTTGCTGTTCTTGTTGCTGCAAAGGTGGCCCAAAACCATACCCTACACGGGCGCGCGAATCGGGACCCCTCCTCATGTGATTCATCCGATCGCTTCGCGTTCGCCTAGCTCTTGGTTCGCGTTCGCAATGAGGACTCCCGCACCCACGCTTTAAGCATCGCGGCGATGCGCTCTATGAGCGCCGTCCAGTCGCCATACTTCTGCTGTCTAAACACGCGCATGGAACCGTACCAAACACTGTCCTCGCGTTCGAGCAACCATCGCCAACAACCATCCAGGCGACTCAGCAGCCACACCGGTCGGTTCAGCGCCCCGGCCAGATGCGCCACGGCCGTGTCGACGCTAATGACCAGGTCAAGGTGGTCAATCACGGCCGCGGTGTCGGAAAAGTCCTTCATCTCCTCCATCGGATCAAACCAATTCGCCCCAAACATCTCGGCGCCCGCCTCCGGCGCATCGCTCGATGTGCGCTTTTGCAAGGAAACAAACATGACGCCTGCCACCGTAGCCAGGGGGGCGAATTGCGCCAAGCTCAGACTCCTGCGCTTGTCGGTCAAGATCAGATCCACGTCATGGCTGTCGCCTCGGGCGCTGCCATGCCACACGAGTCCCACGCGAAGCTTTTTACCCGCACGTGTGTTCAGTCGGGCGCCCCACGTGTCGATATCGGTTTGCTCGGGCCTTAGGTATCGATGATTGCGCCCGGCCACCTCCTCCACACGCACGCCCAAGCGCTGCGGCACGCTTGGCAAAGGGCAATGCAAGTCGAGCGCGAGCGCCGAGCACGCGGGCGTGATCACCTCGTGTACGCCCTCGAGGGTGCGAGCCAGTCGAACGAGCGGGGGCGGCACGCTCAGGTAGATCTGCGCGCCCCTTTTAGCGAGCACGGGCACATAGCGCATGAACTGCAAAGTGTCGCCAAAACCCTGCTCCGCGCTCAGCAACAGGCGCTTATTTTCGAGCGACTCGCCCCTCCACATCGGCATCGCACGGGGCTCGCTCACCAGCGCGGGCATTTTCAAGCGCGTCTCATACCATTGCCAGCCCTCCTCCCACTGCCCCAAGGCAAGCAGCGCGCACGCCAGATTGAAGCTCAAACGCGCATCATCGGGCGCGAGCGCAACGGCCTGCCGCAGATACGGCAACGCCTGCTGCGGACGTCCGCCCAGCATGTAAGCCAGCCCGATATTCGTGGGCAGCGCCGGGTGCCTGGGATAAGCGCCCGCCATGCTTTGCAAGATCTGCACGGCCTCATCAAATTGCCCCTGGTACGTCAGCACCAGACCCAGATTGACGTGCGCCTCCAGCATGCCCGGCGCGCACCCGATCGCACGCCTCAGATAGCGCTGCGCGCGGCAGAAGGCGTGCTGCCGCAACGCAATCAAGCCCAACCGATTCCATCCCCCGGCGTCGTTGGGATTCAATTCCAGGCCCCTCAGAAGCGCCGCCCTCGCCTGCTCCTGCGCGGCCGACCGCGGATCGCGCTGCAGAAATGCACCGAGCTTATACCAACTGGCGGCGTCATCGCTCTGTATCCGCTAATTTACGCACACCGTAGCGAGAATTGTTCGCAATGACTGGGCGAGCGTAGGCGCATCGCGACGATCG
>NZ_FCOX02000171.1 GCF_900044055.2 Caballeronia calidae | reverse complement strand
GTCAAAATTTTATTTCATAATTCGTAATGGTTTGTGCTGTTGCTCCGCTGTATGGTCGATGATCATCATCAAGCGGCGGTTTTGTATGTTGCGCGCGGCATCTGCGGCATTCTGCCGGGTATGTGTGACCTGCGAGGTGCGCGTAGGCGATATTGACGGGCAATGAGTGACCGACAGCAATTAAGGCGTTGATACGCCCCCGGCTTCACTGGTAGACAACTGAGTCCTGCTCGGTTGGTTGGTTCAATAGGCATGCGTTCTCAAGCCACGAACGGGTGGGTATGAAAATAAATAAGAAACTTCATGCGCTTTGGTCGTTGATGCTGTGCATGAACGCAATGGTCGTGGCGCAGACAGATGACGCTGAACGGACGCAGTGCCGTTTGAGCGAAGTGGCGCAACTGCCGATTTGGGAGTTTAATGGTCGATTTATTACGACGCTGGAGATCAATCGTCGCACTATGCCGTTTCTGATCGACACCGGCTCCGGCGGGACTTTGATTTCGCCGGAGGCCGCCGATCAAGTGGGTGTGGCGTTTGACCGTCAGCGCAAGGTGGTCATTGATGGCTTTGGCCGGTTCTCAGGCGAGGGGCATCCAGGCATTGCGCGTCGGATCAAACTGGGATCAGTGATTTGGCAGGATTACGCGGTGACCGTGACCGATCTTGAGGGGGCGTCCGTCCCGCGGGCTCCGGTGGGCGTGTTGGGGGCGGATTTGCTGGCACAGTTCGACATTGAATTTGATTTTCCCGGGCGGACTATGACGCTTTATCGCCCCTCTGGTTGTCGGACAGACTGGGTCCCATGGCTAGGCGTCTATCAGGTATGGCGACCTATGCGCACGGCGCAAAACGCCCTTATTTTCCCCGTCTCCTTGAACGAGCAGCCACTTTTTGCTGAGCTCGATACTGGGGCGCAGATGACGATTGTGAGTCGCCAGGCGGCGCTGAGCGCAGGGGTCGATCCCAAAGCGCTCGATGAGACTCCTGTCGAGGCGGCTACTGCGGTCGGTGGTGGGGCGCCAATGACGGTGCGGCCCTATCTACTCTCGACCTTTAGAGTCGGTGCGCTCACTATGCACCATCGCTCTTTGTATGTCGGCGATGCCGTCCTGGCGAATGCTGACGTGTTGCTTGGCATGGATGTGCTGCGCAACACGCGATTATGGTTATCTTACTCAAGCAATCGAATATTTATGCGCTACACCGCCGGTCCCGCGGCGGCATTGCAGAATTTCCTTTCGCGGCCCGTGCGAGAGTAACCAATTAGCGCGGCTGTCCGGGAGCTGCGGATGTTTTCCTCGCTAAAAGCAATATGCTCGCGGCGAAAAAAAATCCCGCGGGGGTGCGGGATTGAAGGAGGGACGGGCAAAACGAGGCAAAAAGAAGAAACCTCAGAGTGAGGCAGTATGGCGCCCAAGCGCGCGCGAAGGCGTGAGTATTGGTTTGATTTTGTGATCGCTCGATTGGGTATGTATTGGGTATGGTTCTGGCTGCGACTGCGGCAATATGTGCGCGCAGATGAAAATCGAAGCGCCTAGCAGCCATGGGAGTGGAGTTGGTCCGTCTACTCTGAAGGGGGCAGGCGCTACTGCGTGCGGCGGAGATGCGAGCAGGGGGGGGGCTTTGATGCGCGGAGACGCTCATTTGCCCGCCCGGCTAGTCGGCAAACAGCGCTGCGCAAATCATCTGGGAAGGTGAAAAGAAATCTACGCTTGATCTGACGCGCCGGCGGCGAGGTGCTTGATCACGTCGGTTGTCATTGAACATTGTTCATGGTTGGTCACTTTTCTTGATGATTGAATCGATTAAGCTGGTTATGTTGAAATGGCTCTTTGTCGCGTCGGGGACGCTTTATTAACAATGCGCGCTCCCCGTGGGCGCGCAGGCGCAGGATCCATGCGAGTGGGGTAATTAAAAGGATAAGCCTCTTATTAAAGGGATGCAGTGTGAGAAAAATAATAACGGTATTGATCGGTTGCGCATTCCTATGCGATATAGTGCACGCGCAACAAGCGGGCGATACCCTCATCACGTTTGGCGGCGCATGGATGGATTTCGCGAACTCCTCTGCAAGTGAACTCCAGAGCAGCTCGCTTGCCGGCACTTTTAGCTCGCCCGGAACGACAGCTGAAGTCCATAACGCTTTTACGGCGCAACTCCTGTTGTCACACTTCATCACCGACCATATCGCGCTTGACGCAACCTTTGGCGTTCCTCCGGAATTAACGTTGGCCGCGCAAGGCAATGCGATGCCGCTCGGCGCGGGCGGCCCTCAATGGTTTCTTGCGCAATACCAACCGCTCCTATGCGTGCGTGCTTGGCCCCTTACGGCGTCAATCAAATATTACCTGGGCAGTGCCATGAGCCGATTGCGGCCCTTCGTGGGCGTCGGGGCGAACTATACGTGGTACTCTCATGTCCAGCTTAATGAAGGTCTATCGCAGGCGCTGCAAGGGGTCGCGGGCGCTAACAATCTAATAAAGACCTCGTTAAGCCCTTCTTGGAATCCTGTCTTTATGATCGGCGCCTCTTATCGACTCGGACAGCGTTGGTATGCCATCACTTCAATCAGTTATGTTCCCTTAAAAACTAACGCGACGGTCGAAGTGCAGTCATCGGACGGCGTCGCCGTGCTCTCAAATCGCGTTCGCGTCACCGCAAATCCAATCGTGGTATCGCTTGGCATCGGATATCGCTTTTAAAGCTGCAATGCCTATGCAAAGCTCAAGCCGCGCTGCACCTCGTGCTGCCTGTCGAGCACCATCAGATTCTGGCCCGCGTGCGTGAGGGCTTGGCCGTTATGCACTCGCCCGAGCCGCTGATTATGGCTACCGCGCTGGCTTGCACCGCTCACCCAGCCACGGCGCCGCGGGTAGCTGTGCGAGGAGGCTATCGCCCGCGGCAGTGCGCCTGCCCTCGGAGGTTGCGCTTATCTCGCGTCTGCCATGAATTGCGACAATGTCGCCGCATCGTCAACCGCTGGTTGAACGCGTTTTGGCCGATATAATCGGGCGGCAGACGTATGCACCTCATCGCTCGTTACAGTCACGCCGTTTATCTGCGGGAGCAGTCTGTTGGCCGGTTGTGGGACGACGAGCAGGATGTCGCTTCATGAGCAATGCGGAAGGCCAGTTCGGAGTGGCAGCGCCTCAAGCTTTTACGGGAAGATTGCTGAGTGATCGAGCGTCGTGGGGACGGAATCGCTTCCGCTTCACGCCAGAGAGGGCCATCTACGCCTGAAAGTCACTCACCTGCTCCCTCGGCGATGAAAATCGCTTTTCTTATTGCCCGCAAACCCGACATGCTTAGCATTGTATGTGTTTGGGTGAAATGAAAGTAATCTGTTGTCCCGGCTCGACGGCAATCGCTTGAAGAGACGGTGCAATCATCATCGATTCCCCGGGCGAACCATCTCGGATGGCCCAGCCTTTTGCTACGGGGCATCGAGTGTCGCCCGGGGGGGCGAGAACTGGCCACCTCCGGCAAAGCCCGGAGGGTAAGTGCCATGCAGATTTTATCGGTTGATAGTTAGTGCGGTCACGAGTGCTCATAGGTCAACTTCGCAAAAAGTCCACGAACTTCGTAAGGGGATATGTGTGGAGGTGGGCAAAGGGTAAGCTACTCTCAATGGAAGTGGGCGAGATGCCCTTGTTAAAATGGTAACGGACGCGGGGAGGCACCTTGTGTTTTCAGTCTTAAATGATCCAAGCTTTCAGAAGGAAATCAAGAAGTTGCCCAGAGCGCTGGAGTTCGTCGGTTGCGCGGAATCCGCGGAAACCATGCGCTGTCTCGTTGAAGGATTTACTCAGATTAGGCACGATGTTCAGCGGGCGTGCGAGACAACCGGTGGCGCGGCTGATTATTATCACATGTCAATGATCGGTAACGCCGCTGAGGCGGTGGTCCGGACAATGAATCGTTTTTCGGCGCCGGGCGTTAGAAAGATACTTTTTTAATATCTTCTCGCCATCGAGAGAACTTTTAGAATCTGGAGAAAATATGGCTTCCCTTACAGCGGCTCAGATGTTGGCGAGCGCCGGTCAAACAGAGGCGCTTACTCAGTCTGCCACGGCGATAAACAATATGACGACTGCGCAATCGATCCAGGCGTCGATTGCCAACGCGAACCTGAATTTTCAGGTGAGTATCGTGACGGCGTATGTGCAGTTGATGCACAATTTGGGGCAACTACTGGCTGCTTCGACACGCAGCTAACGCATTTTTCTAGGAAGTCGCTGCCAGACCATGCAAGAATGGCATAAGGCGTTATTGACAGATTTTTGCGAGGTCGTCGATATACCAGCATCGGATCAAGTTCTGTCCGGCGGTTCGATCGATGTCGATGGTTTTTCAGTTGACTTCCTAGACCTCGAAGACGATGAATCTGCTTTATACGTCAATTTTCACTACGGCATAGTCACCGCAGGACGGACCTATACGGTATTTCGACTTTTACTTGAAGCCAATTTGCTGGTCTACGCCAAAGATGATGCTCGGCTTGGATTGGACCCTTCTACCGGAGGAGTCATCCTCTTCCTCCGGTTTTCTGAAGATGCGGGGCTTGACGGCGAGCAATTGTCCGACATCCTCTCGCATTATGCAGACCATGCACGTTATTGGCGCACGCAGATCTTTGAGGCATCAGACGAGATGTATGAAGGCGTTGCAAGGGGCGATTATACGTGGCTGCAGGTCTAAAGAGATTCGCGTCTGGCTGGCAGGCTGGCATCATCCTGCCGCCACAAGAGCATGCCTCGCACACCGACAGTCTGTCGACGCGACTGCCATATGTTGCGGACCGCGCGCAGGGCATGACTCTGTCGGAGCGCAGTGCGAATGAGTGCCTGCATTTAGGGAGCGAGTCGTCTCGCTTACGCGGTTCGAATGACGGTGAGTGGCGCGGCAGCACGTCAATTACAGTGAACCACTCCAATTCTGAGTAGCGCGTACCGGAAGTCGATAAAATCGCAGCTTATTGTGACGAATGAATGGCGGCGCTAGGTGCGGCGTATCAAGTCTCTCTTCTCAGGCTAAATTAAAGGTGCTCATGTAATTGATAATTCGATTCTTTCGAGTGCAATAATATTTCATTTATTCCACGTGCGTTTTCAATTGA
>NZ_FCOX02000170.1 GCF_900044055.2 Caballeronia calidae | reverse complement strand
ACGACCTTTGCTCGGATCGCAACGCTCGTTAAAGCCTCGGACGTGGGCCGCACGGTGAACTACGACGTGATTCTAAAGACCGTCGTCACGACGGTTGACATTGTTATCTACATGGCAAACCGCGAAGTGAAGGAGATTTACTATGATCCGGCGTATCGGCGTCACCAACTCGTGGGCTAATGCGCTCGTTGTGGCTGCTGCGATCGCCGCATGGGCATCGGCCGCGCCGAGCCAAGCGGCGACGCTGCAGGTTGGCTTCTCACCGGAAGGCACCGCGCGCACGCTGGTTCTGAGTGTCATCGAATCGGCCAAGCGCGAGATTCGGATGCTCGGCTATTCATTCACTTCCGCCGACATTATACGAGCGTTGATTGCCGCGAAGCGGCGTGGAGTCGACGTGCAAATCGTCCTCGATCAAAGCGCCAACACGGGGCGGGCGAGCGTGGCCGCAATGAATCGGATCGTGAACGCGGGCATTGCGCTGCGCATCGACAACTACTACGAGATCGCGCACGACAAGGTGATTGTCGCGGACGGGCAGACGGTCGAAACGGGCTCCTTCAATTACACTTCGTCTGCCGAGCACGCGAACAGCGAAAACGCGCTGGTCATCTGGAACTATCCTCAGATTGCCACGCCGTATCTCAAGCATTGGCAAACCCGATGGGAGAAATCCACGCCGTACCGCTCGAGCTATTGAGCGGGGCGCGTGAAGAAGTAATCATACCGCCCCCAAACCCCAAAAGCAGCACGATTTTCAGCGCCGTCACCCCCGGTCGTACGCTGTTGTCGCTAGCGCCCGCGGTACGGCCATCGATGTGTTCTCTCTCGTGAGAAACAAATCCCTGTTTCTCCGCGAACGCCGGACCCGGCACGGGGTTGGATTGCTCTCAAGTTCGCTGACGGTCATCGGGGCAGCGGCTCACAACGCGGTTGGCCCGACTCTCTGTGGCCGCTCGATGTCCGCCTCATCCGAGTGCCAGTGCTGGTCTTCATCCAGTGCGTGTACCGGCTTGCGTCCTTGCCGCATCCCTCATCCACCAATGGCAATATCCGGCCCGCTTCGCTCTTTGCCTGTCGTTCTCGGAGCGGTGTAGTCGGGGCCGTGGTGCGCGTGCGCCTTCTCGGCGTGGCGTTGGAGCTGGCTAATTTCGAGCGCTGCCGTCTTGTCTGCCTCGCGGGACACTGCGGCCGGAAGGCGCTTTGCGTCGTCGGTAAAAATCTCGGCCACGTAGCGGGCGCGCGACACGGCGACGTAGTACACGTCCTTCGCGGTCGTCAGCGAGCGGGTTTCGAGGTTGATGAGAACCTTGTCGCTGGTCAGTCCCTGCGCGCTGTGGACCGTCGATGCGTACGCGAGCGCGGCATACATCGCGTGCTCGGCATCAAGCGTAATGCGTCGGCCGTTCCCCTCCGCGATGATTGCCTTCTCGCGGATCTCCTTCACAGTGAAGCGGTCGCCGTTCGCGAGGTCGAGGTCCTTGTCGTTGCGCGTCATTTTAATTTGGTCGCCCACCGCCAACTCCGTACGCTCGGGCTTGTAGACCGAAAGCTGCGTGATCTGTGCCGGCGAAAACTTCAGTACCGCACCGTCCGGACCGCGCACGCTCAAGCGGTTGCCGGGGCCCGTATCGAGCACGGTGTACTGCTCGCCGCGCCGCAAGCCGCTGCGGTAATCCCGCTCGGGAATGATGATCGCGCCCTTCTCGTAGTATTTGCTGTGCCGCCGTTCAGCCTGTGTCGTATCGAGCCGGTCCAACAGCGTGTATTCCATGCCCGTACCCCTGAAGCCGAGCGCCTGCTGGATGCCGTCGTTGATTTCCTTGCGACTGTGGTTCGTGCCGGTGATCACGAGCGTTTCGGCCCGCTGCGCCGGTGTCAACGCCGCGTAGGCTTGCACGATCGCGCTGTATCGTTCGCTCGAATCTTTGAGCTCGCGGACGTGTGTGACATGCGCGAGCGAATCCGCGGCCTTGCCTGCAGCGGCCAGTTCGACTGCCTTCAATAGCGCCGGGTCTTTTTGGCGCTGAATGATGCGAATCTCAGTCGATTGCATGCCGGCATCGAGAAGCTGTTCGAAGGGCTTGCCCGCCTCGATGGCTTTGGTCTGCGCCGTGTCGCCAAGAAAAACCGCGCGCGCGCCGGTTGCCTCGATGACCTTCATCGTTTCAAGCATCTGACGCGCGGGGATGACGCCCGCCTCGTCAATGAACACGACGGTGTTGTCATCCAGCTTCTTGTTCTTCGCCTTCAAGAACGATTGCAGCGTGCGCGCCTCGATGCCCACATCTTCGAGCGCCTTCTTCTGACTGCCGTAGGGCGCGAGCGCGCTCACCCGATATCCGTAGTCCTCGAGCAACTGTTTGGCGGATTTGACCATGTAACTCTTGCCCACGCCCGCGAAGCCTGGAACGGCCATGAACGGGCTCGTGGTGTCGGCGATGCGCGCGACGGCGCGGGCCTGTTCGACGTTGAGCCCTTCCCGCTCCGCGGTGCGGGTGCGTGTTGCCAGATAAGCGTCGATCTGCTGCGCGGTGATGCGTGGTTCGACCTTGCCACGCCGGGAACGCTCGAGCGCAAGAATGTCGCGCTCACGGCGCTGCGCAATATGGGTCGTGTACCGGCTGCCTGTGTCCTGCAACCGGCCCTTGGTAATGCCGCTGTCCACGATCGCTTTGGCCTGCTCACGGGTGCGATTCCCCGTCATCAGCTCCGCAATCCACTGCTCGCGCGTGAGCGCCGGACCTTCCGGTGCGGCTTCGGCTTTGGCGCGCTTGCCATTTTTCCGCGCCGGGTTCAAGGACCGATATAAGGTGTCCTCCTTGATGAGGTGGCCGCCGTCCTTCGCGCGGCCGATCGCGGCGCGAATGTCGGTCACCGACAAGCGCCCATAGCCGTGCTTCAAGGCAACGGCCAGCAATTCCTCGCCGGTCACGATCGCCTGGCGCTCAGTCAAGCGCTTGATGGCAAAGCGCACAGTTTGATCGGCATGATATTGGAGCGGCTTCTCGATCGGCGGGACGCGGTTGCGGGCTTCCTTGCTGTCATTGCCGAATCCGTCGTTACGGGGGCCGTCGTTACCAACACCGGCCCACTCGCGGCTGTGGAAGTCGACGCCCAGCTCTTTCGCGCGTGCCTGCCATGCTGCGCGCACCTCGTCACGGTCGATTTCGCTCTTGCGCTCGCGCGTCTGCATTGCGGCACGATCGCGCTGCTCCGCGGTGGCAGTCTGTCGGTCTAGCCCCCACTCGGCGAGCTTGGCGTCGATCTGGTTCCGTCGTCCGCTAAATTCGTGGATCTGGTGCTCGGTGAAATGGGCGAGATCAAACGTGCCGTGCCGGTTATAGCGCAGCGTAAAGCCCTCACGCTCCAGCTCCTTCGCCAGCTCCGCTTTATAGACGTTGCCCAGGTGACTCAGTGAATGGACGATGCCATCGTTGACGAGTGCGCGCCACTCGCCGTTTTGCCGCTGCGTCATGTTGAGCACGAACGCGTGCGTGTGCAGGTCGGGATCGACTTCGCGCGACGTTTCATGCCGGAACGTGGCAACAACGAGTTTGCCGGTGCGCTCGATGCTGGTCTTGCCATTCACCGTGGAGCGCGCTGCCGCGAGCATTTCGGCCTCGCGGATGGCGGCGGCAACGGCCTTGTCATGGGCAGCGATGATCTTCTCGTCGCCGTGGACAAGCGCCTGCAGTGACACGCCTTTGGGCGCCGAGAATGTGAGGTCGTAGCCCAGGCGCTCCTTCCGGGCCTCTGAGGGCGTGGTGCGCCGCAGTTGAGTGTGTTCGTCTATTCGACCGTCTAGCAGTTCGGCAAAGCGGCGCTGCTCGACCGTGCCGGACAGGCCCAAGGCCTGCGCGCCTTGGCCATGCCACTGCATGGCGCTGCCATCCTTGGCGTAGTAGTCGTCCGCACTGTCGGTGTAGTAGTTCACCACCTTGCCGACGTTCTGGCGCTTGATCGTCGTGATGTTCAGCATCAGGACGGCCCCATGATTTCACCATCGAGCGAGATCATGCCCGGCACACGATGCTTGCGGGTGTAGGTGACGGGCTCGGTCTTGAATTTCGCAATCGGCAGGTCGCCGGGAAAGGCAAGATAGCCTTCGAGATTCGGCATGCGCATGAGCTCGGACGGGAGCACGACCAGTTCTGGTTTGATTTCTTCGTTCTGGCTGCTGGTGCCCGCCCCACCAAACGTCTTGCGACTGCGGCCCGCGCGATGCCGCATCACTTCGTGCTGGCCGAGCGCACGCGCCATCTTCTCTGCGGTCTTTTCGCCCATACGACCGATGGGAAGCGCCACCATGGTTCGATGGTTGCCGAGCATGGTTTCAGCGAGGTTCTCGCCATAGACATCCACTAACTGCGTGTACGTCTGATAGCCGGACACGACGCGCAAGCCCTTCTTGCGCCCTTTCGTCAGGGCGTCGCCTAAGGTCGGCAGTCGCGCCAGTGATTCCAGCTCGTCCAGATAAACCCAGATGCGCCGGTTTAGATCGGTGCTCATGCCGAGCACGCTGCTGAAAATGGTGTCAACAAAACAGGAGATCAGCGGAACCAAAGCGGCACGCGTATTTTCGGTCCAGGTGATATACAGATTGCCGCCGTTAGGATCCGCGATCCAATCACGCAAGGAGAAATTCCCTTGCGGCATTTCAAGATGCGGCGGGATTTTATTACTCAGCACAAAGCGCGCGCTGCCTGACGCTCGACTGTTGCCCGTAAAGAGCGCTTGGGCGTTCGTTCCCTCAACAAATGCTTCGAGCTCTTCCAAACTCTTGCGATTCGTCCAGTCGAACACTTGATCCATCGTCGGATGGCGCTCAGTGGCATAAACCTTTCGCGCCACTTCGGCGAACAGCAGCCGCCCGTAGTCGTTCCACTCTTCCGAATCTGCGCTGCCCGCGCGTTGAATGATTGAAGCTGAATAACGCTTAAAATCGTAGTCGGCACGAATTTCATTAAAAAATGACCAACCTTCCGAACGCGCATCATAGGGATTTAAAATCTTGTCGCCTTTGCGATAGAAATTCGACAAAAATTCGCCATCAGGATCGAGCACCACCATTCGATCACCACGCGCCAGACAGCAGACCATCATTTCCTTGAAAACCGTTGACTTCCCGGTCCCGGTCGATCCGCCAATCGAAACGTGAGTATTTTCCGCGTCGGTCGGCATGGGAACGCCGGCGATCGTGATTTGCCGTTTTCC
>NZ_FCOX02000169.1 GCF_900044055.2 Caballeronia calidae | reverse complement strand
AAACACCTCGAAGTACAGCTTCTCGTCGAGTTCGGACAGTTCACGCTGGGCAGCGGTGTTCAGCAGTTCGTTGGCCAGTGTCGAGAGGACGCGATAGTTGCCCAGTGCGTGTTCGCACAGCGTGTGGCGCAGCGGCGGCGTCATTAGTTGCGGCGCGCCCGCGCTGGCGAGCAGGTGACCGAGGCACGGCAGCAGATCTTCGGCTGACGCCTTCTCGGTCGCCAGGCGTTTGGCTGCGGCCTTGTCACGGCGACTCTGCACCAGTATGTCGACGGAACCGTGTGCTGATCGACCGCACGCCACAACCAGTGCTTTTGCCGTTGATCGTCACCACAACCTCATCAAGAGGCCACTTGCCGCCGCGCGCCAGCGCCGTCGAACGGATACGTTTGGGGATTGCCAAACCGAACACTTCGTCGCCCAATCCCGCATGGTCATGAGGCTTGACCGGGATTCGTTAAAAATCCGCCACATCTCAGTCTAAGCAGCTGATTTGAATGCGAAATCGATGGTCGGATCGAGCGGCGGAACGTGGCGTAGGAGATCCAACAGATAGTCCCCAAACCGATTGATGTGTTCCCGTCGGTACGGCGACAGTACCTTGAGTACTTCGGCGTCGATCGGATGCCCTTTCCCCTGCAGTTCCTTCAGCTTGCGCGACATCCACTGCACATTGTGCAGGATCACCATGTTCGCGACGAGGTGGTTGTATTTGATCACCTTGCGCTGCTCATGCCGGACGTTTTCCGCGATGACGCCTTCGCCACCGAACATCAGCCATTGAGCGAAGTCATTGAACTGCTCGCTCTTGTTGGTCGCGGCGTGAATCGTGCGCCTCAAGTCCGGTTCATTGAGATATTTCAGCAGGAACAGCGTCCGGATCACGCGTCCCAACTCCCGGAATGCGAAGTAGAGCTTGTTTTTCGTATTCTCCGATCCGAGGCGGCGCAGGATCGTCGACGGCGTCATCCTGCCCGCCTTGATTGACACTGCAACGCGCATCATGTCGGCATAGTGCCGTTCGATCAGTGCCCAGTCAATCGCCTGACGGCACAAGCTGTCGATATGCTTGTACCTGCGACGCCGGTCCGCCTTGTACAGAACGAGGTCCTTGATGTTGCGCATGCGCGGCATCAGGTTGATGCCAACCACGTACGACAGACCGAAGACCGGACCGCTTTGCGCCTGCGTATCGCCATGGATCGTATCGGGCTTGACGTCGGCGCCGTTCAGGATCAGCCCATCGAGGATGTAGACGGCTTCGTGGACGCCGCACGGGATGAAGTGACTGAACAGCGCGATGTACATGTCGGACACATGATAGTAGCCGATCCCGCCGTATCCCCCATAGCGAACGTGATACTCGGACAGCAGGTTCTGCTCGTACAGGCTCCACTTGGTGCCGTCGGCCGAGGCGCGCTTGCCGCTGCCCCAGTATTTTGGCAACGCGAACTGGTTGTACGCGTTGATCACCTTCACGTTCGCCTTGTCGAGCCGCTCCTCCGTGACGTGTTTCAGGTTCAGCCAGGCGACCTGTTTGCGGGTGAGCCCTTTCACCGAGCGCGCCGTCTGGCTCGGCCCCAGGTTGCAGCCGTAGCAGAACAGCGTCGTGATGAAACGCTTGCGCGGATCGTCGATCTTCGCGTCAAACCCGGACAGCGGTCCAAACAGTTTATGCAACTCGAGCCACTGCTCGGTTTCAGTGAGGAGATCCAGGATGCTGAGCTGCGGCATCGATGCCGTGATGGCCTGATCGATCAGCGTGCGGTTCGGCGGCTCGGGCTCCTTGCCCGGCTTGTGAATGACGAGTTCCTCATTAACGAACTCGATGCTGTCGTTTGCCGGGAAGTTCGCATCGGCCTCGTCGAGCGCCGCGTTCAGCCTGTCTCGCAGATCCTTCGCGAAGCTCTTGCCGTCCGTGGGCAAGCCTACGATCGCGCAGTAGCGCGGCAGTTCACGCCGGAATTCCTCGTCGGTGACCTGATGCACCCGATAATCGTCGAAGCGGTCGCTGCCCTCCACATAGAGGTCGCCGGAATTGAGTTCCCGCGTGATCTGGCTGAAGACACCCAGCTCGAAGAACCGGCGGTGCAGCATCCGGCTGTCCCGTCCGTGCGGGAACACCGCGCGCTCCCACTTCTCCGGCAACCAGTTCAGCGGCAGGTTCGCGAGGTCGTTGTCGGTCAGCAGCAGGTATTCGCGGTGCGCGTCACGGAAACCTTGCAGCCACGCGAGCGCGACCAGCACCGCGCGGTCCTGCGAGCTCGATTGCAGCGGCAGCACGTCCAGGCACTGGAACAGCAGCGAGCGTTGGGTGCGGTACGGCACGAGCATGAACGGCAGATCGAACTGCCCGGCATAAGCGATGTGCTCGTTGCATTGCGCGAGCGCTTCGGCCGGGTCGCCGAGCGCCTCGCGGATTTTCGGTAACCGGTTGCGCTCCGATACGTCCTCGTCCTGAAGAATCTGCAGGACGTCCCGGAACTGCCCGACCAGTCCCTCCAGCACGTCGGCGTGCTCAAGCTGGTATTTTTGCAGCCGGACCTTTGCGTAGGACTCCAGCTTGCGCACCACCTTGATGAAGATCTCGGCGACGTCATCGAGCGCCTTCTGCAACTGCGCCTGGATGAACAGTACCGCGAGCGCATGACGCTTCGCGGTTTTGAGCGAACGCAGTTCCGCGACGTCGAGCGCCCGGGCTTCGGTGACCAGTTGGGCACGCTTGCTGACAGACAGGATAGAGGGTGGCGCCGGCAAGCCTTCCGCCAGTGTCCTGATCCCGTTGATATGTTTGAGGAAACTGGCGATCGCCCGCGCAGCGGGTCGCTTCGGCTCCTGTTTCAGATCGTCCCAACCCGACTTGCCGGCCTTGACGACGAGAAGCGCGTCGATCCGTTCAACGAGTGCTGCGTCGAGTGCACCGGTGATCGCCCCATAGATCGCCTCGTTGAGATCGTTGCGCGCCTGCGTGGCGATGCGCTGCAGCGTCGCCACCGGTGGCAGCTCATACCGGCACCGGATCAGTTCCTCGGTCAGCACGTTGATGATATCGGGCAGTTCGATCTTTGTCCGGGCTTCCGCCGACGCCAGTTCAGCAAGCGATGCCGCCTCACTCGCATCGAACGCCCGGATGTCAAGCCAGCCGCGCAGCAGTTTCTGGTGACGGATGCGGGTGCCCGACACGTCATACCGTGCGATCGCCGTCCGGGACAGGACGCGGGCCCGCATCGATGTCCGGATGTGATCGATAATGGCAGGTGGCACCTCCACGAGCATCGGGAAGTAACCGAGACGCTGCAGGAGCTTTAGCTGCACCATGATCAACACGGCTGAGACTTCCTGCCGGGATTGCCGGCGCACGAAGCGGATTTCCGCGGCGCTCGGCGTGAATGCCGCTTTCAGCTCCGCCTCGCCCGGCTCCGCAGGCAGCACCGGATAGATGGTCTCGTGGACAGTCGTCACGTTGGCTGCCGCCGCGCAAAGATCTGCTCGATCTGCCGGGTACGCTGAACTTCGTCGTCGTCCAGGTAGATCGAGGTCGTTGTGATCGACGCGTGACGCAGATTGTCGCGCACAGTCGTCAGCGTGGCGCCCTGTGCGAGAGCATTTGTAGCGTGCGTGTGCCGCAGCCAGTGTGGCGTCGCGCGCTGCAGCTTGTCGGCGAGTGCCGGGTGGTCGGCCCGAATTGCGTCGGCGGCGGTCTGGAAGAACCGGCGCAGCACCTCCCTCAGGCGCGGCGTGGTGATGCCGCCGAATTCGTCGAGATGGCCGAGCAGCGGCGTATCCGGTGCCCAGCGTGCTGGGCTCACGGGCAGACCGCGCTGCATCAGGTACTGGTCCAACGCAAATCGTGCGAGCGGCGGCAGCACCACCTTACCAGCCTTCGCCCCCTTCCCGGTGAGGTGAAGCCACCGCTCGCCGCGCGTGCCGGTCATGATACCGCCGAGTGTAACGCTGACCAGTTCGCCGGCGCGCAGGCCGGTCGCGTAACCGAAATCGAGCAGAAAGCGCAGACGCTGCGCGGCGGGAACCGCCCAGCCATACGACCATTCGAGGCCATCGGCAATCGTGCGGATCAGCTCCCACTCTCCGGCCGTAAAGGCGCGCGAGATGTCCAGCTCACCATTGCGCTGCGCGCCGCGCACCCTGAGGCCTGCAAACGGATTCGCGAGCACGTAGCGCTGCGCAATCAGCCAGCGAAACATTGCACTCAGAACCGACAGCGCATAGGCGATGGAATCTGGCGACAGCGCGCCCGTGAACGGCCGCCACTCGGACGACGATCGCGGGCGCGCTGTCGCGACCCACCGGGCGCGAGGTGTGGGATGGCGCAGGAAGGCGCGATAAGCGGTCGCATCCTCGCTCGTGAGCGAAGACAGCGCCTTGCCGCGCTCGGCAATCGCCCACAGCAGCAGGCGCTCGGCTTCCCGGCGGTAGGCGCGCTGGGTTTCAATTGCCTCGTGCCGCTCGAGCCAGGCGCTGATTGCCTGATAGTCGTTATCGGCCTCGAGCGCGCACATCGGTTTCGGCGCGCGAAAGACGCCGCGCGAGCCGTCAACGTCATGCGGCACGCGAATCTTTTCCCACGGCACTACGGGTTCCGGCGTCGCCACCACGATCAGCGCGCGGGCGCGTTCGGTGAGCGCCGGGTGGGCGGCAAAGAAGGCTTCAATATGGCGTGCGCTGCGCATGCCGAGTCCGGGAATCGTGCGCCACCAGCGCTGGCGACGAGGGATGCGCACGGTCAGATCGGCTAGCGTCCGGATGCCATGCTGATGCAGCACGGGGACGACACGGGCTGGCAGCCAGGCTCCGATCGGATCGCTTACCTGCGGTTGCGGGACCGCGAGCGTCGGCAGGATGTCCAGCGCCCGGGTCGCGGCCTTGCGGTAACGGGTCCGTTCGCCCATCGCGCACTGAAACAGCCGGGCCAGATCGGCGCGATGCCGGTTGAGGGCAAAACTGGCGAGCTGCCGACGAATCCGGCCGATCACGCCGCGCGCCGACTGGCCACCTTCGAGCGCCTGCGGGCAATAGCGCTCGAGCGCCTCGCGCGAGCCGACACCCGCGTACCACGCGCGTAGCGCGGACAGGCACGCGGTGTCGGGAAAGGACGGTGACGACGGAACGTTCGGCATCCGGAGATTATAGGCAACGGAATGGCAGCGGAGCTGCCGGTCAGGTGTGGCGCGTTTCCCGAAACGGGAGTTTTGCCCATATATGTAGCCCTATCGATAATATGTGTTAGCGATAGGGACGCGTAGAAATTCGGCGATGTGCCGATCTCAGCTCTCGGTTCACACATCGCCCCATCGGGTA
>NZ_FCOX02000168.1 GCF_900044055.2 Caballeronia calidae | reverse complement strand
GCATGAGGAGCCTGACGATTACCTACTTTCACACGGGTGATCCGCACTATCATCGGCGTGGAGTCGTTTCACGGTCCTGTTCGGGATGGGAAGGGGTGGTACCGACTCGCTATGGTCATCAGGCATGACTTGTTGTTGCCTCGTCCGGGGACGATGCAACCAATCTGGGAAGAAGTAGAAGTGTTTGGGTAGTGACTGTGGGCACAGGCGACACTCAACCAGCGTTCCCCTACGGGGACTTGTCCCGGCAAGCGCTGAAGCGCTCACTTGAGACTGACGCAAACACACTGGTTATAGGATCAAGCCTTACGGGCAATTAGTATCAGTTAGCTCAATGCATTACTGCACTTACACACCTGACCTATCAACGTCCTGGTCTGGAACGACCCTTCAAGGGGCTCGAAGCCCCGGGGATATCTCATCTTAAGGCGAGTTTCCCGCTTAGATGCTTTCAGCGGTTATCTCTTCCGAACATAGCTACCCGGCGATGCGACTGGCGTCACAACCGGTACACCAGAGGTTCGTCCACTCCGGTCCTCTCGTACTAGGAGCAGCCCCCTTCAAATATCCAACGCCCACGGCAGATAGGGACCAAACTGTCTCACGACGTTTTAAACCCAGCTCACGTACCTCTTTAAATGGCGAACAGCCATACCCTTGGGACCGGCTACAGCCCCAGGATGAGATGAGCCGACATCGAGGTGCCAAACACCGCCGTCGATATGAACTCTTGGGCGGTATCAGCCTGTTATCCCCAGAGTACCTTTTATCCGTTGAGCGATGGCCCTTCCATACAGAACCACCGGATCACTATGACCTGCTTTCGCACCTGCTCGACTTGTCGGTCTCGCAGTTAAGCACGCTTATGCCATTGCACTATCAGCACGATTTCCGACCGTACCTAGCGTACCTTCGTACTCCTCCGTTACACTTTGGGAGGAGACCGCCCCAGTCAAACTGCCTACCATGCACTGTCCCCGACCCGGATCACGGGCCAAGGTTAGAACCTCAAACAAACCAGGGTGGTATTTCAAGGACGGCTCCACCGAAACTAGCGTTCCGGTTTCATAGCCTCCCACCTATCCTACACAGATCGGTTCAAAGTCCAATGCAAAGCTACAGTAAAGGTTCATGGGGTCTTTCCGTCTAGCCGCGGGGAGATTGCATCATCACAAACACTTCAACTTCGCTGAGTCTCGGGAGGAGACAGTGTGGCCATCGTTACGCCATTCGTGCAGGTCGGAACTTACCCGACAAGGAATTTCGCTACCTTAGGACCGTTATAGTTACGGCCGCCGTTTACCGGGACTTCAATCAAGAGCTTGCACCCCATCATTTAATCTTCCGGCACCGGGCAGGCGTCACACCCTATACGTCCACTTTCGTGTTTGCAGAGTGCTGTGTTTTTATTAAACAGTCGCAGCCACCAGTTTATTGCAACCCTTTCACCCTCCTGGCGCAGGCCAGTCAAGCTACAAGGGCGTACCTTATCCCGAAGTTACGGTACCAATTTGCCGAGTTCCTTCTCCCGAGTTCTCTCAAGCGCCTTAGAATACTCATCTCGCCCACCTGTGTCGGTTTGCGGTACGGTCATTGTTAGACTGAAGCTTAGAGGCTTTTCTTGGAACCACTTCCAATTGCTTCGCTTCCGAAGAAGCTCGCGCCACACCCTTGAATTACGTGCCCGGATTTGCCTAAGCACCTTCTCCAATGCAGCGACCGGGACTTCCAACACCCGGACAACCTTCCGCGATCCGTCCCCCCATCGCATCTAACAATGGTGCAGGAATATTGACCTGCTTCCCATCAGCTACGCATTTCTGCCTCGCCTTAGGGGCCGACTCACCCTACGCCGATGAACGTTGCGTAGGAAACCTTGGGCTTACGGCGAGGGGGCTTTTCACCCCCTTTATCGCTACTCATGTCAGCATTCGCACTTCCGATACCTCCAGCATGCCTTTCGACACACCTTCGCAGGCTTACGGAACGCTCTCCTACCACACGTACTTACGTACGTATCCGCAGCTTCGGTGACTGGCTTGAGCCCCGTTACATCTTCCGCGCAGGACGACTCGATCAGTGAGCTATTACGCTTTCTTTAAAGGGTGGCTGCTTCTAAGCCAACCTCCTGACTGTTTTAGCCTTCCCACTTCGTTTCCCACTTAGCCAATCTTTGGGACCTTAGCTGGCGGTCTGGGTTGTTTCCCTCTTGACACCGGACGTTAGCACCCGATGTCTGTCTCCCGTGATTGCACTCTTCGGTATTCGGAGTTTGCTATGGCGTAGTAATCCGCAATGGACCCCACAACCATGACAGTGCTCTACCCCCGAAGGTGATACACGAGGCACTACCTAAATAGTTTTCGGAGAGAACCAGCTATTTCCAAGTTTGTTTAGCCTTTCACCCCTATCCACAGCTCATCCCCTAACTTTTCAACGTTAGTGGGTTCGGTCCTCCAGTACGTGTTACCGCACCTTCAACCTGGCCATGGATAGATCACTTGGTTTCGGGTCTACGCCCAGCAACTGATCGCCCTATTCGGACTCGCTTTCGCTACGCCTGCCTTAATCAGTTAAGCTCGCTACTGAACGTAAGTCGCTGACCCATTATACAAAAGGTACGCCGTCACCCGTTTCCAGGCTCCGACTGTTTGTATGCATGCGGTTTCAGGATCTATTTCACTCCCCTCCCGGGGTTCTTTTCGCCTTTCCCTCACGGTACTGGTTCACTATCGGTCGATCACGAGTATTTAGCCTTGGAGGATGGTCCCCCCATCTTCAGACAGGATTTCACGTGTCCCGCCCTACTTGTCGTACCCCTAGTTCTTTCCTACTGTTTTCGCTTACAGGGCTATCACCTGCTATGGCCGCACTTTCCAGAGCGTTCAGCTAACAATAAAAATAAAGAGTACAGGCTGGTCCCATTTCGCTCGCCACTACTTTGGGAATCTCGGTTGATTTCTGTTCCTGCGGTTACTTAGATGTTTCAGTTCACCGCGTTCGCTCCTCATGACCTATGTATTCAGTCATGGGTACTCCATTCGGAGTGGGTTTCCCCATTCGGACATTTGTGGATCAAAGCTCGTTTGCCAGCTCCCCACAACTTTTCGCAGGCTACCGCGTCCTTCATCGCCTGTGATCGCCAAGGCATCCACCACATGCACTTGTTCGCTTGACCCTATAACGAGTGTGTCTGCTTTCACAGCCACTTCCGTCATAGGTTGAGTATTCGCGTTGTGCCGTATTCCAAGTCATCGTTAAGATCACTTTTCATACTTGATACAATCACTACCCTGAGTAATTACTCACGCCCATCTCTAAGCGCTTTCGCTACTCTCTTTACTACTTCTTCCAGATTGTTAAAGAACGTTTAGCCGATAAGCTCTACCACTTGCTTACGACATCAACTGGCTACAATCGCCAATGCAAAGCATTCAGGGACCTGAACACTGTGCATTGAGGATTGGTGGAGGATGACGGGATCGAACCGACGACCCCCTGCTTGCAAAGCAGGTGCTCTCCCAGCTGAGCTAATCCCCCTACGTGCCTGACTTCGGATAAGTACCTCGTCAGCCACCGCCCGGGTGGTGGGTCTGGTTGGATTCGAACCAACGACCCCCGCCTTATCAAGACGGTGCTCTAACCGACTGAGCTACAGACCCTTAGCCTGTCTTAACCACAGCCGATAAGCGTGAGCACTTGATAGTGTCGTGCGAAGCTCGAGAAAGGAGGTGATCCAGCCGCACCTTCCGATACGGCTACCTTGTTACGACTTCACCCCAGTCATGAATCCCACCGTGGTAAGCGCCCTCCTTGCGGTTAGGCTACCTACTTCTGGTGAAACCCACTCCCATGGTGTGACGGGCGGTGTGTACAAGACCCGGGAACGTATTCACCGCGGCATGCTGATCCGCGATTACTAGCGATTCCAGCTTCACGCAGTCGAGTTGCAGACTGCGATCCGGACTACGATCGGTTTTCTGGGATTGGCTCCACCTCGCGGCTTGGCAACCCTCTGTTCCGACCATTGTATGACGTGTGAAGCCCTACCCATAAGGGCCATGAGGACTTGACGTCATCCCCACCTTCCTCCGGTTTGTCACCGGCAGTCTCCTTAGAGTGCTCTTGCGTAGCAACTAAGGACAAGGGTTGCGCTCGTTGCGGGACTTAACCCAACATCTCACGACACGAGCTGACGACAGCCATGCAGCACCTGTGCGCCGGTTCTCTTTCGAGCACTCCCGCCTCTCAGCAGGATTCCGACCATGTCAAGGGTAGGTAAGGTTTTTCGCGTTGCATCGAATTAATCCACATCATCCACCGCTTGTGCGGGTCCCCGTCAATTCCTTTGAGTTTTAATCTTGCGACCGTACTCCCCAGGCGGTCAACTTCACGCGTTAGCTACGTTACTAAGGAAATGAATCCCCAACAACTAGTTGACATCGTTTAGGGCGTGGACTACCAGGGTATCTAATCCTGTTTGCTCCCCACGCTTTCGTGCATGAGCGTCAGTGTTGGCCCAGGAGGCTGCCTTCGCCATCGGTATTCCTCCACATCTCTACGCATTTCACTGCTACACGTGGAATTCTACCTCCCTCTGCCACACTCAAAGCCTGCCAGTCACCAATGCAGTTCCCAGGTTAAGCCCGGGGATTTCACATCGGTCTTAACAGACCGCCTGCGCACGCTTTACGCCCAGTAATTCCGATTAACGCTCGCACCCTACGTATTACCGCGGCTGCTGGCACGTAGTTAGCCGGTGCTTATTCTTCCGGTACCGTCATCCTCCACCGATATTAGCGGCGAAGTTTTCTTTCCGGACAAAAGTGCTTTACAACCCGAAGGCCTTCTTCACACACGCGGCATTGCTGGATCAGGGTTGCCCCCATTGTCCAAAATTCCCCACTGCTGCCTCCCGTAGGAGTCTGGGCCGTGTCTCAGTCCCAGTGTGGCTGGTCGTCCTCTCAGACCAGCTACAGATCGTCGCCTTGGTAGGCCTTTACCCCACCAACTAGCTAATCTGCCATCGGCCGCCCCTATAGCGCGAGGTCCGAAGATCCCCCGCTTTCTCCCTTAGGTCGTATGCGGTATTAATCCGGCTTTCGCCGGGCTATCCCCCACTACAGGACACGTTCCGATGTATTACTCACCCGTTCGCCACTCGCCACCAGGGTTGCCCCCGTGCTGCCGTTCGACTTGCATGTGTAAGGCATGCCGCCAGCGTTCAATCTGAGCCAGGATCAAACTCTTCAGTTCAAACCTGTTACTGTTTTCGGTTCCGTAGAACCGGTCGCTCACTCAACGTACTGACGATGATTTATTCCATCCAAAGATGAAAAAACCTTCCTCTGATACTTCGTGTGAGACTCTTGATTACTTTTGCTATTGC
>NZ_FCOX02000167.1 GCF_900044055.2 Caballeronia calidae | reverse complement strand
CACGTGCAGCACGTGCATGCGGTCGCGCTCGCCGCGTAGCCACGCGCGCAGATTGACTACCAGCTTGGTTACATCGAGCCGGTCGGTCTTCGCGCGCCGCTTGTGACGTTCTACCGGGATGCTGGCCGCATCGATGACGTAGCACTCGATGCCGTGCGCCTGCAGCGCGCGACAGATCCAGAACGCGTCCTGGCCGGCCTCGTAGCTCACGACGACGCGCACGCCGGTGGGCAGTAACCACTTCTCCTTGTGGGCCTCGATCAGGCCGAGCACGGCCTGCAGGCGGGCGGCGGCCTGCGGCTGCTCGACCGTATGGACGGCGGGCCGCTCGCGCCGGCCATCGTGGAGCGCGACCTTCCACTTCCTGGCCGCGAGTTCGAGCGATACCGCCAGTATGACGTCTTCAGCATGGGGTTCGGTAACGTGATGTGCGTCCATGATGCCCCTCCACTGAGCAAGGCTTGGCCACGCCAATCTTACGGCTTGGGGCCTCGACGACTCTCACGCTGCATAGGATCTAGGGACGAGGCGCGCGGATGTCGTCAAGCTGTTCGGCATGCAGGCAGTTTGAAGACCGTTTGTATGCGGTCCAGACACAACGTCCTTCCAATGAACGGCTGAAGGTCTGAACCTATGTGTCCGCGTGGACACATAGGTTCAGACCGCAATGAACGAGAATCAAGACCTTCGCAGCAGGCTCGTCGTTGGCCAAAAACGGGACGGCCGGCGCGAGGTTGACGAGGATGCTGTACGGGGTCTGGTCGCACTGTGCCTGAAGCCGGGTGTGTCGATCGCGCGTGCCGCCATGGAAAACGACGTCAACCCCAACCAGTTGCGCCGATGGTCGCGCGATATATGCCGCAGATCCTGCACGATTCCCGAGAATCGGACCTTGTGGTATCGATGGCGTCTCGATCGACATTGCTGCGCGGACCGTCAGAAGTCCCTGTAGTGCAAGCACCTTACCCGCGTTTGTTCCCGTCACCTCTGCCCCAGTGTCGCCGTCGATACCGTCCACTCCAGCTCCATCGATGACGCTCGCGTTGCATGTTCGGTTACCTAACGGTGTCGAACTCAACTTCGGCGAGGCTGGCGTCGAAGAGATCACGACGATCATACAGGTGCTTGGGAGGCTGCCGTGTTCCGGTTTGACGAAGGTCTGAACGTCCATCTGCACCGCGATCCCGTCGAGTTCCGATTCGGGATGAACAGCCTGTCGATTCTCGTGGAGCAGGCGATGGGACTGAACCCGATGGATTCGTCGCTCGATGTGTTCACGAACCAGCGATGTGATCGTATCAAGATCCTCGGCTAGGATCACAACGGGTTCTGGTTATTGTTCAAGAGGCTCGAAGAGAAGGACCGCTTCGTTTGGCCCGACAGTACTGCAGGAGTCGTCCGCTGGACGTCGAGCGATTGCAGTGCCTACAGAGGACAATGTGCCCAAGGCAGCGCGCTCGTCCGATCTGCGCGCGACGCGCTTCATCAAGCTGATCGGAAAGTTGTTCGTTGCCGAGGCGCGTAGCGCGAAACGGAAAGCCGAAAGGCGACAGCGATTGCGATTGCGATTGCGATGACGGTACAGTGCACGCGTGCTCACGCCATCCACAATCTGATGCTCGAGCAATCGCCCGGTGCGTGCCCAACAGCTTGCTCGGCAAGGCTCTACCTACCTGCGCGAACAGTGGCCGAAGCTGATCCGATACGTCGAGAACGGCGACTGGCCCATATCGAACAATCCCTGCGAAATTCAATCCGCCCCTTCTTCGTCGGGCGCCGCGGGTGGCTGTTCTCGGACACCGTGGACGGCGCGAACGCAAGCGCCAATCTCTACGCATTGGTCGAAACTTGCAATGCCAACAGCATTGACCCGTATCGTCACCTCACCTGGCTGTTCCAGCGGCTACCTCTAGCAAAGACCGTCGACGACTACGACGCCCTGCTTCCCGGGAAAATCCCTGCGGACCTTCGCTACGCCAACGCCGCGTTTACACATGCTGCACGCCGCACATCCCCCTCTGAGGAGCGTCGGTTGTGGATTGCATACGACCGTTTTACATACGAACGAAGCCCGCAAGACGCGTCGGGGCCATACATGGATGAAGTGATTGTGCAGCGTCGTCGCGACTTAGGAATGGCGGACGTCCGGCCTTCCCCTTGGGATAAAGCGACTCGACAGCTCAATCAGTCTCAACCACGACATCATCACTGACCATAGCATCCTAAGCAAGCTCACACTCAGAAGTTACACAGAGTCGCTCAAGCAAAGATGTGCGTGAAGGAATGAGTTGAGCGCCTCCGTCACCCCGAGGCTCGACGGGTCTTACCGGCTTTTGCTTGACCTCGTTAGTGTCGTGGCGTCAGTTCACGCTATCGCTGAGACATCCGAAACCGGAACTGACTCAGTCTGTAGTTGATCTTGGATCTCGCGAATCCAAATGGAGAGTTGCTCGTCCTCCGGATACTGAGCGCGGGCGCGTTGGTAAGCTTGGAGCGCTCGCTCGAAGTCGCCTAGATTCTCGTGTGCAAGTCCACAATTCTTTTGTACCTTAGAGTAGGCGTTGTCACAACGTGCAACGGTTTGAAAACACTTGAGCGCGTCTTCGTGTTCGCCTAACATTCCATGCAGTACGCCAAGTTCGTATGTTACTTCCATAAGATCCGGAGACATAATGTGAGCCAGCTGGCAGAGTTCGCGTCCGTGCAGGTAGTCTTTTTTTGCCGCACTTTGTTGTGATCGTCGGAACAGTTCCTCTGCTTGGTAGACGCTGACCTTGTTCGCGGGGGGAAGCCAAGGCTTAATTCGCTGCCTGCAGCGACCTAAGTTGCTATCGAGTTCAGAGATTACTGGTTTCCAATTTCCGAGACATTCTTGATTGAATATCCGCATATTTTGATACCAGACCGTTTCTGAGGGTTTCCAGCCCCATCGCCACTCGCTGGTGGCTCGATTCAGCATCCACACCTGCTTCGCAAGCGCCCCGGCCAAATGCGCCACGCCGGTGTCGACCGCTATCACGAGGTCGAGTGAATCGACTACTGCTGCTGTTTCAAGCCAATTATGCGCCTTAGGCGGGATCTCGATTTTATAATGTGAAGTTATGTCTTCTTCCTCTCGACTCATATTGCCGTGCTGGAGCGATACCCAGTGGACATCGGCCCGCTCAATCAAGGGAATCCAGTCTCGCAGTGAGCTGGAACGCCAGCGATCAGTTGGCAGGTTCGGATTGCCTCTCCAGACCAAGCCAATCCGGGGGCGCTTGCACCAAGTCGAACGGAAGTTCCCGGTGGTTGCGAGTTTTGGTTCGTTTAACGGTGCGGAGAAATAGGCACCGTCGACCCGAGCTTCATCCATTTCCAGCCGCAGTCGAGCAGCCAAACTTTGCAAAGGTACCCAGTAATCCGATTGCGTTAGCTCCTCGGGAGAGATTGAATCCACAAGGGTGAGCGGAAAAGGAATTTCCTTAAGCAAAGGGGAAGTGCTGAACAAGCTCAGCAACTCGGTTGCGACAACAAAGGTTACTTGACTCAATTCGCCAGGCAAATTTTTCAGAAAACGAAAAAACTGCATAGCATCTCCGGCACCTTGCTCTTGCACCAGTAATAGTTTTTTACCGGAGAGATCTTGTCCTAGCCACTCCTCCAAACCGTTGAAACGTGGCTTGTCATGCATGACGGCCCCTCGCCATCGGTATTCGAATTGTTCCCATCCGGCGCGCCAATTTCCTAGCATGAGGTAATAGACACCCAAACTAAAGTGACAACTAGCATTCGCAAAATTCAAGCGGAGCACCTCGTAGAAGCAGACCGCTGCTTTCTCGAACGACCCGACGCTCATATATGTCTGGCCAAGTTGCATAAGCATGCCCTCATCGCTTGGGCGCAGCGCTACAACGTCTCTTAAATAGTGAATCATTTGATGGAGATCGCCCTGGTGCTGCGAAATCATCGCGAAAAGAGTCAGCAGCCGCGGATTCTTTTCGTTTCCATTGATGGATGCGTTGGCGAGCGCAAGGGATTCGCTAGGTTGCTGAAGTTCGAGCAGGACTTCGGCCAAATCGAGCTTTAGGTCGGTGTCGTCGGGAAACTTCGTTATGGCATGCTTGAGAAACAACGACGAGTGCGCGAGCTGTCCCTCGACTTTTAGCAGCTTACCTATCTTTCGATAAAGACTCACGTCGTCTTCAAAGGCTGAAGTCGCATCTCGTGCAGCCTCAACGGCCTCCCGAACGTGGCCGACCTTGATCAGCGCGAGAATTCGATTAACATGCACCGAAACACACTTGGAATCGAGATGGATGGCCGAAGAGAAATACTTCAGAGCAGACTGTATGTCCCCCTCTTCAATCAAGGAAACTGCAAGGTTATTGTGTTCGCAAGCACGTTGCCGCTTGATTGCCATGTCGTCGCAGTCGGAATCGAGTGGTGCATGCAAGGCGAAATCGTTGAATTGCGGCACGACTGGTTGAACAGCGGAGTGACACGGCGCGACAATCATGAAAGCCTTTGTAGAGAGCGAACGTACAGAGAGTATTAGAAACGCGAATACGCTTAATAATATAGCACTGTGTATGACAGAGGCCGGCACGTTTCGACAGCATCACGACAAATCACAAAGGGCTTCGTTGGCCTCAATTCTGGCAGCATTTAAGACGGCGTTTATGTCTGTGGACCTGCGCAAACGCGAAGGAGCGCGTTACGCCCAGTCGTGTTCCGCGTTGTGTCCACTGACGGTAATGGTGATGGTGAGGTTGTTGGCGAACCGGTGACCGTTCACGTCTTCAGACGAGCCCGCAACGTCTTGCGGCGGATCTCGTTGAATATCAAGTCAATTCTGTTCAAGCACATATTCCCGGCTAGGAGTCCGCGCGGCAGAAATCTGATGTCATCCGGCCGAGCGGAGAAGACGTTGTTAGCAGATGCCAACAAGTTATCTCCCATACGAGCCGCAGCAGCAGATGTTGCTGCCCCACGCGCTGCAAGACTGGCTGCCGGAAGGGCACCTGGCCTATTACATCAGCGACACGGTGGATTCGCTCGACCTGTCAAGCTTCCATGCGCGGTATGCGGGCGGCGGCCCGCGCAATCAACCCTTTCATCCGGCGATGATGGTGAAGGTGCTCGTCTACGGCTATGCGACCGGGGTGTTCTCGTCGCGCAAGCTGGCCAGGAAGCTGCATGAAGATGTCGCGTTCCGGGTCCTCGCAGCGGGCAACTATCCGGCGCATCGCACGCTTTGCGACTTTCGCGCCTTTCACTTGAAGGAACTGTCGGAGCTGTTTGTGCAAGTGGTGAAGCTGGCCAAGGAATGCGGACTGGTCAAGCTCGGGACGATTGCCGTTGACGGCACGAAGATCAAGGCCAATGCGTCGCGTCATAAGGCGATGAGTTACGAGCGGATGAAGAAAGCCGAGCTGGAACTCAAAGAACAGATCGATGCGCTGCTGGCCAAGGCGAA
>NZ_FCOX02000166.1 GCF_900044055.2 Caballeronia calidae | reverse complement strand
TAGAAATTGGGATCGCGGGCACTCACGTGGCACACTGTGGAAGTCTCGGGTCTTGGCAGACATGAGACTCTCCCTTGGGCGTCGTTTGTGCAAGATGCCTGAGGGAGCTCCTCTCCGCTACATCGCGCAAGTTGCTCAAAACGCCCCGAATTCCCATCGACTTACGTGCTCACGCTCATGCAGTCTGGAGGAAAAAACAAAACCGGTCGCATCGGACACGGACAGTCATTTCAAGACAACTTTCTTTATGTCAGAATTCGTGTCCACTTTAGCGTTCAAGATTTCGGTCACAGAGGGGCTTTCACCCAGGCGCATGTTTATCGCGCTGTTTGCTGTCCTGGCAACTTCAGCAAGGATGGCGAGAGACTGTGAGTCATTGTATCTGGGGCGCTTTTGCAAAACATCCTCGATCTTGTCGACAACCGCTGTGGCGCACTCTGGAGCAGTGGCGAATCGGTCGGCCAGCTGCGCTCTATTGCTATAGCACTGTACATCTTCTCTCATTGTGCCATCGCCGAGGGTCTTTTCACCAGACGACGCGGCCAAACAGACCATCAAGCTTGCCTGTCGTTTATTGCTCAGAAAATCCATTTTAAATAAATCTGCGAGGTCGCCGCTGCCAAAGGTGTGTTGAAAGCTCGGATTCAACAAACTATCCAGGAAGCGCCCTAATGAATCGTACTCATCTTGACTACATGTGTCCGTCAAGTCGGCGAGTCGGCGCAGTGCGGCCCGGCCAAGTTGAACAAATTTTTCATCTCTTTTATCGAGACTTTTTAAGAGATCAATTAGAGGCGCAACATATGAAATACAATTTACGCCTTTCTCCAAATAACTAGAGTTGATTTCGTCAATATTATTTTTAATAAAATCCAAGAGCTCTCGAGGGCGTTCAATTTGCTGCGTCGTGAGATGATCCATTTCTTCATGCATGCTTGCACCAATGGTGTGGCGAAAAGTCACGCCCTTTGTCGCCTCGGCAAGACAGTCCAGGTTATCACCTATTTTTGACAGAACCTTCGGATAAAATCCGCTATAGGCAGCGGCAACGCCATTCTGACATTGAAAGCGCATAAGATCTGAGATTCCAAGCGAAGAAGTTGAAAATAGATCCCATGCTCCGTATAAAGTTGCTGCGCCCCCACCAAAAAGCATCCACTTTTTATAATCGCCCAAGCTAGAACTCGCAAATTTCGCCGACTTTGCGGCAAACTTGAAGCTGTTGCCGGCGACATATCCGGCATTACCGAGGAAATTAAGAGGGCCGTTCGAAGACTTGTAGGGGCGATTTAGAGATTCAATCTTTTTGTTCAATTCTTCATGAACTCGCCCATCGTCAAGTTCGAAGTTGAGATCGGTGCGCAGGGGGCTGTATGGAATCTTCATCGCAAAGCTTAAATCAGTGTAGGTTACTCGCCGCAACGACGTTATTACTCTGAGAGTTTTGTTAATTCTGCCACAGACAATTGCCTCTGGCCGAATTACCGGAAGTCGCGCTGCAGCCATTTAGCATCTCGGAGGACCGATGTTCTATGGAGCAAGGTGGCTTTGGTTGAATTCTGGCTATCTAGGGAGGCAGATGACCGCTGAAGGCAGCAACATGCGCATGAGCAAACCGAGCGGGGCATCTGGAAAGTGTGCCATCGATCCAGGCAAGGGTGCGCAACAGGAAATCAATGGACACAAATAAAAATTGCATTTTCGCCAACTTTCGCGCCCTCATCTCGATTCCCGAAACGGGCAAATATGTTTCTATCGCACACGGCTTGAAAAGTACTTCCGGGACATCAAAACTGAGCCTCGGAACAAACTCTACGTTGCCTATTCAAGAGCGAGGGGCAAATCTGACGTTCATCCCCGAATCTCTACTCAAGTCCCACAAGCGATCGTAACTTTGTAGCGTGGGGCTACGAAATCGCGACCCGAGACAGCACCGGTACGGGATTGAGTGAGGCGCGGCTGCTGTGGTCGGCCTTGCGGTCATAGACGCCGTGTCCCCAAGCTTGTCGCGGCCGCAATGCGGACAACGATCGGGGCGATAAGACCAAGGTGTTTGCGGACGGCGCGAAGATGTTGTTCGAGAGTGAGAAAGGCGTGGACGATTCGATCCATAGGCTGGCTGTTGTTGATCCGTGCGTGACTTGGTCGCCATCTCACGATATCACGGCAGTACCGGCCTTCTTTACGCCCTTTGTGTCCCGCGCCGTTCGCTGTGAAGTTCAAAAAATTCGCTCTCGATGTTCGCGAGACAAATACCTCCTGCTCAACCCCGATTTGCGCGAGCCGTCGCAGCAGGTAACCGTAGTTCTAGATGGGGCGCGTCCATAAGGGGTGGTTCCGGCGCTTGCGCATGCGGCATGTGGTGCCCGGTCTCGTGCCGGCACGGATAGAAGTTAGTCCGGTCAAGTCCGGACTTCAGACACCCCGACCTCAACTACTGTTCTCGCTTGATATGGAGAGTCGCAAAAAATCTGATTGTGCAGGTTATCCACCGCCGGCCAGCGTCGTAATCGTAACAGGCGACCCCGCCGGCCAGCCGTGGATACCTGTCGCGCTCTCGAATGGGAGATAACTGAACGGAAAAACGGATAGCGAAAGGGGCTTGACTTCCATTGCCCCATAGAAGCTTACTGCGCCTCGACCTGGTCATTCTGGATGAACTTGGATTACCCTTCCCGCGCAACACACCTTCGTACGAAGGAGGACAACCACTCCGGAAACCCATACACTTATCCACAACCGGTCCTGCTTTAGACCGGTCTCCACCCCGGCTCAAAATTCAATCGGTGGCTCAAAATTCCGTCGGCGCGGACAAAGACACCGGATGAAGCATACTTCGCCACGCTGCGAGCGATAAAATCGACAGCTTGATTGCCTCAGCGATTCGACTGAAAACTCGCAGATCATGCACAGGACTGTGCCTGCACGGATCGTCCAGACTTACCAAACGCCTCTTCAATGCCAATCACGCCCTGCATCGTTCACCCGCAGAAAATCCGCAGTAAACAATCTTCACTCGTCGCTTACAGTCTGCCGTGACTTTTAATCATTAACGCTCATTCGCGCAATTGCCCTGCTTGGAAAAGAGGTCGGTAAGATCTTTGAGGTTCCGGATCAAATTATCCATTCTTGTTGTGAGTTTAACTATTTCTCAAAAAATCTCATGAATGTAACTAAATTTAACTCTGACTTTAACTTCAGCGTTTCCCCCAATATTTATAAAGATGCATTCTTGTCAACTTCCGGCAAGGAAGGCAAAAAGCCTTATCGAAATGGCCCGCTGGGTGACATTACATCTTTTAGGAACACGCAGGATAAAGCAAGAATCAAGCTCCTGTCCGCGGCCATGTATAAGGCCCCGGTATGCAGCCACCTTGAATTGGACATCACCAATGTTCCCGAGTCCGAGCGGACGGATGTTTTCACGCACGTACTGAGGCAGGCCAGCAAACTGCCGCCCGTCGATCGCCAGAATTCGCTGAAGCGTATGGTAGTCGATATCGGTCGTCTTCCCGAAGCCAATCGGATTTCTGCTTTCCACAATATACTGGAGCAGACCCGCGAGCTGCCGCTCGACGCTCGCTCGGATCTGCTGCGTAGCCTTTCATTAGAGTTGCTTTGTCTCCCCGAAAACGACACGAGCACAACTTCCCTTTTCAACCTTATGCTCGAGCAGGCCCGCGAGCTGCCGCTCGACGCGCGTGCGGATGTGCTGGCTAGCCTTGCAACTTTTATCCGCCACCTCCCTGAATCCGAGCAGGGGAGCGCCTTCGACAGCATGTTGACGCAGACCCATGAGCTGCCGCCCGAGGCACGTTTAATTCCGTCGGCCCGCCTTGCATACGTTATTCGCCGTCTGCCCGAAGTCGGGCGGACGGCCGCTTTTAAGAGGGTGCTGGAGCAGACCCGCGAGCTGCCGTGCATGGGGGATGAGGAGCCGCTGTCTCCCCTTGCTGCTTCGATCCACCGGCTTCCTGAAGCGGATCGGACGGGCGCTTTCTACAGTGTGTTGGCGCAGATCGTCAAGCTACCGCGTCATGCCGTTCCATTTGTTATGAATTCACTTAAAACTGCCATCACCAGTCTTCCCGAAGCCCACCGCGCGGCCGCTACGGACTCTATGGTCGACAGTCTTCCCGGAGCCGACCGAGCGACCACTACTAGACTCAAAAAGCTCGGAGCGCTGAGTAGCAATTTGCTGCGATATACGTTTTCATTTCTTTGGGATAAGGAAACACCGTTACAGGAAATTAAAAATAAAAAAATCTCGACGGCCTTTAACCAATCTCGACTGTCTGTTGAAAAAGACGACCTACTTTACCTACTTCAACATTTTCCCAAACAAGCGCAAAGAGTTCTTGCGCTGTTTGGATCTGCGGAAATTCACCTTGTGAATGAGCTTGCCAGCGCGGCCCCCTACAAGTTTGGAGAGCTTACAACCAACCATAAATACTATGAACTAATGTCGGCGCAAGCCGTCGCGGACGTTGTCAAGGCTGCGCGAGTTCAGACTGCCGTCAAGATTCTTGAAACCCTTGAACAAAAAAAACTCGCAGATGTTATGGAATTGGTGCCCCCAGAACGTTTCCATGCTCTATTTTATCTGAACGAGCGTTTTGCGGCGAATATTTTAGGTTCGGTAAAAATTTCAGATCGCGAGAAATTTCTCAAGTTATTTAGCAGCGGAAGCAGAAAATTAATTGAGCGTTTTATAGGCGTTGGTGGGCACGATCAAGGTTGAAGCGCAACAGCGATTTAATGTTTAGAGCCATGGGTTTGAGTTGCGGAAGCGAGTGGCGGCAAAGACCTCGAGCGGCGAATGGAAGGCGTGAGTGGCGCGAGGCTGTTTACGCCGACTGAAAATAGAGCCACTTGTAGGAATTAGGAATCGCGCCGACTGAAAAGTGAGCCGGACAATCAACCTGTCCTGCTAGTTTTTCAGGCAGGGGGTTTGAGAGCGGTCATCGCATGAATCTTCGCCGTGAGCCATGCATGCGTCACCGTAGTCGAGGCTCGCCTTGCCCTGGGGAATGGCTTCCCACCCGACCGCCGCCGCCGTATTGTGTCGGGCTTCTGCGCCCGCCGCCTGACCGGCAGAGCCGTGGTCTCGACAAAGGCGTCGTCGCCACGCTCGCCTGCGTGCCGGAGGAGTTCAATGTTCTGATCAACCCATCGCACAAAGACTGCGCGCGCGTGAAGGCAACGAAGATTCGCCGCTGGATCGTAGCGATGCCGCATATTGGACAACGGCATCGATTTTTCTAGAGGCTTGGTCGCGGAACCGTGCCGTGCGCTGTTGCCGGAAGACATCGTCAATCTGATCCTTGAGCGCTCACCCTCGATCGGAAAATCGGAATCTGAAGATCCTTGAAACAGGGGCGACCGTCCGGTCCGAGACCTTCGCGGCCGCTTGAGTTCGACAGTTAAACGCGCAACTATTTGATTTTATTGATGTCGATTTTAAAAAATGCCACTACAACAGCGCG
>NZ_FCOX02000165.1 GCF_900044055.2 Caballeronia calidae | reverse complement strand
CCGCTTCGCGGCCGACCGGTCCATCGGGGATGCGTGTGCTTCTTTACTTACGCATCCATCTCACTGCATCGGTGGTTCGTTGGTTTCCCTTGCATACCCTTCGGCAGCGCGTAGCGCTGTGCCGGATCTATTTGGTGCTGAACCAGCGCCTTTTAACAACTAGCTTGTCAGACCGTGCGCGGTCCAAGCCCGGTTAGGCCTATGAGGGCACTCGCTACTGCTGGACCACGTGCCATCTTCTGTGCCGCGGCCGGCCTGAAGTGCCTAGGCTGGGGATAGCTGTTTCTTTGGTTACTTTCTTTGCAGCAGCAAAGAAAGTGACTGCCGCCCCGCACAGGGGCAACGCCAATAGACCGACGCGAAAACGGGATCCGGCGAACAAACAACAACACCAATAAAATCACCGACTAGCCCGAGGCGCATTCGGCGCTTTCACCGGCGCTCCCTCCGGTGAGCTCATATTCTTGAGCACCCCTCGATAAGCAATCGTCTCCTTTTGCAGAGGATGAGCAAAATCACTCCCCTCACCGGGCACTTCGGTGCGAATCATAAGCAGCCGCCCCGGCACGTCATCGGCCATGACGAACGTGTACCGCTTACCCGTGTACTTGGCAAACCGCTCCGAATTAGGATCGTTGAGATAAGGCTGAATGACGATCTGCTGAGCCTTCGCATGCTTGCCGAGCCCGAGCGACTCGCTCGAAACAGGCGTAATGGCAGGCCCCGCAGCAAGCGCCATCCTCACGCGCTGCTGGAAATAGCGCCGCTGACCGCCCGTCAGCTGCTCCATCTCCGTGATGTCATGCTCGAGAAAATAAATGATCGCCGGATTGCAGGGCAGCCCGCCCGGAATATTGACGTTGCCGGTTCGATCCGTCACGCGCGCGTCGTTCTTGCTGTTGCCCGGACTCACGACGAGCACGCGCAGCGTATCGTTGACCTTCGCAGGCGGCCCGGAATAATCCACCGCATAATCGAGTTCGGTCTGCGGCTCGACGCCATTCATGTGCGACTGCATGAAGAGCAATTGCTCGGCCGGCTTGATGTCCGCGCCCGGCGCCGACGCGGCCGGAGCGTCCGCAGCCACCGCGCCGCCCGACACGTTCAGCACGGCGCACGCAAACGCCCACGCGCAAAGAAACCCCCCGTATGTTCGCTTCATTGCGCGGGCACCGGCTGCAACGGCAACATGGGAACCTGATAGCTCGACAGGATCTGATCGATCTTCGGCTGATTCGAAGCGATCCAGTTATCGACCTTGTCGCGCCACGCCTTCTCGCCGTAACGCACGCCCATCGAAATCTCATAGTCGAAACGGATCGACTGCCCCGCCGGGAACGCCACGAGGCGCACCTTGTTGTCGGAACGATTGGCGAAATAGCCCGCGATCGGCCCCCATACGAAAGCCGCATCGACATTGCCTTGCGCCAGATCACGCTCGATCATCTCGCCGGGGAAAGCTTCGGGATCGCCGCTTTGCCCCTGATACGACACCGCCTGACCGATCAAATTCTGACCGAGCAGCCAGTCCACCGCCGGGCTCTTCACGAAGACGCCGAGCTTCATCTTCTTCAGTTGCTCAGGCGGAAGATTCGTCAGATCCGAAGGCGATTTGATGCTCGCGTACTCCGGCTTGTTCGGGAACACCATCGCATAGGTGGAATGCAGATAAGGACGCGTCGTCGCGGTGAGCTCATAACCCTTCGGCACGCCGATGATCAGATCGCACTTGAAGCGCTCCGTCTGCGGCACCTTCTCGCGCAGCGTATTGCGCACGAAACCCATGCGCTGCGGCCAGTACGTGTATTCGAGCTTGTAGCCGAAATCGCTCGCCATCTGGCTTGCGATCTTGTTTTCGTAGCCCTCGCCCTTCTTGTTCGAGAGCGGCATGTTGTTCGGATCGGCGCATACGCGCAGCACGCCATCCGCGCCGTCGTTGTTCGGCAGGTTGGGCGGCGGGCCGCCCGCACCTTGCGCGATTGCCTGTTGCGCCGGGAACGTCGCGAATGCCGCGCATAGCACGGCTACGAATCGGAACGAAGCGGCGCGGCTTGCATTACGATCAGACATCGATACCTCCGGGTGTGAGAGCAATCATCGGACGTCAGCCGCACTGGGTGCATGCCACGTCCTTATTTTGCATCGATCGACTGCAAGTCGCCCGGATTGATCTTGCCGTCGGAGCGCCCCTTCAGATACGCGTAGAGGTTCTCCCAGTTCTTCTGCATCATCTGGCTGGCGCTGAAATCGGGCATGCCCTTGTCCACACGCCCACCGAACACGGTGCGATGGAATTCGTTCTTGTCCAGCGTCTTGAAAGCATCGATCAGCGACGGGCCGACCATACCTTCCTGCTTCGCCCCGTGACAGCGCTCGCACGCAAGTGCACGCCATGTCTTCCAGCCCTGCAGCGTGTCGCTGTCTACCTTGTTGCCATCGACGACCTTATAGGCGACCGGTTTCATCTGTCCAGGGCTCGGAGGCGTCTGGGCAAACGAAGCGGACGACGCGGCGAGCGTCATCGTCAGCAGCAAGAGTGATCGGCCTTTCATACGTCTGACTCCTTGAACATGTCTTGTATATGGGGTGTTTCCGCGCGGCGGCCGTTGCAGCCGCCGCGCGTTGCTGCGATCAGCTAGAACACATCAACGAGGTTCAACCTCCGGGAATCGCGAACACGAAGAGCGTGCCGCCAAGCGCCGTGTACTTCGCGAGGTCCTTGTAGCCGCCGACCGCGCCCAGGCCTTCCGTCGACTTCTCGAGACCCGCCGCCATGCCGATGCCGGCCCAGCCGCCGATACCCGAGTACACGCCGACATACTGCTTGCCCTGGAACTGATACGTGAACACGTTGCCGATGACCCCGGACGGCGTCTTGAACTTCCACAGCTCCTTGCCGTCCTTGATGCGCACTGCCTTCAGATAGCCTTCGAGCGTGCCGTAGAACGCGATGCCGCCGGCCGTTGCGAGCGCGCCGGACCACACCGAGAACCTCTCCGGCTTGGACCACACGATCTTGCCCTTCGAGGCATCCCACGCGATGAAGTTACCCATCGCGCCCTTCTCGTTCGGGCCCGGATACATCGAGAGCGTCGCGCCGACGAACGGCTGACCCGCCACGTAATCGACCTGGAACGGCTCGTAGTCCATGCAGACGTGATTCGTCGGCACGAGGAACAAGCTGGAGTTCGGATCGAATGCGGCCGGCTGCTGGTCCTTCGAGCCGAGCGCCGCGGGGCAGATGTTCTTGACGTTGTGATCCGGACCGGCCTTCTGCGTCGAATACGCCGCGTTGCGAATCGGCAGGCCGCTCTTCAGATCGACGCTATCGGCCCAGTTGACCGCCGGGTCGAACTTCTGCGCGACGAGCAGTTCACCGGATTCGCGATTCAACGTATAGCCGAAGCCATTGCGGTCGAAGTGAACGATCGCCGGCACCTTCTTGCCGCCGATGTTCAGGTCGGAGAGGATCATCTCGTTGACGCCGTCATAGTCCCACTCGTCGTGAGGCGTCATCTGATAGACCCACTTCGCCTTGCCCGTGTTGAGATCGCGGGCGAAGATCGTCATCGACCACTTGTTGTCGCCGGGGCGCTGCGTCGGGTTCCACGTGCCCGGATTGCCCGAGCCGTAGTACACAAGGTTGAGCTTCGGATCCCATGCGTACCAGCCCCACGTCGTGCCGCCGCCATACTTCCACTGATCGCCCTGCCAGCTCTTGAGCGACGAGTCCGCGCCGACCGGCACCATCTTGCCGTCCGACCAGGTCATCGTGGTTTGCGGGTCGAACAGCATTTCGTTGTCGGGGCCCGTGCTATAGGCCTTCCAGACTTCCTTGCCGTCCTTGATGTTGTACGCGACGAGACGCCCGCGCACGCCGAACTCACCGCCGGAGATGCCGGTCAGCACCTTGTCGCCGAAGACGTGCGGCGCGTTGGTGTTGGTTTCGCCCTTCTTCGAATCGCCGTTCTGCGCGGTCCAGACGACGTCACCGGTCTTCGCGTCGAGCGCGACGAGCTTCGTATCGGCTTGCTGGAGGAAGATCTTGCCGTCGCCATAGGCAAGGCCACGGTTGACCGTATCGCAGCACATCACCGAGATGACCTGATTGTCCTGCTTCGGCTGGTATTGCCAGATGAAGGTCTGATCCTTCAGGTTGATGGCGATGACCTTGTTGGGAAACGGCGAGTGGATATACATCGTGTCGCCGATGACGAGCGGCGAACCTTCATGGCCGCGCAGCACACCGGTCGACATGGTCCAGGCAACCTGTAGCTTGCCGACGTTGTTTTCATTGATTTGCTTGAGCGTGCTATAGCGGTGATTCGAATAATCGCCCGCTTGCGCCGCCCAGTTCGAGGGATTCTTGATCAGGCTGTCGAGCTGCGAGTCGGCCTGAGCGACATACGAATTCAGGCCTGCCGTCGCTGCCACCGCCAGTCCAAGAACCAGGGTGCGTAAGTTCATGTCTCCTCCAGAATGGTGATGCCTCCGACCCAGGGATGACCACGCTACCGGTTTGCATCGTGCGCGCCTTCACATGCAGGTAACGAGGGGCGCTTCGTCCAGTACATAGCCGGACTCTTGCGTAGAGAGGCCAATTGCATATTCCATGCCGGTTTTGTTGGCATAGCCTTAAAAAGCGAATTGGACGTGTCGCACTGTCGTTCGCGGACGGATCGATGTCGGGTGGCGACACATACTGTGTCAAATACGCGAAAAAGTGAGCGGCATGGAACACAGCGGCGGAACGCGTGACATGACGCGTTGCAGCATGTTTTCTTTGGCGCATACTTGGCTTTGTTCCGGGATTCTTTTATTGGGAGGCTTCGCCATGGCTCAGACTGACAAGGTTTATTCCGATGAGGAAGTCAAGGAGCGTCTGACGGGTGTGCTCAAGCACTGGTATCTCGAGGATGGGTGGATCAGGCGCAAGTTCAAGACGGAGAGCTGGAAGGGGACGCTCATGGTGGTCAATACCGTGGGGCATCTGGCCGAGGCGGCCTGGCATCATCCGGATCTCACCGTTTCTTATGCGTTTGTCATCGTCAAGCTCAAGAATCATGCGGCTAAGGGCATCACCGATAAGGACTTTGCTCTGGCTTCGAAGATCGAAGAAGTTATCCAGTGGCAACCCGGGAAGGAAGATGGGCCTCTCGATGGCACGCCTGCCGATGATCAGCGGTTCCGCTATATCAAGTATGACGACGCTTGACGCTGGTCGTTTGGCTTCGGCTTCGGCTTCGGCTTGGCTTGCGCTTGGGCTTTCGTGAAATCCTGTTTTCGCGTCGGTCTATTTGCACTGCCCCTGTGCGGGGCGGCAGTCACTTTCTTTGCTGCTGCAAAGAAAGTAACCAAAGAAACAGCTATCCCCATCCAAAGTACTTCACACCGGCCCCGGCACAGAAGCACTCTCGTGGTCCGGCAGTAGCGAGTGCCCTCATAGGCCTTACCGGGCTTGGATCGCGCACGCTCTGTCACATCGCACCACTTAACTGACTGGTAAGGCGCCAAATAGCTCCAGCCCGCTTCGCGGCCGACCGGTCCATCGGGGATGCGCGTGCATCTTTACTAACGCTTCCATCTCACTGCATTCGCCCACCGGCGGTTTCCCTTGCAAACCCAGCGGCAGCGCGTAGCGCTGTGCCGGAGCTATCTGGTGCTGAACCAGCGCCCTCAAGGTTCTAGCTTGTCAGACCGTGC
>NZ_FCOX02000164.1 GCF_900044055.2 Caballeronia calidae | reverse complement strand
CGTCATACGAGCACCGGCGCGATGCTCGCCCGCGATCGCCTCGAGAAGCTCGAGGTACGCAGCTTCGAGGTCGAGCATGTCAACGCGCTCTGGCATCTCGATTTCCATCACGGCTCGCGCAAGCTGCTCACGCCTAATGGCCAGTGGATCACGCCGATGCTGCTGTGCGTACTCGATGACCGCTCGCGCGTCGTCTGTCACGCGCAATGGTTTCTCGACGAGACCGCACGCAGTCTGATCCATGGGTTGTGTCAGGCGTTTCAGCGTCGTGGCCTGCCACGCGCCCTCATGACCGACAACGGTGCGGCAATGCTTGCCGAAGAAACGACAGCCGGGCTGCTTGCGCTCGGCGTGTTGCATCAGACGACCTTGCCATATTCTCCGTACCAGAACGCCAAGCAGGAGACGTTCTGGGCGCGCATCGAAGGGCGCGTGATGGCCATGCTCGAAGGCGAGTCCAACCTCTCGCTCGAACTGCTCAATCAGGCTACACACGCGTGGATTGAGCGCGAATATCATCACGCGCATCATTCCGAGCTCGGCGCAACGCCGCTCAAACGCTACCTGGCCGGGCCCGATGTGCGGCGCGAGTGCCCCTCGAGCGATGCGCTGCGCGCAGCATTCCGTATCGACGTCACCCGTGCCCAGCGGCGCTCAGATGGTACCGTGAGCTTGGCCGGCACGCGCTTGGAGATTCCGTCGGCCTACCGGCACCTGGAGCGGGTGCAGCTGCGCTACGCGCGCTGGGACCTGAGCCGTGTCGATCTCATCGATGCCGACCGCGGCTCCGTGCTGTGCCCGCTGCGGCCGCTGGACAAGGCCGCCAATGCCGATGGTCAACGCCGCCGACTCGATGTGATCAATGTCGAGCAGCCACCGGCCAGTGCGCCCGGCATCGCGCCGCTACTGCGCCAGTTGCTCGCCGAACATGCGGCGACGGGGCTGCCCCCGGCCTGGATTCCCGCTGACTGGCAGGAGGAGGCATGAGCCAGCGTCTGCAAGCCCTCTATGGCCTGAAGTGGAACCCGTTCTCGCCAGAGCTTCCCCTCGAAGCGCTGTATGTGTCGCCGCGCGTGGAGAACTTCTGTTGGCGTATCGAGAACGCGCTCGTTCGCGAAGGCGGCTTTGCAATGATCCACGGCGAGCCCGGCACCGGCAAGAGCGTGGTTATGCGCGTGCTGGCCGAGAAGCTCGAGCGCCTGACCGATCTGACGGTCGTCTCGATCAATCATCCGCAGAGCAATCTTGCCGACTTCTACCGCGAGATGGGCGACATCTTCGGCCTGGAACTGAAGCCGCACAACCGCTGGGGCGGTTTCAGGTCGCTGCGCGACCGGTGGATGTCGCACCTGCAGAGCACGCGACGACGTCCAATCCTACTCATCGACTAATGTGAAGTACTCGGAGATGTGAAGCCACGAAGCGGAAATCAAGTGTAGACGCTGATTGGGCGCTTCGCGCTCCACATAACAAGCCCTCAAAGCCGACGTAACCATCCGAGAAGATCGGCGGATCCGTGCTTTAGTCGTCCCGGTACCGACGCTCCCAGAACATCCGGAAAGACCTGCGTCAATGCCTGCCGCTTGAGGTCGAGATCTGCGCGCGCGTAAACCATGGTCGTGTTCAAGCTCGCATGCCCAAGCCATTGGCTGATGGTGGCAAAGTCAACGCCAGCCTTCAAAAGCGCGACAGCAGTACTATGCCGAACCGAATGAGGATGAATGCGCTTGTTGCGCAGCGTGTCAACGGTCGTAGTTGCTTCCGCGACATATTTGCGGAGAAGATAGCCGACTCCAAAGCGCGTCAACGTGCCCCCCCGCTCATTGCGAAACAGCGTGGCCTGACTATCCTGTGTATCCGGCAGTGTCCGCGACAGATCGCGCAAAAGCGAAGCAGTGTTGGCCCAGATCGGACAGGTTCTTACTTTGCCACCCTTGCCCAGCAGTCTCACCTGATACGGTGGCTCCGTCCGGATATCGCATCGGCGAAGATTGAGCACTTCCTGGACGCGTGCGCCGGTGTTGAACATCAACGCGAATAACGTGTAGTCGCGTTGGCCCGCACGCGTTGAACGGTCAATCTGGCACAACAGTGCTTTGACCTCGTTGGCTTCCAGATATTCGATCGCACGTTGCGTTGTGCCGCGTTTGAACGGAACACCGAGAACGCGTTGCAACTGGCTCAAGCATTCCGGATGTTCACCGGCGAGGAAATGGGCAAGGCAGTGCAGCGCCGCGAGGCGGGCATTGCGGGTCGAGATGCCGTTACGTCGTTCGCGTTCCAGGAAATCCAGAAACGCGGCCACCTGTTCGGCATTGAGATCGACCATATCGAGCTCCTCCACGGAACGGCCGGTTTGTTCGGAAGCGAAGCGCAGGAATAGAACAACGGCATCGCGATAGCCGTGGATCGTATGAGAGCTCATGCCCCGCAAGTTCGGCAAATACTCCTGGAAGAACCGAACGAGCGCCCTGCCCAAGGTGTTGGATCGATCGGGCTTCATGATGTGCCTCCATCAATCAGGCTGCCGAAGCCGGCCTCAAACTGCTCGCTGGCGGCTTGTGCAAGCGCGGGTGTCAACTGAAGGTAATGTGCGGTTGAGACAATCGATACGTGGCCCATATACATTGACAGCTTGGGTAGTTTGGTCTGCACATCAGACCCCTCCTTGTACCAGCGTAGCAAGGCGCCAATTGCGAAGCTGTGCCGAAGATCCAGGATGCGGGGTTGGCGCCCGTCAGCGTCCTGAATGCGAGCCGAGCGCATCACTTCCGTGAACAGGTGCTGGAATCCTTCTCCTGTATAGCAGTGAAACCCAGCGACACAGTGGCACAACAGCGGGGCATTGGGCGCGCAGTCGAACTGCGCCTGCAAACGCTTGCGCAAATACCGGTGAACTTCCGCGCGCGCATCCTCCGACAATGGTACAAACCGTGATCGGTGGAACTTCGACTCGCGGATATGCAACACGCCTTGCGCCTCGTTCACATCGGCCAGGGTCAACCGTACGAGCTCGCCGCGACGAAGTCCCGCGCTGTAGAGCAAAGCCACCCCCAAGCGACATAGTGCTGGCCGAAGCGGGGATTGCCAGGTGGCGCGAAGTTGATCACAAGCGTCCAGCATCCGGGCCACATCGGTTCCGGAGACGATAACTGGAGGATCATGGGGGCTGCTCCGCGTGAATCGACGTCGATCCGGAACGAAACACTTTGGTTCGGTGCGTTGTCGGAAGCGACACAGCTTGCACACAGTTAGTTGCCGGTGTCGTTGTGTGACTCCTCGCAAGGAGGAGAATGCCTGGCACCACGTCTCGAAGCCCTGCTTGGTCAGGTCGCTGAAGCCATGCTCATTCAGGAATCGACTCAATGCCCGGAGAGTCTGCTCTTCCTTGAAGTAGCGTCGGCCAAGTGCTCGCCAGTGCAGAAGATAGCGCTCGATAGCGAGATCGAGCGGTGTCTGGGAGTGGTTCATGACGAGCTCTCCTGTAGAAAGGTCGTGGTTGCCGAACTCAATGGCAGGCCGACTTCTCTTAGCACCTCCATTTGTAGTCGAAGATAAACGCAAGTGCTTTCCAGCGACCGGTGACCCAACAGGTCGCCAATAGCCTTGACGCCAACGCCCCTGTTCAATAGCCTCATGGCGAAGGCGTGCCGCAGGCTGTAGGCTGAACTCCCTTGTAGGGCCAATCCGCTCGCGAGCATACGGCTCTTATAGATTTCGTTGATCGCGGTAGGACACAATGCAGTTGCGGGCCTATGCGACCTCAGAAACAGGTCTGTTCGACCGCGGACAACCGGCCTGCCGAAGTTCAGATAATGTTTGAGTATGCGGGTAGCGTGAACGGACAACGGAAGGAGAAGCTCTGAGCTGGTCTTACGTTGGTGAACAAGCAACGTCCTTTGCACCCAGTCGATTGAATTCAATTGCAAAGCAGTGATCTCAGCAGGCCGCAAACCATAGTGCGCCATGAGATAGAGAATGGCATGATCGCGGCAGCCAACCATGCTTGACCGATCGATGGAATGAAGTAGCGCGAGAACGCCGCGCCACGGGAGTGCGCGCGGTGGTAATTCATCACGATACGTACGCGGTGTGTCGATCGTACCGATCCGCTCTCGGATGTCACCACGGCCGTGGCAGAACAGGAGGAATGAGCGCAGATGCGCGACCACCTGTTGCAGGCTCTGGCGGTTCATGCGTTCGCCCGAGACAGCGACAAAACGATCCACAGATTGCATCGACAGTTCGGCAAGCGAAGCATCTGGCGAAACCGCGTAGCTCAGGAAGGTCGTGGCCGTACGCATGTGGTTGCCGACTGTCGACGGCGACATGCCGCGCTGATTGACCAGAGAGTCCCGGTACGCATCCAGTAACGTCGCGAAGCGATCATTGCGCGAGATGGGCAGCAAGTGACCTCGCGCCGAAAGGAAGCGTTCGAAGCGGTGCTGCGTATGCCGATACAGCTTCTCCGCCCGCGGATTTGCAGCCGGAAGTGCAAATAGCGCCGCCAGGTCTTCAGGGGAGAACCTTGATTCGGCAGTAACGTTGCCGGCACCCTCGAGTGTCTGTTTTAAACGGAAAAGATGCCGGCGAAGCGCCGTGCCCTTATATGTGTAGCCGTCATCGACGAGCCAATTGGCGAAGTCCTCAAGCACATTGGTGACGGGTGACTGCGTGTAAGGCTGTTGACCTTTGGGAAAGATTTGCTCAAGCATCGTGGCCTCCATCAACGTCCGACGGAAATACCACCATACGCCTGCGGGGTTCAGTTATGTTGAGCCGCGCCGTGCAGTTCGACGGGTGAGCAGGAGGAAATCTACGACACTCAACATCTCGGACTACTTCACATTAGTCGATTGACGTTATGTTCAACGTTAATTGATGAGGCGCAGGAAATGAGTCCCGGCGTGCTCAACGAACTGCGGCTCATGGCTAGCGCCCGCTTCGACTCGCAGCCCCTGCTATGCATCGTCCTTGCCGGTGACACACGCCTGACCGACAAGCTGCGGCGCGATGAACTGCTGCCTCTAGGCAGCCGCATCCGTTCGCGGCTGGCCACCGAAAAAGCGTCGGCCGACGACCTGCAGGCCTGCCTCGAACATCTGCTCGTCAGTGCCGGCGCTCCTCAGCTCATGACGCCGCCGCTGCGCCACACGCTGTGCGAACATGCGCTCGGCAACTACCGTGTGCTCACCACGCTCGCCAACGAGTTGCTCTCCACCGCCGCGCAGCGCGAACTGCCCGAACTCGATGAGAAGCTGTACTTCGACGTCTTTGCCCCTTCAACGTCGTCCTCGCGTCGCACGCCAGCACGTCAACTCAATGGAGCCCGATGACATGTCCCGCATAACACCACCTCGCCCATCCGATGCCTCCCGACACCTGCCGTTGCCTGAGCTCTCCGACGAAGCCGCCTACATGATGCAGTTCTTTATCGAAGACTTCTATCTGTGGTTCAGCCGCGCCTACGCGACCCAGATTCGGCGTTACCACGAGCCCTGGTACAGCGGCCCAACACAGCCGCCGCACCAGACTCTCGACGACCCGTTCTGAAAACGACAACGGGGGCTTCATCGCCCCCGTTTTACTTCGTCTGCCGAACATCATTTAGCTTGCTCATTGGCCCATCGACTTACGTGCTCACGCTCACTTCTTTTTCTGCGATTGCCGACGGGAAAATCCGTTTTGTTTTAACAGTTGCCTGACGGTTCGCACGCTCACCCGT
>NZ_FCOX02000163.1 GCF_900044055.2 Caballeronia calidae | reverse complement strand
ACCTTGGCTCGTATCGCGCCATACTTTTCCCACAGTTGCTTCAATTGGCCTATCGCCTTAAATACCTGGTCGGACGAGGGACTAACGGGCAACAGATCTGTTTCCAGACTGGGAACCATCGCAAAGAGAGTTTTGGCGCTGGTTTGCACGGATCTTACGGCGAACGTCCTGAAGTCCTCCTCTTCCTTCTCGGAGTCCTCTTTCTTCTGGGGGTCCTCTTTCTTCTTGGGGTCCTTATACGACCACCATGTGGCAAATTCTTTCGCGTCAATGTTTGCCTTCCAGATATCCGCAGCATCGGCTCCCTTGGCCAATTTGCGAATCCACGGTTTGTCTGATCCTGACGAATCGGTTTTCATCCGTATTTCAGCAAGGGGCCACCCCTTTGCTTTCCAAAACGCATAGATATGCCAACGCGTCGACGCGTCAGCATCCTCCCAGGTGTTACGAATGACGGCCTTGTCATCTGCGTCAGAACGGGGTTCACGAAGCAACGCCGCGATCAGTCGGTTCGCTAGCTCGCCCTCGCGCTGTTCGGGAGCCTTCTGGATCTCCTCGACTAGTTCGGATGGCACACCGATGGCTTGCAAGTACTGCCGAAACGGCTTTGACACCTTGATCTGCGTCTTTATACGTGTGTAGAGTTCACCCGGCTGGCCGTCGATATCGCAAATGTTGGCCTTAAGCTTTCCCTGCCACTTGGTGAACTCCTTTCGCGCTCGCTTTTGCCGCTCTATTCTCCAAGTGACCGCCGCCAAGTAGACGGCCGATAGAATAGCGGACGCGATAGTTAATCCCATGGTCACAGGCGCCAGCGCTGCGGAGGCGCCCGCGATTGCTGCTCCCAGCTGAATCCCACCGGCCGCCATGGACGTGCCGTTGGTGCACAGGGCCTGCAGCACACGACTAGTGCCGGCCTCATGCAAGAGCTTGCGATCGCGGCTGCCAAACTGCCGGTACTGTTCACGCAGCGCGGCGACCTCCCGCGCGACCGGCACACTCGCTTGAGCTACCCCGTCGGAGTCGGAGCAACGCGAGATCAACGAGAACAGTGCCTGCTTTTCCCGATTTTTCCATTCCGTTAGCTGATCAAGCCTTGTGTACTGGTCCCGGATCTCCCCGATGCCTTGCAAGGCGTTGGTGATGCCTGAAAGCACGGAAAGGCTCAGGCCCGTCCCGGCCACAATCTGCCCTAAAATCTCGAGCCCCGGGGCCGCGTTCATCAGGTTCGCCGTCGAGTAGTTGCCGTTGATTCTCGCCTGGCTCAGCACGGCAGAGGGGATAAAGTTGGCGCTGCTCAACGAGTTGCCAATGACGTCGCGGATCCACCCCGTAAGCTTTTGGTTAGCGATGGAGTTAATTCCGGTCGAGCGGGAAAACTTGTCCTGAAGCTTGGATAGTTCCTTTTGCTGTGTTGCGAGTGCGGCGGACAAGTCTTTGCGCTCTTGGCACTCGACGGGTAGTTCCGGTGCGTTCAGCGCGCTCTTCAGTGTGGAGACATTCACCTCGCATGCAATATAATTCCGCCAGTTCAGGAGCTCATTCGCGATTTTCGAATTTGCCTCCCGCCGCCCATCATTTGTCAGCCAGGAATCCAGCGCCCTGGGCAGGACCGGTACACAACCGGCTGAAACCCCTGCTTGATCCGGGGCGTGCGAGCTCGGATCGAGCGGATCCAGATTGGTCGAAGTGAAATTTGTCACGAGGACCGCACACGCCCAAAGTGAATAGGTCAATGAGCCAGGCACTAACGTCCCGGGCGCTATCCTGCCGTGGTCATCACAAGGCAGCAGACCGTTGAGGACGTCCCGCGCCTTGCGTTTAGCGTTCTGCGCCGGGCTACTTTGAGACGGAGCAGATAAGCTAAGCTTGATCTTCTTTACCGTGTCATCGCTTTTGACACCGTCTGTGTTTAGGCGTAAGTCTCCAAGATCCTTGAAGTGCTGATTGCGGCGCGGCGGCCCCACATTCGCGTTATTCTGATGGCCACTGTGGGAGAGATTCCCCGTATCCAGCAGCAACACTGGCGAAACACCGAAAAGCGGAAATTTCATGACATTTCCCCGTGCAGTGTGCAGTAAGGAGGGAGCGTTGGGTTGCGAGTCGGTGCACTGGAACGATTGCAGCCCGGGTTTCTTGAGCAGGATACCGAAGAGCCAGGATAGATGGGAATTCAGGAAAACCTGAGGTGAGCGCGGATGCAAGGCTCTCTCTTTGGCACACAAGCTAGATAGGCGCGCTAAGAAGTCCCTATCGGACGAATTGGCTGACGCTGCCGAAAGCATGCAAGCAAGCGTCGCAGAGAGGTGAAGGGCGACGGCACCGGACTCGTGCTATCGACGCTCTACCACGCAACGCCGCGCCGTGCGCGCCGGCGCTGAGGATGATCTTCTCGCGTTGGGTGCAACGCGATTACAACGCCGGGCTTTGAGTTGTTATAAATTGACTGTCGACCAGATCGCGCTCAGCGCGAGACCGGACTGCCAGACGCCCTCTAAAGCCCTTGCCTCGTCATGGCGACTCCGATCCCACGTCTGCCGCGAAGCACAGACCGGCTGTCTTTCCCTCGCAGTCGGATCCACTCGTCGAGCCAAGCCAAGCCAAGGGGCGATACGATTTCTATATCCGCACCTACTTGCCTCAATTAAACGACCTGGCAAGCGCCGCTGCAATCACTTTGCCGAAGCCCGTTGCGCAAAACGGCTGCAAATCACTAAATGTCACATTTAGAAATAGGACGATAGGTTTCCTAAGATTTCCCTATTCAGCTTCCGTGGTCGGAACGTATTGGGATTTCAATGTCTCTTTCAATTTTTTGAATTGACCAAACAACGCCGCGTCATTGATTTTGAATTGCTCATAGGCCTGACTGTTCTTTAAGACAAGCCCGCAAAATACCGTCCCTTGCGCCTCACGAAGCTTTGTGAGCAAACCCTTCTTCGCGTCGAGGGGAAGATATGGTGCCATCTGATCAAGGAGAGCGATGTATGCCCCGAGTACTTTATAATCCTTTATTGTGGACGCCTGCCTAAACGCATCGCGCAAAATATCGCTATTAGGCAGCAGCGCGTCATCGATCCGCTGCCCCCATACCGCTTGTCCCTTTTTCGCCTGCTGAACAAGCAGCTTACTATGCTGCCTAATCTCCTGCGCCTGCCACCTTTTGAGTGAGCTCAGAAGATGCCGGCACGTTTTCTTTAAGAGCGGCTCGAGCCACGCGCGATTCTCCAGTGAGGCCGCGGCCACGGGCATTCCGCACGCTTGATGGTAGCTTGAAATCGCTTTCCCATAGGCCGAAACGGCCTCTGCAGATGCACCCATGCTTCCCTTCCACGAAGTCAGCATCATATTGCTTTCCTTAAGCAATAAGGTGGCGCTTTGTGGATCCAGGTGTTGTCCAAATCGCTTGAAGAAAGACGCATACCGCTCGAGCATTTCAACGTCACCGTTGCAGCCGGCAAATTTCCAAGAGAGCGGACCGTCGCTCGCTGCGGCCCGTCTCCCTCTCAGCACACTCTCAAGCAGGCGGGACCGGGCTATGGTTGGCGTTTTATCGCAAACGACGCCCACAACGTCCATGTAGGCGGCAAATTCATCGGCACGCCAGTTCTTCTCAAACAGGTTAGTGCCAAGCAGGCGAACGGGAGCCGCATCGTTATCAATCTTCTCTAAATTGACGTGGTTCGAGATGAAGTTGCCGTAGGCTCTGATGGCCGCCGCATTGCCTTTTAGGATAAACGCTTCTTCGCCGGAGCCTTTGAGGAGCTTTGAAATGATGTGATCTTTTCTTACTTTCGATAACTTGCCAAAACGCTTATCTAAACCCGATATCCGACTCGCATCTCCGCTGCGCAAAACCTCACTCAGCTCAGCACGTTGTTGAGCAACTTGTGCTTGCAAAGCTGTTTGGGTCCTCTGTTTCTGAAGCTGAGCAACCCTTCCCGCGCTTTCACTCAAGCGCGCCACGCTGTTCACGAACGCCTGCCGTTTTGCCTTCGCGCCCCAGGGTTCACGAGAAATACGCAGCGGACCTAATGGCGTACTGTTTAGACTCGACTTGCGGTGCTTTTGCGACGACGTCGATGACGTGGGAGCGTGTGAGCTCAGACAGGTCCTCGGGCAACTACTACTGTGGTTTATTTTCATCATGCCGACTCGATACGACTCAAGCGGAGCTGATCTGCAGCGCCGGCTCAGCCTGAAATTTCAGATTAGCGGCGCTTACAGCGCCTTGACTCAAAAACAACACGAGCTCTCGGCATGGCACGTGCGCCGTGCTCGAACAACTCGGCCCCCGCGACCAGTATGCGCGATGCATCGGTCGCGCGCACTTTGCGGGTCGCGACGCTCAACCACGACGCCAGACAGACACTCCTGCATTGACGCAAGCATGCCTCGACCAAGCTTCTCCTCTTGCACTTGCGTCGCCTGCTTTACGCGAATCCGCTGCGCGCCGACACGCTGCGTTTATCGCGAGAGCGCCGTGAGTTGCGAAGGCGCCGTCACCCCTAAGCGCGCCGAAACAGCGTACGGGGGCTTTTATCCAACGCCTTGTCCAATCGGGTTTCGACCTGTGTCACGGCGGCCTCTGAAGCGTGTTTCAGGCCGTCATGCCTATGCCTGGCCGGCCCGACTTGCAGTGTAATCGATGCGGCCTGATCGCGTTTGCTCAAAAGCGCATATCTTGTGCGAAGACCGTATGTCCTCCCTGCACATCAGGCTGTTTTGCGTTTTTTTGTGGTGATGTGTTATGAACACGCGATGAATCAGATAGGGGCAATTGCGCGAATGAGCGTTAATGATTAAAAATCACAGGAGATTGTAAGCAACGAGTGAAGATCGTTTACTGCGGATTTTCTGCGGGTGAACGATGCAGGGCGTGCTTAGCATTGAAGAGGCGTTTGCTAGTCTGGACGATCCGTGCAGGCACAGTCCTGTGCATGGCCTGAGCGAAATTCTGGCGAGCGCGTTGTGCGCGATCCTGTGCGGAGCACACAACTGGGTTGCTGTTCAGGTTCGGGGCGAAGAGAAGCTTGACTGGCTCTCGCCGCCACACCCCGCTACTCAACGGCATCCCATCGCACGATACCTTCGGCCGGGTGTTCGCCGCGCTTGATTCGAAGCAGTTCGAAGCATGCTTTGTCCGCTGGATGAGTGGCCTCCCGAGTTCGACATTTCGAGCCACAATTTGAGCGATTACGGCCTGAAGCGTCTTATAGATCAAGCACTTGACATCCGGCGATCGCGATGTGCTGTAGTGACACGAAATTTTATGGATGACCTTGTCTCCATGCCTGGCGTCGCCTAAAGTGGCGACATGTTCGTGAAGATCACCACCTCCGACAAACGCCAGTACGTGAAGCTGGTGGAATCGTTTCGTGATGAGCGCGGCGTCTCACGTCAGCGCGTAATCGCCACGCTCGGGCGCCTCGAAGCGGTTCTGGCCGGCGAGAGCAACGCGCTCATCAGTGGGTTGCTGCGTGCGGCCGGCAAGCCCACCCTCGATCAGGGCACCGGCGAGGTGTCGTTTGCCCCGGCGCTTACCGTGGGCGACACATGGATGCTCACCGCGTTGTGGAAGGAACTCGGCCTGGACGATGCATTGCGGCGCATCTTGCGCCCACATCGCCAATTCGACGCAGAGCGCCTGCTGCGCGTGATGGTGTTTAACCGGCTGTGCGATCCCGAATCGAAGTTGGGTATCGCGCGTTGGCTCGAAGGCACTCGGGTGCCTGATGGCGCGGCCGACGCCGTCACGAGCGCGTGAGCGAACACCGCGAAATCGGCAAGGACCATGGCCGGATCGAGACCCGGCATGGTATTGCGTTCGAATGGGCCGCACTCGATGAGGCATCGCCGTGGCCCT
>NZ_FCOX02000162.1 GCF_900044055.2 Caballeronia calidae | reverse complement strand
AGCCCTGTAACCAGCCTGCATCGTCTATCCTCCGGATCCATTGCATCTTAACAGTGCCGCTTCCCACCACCCAGCACCGCCGGGAAGTTATTTCTCACTCGTTCCTTAGGAGAACGGGAGCGGATCGCCGAGAAGTGGACTGACGCTCTCAATCGTCGAACCGAGACCGTGAAAAGGGCGAGTAAGAACTCGGCGCTCTTGAGTATAGTAGAGACGTCATCAATTTGAGAGCCGTTTGTCCTGTAGGGGTATACGGGGTTGGCGCCAGACCTAGGCAGCCGGCCACATCGCGGCGGTTGAGAAACTGTCGCCAGCCGAACAGTTCCCTGACCAGCTTCCAGGCGCTGCCTGCTCTGATACCTGCAAGGCGCGCGAGTAACGCGATTGCTGGTTGAGCGTCGCTGCGAACCTCACGCTGCTGCTGCGCCTCGAGCGTCCTGATCTGGCTGGCAGCAAGCGTCAGCCGATCGCATTCGCGGTCGATCTCGGCGCGCACACCTGGCAAGAAACGGGCGGCGTTCTGTGCCCACCAATGCGTCCACGCACGCCCACCGATGCGCTCGACCTGCAGGTTGTGGAGTACCAGCAGCAAGCGGATCTGGTTGCTGTGGGCGGTACGTTCCTGTCTCAGGCGATCGAGCTCACGGTGTACCCGCCGGCCATCCTCCTGTTCGGGAGTCGGGATGCGCGCGACTGCCCGCACGCGACATTCACCCGCGTCGTAACGCATCAGCATCGACAGAAGGTTGTCGCTGTCGAGACGGTCGGTCTTGGCGCGGCGCCTGCGCCGGTTCACTTCCCTACTGGCCGAACCCACCACCAGGTTCGTAATCTGATGTTCCTCCAGGCAGCGGTGCAGCCAGAAACCGTCGCGCCCGGCTTCGTAACAGCTGCGCACCGGAGCCTCGGCGGCCAGATGACAGCGGACCTTGGCCTTCGCAATCGCCGTGAAGACTGCGGCCGTATCGCCGGCGGCTACTGTGCAGCGGCTCGGCGCGCGCACCCCATCACCCAGCGAAAGCTTCCAACTCCTGTCGCCCAGCTCGAAGGCGACATACAGCGTTCCGGTGATGGTTGTATTCTGCCCGTGAAGGGCTGTGCGAGGCGCATTCATTTACGTACCCCTCTCGGAAAACGGGTATCGGAATCCTCGTTTTACTCCAGGAAGCTTACTTCCGCGGCCCTTCCATGGTATCTACTGGACGCGAAATAGAGTCGAAAAGCTACACGCACGATGAATCTTCCTGTGTTGCGCCGGACTCGATCTATCAATGACGTGTTCAGATGTTGGTAGGTTTAAACGGTTTTGCACGATTGCGCCAGTCAATAGTTGTGATTCATACAAGTTCACATATTGATAGCGCGTGACTTGCCGAGGCGAGGTAGGATCGGGCTACCTGTGTGAAGCTCGCCCCGCTGCGAGCCGGCGCGGGTGGTGTGCCTCCTGACTTAGCCCTCGGACGAACAATGAAGAAGCAAGCGATCCGTAGAAAACACACCGTTATCGGCGCGCCGCTGCGCGTTTTACCGCTGTTGTGGGGCAACGCTGAAATGCCGCTGGAGGGTGGGGGCGCGCGGCGCACGCTGGGCGATAAGCGCAGTGCGCGTCGTGTGCCGCGGGGGGTGAACCGCCTATAAGGCCTATAAGGCCTATAAGGCCTATAAGGACCTCCCCATTTTGACAAGCGGGTTTTAAGGGTCACTGATCAAGTTCCGTTGTCGTTCGAGACGTTAGTGGTGCGGACGGCGGCGAGACAGACTGCATGCCTATAAACGACCTTGCTGGGCGTAAGCGCTCATTGCCGACGTACTTATGTCGTGAGGAATTCCAGGGCAAGCTGGTGTCCACTTCATTTTTAGGTGGACGCCATGCCAGAGGACAGCACGCTGAAGGAACGCCTGGTAACAGGCTTTGAGCGAGACGGGCGTCGCCGGCGCTTTGATCCACAGGTCAAGCGTGAGCTCGTGCAGGCCTGCCTGCGACCGGGCGTATCGGTGGCTCGGATCGCGCTCGAACACGGACTGAACGCGAACCTGCTGCGTAGATGGATCAGCCAATACGAATCGCAGACCTGCAGCGACGACGTTGTCCGGGACGGTGCGCAGCAGACGGAACCGGCGTTTGTTCCGGTGGTGGCGCCCGACATCTCCAGACGCAACGCTGCAGTCGTCGGCTGCGAGCCCCGCGAAATGTTGGCACCTGTGCAGGCGATGGCGACTTCGCGGCTGGTTGCCGAGTTACCCAATGGCGTCGTACTCCGGCTTGAGTGTGACAGTCATGACTCGGCGCTGGTGACAGCAATGGTAGACACGCTGGGGCGCAGTCATGTTTCGCTTCGACGCTGATGTGAAGGTTTACGTCCACCGCGACGCCATCGATTTCCGCAAAAGCATCGCGGGGCTCTCGACGATCGTGGAACAGGCGCTGGGACTCGATCCGTTCGCGCGGGCAGTTTACGTGTTTCGTAACCGGCGGGCCGATCGGCTCAAACTGCTTCTCTGGGAGCGAAATGGGTTCTGGCTCATGCTGCGGCGCCTGGAAAGTGACCGGTTCGTGTGGCCGCGCGGCGAAACGGTACTTGAGCTGAACGTCGAGCAACTCCACTGGTTGCTGGAAGGCATCGACCTGCAGGCGATGCACAGACATCCAGTGCGACGCTACGAGCGAGTTTGATAGCGCGCTGTGTTCGCCTGTGAGGCGTTCTTCGGGGGGGGGACGGTTTTTACAAAAATAGGTAAACCCATTGGGCCCGGCGATTCGCTATGGTTGCGGCATGACCCGCGAACGCCTCTCGATTACCGTCGAAGAATTCAACGCGCTCATCGCCGCGCGCGATGCGCTTGAGGCGTTGCGCGTCGAACACGATGAACTGCGCGGCGAGTTGCGGGTAGCGAAGGTCGAACGCGATCTCGCAAAAGAGCAGTTGCAGGTCATGTTGCGCAGGTTGTTCGGCGCGAAGAGCGAGAAGCGCGATCCCCGGCAAGAAGATCTGTTCCTGAACGAAGCCGAGATGCTGGCGCCGACCGCAGCGACGCTGCCGGCGCTGGAAGACGGTCCGGAAACCGAGGTGGCGGCACACAAACGCAAGAAGCGCGGTCGTAAGCCGCTGGATCCGGCGTTGCCGCGCGTAGTGGTTCGCTACGAGATACCGGAGGCCGAGCGGTTCTGTGCGCAGGATGGCACCGAACTGGTCGAGATCGGCGTCGAGCTCAGCGAGCAGCTCGACATCATCCCGCAAAAGATCCAGGTGATCCGTCACGAGCGGGTCAAGTATGCGTGCCGGAAATGCGATCACGGTTTGAAGGTCGCCCCGGCACCGCTTCGCATTATTCCCCGAGGGTTGTTCACTGAAGCGGCACTGGCATGGATCGTCCTGTCGAAGTTCATGGACGGGCTGCCGCTATACCGGATTGCGGCGCTGCTGCGTCGCTTTGGTGGGAACATCTCGCGTAATACGTTGGCCGCGAGTGTGATCCGGCTCGGCCAGTCGATCCAGCCGGTTATCAATCTGATGCGTGATGTGCTGCTCGACGACGAGGTCGCGCAAGGTGATGAAACCAACGTACAGGTTCTCAAGGAACCGGGCAAGGCCGCGCAGACGAAAAGTGCGATGTGGGTGCAGATGAATGTCGTCGGGCCACCCGTGCGGCTGTTCAGCTACGCGCCAGGCCATGATGCAAAATATGGTGTCGCCCTGTGGGCCGGCATGCGTAAGCACGCAGCGCTGATGAGCGACGGCGGTGATGTCTACGACCTCATCGCGAAAGCCAATGACTTGGTCCATTTGGGTTGCTGGAGTCATTGCCGTCGTTATTTCTTCGAGGCTGAAGCACTGCTGCCCAAGGAAGCGCGCGGTCCTCATCAGCCCGCCACGCAATTCCTTCATCTGATTGGCCGGCTCTATGCCGCGGAAGCGCGAGCGAAGAAAGCGGAAATGACGCCGCAACGCCGTACCGTGATTCGTCGGCGATATAGCAGCAAGGTGCTGGGCAGAATCCGTACGTTACTGGACCAGTATCTCGAAACGACATTGCCTTCGGGCAAGCTCGGACAGGCACTGGGCTATCTCAGCGCGCAGTGGCCGAAACTATGCCGCTATGTTGAAAACGGACTCTGGCCAATATGCAACAACGCCTGTGAAAATTCGATTCGTCCATTTGTAGTTAGCCGAAAGAATTTCTTATTCTGCGATACGGTGGCCGGCGCGAAGGCAAGTGCGAATCTATATTCACTTGTCGAGACGTGCCGCGCCAACAACGTCGATATCTACCGATACCTGATCGACCTGTTCAAGGCATTGCCGCATGCGAACAGTGCCGACGACTACGAAGCCCTCTTACCTTGGAAGCTGGGCCAGCCCCCGCCCGGCACCGATGTCACTGCTTAGCTGATTCAATATCAGAGCGCAAGGGGCTGACAGAGGCGGGTTGAATGAGCGCTTACGCTTCTCGCGCACCTCGCATTGCCACAGGTCTTTCTAGGACCTCGGTATATTGGGAATTCAAAGTCTTACGAAAAGCCGAGGAGTTACTAAGCTGACGGAGCGCCTTGGCGGAGGCGCATGGCAAGGAACCGTTCGGTCGCTGGCACCCGGCGGGCCTTTTTCATGGCGCAAAACAAAGCCCGCAAGCCGAGAAGAAGCCAGCGGGCCTAATGTCACGTCCCACGAGAGAGATAGCTGAACGAGACGCTGTCGCCGAGCAATGCTCGTACCGCAAGCAGGGCTTGCCAGACTCTTAATCGGCCTTTACGGTGCCCGGGTAGACTCGTCGTCGGCGCGATCCGCCGCGTCCTTCAGATCTTCCTTGGCGTTACCGACATCCTTGCGGACTTCACCCTCGACCTGTTGTGCGTCGCCCTTCGCTTCCTGCGCCGCGTCTCCCGTTACTTTTCCCACGCCCTCGTTGATCTTGCCCTTGATCTTTTCACCTTCACCCTTGACTTGATCTTCATTCATCACTGCCTCCCTGAGCGTCTGCCAATGCAGGCCTTTCGGACGCGCAAGAAAGATGCCGGCCTCCGCGCCATTTCGTATATTTGCAGTGCGGGGGTATGCGAAATGCCTGAAACAGCGGAAATCATCATCGAACGTCAGCCCGGCGGATGGGTATGGGCTGCCTTATCGCCCGGCAATAACGGAAAGGCGAGCCAGGTTCTGGCCCAGTCACATGAAGCCTTCGTAACCGAGCGGGCGGCCCGCGCCGACGCTTTTCAATCTGCTGTAGGAGGAAAGCCTCCAAAGGCGTCAGAGCCTTTAGAGGCCCTGGGAGCCGTCCTGGCCGCTGAGCAGCAGGAATTGATTGCAGGACGTCAGAAGGCCGTAGAGGCCTGGCACGCAATAAAAAGCCCCCTGAGTTAGAGCGGGCCAATTTCGAGGGAAATAGCTTTCTCTGTGCAAAACTCAACGTTCCCCTGAACGCGCTTCTAGCCTTAGTCCCTGCCGCGTTGTCTAGTTGTCTGCAAGCTGCAAGGTCCACAAGAAAAAGCCCGCCCGTGGGTCGCACGGTATGCATTTGAGCCCGTACGGGACTACGAACGTACGGGCAGTCGGGCAAGTAGAACCGCAGCCGGTCCGGAGGGGAAGGCGAGAGACTTCCTAATGGGCAAGCCTCTTGAGTCGCTCGATGCTTGCAACTATACAAGCCTTGTGACCCTGCATGACAAGCTGGGTTTCTCGCATGGTGGCCAGCAATTTGAGCGCCAAATCAGTAGCATGACCGTCCCTCGTCAGATTCTGAATAATCCTCTCTTGATGCTGTATTCGGAGCTCCGCTTGCTCAAGGTGTTGCTCAGCCAGCAGTAGCTGAAACTCTTCGGATTCGAGGTCCACGTTTCCTCCCTCAACCGATTAAGAGTACGCGCCTTATCGAGCCGAAACACGTACAAGACCACCCCGTTACGTACGGTCTAAAACAGGCGTCGATGTCCAGCCTGCGGGGAGCGGCGTAAGCGGTCCGTTGTCGGCGTCCTTCCCGCGCGATGAGTGATAGGCGATGCTGGTGTCCACTTCAACTTTCAAGTG
>NZ_FCOX02000161.1 GCF_900044055.2 Caballeronia calidae | reverse complement strand
ATGATAGCCTAAAAAAATAGCCGAAACCCAGCGCTGACGCGGATCTCGGCTACTTGAGAAGCCAAAGCTCGGGCTAGATGGACCATTGCCGGCTCATCGGTCGGCGGCCGATATTCGGCGACCAGGGCATGGGCGAGCTGAGGAATGAATTGCTTCGCTTCTTCCTTGCTCGTGGCGTTGATCACGCTTTCGGGCAGCCAGGCGGGCACGCCGATCGCAAGCAGATAGTTCCGCAGCGGTTCGTCGTTGTTGTGACGATGAGTCCACAGCTCGTCGACAATCTGCTCCGGCAGGACAGCCTGCTGGGCCATGCTTGCCAGCAGGCGAGGTAGTTGCCCGGTCTGCTGGTCGTCTGGCTTCTGTACAAGGAGCAGTTGCCAGGCGTGCTGGAATGCGGCCCGTTGCTTCAAGAAATCCCTGTTGTGCTTGTCCTGCAGCGCCACCCGCACGCCCACGGATAGGACATAAAAGCCAGCCAGGATTGTCATCGCAAGGGACACGCCGGCGGTCGGCACGGCGAAGGCACTCCCGAGCGAAGCCAGCACTACCAGGGAAATTCCGAGCGCGCCGGAAACGGCTCCATAGCCAGTTCTCACGCCCCCGGCCATGTGCAGGTAGTCGAGCGCGTGAACTTCGAAGTTGCGAACTGCTTCGCGTAGGTCTGCAATGGCGTTGATCGTGTCATTGCCCTTGCCAACGCTGAGCAGCGCGTCCGCATCCCGTATTTTCCAGTCTTCCAGCTGTGCGGCCCGCAGCTTCTTGTCCCGTAGTTCCAGAATGCCCTGTCCCAGATGACACACGGCTGAGAGCATCGTCAACGCGCCCGCTATATGGGAAACGGCGAAATTTAGCCCTGCTGCCGCACCTTCCAGCTTCCCGGCACCCCCCGTTGTTGTGAGAATATCGAGTGTATTTGCGGTGCTGATGACAGTGTTGGCGCTGTTGAACGTGTTACCAACTACGTCACGCACCCATCCGAACTGCTTCTGAAGCACGTTCGTATCCAGCAGGAAGAGGGAAGGGATGCTTCGACGATATTTATCCTGTGCTATCAACTGCTCGTCCAGCGTACGGGACAGCCGCTCTTTGACGGTCTCGCTCAGTGCATTCGCCTTGAGCTTTTGAAGCAAGCCGATGTTCGCGCCGGCGCGCAGGTAGTTGGTCCAGGCCACCGTGGCCTGCCTGAGCCGCTGGTGCAGATCCAGTAGGCCCGTGTGCGCTACTTTCGAGTCGATCGACCGGAATATGATGAAAATCCAGTTCATGAATCCCGTCGGATCAAGGGACGACGAAACCGATTCTCGCAGACTGCCTGTTGTATCGATCAACCCCGCCCAGGCGGTGTACAAGGCGCTTGTCGAGATCGGCCCCCTGGCTTGCATTGCAGGCGCGTCTTCATAGTCATACAGATTGAGTTCGAGCTGCTCCTTGAATGCCTGCTCGTCGAGCGAGTCGGTGAGCGGATTGATATTCTGACGGACATCAGAAATAATTTCCAGTCCTTGAGGTTCCGATATTAATCGGGTCGATTGAGACCGTTGTCGTAGCGGCGGCGTATCGAGAAGATCGTTGAGTACCTCGCGACAGAATGAGCGTTTTGGCGCGATGGCGCCGGGGGGCTTCGAGCGCGATTCGGATAACGGGCTCGATTCGTATAACCCAGGTTGCGGTATGGTCTTGGTTACTTGCATGACAGGACGCGCTGCGCGAGAGTGCGATCGTTGTGGCGAGCCAGATATTCTGGGCACTCGCGAGTGCGGGCATCAATGCCGATTGCATTTTGTTTTGTGATGGAAAATTCTCGCGCGGGTTGATTCCATTTGACTCCCCATAAGTCATTCGCCGAGTTCTCGTGCGTACTTGCGGCCGGCGGCGAAATCCCTCACGCGCTATCGCAGTCGCCAAGTCGGCTCAGGCTCGAAGACGTCAATGTAACTCCCGCAGGAAAGCCGCTCTCTAGATTGCTCTGGTGATCAAGAATTGACGGCAAACCTGTATGACCGTGGCCACGGAGATCTGACCCGCGCAGCGTGCCTCGAGCACAGGGAGCTATTGAAAACTTCGCCCGCGGATTCCATTAGGGACAGCGGCAACGACGCACCGAAAGTCAGGATGTACGAGTGCAATCTGTAGCTTCGAGCCGTCAAAGACTGAAAGCTTGGCAAATCGGGGCTTCCATGTAAGGGGGCGATCGGTAACCATCGTTCCTAGCGCGACCGATCAGCTTGAACGCGTTCGGCGCATCGGCAGAAAGATGAATCGGACCTTGCAAGTCAAGGACGGGGTGCCGGACTGAACAATACGAAAGCTTGGCAACCCGAACGCTCGCGACAGTATCGAAGCTTTCTTCACACACGATTATATTCGCCGACCCGACCTAGTCATACAATGCGCTGCCGCGTAGCCGATCGGATTGCCGTCGTTCTTTGTCGCCGCCATGGCCGTGCCGTCGCCGCAAGTGACGGGTCAGAGGAGGAGACTGTGTCGCCAACATCGAGGCTGACGAGATCGCCTGAGGTTTGCGGCTGCCGTCGACCTCCAATGCTGCCGGGAGGCCCGGCGCCGCAAGGGCAATCTCCGGGATGCCGATGAACCCGCTCCGATAAGCGTTCCCAGCACGGTGGGACTTTAACCGCTTCCCGTTCTCGTCGCCGCACAACAAAAGGGTTGGCAGACAAATTCCATCATGTGTGAGCGCGGAAGCACAACTCGTTGAGTACTTGCGATGAACAAAGTGACAACACGAAATAAATATCTTGAAGACGTTGTCAAAGCCCGTCTGGAAGAAAAGATTAAAAATCTGCCCAAGTTCATAGGATGAACCTTTTGCGGCGAAAGTTATCTGTCATGGGGAAGAACCAGCGACAAACAGATCTTAGATCAATTGCGTCCTAAAATATTGTGGCAAGAATAATGGATCACGCTTTCTCGATGGGATTGGGTGGCTAGTTCACGACAACGGAAAGTCGCTCATCGTTTCGAGTCGAGCCCATACGTCGATAATGTAGTCCATTGAACGCATCCGTCGCTCGCCTCCGTTCGACAAAACGATCGCGAAGGCACGGGCGACGGGTGGCGAGAATCCACCGGACCCTGCCTGTTAAGAAGGCTGAATTATTTTCGATCGAACGAGCACTTTATGAAACTTAACCTTTATCGTCCCTTTGATTCTTTTGCTACTTCATCGTACGAGAAGAAAGGAACGGTCAAATACCCTCTCAGGCGAAACTTGAAAGACGCTCTGCCTTTGTCGCTGCCGAATAGGGTGAACACGAAGTTTTCGCAGCTCAAAAGCAAGGAAATTCAAAAGTTAGGACTTGCCACGGTCCGAAAGGAGGGTGGAAGGCATGCTGATTCAATATCTTTCGCCCAGGTTGCGAAAAAGGCGAACTCTAAAATCGATACGGCCGAGCAGTTTATCGCTGCCCTGCGCCATGCCTGTGCACTGGGTAGCGAAGGCGTTAGTCAGATGTTTGCTCAGCTGCAGACGGTTGATCTGATTCCTTCCGCCTTAAAGGAGACTGGGCAGCTCTTCGCAAAGGAAAGGGAGCAGGCCTTCGCGGAATCCGGGGCGCGCGATCGACCGAAGCTGGATCTCGTGCAAGGGACCGTGCTCGTCCAATTCTGCAAAAAGATTAAGCATCTTCCTCACGATCACCGCACCAAAGTGTTTGCTGATGTATTGGAACAAATTGCCACGCTGGATCCAGCCGCACGTGGCATGCCGCTGGCCGCACTTGCGTCCGTGATTTGGTCGCTTCCTAGCGATACGAGAGCAGCCGTGTTCGATGCTGTCTCGAAACAGGTTCTCGCGCTTGATGGCAGCGCACGTGAGAAGCCGCTGGCCGCCCTTGCATCCGTGATTTGGTCGCTCCCTGGTGATAGGAGAGCAGATGGGTTCCATGCTGTCTTGACGCAAGTTCTCGCGCTTGATGGAAGCGCACGTGAGAAGCCGCTGGCCGCGCTTGCATCCGCGATTGAGTCGCTCCCTGACGATAGGAGAGCAGATGGGTTCGGTGCTGTATTGACGCACGTTGTCGCGCTTGATGGCAGCGCACGTGAGAAGCCGCTGGCCGCACTTGCGTCCGCGATTGGGTCGCTCCCTGACGATAGGAGCGCAGATGCGTTCGGTGCTGCCTTGACGCACGTCGTCGCGCTTGATGGCCGCACGCGCGAGCAGCCGTTAGCCAACCTTTCGTCCACGATTCTGTATCTTCCTGAAGGTAACAGAAAAAGCGCGTTCGATGCTGTATACGAGAGCATTCTCGCGCTTGATTTCGCCATACGAGGCCAGCCGCTGCTCTATCTTTCGAGTGTCATTTCTTCACTTCCCGCCGATGACCATGAGGCGGCGTTCTATGCCATGTTGAAGCAGACCGACACGCTCGATGCGAAATGCAAGCGCGAATTACTGCGCGCGCTCGTATTGGATGCTCACTCTCTTCCTTACGCGACGACAGCGCTCAACGAAGCGCTTGAGCGAGTCGACTTGCTTGGTCCGGACGATCGGGCGGTCGTGCTGAAGTGCGCCGGGGAAAGCTTCATCAAGGCTCCGGCAGATCAACAACTGGCCATGGCCAAAGCTGTACTGACGCACATTGGTATGCTCGATTCTCCAACCCGCGCATCTATATTACAGGTTCTCGTGACATACAATGAGGATATGTCTCAACCGGCCGACCGAGTGGCTGCTCTCGATGGCATACTCGAGCAAATTGGGGCGCTGGATGCGACTGATCAACTGAATCTGCTGGATAAAATTGATGACTACTGCCTCAGCAATGTTGGCGCAACGAGGGAGGGAGGGGAAATGACGGCCGTGTTCGGCGGAATCCTGAACAAAGTTCGCACCTTTGATAAGGCTGCTCAACCGGGTGCATGGAAAAAGCTGCTGCAGCGCTTCAAAAACCTTCCCGGTAATGCGCAGATGGCGGCGTTTGATGCCCTCCTCCAGCAGATCGACACGCTGGACGTTATCGTTAAACAAGGTGCGCTGAACCAACTTCAGTCCGATATCATTCCCTCTCTCCCGGCGAATGAGCGGTTGGACGCGTCGGCGCGGATTCAGCAACGTGGATTTCAGGGATAAGTGGTGGATAGTTCACGGCAGGGCTCCGCAAAGCGCGAGGTACCGAGGTTGCGCTGATCAATGACGATCTCAAACATCGCGTCGGCGGCACCCAACCTCCTGGGAGGTCCTTCTATGAGCAGGAAGTTGTCAAGGTCTTCCACGAACTGACTCACGAATCATTGGCCAGGTCCATCGGGCGCTCCCGTAAGGAAGCGCCGTAGCGGGGGGGCAAGGGCCAGGCGAAGCCTGAGCGCAGCGACCCTTGACCCTGCGAAGGCGCAATAGCCCTTGCGTACGGCTGGCGAGCGCAGGTTAAAGCGTTCGCCAGCCTACAGGCCATTCGGCCCGGCGCGTTCCGGCGGGGTTTGACCGCCGTCAACCAGGGCTGCGATCCATTCGACGTCTTCCTCTGTGTCCGCGCCGACTGAATTTTGAGCCGGGGTGGAAACCGGTCTTAAGCGCGAACGATTGTGGATAAGTGTATGGGTTTCCGGGGCCGTTGTCCTCCTTCGGATGAGCGCGGCGAACGAGGTCAGGCGGATTCGGAAGCGCCAGCGGCATCACCTTTGCGCGCTGCTTCGCGCGACCGGATGCGTTTCTTTGCACTGGCGCTGCTATGCCGGAAACGATAGCTTTCGTTTCCGGTCTCCACGATGTGACAGTGGTGAGCACACGGTAGTTGCTGAGCGCATGTTTGCACAGCGTGTGGCGCAGCGGCGGCGTCATGAGCTGAGGAGCGCCGGCACTGACGAGCAGATGTTCGAGGCAGGGCTGCAGGTCGTCGGTCGACGCTTTTTCGGTGGCCAGCCACGAACGGATGCGGCTGCCTAGAGGCAGCAGTTCATCGCGCCGCAGCTTGTCGGTCAGGCGTGTGTCACCGGCAAGGACGATGCATAGCAGGGGCTGCGAGTCGAAGCGGGCGCTAGCCATGAGCCGATGTTCGTTGAGCACGCCGGGACTCATTTCCTGCGCCTCGTCGATGAGTAGGATTGGACGTCGTCGCGTGCTCTGCAGGTGCGACATCCACCGGTCGCGCAGCGACCTGAAACCGC
>NZ_FCOX02000160.1 GCF_900044055.2 Caballeronia calidae | reverse complement strand
AGCCCTGTAACCAGCCTGCATCGTCTATCCTCCGGATCCATTGCATCTTAACAGTGCCGCTTCCCACCACCCAGCACCGCCGGGAAGTTATTTCTCACTCGTTCCTAAGTTTCAGTGCCAGTCCTTATGCGCGAGCCAGACTTGGGGGCCGACGATCGTGCGGGCACGCCGGGAATGGGTTCGAACAGCGCTTCGAGATCATCGGCTGAGAACTTGGCGGTACTGGCAGCATCGTCGGAGAGGATCGCATTGGCCAGTGCAGCCTTCTTTTCCTGGAGGGCGACGATTTTTTCCTCCACGCTGCCAGCGGTGATTAGCTTGTAGACAAACACGGGCTTGTCCTGTCCAAGCCGGTGCGCGCGATCGGTCGCCTGGTTTTCCACGGCCGGATTCCACCACGGATCATAGTGGATGACGGTGTCGGCTGCGGTCAGGTTCAGACCCACGCCTCCAGCCTTCAGGCTGATGAGGAAGAGCGGCACCTCGCCCTGCTGGAAGCGGCGGACCGGGGCCGCACGATCGACCGTCTCGCCGGTCAGGATAACGTAGGGGATCCCGGCCTTGTCGAGCGCGGAAGCGATGAGATCGAGCATGCTGGTGAACTGCGAGAAGAGTAGGATGCGGCGACCTTCCTCGATGAGTTCAGGCACCATCTCGAGCAGCAGCGCAAGCTTGGCTGATTCATTCACGCGAGCCGCCTGCGTGGTCTTGAGCAACCCTGGATCGCAGCAGACCTGCCGTAGCTTGAGCAGCGCGTCGAGCACGACCAGATGGCTGCGCGCCAGACCGTTGACGGCGATCGCATCGCGCACCTTCTTCTGCATTGTGGCCCGCACGGTCTCGTACAGATCGCGCTGTGCACCTTCCAGCTCGACCGTGCGCACGATGGTGGTCTTCGGCGGCAGTTCAGTGGCCACTTCGTCCTTGCGCCGGCGCAGCATGAAGGGGCGTAGGCGGCGCGCGAGCAGTTCACGTCGCACCGTATCGCCGCCTTTTTCGATCGGAGTGCGCCAGCGCCGCGTGAAATCGTCACGTGAGCCCAGAAACCCGGGGAGCAGGAAATCGAACTGTGCCCACAGTTCGCCCAGGTGATTCTCCAGGGGCGTACCGCTCAGGCACAGCCGGTGTCTTGCCCGCAGGGCGCGAATGGTCGCGGCGGCCCGGGTGGCCGCGTTCTTGACGTATTGGGCCTCGTCCAAAATCAGCAGGTGGTACTCGTGCTGCACAAGGACGTCCTCGTCACGCCAGGCGAGTGCGTAGGTCGTGAGCACGAGGTCATGATCCGCGATCTCCTCGAAACGAGCGTGGCGTTGCGCGCCATGCAGGTTCAGCACGCGCAGCGCGGGCGCGAAGCGTTGCGCCTCGTCACACCAGTTATGTACGAGCGTGGTGGGCACGACAATCAGCGCGGGCTGTCCGAGCCGGCCGGCCTCCTTTTCGGCGAGAATGTGCGCGAGCGTCTGCACCGTCTTGCCCAGGCCCATGTCGTCGGCCAGCACGCCGCAGAGGTTGTGTTCGCGCAGGAACTGCATCCAGGCGAGCCCCTGACGCTGATAACCACGCAGTTCAGCCTGCAGTCCTCGTGGCACGGTTGCCCCGGCGACACCGGGCTCGCTCATCAGGCGCCGTGCAAGTTGACGGACCGACTCGTTGCCATGAAACTGCCAGCGGCCGGTATCGTCGAGCGCCGCCAGGCGTGCGGCATCCCACCCGGGAATCTGCATGCCGCTGCCGATGTGCTCGAGTAGATCGACCAGGACACGTACGATCGGTTTCAAGCGCCCGGCCAGCAGGCGCAGCCGCTCGTTGCGCGGCGCCCTCAGCTCCACCGCCTCATCGTCGGCAATGCTCTCAAGCCGCCCCGAGAGCCAACGCCCGTCCCGCGCAAAAAGGCTGGCCAGCAGAGGCTCAAGGCGCACCCTCTCGCCATTGACCGTAATGCCCATCTCGACGTCGAACCAGCCTTCGTCGGTCTGCCGCAGGCTGCCCTCGATCGCGTCGATCTCGATGACGTTGTGGCGGAATTCCGGCGTCATCTCGACCTGCCAGCCCTTCTCGCGAAGCGCGGGTAGTGCATACGTCATGAAGCCGGACCAGCCGGTCTCCTGGGCGGGTTCGAGCATGCCCTGCGGAAACGGTCTCGGGCCATGGGCCTGGTTGGGTGGAATGGCACGCAGGCCGACGCGCTGCAACTCTGTCAGCCGGCGCTTCTCACCAACGGCATCGCGCTGGATCTGCAAGACCTCACCATTCGCACCGAGACGGATGAGCGCCGTCTCGCCTCGCGCGGGAATGCGTTCGCCGTCATAGTCAAAGCTCACGGTCGCAAAGTCGAGCTCATCGTGCGACCTTGTCGACGGCCAGCTCATGTTCCAGGTCGGCCACGTATCGAGCGCGAGCACCGGGACCGGCGCGCAGCCGATCATGCGCACGCGCGACTGGTCATGCGCGGGCGGCAGCGGCAGGCCGGGGGCCACTTCGCGCAGCACGTTACCCACAAGCGGCGCCTCGTCGAGGGTGATGGCGGGCATCGAGAGTACGTCAGCGATATTCCGGGCGGGCCCGGCCAGCTCGACTGGACCGGCAACGCCGGCCTGGGCATCCAGATACCAGCAGGGCTGCGTCGTCGTGATGAGCGCGGGGGCGGCTGGCTCGGTTTGCAGCACGGGACGCACTCGCATGTCGGGCAGTTTCTGCCAGGCAAGGTGCCCCGGTCGGGTCGGACCGCCCTGTAGCGGGCAGGGTTCTGCGTAATCCGTGCTGCTGGCCGCGGGGAAAGCAAAGACGCGGCCGGTGGCAACGAGTTTTTCGAGCAGGGCTGCGCCCGTGGTGCCCTGCAGGGAGAACTGGCCGCCAAAGGAGTCACGCGAGCGCCCCAGCCACAGGCCGCGCAGGATCGGCAGATCGTCTTCACTGACGAATTTCGGCGGCTTGACGAGCGCTTTCTCGATGTTGTACCACGCGTCATCGAGCGAGCGAATCGTGCCGTCGGTGCTCACGCGTGACTTGTAGATCACGATCTGCGAATAGCCCTCGTACGCGCCGGTAATCACGTAGGCAAGCGCATGCGAGGCTCGAGGGCTCGCCCGCTTGCCAGCCGAAGATGGGTCCAGATTCCGGGTCCGGAAACCTTCGAGCCAGCTCACCAGTTCGGGGCGCACTCCGGTGATGGCCTGCCGGGAAACATGGGTCAGGCCCGCGAGCAGGAGCGCGGCGACGTGCTTGCAGTGGCCGCCGACCGGGCAGGAGCATTCGCTCTCGATCCAAAGGTCGTCGTCGGGGTCGTTGAACCAGACCCGTACGTTGTAGGGTCGCGAGCGGGTGCCCTGTACCTTGCAGACAAGGATATCGTTACCCTGCCACTGTAAATCCGAGACAGCCTGCCCATAGTCGCGCGCCTTCGCGACCGTGTAGGCGTCTAGCCATGCGGTGATCTGTTTCCGGTCGTATGGGATGGCCATTAGCGGGAGATCCTGATCAGTCGTACTTCGAGGCGCTTGCAGGTCTGCCTGGGTGCAGGCTGAAGCGCTGCGTATTTTACGCGGGCACGTCATCCGCTTGGGCGGCGGGATGTGTTGGGGTGTGCGCATCCGTGGTCTGCGCGTGCCGGCGGTCGTCTTCCGCGTGCAGGTAAAGCCCCGTCGTCTCGATTGAGGCATGCCGCAGGTTTCTCTGGATAAAGCGGATGTCGGTGCCGGCGTCGGCCTGGTGCGAGGCTGCCGAGTGCCGGAGCCAGTGCGTGGAGGCGCGCCGCAGGGTTGCCGCCCCGACGGGGTCGGTCGCAGCGAGCGCATCGGCCGCGCGCAGGAATACTTCCTTCGCAATCAGGTAGATTGCGGTCGGCGTCAGATGCCGCCGGGGGTCACCGGCGATGCTCATCACGGCCGGGGAGATCTCATCGGGCGCGGGCGCTGGCGGCAGGCCGCAGAAGGTGCGGTAGCGGGCGAACTCGGTCATCAACGGGTCGCTCACGGGCACCTCTCCCTCGGTGCCCCCCTTGCCGAGCACATGCAACCACCAGCGCCCGCGCCGCTGGAAGAAGTCGGCTGCCTTCGCGTGAGCGGCTTCGCTTGCGCGCAGCGCCGTGTGATACAGCAGCCGCACCAGCCAGCGGCTGCGCTCGTAGTGCTGGCATTCGCGCGGCGTGTCGCGTGGCCAGCGCTCCACCGAGTCGATCACGCTCTGCCAGAGCGCGTGATCGAGGTAGCGCTCGATGCGGCGCGTGCGTGCAGTGGACGTTGGGCGCGAGCGGCGCAGTGCCAGCGGGTTGCCGGCGAGATAGCCGGCAGCGACCAGGTAATTGAGCAGGCCGCAAAGGATGCCGAGGGCCTGTCGCTGGCTGCGCTCCGAGAGTGGTCCGTCAAACAGGCGCCGGGCGCCGCCGCGACGCGGCAGCGCCGGATCGGCCCAGTCTGCGGTGGGATCGGCCAGAAACCGTTCATAGAGCAGGAAATCCTCACGCGTGAGGCTCGCAAGCGGCTTGCCAAGGGTCCGGGTGGCCCACAGAAGCAGGCGCACGGCTTCCTTGCGATAGCTGCGCAGGGTGTGCGGCGAGCCCGCGTATTCCGCGAGCCACAGGCGCACGGCCTCAACGTCCGTGTCGGCGGCGATTTGCCGGTGGACACCGTGTGCGCGGTTGGTGCCGTCACGGCCGTCGAGGGCGGCAGGCAGGGCGAGCGGCAGGATCGCCTCGGGGGCTGTGGCGGGCAGGTTCATAGCAGACGCGTTTCGAAAGGGCGATGCCGCAGCGTACACCGGAGATACTTGCGATTAGGGGGCTTATCATAAATTTATCGCATTTATCGTTATATATATAACGATATACATTGATATACGATTATACTCGCTGCAACAAGTCAACCCCGCATGCCTTTTACGCCGCCATCGGTCCATGAGCCGCATCAGCGACACCCGCATCCGCACCCGCGAGGCCGCCGCCCATCTGGTAGCCGCCGGCCGGCATCCGCACGAACTCACCGTCGATCTCATCTATGCCGAGATCCGCCAGGGTAGCCGCACCACGATCAACGACGAACTGAAGCTCTGGAAGGACGAGCAGGCTCGCAACGATGCGCTGGCCGCCGCGTTGCCTGCACCCGTCGCGGACGCGATGCGCTTGCTTTGGGCGCTCGCCGTCAAGCATGGCGAGCAGGTGTTCGCTGCGCGCGGCGAGGAACTCGAGCACGAGGCGGCCGATGCCACCGCGCGCGCCGAATCGCTGGCCATCGCGCTGACGGCATTGGAGGCCCAGGCGCAAACGCTGCGTACGCAGCTCGAGGAACGCGAGATACGGCTCGCCGCGGCGGCCGCCGAGCTGGCTCGGACTCAGGCCGAACGCGCGGCAGCCCTCCAAACGGCGCAGGCCGTCGCGACCGAGCGTGACGCCGCACGCACCGAGGCTCAGCAGGCGCAGCAGGTGCTCCAGGACGCTCATGCGCGCGCACTCGAGGAGTTACGGACGGAGCATGCCGTGCGCGAGGCCGCCTTGCGCGCGCAGATCGACCAGGCGGCCTCGCGGCTCGAAAGCGTGCAGAAGCACGTCATGCTGCAAACCGAAGAGGCGCGCGATGCCCAGCGGCGCGCGGAAACGGCGCTCACCAAGGCGCGGCAGCGTAATGAGCAACTCGTCGGCGACGCCCAGCGGCTCGCGGCCGAAGCGGCTGAGCAGCGACGCCTGGCCGAGCGCCACGAGAAGCAGCTCGCAAGCGTCATCGACGAGGCGCGCGAGTTACGGCGCGAACGCGACACGCTCGCGCAGCAGGTCGCTTCGCTCCAAGGGCAGCTCAAGGAGCTCAAGGCCCACCCACAACCGGCAACTCACGGCCAGGCAAAACGAAATCCTGATTCCCGTGGCGCGCGTTCAAGAACAAAAATGTCATGACCGCTTTGCCCCGCCTCGCGATCCTCACTCGCGCCGAAATCGCGCCGTGCGATCTCGTCCTGGATGAGCAACGTCAGGAAGTCGGTATAGGCGAGCTTACGGTCGATGGCTTCACGGTTACGTGCTTCGAGGGTGTCGAGGATGCCGGACAGTCGCAGACAGTCGCAATTGCTTAAGGGAAGACGTGAGTTTGGGAATTGGATTCATGTTCAATGGATCAGGAGAGTCTGAGTATCGCGGCAGAAGCG
>NZ_FCOX02000159.1 GCF_900044055.2 Caballeronia calidae | reverse complement strand
ACGGGTGTCTCGACCATCAGCGCCGAACAATCCGAGGTGCTCAATGCCCTGAACGTGAAAAAACCGGCCGCCCCGCAGCAGCTCGCGCTGTTGTAGTGGCATTTTTTAAAATCGACATCAATAAAATCAGGTAGTTGCGCGATTAGTCAGTATGACTCCGCGAGGTAGAGGCTGGCCCGCCGCGAGGACTCAAACGCGGGTTAGCATTTCTGCCAGAGCCGCACGGTGTGGACAGGGCCACACCCGGCGATATCCATCACGGAGGCCAGCGTGGAAAACGATAGCACACTGTACGTAGGGCTCGACGTTCACAAGGATTCGATCACGGTTGCTTATGCGCTAGGCACAGGCGAGGTCGAACTGCTCGGCAAGATTGGCACGACGAAGACGGATATTGATCGCCTGTGTAAGCGCCTGCAATCGAAGGCGCGGCACATCCGCATCGTTTACGAGGCGGGCCCATGCGGCTATGGACTTTACCGTCAGCTCGTGCAGAAGGGATTTGACTGCATGGTGTGCGCGCCGTCGCTGATTCCGAAAAAGCCGGGCGATCGGGTCAAGACTGACCGGCGTGATGCGATCAAGCTAGTGCGGTCGCTGCGCGCCGGCGACCTGTCAGCGGTGTACGTGCCCAGCGTGGAAGACGAAGCATTCCGCGATCTGGCTCGCGCGTGGGTCAGCGCCAAGGACGATCTTAAGCGTGCCCGGCAACGGCTGAAGGCCTTTCTGCTCTTGCATGGCGTGCGCTATGCCGGCCGCGCCGACTGGGGAGCTGCGCACCGGCGCTGGCTGAGCGCCTATGCTCTCGACAGCGCCTGGCAGCAACTGGCGTTCGAGGAGTATCGGCGCACGATCGAGGATCGCGTGGCGCAATGCGACCGGCTGGAGGCCGCGTTGCACGAGGCCGTCGTCAACTGGCGATTCTATCCTGCCGTGCTGGGCCTACAGACGATGCGCGGCGTGCAGTTCACCACGGCAGTGGGCATGCTCGCCGAGCTCGGGGATCTGTCACGCTTCGCCCACCCGCGCCAGCTGATGGCCTGGCTGGGGGTGACGCCGTCCGAACGCTCGTCGGGCGACAAGCGCCGTCAGGGCAGCATCACCAAGAACGGCAACAGCTATGCAAGAAAGTTGCTGGTGGAAGCGGCCTGGAGCTACCAGCACCCGGCCCGCGTGAGTCCCGAAATCCAGCGCCGACACGAAGGCATCCCCAAGCCCATCGTTGACCGCGCCTGGGACGCGCAGGTGCGCCTGTGCCGGCGCTACCGGAAGCTCGTCGCGCGCGGCAAGCAGAAGAATATTGCGGTGGTCGCGGTCGCTCGCGAACTCGCCGGTTTCATCTGGGACATCAGCCAGCTCGCCATGTCGCTCGCCGTACGGCCCGAGGTGCGCATGGCGTGAGCCAACCCTTGAGCAACGCGTAAATCAACCCTCACCACCCGAGCAAGAGTTTCCTGAAGGCGGCGTAGCCCGGCACCCGAGCAACCCGCGAGACAGTTAGGCAACGGATTTGATTCGACTTGCGGCATTAGATAGCGGCAGGCTCGCTGGGCGGACTTCTGTAATGCGGTAACCAACCCGCGGATATCAGCATGATCCACCGTCGAGATTTACTGCTACGTCGCCCTCAGGAAATTCAGATGGCAGCTCAAAACCCAAAACCGATCCCGTCTTGACAAGCGGAGTCATATCAACTGTCGAACTCAGGGGCGCCGGGTGGCATCAGAGTGCTTCGCTCAGGCTGGCCCACAATCTGCGCCTGCTCACGCTCCCGCCGTACTCGCCTGAGCTCAATCCAGTTGAACCCGGCAACAGCACGATGTGTATCGAGATTTTGGGCCTGGTTAAGGACCCAAATCTCTCGGCCGTTAAGGGCGTTACACAGCTTAGGCTGAAGTCCGTGGGACCTGGGAACAATCAGGCTACCTTTAGCAGACAATCAGGGGACATCTGGGAGACCGTTTGAGAACAATGACGACAGCTTACATGGCGAACTTCATGGCGAACGAAGCTGGCGCCATCATAATTCTGGGTAAAAGTCGATAACCAGTGCTTGTTCCATTGACCAAGGACATGCCTCCGGAAACTCATCGAGGCCGGTTTCATCAATCGCTTTGCTTACAGCATCGGCCCACATTCGGCTAGTCCACTTGGGGTCGGTCAAAGATTTTTTGAGGCTTGGGGTCTCATCTAGAGCAGCATCTAGCGCTCGCCGCTGCTCCTTGATCGTCCGCTGCCAGCTCGATCCACGACGACCAGGCTGATATTGCCATTTGAGCAAGTGGGCCAACAGAACGGCCATCCGGTTGGCCAACTCGCGCTGTTCACTCTTACCCACGTCCTCAATCTCCTCTGCTAGATGTTCAATGTCTAAGGCCGAAAAATTACCCGCACGCAGCAACGCCGCCTGCTCATTAGCCCAGGCCACCACGTCCTTTTCGTAGCTCGTACCCATCACACGCTCCTGTTCGTCATACTCCGCATAGTCTGCGTCCATCGCGCGGCCGATAGCAGGATTACCGCATAGCTGGTGCGGTAATCGGGACGCGCATCATGCTCCCTTGTGAAAGTCGATTTGGGCCTGCTCCGACGGCTCTATTGCCCCTAGCGCTGTGTTGGCCACGACGACCTCTTCGTCCGCATGTAAGAAAGGGGTATGCCGCAAGATTGGCTTTGGCGGATTGACTGGCGCAGCCTTAGTTCTTTCATCTTGCTCGTCGAAATTCAGAATGACCTCTGCACTAAAAGATGCCCATCGGCCATCGGCGCGAGCTGTCCAGAAAACGCCGCTATTGACGCGGTACACATTCGCGGTGCCAACCTTCAAGACATCAATCCACTGCTGCTCTCGCAGCAGCGCAACCGCTCGCTTAATTGTTGGTTTGCTTAGCTTAGTGAGCTTCGCAAGAGACTCTTGAGAAATCATCACCGCGTTTTGTTTGTTCATTACCTTAACCAAGCTGGTCAAGAGCTTCCGAGCAGCCGGGGAGCGAAATGCAAGCTCGTCCAGTTCGTCTAGGTAGCGCCCCGAACCTGGACAATGCCTTGATTCACCGCCCCCGATTTGAGCTTAGCGAGCTCACCCCGTAGGCGTTCATTCTCTATCGCGAGATGATCCCTATTTGGATCACTACCGACGGTCTCTTAGTTCATAACGTAACTCACAACAATTTTAAGTGATACCTTCGACTCATTGTACGTGAGCTTAGAGGTATCGTAAATGAGCTCACAGCTCATCCAGGGTGATCCCTTTACAAATCGCCTGATGCTTTACGGGTAAAGGCTCCCCGCGATTTTGAGGGTATCCCGCTCTTTATCCTGTTGCGCCGGGGAACGGGACGTTGCCTTGGTTCATGCATGATATTGCTATAGATTGTTAGTTGCTTTATCTTTGTTGCCGAGCGCCACCAGTTGCCACCGCGCCGCTTAGGGAACGCCACCAGTTCGCCGAGCGTTGCAATGCCCTCGCTTTTCCCAGCCGACGCACCACGCGCGGAGACGCAGCCAGGCTGACCGTCGGTGGATTGGGATGCGGCGACAGTGCCGCCAGCTGCCCTTCCGCGACTATGCAATACGCGACGGCCGTGAGATGTGCGTCCGTGCTGACCGATCGACGCGCGCAAGTGATTGTCGAGCGGTGGTACCGTGCGCCATCGCGAGCACTACCGGCATGTCGAGCATCGTCGTCAGGTGCCGCATCGCGCCGAGCGTCAGCGCATGCGGACCGTCGTCGGTGAGGTAGTAGGTGCGCGCGAACCGCGGCCGGATGCGCTCCACGTACGCACGCAGCGCCACAAAGCCCCTGGTCGTAAAGCGCCGCTTACTGGCAAGCGCTTCAGGGGCGGCGCTGGCGAATCCGCGCACCAACGTTGGACGTCGAAGCTACTTTAAACCTTCTTCGTCTTTATCGTTAGAAAGTTTCGCTTCGGATTTCACCTTCGATTTCTCAGCTTCAGCCCGCTTTTTCGCTGCTTGTTCCTTTTTGTGCTCAGCCTTATTGAAACCAAATGCATCTCTTTTAGATGCCGACTCCAACTTTCCAACCGTATCTCTGTTAACGTTCAATTGCTTATCGAGAGCGTTAATTCTCGTCTTATTTGGCGATGCATTCCACTCCGGTGAGTCGCGATAAGATTTGAAAGTGTCACCGTTATCGTCAATCAAAAGTGGCGGGAGCTTCCTCCTCGCATTCTTGTCTGTGTACTTAATACTAACAACCTGCCCATTAAAAACATTTTGCCACTCGCCAAGCACCACAGTTATATGCTCCTTATCGTTGTTTGGCGAAAACCCCCTATCCCCCTCCTTTTTGAACGCGAGGGTCTTCTCCTTCCCTCTTGCTTTCCAAGCCTTATTTTCGGTGACGGAAGAAAATATCTTTGCGATTTTCTTGCGATTGTTGTCGTCACCTTGCTCCAATGCTGCATGCTCAATAATTAATTTCGCCGTTCCCGGCTTGCACTCAATTACCGCCACTATGTCGCTGTTTTCAGAATAAGTCGATGCGTATGCGTGGCTCGGCAGCCCATGCCACTGATTTCAACTTTTTGCATGTCAAGAGCACTGAAGAGCTCGTCCGCATACATGGCACGAAAGAATACTTCGTTTCCATTCTCTAGACGCCTTACGCCAAGCGGACACTCTGTTTTTCCTCCGCGCGCATAATTCGCGTCATCGTGCTTGACATAGTGATCTGGAAAAGATTCCGTCACGGCTAGGTACGCCGCTTTCGATGGTTTCGCCAAGGATACTTTTCCACTGCGGCAAGCATCCAACTTTAGCGGCGCGTTCACCAGGTCAGCTAATTTTCCCATTGAGATGGGAGACCCCTTTCCGCCACTTAATTTTTTCGGCGTTAACTTTGTCAAGTCGACACTATCAACATTCAAATTACTGAGAGCGGGAATCTTGCTTATTGGATTAAATCCATCTATTTACTCCTTTCTCGACTTTAGACATTGAGCACCCCGGTGAGGGGCGCTGGAAAATGGTTTGGAATTCGAAAAAAACTTGACATAGACAGGCAATCGTGGGGCCGCCGCGCTGCTTGCGCGAGGTTTTAGCGCAAGCAGCGCGGCGGCCAATGAGAATCGTTTTCGGTTCTCTTGCGATAGCCATGTCACTGTCGAAACGCACTGAGTTTTACCTGAGCGAATGGATCAACGTTCTGCTTACCGCCGTGCCGCTTCGCTCCCAAACCAGCTTTCTCGAGCTGCTGTGCGGGTGCATGATTTCGCCCGAAGGATGGGTGAGTCGCGCAATCTCGGCCATTGGGTGTACGCGCCACTGGACGGCATATTTCAAGCTTCTGGAGCGTGGCACCTGGCGTACGGTGCCACTCGCGCGAGCGCTGCTGAGACTGGTGCTTGTCGTCTTGCCCAGCGGCACGCTCACCATGGTCCTGGACGATACGCTGATCATGCGCTGCTCGAAGAGGGCGCCGGGCGGTCGCGTGGCGACGCGAGCACAGCGGCAAGACCAACCGGCCCAAACATGTCTGGGCGCAATGCATCGTGACTCTGGGTGTGAGCGTACTGGGCAACGGGGGCGTCGGCATGGTGCTGCCGATCCTCTCGCGACTGGTTCCGGAAACGGGCAATACTAACAAGCTCAAGATTGCGCTGGCGCTTGTGCGTGCTGTCTCGGGAGTGACGGAGCGGCCCATACGTGTGCTGTTCGACTCCTGGTTCATGCGCGCGCGTCTGGTCCTGCCATTGCTGCGTCGGAACATGCACGTCATCGGCCAGGCGCGTATCGATACCGCGCTGTTTCTGCCGCCCGCACGATCCGGTGGGCCCCGGCGTGGACGGCCTCGCATCTATGGCCAGCGTCTGAGCGCCGAGGCCATCGAAGCGCTGCCCGCAACCGAATTGACGATGAGGCTCTATGGCAAGGAACAGCGCGTGCGCCTGCATTCGATCGTCGCCGTGGCTCGCTTCCTCAAGGGCACGACGGTGCGCGCCGTCTGGTGCCAGTTCTACAACGACAAGCGGCAGGAATGGACAAAGCGACGCCTGATCCTGGCTTCCGAAGTGGATCTGGAGGCACAGACCATTGTTCAGCTTTACGCGCGCCGCTGGGGCATAGAACCGCTGTTTCACAATCTCAAGCGTTGGTGGGGATTCAACAATCTCTGGCAGCAGACGCGCACCGTACTCGAACTC
>NZ_FCOX02000158.1 GCF_900044055.2 Caballeronia calidae | reverse complement strand
ATGATTTATTCCATCCAAAGATGAAAAAACCTTCCTCTGATACTTCGTGTGAGACTCTTGATTACTTTTGCTATTGCCGATTCCGAAGAACCAGCCGCACTCGCCATCAAGCGCCCACACTTATCGGCTGTTAGTTTTTAAAGAGCACATCGCAAGAGCTTTACCACCCTTCCGTCTTGCGTCGCTGCATCAGCAGCAGAGAAACGAGATTATGAAGAATCTTTTTCTCCTTGTCAACAGTCTTTTTCGCTTTCGCTTCAAACTCTGTCGACTTTGGAAGCCGCCCGTTTCGTTGGCGGCCCTCGGCTTGCGACGAGGGGCTGAATATTAGGTCAAGCAAACGCGAATGACAAGGTGATGAAGCAAACTTTTTTCGCGTCGGCTCATTGCGTCGGTTTCGCCGCCGCGGAAACGAATTCCATCGGCACCGCCGCTGCCATCGCCGCGTAGCCAGCGTCGCTCGGGTGGATGTGGTCGCCGCTGTCATATCGGCGCTGGAGCACGCTCGGGCGCGACGGATCGCGCAGCGCCTCATCGAAGTCGATCACTCCGTCGAACGCGCGGCTCGAACGGATCGAATCGTTGACGGCCGTGCGGATCGCCTCGCGCTCCGGCGGCAGCGAAGCCGGCGTCAGCGTCGCGCCGTATATCTTGATGCCCCGCTGATGCGCCTGCGCGATCAACCGCTGGTAGCCGCGCACGAGCGCATCGGCGTTGACTTCCGTGTGCGGCGCGTCGCAATCGAGCCCGGCGTGGGCGGGCATCACCATGAAATTGATGTCGTTGATGCCGATCAGCACGATCACCGCGCGCACGCCCGGCTGGCGCAGCGCGTCGCGTTCGAAGCGGGTCACCAGCGCCTCGCCGTAGCATGGCGAATTGCTGAGCAGGCGATTGCCGCTGATCCCCGAATTCACGACGACCGTCTTGCCGCCGCTCTTGCGAGCGACCTGCTTCGCGAGCTCGTCGGGCCAGCGCCGATTGGCGTTGATCGACGAACGCATGCCGTCGGTGATCGAATCGCCGATCGCGACCACGGCTTGCGCGGACGGGCTCTCCACCGCGATGTTCGTGAGCCACGCGTACTGGGTGAAGCGCGTGCGGAACGCGCCCGCCGACGCATCGCCGGTGTGGTCGCCCGCCGTCGAGATGTAATTCACCTGACTCGCCACGCGATGCCACGCCGCGAGCTTTTGCTCCGCTCCCATGAACATGCTGACGGCCAAGGGCTTAAGCGCGTCGACGTCGAAACCGACTGCATCGCTCGTGGCTTGCGCGCCTGGCGCGATCGTCACGCTCTTGCGACCGCCGAACAGCACGGGCCGCGCGCTTCCGGCGCGAATCGCCGCGTTACTGCCGCCCACGGCTCGCGCGACGCTCATCGACTCGACGACGAGCGGCTGGCTTCCGTACAGGTTGCTGATCCGCAGACGCATGCGCTTGCCGTCCAGTTGCGGGTAAATCAACTGGCGGACGGTGCGCCCCGCGACATCCGGCGCACGATACAGCGGCGGCAGGTTCGCGAGCTGCGGAATCGATTGCAGCGCGGTGCCCCACGCGCTGACCCAATGCTCGTTGGCGGGGGCGTCGGCGGTTTCGGCTGCCAACGCGTGCGGCGCGAAATTGAACTGCGCGACAAACGCGGCCGCGCAGATCGCGGCGAAAACTCGGAGTTTCATTCGGCGATGGCGTTCGGAAAAGGCTCGATTGTGCCTGAAGTGTCATAAGCGCCGCGCCGCTCGTCGCCCGAAACGCGAACGAGCCGCAGCGGCGCGCTCGAAATGGCCTCACAATGCAGCCAAATTCATTTCTCGCCGGCCGCGACGGCCCGCGTGTCGAGCTTACATATAGATATGCAACCGAAAAACCCCGCACCGCAACGACTGACCTGGGACGAAGACGGCGAGACGCTCTCCGCCCGATGGCGATCGGAGAGCGGCAATCCGGCACCGAAGCGCGTCGTCATCGGTCACGACCAGATGACGGCCGACCACGCCTACCGGCTCGCGTGCGAAGGCACGGCGATTCTCTGGCGCGGCGATTTCCAGAACGCCCGGCAGCTGCTGCAGGCGATGGCGCGCCGCATCGACAACAAGCCGCGCAAATCGAAGAAGCCGGCGACGGAGCCATCTCCCATCGACGCCTTCAACCTCCATCGACTCGCGCAATCGCAGCGCGCGCGCACACTCGCGATGCTCGTGCTTCCGCTCGACGAACACTATGCGATCGCGCTGCGCCGCGCGCCGAATGTGCGCCAGGCCTGCGAGGAAGCGTACGGGCCGCCGGACGAGCCGTCGATCGTGTCCTTGCGCGAGGTGCTGGGTCTGATCGGCGCGCACGAGTGGCGCAAGAAAGGCGTCGACATCGGCGCGGTGGGCGGAAAGATCCATCCCTACTACGGCGTGTTCTCGCCGGTTCGGGGCGAATACGTCGATCTCATCGCGAATCAGCCGCTGCCGTCGCGCGAGCTGGCGTTCGATATCGGCACGGGAACCGGCGTGCTCGCAGCCGTGCTCGCGCGGCGCGGCGTCGAACGGATCGTTGCGACCGACGTCGATGCCCGCGCGCTCGCCTGCGCGCGGGAGAACATCGGGCGGCTCGGACTCGGCCGTCAGGTCGAAATCGTCGAAGCCGATATGTTTCCGGAAGGCCGCGCGCCCTTGATCATCTGCAATCCGCCGTGGCTGCCGGCGCGACCGAGCGCGGCGATCGAGCACGCCATCTACGATCCGGACAGCCGCATGCTGCGCGGCTTTCTCGATGGCCTTGCCGCCCATCTGACGCCGGGCGGCGAAGGCTGGCTCATCCTGTCGGACTTCGCGGAACATCTAGGCCTGCGCACACGCGCGCAGTTGCAGGAGTGGATCGACAAGGCCGGTCTGAAAGTGGATGGGCGAATCGACATCAGGCCGCATCATCCGCGCGCAGCCGACAAGACCGACCCATTGCACGCCGCGCGCTCGGCGGAAGTGACGTCGCTGTGGCGGCTGGTCGCCGCGTAGATCTCTCTCAGGCGCGCCCGGCGAGCCACGCCAGCGCGCCTTCGCCGGCGACGAGGCCGCTCGCGAAACACGCCGTCAGCAAATAACCGCCGGTCGGCGCTTCCCAGTCGAGCATTTCGCCCGCGCAGAACACGCCGGGCAGCGCGTTCAGCATCGAGCGCGCGTCGAGCGCTTCGAATTCGACGCCGCCCGCGCTGCTGATGACTTCCGCGATCGGCCGCGGACGCAGCAGACGCAGCGGCAACGCCTTGATGCGCGCGGCGAGCGTGTCGAGATCGGCGAATTCTTCCTTGCTCAGGCACTCACGCAGCAAGCCCGCTTTCACGCCAGTCAGATGCAGACGGCTTTGCAGATGACTCGAAAGCGATCGCGCGCCGCGTGGATGCAGCACCTCATCGCGCACGCGCCCGGCGGAAAGTTGCGGCGCGAGGTCCAACAGAATCGTCACGCCCGCGCCGCCGCTTTCGATGATCCGATCGCGAATCGGCGCCGACAACGCGTAGATCAGGCTGCCTTCGATACCCTGATCGGTGATCAGACACTCGCCGGTGCGCCAATCAGGCACGCCGTCCGCGAGCGGCACGCCGATCGCCACGGACTTGAGCGGCTCGCCCGCGAAGCGGCTGCTGAAATGCGCGCTCCAGCCGATATCGAAGCCGCAATTGGACGGCACGAATGGCCGCACGGCCACGCCGCGCGCCGAGAGAATCGGGAGCGCGCCACCGTCCGAGCCGAGTTGCGGCCAACTCGCGCCGCCGAGCGCGAGCACGAGCGCATCGTGCCGGACGCGTTTTTCGCCCGATGGCGTCGCGAAACGCGATATCGACGTGCCTTCGTCCGCCCAGCCGAGCCAGCGATGCCGCATATGGAACGTCACGCCCGACGCGCGCAGCCGATGCAGCCACGCCCGCAACATCGGCGCGGCTTTCATGTCGGTGGGAAACACGCGGCCCGAGCTGCCGACGAACGTTTCCACGCCCAGCCCGTGCACCCAGTTTCGCAACGCATTCGAATCGAAGCGCGCGAGCAGCGGCGCGATGTTCGCGCTTCGTGCGCGATAGCGGGCGAGAAAGGCGTCCGCAGGCTCGGAATGCGTGAGATTCATGCCGCCCTTGCCCGCCATCAGGAATTTGCGGCCGACGGAGGGCATCGCGTCGAAGACATCGACGCGCGCGCCGCCCGCCGCGATGGCCTCCGCGGCCATGAGCCCGGCCGGCCCTCCGCCGACGACCGCGATTCTCACCGATTCAATGTTTTCAACTGACGACATGCCTGAATACCAGCAACAGAACGAGCGACATTGTCGCATCGCCCGTCGTCGCGCCGGTCGCACGGGGCGCGACGGCGGTGAAAAGCTTTGCAGACGCGTCGTAAGTCATTAAATAACAAAAAAGAATTTGGTCGGCCGCGCTCGGGCCAGTACGATCCCGCGATTCGTTGCCTCAACAACTTTTTACCGAACTGGTCCGATCATGTCTGTTTCTCTCGCGCCCGACCGCGCTTCCACCCGGGCCGCCGCCAGCGATCCGCGCCCCGTCATCAAGAGCGCCGCCGATGTCTCCAGCCTCGTCAATCGCGGCGCGGCAATCGGCAGCGATGCGCGCGTCGTCGTCGCCATCGCGCTCGGCGGGATCTTCCTCGATGCCTACGACCTCGGCGCGCTCGCGTTCGGCATGAAGGACATCGCCCGCGAGTTTTCGCTGACGCCGACGGGCTCGGGCTTCGTCGCGGCGGCGATCACGTTCGGCGCGATCATCGGCGCGTTTCTCGGCGGCTATCTCACCGACAAGGTCGGCCGCTATCGCGTGTTCATGGCCGACATGTTCTTCTTCGTCGTCGCGGCGATCGCCTGCGCGTTCGCGCCCAACGCATGGGTGCTCGGCGGTGCGCGCTTCGTGATGGGACTCGGCGTCGGCATCGACCTGCCCGTCGCGATGGCTTTTCTCGCGGAGTTCTCGCGCCTGCAAGGGCGGGGCAACAAAGCGGCGCGCGTCGCGATGTGGTGCCCGGTCTGGTACGCGGCGATCAGTGTTTCATACTTGCTCGTGCTCGGTCTGTATGCGGTCTTGCCCGAGCACAACGCCGGCTGGCTCTGGCGGCTGATTCTCGGCTTCGGCGCGGTTCCGGCGATCGCGATCATCGCGATCCGTAGCCGCTACATGAGCGAATCGCCGGTCTGGGCGGCGAATCAGGGCGATCTCAAGGGCGCGGCGGCGATTCTCAAGCGCTCCTATGGCATCGATGCGCGCGTCGACGAAGCCGCCGTCGTCGCACCGAAGGCCCGTCGCGCGACGTGGAGCAACTACGGCGCGCTCCTGCGCGGCGTGTATCTGCGCCGAACCGTGCTCGCGACCGTCATCGCGATCGCGTCGTCGTTCGCGTACAACGCCGTCGCGTTCGGTCTGCCGGTGATCATCTCGAGCTTTCTCGCGCAGTCGATGCTCACCACGATTCTCGCGTCGCTCGCTTTGAACCTCTGCTTCGCGTTCGCGGGCGGGCTGTTCTCCGTGCGCACGGTGCCGAAATACGGCGCGTGGAAGCTGTCGGTCGTCGGCTACGCGTTTCAGCTGGCCGCGCTCATCGGGCTTGCGATCGTCGGGAAACCGTCGACGGGCGCCGAAGTCGTCATCGCGATCGCATTCCTCGCCGCGTTCCTGCTGGGGCAAGGCGTCGGGCCCGGCTCGCACAGCATGACGTTCGCGTCGCTCAGTTATCCGACTTCGCTGCGCGGCGTGGGCGTCGGCTTCAATCAGACGCTGATGCGCGCAAGCTCGACCGTCTCGCTATTCCTGTTCCCGGTTCTGTCGGCGGCGCTCGGCACGAAAGTGTTCTGGATCATCGCGGTCGCGCCGCTCGCCGGGCTCGTCGCGTTGTTGGCTGTGCGCTGGGAACCGTCGGGTTACGACGTCGATGCGGAAGATTTCGCTCTCCAGCAAAAGGGCTAAACGCCCGCTGTTTCTCTGACACCCTCCCTTCAGGAGCGGCGGCGGTCGATCGCCGCCGCTCCTTCGCGGTTCTCTCGCCGTCCGGCACATCTCCCTCGTCTGCACTAGATTAAAGAGCGCGCAACGCAATCGGCCTTTCGCGCCGCATGCGTAATTACCCGAGTGCATCTCGAAAATCTATTTACCGACCGTCCGGTCGGTTTATAATCGCCGAACAGCGACCATCCAAGAGCGAGTGCCGCCATGTACACCCAATCCCTCGACCTCCCGAGCCCCACACAAGCAGCCGACGCGCCCACCGCCGCGTCCTCCCCCGAGC
>NZ_FCOX02000157.1 GCF_900044055.2 Caballeronia calidae | reverse complement strand
CAGCTGACTAGTGGTGTTCGGCCGTTCTAGAATCGAACATGGTCGCGAGATCCCCGTTAGCGAGGACTCCCCATAAGACATGAGTCGTAGGCGATGCGCTGATGGCCACACGCATCGCACTGTTCGACATGTCCGCCGAGCGCGGCCGTACGACACAGCTCGATGGCGCTCATCACTCGTCGCTGGACACGACTGAGCCCACCGGCATGAGATTCCCGGAACTGGGGTCCACAGTGGCGGAAGATGTCCGCCACCTCGAGCGCCGGGCGCATCGCCGGCTTCAGAAGTACTCGGACGCTGGTGGTGGGAATGGAATGGGTGCGGGGTGCGGCAGCAGGTCGAAGGGACTCGCGGTGGCGCAGACGGTGCTGGTCGCAATACGCAAGTACTTCGACGTGGTCGAGAGGGACCTATGACCCATGAGTAGCTGGATCCTGCGCACATCCGTACCGGTTTCCAGCAGGTGGGTGGCGAACGCGTGCCTCAGGGAATGGGGCGTTATTGGCTTCTGGATTCCGCTGCGCTTACGTGCAAGCTGGCACGCCAGACCGACGGCATCTCGGCTGATGGGCTGTCCGGGAATGTTGCCAGGAAACAGCCACTCCCGCGGGTGAGCATCCTGCCAGTATGTTCGCAGGACCTCCAGCAGCCTCGGCGACAGCATTACATAGCGATCCTTACGGCCTTTACCCTGGCGGACACGGATGACCATGCGCTTGCTGTCGATGTCCGTGACCTTCAGGTGGACCACTTCCGACACACGCAGGCCAGCCGCGTAGGCGGTCATCAGGATGGCCCGGTGCTTCAGGCTGGGGATGGCATCGAAGAAGGTTGTTACCTCGTCGAAGCTCAGGATGACCGGTAATCTTACCGGTTTCTTCGGTAGCGGAAAGTCCTCGTCGCTCCAGTCGCGTTTAAGCGTCACGCGGTAGAGAAACCGGAGTGCGCCGATCGTTGGTCCGAGGCTGCCGGGTGCCAGCTTGCGCTCCTCACGGAGATGGATGAGCCAGGCCCGGATCTCGTCGGGGCCCAGCAGTTCGGGCGAACGGTGGAAGTGGCGGGTGAAACTGGCTACCTGAATCAGATAGGACTTCTGTGTGTTATCGGCGAGGTTACGGATCTCCATGTCGTGCAACATGCGTTGGCGCAGCGGCGTCATAACTAACCTCCTGGAAGCAGTGGTGGAGCCCGGTTGGGCATCCACATACTGTTCCTGGAGGTGTCTGCGTCCCCTCGTTGGGATCCTGCGTCAGCTCACCGCCACCAATGAAGGTCAGCCATCAGCTCTCGCTCTCCTCTCCCTACCGCGTCAGCGGTTTAGTACAATGTCATTCACGCCGCTAGCGGCATGAATGACATTGTTCGATGCCGGCCAGTCATCGTTCTCGAGGTAACCGACGCGCCCGACGTATAGCGATCGTCGCGGTAGCACGCCGCCTGGTCATCGCGCTGTGGCGCTACCTCAAGGACGGTGTGATACCAGAAGGCGCTGAACTCAAAATGCGATAGGGATACCTGTCAAACTAGGCGGCGCAGTAATGGATCGAAAGAAACAGATACTTGCAGGTCTGAACTGAATATGCCCGTGCAGTTGCTGGGTTGCTTGACAGCAACCGAACGTTTGTAGATGGGGCATATTCCTGGGGAACTCTCCAGCGTAACGCGCATGGGATGCGGCCGGCTGCCCGCCGGCGGATAGAAGGCGGTGAGGCATAAATGTCTCACGTTGCGCAACACAATTCAGACAGGTGGCGAGATAGTTTTGTCTTTCCAATGCTTCAGAAAATGTGCTGATCCGATGGAAAGCCCGGAAACCCAAAAGCCCTTGACTATTTTCTCCTCATAGAAGGCAACTGCTGGTCGTACAGCAGGTCATAGTCCCTTCGTCAAGAATTGCGAGAGAATGTGACAAGGCAAAAATGAGCTTTGCCATCTACTGCTCGCCGCATAACGCGCGGCCGACGGCGACACGTGTCGTACTTCCATATTGAAACTGGGAGTTTCGCAACCCTCGATTTGCACCTATTCGCGCGCGGCGCTGGCTTCACGCCATTCTGCAAGACGGACTACAGACGCGCGGCTATAACGAGCGAGTCTGATGGTCCTCATGATGAGATACGATAAGCCCGTTCAACAGCTCATAAAGCCTGGCCGCAGGAAGTGGCTTGTGAATTTGTTGATAACCGCTCTCCCGCACTTCTTTCAGGCTTTCGGTCGCCGTCTCGCCAGTTATGAGGACCGCGGGTATATCGCGTCCAAAGCGCGCCTGAAGATCCCGGATAACGCTGATCCCTGACACGCCCTCGCGCAGCCGATAGTCGACAAGAAAGATATCTGGCCGGCGAGCATGGTGCATGATCCCTCGCGCTGCATCCTCTGCTGTCTCCGTACAGACAGTTTCGCAGCCCCACTGTGACAGTAAGGTATGCATTCCATCAAGAATCTGCCGTTCGTCGTCCACGACCGCGATCAGGCTGCCCGCGACTGAGCTGATCTGATGACTGCTGTCTGGAATAATGTGGCGCGGGCGAACTGATCGGAGCGCCGCTCCGACGGGTATATCGATACTGAAGACGGAACCGAATCCCGGCGTCGATTTGACGTGAACATCGGTTCCGAGCAGTACGGCGGTGCGCCTTACAATCGCGAGGCCCAAGCCCAAACCCTTTCTGCGGTCGCGTTCGGGATTTTCGAGTTGGTAGAATTCTTCGAAGATGAGTTCGGCTTGGTTTGCCGGAATGCCAATTCCGGTATCCCATACCTGTATGCGAAGCTTACGGCCGCGGTTTCTGGAACCGACCAGCACATGCCCACCGCAAGGCGTATAGCGAATGGCATTCGACACTAAGTTGCGCAAGATTCGTTCGAGGAGCATCGCGTCGCTGAACACGTTCGTGTTGCTCGGGACGATCCGCAAGGTAAGCCCTTTTTCATTCGCAAGAGATTCGTACTCGATCCGCAATCTGGAAAATATAGCCTCTATCGGGAAGTGGCTTATAGTCGGTTGAACGACACCCGCATCAAGCTTCGATATATCCAATAGCTCGTCAAAAAGTTCTTCTAGCGATTCGGTGCAGCCATTTATCTTGGCGACGATGCCAAGCGCGGACGGCTCCCGAACGACAGAAGCAAGGCCTGCAGCGAACAGGCCAAGTGCGTGGAGCGGTTGCCGCAGGTCGTGACTAGCGGCGGCGAGGAAACGCGACTTTGCACGATTTGCGGCTTCCGCATCCCGTCGGGCCTCGTCGTGCTTTGCTATCTCCTCCTGCAGCGCTTCGGTGACGTGCTGAAGCGCTCTGAGTGGGAGCACTCGTAGTAAAAAAAATACGGCAGTGCCGATAAACAAGCCCAGCATTCCGACGGCGATTGTGTCACCGACAACGGGACGAATTGATCGAGTGACCTCGAGATGACCGGTGACCTTTCCCGCATCGTATAACACTACCGCGCACACGATTCGAGGCCATAGCGGTGGTGCTCCTACGCTAGCCACCTCTTGCCCATTTAGGTCCGTAATGCGGTTGAGTTGTTCCGGCCGCAGCGGCGGGTCCCGTGAAAGCGCTTCATGCAGACCGTGCTCATAGAACGTCCATAGCTCCGGGTTGGCACCAATAAACTGACTCAGCAGTCCGGCCCGGATCTGCGCTTCGGTCTCGGTTTCACTTTCTAATGCGCCGTAGGCAACACGAAAATACCCCCACGGCAGCGCTACCGTAAGGATCAGTGCAACGATGGTAGCGATCCAGGTGACGGTGACAACGACCTCGTTTTTCACCATGTCGGCAGCTTGGGTTTGGGTCCGGCGACCACGGTATGCCCGGTTTCCGCGAGAATCGCACGTCCATCCTTCGACTGGACGAAAGCGATGAACTCCTGCACGGAAGCGGATGACTTCGATCCTGTGATGAGGAATACGGATTTGTAGTAGGGGTAACGCCCGTCTGCCACGGATTGCGGCAACGGCTCGACGCCGTCGATTTTCAGTGGCCGAATTTTGCGGTGCTCCGTCACGATGAGGCTGAGCGTGGAAGTCCCAAACGCGCCGGGGACTTCCTCGATCGCTGCCGCGTTCTCCTGGGCCGTTGACCTTACGATCATGCCAGGTCTTTGCTCGAGTGCCGTCATGGCCGTGTCGATCTTGGGAGATATTCTCTTGATAATCGCATTGTCGGACTCGTTGCTCGGCCGCATAATGATACGAATGCGCTCAGGTGGACGATCTGCGCGTTCAAGACTTCTATCTAAATAATTCCCCCAGTCCGGATTCTTTTGTTCATATATATTCCAATAGATATCCTGTAATTCAAGGGTACTCAACCCGCTAACGGGCGTGCTCAACCCCACTGCGAAGACAAAGGGGGTGCGAGCAACCTCGGTTTCTGTAGCTCCCTTGCTCTGCTCGCTTTCGGTTAACCGCACGCTGCTCACGCCGATGTCGATTGCCCCTTCCGTTGCCGCCCGGATCCCCCCTGCAGAACCCAGACTCGCAGCGAGTACGCTTATCTTCGGCTGATCGTGCGTTTGATTGAAGCGTTCAGCGAGAAGGCGCATTGTTCCCATCGCTGGACCGGCGCCACCGATCTTGAGCTCGTCAGCCACGGCCAGCGAAGAGGCGATCAGTGTGCACGCGAGTGCCGTGCACGCGAGACCGCGCATGAGAATTCTCATGTTCCGTCTTTCCAGCATGACCATTTGCATTTTGAGCGTTCTCCCATAAACCGGCCGTCAGGCTTAGCCAGCGCTTCACCCTACATTAGTTTAATTGGTCGTTCGGAAATGAAAATAGGCCTTTTGGACTAGGACATGGACGCCAAATCTCCGCGCTTTCACGTTTCAAAAGGAGTTTCAACTGCAACGGACGATGGCCGGCACGAGCGTGCCAAACCCGATTCGGCCATCACAGAGAGCGTGCTGCGCCGACGAGCGTGGAAATGGAAAAGCGACTTAATTGACTTGCGCGCCTGTGTACCTACAATGAGTTTCAGCACCGAGCTGCGGCAGAAACAAATCCACGGTCTTCCCACGGCCTCAAGCGATGGCTTTGGAATGTGAGCTTGGAGGAAAATGCTGTGACCCCGATCCAAGTCGATATTAAGCATTTAAGGGATTTTGTTGCCAACGTCAGTGCTGCCAATGGCCCTGGATTCGCCTGCACGCAGATGTGGGGAGGCACGGGCGCTCCCCCTCTGATCGTGGAAATTTTCTCGATCGCGCCCGGTATGCAGACTCCAGCTGAGTGCGGCACGGATGGGGTGGGACTCATTATTTGCTGGCGGGGACGAGGAACGGTTTCCTTGGCATTGCGGAAGTCCGACGATTCAGGCTGGGAAGCACCGATTGTGGATGCACCGGGTTCAAACGGCATTCATATTACACCCGGCGACACATTGATTCTCCCGAAGCGGTCGGCTCACAGGTTTACGGCGCTCGCCGAAGAAAGGAAGAGCGTTCAACATCCGTTTCCAAGAGCAAATCAAGACCCGCAAGTGTGGCCGGTGGAGAAACTGGTGCTGTTGCGGGTGAGCATTCCGGGAAAGGGAAACCTTCACCGAATGGCCGAGCCATTTCCTGATGGTTTTTCTCAGGTGTTGAGCGGCGATGCATTGACATCATACAAGCGCAGGATCGCGGACTATCTTGGCTTTGAGCTCGATCCAAAGCTGATCTGCGTGAGGTCGAAGATCTGGGGTAAGGAAGGGCTGGTCGCAGGTGGTGCGACAGATTTCGCTAAACCAATGTTTCATTTCACGGCCTACACGTTTGTACCCCGGCAGGAGAATCCCGAACACCACCACCCCAAAAGCGTTGAGCTGGTCCTATGCTGGCAAGGGCGCGCCAAAATGACAGTCAGACCGCGGCGCGACGAGGACAATGTCGGCGATATTAGGTGGGAAGACGCGCGCGAGGAGCGCGAACTTAGTGAAGGCGACCTCGTACTTGTTCCCGAAGGTGCACTTCACTGGTATGGCGTATCGGGCGAAGAAGATCTCGTGCTGCTTGCGCTGCAGACACCGCACCCCGTTCTGCACGTTCTGGAAGACGATTCGTCGGGTAGCAGTCTTGACGGAGAAAAGGAAGGGCCGCCCTCAACAGGCTCTTTCGACACAAAGATCTCTGCCTCTTCCTTGAGGAGCTTACGATGACGATGGACGAGAAATCGGACGCAGACACCGTCACCTATGAGATACACCCGTCAATCGGCATCGCACGGTTGGGCAATTCGGATGCGTATTTCATCGGACCGGAGCCAGTTACTGACCGGTGCACCAAATACTGCCTCGTGCGTTAGAGAAGTATGAATACGAAAACTGATGCGCGAAAACTGGA
>NZ_FCOX02000156.1 GCF_900044055.2 Caballeronia calidae | reverse complement strand
CGTCATACGAGCACCGGCGCGATGCTCGCCCGCGATCGCCTCGAGAAGCTCGAGGTACGCAGCTTCGAGGTCGAGCACATGTCAACGCGCTCTGGCGAATGCAGAGTTCAGGAATATGCGGAACACAGTCGGGCGGCCAACCGTGGAGCCCGGTCGCCGCCCGCATTTCACTCCGCATATTCAGTCGGGCTTCAGCATCGCGATCAGCTTGTCCGGGGCCTTGAATCGCCCGGACCGCAGTGCCAGGGGAACGACACCAGCCAGAGCCGTGAGCTTCTCCGATGGGTCCACACGCAGATACATCTCCGTAGTCTGCATGTCGGCATGGCCCAGCCAGAGGGCCACCTTGCGCAGATCCCCGGTGGCTTGCAGGATCGTCAGGGCGCAGCTGTGGCGCAATACGTGCGGTGAGATGCGCTTCGAGGTCAACGAGGGACATTGGGCCGCGGCGGTGGTCGCGTGTTTGGACAACACACATTCGAAGCCGGAGCGCGTCATCGGCAGTCCGCGAGCATTGACGAAGACTTCAGCAACGCCGGGTTGTGCAACACGCTCTACTCCCAGCGGCTACTCACCATTAATGGAATGCACTTACTGCTCATCAGCACTGGGACGAATACGTTCCAAAATGACGTTGGACACCTGGTCTAGCTCTTTAAGCAAATTATATTGCGCACTCGCTTTTAACCCGGCGGCGTGCGCCGCAACAGCGCTGAGAGCCGTCATCTGTTCTTCTTCTGGAAGCTGATAGATCTTCTGCGCAAGCTCGCTGAGCACAATCTGTCGCCGGTCTTCGTTGAGTGCACCTGCCTTTGTAAGCACACCATTAAAAGCCTCACTCCGGTCGAGCTCCTGAAGGCGATCGATTATCGACGTGAGCTCGGTGAGCAAAGTCAGCCGTGCCTCCTCGTTAAGAGCGTCGGTGTGCGCAAGCACGCTATTGAAAGCGACAACCTGGTAGAACTCCTCCATTCGATGGATCGTATCCGTAAGCTCCCAAAGCACAGGCGGCTTTGAATCACCTTCGAGCACGTAGGTTTGCGCCAGCACGTCATTGAAAGCAGTAATTCGGTTATGTTTTGGAAGGCTGAAGATAACGTGCGCGAGCCCCGTCAGCGGAATCTGCAGCATGTCTGTTTTCAGGGGGGCAAGGTATTTGATGACGTCGTTGAAAGCTGCCGTCCGATCAACTGGCTGAAGGGAAAAGATGCTTGCTGCTAGGCGACCTAACAGAGCTGCCCGGTCATTGTCACTAAGATCGTGCGTTTGAGCCAAAATGTAATTGAACGCAGTTGTCCGGCCAGCCTGAGAAGCAAGGAAAGCGATACTCTCCACGAGACGTGATAGGGGAGCATATCGTTTGCGAGCATCAAGTGTTGCGGTCTGCTTCAACGCATTGAGAAATATCGGCAGGTCGATACGAACGCTTCGAAAGATTTTCGCAATGGCGTTCAACGGAGTTAGGCGTGCGCGGACATCGAGTGTCCCAATTTCTTCTAACACTGCAGTGAGAATAGTCATCCGATCGGTCTGGGGAAGTCGGTTCGGATCGGAGATCAATTCGGCAAGAATCGCGCCATATAACACGTCAAATGATCTCGATGCTGCAGATTCATCGGTCGGATGTTTTTCCTTGGAGAACCGCGCCATGATGAGTCTGATGGCCTCAGATCTTTTTTCGGCCGGAACTTCGGCAAATCGGTCAAGAATCATCTTAATTGAGTCTTGCCCCAGTGCGCAGCTGGATTCGAGAGCTTTTAGAAATCCTTCTGCAGACTGAATTTCCGTATTTGGACTTGCATTGAGTATAAGCTCGGCAATTTTAAGACGGTGCGTTCTAATTTTATGAGGCCGTTCCGGATTGTTTAGCTTCTTAAACGCATACGGGATCTCAGCAAGAGAGACATTTTTAGCTTTGGGAATACTCTCCCTTGTTTTGTGGTTCCAGAATGAGGCCACTTCCTGTTTCAGCGACGATTTCAGGTGCGAAAATGATATGCGTTTCACGTGTTGGGTCCTAAATTGGTTAGGGCAGTTGGGTTTGTTCCCGGCGGATACGGTTGCGCACGGAAATGACTCACCTCGGGGCAAACGATCGGTTTGCCATACGCACGGTTTGCCATACGCACGGCAGGATAAATCTTAACGCCGTTGCGCCGCCTTGCACATCAAGCGAGGGATCTCCGCGTGAACAAGCATTCACGCAAAGAGCTCGTGACCTATGAGGCCAAGAGGTGGAGCGCTGCGCGGCGCCTTCTTGACATCGCATAGATGCGCCTTGACGGTAACTTCTGCGAATCCAAATATAGCAAAAAAAACTCTTTCAAAGCATTCCTGATTTTCAATCATTAATAAGAATCAATGTTGGGATCGATCTTATGAATAATTTAACAACGCTGCATATGTCGCGCGAGTGTATATGTGGCCTAGCTCAGACGTACAGTACTCTGTTTTCGACGGTGGCGTACCTGTCAATATTTACAGTGGCATGCGAAGGACGCGTTTCATCGTAAACCCAAGGCGAGTTGCGTGATGACAGACTGTTCTTACCTTAATTTGGCAACATTTAACTGCTCGTGAGTGGCTGTAGTAAGATCTATGTTATTTCAATGAATCATCAATTGTAGAGGTGTAGTGGTGTATAAAACAAATGGTGTAGGCAGCAACGTCGGCCTTAATTCCGATATAGAAATTAACAACTCAGAAGCAGCTGATGGCGATTTTAGTAAGCCCCGGTTGGAAAAATCCAATGATACGTTTTCGGCGCTGCCAAAGCTAGACCTGAAGAAGCCTCTAACCCTGAAGAAGCCATCCGTGGAAGCTTTCCAATACATAAAAGAAACTTTTAAAGAAAGAATTAAACAATACGATCCTAACAGTCTGAAGAACGGCGGGAGGGGCGATGATAAGTTTGGCCTTACGCGTACAAATTCAGGCAGGGAGCTTCTGTATCGCTCGGCTCCGCCCGACGAAATGTACGAGGCTCTCGAAACGAATAAACTGATAAAGGGGGGAGGGGGCGAGGTGTCGACAACACCTAGTCGGTCATATGCATCCGAATATTGCCAACCCAAAAGCGGAGTTCTCCTTGAAATCGCACTTAAGAAAGGTTCCTTCGATAAGTTGATAGAAAAGGCTGCTGCTCATACCTCCGAAACGACGAAGAAGTTTGTGGAAGATGAAAAATTAAATCTTCCTTTAGAAAAGCAAAGAAGGGCTGAAATGCACAAACGCAGAACAGTGTTGCACAATAACAAAATCAACACTAAGGATGAGGCGAAAAAGCAAGAGTATCAGGGGGAAATGGACAAACTGGGATGGGTTACGGTTAAATTAGAAGGGGATAGATGTAAGTCGCCAATGAATAGTGATATAAAGCAGGTTACTATTCAAGTTGGACCGGGGCTGGAGATGTTCAACGAATATATTGACAAGATTTCTCTGGTTGATAGCAATAAGGATAGAAAAATTAAAAAAGCTAAACATGACGACAACGGCGACCCAGTATAGGGTCCTCGCGGAAAAGTGTGATGGTTTTTCATGATGAAAACGGCGCAGAGCCAATCTGCGCAAGGGTTTGCGCGTCTTGATGGCATCGCGAAAATGACCATGCCTTGATTTCACCTTGATTTCACGTACAGCAGAAATTTGCTAATTTCTGTTTGTGCGGAGGTTTGAATGTCAGAGAAGTAGTGCCAAAGCGGCAATACACGGACGAGTTCAAGGCCGAGGCCATTAGGCTTGCCGAATCAGTCGGGCAGCACGAAGCCGCGCGGAGGCTTGGAGTGCCCGTGGCAACCTTGGGCAATTGGAGTCGACGCAGTCGCAATGCCAAAAGTATCGTCGATGTCGACAGTCACGAAGTGAAGAGCACGCGATCGACGCGCCCGATCAACGAACTGGAGGCGGAGAACAGCCGACTTCGGAAAGAACTCGCCAGTGCGAGACTCGATATCGAGATCCTTGGAAAAGCGACGGCGTGTGTGCTATGAAAGCTGTTTGATCGATGAGGGTGGGCCCCTCGGTGCCGTCTTTCAGGAGAAGGCATCAAACCACTTCAAGCTGCGGCGTTTAAGAGACGCCGTGGTGTTGTGCCATGAACGTGCCTGCATTCTTTGAGGCACGGTGCTTTACCTGAGATGGAGGAAGGCCCTCCGAAGTCAGCGTGCAGGCGCGGGCTTCAAACAGCCGTAAGCTGCTTCAGTGCGAAACCCTGCGGTGGTGAACGTTACGGTTAAAAGGCGTGATCAAACACGTCATGTCTGGACTAGAGAGACGAACGCAAGTGAACCACTGATGACGCATCGAAACGTCTTATAGACGACATCAAAACTGGGGGCGCACTACCCCCCAGGATCAGCGTGACGGCGACCTGCTTATTGGTTACGTGGTGTCCGGTGTATAGGTGGCGTGACCCTAGTCTTGGCTCGGGTAGGGAACTTGGGAACTCTGCATGTGATGCCAATGGAAAACCTTATAAGTGGGACCCCCGAAGGGGGAAAGTACCGATGCGCATGCAGGGGACGGATCATCCCGTACGAGCGTTGAAGCGCCTGTAATGGGCGCTGAGCAAAGGGGATGACTCAGCTCAAGGAAGGTTGTCGCCAACCGGGAAACCGGGATGAGCATTTACCTTCCGCGTCGCTCCGCCGTCGCGAGATGGCGGAGGAATGGCTGGGACGAGCCGTGTAAATCGAGAGGTTTACGCACAGTTCTGTGGGCGGCTGGTGGTGAAATTCCTCGGGCCGACCCGGCAGCGTTGAAGCAAAAGGCGCAACGAATGCGTAAGGTACGGAGTAACGAGACGAGCGCAAGCGAACCGTCGATGAGGTGTCGATAGCTTTTCCACGTGTCGTCAAAACCTCAGCTCGCTGCGCCGGAGTCTTGTCCGGGTTACGTGCCCCATCTAGAAGTCGGTTGCGTCGGCAACCCAGGAGTCCGACGGGCATGTCCACTTCAACCATGGGAACAACAAGTGATCCGATTGTCGCGGCATCACTTTCGCTATGCATACGAGGTCAGAGGGGTTTCATCTGCGCGCCCTCAGGAATAACGCCGTGCTTCAGGTAGCGCCATAGTGCAATCACCAGTCGTCGTGCGACAGCGACGATGGCGATGCGCCGCGCGCGGCGGTTCGGCCCCGTGCCCTGCGTGCGCTGGTTGAACCACTGTGTCAGTGCACTGTCGGGCTGGTGAGCGTGAGCACGTAAGTCGATGGGGCAATGAGCAAGATAGATGATGTTCGAGGGACGAAGTAAAACGGGGCAATGAAGCCCCGTTGTCGTTTCAGAACGGCTCGTCGGGAGTCTGGTGCGGCGGCTGGGTTGGCCCCCGGTACCAAGGCTCGCGATAGCGCCGGATCTGGGTGGCGTATGCGCGGCTGAACCAGAGGTAGAGGTCTTCGATAAAGAACTGCATCATGTAGGCCGCTTCATCGGAGAGCTCGGGCAACGGCAGCGCAATCTCTTTAAACCTAAGCCTCTCCGCAGTCACAGTCGATTCAGTCGGACAGTGGGACTTGATGAAGACCGAGCGCTTTCCTGATGAGGTAAATGAAGACGATGAGAGCGATCCGGTTGCGGATGAAGGCGTCGGCGCAATCGCTTTAGACCTAAACCTCTCCGCAGTCACGCCCAATTCAGTCGAGGGGGAGGACTGGATGAAGATTCCGAACTTTCCTGATGCAGCCCGCGAGCGATCGCGTAAAACTGATTGACGCAAAGTACCGCCCTGTGCAAGCTGGTGCCAGCCAAGACGAAGGCCCCGCTTGAACCCGGGTCAACCTCAGCCAAACTCAAGGTGGCGCGTATTGCTCCGTGGCTCCAAGCTTAGGTAAGCAGGCGACATGGGAACAGCTTCTTCTCGCGTTAGCCTCTGATTCATCAGGGCAAATCGCAGGGATTTTCATACGGATTGGCTGTCGGCCCAGCCAAGAAGCTGTGCCAGATAGCGGTCGTTTGCACATGCCTTGAGGAGCCTTGAAGAGCCTTGAGGCGCCGATTTCTCAGCCCTACTTTCGAGGTCAGGTCATCGCGCAGCAGATTCATCGAAATGCGCCGGAGCACGGCGACGTTCTGCGCAGTATTGTCAATACGCACGCGACACTGCTCTTCGCCGAACGCCATGTCCAGGCACCCGTGCATGCCATTTTCGATCGCCCAGTGCGAACGCACCGTGTGCGCCAGGCGAGCGGCGTTCGCCGGGAGGCTGGAAAGGTAGTAGCGGTTTCGGTTGTGGTGGCGCCACCTATTTCACGCGTAGCGTCGACAATGGCCGCCGAACGGGCATAGGGCCACGGCGATGCCTCATCGAGTGCGGCCCATTCGAACGCAATACCATG
>NZ_FCOX02000155.1 GCF_900044055.2 Caballeronia calidae | reverse complement strand
CGCGCTGTTGTAGTGGCATTTTTTAAAATCGACATCAATAAAATCAAATAGTTGCGCGTTTAACTGTCGAACTCAAGCGAACGGCGCGCGCATGGCGGGGCCATGCAAACGGGGGCCGTGAGGCCCAAGCAGAGGCTGCGCGCCTTGCCGGCAAACTCGATGGACAGGACGAAGGGCAGCGTCATAAAAGTCGGCAAGCTCCGACCGCGGTGGGAGGGCTCGCTTCTATCAGGCTGTATGCGAAGCCAAGCTTGCCTCGATCCTGAAGGCCGATTTTCAAATTTTAAAATCAATTTCGCCTGATCATCTAACAATCTGACAGCACCACAATTACCATACATCTTGATGCTCCTCGTCGAATTCAAAACTATACTTTAACCCACGAATTTTCCGCATTAAATTCGGATTGCTTGAATTTAGTCTTCGATAGTCATCCGTATTGAATGGGGAATGAATTTTATTAAATAAATATCCCTTTTGGGCATCATGGATCATCTGATAAATCATTTTTTGATTCTCTCTCCCTAACTCCTTGACTGCGGGATAGCATATTTTCAGTAGGCCAACAAGGTTTGTCAGGTAATCAATGTCACCGCTTTTATATGCAAATCGAAAGGCGCGCTCTATTTTAGCTGGAAATGCAAGCAGTAACTCCTTGACGGCCAGATGTTTAATGCCGTCAATTCCCCTGAGCACTGTCGAGAATTCTTGAACGCTTTCTCTGGAAAAATCAAATGACCAGTCGAAAAATTTTTCTTTCCCGCGCTCTTTCCCAATGAGAAGACTTCCGAGGACGTTGGGATGACCCAGCAGACCTGGTTTGCAACAGAAATTAACTCGATCCGATAATTTCCCGTAAAGTAATCTCTTCAAAAAGTCAGGAATTGTGCTGCGCTCAATGCTTGCGATGCAGCGATTTAAATCAGTCGAGGAAATTGGAACTAGCATCGCTCGAAAAATTTCATCTGCATCGCCGGATGAAATCTGAAACATCTCGAGTAGCGTTGAAAACTTTGCCGAACAACTTTCGTCGTAAGGAGGCCGCCGCTTTGGCTCATCCAAACTATCGAAAAACATTTTGGCAATGATTGAGTCGTGGCCGGATAGGCAATCTCGCGCATCAATACTATCGTTGAGCGTGGAAAACGGAGCGTCGTATTCGTAGAGAAGCGCCACCTTCAACTCGTCAGGTATGAGTTTGCAGCTATCAGTCATTAACCGCTTTAAAATAGTTTCCTTTTCATCTGTCTGCAGTCTGCTGAACGAAGCGACAACCTCTGCGTATTTTTCTTTTGGCAGATCAAACAAGTTATCAACGAAATCGAAACGCAATTTCTTGAACATCTGCTTTAGATTATTACAATGCTGTTCCTCATTGATGTAGTCACCCAGCTTTCCTTCTGGTTTGCCTAAATTGTTGATATATTGAAAATCGAGCATATTTTTTGAGAATACGCTACAAATCAACTCCGATGCGTTTGCATCCGGCTTGTCCGTCAGCGCCGCGCGAAGATTTGATGGCAAAAACTTTTTTAGTCCTCCAAGAATCTCGTCACAGCATCTTTTGCCTGACGGCGCGATTACATTTGGATCTGACGGATCAGATCCGGAGGTATAAGATATAGCCCTCAAAATTTGGCCTACAATCGAATTGTATTTCTTTTTATTTTCACCAATAATTTTTTTAATTCGTTCGGATGCGTCACTGGGCACTTTTATTTTTTGTGGATTGAATAGGCAAGTTTCGGCGAGAAGTTCAACATTTTGTGCATTCCCGCTATCCACTGCAATTTGCAGCATGCTCTTCTCGTTTTCAGCCAAAATTCTCTCAAAATGCGTGATGTTTTCGCCCGCCAAATAACGTTTCAGCAATCCGCTCAATTCGGGAGCCGATCCTTTTTTACATAGATCGGCAAATTTTTCCACCGCCTGCACGTCTTCGGTTGAATCAAAGGATAAACCACGGCGGCGAGGCGGCATCGTAACGCTTGATGACGCCGGTATCACTGATTGAGTTTTATGCGGTGCTTTTGCGTCCTTGTCCGTTGCTATGGGGTGGTTGTTGTTTTTCGGCGGCGCGAAGATTATTTTTTTTTCGGTCGACTGTGGACTCCGTGGGCCTTGGAGGCCCGGGATCCTTTCAAGGAGAGGTTCGCGTTTTTTTGGTTCGTTTCCTTCAACTGGGTTGATACTTCTGAGCGCGTCAACAATTTCTCTAAAGGAACTAGCGATTTTCATAAATGCTATATGAACGCGTCCCGTTTGCAATAGTTTTCGTCTATGCAAGACTGGTGTCATCACACGCGATTACTGTGCACCCTTTCGACGTTCACCTATGTTGAACATTAATCTTCTACAACGTTTCCCGGTATGCCGAATTGACGCTCACGCGATCCTTTTGGTAAGGGTGATCATTGGCCAGCACCGCCCATATCATGCACGCTCCGGAGCTGGACAGTTGATCGCGCAACGGCTGGGTTTTGTTGATGTGTTTTAAAGAAACGCCACCGCAATAGCGCGCGCTGCTGCGGGGCGATCCGTTTTTTCGCGTTCAGGGCATTGGGCACCTCGGCGTGTCCGGCGCTGATGGTCGAGACACCCGCAACGGGTTCGGAACCGTTGAACCGGATCTGGTGATGCTAGATACGGCGTAAGTATTCGAGTGCCCGTTCGAGCGACAGACTGGCGTTGGCGTCTTCAGGCGCTGGCGCATGGACCCGGTACAGAATCAGCGCCATGAAGCAGATCGCCGCGGGGGCACGGATGCGCTCGGGCAGACGATGATAGACCGGACCGATCTCCGATTCGGACTTGAGCACCTTGATGATCCTCGACAATGAGCCTCACCGACCGCATGGAAGAAGCATGCCTTTGCGCCGCCGCCCAGACTGCAGCGCAGCCATCACGACGGTCATCAATCAATATGCTTAATATTGGCATGATCGATCCATGGCGCATCCAATTCATCTTCATTGCAGATAAACAATCATCTCGTGTGATAACTCAATTGATCCGGATCCGCCCGAGAGAATCCCCGCGTAGCGAGGGCTCCCGATTTCGCGGACACGGCGTTACCGTCGGGGGGAGAGGTTGGGCCGACGTCGATACCTGGCGTGGGCGTCACCGTTGAGAGAAGAATGTGCGCGACGACGAATTAAGCTCCCCAACAAAAGTGGCTCTTCTGAAAATCCAGTGGGTAACCGGCGTCAGCGCATGCGAGTTGAATGCGGAGAAATCGAGTTTGCCAGCGATAAGAAACAGGACCGTTCGCATGGTTTCGAAGCGCCCGTAGCCACGCGCCTTGCGCTTGGCGGCCGGAAACAGGCTGTTGATGGCTTCGATGAATCCGTTGGTCTGTCGAGTCTGAGCCCACGTACCTGCCAGCGGCGATTCGTGGGCAGTATTTCTATCTGTATCTCTTTATGGACGTGTTTAGCCGTAAGATTGTCGGCTGGCGGGTCTATGCCGAAGAGAGCAGCGCCCTGGCCAGCGAGGTCCCCAAGGATCTCTGCGCGCGTGAGCGATACAGCCCGACCAGGTCATTCTGCATTCCGACAATGGTGGTCCGATGAAGGGCGCCACGATGCTGGCCACCTTGCAGGCCCTGGGCGTCATGCCGTCGTTGAGCCGCCCGGGCGTGAGTAACGACAACCCCTTATCGGAGTCGCTGTTCAAAACGCTGAAGTACCGGCCCGCCTACCCGCTGCAGGCGTTCGACACCCTGTTCGCCGCGCGTAGCTGGGTCGCAGAACTGGTGCGCGGGTACAACCACGAACATCGCCACAGTGCGATCCGGTTCGTCACGCCTGCGCAGCGCCATGCGAACCTTGATCAGGCCATCCTCGATCGACGCGCGGCGCTCTACGAGAGCGCACGCCAGTCACCCGCTGCGCCGGAAAGGCCCCGCGCGCAACTGGCAGCGCATTCACGTCGTGCACCTGAATCCTGATCGTGCTGCCCCGGACAGCGTCATCTCCCAGCCCCGCAACCAGGAGTTGAAGCCGCCTGAATCACAACCGTCGAGGCGAAAACTACTTGGACAACGGCCGACACATCGGTTGATGGTGAAGAGGACATGGAAGCTTTCTTCACGGAACATGATATCCGCCAGCCGCCCAACAAGCTGATAATACCCACCTTTCAGAGTTGACGACTTACATCTCACACTCGGTTATCTCGCAGCTCATCAAGGCGGCTCCGAATCGCTCGATCCTTTTCCCACCGACTCCATTGGGGTTAGCGTGCGTAAGCGTGAAGCACAGGCATCAAGACATTCGCATCCGTCCCGCGGGCTTGCTGTGGCTCGGCGACAGCTTGAGCGCGCCCAAGGCTGCGGCCGTGCTGGATGTCAGCGCACAGTCGATCTACAACTGAGTCGCACTTCTGGAAGAAGCAAGGCTTGTGTCATCTGCTGTGCGGTCATCGTGGCGGGCGTCCTCGTGCGTTGTCCGAGGCGATGTTCGCTACCGCGATGGAAGTGCACGCACCCAGTCCATGACGTTCAGGCAAATCGCCCAATGCATTGAGGCTAAGCACGGCGCACCGATGCCATGCGCACTAGAAACCTTGTCGATTGCCCTTCGACGTAACGGATTCCCCTTGACGCGCTCGATTTTGGCGCCACTACGCTCGCTTACCATGTCGCGAATTCGTCGATCAAGTGCGACGCTGTTTATCGAGTTCTTTGAGCAGCTTGCCCAACAGGGGCGGTGAACGTCCGCCGGTGCGGGTGCTCGATAACGCATCAATCCATCATGCCATCGATTTTAACTCCACGAGCGCTGGTTACGTGAACGTCGCATGCAGCTGTTCTACCTGCAGCCTATGATCCCGAACTGAACATCCTCGAGCTTCTCTGGAAGCAGGCCAAATACCATTATTTCTCACCCGGACCATGGAAACCATCGACGATGAAGTTCGCAACCTGCTTGATGCCTATGGCACCAATTTCAGATCAGTTTTTGCCTGAACACTTATCAGGATCATACAAATGATAGTTAACAGTCTCACGCCCAAATCCGGTGACGATCGTTCTAACGAGCTCAATCAATCTCCGCGCAAAGGTCCCGTTTCTTCAAAATCTGCATCACCGTTGCTAGAAAGTTTGAAGCCGCGCGGCACCAAGGATTTCTCTTTCAAGAAATTCGATGAAGTCAAAAAAAAGCCCAATAACAACGGTAAATATAAATTTCCAGGCACGGACGAAAAGATTTGGTGCCGAAATCTTTCCCTCACATTTAAATTGGACTCTGACAAAGAGAGAAAAGTCGATACAGCTAAGCGTTTTAACAAGAGTGCACTTCAGGAAGGTGTGAATTTTTGCACGGACGAGGATTGGCATAACTATAAATCAAAGGCAAATTCCGACATTATTTTAATGTCGGAATTTGGTGCGTGGATTGTTTTTCAACTTGATAAGCTTGGTAAACAACCATCCCAATCCAATGGCCGTAAGTGGCGCAGCGCAATGATCAGCACGCTACAACATGTGATGGCCATGACTATTGAAATAAAACCCGAGTCATCCGATATGAAGCGATATGTAGTTCGCTTCTACGACCCCGTCACCACTGAAGAATATACGCGATTCGCGAGCAATAACTTAAATGATCTCAAGAAAGCTCACTTTTTCGATGCGTTTTCGAACCATAGTTCGTTGGCGAAAAGTTACGATCCACAGATGATGGGTTTAATTGAAATGATCACCGATCCTATCTCGGATACCCGATTCAGTGGCAAGCGCCCGATCAACTACGAATCTGCCGAGCCTCGCTTTTTTTTCGCGATGTCCAGTGGCGTGCTGCATGAAATTGAACAACTGTCCAGCGATGCTAAAGCAGGTAGCTTATCCAAAGAGACTCTCAAATCACTGTTTGTTAAATTTCCAAATAACATCGGCGCTCTACGCGAAGCGCTCCTCAGCGGAAACGAGGCACTGATCCTCGCCTACCTGAAGTTGGCGACGCAAGCGGACGTTGACCTGAAGCCGCTGTTGATGAACGTAGACGGCTTCGGTACGTTGGCACTCTGCGAGGCGCTAGAAACATCTGCTTGTTCGCACATGCCGTCCCAAGCGCGAAAGCAAAGTGAAAAGGCGCTCCAGACTTACATGGAATTTTTGCGAATGGTCGGTATTACAGATCATGCGGATATCAAGAAGCTGTTGTTGAACAATTCTGTGCTGCAATCCGCGCTAAAAGGAGGGCGCCCAAGCACCGCCTTGAATTATGTAGAAACACTGAAAAAGATCGGTGCAGATAGTACCGACATCAAGAAGCTGCTCCTGACGAAGAGTGGTGAGGGAAAAACCACCTTCCACCGAGTGATGGATCATAGCCCCCCGCCCATCAGCGCTTACCTGACGATGCTAGCCGCG
>NZ_FCOX02000154.1 GCF_900044055.2 Caballeronia calidae | reverse complement strand
AGTTGGCCATGTAGGCGTAGCCCGCCGGTGTCGTAAGCGCGACGCAGCTGTTCGAGAAAGAGCCGCCGGAAGAGCCGCGAGAGGACCCGCACGGGCAGGAAGAAGCCGGGACGGCAGGCGATCCAGTGCTCGCCGTCCGGCGCGATGCCGCCGCCCGGCACCACGCAATGCACATGAGGGTGATGCTGCAGATTCTGTCCCCACGTATGCAGGATCGTGAGGATGCCGATCCCGGCACCGAGGTGTTTCGGATCGGCGGCGATCGTGCGCAGCGTTTCGGCGCTGGCGCGAAACAGCAGATCGTAGAGCGTCCTCTTGTTCTGGAACGCGAGCGCGGCGACGGATTCGGGAAGCGTGAAGACGACATGGAAATACTCGGTCGAGGGGAGGAGCTCCGCCTGCCGGCGTTCGAGCCATTGCGCGCGGGCGAGGGACTGGCACTTCGGACAGTGGCGATTGCGGCATGAGTCGTAACTGATGCGCTGATGGCCGCAGGCATCGCACTGCTCGAGATGGGCGCCAAGCGCGGCGGTACGACACAGCTCGATGGCACTCATCACGCGTCGCTGGACACGACTGAGCCCCTCGGCATGAGATAGCCGGAAACTGGGCATAACTGGCGGAAAATGTCCGCCACTTCGAGCGCCGGGCGCATGACTGCGATCAGAAGTACTCGGGCGCAGGTGGTGGGGATGGAATGGGTGCGGGGTGCGGCGGCAGATCGAAGGGACTGGTGGTGGCGCACACGGTGCTGGTGGCGACTTTGAGATAACGCGAGGTCGTGGCAAGGGACCTGTGGCCCATCAGCAGCTGGATCCGGCGCACGTCAGTACCGGCTTCCAGCAGGTGCGTGGCGAACGCGTGGCGCTTATATCGCTGGGTAAATAAGCGTCACTATGTACCCTTCCGGATTATGTCTTGTAGCATCCTGATAGCCCATTTTTATGGGCAAATGGCCAACGACGGATAGAGATAATCTTGACTCCTCCACCCACGTATGGAAGGAGTTCGTCGTGAAGTACACCATTCATGATCAGGTCGTTCTCTCGCGAGAACCTGAAGGTCCACTCGCAGCCCATCTATCATCCTTTGCCAACGCCATCTGCGCGCAGGGTTACAACGTATGGTCCCTGAAGCGGAAGGTCCGGATCGCCGCGTGTTTCAGTCGATGGCTTAAACAGAGAGGTGTGGGAGTACGGGACATCTGCTTCGATCACGCAACACGATACTTGCGCTATCGTGCCCGGCACTTCCGGCCTCGCAACGATGATCGGGCGGCGCTCAGACAGCTTATTGATTTCCTTCGCGGCGAAGGCGTGATTCCGCCTGAGCAGATGGCAGCAATTCGGATTTCAGCGGTTGAGCGCTGTGTACAGGAGTACGAAGCGTACTTGCGCGATATTCAGGCTCTTGCCAGAGCCACGATCATTAACTACGTGCCGTTCGTCCGCGAGTTTCTCAAACATCGGTTCGGGAATGGGAGGGTCACGCTATCGAAACTAGGTGCGGCCGATGTCGTGCGCTTTGTCCAGGTCCTGGCGCCACGACTGCATCTAAAGCAGGCGAAGCTTATGACCACTGCTCTGCGATCCTTTCTGCGCTATATGCGCTATCGCGGCGACATCACGCTGGACCTCGCTGCCGCCGTTCCGGTGGTCGCCAACTGGTCGAGGCCGTCAATTCCCCGGGGAATCTCAGCAGACCAGACTCGGAAGTTGCTGGCTAGTATCGATCGACGGACTGCAGTCGGTCGTCGCGACTACGCGATCCTGCTGATGCTCGCGCGATTGGGATTGCGCTCCAGTGAAGTGGTTTTCCTCGAACTCGATGATATCGACTGGGACGCAGGTCAACTGAGCGTTCGCACCAAGGGCGGACAACGCATCGAGCTACCCTTACCTGCGGACGTCGGCAAAGCCGTCGCCGCCTACTTGCAGCACGGGCGGCCGAAGAGCGCCAGTCGCCGCGTATTTTTACGTGCACGCGCGGGCATCACGGGTTTTCGTGGGCCAAGTAGCCTCGGCTGCGTCGTTCGGCGTGCACTTCAGCGTGCCGGCATTGACGCGCCCACAACCGGTGCCCATCAGTTCCGCTACGGACTGGCTACCCAGATGCTGAGTCATGGAGCGTCTCTTACGGAGATTGGCGAGGTGCTGGGTCATCGTCACCCACAGACCACGATGATCTACACTCGGGTCGACATCAAGGCATTGCGCGCACTCGCGTTGCCTTGGCCCGGAGGTGTACGATGAATACGCTTCGGCAGGCTGTTCAGGATTACCTCGACCTGTGGCGCAGCCTGGGATTCAAATTGAGGGAGGAGAGCACAGCGCTACCCGATTTCGTCGCGTTCATGGAACAGCATCGTGCTTCTTACGTTACGCAGGCGTTGGCGCTCGCCTGGGCTCGGCAACCCACAAATGTCCAGCCCGACCGATGGGCGCAACGAATGCGCTGGTTGCGTGGGTTCGCGCGATATCGCAGTGCTACCGATCCCCGCACGGAAATACCAGCACCAGGCTTGTTGCCATTTCGGCCGAAGCGGGCCCGACCATACCTATACTCGGCCGACGAGATCCGTAGCCTGCTACGGGCGGCGCTGCAGATGCCATACCACGATGAACGGGCTGCACTGCTGCCATGGACCTATCACTGCCTGTTCGGGCTGTTGAGCGTCACGGGCATGCGCCTGGGTGAAGCGCGCAATCTCGAGCTTCAGGACGTGGATCTGACGGAGGCGATATTAACGATCCGCGGCGCGAAGCTCGGAAAGACGAGACTCATTCCTTTGCATGCCTCAACATGCAAGGTGCTCGCAACCTACATCACGCGGCGTGAGCGTCACTGGGCGGGTCGATCGGTATCTTCCTATCTCTTTGTTTCCAGCTGGGGTAACCGAATGGATGCCGGTACGATTCATCGCACTTTCTATTCCTTGTCGCGGCAGATTGGCTTACGCGGGGCATCCGACAGTCACGGGCCGCGTCTGCACGACATGAGACACGTGTTTGCCACGAATACACTTGTACGCTGGTACAAGTCCGGAGATGACCCGGAGCGCCGTCTGCCAATCCTGTCAGCCTACCTCGGCCATTCTCACGTCGAGGATACGCAGTGGTATCTGAACGGTTCGCCTGAATTGATGCGTGAGGCGATGCGCCGGCTTGAACAACTCTGGGGAGATCGGCCATGAATGATACCGCCACATTTGCTCCGCTACTGGAGCGCTTCTTCACGCAGCGTCTGATGGAAGAGCGTCAGGCGAGCCCTCACACCATCGGTGCCTACCGCGATACCTATCGTCAATTCCTTAAGTTCGTGCAGCAGCGCCTGCATAAGTCCCCGTCGCAGCTAAACCTCAAAGACATCGATGCTCCACTAATCGTCGCGTTTCTCGACGAGATTGAGAAGAACCAGGGCGTTAGCGTTCGCACCAGAAATCTGCGCCTTGCGGCGATTCATTCCTTCTTTCGCTACGCCGCTCTCGAAGCACCGGCCCATTCTGCCCAGATCCAGAGGGTGCTTGCCATCCCCAGCAAGCGCTTCACCCGTAAGCTGATCCACTTCCTGACGCCTCCAGAAGTCGACGCCTTGCTTGCTGCGCCTGATCAGGGCACGTGGTCTGGCCGGCGCGACCACGCCTTTCTATTGGTCGCAGTCCAGACCGGTCTGCGCCTGTCCGAGATGACCGGACTCAATCGCGGGGATGTGGTGCTTGGCACCGGCGCACACGTGAGGGTCATCGGAAAGGGTCGAAAGGAGCGCTGTACACCCATCGCGAGATCCACGCGCACTGTACTGAAAGCGTGGCTGCGAGAGCCACAACGTGGTGATGGCACAGTACTATTTCCCAGCGAGCGCGGCGAACGCCTCAGTGTTCATGGTGTGCAGTATCTGCTAAACAAGCACCGCAAGGCCGCGTGTGAAGTTTGCCCGTCATTGAATCAGAAGCGGGTCACTGTTCACTGTTTAAGACACACCATGGCCATGGACCTTCTGCAATCAGGCGTTCGTCGCTCGGTCATCGCGTTGTGGCTCGGACATGAATCGGTGGAAACCACGGAAATTTATGTCGAAGCGACTCTTGCGATGAAGGAACAGGCCCTTGAGAAGACAACTCCGCGACGCGGCAAGCCAGGCCGCTTCAAGCCAACAGACGAGCTCCTCGACTTCCTGAACAGTCTTTAGGCTGCCGAATTATATCGGGTGACCGCTTGAGCCCATCTCTTTGACGGCCCGCAATCTGGTCAATTGTTGGAGTTCAACCACGTCACCCGACATAATCCGGAAGGGTACATAGTGACGCAAGGAATGGGGTGTCACGGGTTTGGTGATGCCGCTGCGCTTGCGTGCAAGCTCGCATGCGTCGCCCACGGCATGGCGGGTGATGGGGTGCCCCGGAATGTTGCCTGGAAAGAGCCATTCCTTCGGGTGGGCGTCCTGCCAGTACAGTCTGAGGATCTCGAGCAGCCTCGGCGACAGCATTACATAACGATCCTTACGGTTCTTCCCCTGGTTAACACGGATGACCATGCGCTTGCTATCGATATCGGTCACCTTCAGATGGACGACTTCCGACACCCGCAGTCCGGCGGCGTACGCGGTCATCAGGATCGTGCGGTGCTTGAGACCGGCGACCGACTCGAAGAAGGTGGTGATCTCCTCCAGGCTGAGAACGACAGGCAGTCGGAACGGCTTCCTGGGCAATGGAAAGTCCTCGTCGCTCCAGGGTCGCTTGAGCGTCACGCGGTAGAGGAAACGCAGTGCGCCGATCGTTGGACCGAGGCTGGCGGGTGCCAGCATGCGCTCCTCGCGAAGATGGACGAGCCAGGCCCGGATTTCCTCCGGACCCAGCAGTTCGGGTGAGCGGCGGAAGTGGCGGGCAAAACTGGCTACCTGGATCAGATAGGACTTCTGTGTGTTATCAGCGAGATTGCGGATCTGCATGTCGTTCAGCATGCGTTGGCGCAGCGGCGTCATGACTAACCTCCTGGAAGCAGTGGTGGAGCCCGGTTGGGCATCCACATACTGCGCCTGGAGGTGTCTGCGTCCCCTCGTTGGGGTCCTGCGTCAGCTCACCGCCACCAATGAACGTCAGCCATCGGCTCTCGCTCTCCTCCCCCTACCGCGTCAGCGGTTTAGTGTACGCCTGTGATGGCGTGCCATTTGCAGGGTGCAAGTCCCTGCCGGAGTTGGCCACAGCTCCGTAGCTGAAGGTAACTGCGTCGTCGTGAGACGGGGTGGGGAGTAACCGGAGGCGAACTGTCGGTCCGTAGGTTAACGAACCTGTTTCGGCGGAGTATTGCGGCGAGCCTGCACTAAAGTGGCGAAGCCTGGAAGTAACACAGCACGCTGTCGTGGCGGACAAAGCGATGCGGTGGCATACCACGTGATTGAGGACGGAACGATGGGACGGTGGCACGAAGCAAGCGGGGAGACCTGTCGGCGAGGTGAACGCTGGCAGGAGTCAGAGTCCCGGTAGTACTGCACATGGCAGCTTCAAGCCGTGGAGACCTGCGTCAGAGCAAAAGGCGCACTAGGGAAGCGGGGCAGGAAGGTTGATAGCAGAAGTCCGGAACGAGGCAAAGATGAAGATCGAAGCATCACCAGTGTCGGAAACGACTAGACGAGATGCAGACGCGCTGGGAAGCTGCGTGCAGCGGAAATTCGCGTCAGCCGCAATCTGGACGGACGCTATGTTGGCTGCTCTACGAAACGGAGTTAAAGGAGGTAAATGGCATAGTCTGATCGACAAGGTGTTTCGCCTGGACACGCTCGCGCTGGGGTGGGCTCAGGTCAAGAAGAACGCCGGGGCGGCGGGAGTCGACCGCATGAGCGTGAAGCGATTCGCGCAAGCGCGAGACCGATACCTCGCTGAACTGGCGCACGCATTGCAGGACGGTAGCTATCGCCCGCAGCCAGTGCGGCGCGTCTACATACCGAAAGGTAAAGGACGCCGCCCGCTCGGTATACCCGCTGTAAAAGACCGTGTAGTTCAAGCGGCCCTAAAGCTGGTAATCGAGCCGATCTTTGAACAGGAGTTCGAGCCGAGAAGCTACGGCTTTCGCCCGGGCTTGGGCTGCAAGGATGCGCTGCGCGAAGTAGACCGGCATGTGAAAGCGGGCTACTGCTGGGTGGTCGATGCCGACCTGCAAAGCTATTTTGACTCGATTCCACACTCACCTCTTCTTGCGAGAGTGGCAGGGCGAATCTCGGACGGCCGGGTTCTGGAACTCATCCAGTACTTTCTCAAGCAAGACATCATGGAAGACATGACGCGTTGGACGCCGACTTCCGGCAGTCCTCAAGGGGCGGTTGTAACGCCACCAACAACAGAGCAAACTGCCGCATAAAATGGAGCCTGCGCATTTCGAGGGAGTGCCTGGCGCCCTGGT
>NZ_FCOX02000153.1 GCF_900044055.2 Caballeronia calidae | reverse complement strand
GGCCGAACGGGGTAACTGTGCTGCCGACAGCGGCCAATTGCCGATCGTTCTGGCGGCGGTAGCGCGCGACGCCGGGGCCGCCCCCAAGCAAGTCCTTGCCGATGCGGGCTACCGCTCGGAGGCGACGTTCGAACAATTGCGCGAGCACCCCGCCGAGTTGATCGTGGCGCCCGGACGCGAGGGCAAGAAAGAGGTGAAGGTCGATGCCCGGAAGCGCCCGCTATGCGCCGCGATGGCCGACAAGTTTACTTGTGCGCAAACTCAGGCGGCCTATCGAAAGCGCAAATGGCTGTCCGAACCGCCGAATGCCTGGGTAAAGAGCGTTCTCGGATTTCGACAATTCAGCATGCGTGGACTGGCCAAGGCACAGGCCGAATGGAAACTCGTCTGCGCGGCGCTGAACCTACGCAGAATGTCGAAAATGACGCCTGCGTAAGTCCCGAAGGGGACAACATTGCCCTGATTTCGCCGCCGGGAAAGCCACTTTTGCGCGCAATGGCGGGCCAAACCGCAATCGGCGTTGACGCCCGCACGATGTGGCGTCAGTACCGGCAGCTCAAATTCTGTCTGCCGCGCGGATTCCTAGCAGTTGAGTGCGCCTTCATCGGCCTACCACAGATCCATCGAACAGCTCCAACCGCCACAAGGGGTCTGTAATCCGTGGGTTAGGCAGGCGTGTGACGCGTCACGAAGCTTTTTTACTGCCCCCCGGCCCCTGCATGCAAAGTTGTTGCCTCGACAAAAACAGCCACCTGTCACTGCTGATCATTTCGAGCGTGAGGCGCGCGGCTATCAGCCTGCCGCAGAGGGCCATTCTGAATTGCGATGGTAGTTCGTTATTCGCTTTGTGCGAAAATACGATGCATCTTGGTAATTTTTTGACAAACAAGAAGTCCGTGCGATATATCCCAAATTCCTGGGGAGCAAGCGATTCGAGACGGGAGCCCGGCCGAGCATGACCCAACATGGCCGCCCAAAACCCCTCGGGGCCCAGAACCCACCGAGGCCCAATCCGCGATGCCTGCCGCTCGCCCATTAACGCAGTGTGCGGATCCGCAAGACACGGCTCTCGTACACGTCGCGCAGCCGTGCCCAGACCTTGCGACGGCTGCCACTGAAAGGCAAAGCCACGCGATCATCGCCGAATAGCATGCAGGTCGGCATCTATATCAGGTTATTTCGGATAATCGCGTGTCCCACCGGACGGCTCGCCCCCGCATACTGCGCCAATCACGGCGCGCCAGTATCAGCGCCACCGTCGCCTCGATTGTTTCTAGACCCACGAATGGCAGTCCCCCAGCGGCGCACCAATCGAGCGCCGCGCCCGAGCGGCTGCGACACATTGGGAAGACCATCGGCCCGCACCCGCTCCCAACATCCGACTTGCGCTGAATCACTTCCTGGGAGACAGGGCCAAAGACCATATATCTGTGCGGGGCACTTCCGTTCGCGTTTTTGTGATTTTACAAACCAGATTATTCGAAAACGTGAGCAACGAGCCCAATAACAAGCACGCGCGCCAAATCGCAATAAGACACATCGGTGACCGCTCAAAAATGAGACGATGTCGCACTCGACGCCCTGATGGCGGAATATCGGTGTCTGGTTAACAGATCTTGGGTCATTTGTTCCGCATCGGCATTTCGACGCAACACGCTACCAATCGCGATCAGTGCAGTGAAATCGTCCGGCGTAACATGCCCGACGACCTCCGCTAGGATCTCTGCGTAGGCGGGCAGTGCGTCCGACGCAGCAAGGGAGAAGCTGTCAGCGTCTTGTTGGATCAACGCTAAGATCTGCTGGACTGTCATATAAAACTCCTTGCACGGGGCATAAATGTGTTGGCAAGCACGAGAGCGCTTATGGTGTGAGCGCTTGCTTGTCTCGATACATGCCTGATACAACGAGGGACGTCTTGATCCACCGTACGTTAACTCACTCGGGATAATTTGTAACCTGTCAGGGCTGACAGCAATAAAAACAACAGGGGCCTGCGAGCGAGCCGGAGCGCAGTGAAAAGCATTTGCGCGGCCTACCCGCATCAAGACACCCAGGCATCGTAGCAGAATTTTCCGATTGCTTTCTTAGAAGACGTCACCAATCTTGAATACTCCTTCTAAAATCTGAGAGCACCTTAACGGAGAACATTAGTAGCGGTTTTAGCCATCTAGAGATGTAACTTTTTGTAATACTCCCTTCTAGAGGCGCACAATTTTTGTCCGAAAGGCTCGCATCCTTTAGTCCCGTATCCAGCCTTTTGGCTTACCCCTTAATTAACACCATAACTCGAAAAGCAACGAAATAACAATGAGTTATGCATTTGTCTAGCAAAACATGGGGCATGAAATCCAGACTTTAGACAAATAAGCCCCAACGAAAACGCCCTTTTTTGGTGCAGCTAGACTCGATTTGACGTTTGAATTGACGCAAAGCGCATTAGACTTGATCACTAAATCTCACGAACAAAAATCATCTAATTAAAACATGACCGGATTGACGCGGGCGGATCTTGCGGCGGATCTTTTGAACGGGCATCGGCTCACGATTGATGCCCTACTTTTTTAACGCGCTATAAAAACTCACAAATCTTGACCCATGACCGCCAGCAGGCGCTTTACATTAAGTTGGGTTCGGCAATACGGCGCCGTGCGCTGAGCTTGCGTCTCGCGTGGAGGCGACGTGCACGCCCTGAACTACCTTAAGCGCCAAGCGTCCTCCATGAATCCTCTGGTAGACCGAGAGTACGCGGGGCGCCGAGCGAAAGATGCCACCGCCCCAGAACACACGCATCGGATAACACGCGCCGTCCGCGCGAATTCAGGGCGTTCACCACCTTTTTAAGGTTTGCTTGGTATCCATCTGAGTCGCCCGCCCGCTCCATGTGTCGCCCCAGACCAACATTGCGCCACCGCTGGCGCGTCACCACATACTGTCAGATGCAACAGTGTCGCGCTGCCTGTCACTATAGGCATAATGCACGCGCTGACCTACCGTTGCAGACGCCCCGCTCATTGGGACAACCCGCCGCCCCTACCCCCGACGGCGAAGACGGTACCACGCCAGGCGCAATACCCTTTACGCCTGCCGGCCCGCGGTTAAACCGACCGATCATGCGTGCGGCCATGGCTTCCCCTCGGCCGTCTCCGTCTGAAGTGCTCCTAGGCGATTTTCCTGGGCGCCAACACTCGCGCCTCTCACGTCCCGCACGAGCGATACCCCCTGTTGGCATCGAGGCAAACGCGAGAACAGGCGAGCTCAACCGTATGGATACGCCGCCGCCAAGCATCCTAATCCTCACTGCGACATTTTTTGCCGGAGTCCAGCTGTGCGCAAACTATTTATCGCATGCCTGAGCCAGGCTTTCGAACCAGCAGCGAGAAATATGGAGTATATCGAAAGACGGCTTCAAGCCTTCGCGATTTTGGCCGTGGTTGGCTTCCCACTCTATTACTTTGTTTGGCACGACCTCTTTCCCCAGCATTATGAAAATTTGTCACTGAGACTCATCGGCGCGGCTTTATATTTCCCGATCATTTTCAGCGATCGCTGGAAAGGCAAAGCGCGTCGATACCTAATCTACTATTGGCACGCCGTCAGCTTATATGCGTTGCCATTCTTTTTCACCTTTATGCTTTTGAAAAACCACATGGCCAACGTCTGGCTGGAGAGCGCGCTCATTGCGGCGTTCGTCATGGTGATGCTGTTGGATTGGCTCACATTACTTTTACACTTTGTGCTCGGCAGCGGTTTAGCCTACCTCGCTTATCGTCTCACGGGCGACCCCACCCTGCCGAGTCTATCGGATCTGGCCCACCTCGCGATTTTCTCCTTCGCCATGACGCTCGGCGCTTTATGCAACTATGACGCGGAGCGCATTCGCATCGCCCAACAAAAGGCCATGCTTGCGACCGCCGGCAGTCTGGCCCATGAATTGCGGACCCCGTTGCTCGCCATTCGTACGGGCGCGGCCGGCCTGGCCCACCACTTGCCGATCTTGATTGAGAGCTACACATTGGCGCGCGCCAATTCGTTGCTCGTCCCGGCGATCCGTCACTCGCACTTGAATGCCATCCACGGCGCACTGGAGCGCATCGAACAAGAGGCGCTTCACTCTAGCGCCATGATAGACATTTTGCTCACCAACGCCCGCATCACCGCCTACCCCCAACATGATGACACGCATTGCTCGGCCGCCGCATGCGTGCGTCTGGCGCTCCAGCGCTTTCCCTTCCGCGAGGGCGAGCAAACGCTCGTCTCTTGCAATCTGGAGGCGGATTTTGAGTTTTTAGGCTCCATGATGTTGATCGTTCATGTTTTATTCAACTTGCTCAAAAACGCCCTCACTCATATGAAACGGGATATTAGAGACAGCATATGCATCACGCTGATGCCACAAGCCAACAAGAATTACCTCGTGTTTCGCGACACGGGCGAAGGCATTCCCGCCCAACGCCTGCCGCATATCTTTACACGCTTTCATACCACGTCTGACCAACCGCATACGTTTGGCGCGGGCGCCGGCATCGGCCTGGCCTTTTGTCGCGATGTCATGCGCGCCTGCAATGGCGCAATTGAGTGTCACTCAGTGGCGGGAGAATACACTGAATTTATACTTTCCTTTCCTACTGCAAAATAAACCCTATGAAAAAATTAGAAATCGCCCCCTTTCTCTTTCCCACCACCGTGGTTTTTGTCGATGATAGTGCCAGGTTCCTCGCGAACTTGGCCCTGCAGTTAGACGAAAAACTCGCTTTTCGTCTATTCGATTCTCCCAAACACGCGCTGGAGGCCATCAATCAGCAAAGCGGGCTGCACACGAGGGCTCAATTTTTCGCTCGTCATGAAGCCGAAGATCCCGGGGCGCACGAACTCATTAAAATGAGCGTCGAGTCGATCGGTCAGCAAATTCATGATACGCAACGCTTTGCGCGCATCTCGACGGTCGTGGTGGACTATGATATGCCCGGCATGAATGGGCTGGAGTTTTGTCGCAATATTCAAAATCCCAACATCAAGAAAATTGTGTTGACCGGCGTGGCGGATGAACAGGTGGCGGTCAAAAGCTTTAACGAGGGCCTGATAGATTGTTTTTTACAAAAACAATCGCCCGAGGTCGTTCAGGTACTGACGCAGACGCTAAAAAATCTACAGCACGCGTACTTTGAGCGGCAGTGGCAAGCCTTGGCGGATACCCTGGAGGTGACGGATTTCAAATTCTTGCGCGATGCACGCCTGGCCCAGGTCATTCAACAGATTTTCACCGCGCGTGAAATCATAGAGCACTATATCTGCGCCCGTCCAGATGGGTTGATGATGCTCAATAGCCGCGGAAAGGCCGCACGACTGATCGTCTACACCGAGCAAACGCTACAAGCGCTCCGCGAAATTGCACGGGATCAGGATGCCCCGCCGGAATTCATCGCCGCAATCGATCAAGGCCACACGCTGCCTTTTTTTCCCAGCGCCGATGGCAATTATCAGCCACGCTTTGAGCCGTGGCAGGCTTATATGCACCCCGCGCAGGTCGTACACGGCGATACAACCTACACCTACGCCGTGGTGGATCATATCGAGTATGACGTGCCGCTGCCCTTCGATCATTACCTCGACTACCTCGATCAGCAGCCATAGTCCTCCACAAGCGCCTGGCCGTGCAGGCAACGCCTGCGCTCGTGAAACCTGCCGCGATAAATGGCGTAAATGGCGCTCGTTTGCGCCACGCACCTGCAATGGCATCGGGCGCTTAAGACACAGCGCCTTACAGGCACTTTGCGCCTCGCGGCAGCGCTTACGTCAACCCTGGCATGATCACGCTTGATCACGCCGCAATCCGGCTGATTAGGTCAAACTTGCCACACCTTGCAGCAGCGCACAAGGTGTGGACGCCGTACGCGCGCTCGTGCTCAGTCGCTGAGCACGAGTGCTTTTTTTATCATTTGCGCCCGACCGGTCCCGCTTGCGCACCGTCTGGTGGCGTTCTCGAGGAAAGATTGTTTATCCGCCGCGGACATATGAACGATTCGTTTTACGCAACGGACTATCTGGTAGCAGGCGTGGTCGTCGGCATACTTGCAGGCGCAGCAGGCGTGCCGCTCGTCGCGACGCTTCTCGATCGGCTCCCCGGGGTGTATACCATTAATGCCTGGCAGATCTTAGCCCTCAGCTTCGCGCTTCTCGCCATTCTTTTATTGTTTAAGCCTCTTCTGTCGTTGATTTTCGATTTATGCTCAACACCGCGCTTAGGAAAGGAATTCATCATCGCTTCGCTCGTTGGCCGCTTGATTGGCATTAGCCTCGGCCTGCTCCTCGGCATATCCCTGACGGGCATGACCTAGTGCGACATGAAGTCGCGTATGCAATTGTTTTACCCAGCCGAAAGGCTGGTCAGGAAACCGGTCGTTCCGTCGACC
>NZ_FCOX02000152.1 GCF_900044055.2 Caballeronia calidae | reverse complement strand
AAACTCTGGATATAGTGCCTACAAGTTGTTGGCGATCGTATCTTATCCAGATAAAAATAATCTTGGGATACTGATCCTTATCTCAAGCTCAAGATAAGGATCACGCGAGGAGGTACATATTCGACGTTCACGAGCGTACGCCGACTCCGGATACCCAGAAACTGCTCGAGATGATCGGCGAGCTCTACCGCATCGAAGCTGACATTCGCGGCAAACCTCCCGATGACCGGTTGCGTGTGCGGCAGGAGAAGAGTAAGCCCCTGCTCAACACGTTCGAATCGACGATCAGAGCCAAGCTTGCGACGCTGTCGAAGAAGTCCACGCTCACGGGCGCGATCAACTACTCGCTGAACCACTGGGCGGCCCTCACGTTCTACTGCGAGGACGGACGCGCCGAGATCAGCAACGTGCTCGCGGAAAATGCCCTGCGCTGTGTAGCGTTGGGTAGGAAAAACTACCTGTTCGTCGGCTCCGACAGCGGCGGTGAGCGTGCAGCGGCGATGTACAGTCTCATCGGTACGTGCAAACTCAACGAAATCAACCCACGTGCCTACCTCGAATACGTGCTCACAAATATTGCGGACCACAAGGTCAACCGCGTCGACGAACTGCTTCCCTGGAACGTGGCCGACAAACTGAAGCCGGCCGCTGCGCCCACGCCCACAGTTTGACCGGGTAGATCCAGATAGATCGTGTCCACGATCATGGAACGATCTCATGTGATCTACCCGGACCTCCCCACGCTCTCACATCATGCCCCACGCGCGCGCGGATCGGGGACCGGCCCTGCCGAGCCGCTTACCCTACGTAGAAGACTGCATCGACATGTACGGAAACATAGGAAAGCCTGTCGACGTTGACTATCTCGCTGTGATTTGCTCGACTTGCAACCCTCCGCGAAGTGAGGCCATGCGCAAGCCCGTGCCTGATGAAGAGGTGGACGCAAGCACTGCCGTCAATCTGCCGAACGTGGAACCGAAGTCGCTAGCGCATCTGCCGAATCTTTGAAAAGAGACCTTCGCATTGTTGAGCCCGTGGAACGCGGTTGGTGTCCACGTTCCCGCCGCCTGGTGAATCTTTCTCGCGCATCTTCCTCATGCAGAGTGACTTCGACGGATTTGATAACATGAACAGCGTCACGAAGTCCGATTAGATCGATGCATTTGGTCGCACCGATCAGCCGTTGAAGAACAGAGACCTCGCTCGCGTAGTCAATCAATTCAGCGGTCAATGGGCTCCAATCGGCCATTGCGGACGTTCACGCTGGCTGAGTTTCGCGTCTGCAGCCTGCTGGATTGCTGACGTTGGTGGCACCGCGCAGTTGGACGGCAGTTGCCCCCATCAGTGAACCCCCGCTCCCGACCAGTACTCCCGTACTTGTCAATTGAGCTTCTGATCCGTCGATGACGGCTTTCCAGCATCTTCGGAAGTCAGCTTTCGGAAGGATCTCTGCTACGCGTCCACTTCCCACATTAGAGGAGAGCCCCAGCGGACTTGATACAAGCGACGCGCCCAACAATTGAGGCGCGTCACTGCCATGAGCGGTCAACGCGAAGTTTTCACGATGAGAGTGTCAACATCGCCGACCGATTTTGAGATGGCTCCCAGAATGTTTGCTCTCTTCAATGTGGACGAGCCGTCATTACTAGGCTCTGCGTCGACTTGTCAGATGCCACCCGTTCCGATGTGGACAAGCATATACTCGGAGCCACACGCCGCGCTCTAGCTCCAGTAGCTCGGCACGACGCTCGGCGGTAATCTCCGACTCGTAGGCCTGTTTTGAACAAAAATCACAATGTTCAGATGGTGTGTAACGGCTCATGGGGCACAGATGCCATAAGCCGCAGTCCGTGCAACGATACGGCACCATGTGACTTTTGTACTTTGACAAGACAAGCTCTGCTCCAAGTTCGGCGGCCACGCGATCCGGATAGGTGCTTCTCGGGGCTCCACGGCGGCTGAAGCAGCTTTTAGCTGTAGCGGTAAGCATAGATTCACTCCGCGAGATCAATGACAAGACGGAAAGTGACCTTAACGTTCTTGTATGCGCCCCAGCAGTTTGCCGCAATTTGGCCCTCCCAGAAACGTCCGCTTATCCAGCCTTTCTCTTGACACCATTCATAGGCATCCCATGCGTCGATGAAGTCGAGCCCGTCATACGCGGCTATCGGCAACGGACTCTTCCAGCAAGCCCGCGGGGGAAAGTCGGCTATCCGCCGCTTACGTGATTTTTTATAGTATCCGCTGTCTGCTGGATACCGCGGCAGGTCTGCATGAGGCTCTAGGAAGCGAGGCTCAGACCATACAAGTGCCGATGGAACCTCGCACGCAATATCCGACGCGTTATCGGCAGCTATCGGCCGAGGCGGGAAGTCCTCCCAAGGGAAATCACGTCCCGCAAGCCTCCCATAATGGGACGAAAAAGCGGGCCTGATTGCCCGAAGCTCCTCCCTTGTCGGAAGCCGCAATGCGACGCCGATCTTCCGCTCTTTCCACGAGCAATAGGCTTGAGCGTCAGTCCAGGAAGCACCGACGGGGGCTTTGATCGACGTATCTCCATTCGCTAACTCCCACCGCTCGTCGCTCATGGAGCGTCGGTCACCGTATCCGGTTTCCACAAGCATTCGCCGATAGGAATCGACAATAATCATGTCGCTCAATGCGACCCTGCGCTCCCCAATTCGAACGATCCTGAAGCCATGAGGGAGCGGTCCCTCCCACTTAACGCGATCAGGTGTTGAAAGCAATCCCTTCTCTCGGATCCATGCTAACAGTACGTCGGCGTCACTCGTCGTCTGGCGTTGTGCGATGCTTCCGCCTCTGTCGTAAAAAGCTTGCTCAGCTTCGTGCGCTTCCATCTCCTCCCACACGTTTTTTCGGAAGTGAAGCGCGCGCCGGCGGTCGCTCTCGTTCATCAGATGGGATGGAAGGTCCTCCACGCTAAGTTGTAAAGCGTTTCCGACGAGCATCGGATTTGGCGGCTCCTTCTCCCGATAGTCTCGCCACAACAGGTCCCATCCGCCATCGTGCGCGCGAAGCACAACAAGACGGTCGCGATAAGGAAGCACATCCACCCATCCCTCAACCTTGCCGTCAAACACCGCACGAAACGCACTGACCGCGGCGGTGATCTTCTCCAAGCTTCGTTCTCGCTTATAGCTGTCGGAACCAAGTGTCCAATACGTTTTATCGACGACGATTCTCGGTGACCCATTAACCAACTTGTCATCAATAAACCCGAATTGCCCAAGTAAGTCATGGCGACGCGAGAAGAGATCGGCCGCACGTCGACGTGCGGTTTCGCCATCAGCCGGCGTCGAAGCAACGGCCGCGAAAGGAACCGTGTTGCCGTTGCCGCCGTCCCAGGCCGCCCAATCAACACCATAGCCCAAGAACACGCGCTTCGGGCGAGCGTTCTGTGCCTCGAAGATGCGATCTGCGAGTTGTCGCGGCTGCGGGCCGCCATACGGGCCGAAATGCAGGTCGATGCTCCCGCCGTGATCGACTGGGAAAACTCCAACTCTGCGCGTGCAGCCATTACGATTCAGGAATTTTTGAAAATCGGGCCAACCTTCGTTTTGGAAGGTGCCGAAATCGCCGCTGAAACCAAGTCGATCGACAATGGCGTTAAGGCACTGGCGATGCCGCAAAGGCTCGACATCAGGGTTGGGCACGCGATGTTTTGCGCCAGCCTTTATTTCTTCGGGGGATATGCCGCGGAGCGGTACAGCATGCCCGTCACGGAGCAGAAGGTAGCCGAGCCGATTGCCGGCGAATGAGGGATGATGAGACACACAATTCTCCACTTCAATGCCATCCCCTTCCCCAAGGCCGCCATTGGGAAGAAAGATAGCCCATGTGGGCGCGTGTCGTGATAGTCGTCCGTTTACCGATACGAGAAGAACTTGCTCTCGGCGTTGGCGGCGCCGACGATCCAGCGGGGTGTCTCCAAACCCGTTGGAAAGGTTACCGTCGGATTCCGCGTGTGTCAATGTCATTGCGTAGCATAAACATCGACGCCTTCGACTAATCGCGTGCGCGTTCTGGAGGTGAATCCGGATTGCCCAGACGTCTTTCCGCTTCAGAGGTCGCACCCGCGCGGTTTCCATCTAAGGGCCATTCAATCTTGCGATCGACAGCAAGCGGCGAGTTCTGACCAACTAACTTGCGTTTGTTCCAGGGCTCACGGCTTTGATTGCTTCCCATGACAGACTCCCATTGAGTTGATGGGAGTTACATTTTCTTCCTCCATTCTTTTTCGTCGTGACCGTCGGAGCAATCGCATTGCCGAACTCGGCCATCTTGCGACGTTGGGTAGCGTTCCAATACGGACGTCCAAGTGGCGGCTCCGTCCTTAACAACGGACCGCAACGCACCGATGAAATAGGTGGTGGCGTCAGAGGGGACATCCTCACGTTCGCTCTATCCTGAAGGCGATGAGTCTGCGCATTAGAAAGGTATCATGTTGAAGCCCAAACACTTTGCCTATGCCAATATGGTTACCCCCAAACTCGTTGCCAAAATCGAAGCGGAAGAACCTGCTCTGCGGCTTGCCCTCCTAATCGACGCCGACAATGCTCAAGCTGCGGTCATCGAGGGGATTTTGGCGGAAGTTGCAAGATTCGGGGAGGCAACTGTGAAACGCATCTATGGGGATTTCACTTCTCCGCACAGCGCTTCGTGGAAGAAGGTCCTCCAGAAGTACGCCATCAAGCCAGTCCAACAGTTCGCGTACACCACGGGCAAGAACGCAACCGACAGCACCCTCATCATTGATGCGATGGATTTGCTGTACACGCGGCGCTTCGATGGCTTCTGCCTCGTGACAAGCGACAGCGACTTCACCGGGCTGGCGACCCGAATTCGAGAGGAAGGGTTAGTCGTGTTGGGCTTTGGGGAACAGAAGACGCCGGACGCATTCCGGAATGCCTGCAACAAGTTCGTCCTGACGGAGTTGCTGCGGCCTGCTGAGACCGGATCCCTATCGGCAGCGGTCAAGCCCGAACCCACGGCGGCGCCTGCGCTGCCGCCGGCAACAGCGCTTACCCAAGCCGCGGCACCTAGTCTCCCGCAGGATTTCATGCTTTCCGCGCTCGACCAGTCGTCGGGCGAGAATGGATGGGCGCATTTGGGCACGTTTGGGAGCTACCTCACGAAACTCAAGCCGGACTTTGACCCCCGGGTTTATGGGTTCAGGAAGCTATCCGACCTGGTGAGGTCGCGCCAGGACATCTTCGTGACGGAAGAGCGTGCCCTACCCGGTCAGGCTCAGAAGCAGCTTTATCTGAAGCCCCGGTGAGGTGCCAGCGAGGACTCAAAGAGAAGCCCATCTAATTTCAGAAACGGCAAGCGCGGCACGCGATAGGGCGCCACGGGTGTATGGCCAGATTGAAGTCTCTGGTGCGACCAACGCCCTTATCGGCCATTGCGGACGCTCGATGAGGCTCCGTCGAACGTCGGCAATAGTTAAAGTTTCGACAGTGGCGGCGGCGCACAGCGGGATGACCGCTTTGGGGATGCCGCTACTCACGGTTTCAGCCCTATGCAGCTCTTCGACCCGGTAGGCCGAATGTCTCTGGATGACGTGCAAAGGACAGTCGCTTGTAAGAACGACCGTCCCGCCGTGCCGATCTACTTTCCGCTTAATGGCTTACACGAACGACGCCCATGGGCAATCCCAGCTCATGCACAACCGCTCATCCTATCTGCTCACCCCCAGGGTGACAGGCATGATTTAATCTCTTTTGGGCTCGTAGTCAGCCGCGGCCGAGCGCACCAACGGCCGCAGAACGTTTACGAATGCATTCAGGCGATCGGTCAGCCAGGCGAATGCCTCAGCTTGCACTTGCGGATCAGATAAAGGCGCGAACCGGTGTTCTTCGATGATCCGCGGCCTGCCATCCTTCTCCGTCAGCTTCGCGTTTCCGCCCAGCGCGCCTCTGACCTCTGCCCAATTCTCCGCAATCGTCTCCATCGCGTATTCACCAGCCGTATTGCGATTGGAGGACAACAAAATGCCCACTTCACCCTTATACAGGTCGCGATAGACAGTGAGCCAGGAACTGCCATTGGGCGCGGGAAGCATGAAGCCGAGCCAGCCTTTGCGCGATGCCTTGGGGATCTGCTGTTCCGGATCCGTCAACCGGAGCTGCTGCAGGAAGTGGGACCAGAAATCGAGGCGTTCCTGCATTAGTGCGGCGCGATCCAGATCGACCTCCGCGTCAATCGCAGCCTCTTGCGAATCCTCGATCGCCAGGCTCAGTCCATCCGGCAACGCGACGACATTGCGGGTCACGAGCTTCGTATGGGCGAGCACGCGCGGAACGACCAGCCGGCCGATGCCGTTCGGCATCTCATAGACCGGCAGTTCGACCAGCCCGAGCGTGAAATGCAGCGATACATGATCATGCAGATACTCGGCAATGGCCTCCACGCCTTCGCGAATTCCGTCGCCGACGATCAGGAGCAGAAAGCG
>NZ_FCOX02000151.1 GCF_900044055.2 Caballeronia calidae | reverse complement strand
CACTTGAAAGTTGAAGTGGACACCAGCATCGCCTATCACTCATCGCGCGGGAAGGACGCCGACAACGGACCGCTTACCATTAAACGAGAACATTGACTTGGTGCGTAACCTGCATAAGGCCGGTGCCCACCTTGCCCGCCTGACGGGATATATGACGATCGGCGTACAACCGAGCCGCGAAAATCTCCTGAACGCGCAGCGCTGGTTTGAGGCGGCGTCCGCTGAAGTGGAGGTGATGCTGCAAGCAATCGAGACCACCAAAGCCTGAACCATAGAGCCTCTGCTATTTCTGACGTTGGAGCGCGAGCCGGAAAGTTCCAAGTTGCGTGACCCGAAGTAGACATAGGCCTGACGGGCTTTTGCTCGTCCAAGAACTCAACCTTGGGCTTGGCGGAACTGCTGCGGCACGGGTATTCCTTCGGTAGACGAAAATTTGCGCCGCCCGCAAGCACCGCTGGGCCACTTTGACCCAGCAGACCGCCAACGGCATCCCGATGCGACGGCTCTATAGCCGCTCGTTAAGCGACGCTGATGACCTGCAATTGTGTGAATTCAACCAGCCCCTCTTCGCCGTACTCGACGCCGATGCCAGACTCTTTCATTCCGCCGAACGGAACATCCACCTGCGAGTCCAGGTGCTTGTTAATCCAAATTGAACCGGCTTCAAGAGAAGCAGCCACTTTGCGCGCACGCTCGATGTTCGTCGACCAAACCGACGTGCCGAGACCGAAGACAGTGTCGTTCGCTCGACGAATAACATCGTCCAGGTCCGAATACTGAATGACGGGCAAAACCGGGCCATACTGCTCTTCATCAACCAGTCGAGCCCCTTCCTTGATATCTCGTACGATGGTCGGCGCGATGAAGTAACCTGGACGATCCAGCGCACCTCCGCCCCCAATCACTTTTCCTTCCTCGTGGGCCGCTGCTCTAATTGCAGTGGCCTATCACGTCAACGGAAACAACGGATCCGGAAACGCGACGATCTATACCGTAGGAGGTTCCTACAACCTGTCGAAGCGCACCTTGCTTGACCTCCAATTGGCCACCGTGAGGAATAGCAAATCAGCCAACTTCGGGCTTGAACGCGAACAATCCGGGAACATCCGTCGCCACCGACAATCCCCTCCCAGGACATAGTCAGTCTGGTGTCTACGCCGGCATTCAGCACTCGTTCTAAACGAACCAACTTCACGATCAGTTTTACGCTACTGCGAGAGAAGCGCGTATTGGTGCGACATCTGTACTTTGCTCAAGTACGACACTACTACTTTGCTCCTACAAATTAACCTGCGTTAAGACACGCGATTATGTCAATGCTGCATCGCCAGGTTCGGCTCCGGCTTAAAAGGTTTTCAGCGGCACGGCGAAACAGCGGACGCCTACGCTTCACCGCGGCGGCCGCTCGAATCGCTGCCACGCGTGGCTGTAACTAATTGGCTAATTGCCTTTCGGCAAAGCTTGCTCCAACACATGGACGGACTCGCCCGTTTGGGCTAGCCGGGCGGACTCGTTACGCGCGAGTTGTCTAGAATTATCCGCGAGCTGCTGCGCATATTCGGGGGCGGACATTATGCCGTCATTGAAGTCCTGCTCGATTTCATTGCGCTCAGCTTCCAGCTTGCCTATTACAAGTTCCAGTGCCTGGACTGTTGCAAGGGTGTCCAATCGGTACTCGATACTGGTCGGGTCATTCAAATGAAGCAGCGTCTCTGTAAGGAGACCAAAGTCACTTCTGGGAGAGTGTTCTCCTGTGTGTCCATCGAATCGAATGTGTTCAAACATTACGTGATCACAGGGGTTTATCACATACGGCCCCTTCCGCTCATCAGCGGGCCAAAAGTCATTCTTGAAACTGTTGCAAGTCGGACAGCAATAATACAAATTGGAGTAGTCGCAGACCAGGTGAGCGAACTGAGGCAGCCCTTTTGGTCTGTAGTGATCAGCCGCAAAGATAAGATTTTTCCCGGCCCCACTGTCCGGATGTCGGCAATACACGCAAACGCGCCTGAACTCTGCCTGCAGCCACCGCTTGTACGTTCCGTAGCGTTTGTACTGCTTCGGTCTAAATCGTCGCGTGTGCCGACTTTTAGGAAACTGGAAGATGCTCATGCTTATCTTCAGGCGCGTTCGCTTCCCTGTCCGACGTTTCTAATACGACGGAGTTCTGCGCGTCGACGCGCTCGTTCGTCGAGGTCTGCTTCTGTTTCCGCGATTTCGCGGGTTGCGAGCTCTAAGGCGTCAACATGGTTCCTTGTGACTCGTGGGACCAGCGTTAAGATACGCTGAGTGATGATCGCAAGGCGAAGTTCAGTCTCCTGGGGATTTGGGCCTTTCGCATACTGCCTAGCGAGGAGAATCATCCGTTCGTTCGCCATGCGCTCAGTAACCGCACGCTCGCCGTTCGGAACTGGCGTTGGCGTCACGACTTCCTCGACAGTAGGCGTCGGGCTAGACCGTTGGACGTCCCGCACTCGCTGTACGGTCGACGTATTCGCTTCGTCGCGAGTGAAACGCCGGCTCGTGATGCCATAGTCGCGCTCCGCTGTAAAGCGGGTGTCTCCAATATAGCTGGGTATTTGCCTCGCGCCGGTCTTTTGACGATTTTCGAAAGAAGTCGGGCGGAATTGGCTGCGTTGGATGACAACCGGATTTGCGTAGAGGTTCATGGAAGTCTTATCGATCGAACTCGAACAGTTATTTAGCGAGGTATTCTCGAGCGGGCTCCCCAAGCGTCCAATCGAAAACATTGAACGCTTGAGTATGCATGCCATCTAGAACATCGCCGGCCTCGTCATATTTGACACCATTTCGGAATGCATCGATATCTATTGTGAATCCTGGGACAACCTCCGGGTTCTCCTCCATCGTTTCGCGCGGCTTGAAACGTAGACTGTGCTGCAACAAGCAACCGCCGTCCTCCGACGCTAGAGCAAGGCGACCCGAGAACTCGCTGACCCCAGAAAACAAGCCGGATCTTAATGGAGCCACAAGTTGATCGTTGATCCAGCCATGCCGAATTGGGTCCTGTTCGTCGTCCGTCTGAACAACGTTTATATAACGCAATCCCACCCGCGTAAAAAAGTCAGTGTCAATTACCTTGTAGGCGGCAGCGAGCGCAGACAGTGTGCGGGATCGAAGCTCTCTGTATTCGGTATAAGCTGACGTTTCGACGGACAGAGCGTTCTCCTTGATGGATACAGTCCACTTACGTTTCTCGGATCGAAAAACATGTTTATTGACCGATCCACCCGGTTCTCCGCCAATCCCGAATTGCATCTCCTGCACCAAGTCCAAAAACGGGTATTCTTTCCGAAGTGCCTTTGCGAAACTATCCGGGGGCTTCGGGCGCCCCAAGTCGAGCAACGTCGGGAACCGGAACTCACAGACCGCTTGCCGCAAAAAATTTCTCTTATAGCGGTCAAGGTTGTCCGATTTGTATCCGACGAGCCCGGCGGATTGCCATTCTGAAGTCATATATTTCGCAATGTGAAATTGTTGGCAGCCAACGAACTTTGTCCCGTCCTACCGTTTTGCTGCGCCTCGCCCATCGTACTGTATCAAAGCATACTCGAAGCATGTCCTCGCCGATTGTCTGGCTACGTTGGAGCTCGAGCGAATAGGCAGCCGCGCGCTTAACGAGCGAATCGTCCTGTCGCGACCTTCCATGCCTGGACGTCGTGGTCGTCGACCCAGCTCGCCGCAAGTTCACATGCTGCGCGTGCAGCGGCGGCAACCACATCGTCCCGTCGAATAGTCACCTCGACGCTGCTGCTGCCGTTCTCGGCAACAATATCTCCTTCACGAGGCCGCGAAAACGAGATGCCGGTCTCGACCAGTAGCTTGATCAGATCATCGCGCGAGTTCAACGGATCAAACTGATCGAGATTCACGGCGACCACGCGGTCCACATCGGAGAACGCCACCAGTCCGGCGCGCAGGTTGATTTCTTCATCCGTCATCGTGTTTTTCCTGTGTTCCGGCGCAAATGCACGAGAAAGCGCCGGAAAGTAATTCGTTTGGTCAGTGACGCGCGCAACGCCGACTGCGCTGCGGCTCACTGCCCCGTCTTATGCGTGGCGACGCCCGCATAGTAGCGCGCCACCGCTTCGACCACGCGCTGCTTTTCGGCCTGGACATAGATGGTCGTCGTTTGCAGCGACGCGTGACCGAGCACCTTCTGCACGACATCCACCGGGACTTCATCCGCGACTGACTGGGTGCCGAAGGTGTGGCGGAACGCATGGGCATTCGACTGCCCGAGCCTCACGCGTTCATCAAGGCTCAACCCATCCATCGTCTCGACCAGTTCGGTGACCATTCGACTAATCAGCCGGTTCAGTCCATCGGCGGTGTAGCCCGCTTCATTCGCAGGCTGCCCCTGCCCGCCCTCCGCGCTCTGCCCCGCTCGATGTCGCCGGCGCGACGCGTCGGTCCACGGAATGACGACAGGGCTCAGCAGCGGCCCGCTCTGTTTGTCTTCTTCGGCCGCGCCGTCGAAATCTTGAGCCCGATCGCGCCAATGCGCGCGCAGCGCGTCCAGCGTCGCGGCGCTCACCGGCACCGTGCGTTCGCGCTGACCCTTGCCGACGATGGTCAGCTCCCAGACCGGTCGCTCGGGTGTTCCAAAGGATGAAGGGCGCAGATCCTCGCGCCGGGCGCTGGCGGCTTCTTCACGCCGCAGGCCCGAATCGCCCATCAACAGAATCGCCGCGCGCACGGCGCGCCACTGCACGCCGGCTCGGGACTCGCGCCACTGCACGCCGGCTTGACGCATGTTCGTGTCCATGCGCCACTGCGCACCGACCGTCGCCCCGCCCTCTTCTGCTGATCGCACATCGAGTTCGTCACGCAGCTTGCGCCACAGATTGGCCGGCAAGGCGCGCTCGATCTTCATCGCCCGCTCGCGCTTGATCACCGTCGGATCGTTGACGGCCTTCCACGGATTGCCGGCCAGATAGCGCACATCGACCCACCAGGCGAACGCCGTCCGCAGTACCCGCACGGTATAGCGCTGCGAGTCGGGCGAAAGCGTCGCACACAGCGAAGCCTGACCGTCGCCCTCGAAAGAGGTGTGGGGCAAGGCGAACGGTCGCCAGCGCGGCGAGTGCCGGGGAAAGCGCTCACCCACAAAGCGCGGATCCGGATCTTTCAAAAAATCCTTGTAGGCCTCGCAGTCGTCCACGCGTAGATCACTCAGCGCCTTGCCGCGCAAGACGACCGCCCACAGCAGGAAGCGCTCGAGCTCCTTGGTGTACGCCCGCAGCGTTTTTGGCTGATCGCGAAAGCGGTTCAGATACGCGCGCACCGCATCGAGATCGTGGTTCGCCTGGATATAACAGAACGCCGTCGCGCGGTTTTCACCTCGGTACGGACCATCGGCGCCGGAGAGCGCATGCGGCACCGCGAGCCGCTCGAGCGGCGCGAGTGTCAGTCGACTTGTCGAGCTTGACGCGCCGCTCGGGTCGCCGTTGCTTGGGCCGCCGTTTTCGCCGTTGCCGTTCAGGCCGCTTCCCGTCACCTTGGTGGCCGGCGCGACCTCGACCAGTTCGCCCGCGACCAACGGGACGCCGTCCTGTTCCACGGAGTCGACGTCGGCTTCGATCGTTAGTTGCAGCGGTGCCTGCTGCCTGCGTAACCAGCTCACAATCGCGCGCGCCCGGCCCGGGCCGATGCGCGGAATCGAGCGCCACCAGCTGCCGCTGCGTCGATTACAGAACGCGACCAGCTCGCCCAGCGTCCTGATGCCCTCGCCTTTGAGGCGCCGCGCCACGCGCGGACGCAGCCAGGCGCCAATCGGATGATCCGCCCGCGGTGGCAGCGCCGCCAGTTGCGCCGCCTCGGTGACCATGCGAAACGTCACCGCCGTGAGCTTGGGCTGGCCGTGCTGTTTGATTGATGCGCGCAGGTGCTCGGCGAGCGCGGCCGAGCCGTGCGCGAGCGCCAGTGCCACCAGCGCGTCGAGCATCGTGATGAGATGCCGCTCCATCGCGCCGGGCGTCGCCGCGTGCGCATCCTCATCGGGATCGTAGTAGGTGCGCGCAATCACCGCGGGCGCGATGCGCTGCACGTAGGCGCGCAGCGCCGTGAAATCCTTGGTCGTGTAGCGCCGCTCAAGGGTGAGGTCCTCTGACGAACGCGTCTCTGCGGTGAGCTTTTCCGGGGGGCGCGCCGGCTTGGCGGTGATCTTTTTCGGGGACGGCGCCGTCGCCGCACGCGCGCGCTCAGGCATCGCCACCCTCCTCATCGGACTGATCACCACCCACGTCGCCGGGCGCGTGGCCAGGCTCGTCGTCCGACTCATCGCCTGACTCGTCGTCCGACCCCACGCGGCCGCCTCTTTCACCGTTCGTGGGCGGCGGCGCCGGGGCGCGCAGTGTGGGCAGCCCGAGCTGCGCGAGCGCGTCGCTCGCCTGCGCCATGAACGCCTCGGGCCACGTCGCACAGAGAAACTCGAACGCCGGGCGGGACTCACGCAGCA
>NZ_FCOX02000150.1 GCF_900044055.2 Caballeronia calidae | reverse complement strand
TCTTCAACATCAACCACTCCAGTTTGGATCACACGTTTTACCCCAAATCTGTGTCCAAAAAAACCGGAGGCGCCGCAGTGGAAGTCGGTGGGGCCTTCGAGGAAGCGAGGATCTGGGCGGCGGGCTGCAAGCAATCTTCCGCCTCGAGAGCGGATTTGATGTTGGCAGCGGCAAGCTTAGCCAAGGCGGTTTGCTCTTCGGGCGGCAGGCCTACGTTGGATTGAGCTCTGGCCAATACGGTTCGCTGACCCTCGGGCGACAGTATGATTCGGCCGTGGACTACATCGGCCCGCTTACCGTAGGCGACCTTTGGGGAGGAACTTTTGGCTCGCAACCGGGCGACATCAACAACTTCGACAACACGCTTCGCACGAACAACTCGATTAAGTTCAGCAGCAGAAGCTACGGCGGTCTGACGTTTGGTGGCGTTTACAGTCTGGGCGGCGTGGCGGGCGACTTCTCGCGCAATCAGATCTGGTCGTTAGGCGCGGGATACACGTCCGGACCGTTAAGCGTCGCTGCAGCCTACCTCAACGTACGCAACTCGAACGTGAGCTTCTTCGGAACGAGTTCGAGTACGCCGCTTACGGCAGCCACGACGAATATGACGAGCCCGGTTTATAGCGGCTATGCCTCGGCCCACACAGAGCAGGTCGCTGGGGCTGGGGTCAACTATACGATCGGTCCGGCGACTCTAGGCCTCGTGTATTCGAACATTCGCTTCCTGGCGCTTGGTAATACTGCTGAGAGCGGCCCGAATCCCGGGCGGCTGTCGGGTGACGCCACCTTTAACAATATCGAAACGAGTTTCTTGTATCGGCTTACGCCGGCGTTCAGCGTGGGCCTCGAATATAACTACCTTCGGGGCAACCCAACGAACGGACGGTCGTCCTCTCAATACCATCAGGGAACGGTCGGGGTGGATTACGCACTTTCAAAGCGTACCGACGTGTATGTCATCGCGGCTTATCAGCGGGCTTCCGGAACTGATTCGACCGGAAAAACGGCAGTTGCGGCAATCAACGGCGTGACCGCGTCAAGCAGCAACGCGCAAACCGCCGTCTCGCTAGCACTTCGGCATAAATTTTAACGGCCGATACTTAGCACGATCGATTTGTGGTGTGGGAATGAGCTCCTAGGGAGGGGCGCGTCTTAGTGCGATATCTGAAAAGATGTCGCACTTTTTTTCGTTCAACGTGGGCGGAATCTTGAAAGCGGAGTGTCGCGGCAAGTTGACCGCAACGACAAGTAAAGGGCCGCTGCGAGAGCGTGAGTTTGGCGACTGTGCGAATGCGGGCCGCTTCCTTGGTGCAGAACGAAGCGACTCAGAGGCTTCGGCACATTTGTTGAAGGGCTGACTCGAGGGCGTCACCGGCTTGGTCATCTTGGCGCCCTCCGTCAGCGTGTTTGATCGCGCGCTGGAACGTCGGTTCGTGGAACACACGTGGACGAATCTCGCCAGCATTCGTTGCACAAAGCCATCCACGAGCCGGCCCATTACTTGAAAGCTTTTTCCATATTGCGGAATTCACTTCGAATGCTCACCGCATCAACCTTTCGCGCTTTGAAACCATGTTCTGCATTGCAAAAAACGCTTCTTATGTCATTGATAAATAATAAAAAATAATGTCTTATGTCTTATATAAGACTTGGCGTTGTCGCGTTACTATTGAGTCATGCAGTTCGCGTCGAACGACGCAGCGGCACGCCGAATCCTCTATTGAAATACGCTTTGCTTCTAGGAGTTACACATGACCCAATATCAAGACGACATCAAGGCAGTTGCTGGTTTGAAGGAGCAACAAGGCAGCGCGTGGAATGCCATCAACCCCGAGTATGCCGCCCGCATGCGCGCCCAGAACAAGTTCAAAACGGGTCTTGACATCGCCCGATACACGGCGAAGATCATGCGCGCCGACATGGCCGCGTACGATGCCGATCCGTCGAAATACACGCAGTCGCTCGGCTGCTGGCACGGCTTCATCGGCCAGCAGAAGATGATCTCCATCAAGAAGCACTTCAACAGCACCGAGCGCCGCTATCTCTATCTGTCCGGCTGGATGGTCGCCGCGCTGCGCTCCGAGTTCGGCCCGCTGCCGGACCAGTCGATGCATGAAAAGACCTCGGTGAGCGCGCTGATCCGCGAGCTGTACACGTTCCTGCGCCAGGCCGACGCCCGTGAACTCGGCGGCCTGTTCCGCCAGCTGGACGCAGCGCAAGGTCCGGCCAAGGCCGCCATCCAGGAAAAGATCGACAACCACGTGACCCACGTCGTGCCGATCATCGCCGACATCGACGCAGGTTTCGGCAACGCCGAAGCAACCTATCTGCTCGCCAAGCAGTTCATCGAAGCGGGCGCATGCTGCATTCAGATCGAAAACCAGGTGTCCGATGAAAAGCAGTGCGGCCATCAGGACGGCAAGGTCACCGTGCCGCACGAGGACTTCCTGGCCAAAGTGCGCGCCATCCGCTACGCGTTCCTGGAACTGGGCGTGGACGACGGCATCATCGTGTGCCGTACCGACTCGCTGGGCGCCGGCCTGACCAAGCAGATCGCCGTGACCCACACGCCGGGCGATCTGGGCGACCAATACAACTCCTTCCTCGATTGCGAGGAACTGTCGGCCGACCAGCTGGGCAATGGCGACGTCATCATCAAGCGCGACGGCAAGCTGCTGCGTCCCAAGCGCCTGCCGAGCAACCTGTTCCAGTTCCGCGCCGGCACGGGCGAAGCGCGCTGCGTGCTGGATTGCGTCACCGCGCTGCAAAACGGCGCCGACCTGCTGTGGATCGAAACCGAGAAGCCGCATATCGCCCAGATCGGCGGCATGGTCAGCGAGATTCGCAAGGTCATCCCGAACGCCAAACTGGTGTACAACAACAGCCCGTCGTTCAACTGGACGCTGAATTTCCGCCAGCAGGCGTATGACGCAATGAAGGCCGAGGGCAAGGATGTGTCGGCTTACGACCGTGCGCAACTGATGAGCGTCGAGTACGACCAGACCGAACTGGCGACGCTCGCCGACGAGAAGATCCGCACCTTCCAGGCCGACGCGTCACGCGAAGCGGGCATCTTCCACCACCTGATTACGCTGCCGACCTATCACACCGCCGCGCTGTCGACCGACAACCTGGCCAGGGAATACTTTGGCGATCAGGGCATGCTGGGTTATGTGGCTGGTGTGCAGCGCAAGGAAATTCGTCAGGGAATCGCGTGCGTCAAGCACCAGAACATGTCGGGCTCGGACATCGGCGACGACCACAAAGAGTATTTCAGCGGCGAAGCCGCCCTGAAGGCAGCGGGTAAAGACAACACTATGAACCAGTTCTGATACCAGTAGTACTCCGAGAAAAACGCCAACCCACTACAGGTTGGCGTTTTCTATCTTAGGCCGCAGATCAAGCTTGCAGAAACTGATGGGCCATAATTTTATGCGGCGAGATCGCTCGCGGCGCTATCAGCAAGCATTGTGCGCTTCTATGCGGAAGCTGTCGTGAGCTTCGGTAGCCTGATAGTCGGTGCGAGCCTTCGTGGTTCAGACAGAACTGTCCAGCATCGAGGGGCTATTCAGAAATCCGGCTTGCCGTTTTGGGAGGGACTTACCTAGGTGGCGAGCGTCAGATGAGGTCAGTCGGGACCGGTAACCGTCGGTCCACGGTGTTGCCGACCATGACTTAACGAACCCCGCTGCAATCGAACGGGGGACGAAGTGAAGACGAGAAGTCGGTTTCATGCGCTCGACGGTGTCGAGTAAGAAGGCGTACAGCAAGCGTGTTGCCCCGTGAGTCCTTGCGTCCAACTGCGATTGGCTGCCCCAACGTCACTTGCGCCACGATGATGACGGACAGGCGCTCCCAAAACCATCGGCGCGCCGGGATGAGCATGCTCTCACGCCCTTAGAGTACCGTGCCGTCGACTTCTAGTAGCAGAAGGGAGGGGCGTCCTTTAAGGGACGTCCGGCTGACTTCGAGATCGGTAGCACTGAGACACTACGGATCGCTGGAGAAATTGACTGGACGGCTGGGACGATATGTGGATACGTAAGGTCCGTGCGTTCTCGATGGTTAGTCTTCACCCATGCTTTCATTCAATCGGGATTGTCGGGCACGCCCCGGTCTTCAGTGAGTGACATGCAGCGCTAACCCAGCCACTTACTTCGGTTTGTAGTACTGGGGCCAACGGCGAAGCACAAGCTCTCCCGAGGCCGCGTAGGCGTAGCAACTATCAATTTTTGCGGGCTTTTCGCTTGCGTCTGTTGCGTCTACACCGTGGAGGTTCAATGTACCGACGGATTGGATGGCGGTCGTGGCCAATGGCATCAAGAGCTCCATCAAATGCGTGCAGCTTCGACTACCACCGAGTTTTCGCCTTACCGTTGATCCCCAACCGGGTTTGATGCTGGTACCGATTAACTCACGAAGCGCGTCACCGCCATAGGAACACAGCGAATAAGGCGACGCCTCAGTGAATGTGTAAACATCCCGAACTACCATCTCCATATCAAAGACGAGGCGAACGCCCATGTTGTGTATGGGTTCGCCAGCCGCGACCGTTCGACCGCCACTCTTTGGGACAAACTCGACCGGCTTTGTATCGATAACGCGCCCCTCGACTTCGAACAAGCCGTCGGAACGACGATATCCCCTCATCTCGATGCGGCGTAGGTGAAGCTCCTCGCGCGAAACTTCCTGGCTTTTTTCGGTACTTGCTTCAAGCGAACAGTTCATCCATTCCTCCAAACGGCAGGAGCTCATCGGCGTCAAGGATTGCGTTGAGTCCACGCTGCTGGCCTTTAGCGGGGCTCGGTTCGTCGCTGCGCTCAATGGGCTATTGCTCAATCTGACAACGTGCGACTTAAGACTAGCGCGCGGAACATTTAAATGTCAACCAAAGGAAACCCGCACCGCAAGGCGCGGCTCGAATCTTTGCGCCCGCTTTGTGACAAGGGCAAGCCAATGAATAAACATTTAAAGATTAATCATTGACATTTGGGACGAGGCTGGCGTAGCCTAGGGACAGCAAGATTTCGGTGTCTGAGTCTACGGTGACTTAACGGTCCAACGTGTACCGGGAATCGTCAAAGTGCGCCCCGACGCAAACATATGAGGAAAACTCTCGCAAGGAGGTCATGAATGAAGGGGATCAAGGTCCTAGTGGCAGTAAAACGCGTGGTCGACTACAACGTCAAAGTCCGTGTTCGGACCGATGGGACGGGCGTGGACCTGACGAACGTGAAGATGTCGATGAATCCGTTTGACGAGATTGCCGTCGAGGAGGCAGTACGTCTTCGCGAAGCCGGGATTGCGAAGGAGGTCATTGCAGTTTCGTGCGGGCCGAAACAGTGCCAAGAGACCTTGCGCACAGCACTTGCGATAGGAGCGGATAGAGCCCTTTTCGTGGAAAGTGACGAGGATCTCCAACCGCTCGCAGTGGCGAAGCTGCTTAAGGCGCTGGCTGATCAAGAGCATCCCGACTTGATCATCCTCGGTAAGCAGGCAATCGACGACGACTCGAATCAAACGGGCCAGATGGTTGCGGCTTTATCCGGGATGCCACAGGCGACTTTTGCCTCAAAGATCACGATCGCTGACGGACGCGCCACCGTCGCTCGTGAGGTGGATGGTGGCGCAGAAATGCTTTCGCTCGCGCTTCCGGCGGTCGTGACGACAGATTTGCGATTGAACGAGCCGCGCTATGTGACACTGCCCAGCATCATGAAGGCAAAGAAGAAGCCGATCCTAATTTTCGTGCCCAATCAGCTAGGCGTTGATGTTACGCCCCGAATCAAAACGCTGAAAGTGAGCGAACCGCCCAAGCGGTCGCCCGGTGTGATGGTCCCGGACGTGAAAGCGCTGGTGGAAAAGCTGAAAAACGAAGCGAAGATTATTTGACGAGGTTAAGGATGTCGATTCTTGTAATTGCAGAGCACGACAACGTCTCTATCAAACCGTCGACGCTCAATACAGTCGCGGCGGCAGCGGTGATCGCGACCCTTGAGAGTCAGCCGATCCATGTACTCGTGGCTGGTCATCAAGCGAGTGCGGCCGTGGAAGCTGCGGCGCAGATTCCGGGCATCTCCAAAGTGATTGCAGCAGACGCCCAGCACCTTGGTGAGGGTCTCGCGGAAGATTTGGCGGACACGATCGTTCAGCTTGCAGGCGCTTATTCACACATTCTGGCACCTTCGACCGCCTTTGGGCGCAACGTGGCGCCGCGTGTGGCTGCATTGCTCGATGTCGCGCAAGTCAGTGATGTCATTGCAGTCAAGGCCCCGGATGTCTTCGATCGGCCGACTTTCGCCGGGAACGTCATCGCGACAGTTCAGGCGATGGACGCCGTCAAGGTCATGACAATCCGAACGACCGCGTTCGATCCCGTTCTTCCAGAAGGTGGAAACGCTTCTTTGGAACATTGCAATGCGGCGCCAACGACAGGGAAGGCGAGCTTCGTGGGGCGCGAGTTACTGACTGGTGCATCAAATAGTGCTCTTTTTTCTCAGGCAGCGTAACGGACGTGTCTTTCCTTAAAGAGATTGCGA
>NZ_FCOX02000149.1 GCF_900044055.2 Caballeronia calidae | reverse complement strand
TTCGCCTTGGCCAGCAGCGCATCGATCTGTTCTTTGAGTTCCAGCTCGGCTTTCTTCATCCGCTCGTAACTCATCGCTTTATGACGTGACGCATTGGCCTCGATCCTCGTGTCAACGGCAATCGTCCCGAGCTTGACAGTCCGCATTCCTTCGCCCGCTGCGAGGACCCGGAACGCGACATCCTCATGCAGCTTCCTGCCAGCATGCGCGACGAGAACACACGGGTCGCATAGCCGTAGACGGGCACCTTCACCATCATCGCCGGATGAAAGGGTTGATTGCGCGGGCCGCCGCCCGCATACCGCGCATGGAAGCTTGACAGGTCGAGCGAATCCACCGTGTCGCTGATGTAATCGGCCAGGTGCGCTTCAGGCAGCCAGTCTTGCAGCGCGTGGGGCAGCAACATCTGCTGCTGCGGCTCGTAGGGGAGGTAACTTGTTGGCATCTGCTAACAACGTCTTCTCCGCTCGGCCGGATGACATCAGATTTCTGCCGCGCCCACTCCATTTGGCAGACCGCGCCCTCAACCGTGTCAACTCCTCGCACTACGGTGGCGATCAAACACTTGCAATCTGCCTACTACCGTCTCTCGACTCAGGGTGTTCACCGCAGTGGGATTGAGGGACGTGCTACTGCTTGATGCACGCTTGGCGCAAGGCATGGCGTATGCAGAGCTCTGCCATGTCCCTGCACCATCACAGTCCCTACTCGTCCACGGTTTGCGCCGCCTCGCGATCGAGTCCGATGATGGCCAACTCGTTGGGCGTGCGGTGAGACTTTCGTAGTGCATCGCTGTCTTGTCGAATCTCGAGCGCTAGCTCTTCGAGCACGTCATCCCATTGTCCGAGCGTGCGCTGGCGCTTTAAGCGAAGCGAACTGTACCAAGCGGTGGTCTTGCCGGTAGTGCCCCAACGCCAATCGGGACAAGCACCGACTAGTACCCACGTGCTCACGCCCAAAGCTCCCGCGAGATGAGCAACGGACGTATCCACCGTGATCAGTAGGTCCAGCTCCATCAGCGCAGTGGCGGTGTCAGTGAGGTCGTCGCAATGGGTACCCAGTTCGCACAGTTTGTCGGCCCATGCAAGGGTACTCACATCAGCCAGCCCGGCGCCTTTTTGTAAGCTAAAAAGCGCGACATCGGGGCAATCCGAGAGTGGCTTGAATTTTTCCAGCTTAATGGAGCGGTTCCAATCGCGAGCGTGAGAGGGGTTGCCAGCCCAAACCAACCCGACACGCAATTTTCCCTGAGCATGAGCTTGAATGCGCTGCCGCTGGCGGCAAACATGGTGCGACGGTAGGTGTAAGTAGGGTGCGTGCTGTTGATACTGCGCCTCTGCATGGATCTTGAGATATTGGGGGATGCTCATCATCATGACCCAGTAGTCGTACTGTCCGTTGAGCGTAAATGAGGTCGCGGCTTCATGTACGCCCGGGGCCGTTTGCGCAAGCCTTACAAAAGGCAGCTCAACGGTGACGTCCACTATCGCGCCTTGTTGGGCAAGCTGCTCGGCAAAGCGTAGGAATTGGATTTGGTCGCCCAGGCCCTGTTCACCGAGCACGAGCAAGCGTTTGCCCGCCAGGGGTTGACCTGACCAGAGCGGGAAGGGGAATCGGGGTAGATAGAAATACTGCTGAGTCAGGTGGGGCGAGAAGCGACTTTCATAAGCGGTCCATCCCTCCGCGAATTCACCGCGCAGGAGCAGCAACATCGACAAATTGAGCAGCGCATTGTGATAAGTGGGGTGCGCGCGGAGCAACTCGCGGTAAAGCTGCAGCGCTTCGTCGGTGTGACCCAGGGTTTCGAGTGCCAGGCCGAGGTTATTCGCTGCCTCGGGCGATTGAGGGGCCAGCGCATAGGCGCGTCGATAATGGCGCACGGCGTCGTCAAACTGCCGCAGCTGCGAGGACACTTGCCCCATATCGTAGTGCAACTGAACTGCATCGGGGTGGTGGGTGAGCGCGCTTAGGACGACCTGCGCCGAGAGCTGTGGGCTTTGAGGGGTAAGGAGGTGGCTCAGGGACGAGGCGGCTTCGATATTCGCGGGTTCAATCTCCAGTGCGCGACGGTAATGTTTAATGGCCACCTCAGGTTGACCTGCGTCGCCGGCAATCCGTGCGATGGACACGTAACTGGTCGCATCTTGGGGCTGCACCTTCAGGGCGGCTTGAAAATATTCGAGCGCCTTCGCGTGGCGCCCCAATTTCATCAACAGCAGTCCCATCGAGCGCAACGCCTCTAGATTTTCAGGGGCAAGAGCGAGCGCCTTTTCATAGCTCACGCGCGCCTCCGAGAGTTGCCCAGCGTCAAACTGGATGCGAGCGCAGTCAAGCAGAGCGGAAAGCGTATCAATCATAAGAGGCATATCGAGAGGGCGAAGCAATGGGGGGCCGAGCGTGGTGCTCGCGCGTTCAGCCGCTCCCTTGAGCGAAGTGCAGAATAGCCAGCAGAGCGTGGCGAAGGGCGGCGGATTATAAAAATTCACAAAATCTCACGCACCCGGGCGCGTTCACGAACAATCATAGGTCGTAATCTAGGGGGGGCGGCAGGCTCTGTACTATGGAGCCGTGCCAATCTGAGCGCTTAAGCGGGTCGACTCGCAGATGACTCCAGATATGGCGCCTGACTAGGTGTGCGCAGGCGAGTCATGGTGATGCGTGACCCGCTGGGGCGTGGTCGCGGCGCGATCGATCGCTTGAAAGCCAACGAGAATCAAAATCGCTTATTCCAATCTTCGAGCGCCGAGTCTTCCGCTTGTCCTATTGGCTGCGCTCAAGGTAGGCAGCAGGCGGAGGGTTTCGAATTGAACCTTCGAAATTCCTATCAAGATGATTGTGTGGCGCTCAAGGCGCATGCCAATTCACTTAAATGATTGTCGCGGGGGCACAGGCAATCTAAATCTGAAGCTTGAATTAGAACGGGGAATAAGTTTCGTGGAAAAAGATTTTAAGGGATGTGAAAAATTTCCTATGCCTCTCGAAAATCGTTGGCAACTGAATAAGCAGTTTAAGCCGAGGATGCTTTGTGGTCCGATTCTGATGGCAAGCTTGGTGGGAGCCTCGTACGCTGGGCAGGACGTGGCGGTTCAGCCGGCAGGGGCGACGCCTGCGCCCGCGTCTATGGCGCAAGCCGCTCCACTCATCGACAGCGGTAAGGTTGAGCCCATCACAATTCGTTCAGTCGATGTGCAGGGGTACACCTTGTTGAGCGAGGCGAGCGTGCAGGAAGTCCTGAGGCCGTTCGTTGACACGGCGCTCAATCCGGACGCGCTTCACGCGATGAGCAATGCATTGATGCAGGCCTATGAGCGGGCGGGGTACGCGGGGGTGGTCGCCTATGCGCCGCCGCAAAAGTTGGACAATGGCCACGTGCAATTGAGGATCGTCGAGGGCCATTTGTCGCGCCTGGAGATTGAGACGACGTCACATACCGACGAAGCCAATGTACGAAATTCGTTGCCCGCGTTGCGCGAAGGCAAGCCCGTTTCGCTCACGCAAATCAACACTGAACTGGATGTGGCCAACGAAAACCCCAACAAGCGCACCCTGGTTACGCTTAAGCCGGGCGAGGCACAAGGGGATATCGTCGCGCACGTGACGGTGGTGGATGCGGCTGCCTGGAGTGGCAGTTTGGGGACGGACAATTCGGGCAGTGGCGAGAGCGGTCGGTTGCGGGTCAAGGGCTCCGCCAGCTATACGAATCTCTTTGATCGAGACCAGTCGTTGAGCGCCCAATTCACGGTGGCGCCGCAGCATCCCGCGCTGGCGAATCTATTTTATGGCGGCTACACCGCGCCTATCTACTCGCTGGGATTGTTGGTGGGGGGATATGTCGCGGAATCGCACTCGGCGGTGGGTACGTTACAAACGCCGGCCGGTCCGCTTAACTATAGCGGCGACACGACGTCCTATGGTCTTTTTGTGACACGATTGCTGCCGCGCGTGGGTAATTATGCGCAGCGTATCTCGATGGCGCTCGGAGGGCGGCAGTCCCGCAATGAGTGTGAGATCGCGGGATCGAGCGATGTGTGCGGCAATAGCGCGGTGAGTTACCGATTGACGCCATTGTCGCTGAGCTACAGCGCAAGCTACGCGACAGTCGACGATAAAATCTCCGCCATGGGAGTGGTTGCGCTCTCGCACAATATCCCAACGGGGGGAATGGGTAGTCAAACGCAACTGGACATGGTGCGGCCGGGCGCCTCAGGGAGCTATACGATCCTGAGCGCGCAAGGAACCTTTCGCGTGGGTCGTCCCAACGAGGCGCATCTGGACGCCAACGTGGCGATGCAACGCGCCTCTTCCCCGCTGGTCTCGTCCGATGCATTTCACGCCGGTGGAATGGCTTCGGTGCGCGGCTACGATGAGGGCGAGCTGGCGGGCGATAACGGGGTCTCGGCAACGGTGCAGCTCTACACGCCGGCGTGGGAGGCGTTTGGAGGGGCGATACAAGGATTGGGGTTCGTTGATTCGGCTCATGCGGCCAATCGCGACGGTGCGCTTTGCGACGTGCGGCATCTGCGTAGCGCGTGTAATCTGCTGAGCACTGGCGTGCAATTGTCGTGGAGCAGCGGAAAGTCGTGGCGCGCGCAGGCCGCGCTTGCACGGGCAATGGTCAGCGGCCCAGCTACGGATGCGGGCACTTGGCGCGTCTTACTCGCCGCCTCTTATTTGTTCTGATAGGCGGTTGAGCGCGCCGCAGGGGCGATGACTCTACCGTCGTGGCGCGCCGCGGCGCCCAACGCACGGCTTCAGATTCTCTGTTGGATTCCTTCAGGCGTCTGGCGTCGAGCGCTAGGTGGGGCATATCATGCGGGTGCGTGTGCAGCGCTCACCCGCGATGCGCCACGCCGCTAGGTGCCGAGAGCCTTATCCCGGATGATGCTCAATGCGCTTGGCCAAGTGAAGCGTGACGCGTTCGACCACCGTGTGCCAATCGCCGGGTGAGGATTGGTTAAAAAGCGTGACGCCTGGATACCAGAAGGAGTCGGTTCCTTCGTGCGACCATCTCCAGCACGGGGCGTAACGATTCAATATCCATACCTCTTTGCCCATCGCTGCGCCCAGATGGGCGACGGCGGAGTCGACGGTGACGAGCAAATCGAGATGCTCGAGCAGATCTGCGGTATCTTGTAGATCGCGCAGGCGATCCCCCCAGAGCTGCACGTTCTGCATGCTCTGCAGCCTAAGCGCCTCGCGTTCGGGTATATCCACCTGGAGGCAGGCAAAATGTGCATTGAGCGCGAACAGCGGCTCCAGGACCGCCAGCGGGATGTCGCGCGGTTTGTTCGGACGCGGGAACCGTCTGCCGGCCCATACGACGCCCACGCGAAGGTGCGAGGATGATCCAAGCAGATCGGGCCATTGGATGGCGGCCTGTGGTGATGCGCGCAGATAGGGCGGGGGGGTGGGAATGGTCTGCAGAGTGGTTGCAAACGCCCACGGCAGGCTCATGATGGGAATGTGGAAGTCGTGCTGGGGGAGGGGGTGAGCTTGATCGATGATTTCGGCGCAGCCGAGGCGATTATTCTGAAAGAGTCTGAGCAACCCGGCGGGTGCCTGCAACACCACCCGAGCGCCGCGTTGGGCGAGCAGCGGAAGATATCGGCAAAACTGAAGTGTGTCGCCCAGGCCTTGTTCGGCCCACACGAGCACCGTCTTACCCCCGAGCGGGTCTTGGCCGTTCCATTGCGGCCGGGCGGTCACGGGCCAGCAGGGCGCTAGTTCGGCCGTTCGCCAACGGTTCTCGTACAGCGCAAACCCCCGCTCGTAATCGCCACAGGCGAGCAGCAAGAGCGCGAGATTGGTCTGGAATTCGGCGTGGTTGGGGTGGAGCGTCAGCGCGTGTTGATAAGCTTGCTTGGCTGCGGCATAGCGTTTAAGCCGTTGCAAGCAACTGCCGAGGTTGCCATACGCTTCAGCGAAGTTGGACGCAAGCTGGATGGCGCGTCGAAAACTATCGATGGCGGCCTGCCAATTGAGGTGCAAAGCCCATACGTGTCCAAGATAATTGTGCGCGATCGCGTCATCGGGGTCTAACTTCAAGCTTCGATTGACGGCCGCCAAGGCGTCGTCGATTTCGCCGCAGCGGCACAGCGCGTCGGCTCGAAACAGATGCAAACGGGCTGATTCATAGTGATGCGAGTCCAGCAAGTCGAAGAGCTGAAGCGCCAAATCAGGGTGAGCCGCGAGGGCGCAGTGCGCGATATCGAATATTTTGGTGGCCCAGTGCTGAGCGCTTGTCTGAGCGCCTCCGATCACGCCCCAGATGAGTCGGGCGAGCTCTGGCTGTGTGTTTTGCCAACGCATCGCCCTATCTAAGACGGCGTGCGTGAACCTGGCGTCAGCAGAAAAGGGTGCGGGCAGGGCGGCTTGCCCATGGTCTGCATTTTGCATCATCGTGAGTGGAGCTTACGCGTGACATGCGCCAGATCGGTCCAGCGCAACCCTGCTAGATGGGGCAGCGCGAGCGCGGTGAATTGAACGCCGTCGCGCGCAGCTTGATGGTTTAATGCGATGACCGATTGTCGGGTAAGGATACGACGTTACCGTCGCATCCTCCCCTGAGAACTGTACGTGCGACGTTAGCCGCATACAGCTCA
>NZ_FCOX02000148.1 GCF_900044055.2 Caballeronia calidae | reverse complement strand
TGCTGCTTTGCGCGCTCTGGATCACGGTGCTGTACCGCCTGGACGTCGAAAGAAACACGGCCCTGCACGAAGCGCGCGTATCCGCCGAGCTTCTTGCGCAATCGCTCGAATCGCATACGCAACAGACCATCCACGACATTGACGAAATCGCACTCTTCTGCAAACTCACCTACGAGAGCTCACCCAGCCAGTTCAATCTGAGCACCTGGCAGGCTCACGGCCTCCTTTCGAGCAACACGGCCCTGCAAGTCACGCTCGTCGGCGCAGACGGTCACGTCCTAATGTCCACAGGGGCGCTGACAGGCGACGTTGAGCTGAGCGACCGCGAGCATATCGCGGTCCACCGGCATCGAGACGACGTCGGACTGTTCCTCAGCCGCCCCGTTTTAGGACGCGTATCAGGGCGGTGGTCGGTACAGGGCACACGCCGCATCGACCGTCCTGATGGCAGCTTTGGCGGTGTCGTAGTCATCTCTGAAGACCCCGCCTGGGTGACGGATTCCTTTTACGGCGCCGCTGCCTTGGGCCAGCGCGGACTGGTGGCGGTATTTTCGCCCGACGGGGCGCTGCTCTCCCGACGAACGGGCAACGCCCGCACCCCATCTAACGGCACCTCGCCACTTGCGCTCCCCCCTCTGCTTCACGCCGGCAATACAACTGTCGTGGACCCGCTAGACCGCATCGAACGGATCGTGGCGGTTCGCCGCCTGGCAACTTATGGCCTCATCGTCGTCGCCGGTCTTGCGCTCGACGAAGCGCTCGATGACTACGTTGCGATGCGTCACGTCTATCTCGCGATGACTGTGCTGGTCTCGTTCATGCTGATAGGCTTTGGCGGATGGATCAGCGTCCTCTTCTCTCGGCTCATCCGCAGTCGTGAAGCGTTACAACGACTCTCCGAAACCGATTCGCTGACCGGCTTGCCCAATCGAAGCCGGATGACGCAGTTGCTGGAGGCCGCAGTCGCACGATGCAGTACTGCGGGTTCGACCGCATTGATCTTTGTCGACCTCGATGAATTCAAGCAAATCAATGATACCCATGGCCACCATGCCGGAGATCGCTTGCTTGTCGAGGTCGCCGCACAACTGCGCCGCGCCGCGGGCGATTGCGCGGTGGCTGGCCGCTTGGGCGGAGACGAATTCATTGTGCTCGTCGAGGCCGCCAACGCCGCCGCACTCGCCCAACGCATCGCCGCGGACATCATGGCCGCACTGGCTGCTTTAGTGAGCATCCAGACCCAACCCGAGGGCGTCCGCGCCAGCCTGGGGATCGCCGCGCTCGCACCGCACGAAACGGCGTACGAGTTGCTCGCCAAAGCAGATCTGGCGATGTATGAAGTCAAGCAGCAGCGCCGCGCAAACCGCAAGATTGCGCAAGCAGCCGTTGCGGCAGCACGGTTTGAACTGTCGCACGCGGCATGCCATCCACAGGCACGATTGCGCGATGCGCCTACTCCGCCTAAGCTCGCAAGCCTGGCCAGCATAAGGGCGATCTGAGCAAGCGCGGAGCCGATGTTTTCTAGGTCGCGGGCAGGAAAAAACCCGCGGCGCGATTCAACGAACTCATGCCCGTGCGCGCCGCGTGCCGGATAGCCGGCATAATGCGGCCGCCTTCACCCGATTCAGCTGCTCGCCCGCCTCGACAATCCTTTCCATAGGCGCCGTCAGAAGCTGAATGTCGTGAAGATTTAGGACGACCGCCATGTGCTGATAGCCCGTTTCGCTAAGCCGCCATTGCTCGGTTGCGTTACCCGTCATAAATGCGTCCGCCAGCGCCTTTTCACACACTGCCTGAGTATCCTCAGACATACAGCCATATCCGGCGCGCGCAAGAAACCGGGTGAGCAGCACGAGCGCCGTCAAGCAATGCGCCGCGGCGCGATAGCCGCTTCCTGTGCGCATCGCCTCCAGCGCAATGTGATAGCGAAGCGATAATGCATCTGTCGTCGCGCGTGGCAACGGTCGTCGCATCGCCCTGGCGCGCTGCGACCGGGCCACCGCACCGCTACCCTGAAATGGACTTGTGCGCGCCAATCCGTGATCCCCTGCTCGGCATTTCTTGCGTGCCTTCGCTCGTCTGCCAGTTTTGATAAAAGCCTTGTCCGGTCTCGGACCGCGAACCCGCCGCGCCGCTCGCGGCCCCGGGCCTTGCCCCCGCGGCGGCTCACAGCGGCCATCCGCGCGCTTGGTCATTGCCCAGCACGCCTCTATACCAGCCCTCGATTAGGGTGCTCCGTTCACCCGCTTGGCCCACCGCCACGACTCGACATTGTAGCGACCAGGTGTCGCGAATGCACGACCGAGGACCGAACAACAGGCGGCGCTACACCGCCTGAGGATCAGGCCTTCAGCGGCGCGGCGCGCTGCACGACGGTTGGTGCGAACAACTCACGCATCACTGAGGCGAGCTCACACCCGACCACCATAACAACAACGACGCACGCTGCGGCAAAACGCGTCGAATCTGCCCTCGTTCACCCGCTCAGACACATTCACTATCAGCGACGCTCACGCGTCATCACACCCCGTTCCGCCGTCAAGCCGCTACGCTGCAATGATTGAACATGCATAGGAAACAAGGACATGGAAATCGAAGTGCAACTGGCGAGCGGCGAGTGGATCTCGGTATCTGCGCTCGACGCGAACGTCTCGCCCTTGCCCCCCTCTAGTCCGCGCGCCCATCCACGCCAGCCCGAGCATGTCGCCCAGCGGACCAGGGCATCCCAACTGGCGATCCGCTACTGGCTGTCGCGAGGCGCAATCTGCACGCCGACGAAGATGGGCGTCAACATCGATACCTACTGCTAGCACAGCCCCGGCGCTCCCCTGCGCTCGCCAATGCAAGGTCGGGCCTCCGGGCGTCCGTCAAGCACGGCTTGCCAGCGCCTAACGCCTAACGCTCGCAAGAAATTGCGCGCACAGAGAAAGGGAAGCCAACGTTGGGGCCAGCGAGGGCCCGTCGGACACAGCGGATACGCCCCCCATTGCACGAACCTATGCGCTTTATCCCTTTGAGACTTGGCGTCCCGAACTTTATCGATCTTGGAGCGCGCAGGGACCCAACGAAATCTTCGCCCCTGCGAGATGCTCGGCTGGTCCATATTGGCGGCCCATAACCAAAGGCGAATACGACTGGCCGCGCATGAGAAAAAAGCTGCTGGCTCAAGGCATCACTTCTCGCCAGTGAAGCCGATCAGGTCTGAATGACAGACATCCTCTCAATTTGGCCCGACGAGGGCGGGCGATTCTGTTGGGACCGCCAACCGAAAGCCGGTGAGCATCGCTCACCCAGGCGCGCGTTCACGCTCAACGTTTTGCGACGCGTCGCCAAGCGGTGGACGAGGTGTTCGACCGGTTGAGCTTCTATCATCATAGGCGCCTGCACTCGACGTTGAACTACGTCGGTCCGATGCAATTTGAACAAAACCAGCACGTCGCACAGCGAAAGCAAGCCGCATAATGAACGCTCGGTTAGCGGATACGAAAATTCGCGGGCGCCGCCAGTCCACCCGTCACGCGACCTATCGATCTGCCTCGGCGCTTCTGCTTCCCAGAGAAGAGACAGATCAATCCTACCCCGGCGCTGGCGAAGACACAGCTGTCAACCCTCACAGTTGCGCGCTTGCTTTCTAGAGGTCAGTGGCGCGCCCAAGGGCGTCAGACGACTTGTCGCGTCATGCGATTTGGAATCAGGCAATACCTCGACTCTCTCGAGGGCCACATTTAAATCACCTTCCTGCCGCCGTACTGCCCAGAACTCAATCGCTCGCGTATCTGTCGGCATGGCTCAAACGCCACGCGCTCGCGCACTTGCGCCCGACAACCCCGACGAGTTGCAGACGTCGCCCGCAACAAGCTCAAAAGCGCGCCGCACCTGCCTTCGATCATTTCCGCGCGCTGGAAGGCATCCCTGTGGCGATGGCAAGCTACACTGAAAGTGTCAATAATTGAAATGTGGTAATCAAGAAACCCAAAAACCCAAGTCGAATTTCAGGGCTAATCGCCGAGAGATCGTTCCACGAGCGTTGCAGCTGTATTTGCTAAAAACAGCAGATCCCGATAGTGAACAGACCCGCCGCAGGACAAATTGCGTAGCTCATCGCGCAGATCTAAAAAACGCGCGATGTTGTTCAGCAAAATCTCTACGAGCTCAGGATCAAGATGACTTCCCGCCAGCAATTTAATTTGGCTTAATACGTGTTCGTCCGGAAGCGCTTTGCGGTAGCAGCGGTCGGAAGTCAGCGCGTCAAAGAAATCAACTAAAGACACAATGCGCGCGCCCAAGAAAATATCGTCGCCGGCGATACCCCGAGGATAGCCAGAACCGTCGAATTTTTCGTGATGTTCACACGCAACGATTGACGCCATCTGAAGGACAGGCGACGAAGATTCAGCGAGAAGTGACGCCCCTATCTCCGCATGCTGACGCATGGTTGACCATTCGTTAGATGTAAGGCGCGCAGGCTTCTTTAAGACATCGTCTGGAACTCCGATCTTTCCGATGTCGTGTAGCGGCGCGGCCCAAAATAGCTTTGACGCGATTGCCTTCCCTTCCGTGGTTTGCTGCGCCAACCACGCTGCAAAGGCGCCAATCCTAAAGCAGTGCCCTCCCGTATTATCATCTTTGTATTGAGCGCTAAGAAGCAGGCGCAGTACAACCTCGCGTTCGGAGTCTTCAATTGAAGCTCGTAGATCGTGAGCCGTCAGTTTCTCGAGGAGGGGATCCGCTACGCGAATAGGTTCGGCGATGGACACGTTCATCTCGCTAACGATTGGACCGCGACATTCTTGAGCACGCCTATCTCCACGCCGTATAGCGAACATGAATAGCTGCCTTGCAGTTCACAAACTGCAGTTATAGTCGTTACAGGCTCTCGGCGTACAGCACGAGACCACTCCAAACAGCTGACGCTGGAGAGCAGCATCGACTACCTGTGGAAAACGCACCAGACGCCCCCCCCTTTTTGCGGATTGCCCGCCCGACTTCGCCCCGCCCTCGGCGGGCTTCAGCGGGGCTGGCGTCTTGCTCCAAGACGAACGCACCTTGGGAACCCCTACTGCCCACAAACGCCACAGCATCCCGCCAAGATGGCGGGTGATGTGTTGCTGGTAGTTTATATAGTTCCCAGCGAAATCGTTGTTCTCAAAGATCAACACTTCTTAGTTTGGAGGGCGCGACGCAGGGCAATCGCACGAATTTTCATACTGATTGGATGTCGGCCCAGCCAAGAAGCTGTGCCAGATAGCGGTCGTTTGCACATGCCTTGAGGAGCCTTGAAGAGCCTTGAGGCGCCGATTTCTGAGCCCTACTTTCGAGGTCAGGTCATGGCGCAGCAGATTCATCGAAATGCGCCGGAGCACGGCGACGTTCTGCGCAGCATTGTCAATACGCACGCGACACTGCTCTTCGCCGAACGCCATCTCCAGGCACCCGTGCATGCCATTTTCGATCGCCCAGTGCGAACGCACCGTGTGCGCCAGGCGAGCGGCGTTCGCCGACAGGCTGGAAAGGTAGTAGCGGTTCAGTTGTGGTGGCGTCACCTATTCACGCGTAGCGTCGACAATGGCCGCCGAACGGGCATAGGGCCACGGCGATGCCTCATCGAGTGCGGCCCATTCGAACGCAATACCATGCCGGGTCTCGATCCGGCCATGGTCCCTGCGATCTCGGGGAATTTATGATTGGCCTTGATGGCCAGCACATAGTGCGCGCCGGCGTCCACGATCTTGCGGGCGATCGCACGCTGACATCCCATCGCGTCAATGGTCACGATCGCGCCTTTAGGCAGCAGGGAATCAATCAGCTCCGGTATCGCGGGGATTTCGTTGCTCTTGTCGGCCGTGCGGACCTGCCCCAGCACCTGCCTCAGACCGGCACCTATGCCGAGACCAGATGAATCGCCCGTTTATCCTGCGGATGTGAGCCGCGCACGGTCTTGCCATCGATAGCGATAATCTGATCAGCAAGACTGGGAATCAGGCCACTCATCCAGCGGACAAAGCATGCTTCGAACTGCTTCGAATCAAGCGCGGCGAACACCCGGCCGAAGGTATCGTACGATGGGATGGCGTTGAGTAGCGGGTGTGGCAGCGCAGCCAGTCAAGCTTCTCCTCGCCCCAAACCTGAACGACAACCCCAGTTGTCTGCTCCGCACAGGATCGCGCACAACGCGCTCACCAGAAATTCACTCAGGCCATGCACAGGACTGTGCCTGCGCAGATCGTCCAGACTACCAAACGCCTCTTCAATGCTAAGCACGCCCTACATCGTTCGTCCGCAGAAAATCCGCAGTACACGATCTTCACTCGTTGCTTACAATTTACAATCTCCCGTGATTTTTAATCATCAACGCTCATTCGCGCAATTGCCCTGAGCGTAAAAAGAGTCTCGCAATTCTTCATCTGCGAGAGCGTGCAATGAGCGGGTTGCAAGAGAGGAGCTGGCCCTTTTGGGGCCAGCCCGTACCGTCTTTCCGGCTGTCAAATGCGCGTTGGCGCGTGTGCGCGCTGGTATTTCCGGCCCCAGCGCAGGCGAAAGGACGATTATTGGCCTCTGGGGGACCCTTCCAGAAGGCGCCGCACTTTAACACGAAGTCCGTCGGCA
>NZ_FCOX02000147.1 GCF_900044055.2 Caballeronia calidae | reverse complement strand
GCAGTGCTTCAATGAAGCACGTGGCGACTATATACAGATTTTGGGCGATGACGATATCTACGTACGTGGGACGCTTACGCGCGTCGTCGAACTGCTTGAATTGAACGATTACGGCGTGTTGTGTCTACGCCCTTTCGGCTACGATAAAGACCCAAACAGCGAATATCCAGGCCGTGTCGGTGGTATCCGTGAATACCTTGACGTCGGAAACTTCCTCAGCGCCATCGGCCCGCTCATCACCTTCATCTCATCGCTTATCATCAAGCGGAGCCTTCACCCGGACCTCGATGCTCGCCAATTTTGCGGCTGTAATCTCGTGCAGGTTCACCTAGCCATGCAGGTGGCGATCGCGGCGCCCAAGAACGCGTTTCTGACGGAATACGTGCTAGCCTGTAAGCGCAACAACTCAGGCGGCTACGACGCACCGGAAATCTTTGTCGAGCGCCTGGGTCACATCCTCGACAGCTACCGCGGAAATAAATTCACTGACGCAGATATCCGCAAATTTGAAACACGGATGCTACTCTCCCACCACCCGTTCTATCTACTTCGTCAGCGTATGGATGACGAAGATGACCGATATGACACGCACCGGCGCTTCAAGATGCGCTTCGCGAAGCGCGCTTTGTTTCACATATGGGTGGCGCCGATCATGCTGTTGCCTCGCCCGATCGCGCTCGTCTGGGGAAGCTTCACAACCGTGATGGGCCGCATTCTGAATGGGGACTTGCGCCGCGGAATTACGTTTGCCCTGCATCGCCTGAAGCGTCGGCCTTGACTCGCCCCGGCTCCCACGGCTAGGCGCAGGCGCACACACAATCAGTCCGGTGGGTCCTGGAAAAACGCCGACGGTGCATGCCGGACTTCAGGAAAACTCTACGCTAAAGATCACGAAGGCAGCGATCCGCGCGCTGACCGTCAGTGGCGCCAGCAATACACTGTGCCGTACACGAAGCAGGGCGGGGAAGGGCAATCCTACAACTCAGCCACCGCGACCTTCAAGAACATCATCGAGCCCATGAAGTTCGACGCGTGGCTCATTTCCACATGGGTAGTGGGGTCTTCGGGTTCCGGCGCTGTGGATCACCGGCAAGGGCCTCTGGACGAGACGCTGCTCAAGTGGATTGCGAGCGAGGGGCGGCAAGGTTACCTTGCCACCTTTTCCGAGCTGAGACGGCGGCTTTCCGATGCCGGTGCATGATGCAGCCCCCATTCAATTGAGTTTGCCGGCGACTGTGATACCATGCGTTCGCGGCGTTACCGCGCCCACGATAACAGCAGAAATGACAATGACATGCTGCGCAGTCCGATGCAATCCGTATCGGTCCTGCATCCATACGATAACCGGTAAAACCGGGAGACCAGAATGACAACATCGTTCAAAACGCGGCCATGCGCCGATTGTGGACATCCCGTCAGTCCGGCGGTGACGTACTGTGGTGAATGTTTTTCTACCGATCCGCATTTCGAGAGACGCCATCTCGACCGAAAAATCGGCAGGGTTGCGCTGGGCGTGCTCTTCGTTGCGATCGTCGTTATAACCACTGGCTGGGCGGTGACCTTGCCCGGCTGCGACGCGTTGCTCGGACTTTTCATGCACTAATTGATCCGCTACCGTCAACTGCGCTGACGCTCCATCACACCTCACCGCCCTGCGGTCCCTCGCCCAGCGACGTCCATGGTGTTTGGGCTTGATGAGGATACGCTGAGCGCTATGTTGTGCTATCTTTTGGTGCCATCGATGGCATGTAGTCGATTCGGGTTTCCCCCTCAGGCGGATCCTGGGGCGTGAGCGCTTCAACCCGATAACGCGCCTGGAAGAACTTGAGTGCTTTCTCGATGCGCGCGCCACGTTTCTGAGCTTTTGCGCGCGTCGATAAACGCGCGCCGAGCATGGACCAGACATCCCAGGTGAGTGGCCCCTTTTAAGGTGCGCCAGGCACTGTAGTCGTCGATCATCAACAAGCCTTTGTAGCCCGCCAGAACGCTGCGGAGGCCCCGCGACCCGGTTGGTAGTCGAACCCACACCACGGCTCTTCACAGTCCTGGGCGCTTCTATAACACCACATATACGAGGTGCTTTGCGCGCTCGGGAACAAAATCCGGCACGATTACGCGTGGGCGGCCGTGGCGCTTGAGCAGCTAGAGGCTGCGGCCTTGTCACGGCGACTCTGTACCAGTATGTTGAGTACGGCACCGTGTGCTGATCGACCGCACGCCACAACCGCGTGCTTTTTGCCGTCGATCGTCACCACAACCTCATCAAGAGGCCACTTGCCGCCGCGCGCCAGCGCCGTCAAACGGATACGTTTGGCGATTGCCAAACCGAACACTTCGTCGCCCAATCCCGCATGGTCATGGTCTAATACGTCAGCCTGATACCGCGTGCAACCAGGATCTCTTCGAGCATACGCAGGCTCAGCGGAAGCGATAGTACAGCCACGCCGAGTCGCTGATGATGTCGGCGGAAATCGATAACCCTTGAACGAGATCGACGCATCATCGGCCGACGGTGAAGCGGTCGTGGAAGTTTTCCATTAAATCCACCATTTCATGATCAAAGATTTGCAGTTGCTGCCAGACGGCGTCACGGGATCCTTCTCCGCTTTAGACTGACGGGCGACAGACAAACGGGCTCTCCGGGGCTTGAGCGTCTCGGAGACCCCTGCCAGCCCACGTTGCTGCTGGGCTGGCTCGCGGGGAGCAGGTCACGCTCGCACGCCTTCATGCAGGACTTAGGATGCATAAAATCTTCGGCGCCCGTAGCGCAAACATTCGTTATAGCCCTCGCAAGCCGCCCGAAGGCAAAGACCCAGCTGTCTTTGCCCGGAAAAAAGTGTTGGGCGCAATCCTGTCAGACCTGCCGCCCGGCACACATGAGATCAACCGCGCCGGACTACCGCGCCCGTTCGGCATGGTTTGCAAACACCCCAAACAAGTATGGGAGGCCCTCGCGGCACTTCGCCCGCAGGGCCCGGTCGAGGAGAATTCGCGCCCGGTGGGCACATCCCTGTTTGAATCCAGATCGAACACAATTGGGGAATTCTTTCAGGACAGGCTACCAGGGTTCGCGCTAACTGCCGATCTGCGGCCAAAAAATCCTGTGCGGGCCCTTCGCCTTGTCGGCGTTCTGGGAGGTTTGCATCGATCGGACAATCAATACTACTGCGATGAACTTAATTCGTCGATCAGCAGCGTATCGCGATCGATGAGTCAGGATGCGGGTGCTTTCGATGATGAGAGTTTTTATACCGGCGCTTCCGGCGTTGTTGAGAAACGTCTGAACCATGCAACGGAATCGCAGGCCAATCCTGTTCAACTTTCTGACTATCTTGGCGAAGAGTTCGAGATCGAGGTAAATGATGAGCATCGTACGAGCGATTCAGAAGGCGCCTACCAAAGAGGCTCATTGACGGTTCCATCACTTCGTTCCACGCCGGGATCAGGGTCAGAGCCGGATCTGGTTGGGCTAACGGCAGATGAAAAAAATGTTCTGGGGATAATTCTGAACTTGCTTCAGCAGCCAGTGACGACCCATCGCGAAAAGATCGATCGCATGCTGGCAAGCATGAGCCTGGCAGAACGCTCGGGGAAACACCTGCGTACACCCTCTAAAAATGGTTCGCTCCTGGTCGGGCTTTGCCTGCAGATACGCAAGATGGCGGGCGTTCTCCTCGCTGCTGAAAATCTGCAGTCCGGGAGCGGGAAGAAAGTTGATGCGTTGTACGACCTGGCGACCACGGTTCTAGCTCCCCCGCATTTCCAGGTGCAACCGGGTGGTACACAGGATCTGTTTCATCGCTTTAAGGGAATGTGTGATGCTCGGGCTCTAGGGACGACATTCGAAGTAGCGTCTGGAATGGATGATCAATCATTTAACGATCTACTGGAGGGGGCCCTTGCGCAATCCCGGCTGGCGCGTAAAAACAGTGACGGCCAATTTCATTGGCCGCATTCGTTGCCAGGTGTTTCCGGATCAAATCCGCGGCTTGATCGAAAGCATATGCATCCGACTACGCAAAAAAATCCTCTCTTTTCCGATGATTCGCGTAAAAGCCCGATTACACCTGAGACTTTGCGTGATAAGTCAGGCACCCGTGAATCAACGCTTTCTGACATATCGAAGAAATTCGATCAGGCGGATGTGAAAAAAAGAGAGGCCATGTTTAGTGAATTGGTGTCAGCGTATAAAAATGAAACGGATCAGATGTTTTCTAATGCTGAAAAGACACGAAAAGCATATTTCATGGAGAGCGGGGGCGAGCGGGGAGGAGCCAGAAAGGAGGGCATTTTTGATAAAATTAAAGAATTGCTTTTCGGCTGGTGGTAAGATCGAATGCGGCTCCAGGATGGAACTCGTATTCCACGAGCAAAATATCAGGCTCGATCATCTAAACAAAAAAGCGCTCGAACAGTCCGCATTTTGCATATAGCTTGCAGGCAGGCGACGTGATTTCAGATCAACAGAAAAGCGTAAAGACGATCTGGGAACTTGAGGCGGCGGATCAACCGACGCTCGATGAGGCACTGAAGAATAGCCTTAACCAGGATAAGCAAATTAAAAAGCATTCACGCCAATGATCTGAATGTCGCCGACGCTATTCTGGAATTCAACTCAATTCGTCAGTCACTGTTTAATCAGCATATCGAGAGCAAGCTGATCGATGATTGCAGCCATGCGTCCGGACTTCAGTACCGTAGGCAAGCTGGCGGTCCCTGTCCGCTACAATCTGAAGCGGCTGGTGGTTTTCGGGAAGGCCGAATCGAGGCTTTCTGACGTCCATGGTTGCCCGGGTTGCCGCTGCCTGAGGCGATGTAAAGCCAAAAAACGGGCGACAATGCGCACAAACCGGTGAATGACTGCACAAAAACAGCCGTATTCCGTCGCCAACGAAATGTCGCGGAAGGATTCAATAAACCTCGGTTATTCGAGATGCCCTCTGTAACATCTCGGAGCGGCTAGTGGTGAGATTGTGCCGCCGGCGAGTCACTGGCTACTTTAATAATGTATTTTTTAACGTTCGGATCGACCGATATAGAGGATCATTATTATTTTTTAGGTGGTTATACGCATCAGAATTGAAGAGCCACCCCTTCTGGGCAGCATGCATTTCCGTGTGAACTTGCTTTCGCAATTCCCGGGGCATTGCGGGTACGGCTATGTTGACAAAATTCACCAACGTTTTTACTCTTGAATGTTCGCCTTTCTCATATGCATCTTTAAAGGCGTTGCCAATTAATCGCATGTTTTTCTCGAGTGATTGGCGGGCGATGATGCTTATGCCTCTTACCGTTCCGTTTCCACCAAACAATTCGTTCGCGCGCTCCAAATAAGCACGGTTGCCGAGAAGCTCGGGCATCAATTTTCCATAATCCTGCGACAATTTTTGCATCACCGTATTTTTTAGAGATGGATTTTCTTTAAATAAGATGCTCAGGGGGGCGATTGATGCCTCGCTTTTAAGAATATCAAGGATGACGGGCGCTTCCTCGGTCAATCGCGCTTCCTCGATCAATCTCGGGGTTATCAAGATGTTACTTGCCTCGCCCGACAAGCCATTAAATAGTATATTTTTGCATTTCCTGTGTTGCTCTTGTGGATCCGATACGTGTGTGAGGGCGGCAAATAACATGCTGGCACCTGCGTCAGAAAATCGATTATTTTCTTTTGCCTGCTTAAGTTGATTCTCGCGTTCTTGCTGTTTTTCAATGGCCTCATTAGCGAGATTGCGGGCGTGCTCGCAATACTTGAGCAAGACTTGTTTCTTAGCATTAATGTCGGCGTGCATAGTTGCTTTGCGCTTCCCGCGGTGACTTTCAGTCTGAACAATCGGCTGTGATACGGGATTTCCACCGGAGCGCGGCAAATGCAGTATGGAAGACTTTTCTGAGGTCTGCTGCTTTTCCTCTGCATCGAACTTGTCGCAAAACTGGGCGTATTCGGCATCCAGATCAGGGTAGCTACGACGATAGAACTCATCGCCTGCCCAGCTTTTCAAAAAATCGTCGGCTGTCTGCCGTTGCTGCGGCTTTTTCGGCGTCTTTAAAGCGGAGAGAACACCGTTATTGGGGGAGAGTGCCCGCTGCTTGGGACGGACCTGTGCGCGCAGCTTGGAGTCGATCTCCCCAACGTCGATCGTATCACCACGGTTGGCTGAACAAATTCCGGTCGAGGAAACTTTTGGCATATTCAACACCCACATAAACGATTATTGGCCACGGGCAAAGCTTCTGGCGCACGCCTATGGCGTTTGATGGTTACGGCGTTCGTCGGTCGCAAAGGTCGGAATGGGCAAGCAAGGAAGTCTGAGGGCAGGTCATGCCCGTTTCGAAAACGTTTTTCCGCTATTCACGAAGAGACCATTAGCATGGTCGCGAACAATGGAGGACAACCCAAGCAACAGCCACGAATGGCAACTGCCGAGCGAGACGTTGCTCCCGCTGGCCAAGATCCTCCGCGTCTGGCACCGGACTTTAAGAGACCACAGCGCCTGAAGGACATCTATCGCTGTCGCCAGGGTCACAAGGCGATCTTGGAAAGCCTCTTGACTCTGCCGAGCGCGAGAACTTTTTTGAGGTTTCGTCACCTCCGCTACGCTGCGCGCCGGGCTCTCCGGCCACTATGCCGTTACGCTTGCCTACACCGGTTCAATCCACACCGGCTACTGCTGCACCGAGAGACGACCGCTAATGGCAA
>NZ_FCOX02000146.1 GCF_900044055.2 Caballeronia calidae | reverse complement strand
AGCCCTGTAACCAGCCTGCATCGTCTATCCTCCGGATCCATTGCATCTTAACAGTGCCGCTTCCCACCACCCAGCACCGCCGGGAAGTTATTTCTCACTCGTTCCTAAGGCCTTTGTAAAAAGGAAGGGTGATTTATACAAGGACTTCAAGGATATGAAGAAGAACTTAGACAACTGATTTGCAGAACGCACGTGCGTGCGACTGTGGCGCCGGCGGCAAATGATTTCGATCTGGTCAGCACGCGGGTCGGACTCTCCCATGCGAGGGTGGTTATGCGTCTGCCCCTGCCGTTGCTCGCCAAGCAGGGGCGGTATTGGTCTTCGACGGCGCACCGCTATGCGGCGCGTCTGACCCACTCGCCATGCCTTTTTATCCCACCACCGATCGCGTCTCTCATCCACCGCCTCCAACGTCAGCTCCGGCCGTGTGAGCATCTCGTTGGTCACACGCCGTCGCTGTGCATCCGGATCGTGCGCGACCGGTCTCGTATTTGCTAATCGCGACGGCTTGTCACCATCGCTTCAAGCTCCGTCGACTTTGCGAAAATAACGGCTAACCAATCTTCGGGCAAATCAGATGGATTTTCTTTTGTTAATGCCGCGTAATGATTGCCAAAGTTCAAAACAACCAGCTTTTGGGTTCCTGTGGCCCCGCTGGCATTTGCGAAGTAGGTGCCTTGTACCGCCAGCAAATCCTCCGCCTTCAGATTGGTATCCATTTTCATCAATTCATGGGCAGCCTTCTTATTTGAATCCACAAGCCGCTCGATCTCAACAAGTGTCGCCACCAGTTGGTTTGGGTCTGGGTTTGTTATATTCGATAAATTATCCCAGCGCTGATGAATTTCCGTTATTCCATTTTTAATTTCCTGTGCTACACTCTCGTCTACCTTAAATTTTTCCCGGATTTTCACCCACAACTGTGAGCTGGATAGCCTTGCCAAATTTCTTGCTCGCAATCTTGGCGATCTCGTTCGCAGTTTCGCCATCAAGATGAATCATTCCGGTCTCGTTTTGAAACCCCTCAATGCGATTGAATTCTTCGCGTAGAGACCTGCACATCGCGCAACGTCTTTTTCGGCGGATACCTTTGGCATCAGTTGGCGAGCGATGGAATGAAACGCGCAATTGTCTTTGCCGCCAGCATTGTCACGAATTGCATAGCCTGATTCGGTCAACTTTTTCTTAAGGTAATCAGCAATAAATGATTGCCGTATGGAATTAAATTCACGCAGGACATCGGGGACATCTAGATTATTAGTTCCGCTGAATTCAACCTGTTTCTCCCGACTCAAGGCTATTCCGCAGGGCCTCATTGAGGGTTGCTGATCTGCTTCTTCAAGCTCGTTGGCCGTTTTAGCGCTTAGTTGTCGATCGGAAATTAGGTCGCGTGTCTGAAAGCTATGTTGAAATTGAGCGCTGGTCGATCTTTTTTCTTGTAGATGAGTGCACCTGATGTTTTCGAGCTGGCCGAGCACCGCTCGCTCTGCTGCCTCTTGAGTGGACGACGACCTCGGAGCGGACGGCGACCTCGTTTTCGACGGAGGGTTCGTGGACGTGGTCTGGTTTGTACCGGGTGAGCCTTAAAAATGGAGGCGTTTGGGTGGTGCGCGCGACGAGTCTAAGCCGTGAGGTGAAGCCAGCCTTGGCACAAGCCAAACGCCCTCTTTTTGCGAAGGTAGCAGGCGCACATCGTGAAACCGGCATTGCTCATAAAATGTCATTTGCATGGGGTGTTGCGCGGTAGCAGCAGGCACGCGGTTGCCCACGCTGGCTAATTCCAGCGGATTGCACGGAGGCGCGAGCGCGCCCACTTTGCATTCGATGGACATTGCCTGGTCTATTATTTGCTAACTGATCCTCACAATAAAAAACTGTTGCGACATTTATTCGTCCGCTAACCTAAATGCGAGATAACGGCTACCACGGCCGAGCAAACAGCGCTTGCGCGGAGGAATGAAATGTCATTATTTAAGCCCTTGATGAATCGATGGGCCGACGCAGAGATTCGTCGTTTCCAGGCGGCAGTACGCGATCAACAGGAAGGATTGGTAGCTGGCGCAAAGTTTGAGTGCGCGTTGTTAATTATCGGAGGGCTCGCCTTGTGCTGTGCCGCGGCCATCGTGCTCTTAGATTAGGTCACCCCGGTTGGGCTGTAGAGGCGGCATTTCCCCGGGCGCGCGGCGTTCAGCGCCGACAATCTGCCCAAAGCGCTGAGGAATAATTGAGCCGTGAGTCAATTCGTCGAATATCGTCAGACGATAAATCGATTCAGGAATTTAGGTTGATCCGGTCTGATTCGCCATGAGAGGCATTGCCGGTGTTATTCCCCCCAAATGCATCAGCCTAAAAAGCAGTGGATATGGGCGTCGCGAATAAGTCCACGCTTGAGTGATGTGGGCGTTGACTCGAGCGCCTTGCGGTCTTTGTAGAGTGACCGGATGGAGGGCTTTCAACCTGCCGACTGCGTCACGCGATGGTCTATCGTCCATGGTTTAAAACGATTTGGCAACCTAAAAGCCGGCCAAGGCGAGCGGCCGTAAGCCGCGGCGTCCATTCCCGCCCTCAGGTCGCCAAGACCGGAACATCTTTGGAGCGTTCCGGGATCGTGCATTCAAATCCACCAGGCGGCGCTTTCTGATCGGGCAGCGGGAATGCGTCTTGATCGCATTGTGCCGGACAAGAGAGGTCTCGATCAAGCGGCGCATTCAACGGCAAGCATTGTAAAATGACAAGTTATGATTTAATCTTAAAATAGATTGCAAAATCTACTTGTTATTAAAATCTTCGCATCGTCAATTCGCATAAATCCGCATTAATTTCTACGCGCAAAGCCTTACGCTTTGGTTCGCATCTTCGGTGACGTAAATCGTTTTGCGCATCAACCTAAAGCGGGTTGACGCTTCACGATTGCGTCAGCTGGTGCGATGAGAGGCGCTGGGATTTCGCGTGGATAGGCGCATGCTCAGTTCCAAGTCATGTAAAGCATAATACGGGTTCGCTTGGTTTCCAGCCCCGGTTGCAAGTGTTTCCATCGGTGCGATATAAAATCTAAAACAGGAGCAGGTTATGTTTCGTCTGTTTGTTGGTCTGGCATCGATACAATTTGCGCTGCAAAATTTCCTTAATCGATGTATGCGGCGCGCGCGACAAATGATTTCGCGCGGCTGGACGTCCGAGTTTATGCAGAAAAATAAGGAGATTGTCGTTGTAGCGGCTTTGCTGTTCGCGATTCATGTCTATGAGTTGTGGGCTGGGCGCGATCACGCGGATTGGTGGAATTTCGCACACCTTGAGCTATTTTTATTATTGACACTGATTTGTGGGGCAGCGCTGTCTTACAAACGACAGCAGGATGAGTCAAATCGCGATTTTTTGACCGGCTTATTAAATCGACGTGGCTTGGATCAACGGCTCGGCAAACACCGGATGCCATTTTTGCGTCGAAAATGGATTTCCATCATCACCATCGACGTGGATAATTTTAAGGCGGTGAACGACAACCTTGGGCATCACGCGGGCGATACGTTGCTGCGCGATGTCTCGGGAGTTCTGGGCGGTTTGGTGAGAAAAACGGATGTCGTGGTGAGAACCGGCGGGGACGAGTTTGCTGTGATCTTGCAGAATGCGAGTCCGGATTTTTGCTGGCGAATCGCCCGACGCATACAAAGAGCCGGGCGCTTGCCTCCGGTCTCCGGAATCGCCATTAGTTTCAGTGTGGGCGCGGTGTCCGTGTGGACTCGCCGTCCACAGTATGAAAAGTTCATGAGACATGCCGACGTCTTGCTCTATGAGGCCAAACGGCTAGGCCGCGATCGCGTGGTGTTCAAGGTCCTTCACGGCGTGGCGCAATTAAATGCGACAGCGGTGGGGACGTGATGACCTGAGGCGGCTTCCATCCGCTGCATTTGACGCGGCGAACTTGCGCATACGGGTTCGAAGCGAGCGGCAGGCGCCTGGTTGCCATCCTGGACACGCATCAGGGCGGACATGGGACGTACCACGCGCGAGCCGCATCGGCCCAAGCGGCCACAAAGACAGGCCCGGCATGGCGCGAGCAGGCACGATCATTTGCGCTCTGCAAGCCTTCATCGACGCGCAAGTGGAATTGAGTCGGCGCGATGTGCACGCTCGATTTTGCCGTGGCGTGCGGTGGCTTGACCATCGATCTGCTTGAGTCGCTCGCCGGGCGGCGCCGCGGGGGACGATCGCGCCGCACCGCGGTCTGCATCTGTATCGCCATCTCAACGCCGCTTGATGCAGATGCCGATTGCCCAAAGGTCGGCCTCGGCTTCTCGTCGGCGAGTCGGACAGGCCATCGTCGCGTGGCTTGCCGGCAAGCGTTGTGACGCATTTGGGTAATCCGTTGCAGCAGCGCTTCAGACAAGCTCGTCTGACTCGCATCGGATCGCATGGCGGGGCTCGGTATTGGGCAATCCGTGCTGTGATACCGAATCCCTGCATTTACAGTAAAGGAGAAAACTAATGGACGGGTTAAAGTTAAAGCAGGTAGGCGGGACGGACTCCTTGCAAACGCTCGAAGGCGGCATCTCTGGGTCTGGGGGCGCACAGCGCCAGTCTCTGCTGTCCATGCGCAAAAATGTCACGGGCTATATGCTCGGATTTCTCAATGCCGTGGACGCTCATACGCTGCGCAAGTCGAAAAATATTAAGTTGTCGGAAGCCCTGCAAGCGACCTCTGGGTTTGATGATGCGCTCGACAGGGATTTGCTTGCAGACGTACAACAAAGGGCGCCGTATTTCGGTGTTCAGCCGCTAGGCGAGCGGCAGGTATGGTTTGATGTGTGCCTCCAACATATCCGGCAGATCAAAAACCAAGCGTCCAAAAAGACCGCGTTAGCTTTATTACGACCCACGCTTAAGCGTTTCAGGGGTGACGGTCAGTGGCTCGTGAATTTTAAGGCGTTCCACGGTGTAATCAATCAAGAAAAAGGCGATAAGCAGCGGTATGACCAATTAATAGAACTGTTGGGCGAGATCGATGAATCGATCGACCCGGCGCACAGGTGTGAAGCGCTGAAGCGCATTGCACAGAGCGCGGAGGCATTCACAGATCCAAGTTATGGAGCAATCTTGACGGGCATGGTGGAGGCAAAACTGAAGGAAATCGATGCGGTCCGCGTGCCATTCTGGACCGGCGTGACGGGGGCGAGGCCGCTAAGATGAACTCCAAGAGTTGAATCCCGGCGCGGACGCAGAACAGCCAGGTGGTTGCAGCTGTAGCAGGTTGTCGTCGCGCCCATGCTCCGCCAATCCGGATAGGGACGCGCTCCTCGAGCCGACACACCACGGATGGCGCCGGCAGTCGCACGCGTCCTCGCGAGTGCAATGACAGGCGGCTCAAACCAGAGCATCGTATCGGGCCACGAACCAGGATCCGCCTTATAAGGCGCAGTGGCCCGCGGCACTGCGCGCATGGTTGAGCGGTCGTGCTTAAAGCTTCCCTAATCGGCACGAGATACTGAAGCTTGGGGCTCGGCGCGGCTCGCCATAGCGGCCAAAGCAAGGGCCTCGATCGAATCACGGTGGGCCGCCATCCGAGGCAAAGCGCCACCAGCTCAAGCGCACGCCGGTTGGTGCTCAAGCAAGGGGAGGTTGGTTCTGATCGCGCTCAATGACGTGCAGAGGCTCGATGCGTGCGGGATGTGTATCCGGTGAGCGCGAGCATGCCGCCTCAGGCGTGTGGCCGAAAAAACGCTCACTTATAAAATGGAAAACTCATTGCGAATCATTGTGCGCCCCTATGATAAATTGTCGCCCAGTCAAAGGCGGGCGCTGGCCCAATTTCGACATGAAATCTTCGTCAACCAACTGAGCTGGCAACTGAATGAAGCGCGCGCCGGCCTGGAGATGGATCAGTATGATACTCATCATGCCACGTACGTTTTAGCGTATTCGCTTGATGGCGAACTATGTGGTTGTGCAAGGCTAATCTCCACTATTCATCGCACTATGCTGGCTGAGCAGTTTAAGGAGCTTTTGGGAAGTACGCCGATGCCTCAAGCGAGGGGGGTGTGGGAGCTGTCACGACTGGCCATTCGTGCGACGAGCGTGGGTCCTGCCACAGATTGGCCGATTAAGGCGATTCTTCGCGTCATTGTGTCGTACACGCTCAAGCAAGGAGGGCGGCAGCTCGTCGGTGTCATGTTCTTAAGCATGGAGAGGCTGCTTCGGCGTATTGGCGTTTTAACGCATCGGATCGCAGGCTCAAGAACGCTGGACGGCAAAAAAGCCGTTGCCTGTCAAATGGATCTCGGCAGTCAGACGCAGTTGGCGCTCGGCTTGCGATGAAAGCCTTCAAACGTAAGTGTCCGGGGGCAAGCACAACCGCAGGTCGCAGCGGATGCGCACTGCGCTTGCCCGATCGTCATGCGGCGTCCCTATGGCATTGCGCGGGGTGGGCGCTGCTGTTCTTGCAAGAGTCGCCGACCTAGGCAGCGGATTCGTCGCTTCTCAGGCAACATGAAGGATCGTCGCCCATACAGGCCGATCCGATGTGGAGCTGATAGAATGCGCCGTCCTAATTGTGAGCGTGAGCACGTAAGTCGATGGGAATTCGGGGCGTTTTAAGCAACTTGCGCGATGTAGCGCAGAGGATCTCCCTCAGGCATCTTGCACAAACGACGCCCAAGGGAGAGTCTCATGTCTGCCAAGACCCGAGACTTCCACAGTGTGCCACGTGAGTGCCCGCGATCCCAATTTCTA
>NZ_FCOX02000145.1 GCF_900044055.2 Caballeronia calidae | reverse complement strand
GACGCGCTCAGCGGCGTCATCGCGAGATCGTCCAGGATCACTATGTCCGTCTTCGCGAGTTGCGCGAGCCAGCGCGCGTAGCCGCCACTGCCGTGCACCAGGGCCAGCTCCTCGCTGAGTTTGGGCATACGCAGATAGGCAACCGAGAAGCCCTGCCGGCAAGCCTGAACGGCGAAGGCGCAAGCTAGCCAGCTTTTCCCGAGCCCGGTCGGCGCAATGAGGATCAAATTCTGTCGCCGCCGAACCCATTCACAGGTCAGCAGGCGGGCGGTGAGCGCGCGATCAAGGCCGCGGACCGTGCGATAGTCGATATCCTCGGGCGATGCGTCAGCGAACTTCAGCTTCGCGCGGCGAAGACGCGCGGTTGTCTGTCGCGACTCCCGTTCGCTCGCTTCGCGCTCGACGAGTAGTCCGAGACGCTCCTCGAAGCATAGCCGGTCGATGCCCTCCTGGGCCTGCTGTTCGGCGAGGGCGGCAGCCATGCCGCCCAGACGAAGCGAATACAGTTTTTCGACGGTCGGATGGTGAAGCATAAGCACTCCGTTTGCTCTCAGTGATAATAAGAAGGACCGCGCACGTTGGCGTGCACGAGGGGAAGGTCGGCCTGGACAGAAGCCGTTTCGGGCTCCCTGTCCAGACCGTTCTTTAGCGTCGAGGCAATGAACTTGTAGTTCGGCGCTTTCAGATCGATGGCGCGACGGCAGGCGGCCTCAAGACGGTCGCGTCCGTAGTCCTTGCCCATCCGCAGCACGCCCAGGCATGCGCGGTATGCCTGCTGCGGATGCTTGCGAGCGCCCAGCAGGTGCTGGATGACGGCGGCGGTATGCGGGCCGATGTCAATCGCCCAGTTGCGTAGCCGCTGTGGATCGCAGCCCTTGACGACCGCCTGATGCTCCGGCGGCATGTGCGCGTCGATGGTCGTATGGAAACGGCGACGTGCGCTCTTGCCGTGGGCGGCAATACGTTGACCGCGATGGAATATCTCCACGGTGTTGATCGTGACGCGCACATTGACCTGTTCGCGCGCGTACCGGTACGACACCGAGTAGTAGTGCTCGTCGACCGCGACGTGATAGTCCGGACCGACGCGGGCCGTGATCCATTCCGCGTACTGGTAGGGTTTTGCGGGCAACGGCCGCAGCGCCGGACGATCGAACTCCTCGAACGCGCTGCGACGACAACCCGGCAGCTTCTTGAACGGCCGGTTGTTCAGCTCCACAAGCAATGCGGCGACGGCGCGGTTTGCGGTGTACAAACTGAAGAAGCGTTGATTGCGTAGCTTCGCGAGAATCCATCTCTGGGCCAGGAGCACCGAGAGCTCCGCTTTCGCTTTATCACGGGGCTTTCTCGCACGCGCAGGGATGACGGCCACGGAATAATACGTTGCCATTTCCTGATACGTCGGGTTGATTTCCGGCTCGTAGAAATTCGCTTTGCTCACGCCCGAGCGCAGATTGTCGGGCTTCTGTGCCCGCTGGCGTTATGTGGCCCTTTCTTTTCGAAGTAGCGACCGTGGGCCATTTTGTTGCCTCACTGGCAACATAACGAGTCGTCGTGGCATGTTGATCTTCCCACTTTCCTTGGGAGATTGTCATGCTCGAGAACTATTATGTTCGTCCCGCGAGCGTTGATCGCATCCGGGCTTCGTGGATCGCTCCAGCGATCGAGCAGTACGTCAACTGGATGGCAGAGCACGGCTATACACCCCGCAGCGTGCTGCACCGCGTTCCGGTTCTGGTCGAATTCGGCGAGTTCGCTAAGACGCACGGCGCGAACGAATTGGCGCAACTAAGCGACCACGTCGAACCGTTTGTGCAAGCCTGGATTGGCCGACGAGGGCGTGGACGGTGCGCTTCCAGAAGAAGCAGGTTGGCCCATGAGATACGCAATCCCGTTTGCCAGATGCTGCAACTGGCAATTGACGGTTACGTTGGTCCGGGTCGCCCGCATAAGCCAGAGAATCCGTTCGAGCGGCAGGCGCCGGAGTTCCTGGCGTACCTTGTCGAGGAGAAGGGCCTCCGGCCGCGTACGATTTACCAGTACCGCTTCCACCTTCGACAGTTCGCAACCTACCTCGATCGCAACGGCATCGTTCTACGCGCTGTGTCGCCGACCGTGATCAGCGGCTTCATCACCGAGTATGGTCCACGGGTTGCCTGGACCACGCTTCGCAATGCCTGTGGAACACTGCGAGTCTTTCTGCGATACCTGTATCGTGAAGGAGTCGTCGCCAGAGACCTGAGTTCGCTGGTCGAGTTTCCCCAATCGTATCGATACGCAGGCATTCCCCGATCGATCGCCTGGGATCAGGTTGAGCGCATCCTGGCGAGCGTTGATCGACGTTCGCCCTGTGGTAAGCGCGACTACGCGATGCTGTTGCTGCTCGCGACATACGGGCTGCGGGCCTGCGAAGTTTCTGCACTCTCCCTGGACGATGTTGACTGGCGCAACGAGCGTTTCAGAATCCGCGACCGCAAGGCCGGTAATACGACCACTTACCCGCTGTCGGCGGTAGCCGGAGCGGCAATCGTCGACTACCTCAAGAATGGGCGGCCGGCGACAACGCATCGTGAAGTGTTCATGCGCATGACGGCACCGCTCGCTCCGATCCAGTCCGCGGCTGTGGTGTCGCGGGCTGCTTACTTCATCCGCAAGGCCGGTGTCAGCGTTCCACGGACTGGCTCCCACGTACTGCGCCACAGTTGCGTCCAGCACTTGCTCAACGCCCATTTTTCACTTAAGCATATTGGAGACTATATCGGGCACCGAAACATTTCGTCGACCCAGATTTACGGCAAGATCGCGATCGAGGAACTTCGCAGTGTCGCACAGGGCGACGGGGAGGATGTGCTATGAGTCCCCACACGTCTTTCCAGAGTTTTCTTGGGCCGGATATTGAGCAGTTCATCGTTCACAAACGTTCGTTGGGAAGGCGTTATGATGTTGAACAGAAGACGCTCGTTCTGCTCGACGCCTACCTTCTACAGAAGCGCATTCGTCGCCTCTCCGAAGTGACTCCGCCCCTGGTGGATGAGTTCCTGCTCTCGCGTCCACGATCGCGCCCGAGGAGCTACAACCACCTACGTTGCACGATAGGCCGGTTCTTCTCGTATCTCGTCGATCGCGGCAGTCTCGCCGCGACACCCTTGCAGTCACCACCGCGTCGATCGAGATATGACCGGGCGCCGTATATCTTTGATACGGCAGACGCCAGGAGGCTGTTCGCTCTGGCCAAGGCGCTTCCCGACAACGGAAGCACCATTGAACGGGGCAGTACCTACTTCGTTCTTTTTGCTGTTCTATATGGGCTCGGATTGCGCGTTGGAGAAGCCTGCCGACTGCGTATCAAGGATGTTGACCGTGAGCGGCAGCTGCTAATCATTCGGGAAACGAAGTTTTATAAGAGCCGGCTCGTTCCCTTCGGTCCCAAGCTCGAAGCGTTGCTCAACGAGCATGTGCGGCGACGTCAGATGGACGACGCGCGCGCAGTCTCGGATGAGGCGCCGCTGTTTAGCCTGCGTGGAGGACGGCCCGTCAGTCCGGGCACCGTAAGTCAGACATTTCATGCTCTGATTCCAAAGCTGCATCTGGACATCGCACCGGGTGTTCCGAATCCGCATCTCCATGATCTACGCCACGCCTTCGCTGTTGGCGTGCTGACCCGCTGGTACCGCGACGGCCTTGATCCACAGGCGAATCTTCTTGCGCTTTCAACCTTCATGGGCCATGCCGATGTGAGCTCCACCTCGGTGTATCTGTCAACGACACCTGCACTGCTCGAGCAGGCCAACCGTCGTTACGAGGCATTCGCCGCAGCAACCCTCCAGGAGGTCATCTCATCATGACACCATCTCTCGGCCCATTGGTACAGTCGTTCTTTACGGATCATCTTCCAGTGCAGAAGGGGTTGCGCCAAGGTTCGATCCGAAGCTATCGTGACACCGTCCGCCTGTTCCTGTGCTTTGTATCCGAACAACGCGGCGGTTCTATCGCATCTCTGACCATCGAGGACCTCGGCTTCGACCAAGTCCTTGCATTTCTGAAGTACCTGGAGCAGCAGCGTGGCAATTCTGTGCGTACCCGCAACCAGAGACGCGCGGCGTTGAATACCTTCTACTCATACCTCGCCCTGCGAGTGCCGGAGATGCTTGCAGCCTGCCAGCGCATCGCCGCGATCCCTGTCAAGCGGACAGCATTGCCTGACACCCACTATCTCGCGGATGATGAGGTGACAGCACTGTTTCGCTCTCTCCCAAAGCAGGGGCGCTTTGCACTCCGAGATCGAATCCTATTGCTCTTTCTGTACAACACCGGTGCCCGCGTACAAGAGGTCGCCGAACTTCGCATGGAACATCTCGATTTCGTCGCTCCAGCCAAGGTTCATCTGCACGGAAAAGGCGATAAGTGGCGCATCTGCCCACTCTGGGAGGAGACGGTTAAGGGTCTTCAGCAACTGCTCACAGAGCAGCATACGTTGCCTGACGGCTACGTCTTCTGTGCAGGACGAAACCGTCCCCTGACTCGTTTCGGTATCTACAAGATCGTTCGACGACATGCTGCATTGTGGGACACGGATATCCCACAGCCTCGGCGAGTCAGCCCGCACCTGTTTCGCCACACCGCCGCGGTCCACCTTCTGGAATCCGGTGTCGAAATCAATGTGATCCGTGGCTGGCTCGGACACGTCAGCGTGGATACTACAAATCGATACGCAGAGCTAACGTTAAAGGCCAAGGCTCAAGCATTGGCAGCCTGTTCGGTGAATTCTGGCATTTCGACGGGATCCCGAGCTCGTACCGCCTGGAAGGACGACAAAACCCTCCTCGAATGGCTCAATTCGCTGTAACAAATTATGTGCTCAAATATTCGCTCCCCGCCGCCTTAGCACGGGAACACCGCGCTTGCCGCCACATAACGCCAGCGGGCACAGAAGCCGGACAACCCGCGCGCGATGATCGTCGATCCCGATCGCTATGAGCCTCGCGCCGGCGACACCGTGCTGGACTTCGCGCGTCACTACGGCACCTCATTTCTGCCTGCACGCGTTTATCGCCCGCAGGATAAGCCGAAGGTTGAAGTGGCGGTTCAGGTGGTCGAACGTTGGATCATGGCGCGCCTGCGTCATCGCCAGTTCGAGTCGGTCCAGTCGGTGGACGACGCGATCCGCCCGCTACTGAAGAACTTGAACGAGCGCCCGTTTCAGAAGCTGCCTGGATGCCGCGCCAGCGCGTTCACCGAATTAGACGCGCCGGCCCTACAGCCACTGCCGGTGCAGCCGTATGAGCTCGCGCGGTTCAAGGCAGTAACGGTCCACATCGACTACCACATCGAGATCGATAAACATCGCTACAGCGTTCCTCACGCGCTTGTTGGACTCAAGCTCGATGCGCGCATCACTGCCGGCGCTGTCGAGTTGTTGCATCGCGGTCGCCGTGTGGCCAGCCATGCTCGCAATGATCGCGTAGGAGGCTACACCACCGTCGTCGAGCACATGCCGGCGGCACACCGCGCCCATCTCGAATGGACTCCGCAGCGGCTTATCCACTGGGGTCAGCAGATTGGCGGCGCCACCGGCGCGCTCGTCGCGCGGCTTCTGCAGGAACAGCGCCATCCCGAGCACGGCTATCGGGCGTGCCTTGGCTTGCTCTCGCTCTCACGTCGCTATGGTCGCGACCGTCTCGAAGCGGCGTGCGCGTTGGCGCTCGAATTGGGTGTACATCGTTACCGCCACGTGCGCGACATCCTCATCAACAACCGCGACCGCGCGGCAGCGACCACGCCTGTCGAATGGGTCAGTCCGAGTCACGCGCATGTCCGTGGCCCCAGCTACTACCAATAAAGAGAACCCGCCATGATGATGCACCAAACCTTGACGCAACTACGCACCCTGAAGTTGGATGGGTTCGCTGACGGATTGGAAGAGCAGTTGACCCAGCCCGGCACTGCGGCTCTGAGCTTCGAGGAACGCCTGTCGTTGCTGGTCGACCGGGAAGCAAGTTGGCGCGATGATCGTCGCCGCACCCGACTGCTCAAGCAAGCGCGCCTGAAGTATCCGCAGGCCGCCATCGAAGATCTCGACACCCGCGCTGGTCGAGGCGTGGACCCGCGTTCGCTCACAAGCCTGGCTCTCGGCGACTGGGTCGAATCTGGATACAGCCTGCTCATTAGCGGCCCAACCGGCGCAGGCAAATCATGGCTCGCTTGCGCCCTCGCGCAGTATGCCTGCCGACGCGGGCACTCCGCGTTGTACCTACGTGTGCCGCGCCTCGGCGAGGAACTGCGCGTCCTCCACGGCAATGGCGGCTTCACCAAATGGCTGCTGCAGGTCGCTCGCGTTGATGTTCTTCTGCTGGACGATTGGGGAATGGCTCCGCTCGACGCGATGGTCCGAAACGATTTGCTCGAGATGATTGACGACCGATCTGCCGGCAAAGCCACGATCGTGACCAGCCAGCTGCCAATCGAACACTGGCATGGCTGGATAGGCGACGAGACGATCGCCGACGCAATGCTAGATCGCCTTATGCAGCGTCATCACCGCATCAAACTGACGGGCGAATCTCTCAGAAAACCATCTCCGAAACCCAGCGGGCTCGAACCAGAACTCGACCAAAACTAGCGAGGAAATCTACAATCGAAACCGCGCAACGCCCGACCTTGCCGAATCGGTCACGTTCCCGAAATCGGCGGTCACGTTCGCCGGAATACGCACATGATCATGCAGATACTCGGCAATGGCCTCCACGCCTTCGCGAATTCCGTCGCCGACGATCAGGAGCAGAAAGCG
>NZ_FCOX02000144.1 GCF_900044055.2 Caballeronia calidae | reverse complement strand
CGTCGATGCTGGCAACGCGGCAACTTCGCGGTCGCAATGACGATACCGCGCTGTTCAAGTGGCGCGACGGACGTAGCCGAGTTCATGGGGGCGCTTATGGCGAGGCGGAATCGAAAGACTTTCTATCTGTGCTTGAGCTGCGGCGAACCAGTCCATATTCTGCTTTTGCTAGCACGAACTCTGGTTTAGCGGCCCAACACGCCGCTCCGCGCCCCGACTCTCGCCAACGTGCGGTTCACTCAGACGTTTCGCATCAGCGTCAATACGTTCGCATGCGAGATGGCAAGACGGCATCCAATCTTGTACTCTAACCTGACATGCAGAGATCGAAGTGAAGTAAGTAGGGGTAAGGGGCGGTGGCCTATCCGATGCGGCGCCATCTACTTCAGATTTTGCAATCTTAAATGGCTCAAATCGAACACATCAATATGCCAGATAATATCACCGCAGTCAGTTCGGGAAAAACGGGTCTTTCACCGGCCGATATTCCGCCGAGCGCTAATGAGAGCGTATCCAGGCTGCATAAAAATGATAGAAATATCGCGCGCTCGTTTGATGGATTAAAATCGCGTCCCCAATTGGGGGGGCGCAACCCGAAAGACCTCAACCCGAAGGACCTCAACCCGCGTAAAGCCGAATTTTCCGCTCCGATTCAGGGTCCGGTGGCGCCAAAAGTCCTGCCGGGGCAAAACGAGCGCGTAGCGATGGAGCGCCTGAAGAATCAGGAAGTGATGAATGCGCTCCAAGGGGCGAAAAATTCCTTCGAATTGTCTATAGTTGAGGGTCGGATTACGTTGTTGAAAAAACTCGGGGAATTAATGGCCATGTCGACGCGATAGCGAAAGATTGAGGCGGCCCAGTCTTTTACCTTGGTCGCGAAACTTCAACGTTTAAGCCGTCATGGCTAGGCGCGTGCTTGGTATATAACGTGGAGCAGCGGATTTGCGTGCCCGCTCCGTGCCGAACTGAAATAAATAATAGTAGTGGACTCCATCAAACAATGCTCGCCAACGGTGTCCTTGCGCCGAGTTGTATCATCAGATTGTGAATACGTGCAAGCAATCGCAGGGGATGATGAGGGCTTAGCCGGACTGGCCTGTCCGCCTTTAGCAACAGTGGATTGGTGGAGGGGGCGCATTGATCGACATGCAAATAATGGTTTATTTGTTATTGCGGAAACGGAAGATCTCCCGATCGCATTTTTGGAGATCCATGTTGATATCACTGATTGGTCACGCCGCAATGTGGGCTCCTGCATGTTGTGTGTGCGCGAAGACATGCGCGGGCAGGGTATCGGTCGCGCTTTGCTTGAACAAGGCATCACTTGGGCGCAACAATCGTTGGGTTTAATGCGGCTCGAGTTGCATGTTTGGGCCGACAATTGGCGCGCGATCAATCTCTATCAGTCACTGGGCTTCCTTCAAGAAGGAACACATCCAGCCTTCGGGTTTCGTGAGGGCGCGTATGTGACGGCGATCTCGATGGGCAAGGTGTTTTCCAGCGTGGAAAAAATTCAATAGGGCGCGAATGTGTACATCGACCCGAGATGCAGGCAAGGTTGCGGCCTCGCCGGCTGGGCGCTCACGATTTCAATGATGTTGGCATGATTGATTAGTCAGTGTTGGTGTCTCACCACCCAGCGGCGTGCGTACGGTGCGGGCCACGGAGCGGCCGAGTGTGAGGTAATGCGGAGCCGTCGCGCTGTGTAAAGCCGGGTCAGGCGAAATATGAAAACCGTGTCGATTGCGGCGCTAGGCTGGACGCTGGCGTGTCTTGTCCAGTGCGCCGAAGCTATAAAACGTTAATTCGCTATTGCCGCTGCAAGGAAATGGCGGCGGATGATAAACTGAATGCCCGCTGTTTATTGTTTGAAAATAGCGCTCTCATCGCATGAGTATATCTGAATGAATTTACGATCTTCACGGTTTATCATAAGAAAAAACTTAAAGAAGTCGCGGGAAAGGTGATAAAAACCCCGCGTAAACGATAAAAGTAAGAGACATCTCATATGCATGACGATCCACTGTATGCCGAAGCTCGTGCCCTCGCGGGCAGCATTGCTGCCATTCGCCGTGCGACGGGCAAGATGAACCCCACAGATCTTCAGGAAGGAAGCGAGGAATGGGAGCGTGTTTGTTTGGATTTTGTTAACGACCTACGTTGGGCTTTGGGTCTCGAGAAAGTGGCGAGCGGCGGCCAGATCAATTGCAACGTAGCGCGCGGAGACTAGAAGGCGGTTGCGCCGGGGGCGGCCGCAGTGGGGCAAGAATCTAGTGCTGAAGTGTCGTGTGTTTGCCAACGATAGGGCGCCGCGTAATTTGCGAACTGCGCTTGGCGTCTTGAGGGCGACGACATCGGGAGGGCATTGAAACTTCTTCGGGCAGTCGTGAAACAGAAGAAAAAATATCGATGAGATTGCCTTTCGGCGCGATGCGGGCACACGAAGCCAAATGACGCGTCCAAGCGCGTTCCTTGTGTCTGCGCTGCGCGTTGCCATTATAGCCATATCGCAGAAGAGTATTCGTGCGCGCTTTAGTCAGTCAGCTTACAGCCGTGACGTGGCCGAATCTCATATCCCTTTGAATCAGGTCGGCGAACCAGGTCGATGCAGCGCGGATAAAGCAGCGTTCTTTGTACTCTAAGATATCTGCGCAGGCACAAACTGACCCGTGACTCGGGCTTGTTTACCCCTCGCATTGTATGGCATGATCCGCTTGTTGGCGGCTGAGTGGTCAGCGCTGTATTGCGCGTGCCAGATCAAGCTTTCCACCCGAACGCAGCCGTGCTAATCGAACGATCTCGGCTGCTTGATTTCCGTCTTTTCACCAGACCTGTCACGATACCATCGGGGGGTAAAGGACGGCGTATTTTGATTGTAAAATCATAAAGGAAAAGAATAAATGTTAGTAACAAAAAATAGTGTGGTAAGTTGCCAGGACAATCAGTATACGGAAAAATCAAAATTCGTTGACGCGGTGGGTAAAAAGGAGGATTTGATGTCACAGGCAATTTTGACGTTTCTTCCCCTTGACGACCGCGTAAAGTTTAATAAAGTTAAAAACAAGCCTGTATATAGAGCGACATTGCCCGCCGTAGTGGACGGTATCGATAAGCTGAACGGGCGGTGCGCGTCGCTACAATCAATTAAAAAAGCGTTTCGATTCGATGCTTTAAAAAAAGGGCTTGAATATTTAGAATCGTTTGACTCGGATGAGGCGCGTGCCGCGCATCTGACGACGATCGGGAGGCAACTCAATGTGCTCCTTGAGAAAGATCAGCAAGCCGCCGCCAAGGGTTTGTTGGAAAAAATTGATCGGTGCAACGAGGCGAAGCATCGCGATAGCGTGCTCTTTGCGCTTCAAGAGACCCTACCGCATCTTGCCGCCAAAAATCGAGCGGCGGTAGCGAGAGATTTCATTGCGGCAATTTGTCAGCATGGTTCGCCTGAGCAGAAATTTTACTCACTTTCGTCTCTCGTGACTAACTTGCAGCGGTTTCGAACTGAGGATAATGCCGCTCTCCCCGAGCTCTACGGGGCGTTAGAAACGGCTATTTTAATGCTGCCGGCAGATCCACGTCGTGCAAAACTGTGGGAGAACTTTTCGAAGCATAAGGAAATTGAGACTTTGCGGGCCGCGCCCGAATTGTTCTTCTCTTCGGAAAGTGGGCGGGATCCGTTGGAAGATCTGCCTAATTGATTTAGATGGCGGACCAGACGGGATTTTTTGGTGAGTCGTGAGAGCCGCGCTTATTACTTGGTTTGCTCGCTCATATACGTCGGTGTCCCAGAAAGTCCCGGCGGCCGCGCCATATGCTAGCCAGTGCCAACCGCGCCAGTGCTCCAGCTCCGCGATCACCGAGAGCGACGCTCACGCGTTCGCAATGGGCCTGATATCCGCTTTTGCGAACTTTGCGGTCTTCCATCACGCTGGGTTGGACGAGATTATTCCCGGACAATATTCCCGGACAAAACAGCTCAGCGTCGGCGTCCAAGCGATCGGATGAGCCGACGATAGGTCGCTGGCAAGGTTCTTACTCAAATCCGCAAGATCGGAGTCGCCCTGGCGGTGTGTCAACAATGCTTAAACTGTTTGCGTTGAACGGCGCTTGGGAACGGCGCTTGGGCGTTGGGAAAGGGGGCGGCAGCATTGCTGTCTCCTTCCCCGCTATGTCATTAATATCGTTTGGAAGCAGGCCAAAGCCCTCGGCGCAACTTCGTCATCTGGCCAAAGAAAACTTTCGCAACGAAGTCGCCCGGCTACGTGCTGCGGGCCAGAAACTCTATTGGGCATAATGGCGGCTCACAAGAGATACGCAATTCGCGGGCAACCCCTCCTTTATCGATTTAGCTCAAACTCTAGATTTGGTTTTTGTAGTGGGGTGAACGGCATACGTCTCAAGAAGCAGTTGTTTCAAATCAGCCTCGTATTCCTCGCGATTTGCAAGCACAGATATCCCAATCTTGGGAACTAGAATCAGTTTTTTTGATTGGGTTTTAGTCTTCCCCGAAAACATTTCCAAAACTTTGCTGCCCATTTTCAGTTGAGCAAACTCGTGAGGTGCGCTACCCTCCAACACAACGACCTCGTTAGCTTGGGCTTCAAAGTACCCTTTCTCGACGCGCAGTTCGTTATAGGTTCCGTATTGCCGATCTTCGCCTATTCCCTCCTCAACGACGTGCTGAGGGTACGTTCCAGCTTTGATGCAGTTTAGCACCTCTTGTTTCGTTGCCGGGGTGTCTGGTGAAAGCTGCTCAACGTCCCGAGTCGCACACCACCCCACTTCGGTAAATTCTGGTCTACCTAAGTCGTAGGGGGCTATATTTTTTGTTCTTTTCAAAAGTTCTGCTTCGTCTTTCACGATATGCCCAATGGTCGAATCACCCGGGAAAAGCGGGGGGTTAGCTCCTCCATTGCTTACAATAAGAGAGGTGGATACATGGCCATCGCTTGTTTTGTTAATGCTGGTTTTAAAAGACGGTGCGTGGAAGGTTTTTAATAGAATCAACCCGTGAACTTTATACCCGGCCGATCGATGTTTGTTGAATGCACTTGAAAAATTATGTTTTGCAATGCTCAGAAAACCGCGAGAGTGTCGATCAAGAGTGCGATTATTCCGAGAGGTTTTGAGAGGCAGAAGGGCCGGCGACGTTTTTTTATTCAGATATTTGATAGAATTTTCAATCGAGAGTGCTTCTGATGGGTGTAATAATTGCCACGCTTTATAAATTTTCACGTCTTCTCCATTGTGTCAAACGAAGTGAGGGTGGTGCAAAATTTGTGGGGTCGAGGTCTAGTAAATTTAGAAGTACTGCATTATTCCAATGCGCTAGCTTGCAACACGCTTACCCGGAACGCTTAGCTTACGAGCAGCGCACTTGCTGCAAGTCAGGCCGTTGAACCTCACTCAAAAGCGCGTGGCAACGCTGGCGGTTCATTTAGCGCGAGACGTAACGGGCTACCATCAACACTCGTCCGATTTGGCCATAGAAATCCGTAAGCCCAAGGTCGCAAGCTCGGAATCGGAGTGTAGTGATACGCATCAGCGGCCGGCTCGCTCGTCCGGGCAGTCCGGCGCGACTGGGCGACTTTTCGGTCGACTGGTCAAGCGATGATCCTCGATGATGGTCGAAATGACATGCTTAAAAAGCATCTGGAGCCCACTGGTTGAATGGAGATAGATCATGTAGACGTCGAACGACTGAATATGACCGGTGAGCTTGACTCCGTTCACGAGGAATACGTTGACACGTTTGTGCTCCTTTCTCAGAACGTTGAGGAAGTCGTTTTGAATGTTCGCCGGCAATGAGGCCATGACGCTCTCTCGAATGGTTTTTTGCTTAGTGGTCGGCTCGCGCGACGCTCGTGCTCAGTTCAATATGTGCGTGCGCACGCGAAAGGATTGTCCAGAACGAGGACGACCATTGGGTCGTGGGCTCCATATTAGCTGCTTACGCGCTTTAACGGAACGACGCATTGGCCGATTTCCCATTCGCTTCCTGCGCGCCAAGGTGATCGAGCGCGACTGGCGTACTCCTAGCTGCCCCTGCGTGCCGATTCCGCTGCGATCTTGTGCGTCTGAGGTGTGCGCCTAGTTCGATCCACCGGTCACATTGGTCTTCGTCTTCGTCTTCGGTATAGTAGCGGGCGATGGCTGCCAACATGGGTGGCGTAGTCTTTCCCTCGTCATGTACGTGATGTGGTGATCTGCAGCGACGCGTGACCGATAAATGATCACCTCGATATCTGGGCATCTCGCGCGCGACGGCGCAATGACGAGTTGGACGAGAATCGTTGGTGCGCAAATCATCCAGCGGCGCTAGTCGAGCGGAGTTGACGCCCGCCGCTCCAGGCTCATGCGCTGCTTGCGGGCGTTCCAATAGCGCGCAAAGGTTGTCAGCCCGTACCGGTCGCGTGTCGGTAAGCGTGGAGGGCCGTGTGGGCATGTTTCACGCGTTCTCTTAGAACTTATCCGTAAATAAAGGTATACTTCGTTCCGAGCCGCAAGCGAGTGCGGCGTTGGAGCGAAGGCTTGACCAAGAAGCGAGTCGAATCGTGGGAGGTGACCGATGCTTTCTGGCAGCGGGTGGAGCCACTGATCCCGCAACGTGCGCCCTCACCAGAGAAACAGTACCTGCGCAGGCCGGGAGCGGGACGACCGCCGAAGCCGGCTCGCCAAGTGTTTGAAGCCATTGTGTATGTACTGCGCACGGGCTGCCAATGGAAGGCGTTGCCCAAAGAGCGTTTTGGTAGTGCCAGCGCCATCCACAAACGCTTTCTCGAATGGGAGG
>NZ_FCOX02000143.1 GCF_900044055.2 Caballeronia calidae | reverse complement strand
CTATGCGCCGCGATGGCCGACAAGTTTACTTGTGCGCAAACTCAGGCGGCCTATCGAAAGCGCAAATGGCTGTCCGAACCGCCGAATGCCTGGGTAAAGAGCGTTCTCGGATTTCGACAATTCAGCATGCGCGGACTGGCCAAGGCCCAGGCCGAATGGAAACTCGTCTGCGCGGCGCTGAACCTACGCAGAATGTCGAAAATGAGGCCTGCGTAAGTCTCGAAGGGGACAACATTGCCCTGATTTCGCCGCCGGGAAAGCCACTTTTGCGCGCAATGGCGGCCCAAACCGCAATCGGCGTTGACGCCCGCACGATGTGGCGTCAGTACCGGCAGCTCAAATCCTGTCTGCCGCGCGGATTCCTTCTAGCGGCATGAGGCAGAGATTTTTTTGGTTGGCGGTCGCGGCAACGAGCGCATCGCCATGTCGTGGGACCTGATACGCGACCGGTAATCAAAAAAATGTTTGTGCTAAACCGCTCCACAGGCGGTGGCCGCTATGGGCATTGAATGACCGCCGCGGCAATTTGTGATGTGGTGCAGGGGTGACCGCACATGGACTTCCGGCGGGAGCGGGAAGCATCACGTGCAAAGGAAGCGAGAATGGGCGCGTGAACAGGCAGATCACCCGTCATTTGGGAGTACGCTGGTGCGCCAGCAGATCGAAGGCACGAGTGCGGCCACGTTGGCCTGGTCAGGAAAGGCGAACGTGTCCGGAAACAGGTGCGGTGGCAACTAGCGCGCATGGTTGGGACCTGGCGGGGCTCGTGGAAGGCTGCCGAGCATATCCTCGATGCGGAGCATGTGTCCCTTGCCACATACGGGGCAGTCGCGCAGTGACCTGCCGGTGAGTCGCTGGTAGCGGTCACGGTAGTCTTCGCTGGGCCCGGGTGCGGCAGCGGCGGGAGCCTCGACGCCGAGTAGCTGCCGGCAGATGGCGAGCTTGTCGGCACGGTGGCGGTTGGCGAGCCACCCGTAGCTGCGGATGCGCTTGAAGCCGTCAGGCAGCACATGCAGGAGGAAGCGACGGATGAACTCGTCGGCCCTGAGCGTCATGGTCCTGTGCCGGGACTCGTGCCGGTAGTCCTTCCAGCGGAACTGCACGGTGTGCCCGTCGAAGGCGAGCAGCCGGTAGTTGGAGATGGCAACCCGGTGGGTGTAACGGCCCAGGTAATCGAGCACGTGTTCGGTGTGACGTTCCGCGCTATTCGAGAAGTGGCGTTTCGCACTATTTGAGGTGAAACGATGGTGGTTGTCTCGGGCTGTGATGGAAATGCACGTGGATACGCCGAGCGCGAGACGCAATGCAAGTGTGAGGGAGATGGCCATCGGGATAGCGGTGCCGTTGGGCGTAGTGGCGAGGTGAAATTGAACGTCGCGCGCGAATGGCGTGGCCATGCAAACGGGGGCCGTGAGGCCCCCGTGAGTTCAGAATGGGTCGAGTCGATCGTCGCGCGCATCGGGTGGTTTGTCACCCGTAACGTCTTCGGGCGGACGGTAGCGACGAGCCTGCTCGCCGTAGACGGTGTTGAACCACAGCCAGAGATCGTCGAGTATGCTCATGATCATGAAGGCGCTCTCATCGGAGAGTTCGATTTCGGCGACACCGGCGCTGCGGGTAAAAGCGAACATGATGGTTTCGCGAATGGAGGCGGGGTTCATGGCGGGCGACACGTTGCGAGTCATCGCACCTCCTCGATGGCGCGCTGCAGAAGATCGTCGGGGATGTGAGTGAGCCCCTTTGGCACGGCCAAACGCATGGCGTTACGCAAGATACGTCCAGCCTGTCGAGGAATGCCGCGCGAAGCCTCGCGCAACTGTTCGATGCCCGAATCCGAGAGCAGCGTGTGAGTGCAGCCAGCCGTATTGAGTGCATGAGCGATGAGCTGGGCGAAGCGCTCGCGCTCAAGCACGGGCGTCAGATGTACGCGCACTTGAATGCGGCTGTCAAGCGCGGCGTACGGGGCGCGTTCGAGCTGGCTGGCCAGCGACGGATGCCCAGCCAGCCAGACGGTGAGCAGATCACGCGCGTCCATGGCAAAGTTCAAGAAGGCCGGCAGATCGCGGAAGAACTCGGGCGGCAGGTTCTGGCTCTCATCGATTAACGTTGAACATAACGTCAATCGATTAATGTGAAGTAGTCCGAGATGTGAAGCTACGAAGTTTGAATCATGTTTACGCGCTTAGTATGCGTCCACCTTCGTCCCTTCGCGCTTCACATAACAAAACGCTCACAGGCGACGTAACCAGCCAAGCAAGTCGGCTGCTCCGTGCGTAAGCCGTCCCGGCGCCGACGCTCCGAGAACATCCGGAAATACCTGCGTCAATGCCTGCCGCTTGAGGTCGAGGTCTGCGCGCGCGTAAACCATGGTCGTGTTCAGACTCGCATGCCCGAGCCATTGACTGATGGTGGCAAAGTCAACGCCGGCCTTCAGAAGCGCGACAGCAGTACTATGCCGAACCGAATGAGGATGAATGCGCTTGCTGCGCAATGTGTCAACGGTCGTGGCAGCTTCCGTGACGTACTTTCGGAGAAGATAGCCGACTCCAAATCGCGTCAACTTCCCACCCCGCTCATTGCGGAACAGGGCGGCCTGGTTGTCCTCCGTATCCGGCAATGCCTGCGACAGATCGCGCAAAAGCGAAGCAGTGTTGACCCAGATTGGGCACGTTCTCACTTTTCCGCCCTTTCCCAGCAGTCTCACCTGATATGGCGGTTCCGTCCGGATATCGCATCGGCGGAGATTGAGCACTTCCTGGACGCGTGCGCCGGTGTTGAACATCAATGCGAACAACGCGTAGTCTCGTTGACCCGCCTGCGTTGAACGGTCAATCTGGCTCAACAGCGCCTTAACCTCGTTGGCTTCCAGATATTCAATCGCATGTCGCGTTGTGCCGCGTTTGAACGGAACACCGAGAACGCGTTGCAACTGACTCAGGCACTCCGGATGTTCACTGGCGACGAAATGGGCCAGACAGTGCAGCGCCGCGAGGCGGGCATTGCGCGTCGAGATGCTGTTATGTCGTTCCCGCTCCAGGAAGTCGAGAAACGCGACGACGTGTTCGGCATTGAGATCCGCCATATCGAGGTTCTCTATGGACCGGCCGGTGTGTTCAGATATGAAACGCAAAAACAGAACAATGGCGTCGCGATATCCGTGTATCGTGTGAGGGCTCATTCCCCGGAGGTTCGGCAGATACTCCTGAAAGTATCGAACGAGAGCCTTACCCAAGGCGTTGGGGCGATTGGGCTTCATGACATACCTCCATCAATCAGAGTGCCGAAGCGGGCCTCGAACTGCTCGCTCGCGGCTTGCGCAAGCGTGGGTGTCAACTGAAGGTAATGTGCAGTTGACAGGATCGATACGTGGCCCATGTACATCGACAGCTTGGGTAGTTTGACCTGGACGTCGGCCCCCTCCTTGTACCAGCGCAGCAAAGCGCCAATCGCGAAGCTGTGCCGAAGATCCAGGATACGGGGTTGACGCCCATCATCGCCCTGAATGCGGGCCGAACGCATCATCTCTGCGAAAATCTGCTGGAAACCTTCGCCGGTGTAGCCGTGAAACCCTGCAACGCGGTTGCATAACAGCGGTGCATTGGGGGCGCAATTGAATTGCGCCTGCAACCGCTTGCGTAAATATCGGCGAACTTCGATCCGAGCATCCTCTGACAGTGGTACAAACCGCGATCGATGAAACTTCGACTCACGGATATGCAAGACGCCTTGCGCCTCGTCGACGTCGGACAGGGTCAGCCGTACAAGCTCGCCACGACGAAGTCCGGCGCTATAGAGTAAGGCCACCCCCAATCGACATAGTGCTGGCCGAAGTGGAGATTGCCATGTGGCGCGAAGTTGATCGCAGGCGACCAGCATGCGCGCGACATCCGTTTCAGTGACGATAACCGGAGGATCATGAGGAGTGCCGCGCGTGAACCGACGTCGATCCGGCACGAAACACTCTGGCTCGGTGCGTTGCCGAAAGCGACAAAATTTACACACCGTCAATTGCCGGTGCCGTTGCGTGATACCGCGCAGCGAGCGATGTGCCTGGCACCATGTGTCGTAGCTGTCCTGTGTCAGGTCGTTGAAGCCATGCTCGACCAGGAATCGAATCAATGCCTTCAGGGTTTGCTCTTCCTTGAAGTAGCGACGGCCCAGTGCTCGCCAATGCTGAAGATAGCGTTCGATTGCCAGACCGAGCGGTGTCTGATGCTGAATCATCATGACCTCCCCAGAAGAATGTCGGCGGTAGGTGATCTCAGTGGCAGACCGACCTCCCTTAACACCTCTGTTTGCAGGCGCAGATAAACGCAGGTGCTTTCCAGCGACCGATGGCCCAGCAGGTCACCGATTGCCTTCACGCCAACGCCCCGATTCAATAGCCTCATGGCAAACGCGTGCCGCAGACTGTAGGCGGAACTTCCCGTTTGACCCAGTCCGCTCGCAAGCATGCAACTCCTATAGATTTCGCTGACCGCGGTACAGCGCAACGCTGTTGCGGGCCGGTGTGACCGTAAAAATAGTTCAGTTCGACCGTGGACGACAGGCCTGCCGAAGTTCAGATAGTGCTTGAGTATGCGGGTCGCCTGAACGGACAATGGAAGAAGAAGTTCTGAGTTGGTCTTGCGTTGCTGTACGAGCATCGTCCTTTGCGCCCAGTCGATCGAGTCCAGCCGCAACGCGACGATCTCGCTAGGCCGCAAGCCATAGTGCGCCATCAGATAGAGAATGGCATGGTTCCGGCAGCCAACCATGCTTGACCGATCGATGGAATCAAGTAGCGCGAGAACATTGCGCCACGGGAGCGCACGTGGTGGCAGCTCTTCGCGATATGTGCGCGGGGTGTCGATTGGTCCGATGTGTTCGCGGATATCGCCACGGGTGTAGCAGAACAGGAGGAATGAGCGCAGATGTGCGACCACCTGTTGCAGACTCTGGCGGTTCATGCGTTGGCCCGATAGCGCCACAAAGCAATCCACAGCTTGTATCGAGAGTTCCGCAAGGGACGCCTCCGGCGGGACCGCGTAGCTAAGAAAGGTCATGGCCGTACGCAGGTGATTTCTGACCGTCGACGGCGAAAAGCCGCGCTGATTGACCAGCGAATCCCGATATGCATCCAGGAACGTCGCGAAGCGGTCATTCCGCGAGACAGGTAGCAAGTGGCCTCGCGCCGAGAGAAAGCGTTCGAAGCGGTGCTGTGTATGCCGGTACAGTTTCTGCGTTTGCGGATTTACAGGGGGAATCGCAAACAGCCTCACCAGGTCTTCAGCGGAAAACCTTGATTCTGTAGTAACGTTGCCGACACCCTCGAGTGTCTGTTGTAAACGAAAAAGATGACGGCGAAGCGCCGTGCCTTTATAGCCTTCGTCGACAAGCCAGTTGGCGAAGTCCTCAAGCACATTGGTGACGGGTGACTGCGTGTAAGGCTGGTGGCCTTTGGGAAAGATTTGCTCGAGCATCGTGGCCTCCATCAACGTCAGACGGAAATACCACCATACGCCTGGCGGGTTCAGTTATGTTGAGAAACGCTGTGCCGTTCGACGGGAAAGCAGGAGTAAATCAGAGTTACTTAACATCTCGGACTATTTCACATTAGTCGATAATCCATACGGGCTGCAGTTGCCGGTTCTGGACCAGCTCTGAGATGCGTTGCTTGATATCGCGCCATAGGTCGGCGCGCCGGTAGCTGGGTTCAAGTCCCAGGCCGCGCGCGAGTGCTCGATACAGGTCGATGCGGCCGAAGTCGGACTCAGCCGTATAGATGATTTGGTGGCGGTGCGGGTTGAGCGAGCGCGTGATGTGTCGTAGCGCGGCGGTCTTGCCCACGCCGGGCTCGCCGGTGAGCAGCCCGATGCCGGGGCTCTGGAGCAGCCAGTCAAAGCGCTCCTTCAGATGGGCGAGCGCGCCGTCGTCCCAAAGGCTCGCCGCTTCCTTGTCCAGCGGCGCACAGCGCAGGCCGAAATGCTGTCGGTACATGGCTTCACTCCCCGGCATGCCGATAGTGTTGACGATGCGCCAGCTCGACGAGGTTGGGGCCGGCGGCGGCGCCGGCGGTGGCTGGTTCAGCCAAGGGGCGCTGTCGCCGGCGTGTGCGGTTGGCGATCGCGTCAAGTTCGGTGGCCGCGCCCAAGGGCTGCCCGGCGTCGTTCTCGATGTGCATAACGGCGCCGGTATGCGGATCGACCACGAGTTGGACGTACTGAGCGGTAAGCTCAAACGGGACTTCGAAGCGCTTGCCGTTGTAGGAGACGGTACCGTCACGGCGCACCAGGCGTTTGACGCGATGCCAGAAGAGTTCATCGAGCTGCGCGGCCAGCGGCCCGAGCAGACGGATGCGCGCCAGATCCTGCTGGTAGCGCGTGAGCGGCGTATGTTCGCCCAACGCGCTGTGTTTGCTGCGATGGTAGATCTGTTCGATCCATGCCCACAGGCGGGCGTTCAGATCGCCCGGTTCGCGGATATGGGTGGTGTCGAGTTCGGCGAGGAATTGCTCGCGTAAGGTGCGATGCCAACGCTCGGCGCACACCCATACACAACGGCAGGCGCGAACAGGTACGCGCACACGCAGTGCAAAGGAAACGCAACACGGGTACGGGATTGAACGAAGCGTGGCTACTGTGGTCGGCCTTGCGGTCATAGACGCCGTGCCCCCAAAGCTTGGCGCCGCCGCAGTGCGGGCAACGATCGGGGCGATAAGACCGGGGCGTGCTGAGGACGGCGCGAAGATGTTGTTCGAGAGTGAGAAAGGCGTGTACGATCCGATCCATAGGCTGGTCTGTTGTTGGTTCGTGTTTGATTTGGTCGCCATCCCACGATATCACGGCAGTACCGGCCTTCTTTATGCCCTCTGTGTCCCGCGCTGTTCGCGGTGAAGTTCAAAAAAATAGCTCTCGACGTTCGCGAGACAAATACCCCCTGTTCAACCCCAATTTGCGCGAGCCGTCACAGTTCGGCACCGCCAAAGGGTGGCTTGGCGTAGACGACCCACTCCGCGTGAGCGGCGGGCGCGAGCC
>NZ_FCOX02000142.1 GCF_900044055.2 Caballeronia calidae | reverse complement strand
TCGTCCTCGTCGCAGGTTCGGCCTGGGCAATCTGCTCCGCCTCGTCGAACACACGGTCCTTCGTTTTTCGCTTTTCGCTTTTCGCTTTTCGCTTTTCGGCGCATAGCGCTCGGCCTGTAGCAAACGAATCTGTTCCTCGCGCTGTTCGATGCGCTGGTTCAGTAAAGCATGCCTTTAGCTGATGGCGACGTGGAACCAACACCAAACGGCGGCACTGGTTGAGTAATGCATCAAGGCCACCCTCAGCGACGACGGCAGATTTGAAGCCCGGATTGAAGCTGAGGTTCATGCAGCAATTCGGCGTGCGGCTAAAATGCAGGGACGCACGATGACGATTTCGTCGTCTCGGCCGCCCGCGAAGCCGCGCAACGCGCGATCGCCGATGCCGAGGTGATTCGCCTGTAGCTGACAGATGCGAGAGGTTAAAAAGCGCCTCCAGTAGCCGGAACCGGCATAAAATACGGATCGGTTGCCCGACTTCAGACAAGGTCCAGCTGAAGCTCTTCCCCGGGCCTGCGCACCTGATACCCCATCGCTCGGTAACCGCGCTGGCGCTTCTCCCACATGCGCAGCAGCGCTGGATGGGCGGCATCGATGTAATCGAGCACCCGTACGCTTGACTTGGCCGCGTGCTCGCGGTGCAGCCGGCCAGCATACTGCTGCAACGTGCCCTTCCACGAGATCGGCATGGCCAGCACCAACGTATCCAGTACGGGGTGGTCGAAACCTTCTCCCACCAGCTTCCCGGTCGCCAGCACGACCCGGGGCCTCTCATCGGCCAGTGCGTTGAGTGCAGCAAGCCGTGCCGCGCGCGCCTGCCTCGCGAGGCGCCCGTGCAGCACGAACAATGGCGCCACATCCTCGCCCAGCGCCCGCTGGAGGTAGTCCAGATGATCGGTCCGCTCGGTTAGCACAAGCACCTTGCGTCCCTGCCGGTACTGTTGACGGATGTCTTCGGCAATCATGTGGGTGCGCTGCGCGTCATTCGCCAGATGAGCGAACACCTCCTGGATCGGCCCATCGAACGCGACACCCACTTCAGCGGTGAGCTTTTTCGGGAGAACCTCGAGCAGTTGCGGCGCGCTGGCGGGCGATTTCGCGGCATGCCGGATTGGTCCACACAGCATGAACATCACCGGCTGCTGACTGTCGCGCCGCACGGGGGTCGCCGTCAGCCCGAGCACGTAGTGCGCATTGACGGCCTTGAGCACCGCCTCGAAGGAGTCCGCGCAGACGTGGTGACATTCGTCGACAATGACCTGGCCGTACTGCCGCAACAGCTCGCCGCGTGCGCCATCCGGCGCCACTGACTGCAGCATCGCGACGTCGATCCGACCCGTCACTTTTGACTTGCCGCCCCCAATCATGCCAATGTCGCGCGAGTCGAGCGCGAGAAACGACTGCAGACGCTCACGCCACTGCTCGAGCAACTCGCGGCGGTGCACGAGCACGAGCGTGTTGACCTCACGCCGGGCAATCATTGCGGCCGCCGTCACCGTCTTGCCAAATGCCGTCGGCGCATGCAGGATGCCGGTGTCATGTCGCAACAAGTCGGCCAGTGCCGCCCGCTGATCATCCCGCAACGCGCCGGCAAATGAAACTGCAACAGGCTTCCCCGCACAACGTTCGTCACGAACGTCGCAGGCAATGTGGTTCTCGCGCAGCAGCGTCATGACTTCATCGTGGCAGCCCCGCGGCAATGCGATATGGCGCGGGCAGTTCTCGGCGCGGCCGATGATACGCGGTTTGTCCCATACGCTGAACCCGCGCGCCTGCGCCCGGTAGTACTCCGGGTTCTGGAACGCCGCGAGTCGGATGAGACGGTTGAGCAATGCTTGCGGAAGCTGGGCCTTTTCGAAATAGAGCTGGTTCGCGAGCGTCAGCGTCAGCGTCGCTGGCATCGTTCCGGCTAACCGCTTCGGCCGCGCGCGGGGCGGTGTCCATGGTTCAGCTTGGTCCTCCTGCGCAATGAACGCGATGTCGAGCGGGTGAGCGCCGCCGGTAGCGCGGAAGACCACGCCCTCGATGCCGAGACTATCCATGACCTGGACAGACGCGAGATATGCCCACTGGTCAGCGTACGGATGGAAACTATCGTCGATAAACACGCTGAAGCCCTGCTCGCGCGGCTGCTTCTGCAGCGGCAACGCAATCAGGTTACCGAAGCCGCCTTTGGGCAGCACGTCCTGGTTCGGAAAGAGCCGGTCGTAGGACGACAGTTCGAGTTGCCGGGTCCGGACACAGGTGTGACTGATGATCGCGGCCCCCATGCGCCGTGCGTCACGCGCAGCGACGGCCGATGAGAAGAAGATCCACGCATGCGCTCCGTTGCCCGATCGCGAAAGCTCGAGCGACACCGGCACGTCCAGTTCCCGGCAGGATTGCCGGAAAGCCCGAGCGTCTTCACGCCAGCCCTCCTCGTCGAAATCAACCGCGAGCAGGAAACAGGTCCCGTCCGGCATCAGCGGATAGAGGCCGAGTGTGTGATCGCCGGCCAGATGTGCATAGATAACCCGATCGTCCAACGGCAGAAGCACACGATGCCCACAGTCCGCGCACCGGATGCGGGGCTTCTCGCAGATGCCTGTTCGCCATTCATTTGCGCAGGCCGGCGCGTAGCCCGACTTCCCGGAATTGCGGCTCTCCCAACGCAGCGGATAGACATCCGTGCGGCCGCGAAAAAGTCGCAGAAAGAGCTGCACCTTCTGCTTCGTCGAAAGTGTGGGGACCTCATTGATTCGCACTACTGGCAACGACGTATGTTGGAGCACCCGCACGGGCTCGCCCTGGACGGGTGGACGAGCTGGCGGCGACAATGCGCTTAGCTTGGCGTTTTCGGTCTGCAAACGCACGAGTTCCGCGAGCAGTTCTGCCCGCGTGAAATTTTCCCAGTCCGCACGTGACGGCTTGTCTTCGTTCATCGCCTTATCGGTTCAAACCGCCTCTTCCCTGACGCACGGGCGACTGGTGCAAATACGCGTTGTTGCATATCATCGTCTCCCATATTGATGCCTGATTGTACCCACGAGCCATGTCTGCCATCGATCGCGATTCCAAACCGCGCCGCGCGAAAACACCCGGCGTACCTATCATTCGGCAATCCGTCATTTCGAAGTCGAATGGGACGGTTTTCTGCCCGCGAGCGCCGATGCGATTTGCAAGCTATCTTGCGGATCACGTGGACGCCCTGTCAGTGAACACGTTGCGGGCTCGGCTCGCCGCAACTTGCGCAGTGGCACCAGAAACAGGGCTTTGCGGATTCGACGAAACGCCGCACGTGCGCAAGGTTCTCAAGGCCATCGCTGCGTAGCACCCGGCAATCGAGAAGCACGCGAACCCGATTCAACTTGCGCAGCTCGAAAAGCTCACGGCATAGCTCGACGGGCAGATAGCCGTCTCGCGTGCATTCGAAACCGGGCGCTCGTGCTGCTGGGCTTCTGGCGCGGCGTTCGTTCCGACGAGCTTAGTCGATGCAGATCGAACACGTGAGCGTTGATGCGAACCGCAGCATGACGCTGTACCTGCCGCGCACGCAAGGCGATCGCGCACAACTGGGCACGACCTTCGAGGCCCCGGCGCTCTCACGTCTCTGCCCGGTGGCGCGAGGCGTGCATTGCAGCCTCAGGCCTGTCTGAAGGATGCGAGTTCCGGAGAATCGACCGTTGGGAATCTCAGTAACCAAGGACTGCACGCGGGCAGCTTGGCGCCGCTGTTGCGCGCTCCTTCCGTGAATCCAACCTGCCAACACCGGACAGCTATAGCAGCCACTCGCTGCCGCGAGGCTTCGCCACCTGGGCTAATTCGAACGGCCGGGATCTGAAAACGCTGATGCAATATGTTGGCTGGAAGGACGCGTGTTACATCGACGCGGCCGATCGGTTCGCTCAACACCGGATAGAACCGGCGCTCGCGACGACGCCCACGCCCACGAAGCCGGAACCCCCGGCAATTGCATTTGCGCGCCGCAACCGCTGATTAAGCCGTCACTCTGCGCCCCGTGATCGATCCATATTGACGACGGGAATAGTCACGGCAACCTCAATACCCCTCCGGATATCAACGAGCGGCACAATACAGTCAATTCCGAGACGGCGTGAGCGGGCCACCTCAAAACGCCGTTTGCGGATTGCCCATCAAAGATATCTGGTTATGTTATCCGAACTCTCGACGCCGCCCTTCTTGAGCGGAATAAAAGTCCACCCATTTGAAAATTTCCCACCACTGTTCTTGGCGATCATTTTTATTGCATCATGGGATGTCTGGCTTACGATTCCCTCATATCCTGATTTTTCCGCGTTTTTCATCTGCTCCTTCTTCAATGCACTGGCCACTCCTTTGTCCCACATTCCCGGTAGCACAGTGGTCTTTGCAACGCATACCTTGCGCCCCTCGCCACCGCATTGTTCCAGCGCATAATAGTTAATGGGCTCTTCCATCTCTCCGGGGCAAGGTTCGTACGTTGTGACACCAACGATTTTGTCATTCACAACGGCAATCAATGTGTCCGACGTACCAGAGTAAGTTACCGTTACATTTGCGAGATAGTCACAAACAGCGTCGGCAGTAGTCTCCGCCGTGCGGAGATAATCAAACATGCCAAATCGAGCATTGTTTACAAATGCACACAATCTTTCGACATCGCCTGGCCCCGGCTGCCGAATTGACACGCTGCTTCCGTCCTTTAAACTGGACTCTGTCGCCGTCGTCGTTTGTAGACTGCCTGGAAAATCGAACGCCTTAATGCGGTTATTGACTATCGCAGCCGCTCGGTCATCATCCGAGAAATCAACCTTCTTACCAATGATCGAAAAAGGTTGTTTGAAGTTTGCTGTTTTTGACGGCTTATGTTGACATTGATCAAAAATGGGGAATTTCATGAAACGACGGGGGACAGCAGAAGCTAAATTCTGCATCGAGTCCGAGCGATTAGGTTGGAAAACACAATTGAGGTTGACTCGTCTGATTGATTTCATGGCGATTCCAAACTGAAGCAATGTAGTTGCCGGGCGTGGTTGCCCGGTCAAGTTTGACCTTCCGGCAAAGCAAATGCGCCCGGCAGCCGGCATTCGTTAAGCCGCTGCTAGAACAAATATAGCCCTGCGATGAAAACCAGACCCGAGAAAAGTAGAGCGGTGACGCAATAACCCATGATGTCTCGCACGCCGAGCCCTGCAATGGCCAACGCGGGTAGTGCCCAGAACGGCTGCGCCATGTTTGTCCATGCCTCACCATAGGCAATCGCCATCGCAGCCTTACCGAGGTTCGCGCCTAGCGCCTTCGCAGCAGGCATCACGAAAGGACCCTGAACGACCCAATGGCCGCCACCGCTCGGTACGGCGAAATTGATCAGCCCCGAACTGAGAAATGTAAGCAGTGGGAATGTATAGATGTTGGCGACGTCGACAAACCACTTTGTGATCACGCCGGCCAACCCGGAATGATCCATCAGCGCCTGAATGCCCGCATACAGCGGGAACTGGATCATGATTGCAGACGTCCCGCGGGCTGCGGCGGCTACCGCACGCGCGTAGGCCATCGGCGTTTTGTGCAGCAGAATGCCGATGGCCAGAAATACGAGGTTGACTGTATCGATATCAAGGGTGAAGCCCTTGTTGCGGGTCCGGATCACGAGGAACACGGCGCACAGCAGCGCGACGAAGACGGCGAGCAGACGGCTTTCCTCCGCCCGCTCGGCGAGCGTCGCGTCAGCGGAGAGCTTGCGCGTAACCTCCTGCGGGTCGTCGAGCAGCGCGGGGTCCACGGAAATCACGTCAGACGGCTTGGGCATCATCAGGCGCGCAAGGATCGGTAGCATGACGATCAGGCCGATGGTGATAAAAGCGTTATAACCAGTGAAGATCGTCTGCGAGACGGGAATTAGACCGATGGTTTTCTCCATCGGATTGCCGCTGGTCGCGGCGACGAGGGGCACCGAGCCCGACAGGCCACCGTGCCACGTAAGAAAACCCATGTATGCGCAGGCGACCAGCAGCCGATAGTCCGTGCCTTCCACCCGCTTGGCCACTTCGCGCGACAGCATGGCGCCGAGCACGAGACCGAATCCCCAATTGATCGCACAGGCCACGGCACTCACAAACGCCACGAGCATCACGCCTTGCGTGGGCGTGCGTGCCGAATGGGCGAGCGCGACGAGCACACGCTTGACGGGGCCCGAACTTGCAAGCGCGTGTCCCGTCACGAGAATCATCGCCATCTGCATGGAGAAGGCAAGCAGGTTCCAAAAGCCCGAGCCCCACATAACCACGAGGTCGGCAGGCGATTGCGGCGTCAGCCCGAACGCAAGTGCGAAGGTCGCAATGGTAAGAAAGATCGCAAAGATCAAAGGGTCGGGCAACACACGATGTACGACCTGTGTGAAAAATGCCGAAGTGCGCTGGATCAACTGTTCTCCTCCAATATTAAATGGAAACCTTTCGAATTGCGGAAGCACGCGGGCATGCTGATTTACTGGGATCGTTTAATCCAGTGGGTCCAGTCTGTTTGCAGACGGTGAAACCGCAGAAACCGCACTTTATCCGCTTTAGATAAATCGAAGTGGAGTCTTGGCATTGAGCCATCGCCTAGTTTAGCTAGACCGAAATGCCCTCGGCGTCCTCACTCCTTTTATCTCTTTTTATTTTTCCTAGTCTTATCGAACGCCCATCGCAAAGTAGTCATACCCAGTCGCATAGGCTCAGGCCAACCGATCTGTCGCGCTACCGGGAGCAAGCCTGCGATCCAAGCCGGAAGGTGCGCATTTTGGGACAAAGGCGCAGCGAGCGTTATGAATAAAAATTAAAATATATTTTTACCGTCAGCTTGTTGGCTTGCTACCTCCGATGGCATTTTCGTCGCCACATTCGAACGACGGGTAACCACCACCGAAAGCAGGTATGTACGGATATGTACGTCAAATTTCGGACGACAACCTAAACCCGGCAATGTAGGATCGTCGCACCGAATGGGTCACGCAATGCGCCGCCGAAGTTGGCGCGCGGGCGGGCGGTGCAAGGAAGCTAGAGACAAAGGTCAATGCAGCCCCGAGCGCGATCATGCCGGGCTCTGATAGCCGACAAAGCCAGGACCACAATGAAGGTCCATTGAATTACCGTCGGTCGTTGCTATGCCTCGGTAAGTCAGGCGTGCCGACCAAGCCTGAACAGCGCTGGCGGCGGCTATGGTCGGCAGCGCTTTAATCTCCGCATGGCGTGCATCCAGCTACTGCGTGAGCATCCAGGCCGGCATTCCAACGCGGCGGTTTCATAAGGCCTCAACCCTGCCGTTCCTGGCCAAGCAGGCTGGCATCGGTCATCGACGAGCCGAGCGAGCGATGCGGGAGCTGCAGCTGCCCGATCTCGTGCAGAGGTGGCAATGGTGTACGACAAACGCGCAGGGAGATTTTCACGGTCTTGCCGCACTAAGGATCGTTACCGAAATAACTTCCCGCTATGCAGCGCTTGTTGAGTAGATGCGGTAGTTCCATGCAGGCAGGGTTGGG
>NZ_FCOX02000141.1 GCF_900044055.2 Caballeronia calidae | reverse complement strand
TCGCAATCTCTTTAAGGAAAGACACGTCCGTTACGCTGCCTGAGAAAAAAGAGCACTATTTGATGCACCAGTCAGTACCTGGGAAATGATCTCCAAGATGCGCCGCGCTTGGGACGGCCCGGTGTTGGTCAAGGGGATCTTACATCCAGAAGATGCGGTTCTTGCACAGAAAGCTGGAGTCGACGGCATCGTGCTCTCGAATCATGGCGGTCGCGGCATGGACTGCTCGGTGGCGCCGATTCAAGTCCTGGAGCAGGTCCTTGACCGTACCAGTGGGAAAATGCCAGTCCTGCTCGACAGCGGTGTAAGACGAGGCACGCACATCGCTAAAGCCCTGGCTTTGGGCGCGCGTGCGGTCATGGTCGGCCGCGCACCTGTCTACGGCGTGGCTGCGGGAGGTAAAGAAGGCGCGCTACGCGCGCTGTCGCTTTTGAAGTCCGAGTTCGACCGTACAATGACTCAACTCGGCTGCCCTAGCGTTGCGGAATTGAGTTCTGATCTTATCTTTCGCCCTGGACGAAGGGAGGTCGAAGGAGCTGGATTCAAGTGGAGCGGCGCGGCGTGACCAACTTTCTGCGAACAACGCCCTTGCGCAGCGTCGGTTGGCGACCAACGCGTCGTATCGAGAACGGCTCAACGCTCGCGCCTTACGCAATCAAGAGGAAGAACACCCATGGCCCCAAGTGCTCTTCACAGACTGTCAGCAGCGAAGTACGTCTACCCTGAGCGCCCGAGAGTAAAATTTCGGGTCTAAATCTCTTTTGGACGCGGCCAAAATCGTCAGACGCGGATTTTCCGTATTCCGAAAAAGGCACCGGTCCGACAATTCGGTGCTTGCTGAGAGGGAACGCCGATCATTGGTTCCGCCAATGGTGAAGACCCGTAAAGCCCCCTGTTCGCCAAGGCAGATGGCCACTCGATGCACGTCTTAAGCGGACGTTTGATCGATAACCAGCTGCGCCGGCGAGTCATTCGCAATGAGTGCAGCTGACCGCGCCAGGCAATTTCAGTGGCAATGCCCGCTGCATGCAATGAAACGTCGATGTTTGTCATGGCCGTAGCCCCTGTCGCCTCGAACGAAGCAAGGCTTCGATAGCTTGCCGCAAATGGGTGCGATAGCCTCGACCAGAGGAAGGAGAGACGAGTCGATGCAGTCGGCAGCGTGTAACCGCAAGGAGAACCCCGTGCAGCCAGTCATGCAAGCGGCGCCAGCTCCCAAGCAGGTCCGTCTGCAAGATGAAAAGGATGCCCACCTGCACGGCACGATTGCCGAGCTGCTCCCTGGGCAACGGTGGCGCCGAAGTTTTGAGGTGACGGCAACGGTTCGATGAGTTGCTTAGAGTTCGTCGTCGAGGGATGGTTTTGCCATGGCCCTTTCGTCGTCGAAACAATGAACACGTTGACGATTCGACGAAACTGGTCCCTTTGTTTATTTGGTTGAAGCTTGCTATTCAGCGAATTCAAAGAACTGAAACTGCTTATGTCTTGGGGCCACCAACCGATGACGCAGAGTAAATAAGGGGCCGCGGCAACCGGACATGACCCCTCCTGTTCTTGACAACGCCCAGATGGTCTTGGACTTTAGAACCGGTGCACAATGCCCGCCACTCCAACGAACATGCTTCTCGAAGATGACGGTGTCGAGTTGTAGCCATCGCCGACGGTCGCAGTGGCGCCGATAATACTTCCCATCCCGTTGCCGCCGAGAGTTTCACCGCCGGCCCGCGTAAATCCCTCGGATGCGTAAAGGCCGGTCCGCTTTGAGATAGCGTAATACTGCGAAAGCACGATCTGATGATATCGCGCGCTGTCCGTTATCCCATTTGCTTCGGTCGCCCTTGTGTAACTGTACTCTGCGACCAGGTCGAGCGCGACGAAGGGCTTCCAATGAAACACCACGCCGCCAGTGTTGAAGATCGCCTCCGAGGCAAACGCTGAACCCGTTCCCGGGATGTATTGCACGTTCGTATAAATTGCCCGTATATCAAACGCGCTGCTGAGAACGTAGCTAGCACCGGCTGCAAAGCGTTGCTGAGCTTGAGCGGTCTGGTAGCCAAAATTTAGCGCCGAAAGCCCTTGCTGAGCACCTGCGTTTGAAGTCGCAGAATCGGCGCCATACGCCCCACCGCCAACTGTTGAATTGTTTATCCGGGAGAAACCCACACCCGCTGCTACGGGGCCCTGCGCGTACGACATTGCGCCGCTATAGCTTGAACCTTGGTTTATGCTGCCAGGGATGCCAGCCAAAGAGTAGGAACCGCTAATAACAACACCAAAGATTCTAGGTGAGGTGTACAGAATGGTGTTGTTACTCCTGTAAACCGTGTCGAGTCCATCGATATCGCCAGGGTGTGCCCCCGTGTATCCGGTGATCCATGCCGTCGGTCCGAACGGAGACATCAACTGAAAATACGATGCATATTGCCGTCCTGCCGCAAGCGACCCGTATCTGTCATTGGTGACCCCAACAAACGACTGCCGATTGAACATAAGTCCAGTAACAGCCTGCCCGCCAGTGGAACTATTGAATCCTTCTTCCAAAGTGAAGACTGCTTTTGTCCCACCGCCCAAGTCTTCACTGCCTCGCAGGCCGAACCTACTACCGAGCCAGACACCATTAACCATTTTCACCGCCGACTTTCCGTTGCTCGTCGATCCAAGAGCGGTTTGGCTCGACTGATACCCTATTCCATTGTCGATTGCACCGTAGAGCGTCACACTGTTTTGGGCGACAGCAGGCGTGAATGAAGCAACAGCAAAGGTCCCAAGAGATGCTACGCACAGACTTCGAATTATTCGATCCATACATGTCTCCGTTAGAATATTTGAGCCTCGGAGGGTCGGGACGAAAGGACCAAAACACAGTCCTCTAGAACAAGCCCCTAATCTATATTTGTACTACTAAGCTATATGTTGGACTCTCGGCGAGCAATTTCAATCTGACACTCTTGTCGCCATCTATTGGGCGAAACCGGCCGCGACCGCTAATCTGGCCACGCGTCCCTTTTTTAAGCGCGTGGCCAACCATCCAAGTGCAGGTGGCCCATTGCTGCGATTGCGCTTCCGATCTATCGAGCTTCGCCAGCGCTCGTTCGGGGCGTATCGCTTGCCAGGTTCATGGATAACGGATTCGCATCGACGACGGACGTTCTCAGCCTTATCCCTTTTGTCTCTGGAACAAACTGAACGATCAAGACATTCAGAATCGCGAAACCCGTCACGTACCATGCGGGCGCCATGGGCGAATGAAGAACGCTGACGAGCCAGCCGCAAATCAGTGGGGTCGTCCCACCTAAGATCGCTACCGTTACCTGATAAGCGATCGCATGTCCGGTGGCTCGAAAACTAGTAGGAAATAATTCGACGGTAGTAGCTGTCGCGGGACCGGCATAGATTCCAATTCCAATTCCGAGCAAGATCTGACCCGCGAACGCACCGTACGGCGACCCTCCCGAAGCAAGGTGCAACGAGAGGTAAGCAACCAGGGCAATCCACAAAGCGCCAACCGACATCACCGGCTTTCGTCCATATCTGTCACTGAGAGCGCCACCGATTGGGCAAAGGATCGCATAAATCCCGATGCCAGCGCCGTTTGCCAGCAAAGCTGTTCCAGCATCGAGATGTGCCTCGCGGACCATGTACGTGTACATGTAGCCGATCAGAAGGTAGGCTGCGACCGCTTGAATGGGCATCACCAAAGCTACGTGCAGCATGGGTTTGAGGCCGCCTCGGGCCGCCGCACGCAGGGGATTCGTCGCGGTACGACCACGAGTGGCTTGCTTGAACTCCTCAGGGTCGTCGACCGAGCGGCGGATGAGGTAACCTACGACACCGATCAAACTTCCGAGCAGGAAAGGAATTCTCCAACCCCAAGCCAGATAATTTTCCTTCCCCACCGCATATTGGAAGGCAAACAGGGTGAGTGCCACACCCGCGATTGGAACGTTGCCGATGCAGTGATTGATGCCGACCCAACGTGCTCGACGGTCGTCGGGAGCAGACTCCAAAACAAACGTCGTGCTGCCTGTGAATTCCCCGCCGAATGCGGCGCCTTGCGTCAGACGACACAGAACAAGAAGTACAGGGGCCGCAAGGCCAATGGCGTCATAGGTCGGGAGAAGGCCGATCGTGCCTGTGCCTGCCGCCATCAGCCAAATTGTAAGTGTCAAAACTTTCACTCTGCCGAGTCGGTCCGACAGATACCCAAAGACGAGACCGCCCATTGGCCTTGCTAGAAAGCCCACTGCAAAGATCGCAAACGTACTGAGAAGCGCCGCGACCGCGTCGCCCTTCGGAAAGAACTGTGCCGCGATGACTGGCATAGCAAATCCGAAAACAGCAAAGTCATATTGCTCCCCGAAGTTTCCAATAGCTGCCGCGCCGAGTGTGCGCTTCGATCCACTTCCACTCACTTCATCCTCCTCATTTCAAAACCGAGCATTGACGGAAGCGGCGTCTAAAGCGACTGCTCTCCCGTCTGATGGCTGATGTCAGGTAAGTAACCAGCTCGCCCCCGCATCCGCACATACACAAGACATCTCGTTAATGTTCGAACATTTGAAGGACGAGCCAAGGATAGAACCGGCAAATGCAAGTCGAAATGGGCACTTACCCTAGCAACGGGGACTTTCGAACAAACCCTTGTCTACATCGCCGCCAACGTTAGGGGATGAGGGGCGTATGCATTGAAATCCGAGATGGGCGAAGATGCCGTCCACACAAGGTGCAGGTGGGACAGGTGGAAATAACCAGCCCCGCCAGACGGCAGATCAGGCAGTCATGCTCGTACCGCAAATAGCGAGGGTCTGGGCGTTGCTCTGGGAGGAAGCCGTACTCGCCCGGTTCCTTTCCGATTCCCGGTGGCGTCAGCGGGGCGTATGCTGATCAAGGAGGCAGACGGACACACCGCTGCACGCGCTTGCCGCGCGGCACGGTGTGTCCGTCAGTAAGCTGAACGCCGCGAGAGAATTGACTCCAGGAGTCGAAGGCTATCATCACGCAAACCGGCTCGCGGCCGAGCATGCGCCCCCAACTCTGAGTGGTATTCCTCCAGTCGTGACGCGAGTAATGCCTCAATGGCTCGACGGGCTCGGGAACTGGATCACGCACGTCCTCGTTGTCAGTCCGATGGCCCGTTGACGTCGCGCTGCTTATTACCGCATCACGAACGGGTTATCCGTACTTCCTGCGTACGAAATCCAGACTGTCTTGGTTTCGAGGTACTCGTCGATCGCCTCTTTACCATTCTCTCGGCCAATCCCGGACCTTTTCATGCCGCCGAACGGAGTAACGTAGCTCACTGCACGATATGTATTTACCCAGACGGTACCGGCACGAAGCCTTTTTGAGGCGGTAAATGCCCGCGCAAAGCTCGTTGTCCAGACGCCAGCAGCCAATCCGAATGGCGTGTCATTCGCCATCCCGTACGCTTCCTCGTCGTCGTTGAACTTCATCACACTTAGGACGGGTCCGAACACTTCCTCTCGAGCAATTCGCATGTTGTTCGTGACGTTCGTGAAGATCGTTGGTTCGATGAACCAGCCTTCTCCGCACTCAGAACGCGTCGCTGCGGAGCCCCCCAACACACAATGCGCACCTTCATTTTTCGCGATTCCGATGTACTCCAGAATCCGCTCATACTGAGGACGCGTTGTAACAGGTCCGATTTGCGTCTTAGTATCCATCGGATCTCCCATTCTCGCTGTCCTCGCCAACTCAATAAACTTTTCGACAAACTCATCATGAATGCTCTCGTGAAGCATCAGGCGCGAACCAGCGATGCACGTCTGCCCTGTTGCGGCGAAGATCCCAGATACCGCACCCTTTACCGCATCGTCGAGCTTCGCATCATCGAAGACGATTTGTGCCGATTTTCCTCCTAGTTCCAGCGTCAGGCGCTTGAAGTCGTTCGCTGCGTTTCGTGCGATGAGACGGCCACCGTTTTCCCCGCCGGTGAACGCGATCTTATTCACGTCTGGGTGTGTTACTAATGCTTCTCCGACATCGGCTCCAAAGCCGGTCACTACGTTGAGGACGCCTTTTGGGAAACCGGCCTCTTCAACGAGCTTCATCAACTCCAATAGGGAAGCTGACGTAAACTCCGACGGCTTGAGGACCATCGTGCACCCCGCAGCAAGCGCCGGCGCCAACTTATACATTGTCGTTAGTAGCGGAGAATTCCAAGGGGTAATAGCGGCCACAACGCCAACGGGCTCTCGCCGCGTGTACGCAAAGTTGTCCGGCTTTTCGATCGGCGGAACCGAACCCTCAATCTTGTCGGCCAGTCCTCCGAAGTAGTACAACCACTGCGGCAAGTAACCAACCTGCAAACGCATCTCCGCCCAAAGCTTTCCGTTGTCTCTCACCTCAATTTCGGCAAGCTTGTCTGCATCACGAGCGATTAAATCGCCTAGTTTTGTTAAGAGCCGCCCGCGCGCAGTCGCTGACAAGCCCCCCCACTCTCCTTGTTCAAGCGCAATCCGCGCCGCCGCGACTGCGTCATTGACGTCCTCCGTGGAACACCGTGGAATTAGCGCCCATGGTTGCCCTGTGTAGGGGTTGAAGGACTCGAACGTCTCATTCGATTTGGCCGATCGCCAATCGCCGTTGATGAAAAGTTGAAAGCGTTTCATTTAGTTGGTTCGTCTTTAAAAAAAGGTCCACCGGCTTGGAGAATACCTAGTTTCGGTCTGTGTCTTTAACGATCGTCCTTCGGCCACTCCTGCTTCCTGCGACAAGTCGTCATCGGTTTCCTAGAAGACGAAAACTCCCTTTCCCGCCGTTTGCGCGCCAGCGACAATATAGGCTTCCCTTGCTTGCGACAAAGCCCATCGGTGACTGAATATGGCGTCTATGTCCAAATGGTGAGCTGCAGCAAAAAGGGCCGCTTCGCGCTGAATTACAGTTGAAAATGTCAATGACCCAATCGCCGACACTTGGCGCATGATTAGATCTGAATTAACGTTTAATGTTGGCGCGGGGCCTAAACCTACATATGCGACGGAGCCCCAGAGGCGCACCGCCCCTAGAGCGTCCTGCCGTGCAGTCGCAGCACCAGATGTTTCAAGGGCATAGTCCGCACCACGGCCGTTCGTCAACTCTCGGATAGCAGAGCGAACTTGAACGTCCGTAGGATTGAGAACTACGTCAGCCCCGAACTTCCTCGCTAACTCGAGACGAGCGTCGCTGATGTCGAGCGCGATAACGCGCGCGCCCATGGCCACGGCGAATTGGGTGCCGGCCAAACCCACGTGCCCTTGCCCGAAGATGGCAATGGTGTGGAGTGCATTTACGCCGAGTCGACGGAGGGCTGAGTAGGCGGTGCCCGATCCGCAACTTATCGCAGCCCCAGCTTCAAACGACAGTTCATCTGGCAGAGGAATGACGGTGTGCGAAGGAACTTTCATGTATTCCGCATGACTTCCGTGAGCGTTCGATCCAAACATCCGCGGAAACGGACGCATCTCTTCGCAGATCTGAGGCCAGCCAGTGCGACACTGATCGCAGCAATTGCACCCCGAGTAATGGTGCACCATGACACGTTGGCCGATGCGTGCCTGTTGCTCCGTCACACCCTCGCCAACTTCGACAACGATGCCGCAGGGCTCGTGACCAACAATGCAAGGACCACGGTCCCGATGGTATTCATAGACCGAACCTTTTACTGACTGGTGCATCAAATAGTGCTCTTTTTTCTCAGGCAGCGTAACGGACGTGTCTTTCCTTAAAGAGATTGCGA
>NZ_FCOX02000140.1 GCF_900044055.2 Caballeronia calidae | reverse complement strand
TACCCGATGGGGCGATGTGTGAACCGAGAGCTGAGATCGGCACATCGCCGAATTTCTACGCGTCCCTATCGCTAACAGATATTATCGATATGGGCGTGTTTCGTCACAAAACTGCTGATTTGCGAAACGCGCGACACCTAACCGTCACGCCATTTTCATCCCGCTGCCTATAATCTCCGGATGCCGAACGTTCCACCGCCGTCATCGTTTCCCGACACCGCTTCCCTGTCGGCGCTACGCGCGTGGTACGCGGGAGTCGGCTCGCGCGAGGCAGTCGAACGCTATTGCCCGCAGGCGCTCGAAAGCGGCCAGTCGGCACGCCGGCGTGATTGGCCGGATTCGCCGGCAGCTCGCCGGTTTTGCCCTCAGCCGGCATCGCGCCGATCTGGCCCGGCTGTTCCGGTGCGCAGTGGGCGAACGGACCCTTTACCGCAAGGCAGCGACCCGGGCGCTGGACATCCTGCCGACGATTGCGGTCCCGCAACCGCAGGTGAGCGATCCGATCGGTGCCTGGTTGCCGTCTCGCGTCGTCCCGGTGCTGCATCAGTATGGCATCCGGACGCTGGCCGATCTGACCGTGCGCATCCCTCGTCGGCGGCGCTGGTGGCGCGCGATTCCCGGACTCGGCGTGCGCAGCGCACGTCATATTGAAACCTTCTTTGCCACTCACCCGGTGCTTACCGAGCGCGCCCGCGCGCTGATTGTGGTGGCGACGCCGGACCCCGTGGTGCCGTGGGAAAACATCCGCGTGCCACATTGCGTCGACGGCTCGCGGGGCACCTTCCGCGCGCCAAGGTCGATGTGCGCGCTCGAGGCCAATAACGACTATCAGGCGATCAGCGCCTGGCTTGACCGGCATGAGGCTGCCGAAACGCGGCGTGCCTATCGCCGGGAAGCCGAGCGCCTGCTGCTGTGGGCGGTTGTCGAGCGCAGCAAGGCGCTGTCTTCGCTCACGAGCGAGGATGCGACCGCTTATCGCGCCTTCCTGCGACATCCGGCACCGCGCGCCCGGTGGGTCGCGCCGGCGCGGCCGCGATCGTCGTCCGAGTGGCGGCCGTTCACGGGTGCGCTGTCGCCGGATTCTATCGCCTATGCGCTGTCGGTTCTGAGTGCAATGTTTCGTTTTCTGATCGAACAACGCTACTTGCTCGCGAATCCGTTCGCCGGCCTCAGGGTGCGCGGCGCGCAGCGTAATGGCGAACTGGACATCTCGCGCGCTTTTACGGCCGGCGAATGGGAGCTGATCCGCACGAATTGCTGACGGGCTCGAATGGTCGCATGGCTGGACGCTTCCCGCCGCGCAGCGTCTGCGCTTTCTGCTCGATTTCGGTTATGCGACCGGCCTGCGCGCAGGCGAACTGGTCGGCGTCACACTCGGCGGCGTCGAAAGCGGTGCACAAGGTGAGCGATGGCTTCACCTCTCCGGCAAGGGCGCGAAGGTTGGCAAGGTGGTCCTGCCGCCGCTCGCGCGCTTTGCACTGGACCAGTATCTGGTACAGCGCGGTCTGCCCGTAAGCCCGGCACGATGGACGCCGGACGTGCCGCTGCTCGGCCAACTGGACGAGACCGGCGGCATCACCACACCGCGCCTGAGGGAGGTGCTGCGCCGCTTCTTCCGCACCGCCGCCGACGCCATCCAGGTCGACCACCCGGCACTCGCTGGCAAACTGCGGCGCGCGACGCCGCACTGGCTGAGGCATACGCACGCAACGCACGCGCTGGCCAACGGCGCGACGCTGACCACCGTACGCGACAACCTGCGTCACGCGTCGATCACAACCACGTCGATCTACCTGGACGACGACGAGGTTCAGCGTACCCGGCAAATCGAGCGGATCTTCGCGAGACGGCCACCGGCATGAGCACCGTCCACGAGACCATCTACCCGGTCCTGCCTGCAGAACCGCGCAGGGCGGAACTGAAAGCGGCATTCACCCCGACCGCCGCGGAAATTCGCTTTGTGCGCCGGCAATCCCGGCAGGAAGCTACCGCCGTGCTGATCATGGTGCAGTTGAAACTGCTGCAGCGTCTCGGCTACTTCCCGATGCTCTCGGACGTGCCGCCGGTCATCATCGATCACATCCGGACCGCGATGCGAGCCCGGGCGTTGCCCCAGACGGCGATCGCGCGGTACGACATATCCGGAACTCGCATCCGGCATCAGAAGCTGCTGCGTGCCTGGCTCGACATCTGGCGGTTCGATGCGGATAAGACGGTGTGGCTTGCCGATCTCGCCTCGAGGGAAGCAAGGACCAAAGTCGAACTGCCCGACATCATCAACAACGTGCTGGTCGAGGAACTGGTCCGGCGCCGTTACGAACTACCGCCACTGTCGACGCTTCAGCGCATCGCCACGCAGGCGCGCAACGATCTCAATGAAACGATCTGGACGAAGATCTGCGGCGCGCTGGACGCGGCTATGATCGAAAGGATCGATGGGCTCCTCGTCATCAAGGCTGGCAAGTCAGGCTGGGACGATCTGAAGCAGGAGCCGAAGAGGCCAGCTGCGCGTGCGATCGCGAGCTTCCTCAAGCATATCAACGGGATCAGGACACTGGCGGAAGGGTTGCCGGCGCCGCCCGCGATCCTGTCCGTTAGCAAGCGGGTACAGCTAGTCACTGAAGCGCGGGCGCTCGATGTCGCGGAACTGCGTTCGCTCAAGATAGTGAAGCGTCATGCGCTTGCTGTGCTGTTCATCCAGGCCCAGTTGCAGAAGGCGCTTGATGACGTCGCCGAGATTTTCATCAAGGTCATGCGCAAGTTCGAGACCTACGCGAAGGTCCGGCTTCAAAAATATCAACTCGAACACGCCGGCGTGCTGGAGGGACTGGTCGGGCAGTTCCGGGACGTCCTGCAGATCCTTCAGGATGAGGGGGTATCAGAACGCCAACGGTTGCCGAGAATCCGCGAGTCGCTCGGCGACCCGTCCGTAGCGCTTGCACGATGCAACGAGCATATCGCCTATGCCGGCCAGTTCGACCTGCCGTTCATGCTCGTGCCGTACCGGAACCAACGCTCACTGCTGTTTCAGTGCCTGGATGTGCTGCCGTTGCGATCGAGCTCACAGGACCGCGCGATACTGGTCGCGCTCGCCTGGCTGCAGGGCTCCCGGAACGCCCATCGCGAATACCTGTTGCTCACGGAGGACGATCTCGCAAACCTGCCGCTGGACTGGCTATCGGATAAGTGGATGCGTGCGGTATTCCCGCACGGTCGGGACAACCGGATGTTGCACCGCCGATTCTTCGAGCTGGGCGTCTTCAGCCAGATCATGCGGGAACTGAATTCCGGCGATCTTTACGTCGAGGGCAGTGATCACTTCGACGATAATCGCGTGCATCAGGCCTCCGACGAGGAGTTCCGGCGTCAGCTGCCGGACTACTGCGAGATCGTGGGTGTGCCCACGGACGGCAAGAGCTTCGCGAAGGATCTGCGAGATAAGCTGAACGCGGCGCTCGACGAGACCGATGCGAACTTCCCAGTGAACGACAGTATCGAGTTCGTCGATCAGGAACTCATCATTCACAAGCCCGGCAAGGAGCCCGAACCACCGAACCGAACGCTGATCGATCAGGCCATCACCGCGTCGATGCCGCAGGTCAGCATCCTGGATCTCCTCACCGAAACCGAGCAGTGGCTCGACCTGCATATACTGTTCGGCCCGCTGTCCGGGTTCGACGCGAAGGTTGACGATCCGCGCAAGCGTTTCATCACAACGCTGTTCTGCTACGGGTGCAACCTCGGTCCCAGCCAGACGGCGCGCTCGGTGAAGGGTCTCAGCCGCAAGCAGGTTGCCTGGCTGAACCTGAAGCACGTCACCGAAGAGCGGCTCGACAAGGCGAATGTGAAGGTGATCAACGCGTACAACCAGTTCGCGTTGCCGAAATACTGGGGCAGTGGCAAGCGCGCGTCGGCGGATGGCACGAAATGGAGCCTGTACGAGCAGAACCTGCTGTCCGAGTATCACGTCCGCTATGGCGGATACGGCGGGATCGGCTACTACCACGTGTCCGACATGTACATCGCGTTGTTCAGCCACTTCATCCCCTGCGGCGTCCACGAGGCCGTCTATATCCTCGACGAGCTAATTCAGAATGGCGCCGACGTCAAGCCCGATACCATCCACGGCGATACGCAGGCGCAGAGCGGTCCGGTCTTCGGTCTGTCGTACGTGGTGGGCATCAATCTGATGCCGCGCATGCGCAACATCAAGGATCTCGTGCTGTACAAGGCCGACAGGCGTCGCAAGTATGAGCACATCGACAGGCATTGCCGCCAGGCCGTTGACTGGACGCTCACTGAGCGACACTACGCTGACATGATGCGCGTCGCAGTGTCGATCAAGGCGGGCAAGATGACGCCCTCGACGATCCTTCGCCGCCTCGGCTCGGAGAGCACGAAGAACAAGCTGTACTTTGCGTTTCGGGAACTCGGGCGCGTGATCCGGACGCTGTTCCTTCTGAAATATCTCAAAGACCCGGAGTTGCGCCGCACGATTCATGCGGCTACCAACAAGAGCGAGCAGTTCAACGACTTCGCGCAGTGGCTGATGTTCGGCGGCGAAGGCGTCATCGCTGAAAACGTCCGGCACGAGCAGCGCAAGGTGATCAAGTACAACCACCTCGTCGCGAACATGGTGATCCTGTACAGCGTGCAATGGATGTCGCGCAAGCTGAAGGAACTGCAGCAGAAGGGACATCCGGTTGATGCCGAGGTGCTCAAGGTGCTGTCGCCATACCGGCGAGAGCACATCAACCGGCTCGGGGACTATCTGCTGGATCTTCAGCGCCCCGTGCCGCCGCTCGATCCGACCATCGAATTTGCCATTAAATCAGCAGCTTAGGCCGGGATGTGGCGGATTTTTAACGAATCCCGGTCGGACCTCGACATGCGACGCTGACAGTTCGTGCTCGTAGTAGAGCTGCACCATGGTGGCGGTTGCCTTGAGCCACAGATCTTTACCGGCAAGCCGGAACGGCACGGAATAGTAGGCGCGCTCGAATTGCACATGGGCGTCGCGATGGACCTTCACGCGCGCCCAGGTTGCCAGCTCGGGCGGCACATCGGGAAGCGGCTGCAACAGCGCCTGTTCGGCGTCTTCGAAACGCTTGAGCGGCACCTCGCGCGTCGTGCCATGCGTCCGGGTGCTGGCCTCGTGCATCACCCAGGCTCGTGCTTGCCGGTTGGCGTCGTCAAGATCACGGAACTCGCGAAGAGGAAGGAAGCTCGACTTCACTGGCAGCATTTGCGGGCGACCAACGCGATCGGTATTGCCAACTTGTTAGGCCGTCGCGCAAGGATGCAAATTAATCGTCTTACGCCGCCATGCGGGCGCACGAAGCCCAACCCCATGCCGCGTGGGCCTGGGCACGTGCCTCGCGTTTGCACTGCGTTTGCGGTTGCAACGAGACAGCCCATGAACAGATTTGAAAACCTGTCCATGAACCGAAGCGAAGTGTTGCAGATGGCGGGCTGACTTGAAGCGTCGCATCACTTTCTCTCGCACCCGTGTAGGCTCGTGCGAATTCTCTGCCCGGTTGTTCAACCCCTTGTGCTGCCGATGCTCGACGTTCAGGCCCAGCTCATTGTTTGCGGCGGCATAGCTGCGCAGCTTGTCCGTCACGATCACGCGTGGACGGCCATGGCGTTTGAGCAGCTTGCGCATCAGCCGTTTGGCCGCCGCCGTGTCGCGACGGCTTTGCACCAGCACGTCGAGCACCGCGCCGTGCTGGTCGACCGCCCGCCACAGCCAGTGCTTTTTGCCGTTGATCGTCACCACGACCTCATTGAGATGCCACTTGTCGCCGCGCCCCAGCGCCGTCGAACGGATACGCTTGGCGATTGCCAGACCGAACTTTGCCGCCCAGTCCCCCACCGTCTCATACGTCAGCTCGATACCGCGCGCAGCCAAGATCTCCTCGACCATGCGCAGACTCAGCGTAAGCGTCTCGCCGCGGCCGTTCTGGCGTGCTGATTGAGGTTTTGGGTAGTTTGGTATCCACCAAATTATGGTGGGTACCAAAGTGGACAAGACATGGGGCGATGGCGCCGCAGACGGCGCATATAAGCGGCCGAACTTTCCGACCGAGTTCAAACGGCAACTGGTTGAACAATCGCTCGAGCCGGGCGCGTCGGTGGCATTGATCGCGCGCAGCAACGATATCAATGCAAACCTGTTGTTCAAATGGCGACGGCTTTATCTGGCAGGAGAGTACGGTTTGCCGACGCTGCCTGAGCGCGCGACGCCAAAGCGGGCACAGGAGGTGCCGTCGCTGTTGCCTGTGAATGTCGTCGCTGAGGCGGCAGAACATACGCCACCGATGGAAGTTGATGCAACACGGTCGCCAGAGAATCTTTGCGAGATCGAGTTCGACCGTGCACGCTTGAGGGTTTGCGGCAACGTGTCGCCGGATATGCTGCGGCTGCTGATCCGGGAGCTATCCCGATGATCGGCTTGCCGGCAGGCACTCGCATCTGGATCGCCGCAGGCGTCACCGACATGCGCAGTGGTTTCCCGGCTCTTGCCGCGAAGGTGCAGGCGGCACTCGAAGAGAATCCGCTCGGCGGAGACATGTTCATTTTTCGGGGGCGTCGCGGCGATCTCGTAAAAATTCTTTGGGCGACCGATGACGGCCTATGGCTTCTTGCGAAGCGGCTTTCGCGCGGACGGTTTATTTGGCCACAGGCTGATGGAGGCAAGATCTATCTGACGTCTGCGCAGCTGTCGATGTTGCTGGAAGGCATCGATTGGCGACAACCCCGTCGTACGGCCGCATTGTCGATGTTGTAAACCGCATCGAAGGCTCGTAAACTGCAGCGCATGCCTGACCATGCGCCGCTTCCGCAAACCGTTGCCGAGCTCCACGCCCTGGTGCTCGAGCAGCAGGCATCGATGGCAAAGATGCGCCAGGAGATCGCTGAACGCGACCGGGAGATTGTTGAGCGGGACCAGGAACTTGAGCGCCTGAAGGCACAGATCGACAAGCTCAGGCGCATGCACTTCGGTCGCAAATCCGAGCAGGTAGACCGACAGATCGATCGGCTCGAAACCCAACTTGAGGATCTGGCAGCGGGCAGCGGCGTTACCGATGTTCGCCGTGCGCGCGCTCGTGCATCAAGTTCAGGCGCGTCTGCGGCATCTGCAAAGGAAGCGCTGCCGCCCCATCTGCCACGCGAAGAACGCGTGCTCGAGCCCGATTCCATCTGCCCGAAGTGCGACAACACCATGGAGCTGCTCGGGGAGGACGTGTCTGAGCAGCTCGCGCGCGTCACAGCTATGTTCAAGGTCATCCGCACGATCCGTCGCAAGCGGATCTGCACAGGTTGCGGCCATATCGCGCAACCTCCCATGCCGGGGCTGCCGATCGAGCGCAGCATCGCGCATCCGAGCTTGCTGGCCGAGATCATTGTTGCGAAGTATGCGAACCACACGCCGCTGTATCGGCAATCCGAGATCGCGGCGCGCGATGGCGTACGTCTCGATCGGGCCACCATGGCACGCTGGGTCGGACAATGCGACGAACTCTGTCAGCTGCTGACTGAAGCCCTGCGTCGCTACACGATGTCGACTGCGAAGCTGCACGCGGACGACACGCCGATCCCGGTGCTCGCGCCTGGGAACAAAAAGACCAAGACCGGTCGATTGTGGGTCTACGTGCGCGATGATCGTAAGCAATGGGATGGACGCCCCCACCTAGACGGCATCAATGTGCCAGAGTGGAAGTGTCGTCAACCACTCGAACA
>NZ_FCOX02000139.1 GCF_900044055.2 Caballeronia calidae | reverse complement strand
GATCGTCGCGATGCGCCTACGCTCGCCCAGTCATTGCGAACAATTCTCGCTACGGTGTGCGTAAATTAGCGGATACCATATAACAGCCAGGGAAATGGAGGTCACCCTGCATGCGCAAAACACTGCTGGGTCGCGTTCAGCGGTGGCCGGCGCGATGCATCAAGCGTGGACTATGCCTTCGCCGCAAAAGCGCAAGTTGATCGAACCGCTTATCAACTTCGATCATCGCGAGATGTCCTGGAGATCTGTGAGTGTGATGACGCATGGACCGATGACGCATCATCGCATGTCACTTTGATCAGACGTTGAATGCTTGGATTTTTGTCGTTCGCGTAGCACTGCTCGGTCGTCCGTTCGATCACCGCCTGCGGCCGATCGCACAACCGTCGCCGTGAAGATTGTACTCTTCGAAAGAGGCCAGATCCTTGGCAGTTTTAAAAGGGGAGTTGCAATCGTCGGAGGCACGGTCCCCTGGCTGCTGCTAGGCGACAACGAAGACATGCGTCATATTGGCACTCTCGATGTGGACGTCGGTCTAGATCTTTTCGGCCATCTCTTTCTACACCAGCGAGCCCCCTTCAAAGCTGCCGCATCGAGTCGTGCCCGGGGAGGTTGCAAGGTACCAACGACTACCTGCGATTTGCGAGTGTTGATCGTTGAGCGGCAGTCACCGTCGCACCGCCATTTCTGTACCGGATCGTCAACGCTGATCCCGCGCGATGTTGCCCGGGCTGTACGCTGAGTGCTGCGCGATCATGCGCCACAGCTTCGCTGCGCCCAATCTCTTGCACAATGTGACGTGCAGTCTCATGAACGATAGGCCCAAAGTACTCACCTTTGGTGGCGTCCAGTGAGTGGCCTATCAAACCATTTGAGCGAATAAAGGCCGACGCTTCTTTAGCCGATCGCTCTCTGAGCGTCTGTAGGTTTGCAAGAAAAGACTGCACGACGCCGACGGCTTGATCAAACGTTGGCGTATATGCCAGCGTTTCGAGTGCGGCGAAACGCTGTTTCATGGCTTCAGGTGGAGACTTGAGAGAATCTGACATGCGGTCCAAAAAACGGTACATGAAGCCCTGCGCATGCGGCAGGGCTTCGGGTTCTCTTTCGATCACCATCGCCAAATCGAAAATGTCGCGAGCAGTGCCTTGATTGCCGCGATGGTACATTTTTTTGGCGATGATCTCCGCAGCAGTCTCGACGCGAATGGAACGACCGCAAAGCTCCCACGTTTCGAATGCGAGAGCGTCAGGCAGAAGATTTGAAGAGGCGACGAAATCGACTTCTCCCAAGTCCATCTGCAATTTAACAAAGCCGTTCCCTTCCACATATTGAGAGTCGCATAGCGCGTCCGCGACGTCGCTCAACCGCGGAGTGATGAAGCCCAGCGATTGTGGGTCGGGAACGAAGATGTCGATGTCTTTGCTAAGCCGGTGGTTGTGACGCAGCATGAGGACTGTGCCACCGCCAAATGTAAAAAAAGGATTGGACACTCCGCCGTGCGTCGAAATTTCGTCCATCAGCACGAAGGCGTTGGGAAGAAGCTTTTCCCAAAGGCCGGAAGGTAGATTTTCTGGTTGACTCATACCCAAATGCTTTTACGGTTGATGGAATGCTGCTGCGCCAGGCGAGTGACGTTCGTCCAAATTTCCGCTGGTGTGCGATGTTCGATCTGCGCGGCCTCTTCGACGGCCATGACCACATAATCGAGCGGCGACTCGTCGAGAAAATGGCCGATGTGGGCCTCATATCCAAACGGCACTTCCGCCGTGGCGAGCGCACGCTCCAGCATCTCTGCCGAGAACTCGCCTTTGTAGCTGACGCTTGCGTTTTTTGCCGCCATCCAAAGGCCGCGCTTCTTCTGCCTGCCCGTCAAAGATGGATGCAACGACAGGCCGAGCACGCCCAGCAATTTCGATGCAGCCTCGACGCCAAGGTCCGGAATTTGGGCTTTACCCGCTTCCAACTCGTGGATTGTCCGCCGAGACAAATTGGCCATCTTAGCAAGTCGCGCTTGCGTTAATCCGAGGATGCGACGTCTTTCCCGCACCGTTTGGCCTAGTGAAAACATGTCCATTTAGCACCTCCGCAATCAGTATAGATGAATGCGCAAGAAATTGCACATTAGCCGGATGGCGTTTCCGGCTGAGGTGCGGTGTGCTCAATGTCGCTGTTGTTAGCCCGCCCGCCGCCTGAAACCCGTTGAGTGAGCCTGTCTCTGCAAAAGCGGAGTGAACTCATCAGCGAGCCCCGCGAGATTGACAAGGACCATGGCCGCATCGAAACCCGGCATTGCGGCGCCTTTGAATGGGAAGCGCTCGGGCAGACATCCTCTTGGCCCTATGCCCGCTCGGCGGCCATCATCATCGAAGCCACGCGCGAGGATCGGCGATACCGTCACGACCGAACGCCGCCACTACTTCTCCAGCCTGCCCAGGGACGTTGCCCGCGTCGCACACGCAGTGCGTTCGCACTGGGCGATCGAGAATGGGGTGGGCACTGTTGTCTCGACATGGCCTTCGGCGAAGACCCGTGTCGTGTCCGCACTACGCACTTTGCACCGCTCAGTATCTATCCGCTTGGCCGCCCAGGCGAAGAACCGCTGCGCCGCCGGCAACGCATGCTCCTGCTGCCACGCGCGTTTGGTGGGGCCGCTCAAGCTCTTGTGCCGGATGTGTTCGTCGACGCGATGCCGCACGCCGAGGTGCGCCAGCGCTTGGGCGACCCGTGCAGGGGGGGGTGCGCCGGTACAACGAGGAGCAATCAACCACAGGAATCGGGACGTGCGAGCGCGGGCGGCAGTCTTCTGCGGCTCGGTCGAAGGACCAAGCAAAGGCTGTCGCGGTGCGGCTCGACGTGCGCTGGCAGTCTACAACTCGGCGCATACGTGATGCGGTGGCGGTGCGCTTCGATGCGCGGCTATAACGCATTCGCTGAGCCATCGACGCCGAGCTGGTAGCTGGTAATGGGGCTCCACGGCGACGGAACCGCATTTCGAATCAATTTTTGTGAACTGCTTTCACGTAATGTGATTGATTCATCGGTCGTGCCGCTTACATGTGTGATGCTATGACCGGAACCATGGGCGGGCTGGCAATCCCAGTGCACGCAAGGCGGGTGCACTGGGGCGCACCGTTGTTGCATGAAGCTTTGAATGAGCAACTGAGGCGCGTTCCAAAGCGCTTACGCGGCACCGACATGTTGGCGTTAAAGAACGAGTTCGGCCCCAAAAAGGCGCCGCCTATGCGACAATTTAATCCAGCTTGTGCGCTGCTTCAACCCTTTATGGAAACACTTGGCCCGAAACCTCAAATCTCCAACAACCGTCGCGGCGTGGTCTTCGTCCTGATGCGCAAAAGCGAGCCAGTGGAATGCGTGATTGCCCGCGCGGCGCTGGAGGTGCATTTTTGGCTTCCGTTTCATGCGGACGATGCGAAAATTTTAAAGGCTTTTTGTGATGGATACAGCCGTATTCAGGCGGTCGCACAACGCAAACTGCTGGCCAAGCCGACCTCGCGCTTAGAATTGACGGAGGCCGACTTTGTGCGACTATAGTTTTGGTTCAAGGGCGAGTGCTGAAAGTGCTTGCGCGTATTGGGGACGGCCGGAAAAAGCGGGGTGCTAAGGTTTTTTATAAAATCGAGAACGGAGGCATAAATGAATCGAATTCCAAGCGCGCCTTACACGAAGTTTTGGTGACGAGACGGCCAGTCAAGTGGGCGCGGACCGGAAGGTGTGAGGCCGTCGAAAGTCGCACCGTGGTGAACGAAGTGTGCGCGGCAAAGGCAGGCAAGCTGAGAGGAAACTCGCTCCGAATTAGAAGCCGCTGATGGAGTCGGAGACCGAGCTGGCCTGCATCCGATGTGAAGAGGGTTCGTGGTCTGCAAAAAAGTAAGCACAGTAAAGTACTCACCGGCATCTGTACCGCGCAATCCCAGATTGATCAGTACTCTCTGTGTCTGCGGCACATCCTACAACAGGATGCTCGTCTGTTCGGGCTGTTTGGCCACGGTAACTGAGCTACCGGCTAACGAACGTGAAGCGTACAGCCAGAGCCTGAGAAAGCACGGCATGGTTTTACGCCGCTTCGAAGTGTAGCTTCATGCCGAGCGCACGGATGATTTTAAGCATGGCCGAGAAGTCGGGCTACGTTCACCGGACAGCGCCTTATAGAGGCTTTCGCAGGACGGTCCCGCATCGCGCATCATTTGCGTCAGCCAGCGCTGCTCAGGTGGCCTCGCCAACCGCCGTGGTGATCAATGCATCGTGCCCGGTTTTTCAACCGCAGCCTCAAGGTATAAGCGCATTTTCTCCTTCAGTGCGCAGATGTCCCGCCACGTCGAAGCGCGTATGGGTTGTTTGCCCGACGAGAAAAAGCGATCTCGAGTCGTAATGTAAATTGACGTGATCCGGCGCATAGAGAGGATCAGTTCAGGTAAGTAACGCCATCGTCGTGGCCGATATGTTGTAGTACGGGATCGTCGAGATGTATGGCGAGGAGATTCGCTCCAGCTGGGAAATGGCGGTATCCGCGCTCGTCGAGCAACCCTTTGATCACTGACTGATCAGATTTGATGATCTCGATTGAAAGTATCGGTTTGTGGTTCTCCAGCGCCTTTTGCGCGCCGCGTAGCACTTCAACTTCCATACCTTCGACATCAAGCTTGATGAGGTCAATGCGTTCGAGATGAAGCGAATCGATGCTCACCACTGGAACTGGCGCTCCAGCCGACGGTGCGTACGAAATGCGTTGACCGATATACTCTGTATTTGCCTGTTGACGCAATTCAAGACTTCCGAAGCTGGCATGGGCAAAGTAGTCCGGCTGCGGCACGATCAGTTCGCCAGGGCTCTCGCCGAGCGCGGCAAGCTTCGCACGCGCATTCAAGCAATTATTCAGGGCAATGTTGCCTGCCAATGCGTAATACACGATCTCTTGCGCCTCGAAGCTGAGAACACGTCCCCAGTCATGCATATGGCGCGCCCATTCGATGGTATGTACCCCGATGTTCGCTCCGCCGTCGATCGCGAAAACACCGTCACCGAAATACTGGCGTCTGCGGTTGAGTAGTGCAAGCAGGGCCCCGACTTCGTTTGCGTCAAAGCATGAATGCTGGAGAATCTGATGTCCAACACCATACGCGTAATTCGAGTGACTAACGTTGTAGTCGTTGTGGAGGGCGACAATCATGTTGGCCGGTGTAGCGGCGAAGATTTTGGCCGGTGATGAGGTGTCGAAGGCGGCGTAGCCGCCGAAGACGACGCATCACCGGCGGCGCCGAGTCGGCCGGGTTCTACGATGGCTGATCGAACAAGAAAGCGATCAGCTACATGTCTGGAACCCGCATTACCGACCAACAGGTTCGCCTCTACATGTCCAAACGCAAACATCACTCGCAGGAGATCGCCGCCGCCAAGGCGGGCATCAGTGTCCGCAGCGCAAGGCGCATCGAACGTGACACCACCCTGCCATCACAGAAACCCCGTCGTTACTGGCGTTCCCGTCCCGATCCCTTCGCCGACGTCTGGGACACCGAAGTCGTTCCGATGCTTGCGAACGCGCCACAACTTCAGGCGATCACCATCCTGCGCAAGCTGCAGGACGATCATCCCGGGCAGTATCCGGACAGCACACGTCGCACACTGGAGCGGCGCATTCGGCACTGGAGGGCGATGTCCGGTCCACCGAAGGAAGTCTTCTTCCCGCAGTTGCATGAGCCTGGCGCACGCGGCCTGTCCGACTTCACCGACATGGCCGAACTGGGAGTGACGATCGCTGGCGTGCCATTCGAACACCGGCTGTACCACTTCGTGCTCGCGTTCTCGCGCTGGGAATACGCTAATGTCGTTGAAGGCGGCGAGAGCTTCGAAGCACTGTCCATGGGATTGCAAAATGCACTATGGCAGGCCGGGGGATGTCCGCGCGAGCATCGCACCGACAGTCTGTCGGCGGCGTTCAGAAACCTCGCGGATAAAGACGACTTCACAGTGCGCTATGCGGCGCTGCTCGAGCACTACGGCATGAACGGGACGCGCAACAATCGCGGCCTGGGCCACGAGAACGGTAGCGTGGAGTCATCGCATCGCTATTTAAAGGAAGCTGTCGACCAGGCGTTGATGTTGCGCGGCCATCGGGACTTCGTTGATCGTGCGGCCTATGATGAGTTTCTGCGCGAGGTCGTCATGCGTCGCAACCGGCGTAACGCAGCGGCGTTCCGCCTTGAGCGCGAACAGCTCATGGATCTCCCGTTAAGGCGCACGACCGACTTCGTCGAGGAAGAAGCGCGCGTTACACGCTGCAGCACCTTCACCATACGCGGCATTCTGTACAGCGCGCCGTCGCGCCTGATCGGTCATCGTCTGAAGGTGCGCGTGTATGGTGACCGGCTCGACTGCTATCTGTCAGGCGCGCTGGTGCATAGCACCTCGCGAGGTTCGCGTGCCGGCGACAACCGCCGCGCACTTGATTACCGACACTTCATTGAGAGCCTCAAACGCAAGCCGCAGGCATTCAAGGGGCTTGCGTTTCGAGACGAGCTGTTTCCGCGCGAGGCCTATCGCCGGACCTGGGAACAGCTGGAGGCGAGACTGACGCAACGCGAGGCGTGCAAAGTCATCGTTGGATTGCTTGAACTCGCCGCGCTCGATGGCGTCGAGGCCGTGCTGGCCGCGCACCTCAACGCGTTGCTGGTTGACGGCAAGCTGCCTGATCTGAAGGCTCTGCGCGAGGAGTTCGCGCCGCGTCACGCCGATTGCCCAAACGTCAATGTCGAGATGCCACCCGCAAGCAGCTATGACGACCTGCTCGACAAGGAGGTCGCATGAGCACGCATGCTTACGATGCCGGCCGTCTTGTCTTGATGCTCAATGAACTGCGCCTGCCGACCATCGCCCGCCTTTGGCCCGAGTTTGCGGAGCGCTCCGACAAGGAAGGCTGGCAGGCCACACGGTTGATCGGCGCATTGCTCGAACACGAACTGGCCGAGCGGGCCAAACGGCGCATTGAACGACATCGTGCCGAGTCGCATCTGGACCCGACCAAGACGCTTGCGACCTTCGACTTCAGCATGGTGCCGATGGTTTCAAAGGCACACGTCATGGCGCTCGCGACCGGCGATTCGTGGCTTGAGAAAGGTGCCACGGCGCTCCTGTTTGGTCCGCCTGGGGCCGGCAAGAGTCATCTAGGAGTATGCGCGGCAGAAATCTGATGTCATCCGGCCGAGCCGGGTAAGCGTTGTTAGGAGATGCCAATAAGCTATCTTCCCTACGAGCCGCAGCAGCAGATGTTGCTGCCCCACGCGCTGCAAGACTGGCTGCCTGAAGGGCACCTGGCCTATTACATCAGCGACACGGTGGATTCGCTCGACCTGTCAAGCTTCCATGCGCGGTATGCGGGCGGCGGCCCGCGCAATCAACCCTTTCATCCGGCGATGATGGTGAAGGTGCTCGTCTACGGCTATGCGACCGGGGTGTTCTCGTCGCGCAAGCTGGCCAGGAAGCTGCATGAAGATGTCGCGTTCCGGGTCCTCGCCGCGGGCAACTATCCGGCGCATCGCACGCTTTGCGACTTTCGCGCCTTTCACTTGAAGGAACTGTCGGACCTGTTTGTGCAAGTGGTGAAGCTGGCCAAGGAATGCGGACTGGTCAAGCTCGGGACGATTGCCGTTGACGGCACGAAGATCAAGGCCAATGCGTCGCGTCATAAGGCGATGAGTTACGAGCGGATGAAGAAAGCCGAGCTGGAACTCAAAGAACAGATCGATGCGCTGCTGGCCAAGGCGAA
>NZ_FCOX02000138.1 GCF_900044055.2 Caballeronia calidae | reverse complement strand
ATCTACCTGCTCGATGCGCACGGCCAACTGGTGCCTCCGGGCACGACCGGCGAGCTTTATATCGGCGGTGCCGGCGTTGCACGCGGTTATCTGAATCGTGCCGATCTCACCGCTGAACGCTTCCTCGACGATCCGTTCAGCCACGAGCCCGGCGCGCGCATGTACCGCACCGGCGACCTCGCCCGCTGGCTGCCCGACGGCAATCTCGAATTCCTCGGCCGCAACGATCATCAGGTCAAGATTCGCGGCTTCCGTATCGAACTCGGGGAGATCGAGGCGCAACTCGCCAGTCATCCTGCGGTGCGCGAAGCGGTGGTCATCGCCCGCGACGACAACGGGAGCAACCGTTCGGCCGACAAGCGCCTGGTCGCCTACGTCACGCTCAACTCCGACGCCGATGCCGCGGGTCTGGTCGAGGCGTTGCGCATCCATCTGACCGAACGCCTGCCCGACTACATGGTCCCGGCCGCCTTCGTCATGCTCGATGCGCTGCCGCTCACGCCCAACGGCAAGCTCGACCGCCGTGCGCTGCCCGCGCCGGGTAATGACGCCTTCGCGCAGCGCCCCTATGAAGCCCCCCAGGGCGAGACCGAGTCCGTCCTCGCCGAGCTGTGGACGGAACTGCTGGGCGTCGAGAGCGTCGGCCGCCACGACAACTTCTTCGCGCTCGGCGGCCATTCCCTGCTCGCGGTCACGCTCATCGAACGGCTGCGCCGCCAGGGCCTTCATGCCAACGTACACGAGCTGTTCGGCGCCCCCTCCCTCAGCGCGCTTGCCGCCGCGCTCGAACACGGCGCGCCGGCCCGCGAGTTCGCGGTGCCGCCCAATGCAATTCCTCCTGGGACGGATATCCTCACCCCGGACATGCTGCCGCTCGCTTCGCTCAACCGGGCCGATATCGAACGGATCGTCAGCCACGTTCCGGGCGGAGTAAAAAATATCCAGGACATCTACGCGCTCTCGCCGCTTCAGGAAGGCATCCTGTTCCACCACCTGCTCGCTACCTCGGGCGATCCGTATCTGCTCACCACCCGGATGGCCTTCGACAGCCGCACGCGCCTCGAAGCGTGGCTCACGGCCTTGCAGCAGGTGGTCGACCGGCACGACATCCTGCGCACCGCGATCATCCACGACGGACTCACCGAACCCGTCCAGGTCGTCTGCCGCCGCGCGCTCGTGACGATCACGGAGCTCGAACCCGATCCCGCCGAAGGCCTGGCCAGCGATCCGTTCGCGCGCCATTTCGACCCGAGCGCGCTGCGCCTCGATCTGACGAAGGCGCCGCTATTGCGTCTGGCGATCGCCCCCGAGTCGGGGTCCGGGCGCTGGCTCGTCCAGCTCGACTGGCATCACCTGATCGGCGATCACACCACGCTCGATGTCATGCAGGCGGAAATGCAGATGCTCATGGCGGGCCGCGCCGGGCAGCTTCCGGACCCGCAGCCGTTCCGCAACCTCGTCGCCAAGGCGCGGCTCGGTGCGAGCGAGCTGGAGCACGAGGCTTTCTTTCGGGAGATGCTCGCCGAAGTCAGCGAACCCACGCTGCCGTTCGGCCTCGCCGATTTGCAAGGCGACGGCACCGCGGTGGCAGAAGCCCATGTCACGATACCCGCCGATCTCAACGTACGGCTGCGCGCCCAGGCGCGCCGGCTCGGGGTGAATCTGGCCAGTCTCTGTCACCTCGCGTGGGCGCGTGTGCTGAGCGCGGTCAGCGCAAAGGACGAGGGCGGCCAGACCGTGTTCGGCACGGTGCTGCTGGGCCGGACGCAAGCCGGCACTGACCGCGTGCTGGGTCTTCTGATCAACACCCTGCCCATTCGCATCGACGTCGATGCGACCGGCGTGGCTGACAGCGTGCGTCACACCCATGCACGTCTCGCGGCGCTGCTGCGGTATGAACATGCGCCGCTCCCGCTCGCGCAGCGCTGCAGCGGCGTGGCCGCCCCTACACCGCTTTTCGGCTCCCTGCTCAACTACCGGCACAACCGCTCTGCGTCCTCCCGCGACGAGCGCGCCCTCTCCGGCATCGACATGCTGAGTGCGCAGGAACGCACGAATTATCCGCTCACCCTGTCGATCGACGACAATGGCGACAGTCTGGAATTGACTGTCCAGGTCGTTGAGCCGGTGTCGCCCGACGCCGTGTGCGGCTACATGCAGCAGGCGCTCGAAAGCCTCGGCCATGCGCTGGAGGAGGCCCCCCAGACGCCGGTGAACCGGCTCGAGATCGTGCCGCCCGAAACGCGCACCCTGCTGGTCCAGACCTGGAACAAAACCGACGCGGCTTATCCCGCGGATGTGTGCATCCATCAGTTGTTCGAGCAACAGGCTCGACGCGTGCCCGATGCAATCGCGCTGGTCTTCGAAGACGAGTCGCTCACCTATGCGCAACTCAATGCGCGCGCGAACCGGCTTGCGCATCGTCTGATCGCGCTGGGCGTGGGCCCGGAGGATCGAGTCGCGCTGTGCGTCGAGCGCGGCATCGGCATGGTCGTCGCGCTGCTGGCCATTCTCAAGGCGGGCGCGGCCTATGTGCCGCTCGATCCGGCCTATTCGGGCGAGCGTCTCACCCACATCCTTACCGATTCCACGCCGCGCCTGTTGCTTGCCGACACGGCGGGCCGCGAAGCGCTGGGCGACACGGGTACGCTCGCCGTGATCGATCCGAACGCATCGCCCGATTGCGAACTCTCGCCGGACGATCCGCAAACGCGGGTCGCCGCGCCTAACCTCGCCTACGTGATCTACACCTCCGGCTCCACCGGCAAGCCGAAGGGCGTGATGGTCGAGCATGCGCAGATCGTGCGCCTGTTCGACGCGACGCAGGACTGGTTCGGCTTCGATGAACACGATGTCTGGTGCCTGTTCCACTCGTTCGCCTTCGATTTCTCGGTGTGGGAGTTGTGGGGCGCGCTGCGCCATGGCGGCAAGCTCGTGATCGTGCCGCAGCATGTGGCGCGCTTCGCACCCGATTTCCTTCGCCTGCTTCAGCGGGAGGGCGTCACCGTTCTGAATCAGACGCCCAGCGCATTTCGCGCGCTCATCCAGGCACAGGAAACCAGCGACGAATCCACTGCCTTGCGCTACGTGATCTTTGGCGGGGAGGCGCTGAATCCGTCGATGCTCGACCCCTGGTACGCGCGGCATTCGGACCGGAAGCCGCAACTGATCAACATGTACGGCATCACCGAGACGACCGTGCACGTAACCTACCGGCCGCTGACGCGCGAGGATTGTGCCGACAGCAACAGCCCGATCGGGGTGCGTATTCCCGACCTGACCGTCTACGTGCTGGATGCGCAACGTCAACTGGCGCCTGTCGGCGCGGTGGGCGAGCTCTACGTCGGCGGCGCGGGCGTGGCGCGTGGTTACCTCAATCGGCCTGAGCTCACGGCGGAGCGCTTCATCGACGATCCGTTCGTTCCTGGTGCTCGCCTCTATCGCACGGGCGACCTCGCGCGCCATCTGCCGGACGGCAGTCTCGAGTTCTTCGGCCGCAACGACCATCAGGTCAAGATTCGCGGCTTCCGTATCGAGCTCGGGGAGATCGAGGCGCAACTCGCCAGCCATGCTGCTGTGCGTGAAGCGGTGGTGCTCGCGCGTGCGCGACATGAAGATGCGCAGGATCAGCAACTCGTCGCCTATGTCACGCTCGTTTCCAGGATCGATACCGATCTCCTGCGCGAGCATCTCGCCTCGCGTTTGCCCGACTATATGGTGCCATCGGCATTCGTGACGCTCGACAGATTGCCGCTCACCACCAACGGCAAGCTCGATCGCCGTGCCCTGCCCGACCCGCAGTGGCAAGACCATGACGACTATGTCGCACCGCGCACCCCGGTCGAGCAGTCGCTCGCGCAATGCTTTGCCAGCGTGCTCGGTCTCGAGCGTGTGAGCGTCTTCGATAACTTCTTCGCGCTCGGTGGACACTCGCTGCTTGCAACGCAACTCGTTTCGCGCTTGCGCGAAGCCCTCTCGATCGAGCTGTCTCTGCGCACCCTGTTCGATGCGCCCAGCGTCGCATCGCTCGCCGAGACGCTTTCGCTCGACGAGCCGGAAAGCGGCCCGAGCTCGCTGCCGCCCCTGCACGCGCTGCCGCGCCCTGCGAATCTTCCGCTCTCTTTTGCGCAGGAACGGCTGTGGTTTCTCGAGCAACTGAATCCGGGGCAGTCCACCTATAACATCGCGGCGGCCGTGCGCCTGAGTGGCGCGCTCGACGTGCCCGCCTTCCATGCTGCCCTGAATGCCCTCGTTGCACGTCACGAGAGCCTGCGCACGTGTTTCGCGGATCATGACGGACAGGCCGTTCAGTGCATCGCTGCCGAGTTGCGGATCGCGCTGCCGCTCATTCAGCTGGACCCGCTCGCTCCCGATGCACGGGCCGCGGAAGTCCGGCGTCTGGCGCAAGACGAAGCCGCGCGTGCCTTCGATCTGCAACATGGTCCGCTGCTGCGCGCGCAACTGCTGCGCCTCGCGCCCGAAGAGCATGTGCTGCTCTTCACGATGCATCACATCATCTCCGATGGCTGGTCCACCGGCGTGCTGGTGCGTGAACTCGGCGCTTGCTATGCGGCTCTTCTGCGCAACGAAGCGCTCGCGTTGCCGCCGCTGCCCGTGCAATACGCCGACTACACGCTGTGGCAGCGCGACTGGCTCGCCGGCGCCGAGCTCGAGCGTCAGACGCAATACTGGCGCCGTCAGCTTGCCGACCTCGCGCCGCTGGATTTGCCCACCGACCGCCCGCGTCCCGCGCAGATCAGCGGATGTGGCGCGACGCTGCCCTTTGCGCTGAGTCTCGAGCTGTCCGAACGCCTGCACACGCTTGCTCAACGCGAAGGCGTGACGCCTTTCATGCTGCTGCTCGCCGTGTTCCAGACCCTGCTCGCGCGGCTCTCCGGACAGTCGCAGGTGGCCGTCGGCTCGCCCATCGCCAACCGTACGCACGCACACGTCGAGCCGCTCATCGGCCTGTTCGTCAATACGCTGGTGCTGCGCGCCGATCTCTCGGGCAAGCCCTCGTTGCGTGATCTGCTCGCGCAAGTCCGCGACACGACGATTGCCGCCTACGCGCATCAGGATCTGCCGTTCGAGAAGCTCGTCGAGGCGCTCTCACCGGCTCGCGACACGAGCCGCACGCCGCTGTTCCAGGTCATGTTCGTGTTGCAGAACGCGCCGATGGAACCGCTCGTCCTGCCAGGGCTCGATCTGGAGTTGTTGCCCGCAGTCGACGCCGGCGCCAAGTTCGATCTCACGCTGAATCTGACGCATACGGAAGACGGCCTCGCGGGCAGCTTCAGCTACGCCACCGATCTGTTCGACGAGTGCACCATCGTCAGGCTCGGTGAACGCTTCACGCGTTTGCTGGAGCAAGCGCTCGATCAGCCCGATGCATCGTTGCATGCGCTCGAGTTCGTGCTGCCCGAGGAGCACGCGCTGCTCGAACGCTGGAACGACACGGCTGCGGCTTATCCCGAACATCTGTGCATCCATCAGTTGTTCGAGCAACAGGTTCAACGGACGCCCGATGCGACCGCGCTCGTCTTCGAAGACGTGTCACTCACCTATGCGCAACTCAATGCGCGCGCCAATCGCCTGGCCCGTCATCTGATGAGTCTGGGCGTGCGCCCCGAAAGCCGTGTGGCTCTGTGCCTGGCCCGCAGCCACGAGCTGGTCATCGCGCTGCTGGCGATCCTCAAGGCGGGCGGCGCCTATGTGCCGCTCGATCCGGCCTATCCGGGCGAGCGTCTCACCCACATCCTCGACGATGCCGCGCCAGTTCTGCTTATCGCCGATGCACCCGGGCGGGAAGCGCTCGGCGATACCGGCGATCTGCCGGTCCTCGATCCGGTGTCCTTCCATGATGCCGTGGCGCAAAGGAACCACGAACACGAGCACGATCCGATCGTGCCGGGTCTGCACTCCGGTCACCTCGCCTACGCGCTCTATACGTCCGGATCCACCGGCAAGCCCAAGGGCGTGATGGTCGAGCACCGCCAGGTGGTCAACTTCCTGTCGTCAATGACCGACGTCACAGCCATCAGTCCACCTGAGCGCATGCTCGCCCTCACCACCATCGCTTTCGACATCGCCGGACTCGAGCTGTTTCTGCCGCTGGCTACAGGGGCCATGCTGCTGCTGGCGCGACGCAGCGATGCAGGCGATCCCGCCGCGCTGCAAACGATCGTCGAGGAGTTCGACATCAGCATCATGCAGGCCACGCCTTCGACATGGCGCATGCTGCTGGACGCGCAGTGGCAAGGACGCCCCGGCCTCGCCGCCCTGTGCGGCGGCGAAGCGCTGTCCGGTGAGCTGGCAACCCGCCTCGCCGCCAAGGTTGGATCGCTGCTCAATCTGTACGGGCCGACCGAGACCACGATCTGGTCCACCAGTTGCCCGCTCGATGCCGCAACAGGCATGCTGACCGGCGCCACCGTTCCCATCGGCCGCCCGATCGCCAATACGCGGATCTACCTGCTCGATGTGCACGGCGAACTGGTGCCTCCGGGCGCGATCGGCGAGCTTTATATCGGCGGTGCCGGCGTTGCACGCGGTTATCTGAATCGTCCGGCACTTACCGCTGAACGTTTCGTTGACGATCCGTTCAATGGCGAGCGCGGCGCGCGCATGTATCGCACCGGCGATCTCGCCCGCTGGCTGCCCGACGGCAATCTCGAATTCCTCGGCCGTAACGATCATCAGGTCAAGATTCGCGGCTTCCGTATCGAACTCGGGGAGATCGAGGCGCAACTCGCCAGTCATCCTGCGGTGCGCGAAGCGGTGGTCATCGCCCGCGACGACAGCGGGAGCAACCGTTCGGCCGACAAGCGCCTGGTCGCCTATGTCACGCTCACCTCCGATGCCGCGGGTCTGGTCGAGGCGTTGCGCATCCACCTGACCGAACGCCTGCCCGACTACATGGTCCCGGCCGCCTTCGTCATGCTCGATGCGCTCCCGCTCACGCCCAACGGCAAGCTCGACCGCCGCGCGCTGCCCGACCCGCAGTGGCAAGACCTGAGTGCGTACGTCGCTCCGCGCACCCCGCTCGAACACACGCTCGCCCAGTCCTTTGCCAGCGTGCTGGGCCTCGAACGCGTCGGCGTGTCCGAGAGCTTCTTCTCGCTGGGCGGCCATTCGCTGCTCGCCACCCGCCTCATCTCGCAACTGCGCACCGTGCTGGACAGAGAGCTGCCCCTGCGCATACTGTTCGACGCGCCCACGGTCGCCGCGCTGGCCCAGGCCATCGAAGACGATGCCGGGCCTGGCCTCGCGCCCGCGCGTCCGCCCCTGCTGGCCCAGCCCCGTCCGTCGCATCTGCCGTTGTCCTTCGCGCAGGAGCGGCTGTGGTTCCTCGAGCAGCTCGCCCCGGGCCAGTCCGCCTATCACATCCCGGTGGCCATGCGGCTAAGCGGTGCGCTCGACGTGCCCGCCTTCGGCGCCGCCCTGAACGCCATCGTGACCCGGCACGAGAGCCTGCGCACGTCGTTCGCACAACACGACGGTGAAGCCGTGCAGTGCATCGCTGCGGAATTGCAGATCGCGCTGCCGCTCATTCAGTTGGACACGCTCGCTCCCGATGCACAGACCGCTGAAGTCCGGCGTCTGGCGCAAGACGAGGCCGCGCGTGCCTTCGATCTCGAACACGGTCCGCTGCTGCGCGCGCAACTGCTGCGCCTCGCGCCCGAAGAGCACGTCCTGCTCTTCACCGTGCATCACCTCGTCTCCGATGGCTGGTCCTCAGGCGTGCTGGTGCGCGAACTCGGCGCATGCTACACGGCTGCGCTCACCGGCGAGCCGCTCGGGCTGCCCGCGCTGCCCGTGCAATACGCCGACTACACGCTGTGGCAACGCGGCTGGCTCACCGGCGCCGAGCTCGAACGCCAGACGCAATACTGGCGCAA
>NZ_FCOX02000137.1 GCF_900044055.2 Caballeronia calidae | reverse complement strand
GCGTCTGAGGGTTTCGCAGCGCGCGGTGTGGCCGAGACCGTTTTACGACGACGCAAGACAATGCGTCTGGGGCACGATTTACCAATTTACCTCGGCCTTTCAATGGGTGACACTTTTATTGACGAACTTGTGACACTTTTAATACGGTCTACGCGAGCGCAGGGCGGCATGCACGCTATCGTCCAGTTCCAACTCAATCCTGACCATCGTGTCCTTAGGGTTTCACATCGCAAGCTACGGTCGAAGGCTCTCGAACATGCCGCGTCAAGACAAGCACGGTCTTTTTGCGCGCATCGAATCGCGCACGCGCCGGGACGGTCGAACATGATCCCAGACAGCATCTCGAATAGGAATCCGGCGGTCGCGTCTCTCGATCGCCACCGTTCACACACGGATCCGGGCTCGTCAAACAGGAATGACGGAAATCGATTCCAAACCGGGGGCGTCGGGTGCCGGCGCGGGAAGGGCCACAGACGTCGCCGCGAAGCACGGTTAGGATTCGCAGAACTCCGCGTGACGCGGAACTCTCCTCGATGTTTTTTGACGCATGCCTTCCCGCTGCCCACATGCTCGACCTTCCCGTGCGTCCTCGCGCAAGCCCCTCAATAAAGCCATGTTGCTCCCGATGCCGGAGAACGCGGTGCGAGAAATCTCCCCGGTGAACCACCTGACTTTTGCCGCGTGTCGAAGTGGCGCCGGCTCCGCGTATCTGTTCAATGAACTGATCCGGATGATCTATCTCGCCTACTATGTTCAGGACGCGGGCTTTGGCGACACCGACTTGATCATCTACGCGCGCGCTGAGGCGGCCATGGAACGCGTGCTACAACGCGCCGAAAACGCGCGGGCCTGGACACTCGACGCCAACGACTTCCCGCTTTTCGAGGCAGTGTTGCGACAATCGGATCGTCAGCTCGCAAACGCACCAAGGCATGTTCATCTTGGCGCGCGTTACCGGCTCGACTGTTTCGTGACCGGCGAACGAGCCTCCCCGCTGCGCGCCGCGGCAACCGGCCACTAAGTTGGCTACTGAGCCGGCGACTGAGCGGGCCTTGGGACGGTGCCTACCTCGTCGGGAAACCGACTTTTGCCCGAGGTATCAATGCGCACGGAATTCGTTTCGTTTGATACGGATGAACGCCCCGTCAGGCATACTGAGCCAGTACGGGCCGCAAAATGATGGTGTGAGGGACGTGCCGACCCAAGGAAGCGTGAAACAATGCGCGATTTCGCCGCGTTTTCGCCCCACATCCGTTTTAAAACAATTACTTAGATTGGATTGCGGTTTCCGCGGCAATGTTTCACGCCGAGTTAATCTCTAGGAAGGCGTGAATCCGCGATGAATGTAGGACTCGATATTATTCCTCTGCAATCATCGAGCTGCTTGTGTGGTGAAGCGTCTGGTTGCATCGAGCACGCTGTCTCGCCGCCGAGGGCTCGACCGGTGAAGGACGCACGCGAACGAGAGCGCGATGGGCGGGTCCGGAGACGCGGAGACGGTTCGATGGGCGGACATCGTCGGCCGCTGGCGGACGATGACTGCCCATTTTTTCCGACAATGCATACGCCGGCTTGATATTCGCTGCCTGCTTGCCCTTCGGACCCATCTTCTCGTCGAACGTCACCTTCTGCCTTTCCTTGAGTGTCTTAAAACCTTCGGCGCGGATTTCCGAGAAATGGGCGAACAAGTCGTCACCCCCGCCATCGGGCGTAATGAAGCCAAAACCCTTGTCGTCCTTGAACCACTTGACCGTACCAGTTGCCATTTTTGCTGACCTAAAAAGTTGAAGACGGCGCCGCCCTCGCGAGCGCCGGACGCTATCTTGACTCGCTGGCACGCACTAGGCAACCGAGAAGATCAAGACGCGGCCCCTTCCGAATAATCAGTCTGAATGCCATTGCTCGCCTTAGGTGAATTCGCTCGGCCCTCCCCTGCTTCGCCCCATGGCGCGCGAAACCGCATGAACGGCTGCCGTACGCCTTCGATCGGCCACTCGAAGCGCGCCTGGATGAGGCGGTTCGGGGCCCTTCGCTGGATGTAGCGTCCGCGTCGAATCCGGCGCCCGACGCGACCTCCCTCGTGCCTCGAGACGCGCTGCAGGCGCGGTCTGAAAGCCACGACCGGTCCAACGTCACCGGCTGCACGATAATCGCTGCTTGCGCGATTCGCTCGGTCACTGCCCGCGCCATCGCGCATGGCCGCTTATCGTCGGCTCACGAGATCTGAACCGGGCAGCAGACATCAGCGGACGGCCCACCGTCCGTTCCCCCGAGTCCAGTTTCGCGATCCCCAGTTCCCGCCGGCAAAGCTTCCAGAACGGCACACCGGCGCTGCTACGTTTCGTCTGAAAGCGTGGACTCTCTGTACTCGCGTCAGGCGATGTTGCGCGCCAAAGTTGCCGCTAAGCACCGTACTGGCTCTCCGACAGCGTGGCTTCTTGTGCGGCACTTTGGACCGCTGTTGGGTCGCCTGGGACGGCTGCAGAAATCGTCCGCTGGTCGGCGCGCTAAGAGTGAAAGGCGCGGAAAATTCGCGTAGTCGCTCGGGCCAGGACGGGGAACCTCTTCGGGTTCGCGCCGGCATTTCGCTTGTGTGACGCCAGGCAGCTCATCGTCTGCCTGCCGCACTAGCGTAGAGGTGCGCGGCATGAATGATCGGCGCACGAACGGCGGACATCTTGGGACCAGCTTGCGAACTCGCTCCGCGGTCGTCGATGTGTATTGGCTTCTGGTCCTGGGCGTCGTTCGCCGTCCGACCTCGTGATCCGCATCGGCGGCTTGCTTCGCCCCTCTTGCGCATTCGCTCGATGTTGGCACCCCGTTCGGCTCACCATGGTCTCGCTCAGACCGTTCGGTCCTGGCGCCTCGATCGCCGTCTTGCGAGCAATCCAACCCGTGCCGGGTCCGGCGTTCGCGGAGAAACAGGGATTTGTTTCTCACGAGCGGGTTTTGAGGCGCCCGTCGGACCTGCCCATGCGGGCAATGCGCAGAGCTTTGTGGACACGATCGGTTGTTGCATTTCTATTGGGGCAATCGAGTCGGCCTGGTCCACGTGTCGTGCTCGTCCCTGCGTTCGTCGATGTCGCGCGACGCCGGGACAATTCATGTCGAGGTTTAGATGGCGGTCCCATGCGCCACGTCACGCGCCCGCTGCCCGCACTTTCAGGAGCTGACGCAGGCCGGCGATGTGCTCCCGCACCGCACCCGTCACCGGCGACTTCGCGTGCGCCAACGGTGCCGCGCAAGGCTGGGATTTGCCCAACGCTTCCCGTTGGGCGTGAGCGAAGCGTTCGAGGTCCAGCGCGGTGGCGGGACGGAGTTGCCCGGAGGCGAGCGCCGTCGCAAACGACGGCATCCATCCGGCGGCCTGCCGACCAATGCGCTCCGTGAGGTTAAAGATCGTCAATGAGTCACCAGCGGCCCCGATCACGAACTGGCGCGCGTCGTCCGCGTCGATGAACGTGCGGCCGGCATGTTGGAGGGCAACGGCCTGAGCGTCCACGTGCTGCTGCGCACGCGCTTGCTCGGCATGGTGGTCGGCGTTCCGACGGCGCACCAGCAGGGCGAAATCGACCGGATTGCGGAGCAGGGCGCGCAGGTAGTTGATCGGCGCCTTGGCGAGCTTCAGGTGATCCCAGGTGGCTTCCACGACATCGGAGAGGCGCTTGCCGTGCTCACGCGCCTCGCGCATGAGTTTGAAAATCAAGAAATCAAAAAACCCCAGGGTGCGCAGGCGCTGAAGATCTGCAGGCAGTTGGCCCGGTTGTCTCTTTTGAAAAACAGAAGGGCTTAGATCCTTATATATTCCACCGTCTGCCACATTGGCAGACGGTACGGTCAAAGATGACTGGGCCGAGGTGGACACGGTTGATGAGGGCGTCTGGGCGGGTTCGACCTCGTGCGCGCGCGGAGGCTCAATGAGGCCGAGGAGGGCTGCGGCATGCTCGGTGAGATGAAGGTAGGCGCGACCAAACAACCCGGCTTCGACATAGCGGCCCTGCGGGCGACGCTCGATGAGTCCAGCAACCTCGAGATCGTGGAGACCGCGATAGAACGTGCGCATGGATTGCAGGGCGCGGCGCGTGAGCAACTCACGGCGCGCAAAGATGGCACCGAACGGTTTTGCAGCGTCGACGGTGCGAGCGAGGGCAGAGAGCACAGCGCGAGCGCGCGGCGGAATCTGTTCGATGTGTGCGGCGCGAAACGCGGCCCGGAAGATGATCCAGGGCAGGTTGGTCGAGTCGCAGCGAAAAGCGGTGAGGGCGGCCGAATCTTCGGGGTGTGCTTCACCCTCGCCAGCAACGAAGCGTTGCGCGATAGACATGTCGAGCGGTCCATTTCAAGAAATGGATTGAATTCGCTTGACTGTCGATCTTGTTGCGCTACACTCCGGGTTGAGCGTTGTACCCTTTCCGGTTTCCACCCGGGGAGTGTGGTGCTAGGATTTCCAGCCAAGCCCACTTGCGCAAAGGCCCTCAGTTTCCAGCTGGGGGCCTTTGTCTTTCAGGCTTTAGGTTTGCATCGGTCTTAGTTTCGTCACGAAAGATCAATAAAAACAGGGGCTTAGAAATTGGGTTGCACTTAGAAGGGCCTAGCCGAAAGGCTAAGTAACTGATTGCACAGGAGTTTCGTGCCGAAACTGGTTACTTCAGTTTTGACTCGATTAGGGCTTGAATTTCCCTGGCCCATTCGTTTGCACGCTCTGCCTCCACCTTGAGTCGCACACCAATCACGCCACCGCGCGTGGTGATCTCACAGTAGCTCTTCTTGCCTTGCTTAACGATAAGCGTCTCGGCGGGAGGGGCCTTCTTTGCAGGCTTGGCCTGCACACTCGAAACTGCCTCCTTCTGCGTGTAACGCTCTTCCTTAACCAAGCGCTCAACAGCCTTGACGACTGCGATCGTTCGCCCTTCTGAGTGCGCGCGCGAAAGCTGAGCGGCGGCGTCGGCGCCGAGTCTTTCAGGACGCTCTTCGAGGGCGGCTTTTGCCTCGGCCGGCAATCCGTCAAACGCGAAGATCTTGCTTACGTGGGATTCCGACAATCCGACCGCCGTGGCCAGCTCCTGCTGGGTCAGGGCATCTGCAGCTTCTTGAAGGCGCTGAAAGTGCCAGTATTTCTCATAGTCGGAAAGCGAGGGAGCGAAGAGATTGGAAAAGAAGGCCAGTCGTTCGGCCTGATCTGGCTCCATGTCCGAGACGATTGAGTCGATCTCCTCGATGCCCAAGTCTCGATAAATCGCAACGCGGTTGTTGCCGGCGTTGATATTCCATTCGCCGTCTTCGCGTGCCTCCAGGATTACGGGGTGCACAAGCGGATGCTTGGCCAAGTTTGCTTTAAGTTCGGCGTATTGCTCGGCGGTAAGCTTGCGACGGCGCCCAGGAACCTCGTGGAGCTTCGAGATAGGGCGCTTAGCTCGTGCACCCTTTTCCAACTGCATCTTGAGATTGGCGATCTCTTTGCGTTGCCGTTCCGCGGTCGCTTGCAACTGCATCAATTGGCCTGGCGCTGTTCGAGCGGGTACGGGTTGGACGTCCAAGGCTTTTTCCTTGTCCTCAGGCGTCACCTGAATGTTCTTGGCCCGAGCAGCCTGTTCTTTCATCCATGAAGCCATTGTTACTCCTCCTGTGCCCAGATGGCGCACACCTTGTCATCTACGCGATCGACCAACTGATCTACCGGAGTGCGAATTCGGCGAAGCGTTTCGGCTCCGACATCATTTGGCCCGAGATCGTAGAAGGTCGAGAAGCGCATATTTGTATTGCGCGCCAAGTCCGATTCGGGAATCTCAATAGGCACGACGCGCGAACCATAGATCTGGGTAATCCAGCCTTGCAGGATCTGCGCGGCGGGCTTTGACGTCATGCGGGTAACAAGGACGTCGACGAAGTCAAATTCCTTGGCCCTGCCATCGTCGAACGCTTGCATCCCGTTGATCAGATCACCGAACAGGTGCCAGAACTGCACCATCGACGCAAAACTCAACATATCTGGCACGACCGGCACAATAACTCCGTCGGCCGCGAAAATCGCATTGATTGTGAGATAGCTAAGGGTCGGCGCGGTATCTACGATGATGTAGTCGTAGGTATCCTTCAGTTGTGCCAATCCGTCATGCAAGACCTGTTCAAAGCGAACCTCCCCGTCACTGGCTGCTCTTGCGGGCAACATGAATTCCGCATTGAACAGCTCGGTAGAGGACGGAATGATGTCTACGTTGGGCCAATAAGTCGGGACGGGAAGGGCGGTCATGTCGAACGGCTTGCCCTCGAGATAGGCCTCGATCAAGGGCATGACGGTTTGAGATGAATCGACTTCAGCATGCGGATTGATGCCATACAGCGTGCTTGCGCTTCCCTGTGGGTCAAGATCGATGTGCAAGACGCGGCGGCCTCGGCGCATCGAAAGACCTTGGGCGAGAAGGGTGGAGGTCGTGGTTTTTGTCACGCCACCCTTAAAGTTCGCCACAACGATAACCTTTGCCGGACCGTTGCGGGGGAGGGGATTGCGCTCAGAGCGGATCCATGCAATCGTCTCTTCGACCGTAAACTGGCGCGGGGAGCCGGGCTTGGCTTGCGTGCCTGCGGGAAGCTCGCCTTTCTTGAGCACGTAGCCCATGCGCTGCTTATCGATACCACACATCTCCTGCAGTCGCGCAGACGAGACGATCGGCGGCACTTTACGAGGGAAGGGCTCGAGCATCTCATCGCGGATTTTCTGCAGCATGCCGTCCGACAGTTTCGCCAGGTGCATGAGGTCAGCGCCCGTCGTTTTCCCTGCCTTGAGCTTTTTGATGGTGTCCATCGTTCTACCCGTAGCGTCCAGTGGACCGATTCAGAATGTTTCGACCAAACCGGTCGAATTGTTCGAAGATTAGTCGTTGTGAAAAGTAAACGCAAGTTAACTTTGCAAGTTCCCACGCGTCGCAGCGTCCCATCTGCGGACTTCTAGCCGGAATTCCTCGAAAGAAGTTGAAGTTATGGAACGGCTTTATGCAGAAGCACAAGAAGGGTCGGTGGAGACGGCGCTCATTGGGCGGAAGCCCGGTGCCTTCGATCCCGGCGGGAAACTTACCAAGCCCAGGAAGTTGCACCCATGTGTTTCTCAAAATCGGGGCCGCCGGTGTAACTTACGCTGCCGCGATTAACCGTCTGGCAAACCAGATCCAACTTCGAGGCGAGCCAACCTTTCTGCGCCTTCATCCCCGATCCGCGGAAACGCCACGGGTTGCATCCGAGTGGCTGGGCGACCTCCGATCCGAGGGACCAGATACTGGTCGGGAAGCGGCCCAGTGCTGTCGGGGCAAGCTCCGATCGCAGAAGCAACACGGTCTAAGGACTTTTACGACGATCATCTCTGACCCCGAACTACAACGCGCGGCACGCAGCGTTGGGCCAGAACAGCCGCCGATGTCAGCAGACTTTCGTTAGACGCCAGCCATTCGCGGGGCTGAAACGAGCTTGCGGCGGACATCACGTTTTCCTTTTTTATGTCGTGGTTACAAGATCACATTCGTTGTATCTGACCGCGGTACATTCCACAGCGCCCCTCGTTCTTGTCGGCCTTTGTCGACACTGAAGGTGCGTACAGCGTTCGAGCGCCTAAATGGTGCTGTTGGGGGGGGCACACACGGACAGTCCGATGCGGACAGTCCGAGGCCAGGATCAGCCAACTCTTCGTCCTTTCCTTTGATTCCGGGGATGCTTGTCTCGCCCCTCGGACGATCGGTCGCGTTACAACCGGGCGAATCCGCCTTACGTCGGACCGCGCTCTATTCGCTGACGCTCACCGGGCCCAAAACCCGTCCCGGCCATTCGGTGACGATCCCTTTCGCAACGTCAAAAGCACAGTCAGACGGGACAAACTAAGGGTCGCTGCCCCTGGCGCGCAACAAGGGAAATGGCTCCGCCCTGGCCGCGGGGTATCCCCAAAATTTTTTCGATAAAGCGCTGAAAAAATCCCGGGTGATCCCCCTCCCCGCGTCCAGCCCTTGCAGCTTGCCTCCCCGGTCGTCGCCCGAC
>NZ_FCOX02000136.1 GCF_900044055.2 Caballeronia calidae | reverse complement strand
AGCGCATCGATCAGCGTACGGGTGAAGTCGTCCTTGGAAGGCGCATCGAACGAGTCGAGAAACGCGCGATGAATAAATGTTCCCGGCTGCGTCTCCGTAAGGCATGACCATTGAACGGGAATGCGCTGATAAGGCCGCGTCCCGGTCCACAGCGGCACCGGCGACGCGATCGCTTCGAGCCAGAGAAAGTGTCTGGGGTACGCGAGCGCTGGCGGCGAACCGACTGTCGCGTGATGAGCAGAGCGGCGGCCCACCCCACGCGCGCCCGCATTGTGCGCGCCGCAATGCGCCATGAATGGGCAGGCGTAGGGCGAGGAGCAATGAGATCCTGCGGTAATCTGCGGTTCGTCGCTACTCAGCATCAGGCGCAGATCTTCGACGATGCCATCCACCGCCGCTTTTCTGCGCCCGACTTCCGCCGTGACGTCGATACACCGAAGCAATCCGTCATAGTCGCCGCCGCCCGGATAGACGAAGCGGCTTTCGATGCACGCGAGCGTCACTTTGTGAACCGGATAACCGGCGCCTTCCGCGACCCAGGCTTGAATCGCGCAATCCTGATAGAAGTAGTCCTTCACGGCGTTGGCGGCCTTCACTTCCGTCATGTGCCACCCACCCGCGTATGGCGCAAATCCGTCCGCGCGCGCGACGACGTTCCGATGCGAGAAAGCCGCTTCATAGACCATCGATCCTCGGTCCGACGCTTGCTTCAGCGCCACACGCGTTTCCGCGATAGCTTTACCCACGTCCAGCACGTGACCGATCAGTTCGCCCTGTCCCATGAGCGGACGGGCGCGTTCACCGAACAGATGCCCCATCCGGAAGATGTGCTCGCTCGCGGGTGAAACGCGCGCAAGGTCGCGACGATGCGTTTCCAGCCACAACCGTCTGCGACATTGCACACCCGCCATGATTTTCGATTTGGAAAGACGAAAGTCTCTGGACATATCCGCTTTGCTCGAACCGTCGATATCGATCAGGTTATCGACGGACTGAGACAAAATGTGTCTCGCCGAAAACACGAACCGGCGTCGCGGCGGTTAGTTTCTCCACCGCTTATCCGAAGACTTGTTGGTTCGGCTCGGCGCGATGTCGTCATCAGTCTGTTCGAATGCGCACCGCTATCGAGCACACAGTATGCTTAAGCTGATGGGCGAGACAGACGCACGCAGGTATTTCCCGGAAACAAGCTAAAACCGACAAGGATCGATATGCCGAAGTTGTCGAAATCAAGTCTGGATTTCCGCGCGCTGAAACGCGACTATGTATCCGAGGTGCTCAAGAACCTGCCGAAGGCTGACGATCCGCTCGTCATGGTGTGCTTCGGCAGTTCCGGCGACGGCTTCCAGCCCAACTATGAAATCCGACCTGCTCCGGGACAGCGCATCCCATACTGGGGAAACACGCACAAACAAAACACAGACCGTGCGCATTGGGACGATGACAACCTGATCGAGCCGTTCAGCCGCGCCGAAGTCGAACGCGGATTCGACATGTCGCTGAAGTCCGACGAAGTCGCGAAGAAACATGTCTGGGACAATTTCAAGGGCAATCCGCAGAAGTTTCCGCGTCCAAACGCGAAACAGCTTCCGCTGCTGATCGCGGCCGTCATGAACGGCACACCCATCGAAAAGGCGTTCGAGGATTTGCAGAAGGTGCAAGGCGCGTCGCAATTGTCATCGACATGAACGACGAATTGACGCAAGCGCTCTACGACGAGTTTCCCGATCTCTACGCCGGTCGCGCCAAGTCTGCCGCCAACAGTTCGATGTGTTGGGGAATCCAGTGCGGCGACGGCTGGTTCGCCCTGCTCCGCGAACTGTCGAAGCAATTGACCACGTATGCCCATGCGCATGCCGATTTCCGCCTCGAAGCGGTCGAAGTCAAAGGCAAGGCGGGCGATCTGCGCTTCGAACTGGCCTTGAGCACATACTGGACAGAGGCCTGCATTGAGGCGGCGCGCCGGCACGCCCACGAGACTTGTGAGCTGACCGGTAAGCCGGGCACATTGTGCCGGCCCGCGCGGATTCCGCATCACGCCTGGGAGTATCGCGTGCTATGCGATGAAAAGGCGCGCGAACTCTCCTATCGAAAAGTCACGCAGGATTTAATGCCATGAACGTACACTCGCCCGAGCGTCGCGCGGCACCTGCGCAACCCCTCGAATATCAAAGAGAGAATGGCCATGACATGGTTCAGGCAGGTTTTCGGCTTCAACGAATCGACCTATGCAGAAACGCAAAAGCGCTTCAATATCGAATCGGAGCAGTTGCTGACCGATAGCGACCCGCCGAGAAGATTTCATGTCGGAACGCTGAGCATCCCCAGCCTGGACGAGTTGCGTGCACAGGTCGCGGCGCTTTCTCGGCCGGACGGAACGCGGCCGACGCTGCGCACGGTTATCGCCGATGCTTATGCGCTTCATACATGGCCCGAGGCCAACGGCGCGCTGATTCAGGTCGCTAGTCAGTTCAATCTGCTCGAAATGGTTGGTCCCGGTGTCGCGCCAGAGGACGGCATCACGCGTTACCGGAACGACTTCACGCAAGGTCCCGCCTGCGCTATCGCCTGCGCGCCCGCCACGGTGTACCGCAATTATCTGACGTCCGTCGACGGCCAGTACGGACAAACGCGCGATAACCAGATCAACGCCTTGCACGATCTCGACTGCGCGCTCGGCATCCCCGGCATTCAGATGCAGAACGGCTATGCGCTGCTGGACGCGCGAACCGTGCGGGCGATCGGTGAGCACATCAGAAGCCTCGACGAAGTCGGACGGGATGCACTGCGCAAATATCTTCGGATCGGCCTGCATCGTGACACGGAGGTGACCGCGGACGGCGCGCCGTCCGGACAACGCGTGACCCAAGCCCTCTGTTCCGCCTTGCCGGTCGCATACAACTCCGGACCGCGCGCGGACTGGGCACCGTTCGCGTCGCTGGTGCTGGAAGCCAGCTATGAGTCGACCCTGCTGGCCGCTGTGCTCAATCACCGCCGAACCGGCAATCCGAAGGTGTTTCTTACGACGGTCGGCGGCGGTGCTTTCGGCAACGAGCGCGAATGGATCATTCGAGCCGTGCGGCGGGCATTGCGTTGCGTGCACGATCATCCACTCGATGTCGCGATGGTCTGCTTCGGCAAAGTGTCGCCGGATCTCGCGGATTTGGCCGCTGAGATCAACGCGGGCGCCTAGCGCGCCGACACACGTTCCTCTCACTTAGCAGCAGGTCGGCCTTAGCAGACGTTCAGTTATCGCACTTTGTGCGGCAGCTTTGAGCCCGTTTCCTGTCCGTCCGAGCCACTTTACAGCGACTCTGGCGCCAGAGAATATGTCACCAACGCGCGGTTCGTCTCCCATCGCAGTCAGCCTAGCAGACCAACTTGTCGATCAACCTTGCGATCAACGCAAGCTTCTCCTCGCGCCGCCATACCGACGCATGGTGCCTCACGTGCGTGTCGAACTTGATCCAATCGAGTGCGCTCGTGAGGATCGGTTTGCGAAGACGGCATCATCTTGAGCAGGTTCTTCAGTTTCACTTTTGCGAGATCTCGTCCGCATTACGCCGCTCACATAGGATGCGCGCCTTCTCCATCAGAGACACCACATCTCTCGCGTGCTTCCAATTGCCCGCGAACGGCAATTCAAGAACCCAGATCAAGAAGTACGGCATCATCCTCTCGTATGCTTCGGCGAGGATCTCCCCTTTGGGCTTTGTCGAAGTTGTCTTCCAAGTCCCGTCTCGTGGGACCTCGTTAGGTCGCCACGAATAGTTCTCTACGCGACCGACACTCCTGAATTCAAGGTTCTTCTTCTGAATTCGCACGTGCGCTTTGACGACGGCGTAGAATTTTTCTCTGAGTACTTTGCGATCCGTCGAGCAATCGCTGATGTTCCACGCCATAACGGGCGGGCCTAAGCGAACAATGTCGTCGGTAGCCCCAACAATATCTGCCATATCTGGCTCACCATCAAACCGGATGTGCAATTTCTTTCGGTCGTGGTTTGTAATGAAGGCCTCGGCGATTTGCTGTGCGCAAAACAAGCTGATCTGGCATGAAGCCATATCAAACGACGCGTAAAAGAGCGGGAGGTCCAACTCATAAAGCCACTTCACTTCGTCAGCGGAATACTCCACGCAGTCAACGCTGGCAGACTTAATCTGAACAAAAAGCGAATCCTCCGCGATGAGTCGACGTTGATCGAACTCCCGGTGCAACGTCACGATCGCATCTATACCCACGTCCTCCGTCCTCGGAACGGGGGCCACCAAAGCGACCTGCTGAAGGAGCAACAGTGCGGTGGCTTCGGCCAAATCGCCCGATCTTAAATTTGTTCCACGAAATGTCGGCATTGCGCTTCTCTGTCTTGTGGTGCGCCTAAATCATATCCGTCTTCATGGCGTTCCGACGCCACACTCTGCCTCGCATGTTTCACACACGCGGAAAAGAAACTAGTAGCGTGCACGAGCAGCCGGAGCCGGCACGTCGCTCATATCGATAGGGTAGTCATCGCTTCTTTTGAGAGGGCACTATCGTTTGCTTCAAACTACCTCGACCGATTGCCATGTTTAACACATCTGACGGCCCGCCGCGGGTTTGACAGGAGCTGAGTTTTAGCACACGCTCTGCTCGACTAGATCCAAGATAGACATTCGAAATGAATCGTCGCTTTAAACCGACGCTCGCGTCCGCTGGTGCATCCACCGCATCGGCGTGGAGCAAGAAGACCGTGTCGAATTGCAAACCAGCAACATATTCCGGCATGCTAAATACAAATCGCTTGCCGGCGTGACGCAATTCGGATGAAGGCTCGCGGCTGGTAATCGGAAATATCGAACCTTCGTACTGCCCCGAGGCAATCTCCAGATATGCATCGAACATCTCATCGCTGACACATAGCACTGCAACTCGTCGGCCTCCTCCAGCAATGGTTCTTGCCAGACTTCGTGCCTGATCGAAGACGCTTCGGAACAGGTCTTTCTCATCGCGAAAAACTAGAAGCTCGGGGGTGTCTCCATTCGCCAACTGCGCTTTACCGCTGTATGCATCCCATTCGCCAGGGATATCGATGGCAGGAAAAGTCGCATCCAAATCGGAAAGAAAATCGGCAATTTCTGGTGTATACCGGAAAACTTTTTCAAGTTTTATCAGCTCTGAATTTTGCAGTCGCGCGCCGGAAGAGAAGATTGCCCCCGTTGAATCGAGCGATGCGAAAGCATCGTTCGGGCTCTGCTTAAGATCATACGCCATAAAGATCGGTGGGCGCATTGGTGTACCATCCGCTCCAACAGAGCGCTTGATCAGCTTATGTAGAAGCTGCCGCTCCACCCCAGTAAATAAGTGAAGTTCGTCAACGAACAGAGCGTCGTAGCCGTACCTATTTCTTAAACTGTCCCATCGATTTGAGTCGAGAAAAGAATTGAAATCCGCAATCATCTGATCAACGCTTAGAGTATTCATTTCACTCAAATACATGCGATAGCGACGATGGACCTCGAGTACAAACCGTCGATCAATTTCTTTACTGAGCGACATTAGCCAACCTGCTCTAAGTAAGCTTCCTTTTGCATATTTTTCACCTTTTTCCTCTCCGGCACGAACACCTTCGGCATCGAGAACGCTTGCGAATTCATTCATCATTTCCGTGATGAACTTCGGGTCTTGTCCGGAAGAGGCTGCGCGCCAGCGCGTCGCCAGTTCGTCGGTTAAGTCTTCATACTGAAGCTGAATAATCGGTGACGCTTGCATCTCCTTAAGAGTGCTCGATATCAACTCAAATTGCAGTCGACGCCCCTCACGCCCATCGAGGGACAGCGGTTTCAAGTCATCTAAATTGAACTTAAGATGCTGATGTGCCAGATCGTATAACGTTCGGAGTTCTACACTGCATGACTGCCCTCCTCCTGACAGAAGCCCACGCGTATCCAATGACTCCGCCAAGGCTGATACCATGTCCACGGAGGCTAGGCTATGTGTTAAAAATCCGTACTTTGCAGACCGTTTTTCTAGTTCAGCCACCTCTCCATCGCGTAGTACCTTGACCACCAACGAAAGAGTCTTCCCAGTTCCTGCCGAGCCCCGCAATCTGACTGGACCATCATGGCTTTTATCAACGAAATTGCGCTGCTCGTCTGTCAGCATCGATTCGTACCATTGCTTAAGGGTCGCTCCTTGAGCGAAGCCTTGGGGCAGGCGACTACTGAGCACGATCCCTGCACGACTCGTCGATTCATTCTCGGAAGGAACGTCCGACAAAATCGCATCGGCCAGATTTGCCCGCGCGAGTTGGTAGATATCTTCGTTGCGGGGAATTCGACCCAGATCGAAAGCGTTCTTTGTCACCGCAAAGACAAAGAGCGAATCCTCCCCGTCTGGTCGGCTGTCAAAATTAATTCTTGACCCATCTCCTTTCTGGCGATTGGAAGCATATATAGAAAGTAGGCTCTTTTCATGATATTCACGCCACGTGACCGGAATTCTGACGCTGTTCGTGAAGATGGAGCGTGCAACCGTAATGATACGTTCCAAAATATAAACGTCCCGATGTGTATCGCAAAAGACCGGGTTTTCACCGGCCAGACTCACCACCACGAGGGACGCGTTGTCCCGATCGAGATCGGGTTCCAAAAAATAAACAATCTCGTCGATTTTCACGCGCTTGATTCCTACCGTTCCCGCTGGAAGCAAAAACTCCGAGAACCATTCTCTCGATATTTCGAACTGAGAAAGTCGGAAAAGTGCCGATGGGCTGAATGCAAGTGCTTTCATTTTTTTGATGATTTAATGTGTTCAACAGCATTATCAACTGCCAAGCTGGATAGAGCCGTCAACTCATTCGGAAGGCCGATGCGTGAATATTGCTGAGCAAAAATTTGCGCAAGCTTAAATTTATAATGCGGTGTGAATCTGGATAATCTAAACGCGGAGGTTTTGGTGCTGCCCTTGCTTGACTGCAGCGTCGAAAATGAAACAAAGCATCTCCGCGCATCGATAGAGTATATCCTTCGCATACGAATGACGAATCCAACGCCATTATCACCCTTTAGATCCGTCACAAAGAAGTGACCATCACCAAGTGATTTTTTTGCATCCGAAACTTGGCCAGCCAAATATTTATCACAGTCTTCCGGGTTAGGCGCTAAATCCCTAACGCATGCCAACGACATTGATCGTCGACCGATAATGGCCGATGTCAATCGTTGGATTGCCACCGTAACGGATTGGGCGCTTTTTCTATTCAGTTCAAATCTTGAGACAAATTTTTCGATGTCAAATGACTTGTGCTGATCAAGTGAATCGATCCAATTTATTAGCTCACCAATATTGCTTTCATCTATTTCGCATGATTCTCGAATGGTCTTCGATGCAATTTCTATCTGATTCGCTATAAAATTCGGCAACCAAAAGGTTTGCAGATATTCCGTAAATCTATAGATGGGTAGAAGCGCGATGACCCCATCGTGTTTCCCATTTGCCATGTCGCAATCTGCATTGATTATCGCGGCGAGGGAGAAAGGCCAAGGAGATGATCCGCTTGGTTCGATTTTGAGAATATCCCCTTGTCTCAAGGGTTCCTGCACCGGGCAATGTTCAGTTTCTTCCATTCGGTGATCCTTCACTGCTTTCAGCGTATATACGTTAGCGTGGGTTTTCAGAATTCGACAGGAGTATAAGCGCTGTTTAGTGCGCAGTGAAGAGAATACTTGACGGCGTGGTTTCCTGTTTGCGCGGGATTCGATGCCCGCGTGAGCCCACGGTAGCTATCCGTCCATGCGTACGCGGCCAAAGTCTTCGAAGACAAGATCGGTGGGCTGATAGAGGACGCGCGGGAACGGACCGTCACCACCGTACTGCCGCGTAGTGCCTGCATTGAAGGGGACAGGTCCGAGTTTCGGCGTATGATCATGCAATCTACGGTCACGGGGTAGTTCGCAATGACGCCGACTAGCGTTCCATTCCAAATTCCAACCCAAGCACAATCCGAAATCGATCGATTTCGGGCGCTTGCAGAGCATTGGACGTGCGGCGCCTCCAGTTTTTTTGGACACAGATTTGGGGTAGAACGTGTGATCCAAACTGGAGTGGTCGATGTTAAA
>NZ_FCOX02000135.1 GCF_900044055.2 Caballeronia calidae | reverse complement strand
TCCGGAACTGTCGTCGCGTGATGGCGCGCCGCATCCGTTGCTGATTGCGTTTCTGGAAGCGGCGGCGCGCCGTTCATATGCGTAAGCGCCTGCTTCGAAGGCGGACGCTTACGCAAAAGCTCGAACTGAGCTGATCGCCGACGCGACCAACGTGGCATCGACATTCCCGCCCGATGCCACGATCAACACATGCTTGCCGGAGCGTTCTTGATTCTCGTGCAGAATTCGGGTTAGAGCACTCTATGTCTGACAAGGGTCCGCCTTCAGGAGCCGAATCAAATGCCCTACCGACAGGCGCACGGCCCCCTTCCGGCTCTCAATCAAGCCGGAAGACTCAATTTCGCCATTCGGCCGCCGCCGACGGTCCATGCCTGCCCGGTCACGAAGCTCGATTCGCCGGAAGCAAGCCATGCCACCAGACTCGCGACTTCCTCCGGCCTCCCTATGCGCCCGACAGGATGAATCCTGCCCAAACCGACACGAAAAGCTGTCGGCGTTCGGCCTGTTTTGAATAAAGTCGACATTCAATTCCGTATCGATCCACCCTGGAGCGACCGCGTTGCAGCGCACGCCGTCAAGCCCATGATCCACTGCGATCGCCCTGGTCAATCCATGCAAGCCTGCTTTCGACGCGCAGTAGGCCGCATGCTTCGGGTTGGAGCCCAGGCCCTCTGGTCGAGCCGATGTCCACGATCGTTCCGTGCGTGTCACGCAGATGCGGCAGCGCGGCTTTTATCAACGGGAATTGGCAGGTTGGCCGTCAAGTTGCGCGTCCAGTCTTCCAGAGACAGCTCCTCGACAAGCTGCTCCTGCATCATGCCCGCGTTATTGACGAGCACGTTGAGCCTGCCTGCACGTCGAATGACCTCGTCCACAACGAGGCGCCGCAAATGTCACACTTCATCCCAGTTCTTCACGGAATCAGTACGTACCATCGCGAGCAGTTCTTCTTCTTGTGCTGCGATGCGGGTAGCAATTTCCACAATCTCTTTTGCCCGCGCCCCGGGAATCACCATCACGCCGCTTTCGTCAGCGACGATGTAGTCTTCTCGGGAGATGCTCACGCCGCCAATCTCGATAGTTTCGTTGATCGAGCCGAACGTGAAGTCATTACGGCTACGCTTCGGGCAGACGCCCACGGCCCAAACCGGGTAGCCAATTTCGCGGATCTCATCAACGTCACGAACCGTGCCCCACATGATGGTCGCTCGCACGCCACGACGCTGTGCCAGACGGGACGCCAGACCTCCCCATGCGGAGGCATAGTTGGCACCGCCGAGGTCCATTAAAACAATGTCCCCATCAGCCATCGTTTTGAGAACCGCTTCCAACGGCTTTCCCACACCGCCGCCGAAGCGATACGCGTCAGGATCGTTCTTTTTTGCGAGCAATTTAACCGGCAAGGCGCGGCCAACGGCGCGGCCCTGTCCTTGACGTTGGGCGAATAGCCCCGGAAGTACTCCAGGAATGCCGAGTTCGTCCAGTGTGTCGGACAACACAGAGGTCGGGAAGGCGGAAAGCTGGTGGATAAGGGCAGACATAGGTAACTCCGAGTAAGTCTTCGTTCGCAATAGGGTAACGACGGTATGCGAACGGAATGTGGATTAGATGCAAACGAACGGTCAGATAGCGGCAGTGATCACTACCTCAAACAGCATGCGCGGGTCGGCCATCTCCAGAGCGCCGCAACACCGCACTGGCGGATTTTCGGAATCGACCCATTGATCCCATTCGGCGTTCATCTCCTTGAAGTCCGCCATGTTTTTGATCCATAGCATTGCAGATAGGACCTTCGTGCGGTCACTTCCAGCTTCAACGAGGATTCGGTCGACTTTGCCCAGCGCTTCACGCACCTGTGCGGCGACTCCGGCGGAGAGATCTGACGCTGTCTGACCACCGACATAGAGCGTTTTTTCGTGAACAACGTAGCGACTACCGCGAGCGCCTTTGCGAATGATGTTCGACATTTGGATTTGAGCGAAGTATGGATGTAGAAATGGCTTTAGCGTTCTGCGCCTGAAACGGCGGCGTGGTAATGAATCGCTGACATTACGCTTATTCTTCGAAGCGGCTCGGGAGGCAACCAGGTTGGCCGCTCAAGCGACAACGTGTCGTGAAGCGCGTCGGAATCGATGCCCAGCGCGAGTTCTCCTATCAGCCGACCGAACATCGCCCCCTTCAGCATCCCGACTCCGTTGCAACCGACGGAAACGAAGAGGTTTGGTCGGAGCTCGCCAAAGTAGTTCGCACCGTTTCGCGTCAGGCCGACGACGCCAGACCAATAGTGCTCGAAACTATGCGACTCCATGTTCGGATATCGACGCCGATAGTTTTCCGTGAGGAGATCGCGAAATTTCTCGCCCACAGCCTCATGCTCATAGGTCTGTACGCAGCGAACCAAGAGGCGGCCATCGGCGGTTTTACGCACTGTTGAACCGATCCGCTTTCCCGGCAGGACGCCCCATTCGCCGGGCCGGCCTAGCTTCATTAGTTCTGTGTCGCTGAGCTGCGGTGTCATCGCCGCATAAGTAAATATCGAGAACAGTCTATCCTTCAGTAGTCCGAGTTCCTTCGCAAAACCATTATTTGCGACGATGACCTTTTCGGCTTTGAAGTCGCCGCGCGTAGTGGTGATCCGATAGGGACACTGGTCGGATAGTTGTATGACGGGCGTCTCTTCCAGAAGGACGACATTCGAAGGCAGCGTGTCCGCGAGCCCCCGGATCAATGCGGCTGGCTGGACGAAGATGCTGTTAAATGAGTGGTATCCGTACCGATAGTACGTCGTGCCCAGCTCCCCGCTCAGGCCTTCACGATCGTATTCCGTGTAAGCGATGCCCCAGTCACGATACTTTTGCAACGAGTTGCGTAAGTCCTCCTCGCCACTAGCCGTTGCCGCCGCGAAGAAATCGCCCGCGGGATTCCAAGCGCAGTCGATGCCATTACGTTCAACCGTATCCTTCAACCACCCGAGACCGGTCTTGTACAATCCGATTTGGCGACGGGCCATCGCCAGGCTTTGCGGGTCGTTGCCGACCTTCACATTATGAGGAAGGCTGATGACAAATCCAGAGTTTCGGCCGGAAGCGCCTTCGCCAACCGTACCGGCTTCTATCACCAGAACTTGCTTGTCGGGGCGTTCCTCCGCGACGCGTCTCGCCGCAGCCAGTCCCGTGTACCCGGCCCCGATAACGACGATATCGTAGCTACGTTCATCGGGCATTTCTATAGACGGTGTGCGCTTCGGCAGGAGCGCATTCCAGCCACTCGGCCGGTGATAAACAGGAAAGGTGTGCGTGGAATTCATAGTCGATGTCGTATTGCCTAACTTGTTGCTCCACTATTGGAGCTCGCCAGTGCTGATGTGGGCGAACTGCAACCGGTCGAAAATTTGCGAAACTGAGAGGTTCAAGGCATCCATCGAAGCGGTGGTTGGCGAAGAATGCTCGGTCGAACCGGACGCGACACACTTTGTAGTCCTTATGAGACGACGGTGAACATCATTTTGTTTGGCGACGAATGTTCACCATCGGGACGTCCGATCTATCTGGACCCGGCCATCGATCCGCCGGTTGGCGCTCCCTCAATCCATTCCTTTAGCTCCACGATTTCCGTCATACAGACTCATCGTCATCGCCGATGAGTCCGGCGACTTTCCGGGGTTCGCCTCGGCCAATTTGAGGTTGCGAGTTTCCGGCGCCAAAATCTGGCAGACGAGGCCACCAAGCAACAAAGTCGCGAAGCATGCCAGGAGCGTCGTCTTGGTTCCGAAATCCTGCATTGCCAGAGGGAGCAGGAAAGTGGCTCCTGCAGACCCGATTCGGCTACATGCGATGACAACGCCCGCACCCGAAGCTCGCAACTCGGTTGGGAAGAGTTCGGCCGTATATACCGGATTCAGCGTTGTCATGGCGGACAACATGCACGCGAAGATGCCGAACAACGCGATCGTTGCTGTCTGATATCCCTGCAACAGAGTCAGCGAGAGCAATGCGGCTGAACATCCGTAGAACGCGGCAAGGATGAAAGTACGCCGCGGAAGTCTGTCGATAATCAGAACGCCGATAATCGCACCGGCGATCATCAGCCCGTTGTAGACCATCGCGCCCATGAACGGATCCTTGACGCCCAGCCCTTCCAAGATCTTCGGCGTGAAAGTGCCCAGTGCGAAGTACGGAATCACTTGGCACGAGAAGAAAGCACAACCGACAATCGTGTTTCGACGCATACGAGCGGAGAACAACTGTGACCAGTTGGCTCGCTTCGGTGCGTCTGGCGCCATGGAGGCGCTGCTCAGGGTAACATTCGGTCCGAATACGCGCGTGATATTGGCTTGCGCCTCGGCAGCGCGCCCCTTGCGGACGAGCCACATCGGGGACTCGGGAATCAAGAAGCGGAAAGGCGCGACCACGATCGCCGGGATGGCGCTAACGGCAAGCATCAAGCGCCAGTTGCCAGGGTCCGAGTTGTGAATGGTATAGCCCACATAGTAGGCAACGACGTAGCCAGCGCTCCACGCCACAGCGAACAGACTCAACAACCCGCCTCTAGACTTTCGCGGCAGGTATTCGACAACCAGCGACTTCCCGACGGCGTAGTCGGCACCGATAACAACCCCCAACAAAACCCGGAAGGCTAGTAGTTGCCAGGGGTCGGTCACGAAGTATTGCGCGCCCGAGAGCAGCGCGAAAGCAATCATGTTGTAGGAAAAGATGCCCCGCCGGCCGAAGCGGTCCGCCATCGGACCGCCGAACAGACATCCCAGGAAAATTCCCGCGAGCGATGCGGCCGCGATCAAACCCATCCAGGTCGCATCAAGGTGCATCGGCTTCGCGGCCGCACTCACTGCGATCCCGATGATTCCGAGGATAAAGCCGTCGCTAAACTGCCCGCCCGATCCGGCCAAAACGACGCCGAAATGGAATCTGCGCAGCGGCACATCCTCCATTGATATGGTGCCTTTCATCTCGTCTCCTGATACTTCACTTTTATAGGACATCCCGCTCTCCAGCCCTTGACGCGACGGTAGGGGACCCTTCCACCCTGCTGCGTTGGATTCACGGAACCTTGCAACAGTAGGATGCAGCTCAGTGTGTGGGCGAATCGATGCCTCCCCGCAAATTACAAACGGCGCCTATACTTTCCATAGATCAGCCTTTTGGAAGCCTCGGGAAATCCCGGCCTGAACGCAACTACAGGCAACTGCTGCATTGCAGCAATCGTTACAACCGGAGCCGCCCGTTCCTGTTATGAAAGACATATCGTCAGAGCGTTACCCAGAATGGGACCTACTCGTCACATGGGTCGCAGTCATCGCGACTGGATCGATCTCGCAAGCCGCCGAGCGGCTTGGAATGACCCAGGCGGGCGTCTCGCATCGAGTCGGGCTCCTGGAATCCGTGCTGGACTGTGCCTTACTCGACAGGGGAAGAAGGCCCGCGCGGCCAACCAGCGCAGGGCATCGGCTCTACGACCATGCAACTCTGCTTCTGCAGCATGCCGACCAGATGGTTGTCGGCGTTCGCAACGTATCGAGGTCCAAGCGAAACACAGTGCGACTTGGAAGCGTCGAATCGTTTGCCGCAACCATTGGTCCCGTAATCATCTCTGCTTTGGCCCAGAGATCGAATCAGTTGCGTCTTGTTTCAGGCAATACGAGCGGGCTGCAAAGCCAACTGGAGGCACGTGAACTCGATTTCACCGTGACCACAGGCAGGCACACCGCTCCCGGCCTCCGGAAGGAGAAGTTGTTTTCGGAGCCGTTTCTTGTCGTCCTCCCTCGTTCCTTCGAAAGCGGTACATTGTCGACCTTCACTGCGCTTAGCAGACGTCTACAGTTCATTCGCTACAACGCGCACGCCGTAATCGCTCAGGAAATCGAAGACTATTTACAACTGCATTCCGAACATATTGAGAGAACGTATGAATTTGACGCGACCGATCTGCTTCTGAGCCTGGTTTCTGCCGGGCACGGGTTCGCTCTTACGACTCCATTGTGTTTGTGGCAGAGCCGCCAGTACCTTCCCTCAGTTAGGATCTTGCCGCTCTCGTCATTTTCTCGCGACGGTCAACCGTACGAAGAGATGCGTCGGTCCTACTATCTCAACTTTCACGACAACGAGCTTGGTAGTCTTCCGAGCGTTTTGCAGGAACTCATTCGAATCGGTTACGAGAAGCTCGTTGACACTGAGATTTCCAAGGGGATCGGTTTTCCCAAGTCATCCATCTACTTTCCACACGTGAAATCGTGAGGCGCTCGCATTCGCCACGAAGTCAGAGTTTCGGGCGTCGCCGACTCGCGGCCGAGCTAAAACGAGCAAGGCTGCACATCCTGATCACAATATGAAATGCGGTCCACGATTCGTTTGTATTCGTAATGTATTTAGGGCATGCATTATCAAATTTAGGTGCCTTAAATTGCGTCCCTCATGCACAAGGGCTAAGCATTGCACGCCGCTGGATAGCTTGAAGAAATCGGCGCAGCGCCTCTACTGTGATTAGCCACCTTCGCCGCGGACGGCAGTTATGGCCGGAATCCCGAACCAGCCTCGTCGGACAGCCGGATAAGTTCGTCGATGACCACGCGCACGACGCGCTTCGCTTGATTCGGAACACGCTCACCCAGCTTCGTCGAGAGATCGATGCACGGGAACTGCTAAGTACTTTAAAGGACTTCGCCATCGCCGTGCCGGGCAGCGTGGCTCCTGCCCGCCTAATACCGTGCTGAAAGGCATCTAAAACGCCACAGCTTCTTCAATGCCTGATGGGCTTCAGCTCCCGCGCGATCTTTTGGTACTCGCCCGTAGGACGAAGGGAAACTGTCTCCGTTGTGCCGGGAATTCTGTCAACTATGGGCGCCCGGCCCGTCGACCCGGGAAATCCGTCAATTGTTCAGGTACTTACCGCCGAAGGAATTGTGTCACCGCTCGCGAGTGCCGACGACGCGGTTCACATCCGGGAGTCTTTGGATGAGGCGAGGCTTCCGACGCATCCGCACCTAGAGCAGTCGGTGAGCCGATACGGGAGCATTGCGGCTGGTCTGAGCTAAAACTCACCCCAGGCAACATTCAAGATAGCGGCGTGTGAACGCACGGCGGTGCTCCGATTTCATCGGGTGAGAGTTCTCCGGCGTCCATGTCCCGCCATGACTCACGTAGCAACTTGCACAGTGAAACCGCGCTTCAAGTAGCTGGACATTCACCCGATATGGTGCTTCACAACCGCAGCGCCAGCACCTTGACTCGAGAACGCGATGATGGGCAGGACACACGCTCTGCCTTTCCAGTTGGTGCACAACGCTGTGATAGCCATGAGCGAGACAGCGACGACAATAACGGAACACGTCGCTGTAGCGTCGACGCCCGGGCGGATCCATCAGCGAAGTCCGCAGCGTTTCTGCGGGTAAGCCGAGACTCTCCTGTAGTCGCCCGACATCGACCAACCCTCGACGCGGAGCGACACCCTGATAAGGATCGACTTCCAGCCCCATGAGTCGTGCTACAACGATGCCCGACAGCGCGTTGGCAGTCTCGAACTTCCACAGGATCGAGATCAGTGACTCATGTGGATAAATCCAGCCCCTCCTGAATATGTAACCCAGGGCCAGCGTCAGCCGGCTCTCATCGAGCGTGAGAATCGGGAACGCCGGCTCCCTCAGGAGCCCGTCGCTAAGAGGTGGCAACAAGGACGCGTCCGGTTGCATGACGTGACTGGACATAGCCGCAATGCCTCACCGCATGGTCCCAAAGGACCTGGTCCGGGCAATAGCCCCGTGCGTCGTTCAATTCACTGTCCTTGAGCACTATCTCGACCGCGCGTGCGAAGGATTCCATCGGGATCCCAAGCCTCCCCGGCAGATTGGCCTTGTGGTGCGCCGTCTCGAATGCATTCCACAGAGTATCGGCGTCACTCACCAGTCGATATCCCGCATCAAACGCCTGCGGGACGTAGAAGCGGGTAAAACTCCATTGGCTGCCTTCGGGGTAGGCGGTCTGATCGTAGCCGTTCAGGCATGTCGCCACGTCCTGCGCATTGCGGATGCCATAAAAGGCCAACTCCTCGACCATCAGACGCGCGACGATCTGCGTCTTGCCCGCGACCTGCATCGCGGTCTTTTGCGCGAGCAACTCCTGCTGGCCAACAAGGAACGTGAACAACTTGATCTGCTGCCGGTCCAGCGCAACATGCACGTCACGCAGCCATTCGTATTCATTGTCGTCGTAGCGTTGTGCCTCATCGCAAAAGAGCAACACCACCCCACTGCCCCCCATCGATGCCGCCTGACGGATCCTCAGCGTCAAGCGCATCCGCTTTGAAGGATTCGAGCCGGCATTGGGGTCCGGGTCACCGACCGCCTCCAGCAGATTCGCGAAGAACGGCCCTTCGGCATGCCGCGGCTTGTGCTCGCACTGCGCGTGGTAACTTGTCATCCGCGGATAGTTGCGCGCCAGCAGCAGGCGCACATACTCGATTGCCCGGGTTTTGCCAATGCGCGACGGACCGTAGATAAGGATCGTTACCGAAATAACTTCCCGCTATGCAGCGCTTGTTGAGTAGATGCGGTAGTTCCATGCAGGCAGGGTTGGG
>NZ_FCOX02000134.1 GCF_900044055.2 Caballeronia calidae | reverse complement strand
GGCTCGGGGGTAGCGTCTTCGATGAGATAGAGCATGGAAGGCCATCCGATAAAAAGAAAAACCCGCGACACGGCACATGTGTCGACGTGTAGCAGGCATGGCGTCTGGTGCTTAGGCGCCTCAGACCGCGGCGACAGCGGGGGTCAACGCCGCACACGCGGTCTCGATGCGCCGGCACGCGTCGCGCAGCGTGGGCATCGGAACAGCATACGCGATCCGCACAGGGTTCTCCACGCCGAACGCGCTGCCGTGCATCACGCCGACATCCGCCGCTTCCAGCAGATAGTTGGCGAAGTCGAGCTCGGTAGCGATGACATCGCCCGAAGGCGTAGTAGCACCTATCGCGCCCGAGCAGTCCGCGAAGGCATAGAACGCGCCATCGGGTGCATCGCAACGCAGGCTGGGGCAGCGTGCCACCGTATCGGCCACGAGATCGCGGCAGGTGCGCAACGCATCGATCCATTCGATCAGGAAATCCGTGCCGCCTTCCAGCGCCGCGAGCGTCGCCGCCTGCGAGATCGTGCTGCACGCGCGAGCATGGCACGGCGTCGTCGGTGGACCAGAAGAGCGTCTGGTTCGAGCGATACGCAAGCCCGTCGATGTTCTGCGCGCCGAGCAGTTGGCACCCGGCGTTCGCGAGAACCCGGGCAGCAAAGCCGCGACGTCGGCCTTCGGCGGGCGACAAAGGCGTCGCGGGCGTCGATCGACAATCCGCAGTGGTCATTTCGTGGCCGAATGAAGAAGTATTTCGAGGTGCCACACGCCTCGAAATAGCGTGCGACCTACCGTCGGCCGGTAAGCTGGCTTTCGGATCCTGCGTGGCAGGTTGAAGCCGCTCTGCGTCGGGTGTACTGTGGTCGCTCTAAAAGCACAATTGCATGATCCCGCGGGGCTTGTGCGTGCTTATGTGACCGGGGTCGCTCGCTGAGAGCGCCGAACCCGTCGTGTCTAGCAAGTTCTGGGAGGGCAGTATCGGTATGGCAGACAAGCAGAAGGCGCGCTATTTGATTTCGCCCGAGGCCGCGCAGGAAAAAGCAGAACTTCTGCGGGAACTGGCCGGCGGCAAGAACGCGTTGCGCTTGAATCAGGCGCTCGAGGCCGTCGCGTTGGGATGCGGATTTGACCGCTGGCGCGAGTTGGTCGCGACCACTGCGAAATTAGCCGCAGGCGAGGCAAATTCGCTAGGCATTGCTGCGTTCATGCTTGGCGATGACCAACATGTTGACGAAGAGACACTGACGGCTCGGCGCGCACTACAGTTGGAGACCATTCGCGGTGTCATCACATGTTCCTATGCACGAGCGCAAGAACTTGTGTTCCAGTGGGCTCTGTCCGGCGCGCCCCATGGGGTCCAGACAACGCCGGCAGGAGCCATCGATGCCGTATCCCGAGAGGGAGACAACGAAGCAGCCATTCAACGGGACCGCGGGGCAGGTGACGATAACGCAGGCCGTTCAATCCTCAGTGGCGATTTCGGGCATACGCTCGAGGAATCGCTCAACGATGCTTTCTTCGCGTCCACGCAGGAGCCACATCCCAACGAAACTCCGTACCCGCCTTCTACGCCTCCCGCGCCCGTCGCGGTGACCTACAAGAAACGGCGTTTACCAGCCGACGAAGGGTAGGCTGTTTCAGCATGTCAACATGATGCCGAGTCTGGTCCAACCCAGAACGTTGCGCTGAATATCCCATGCCATCCGAGGTCCGGCCCGCGACCGCGAATGCCGGGCTTACGCATCGGCGGATGCGTACTCTCGGCCACAAGTTGTCATTCGTTGCGATAGTCACTCGGCCATTCGAGTGGCTGCTGCACGCTAAGTCACGGCCATCAATGGGTGCACTGGAGGGACAGTGAGAGTCGGTCCTTTTTTGCCCGCCGACTCCTGTCGTGCCGGAAGGTTGACGAGTTCATTCTGTCGAAGTCTGCAGCTCGAATTTTATATAAGTAACGTGAACGTTCGCCATCCGAAATAACGGAGCCGCACAAACGTGCCGATCCGATGAAGCCTTCGGCCACTTCAGGCATGTTCGACCTGCGATGTCATATCCATATTGATTTCGTCGGGAGGCAAGGGCGCACGTGCCGATTTCCGTCGAACTCTCCGAAGCTCAATCCCAAGAAGACTGGTTTTTCGGCAGAGCGTTATGCGGATCGTAGACTTCGAGATGGTCCGTCGAGTCAAGAGGCTGTGTGTACAGTACGAGATTCGTACCGTCAGGCGTCAGTCGTGAGTTGAAGAGGATACCCTTGGCACCGCTCGAGACGACCTCATCGCCAAGGATCCAGCTGGGCGGCTCGATCCGTTCATTGAACCAGCAGTGGCGCCAGTCGCAATAGAAATCCTCCTCCCACAGAGGAGACCACTTTCCGCTCTCGTACCCGCTGGTGAAATCGACTATCGGAGCGGCCGTGAGGTTGTAACTGACCAAGGTCCCCGGCGGCATCAAGGAAGATAACTGCTGATACTCTCTGATGGCCGTGTCGTGGTCCAAGGCCAGATAGAGCGCATTGAGCCCGACTCGATTCGCGCGACAGCCCACCTGGGAACATGCATACGATAGACAGTTACCCCGGCCAATTCTGTGAGGATCATCCTGCCGCGCCCGCTTCGGCGTGTGCGTAGCTCGTCATGTCGGTGTCGCCAAAGCCCGCGTGCTGAACGTAGTACGCGAGACAGACGATCCGAATCAATGCACCGAAACAGGTACGCAGAGCCGGCGCCCCTTCGACACGCGACCAAGCTCGGATGGTTCACCAGGGAGATTTCGTGCGCTTCCAAGCGACGTCCGTGGCTTTTCGCGAGCCGGGCAGCCGACGACCTGGTTTGGAATGGATTTCGTCACTCCTGTATGGCGAGCGTCGAACGGCTCCGCTCAAGCCATTGGCGATCGTGATCCAATGAACAGGCTGAAGAGCATCGATGTGTTCCGCTAGCGCGAGCCGGGAGTGGCCGACCCACCGGGGCGGCGACAGGTGTCATCGCTGATCGGCGTGCCGCGATAGGAGCGATAATGTAGTCGCAACAGACTCGTCAAACGATGACGCGAGTGCCTGATATGGAATGGACAAACACACGGCCAACCGCCCCGGGCTACTACTGGTTGCGCTTCGTGGACGAGCGATCGCCCCAACAAACCATCGCGGAAATCTCCGAAGTGCCCGGCGAGGCGACGGGCGAATACGTCGCTATTCTGATGGGAGACGACGCCATCATGGAACTCGATGACGCGTACTTTGATGGTGGCCTGTTCGCTGGCCCCATCCAGCCACCGTTGACTGAGGACCTGCCGTAACGGGACCACCGCCGAACACCAGCGCCGCAGATCGACGGGTGATGTGCTCGTCGGTGCACGGGTGCTGCCCCTTTTCTTCGCTGCATCGGGCAGCCGTCGACGACTCGACAACGGCCGCATCCCGCTCCACCTCGGCGGGTTCGTGTTGGCCCCATTGAAAAAGCGCTGTCGGTCTGCCGTCATCGACCTGGGTTGTAGTACTCGACCGAGTAATTCTGTGTGCGCCGCCACTTGGTCTTTCATGGCCTGCGCCAAGGCCGCCCTGTCGGGATCGTGAAGATTGGAGAGCAGGGCGTCGAGCGCATAAGGCCATGCATACACTGCGTTTCCAGCGCACGGTCACGAAAGAGCAGCTGCCGAGTTCTTGAGCAGTTCGGGCTCGCATCGGCGTTGCAACTTGAGGTTTTCAACGCTCCCCACCTCGTTCACCACGATCCGGGTCAACCCTGATTGTTCACGACCGTCGATCGCGATTACATTCTAGATCATACGTATGACCTAGAGCGATATGATATGGCGACCTTACACAGGCAGGTATTGAACAAGATGGGCGAACAGATCTGCTCGGGTCAGTTCCAGCCGGGCGACATCCTGCCCGCCGAGGACGAGCTCGCGGAGCAGATGCAGGTGAGCCGCATCACCATTCGCGAAACGATGAAGTCGCTGTCCGCGAAGGGCATGCTTCAGGTGCGCCGCCGTCACGGCACCATCGTGCTGCCGCGCTCGGAGTGGCAATTGTTCGATCCCGACGTGATTACGTGGCGCGCGCGTGCCGGCGCGGTCGATGCCGACCTCGTTGCCGACCTGATGGAGTTGCGCACGATCATCGAGCCGAACGCCGCCAAGCTCGCCGCGAAGCGCGCGACGCCTGAGGATCGTGTAGCCGTGCGACGCGCGTTCAAAGCGATGGAGCGCGCGGTGGCGGGCCACGGAGAATATGTACCCGCGGACCTCGCTTTTCACGGCGCGATCTTGACTGCGTGCCACAACCAGTTCATTCAGCAGATGCAAAACGCGCTTTCCGCGATTCTGCGCACGAGCTTCGAACTCAGCTCGGAGATCGAGGGTGGACCGGCGCGTTCACTGCCGATGCACGAAGCGCTGTGTATCGCCATCGAACAGGGCGACGCGCAAGCGGCCGAGCAGGCCGTGCTCAGGCTGATCGAGCGCGCCGAAAAGGACTTCGACGATCGGGCGGCGCTGGTCCGCACCGCAAACGACCAGCCGTTGTAACGCTGTTTCAGCCATGTCGTGACAAGACCGCAGCCTGCTGATCAGGCCGCGCAGGCGCGTTCGCGTCCACGATTTGATGCATTCGAAAGAGAAATAAGTATGACTAAATTATTCGATTTGAGCGGCCGCACGGCGCTCGTCACCGGCTCGGCGCGAGGCATCGGCTATTCGTTGGCGGAAGGGCTTGCGGCTGCGGGCGCCGGCGTCATCGTCAACGGAACGAAGGCCGATACGGTCGATGCGGCGGTCAGCCGCCTGCGAGAGCAAGGCTTCGACGCACGCGGCCGAGCATTCGACGTCACCGACGAGCAATCCGTTGCTGCTGCGTTCGCGGCATGGGACGCGGAGGGCATCGACGTGGACATCGTCGTGAACAACGCTGGCATCCAGTTTCGCAAGCCGATGCTCGAACTCGCGCTCGCCGACTGGCAACGCGTGATCGATACCAATCTCACGAGCGCGTTCATCGTCGCGAAGGAAGCGGCGCGACGCATGATTGCGCGCGGCCGCGGCGGCAAGATCATCAACATCGGATCGCTGACGAGCGAAGGTGCGCGCGCGACCGTTGCGCCTTATACGGCAGCAAAGGGCGGGATCAAGATGCTCACACGCGCGATGAGCGCCGAATGGGCCGTGCATGACATCCAGGCAAACGCGATCGGCCCCGGCTACATCCTCACCGACATGAACCAGGCGCTCGTTGACAACGCGAGCTTCGACGCGTGGGTGAAGAGCAGCAATCCGTCGCAACGCTGGGGCAAGCCCGAAGAACTCGTCGGCACGGCAGTGTATCTGGCGTCGCCCGCGTCGAGCTATGTGAACGGGCAAATCATTTACGTCGATGGCGGCTGGCTCGCCGTCCTTTGATCACGTCGACTACATCGAATACGTCGATTGCGATTTCCGGAGACATCATGGATCACGTTAAAACCGTAGCGCCGCAGAGATGGTGGTATCTCATGCCCATCATCTTCATCACCTATAGCCTTGCCTACCTCGATCGCGCGAACTATGGCTTCGCGGCCGCCGCCGGCATCGACAAGGATCTTGGCATCACGCATGCCACTTCGTCGCTGATCGGCTCGTTGTTTTTCCTTGGCTATTGCCTGTTTCAGATTCCCGGCGCCATCTATGCACAGAAGAACAGCGTCAAGAAGCTGATCTTCGCGAGCCTCTTGCTGTGGGGCGCGTGTGCGGCGCTGACCGGCATGGTCAGCAATATCCCGATGCTGATGGCCCTGCGCTTCATTCTCGGCATCGTGGAGGCGGCCGTGATGCCGTCAATGCTGATGTACATCAGTCGTTGGTTCACCCGCACCGAGCGTTCGCGCGCGAACACGTTCCTGATCCTTGGCAATCCGGTCACGGTGCTGTGGATGTCGGTGCTCTCCGGCTATCTCGTGAAGAGTTTCGGCTGGCGCGAGATGTTCATCATCGAAGGCGTGCCGGCGATTGCCTGGGCGATCGTGTGGTGGTTCACGGTGAAGGACAAGCCTGCCGATGCGAACTGGATGACCGACGCCGAGAAGGCCGAACTGGATGCGCGCCTGAAAGCGGAGCAGGCGCATATCGCGCCGGTGCGTGACTACAAGGCGGCGTTCCGTTCGTCGATCGTCCTCAAGTGTTGCGGGATCCATGCGCTGTGGAGTATCGGCGTGTATGGCTTCATCATGTGGCTGCCGTCCATTCTGAAGTCGGCATCGACGATCGATATCGTGTCGGTCGGCTGGCTTGCGGCGGTGCCGTATCTCGCGGCCATCGTGCTGATGCTGCTTGCCTCGTGGCTCTCCGACAAAACGAACAACCGAAAACTCTTCGTCTGGCCGTTGCTGTTGATCGGCACCATTGCGTTCGTCGGCTCTTATCTCGTGGGCAGCTCGAACTTCTGGCTGTCGTTCACGTTGCTCGTGATCGCCGGCGCGACCATGTATGCGCCTTACGGGCCGTTCTTCGCACTCGTGCCTGAGCTGATTCCGAGCAACGTACTCGGTGGCGCAATTGGGTTCATCAATGCGAGCGGCGCGCTCGGCGCGTTCCTCGGCTCATGGGTCGTAGGCTACCTGAACGGAGCAACCGGCAGCCCCGCAGCGTCCTACGCCTTCATGGCTGTGGCGCTTTTCGCTTCAGTCGTCTTGATGATACTGGTGCCGGCGCACTCGGGCGAGCGCTCTACGCCGTCGGGCAGCGCAGGCAAAAAATCGGTTCCTTCGGCTCTCGCGAAATAAAACAATGGCAACTCTGATAACCGACGTCAAAGTCATCTTGACCGCCCCGGAAGGCATCAATCTCATCGTCGTGAAGGTCGAGACGAATCAGGACGGGCTCTACGGACTCGGCTGCGCGACTTTCGCGTATCGACACCTGGCGGTCAAATGTCTGATCGATGAGTATCTGCGGCCGCTCCTCATCGGGCGCGATGCCGAAGCGATCGAAGAACTCTGGCAACTGATGCACCAGAACGCCTATTGGCGTAACGGTCCGATCGAGAACAACGCGATCTCCGGTATCGACATGGCGCTATGGGATATCAAGGGCAAGCAGGCGAACATGCCCCTGTATCAGCTTTTCGGCGGCAAGGTGCGCGAAGGCGTGCCGATCTATCGACATGCCGACGGCCGCGATCTCGCCGAACTGTGCGACAACATCCAGCGCTATCGCGAGCAGGGCATCACGCACATCCGCTGCCAGAGTGGCGGATACGGCGGTGGCGGTTTCGGCCACGCACCATCGGGTGCGCCGCAAGGCGCGCCCGACGGCATCTACCTCGACAGCCGCAAGTACATGCGCGACACGCTCAAGCTGTTCGACGGCATCCGCAGCAAGATCGGTTTCGATGTCGCGCTGTGTCACGACGTTCACGAGCGATTGAAGCCGGTGGAGGCGATCCGCTTCGCACGCGAACTGGAGCCGTTCGAGCTGTTCTTTCTCGAAGATGCGATCGCGCTCGAGGAAGGCGAGTGGCTGCGTCAGCTTCGCGAAAAGACCACGACTCCGCTTGCTCAGGGCGAGCTGTTCAACAACCCGTACGAGTGGCGCTTTCTGATCACGGAGCGGCTGATCGATTTCATCCGCGTGCACTTGAGTCAGATCGGCGGCATTACGGCCGGGCGCAAGTTGCAGATCTTCGCCGAGCAGTTCGGCGTGCGCACCGCCTGGCACGGTCCGGGCGATATGTCACCGCTCGCGCATGCGGCCAATATTCATATTGATCTTGCGTCGCGCAATTTTGGCGTGCAGGAGTGGTCTGGCACGGAGCCGCCGAACTTCGTGATTCAGGAGCTTAAAGGCCCGCGCGCCGCGTTGCTCGACGTGTTCCCGGGACTTCCCGAGTTCCGCAATGGCTACGTTTATGCGAATGACAAGCCCGGGCTGGGTGTCGATATCGACGAGAAGGAAGCGGCGAAGTATCCGTGTGAGCGCAACGTGACGCACTGGACGCAGACGCGTTTGATGGATGGCGCACTGCAGACGCCTTGAGCGCATCCGGAGGTATTGCGAGGTCTTTAGGATCGCATCGGCAGAGAAGGGGAATGTGTCGCTGGAGCCGGGCTCCGCTTATTAGAAGCGGAGCCCGGCGCCCAGCACGACACATTCGCAGATCGCCGCGGATTTACAACCGACTCGCTTGCTGCAGGAGTTCCAGCGCTTTCAACTCATCCAGTCGACCCATGCGGGCTTTACCCGCTAGCGTCTTGATCAGCGCTTCCGCGATCGGTGCGATGCCGTCAAGGTTGTCCAGTGTGGTCACGGGTCCGACGGAGGGAGAACCGAGGCTTCGCTGCGGCATGGTAGTTCGCCAGAAGAATCAGTCACAAGATCTTGCGGGCCGACTGCGATCGTCTCCTCATTTGGGACATTCGCCGATACCGGCAACGCTTGGGTATCGCCTGCGTTGACCGTGCAACTCAAAGTTTCGACTGGCGTGCCAGTGGATGTACTCTAATCCAGTTGTGCAGGTGGACGGGTAGTGTCAGAGAGTCACTCCTTCATTGCTCGTGCATCGACTAGTCCGAACTTTGAGTGTGCGCCGCGCGTAGACCATTGATTTCTCAAGGTTATGCGTGCGTGAACGAGACGATTACTGGGTACAGATTGCGGGGCTGACGTTGAGCAGGTGGAAGGCCTTTTCT
>NZ_FCOX02000133.1 GCF_900044055.2 Caballeronia calidae | reverse complement strand
TAAGCGTCCCACGTACGTAGATATCGTCATCGCCCAAAATCTGTATATAGTCGCCACGTGCTTCATTGAAGCACTGCGCAATGTTGGCATCCGATCCGAGATTCCGTTCGTTGCGAATGTACCGCAGTACCAAGCCGGCGTGAATGGCATCAGCGACGATCGTGGGCGTCTCGTCCGTCGAATGATTGTCGGAAACGAGAATTTCCACCTTACCAGACAGTGTGGATGGCATTTCTTCCGCCAATCTCTGCAGATTTATCCGCAAATAGCGGGCTCGATTGAAGGTCGGAATCGCGATCGTCAATTTGATGGGCGGTGCGCAATTCATTCAGTTGCTCTCCATATGCGGTTACATCGGTACCAGATACCGATACTGGCCGGTAGGTTTAAAGTGACATTCACGCCCGCCAAAACTGCAATCAGACCGGCCGACGAATAGTGCCGCGTCGCATAAAGCGCTGCGGGCACCGTTACCAAGGTGGCGATGAGGGTGAGCCAGACCAGTGGCTCGCGGCGAAAACTGCGTAACTGTAACGCAAGCCCTCCGATAAACTGGCTCGTGCATGCGAAGATGGCCAATCCGAGCAATTCTGGCCAAGGCAAGAGCCGATGTACGATCGGTTGGTCCGCCATCAGCCAAACGAGACCCAGGAGCGTCATGACGCCTGCGGCACAGACGCTGAGCGTGATGGAGAAATCGCGCAGAAAGAGTCGGTCGAGTCGGCGCCAGTCACGCGTTGCGGCCGCGTTTGCCATGCCCGGTACGCGACGTAATAACCACGATTGCGCGACGAGTCCGATCGTATTGACAACTGTCAGCGACAAGCCGAACTGTCCGGCCACGATCGCCCCTTGCATGTTGAACAGAATCGGGATATTGATCTGCGTGATCGAATAACCGCAAAGCCAATTGATCGCCAGTCGCCATTGCAGCGGCCAGACTTCCTGCCGCCACCGGTAGGTTTTATCCGGATTCTCGCGCGCGATGGCGACGAGGGGCCGATGGCAACACGCCAGCCATACGAGCGGCACGCACAGCGCCATGGCTGGCATCATTGTCACCGCCCAAAGACCGCTTCCAGTGACGAGGGCTGCCCAGCACGCGAGCGAACCAAGAATCGACGTGGTAAGCCGCACCCGATACACTTGTGCAATCTCACCGCTGCCTTCCACCAAGGCTAAGAAGGGCAGAGCGATGAGGCCGCCGGCGGTAAGCGTGCAGAGTGCGAACCAACAAGATTTCCATGACATGCCAGCGCTTGCTTTTTCGCTGAAGAAGACCCAGCCACCCGGCAGCAGCAAAACAAGGAAGGCGACTGTCGCGATCGCGTACCAACGGACCGATTTACCCAGCAATGATTTGAAGTGTGCCTGAGTCTCACCCTCAAGCCGATTTCCGCTTGTCCAGCGCAGACCGATAAAGGAATGGGCAGCGAGCTGAACCAACACGGTGGACAGGCCGAGATCGAAGAGAGTATAGAGCGATGCGACGCTGAGGAGGCTGTAGTACCAGCCCTGGAGCTCCGGCGTCATGGCATGGGCGGCAAGCAGCGTCGTGACTAGACCGGCGCCTGCTTGCCAGACGCGCAATGCCAGGAGCGACGTGATAGGGTGACGAGACCTCCCGGCAAGCTGGGAAATCCGCTCGGGGGTGTTCATTCGCGCTCAGAACAGTTTCGCGGCAAGATCATAGTCGCTCGGGCGGCCGACATCTAACCAGTGTTCGAAGACCGGAAAGCACGATACGTTCGCGCCACGGCGGATCTGCTCGTGCGCGACATCGGTCATGTGATAGGGGCCATTTTGGGGCAAGCTGGCGAGGACGCTTGGCGAAAGAAAGTAGATGCCACTATTAATGAGAAAACTGAACTTCGGCTTCTCTTCGATATGTGTGACTTGCGATCCCGTCGAGCCAACTACACCGAACGGCACTTGAAAGCTGTACTGCGTCGCGGCGATGCTCATTGCCGATTCGGTTCTAAGATGGTAAGCGAGGAACATGCTGACATCGAGGGTGGTGAGGATGTCGCCGTTGAAGACGAGCGTCGTGTCATCGCGAGAGGAAAGCAATGACAAGGCGCCTCCGGTGCCGAGCGGCGTTTCTTCGTGAATGTACTCGATCGGTATGCCGAAGCGTTCACCGTTGCCGAAGTGATTGACAATTTTCTCGGGCAGGTAGTGTGTGGAAATGAAAATACGGCTGGCGCCATAGCTGATCAGTTTCTCAATGCTGATCTCGAGCATCGGCCGGCCGTTGACATTCAGCATCGGCTTGGGTGTGTCGGCCGTGAGGGGCCGCAGTCGTGTCCCGAAACCGCCTGCCATCACGACGGCCGTGAAGCGTTGATTGACATAAGCCGGCGTCGAGTTGATATCTTGATGATCGATGATGTCAACGGGCGTACCATGTGCGTCGACGAGGATTAACTGACGCAGCGAGTGCTGGCGAAAAAGCGCGATCCGTTCAGCATGCGTCGAGCCGACGTGAGCCGTGATAGGCGTTGGCCGCGTGGACTTGAGCTTGATCTCATGAATGTCGCGCGCGGTCGCATCGACGTGCTTGCCTTCGAGAAACGCGCGCCGTATATCACCGTCGGTGACGATGTTCACGAAATGCCCATTGTCGTCATAGATCAGCGCGCAGCCCAACGCTCTGCTTGCCTGGATACGGGCGACGACGTCGGCGAGACTGTCGCAGAGTGATATCTTGAGACGGTCGAGGTCGAGGGGGAGTTGGTTCATATCAGTGCTCTTTGAGCAAGTCAATTTCGACGAAATGACAGGAGCGGGCGCACGCGAGTCCACGCTGTGGCGGCCCACTGGACCCCCGTTGCTATCGAAGGTCATAAAACGTTTTATTTAGCGCGCAAACCGTGTCCAGCGATACGAGTTCGCGGACGATGCGTGCCGTCGTGCCAGGCCGGTCGTAGGGATTGGATGCGCGCGCGGCAATCTCGCGAAATGCGGGCGACAGCGCGCGCCGTATCGCGGCAACGATTTGCGCGGTCTCGTCGTCGCATGAGATGACGCTTTCGCCGCGTGTGCGCCCGGCTTGACGGGGGCCGATATCCACGCTCGGTACACCGAGCGTCGGAACTTCGATGATCGCGCTTGACGAGTTGCCGAGGACGGCGGCCGCGTCGCGTGCTGCCGACAAGTATAGTTTCGTGCCTAGTGACATGCGAAACCGATAGCGTTGCGGTTGCCTGGCTGTTTGCTGCGCAAGCAACCGGTTGATCGCGAGGCCACCGGCGTCGGCATTGGCGCCTGTCACGACCACGAGGTGATCCGGGAAACTGTCGAGCGCATCGAGCAGCGCGTTCAGCTGCACTTCGGACGGCTTCATGGAAAGTGTCGCCGGATGGACCGTCACGAGGAAGTAAGGTGCGCGAGTTTCGATGCCGAGCAAGCGTGCCGTTTCGGCCTTCTCATGGAGCTCGAGCATGTGGATATTTTCGACACCCAGCGAACCGACTGTGAATACACGATCAGGATTTTCACCGAGCTGAATAATCCGCGCGCGGTAGACTTCTGTTGCCGCAAAGTGAAGATGACTCAGCTTCGTGATCGCATGACGGAACGCGTCATCGATGGCGCCGTACGTGAGTTCACCCCCGTGAAGATGAGCAATGGGGATCTTGCAGACGGTCGCCGCGGCAGCGGCCGCGAAGCTCTCATAGCGATCACCGAGCAGTACGAGAAGGTCGGGCGCCATGCGCCTGAATACGTCGCCGTAACGGATAATGCCGAGTCCCATGGACGTGTACACGCCCGTGTCCGTCGCACTGTCCATTAGCATTTCGACGCGCTCGTCGATCACGAGGCCATCGTCTGCAATCTCATGCCACGTTGCACCGTTTGCATCGGCGAGGTGCGAGCCAGTCGCGAGCAGCTTGACCGTCACGTTCGGCTCGGCTTTGAGTGCGCGAATCAACGGACATAGCAGGCCATATTCTGCGCGTGTCCCAGTGAAAATGCATATGCAGCGCATAGTATCAATTCTGTGTTGAGCAGAGCGTGAAGGGGGTCACCAGTTTTTTGCCCCGAGCGTCCAGGTGCCATAGGCTGGCCTCATCCGGTCTATCAAGGCGGGATGGGCTTGTTTCGCGTAGGCAATGTCGGGCGGATCGGAATAGACGAGCTTGAAATCAAGCCCGTCCGACATATAGAGATAGGTGGGTTCGCCAAGGGCATGAGGCGCCATCGATATGGTGCGGCGCATATAGAGGGGAAACAGTCCGGGAATGTCGCCGCGCACGATCGGCGGACCGATGCGCTCGGTTGGCGAAAGCTCGTGAGTGGAGATGCCGTCTTCCGGCGCCGCCGCCGACGTGACTGGATACTGCCCGTGATCGCGCTTGTAGGCGGCCAACGCATTGGCTATATCGAATGTCTCGGCAACGCGCGCGTCGGCCTGCACGTACTCGTAGGCCATGCTGAGCTCGACATACGCGCCGAGCTGCTCCGCCCAACGTTCGCCGTGGAAATAAGAGCCAACGATCAATAGCACTCTCGAATCGGTCAGCGGTACCGCGCCGTTGCGCACAGTAATAATCGCGTGCGGTTTGTCGAACTGGTAGTCGCCAAAGTTGAAGCGCTTTCGCAATGCTTCGTCCGCAATGAGCGGAACCCTCGGGGGCCAATTTTCGTATTCGTCGATCGAAACGCCCAGGCGTTTGTGCGAGTGGTAGACAGCGACTAATTCGCCCGTGTATTCGTAGTTCCAGAGCTTGCGATCGCCGATGCGGTACGCGGCGTCGTCGAACACGAACGTGCGCACGTTCTTGAGTTGCGCTTGATGCGTACGCACGAACGTCATGATCGCACTCTGGCGAATCCAATCGCGCCAAAGCTCGAGTCCAGTAACCACGCCGCACGCGACCGATGCACCGAGCACGTAACCGAGCAGCAAATCGCGCCCGATATTGCGCAGCACGGCAATCTTCGCAAACGCCAGATCGAGAACGTTGGCGAACGAGATCAGCACGATAACGAGCCCAGTGAGTGCCGGAAGGATGTTGCGGCTATCGTAGAAACTCGTGAGATACGGCGCCTTGCCGACGATCAGGTACGGATAGATTGCGGCGGCGAACAGCACCCAACCAAGGGCCGTTTGCGCGAGCGCTGCAAGCAGCGTCGTGCGCTGGCGCTTTCTGGGAATGATGCGCAGCAGCACAAAGCAGATGAGACTGCAGACTGCTAGCATGAGCGGCGTCACGGTGCGCGAAGAAGTGGCGAAATAGTCGCGCAGCACTGGTCGGATTGCCGTGAATGCATCTACGAGAGACGAGAGAACGGTGCGCCAGTGCACGTCGTTATAGTCCGCATAGAGCGTAGATTTAACCGTTGTAAGCCGCTTGATCAGCATGAAGAGGAACGGCAGCGCGAGCAATATCGCGTTGTTTGTGGCGAACTGCAGCAGCGGTGTCCAAGCTTCGCGCAGCGTCGTGCGCAACGCGGCGGGTAGTTCGCGAATGCCAGCGGGTTGATACCATCGTGGAAAATTTGCGGACCAATCGATGCTCGCGCTCGCGTAACGCAGCGCGAACAGGATGAGTACCGCCAGGAACAGGACGATAAGCGAGTTGAGGTAGAACGAAAAGAAAAGAAACGGCAGGCTCAGCAGTAGACCCCTTCGGGGTCTCGAGGTTGCGAGTAGGCACGCACAGCCGATCCAGAACGACGCGATGTAGACGTTGTACATGGCGACGCTGGTGAGGAACCGGATCGATGCGACATGCGTCGCGGCATAGACTAGGCCGTATTGAAACGCGTCCTCGGCCGAGAACACGCGCTGGCGGTAGAGGGCGAAAGCAGCGGCAGCGCCTGCGATAACCCACGCGAGAAGCGCGCTCGCGCGCATGGCAAGCGACGGATGCGCCAACGCGTTGATCGCGTTGGTCAGGTAACCACCCCAAAAAATGCCCAGTTCCTTGCCAATGCGGATGCTCTGGTCGGGCGGCTGAAAGCGCCACACCCAGTCATCCCAGAAGTAGCCGGGATTGCAAACAATAAGTGCGCTTCCGGCAAAGATTGCCATGAAGGCGATGGGAATGCGCCGAATCCAGACGGCAAGCGCGCACAGAACGGAGCCCTGCGGGCTCATCCGTACACGCTGGCCTTGCAGCGGATCCGCATCCGTTCGAACCGGCGTTAGCATCGATACTTCGTCGCGATTGTTCATGGCTTACCAGGCGCACCAGCCGCCGTCGACGACGATGTTCTGGCCTGTGATGTAACTCGACATGTCGCTTGCCAGAAACAGCGCGGCGCCTTTGAAGTCCTCCTCCGTGGCCATGCGCTCGAGCGGCGTGCGCTGGCAGTAGCGCTCGACGAATTCAGCAGGCTGGTCGCGCCATACGCCGCCGGGGCTCATCGCATTTACACGCACATGGGGCGCGAGTGTAGTCGCAAGCCAGTTTGTGAGCTGCGTCAACGCGCCCTTGCTTGCGCCATAGGCAGCCGGATTGCCCATTGAAGTGCCTTCGTAGAGCCGCCAATCCGGCCCCACGACGCCGTACAGCGAAGACACGTTGATGATGGATCCTTTGCCGGAGCGCTTGAGCCATGGGAGCGCTTCCTGCACGAGCTCGAACGCTGCGGTGACGTTTACTTCGAAGGCGGCACGCCAGGCGGCGCTGCGCTGCTGCTCAAACGGCACGGCCCAGCCATCGAGTATCGTGGTGCCGACGAACGCCGCACAGTTGACGAGCACGTCGAGTCCTCCACATTGGCTGGCAACGCGTGCAGGCAGCGAACGCACGCTCGCTTCGTCTGAGAGCTCGACTTCGAATGTGGCGACCGCCGTGGCTGTGGTGCTACGAATGTGTTGAGCTAATCGTTCAAGTTCATCTCGCTGACGGTCCGCGAGCGCGATCGTCGCGCCGGCTTCGGCCAGTGCCTGGGCGATCGCCGCGCCGATGTGGCCGGCACCGCCGGTGATCACGGCGGTCCTGCCAGAAAGGGACATCAGGTCTGAAATCGTGCGCATCGGTTTGGGTGGATATTCCCTGATCGGGTTCGCTAGAGGACAACCCATCGTGACTCCGCGGCCGCCGACTCCGCGGCCGCGATGAAGCGCATCACTTCGCGGCCTTCATCGAAGCTGCACATGGTCGACGTGTCGTTATCGAACAACGCCTTCAGTTGCGCGCGATACGTATCATCGCGTGCAACTTCGTAGTAACGGACCTCGCCGTTGAGTGTCAGCGTTGAGTTAGTGAGATCGACGCACGCGGTCAAATCACGGGCGTTGATCGTGATGACGCGCCTGGGCATGCGATCAAGATAGTTAATCGAAATCGACACGGCCGGGCAACGCTCGTGGATCGACAGGATCGAGTAGACGTCTTCGCTATCGATCTCGAGTTCGCTCAGATGGCCGCCGAGGGCCGCGAGGGAGCGGGGCTGCCCGCACAGCCAGATTGCAAGATCAATTTCGTGCGATAAGTCGCGCAGTACGCCGCCGCCCTGCTCGCGATGCGCCGAGTACGAACAACGGTAGTCCGTGTGCGCTCGCCACTGCGGCAGGTGCTGGCCAGCGTAGAAGCTGGCGCTGTAAATCGGCCGCGCTGCCAGCGCGTCGCGCAGGGTTCTGAGGAGCGGATGAAAGCGCAGGTTGTAGGCAACCGAGGCGTGAAAGGGCAGCGTGACTGGAATCTCGTCGTGAACGCGACAGAGCGGTTTCTCGATGAGTGCATGGCCGGAAAATCCGCCTTGCACCAGCGCGTCCAAGGTAGGGGCATGGCGGTCGGTGGCATTGGCGATCACGATATGATCTGGCACGCCTTCGGCCAGCGCATGGGCCACGCTCGCGAAACGTGCGTGGGGTGCAAAGGGTGCTGCGGGATGGTTCGTTACGCACGAAACATCCGCGCCGAGTTCCTCGGCGAGCCTGCTGTGGCGTGCGCCGATCGATCCATAGCCGATGACGAGAAGACTCTTGCTCATGTCAATATGTGCCGTGTCCTCGAGAGGGTGAAAGCGCGTTCATTTCAAATCGGCTCATCGGCATCGTAAGCGCGCATTGCAATCGTGCCGACGACGCGATTCCATTGTGCGGGCGAAATGCCCGATCCCGGTCGACGCACGGTGAGGTTATCGGGCGACAGCGCTTCGCCCTTGGCAATTGCGCGACTCGCGACGATCGATTTGCGCGCCGCGAGGCGATTTGGCAGTTCCGAGGCGGACGGGCGCTTGCGGCCGTCGCCGAGCGCGGACGTGATACGGCGAACCGCGCTGATCATTTGTGCGAGTTCGTGCGGCTCCAGGCTTGCTCGATGGTCGGGACCTGCCATTGCGCGGTCGAGCGTAAGATGCTTCTCGATTACTCGCGCGCCGAGGGCGGCCGCGGCGATGGGAATATCGATGCCTTCGGTATGATCGGAGTAGCCGATCGCGACGCGTGGAAAAGCCGTGCTGAGCGTTCGTATTGCGCGCAGATTGACCTCTTCGACGGGGGCCGGGTATTCTGTGGTGCAGTGGAGCAGCGTAATGCGTTCGAGCGGTGTACCTGCAGCTTCGAGCGTTTCGAGCGCATCCTCTACTTCGCCGAGCGTGGACATGCCGGTGGAGAGAATGATCGGCAAGCCCATCGCACCAAGTTGACGCAGGAACGGGATGTCCGTGAGATCGCCTGAAGAGACTTTCAGCGCTTGCATACCAATCCTCGCGAGCAAGATCGCTGATTCGATGTCGAACGGTGTGGAGAGAAAGGCGATCTCTTTTTGGTCGCAATAGGCGGCGATATCGCGAAACGCAGATGGCGGCAATTCGAGGCGCTTGAGCATGTCGAACTGCGACTCGCTTGCGCCGCTCGTTCGCTGTTGATAGCGCGCTTTTTGCGCGTGACGTGAGACGAGCTTTTCGGCGCGAAACGTCTGAAACTTA
>NZ_FCOX02000132.1 GCF_900044055.2 Caballeronia calidae | reverse complement strand
CACGCGATCACCAGCAAGCTTCCTCGCTGTCCGTGTTGCTGGGAGATCAGGTTAAATTTATGACACAGTGAGACTAGGAGCCCGTCGGAGTTAAGGTGAAGCGCGACGCAAAACGAGACCAACGATCCGGTTCGCGCCGCTTTGCGGTTTCACCTACGGCCGTAGCGGCAATGTGAAAGGTTTATGAAACAAATGTAGGCGACGATCGGGCCATTGAAGTCTGTAACGAGGTACCCTGGTCGTCTTATGCGCGCCGAAGTACGTTCATCCGCTTGATGTTCCATGCGAGCGCGACCAGCGACCATTCCGCCGTGACGTTAGTCAACCCGCGCAGCGAGAACTGCCGAAAGCCCATTACGTGATTCCATCTGCAAAACCACCGCCTCCCTTGTGGGAGAAGGACATGGCGAATTTTGTTACCGTTGAGAACTCGCAGAAATTAAAATAATGGCTGCGTGAACCTGAGAGAAATCGAGCCAGTGAGACGCGATGACTGACGACTTTTTCCGAGCCCGGCTGGACCAGATGATCGACCTTCGGCACCCGCTGGCGGCGCTGGCGGGTCGGATGCCGTGGGCGCAGATCGAAGCTGCCTTGGCACCGGCGTTTGCCCGGAGAAATCGGCAAGGCGAGGTGGTATGCGGCAGCGATCTGTTTGGCACCACGCTGGAAATGGCTGGTGCAGGAGTCAGTGCAGCGGGACGACCTCGGTTGCCAATTCGCCTGATGGCCGCCTTGCTCTACCTCAAGCACGCCTTCAACCTGAGCGATGAGGAACTGGTGGAGCGGTGGTCTGAGAACGTCGTATGGCAATACTTCAGCGGTGAGGAATACTACACGCCCCGGTTTCCCTGTGACCCCACCCAGATTGGCCGATTTCGTGCAGCGATCGGCGAAGCTGGCGTGGAAGAGCTTCTCAAGGCCACCCTAGACACGGCGATAGAAACCAAGGCGGTGCGCCCGACGGAATTCGAGCGGATCATAGTCGATACCACAGTCCAAGAGAAAGCCATCGCTCATCCAGTTGATAGCCGCCTGCTGGAGATCGCCCGCGCCAAAGTCGTGCAGGCAGCAAAGCGCGTCGGAATCAGCTTGAAGCAGACCTTTGTCAAGGAAGGCAAAGAGCTGCGCCGCAAGGCGGGCGGCTATGCTCATGCCAAACAATTCAAGCGCCTGCGCCGTGCAGTCAAGCGACAACGTACGATCCTTGGCGTCGTCCTGCGTGAAGTGAAACGCAAGCTGGCGACTGCGAGCAGCGAATCTCCCGGTACGCTCGTCCATCTGAACACCTTGCTCGAACGCGCCGAGCGCATCCGGACGCAACAACCGAAAGACAAGGACAAGCTCTATGCGCTGCATGCGCCAGAAGTCGAGTGCATCGCAAAAGGTAAAGCCAGGAAACCTTATGAGTTCGGGGTCAAGGCCAGCATTGCTGTGACCCACCAGAGCGGACTGATGGTAGGCGCGCGCACTTTCCCCGGCAATCCTTACGACGGACACATTCTCTCAGCCCAACTGGAACAGACCCGGATTCTGCTCGAGGATGCCGGCAAAATTCCGAAACTGGTCGTCGTCGACCTCGGGTTCCGAGGCGTTGATCACGACAACCCGGAGGTCCAGATCATTCATCGCGGCAAGCACAAGTCACTGACCAAGCAACAACGACGGTGGCTCAAGCGTCGCCAGGCAGTGGAGCCGGCGATCGGTCACCTCAAGTCGGACCATCGGATGGATCGTTGCTGGTTACAAGGTCAATTGGGCGACGCCTTGCATACGGTGCTCTGTGCCGCCGGATACAACCTGCGCTGGCTGTTGCGGGCAATGGTCCGACTGGGTCTGAAGGCCCCTTATTTAGGTCCGTTGCTTCTGACGCTGTGGGCTTTATTTCTGGACGAAAAAAACCTGCACGAATGCGCCAAAAGTTTACCCGCGTGTTCCGAGTGTTGGTGAATTTTGCAGGGGCGACTAGCTAGAATTTACCATATGCTTTGTCACTTTGTCGTTCGGGCCAAAAAAACCGGTTGGGCACTTGCTTGCGCGGAGATTTGGCCGGCCATCTGCCGGCAAAAATCTGATTACCCAGGCGAGTGAAATTAGATGATTTTCAAGGTGCCAGATGAAATCCGTAAATGATTTAAATCACTCTTTCGACTGCTTATGCTCCAACGTGGATGAGAATATTACAAAATCTCCGCTTTCGGACGCCTTAAGTTCGTCAGTGAAATTTGATAGGGATCGTTTCGGTGAAATCAAACAAATGCCGAAGGGCAGTCGTCCAGATCCCAAAAAATATCTTAGCGAAGTCGATTTTTCTAATCATCGTAAATCGTTCAAGAACGGCGCGAGCTTTCTTGTGCCTAACCCGCTTGCCAAAAAGTATTTCCCCTCGGTTGATTCTTTGGTGGGGCGCCCAGATGGGCAATTTGCGATAGCCGCAGACGATATGACGAGACTTATTTTCGAAACTGGCGGTGATATTGGAAAGATTGAAAAGAAATTGGGAATTCCAGTAGGTAGCTGGAAGGGTACTATATTGGTTTTTACTACCAAGAGTGTCGTCGAACCAAAAATCCCATCGGGCAATGAATCCGGTACAAATGAGGAGTGGATTCCAGGAGGCCTTCTGCCCGGTGGCGTGCGCGAGGCTGTTATACCGCAGGTGCGGCGTAGTGACATGTCCGAGAATTCCCTAGTTAGCCATTGCATGAATCTCAAGGACCTAGGGGGGACTCCAATAAATGTCCGTGCAGCCCACACGAGTCAGGCGACAAGGAATTTAGACGGGTTTTTTGAAAATAAAAAAGGTGATGTAAATCCGAAAACTCTGGCATCTCGAAAGAAAGAAGCGGCTCCAGAATTTTCACAGAAGGAATCGGCGTCGATTAAACCGGGATCATGCAGTATTTTTTGAGATGCCGAGTAAATCTGGCGTGGTTCAGATCCCGCTCTTTTGTGCATTAGGGGTGGTTAGGAAGTTCGGCTCAGACTGCGCGTCAGCATGTAAATCGATGGCAAATGATCAAGATACATAATTTTGCGGAACGAAGTACAAGGGGTGGTGATGCCTTCGTTGCGTTGTGCGCCCAGCATGACCTCAGTCTTGTGGGTGCGAGTCCCACCATGAGTTGACCATGGCGAATGAAGTGAAGCACATCTGCGGGAGGGGGATCCTGTCGTCTGGTAATCGCTTTGGCTACTAGCCCGTCATACATCAAAGATAGTGCGCGGGCGCATGTTCGCGCACTCGTCAGTGGAGACGGCTTCGTGCCAGTGATTCAAGCTTTGCAGGCACGCTTCCTTCATCGGCAGCGCCTTCAATACCATCGGCCTGTTACTCGCTCACCCGCATCGGGGGATCGAGTATAGCGGTTGATCGACATGGTCAACGAGGCATAATGTCCAGTTGATACATTGATTCCTTATTTTGTACGGTTTACTCACACGTCAGCAATATAGCTGACAGATTGATGCCTACAAAATGATCGAACAAGGCACGGATCGCGGCTAATTTGTGACAGCTGCTCGTGAATTTTTGAGCCCAGCTTTTCACCTTTTTGAAGTGGGCGCCGCACGACACCGGTGCGCTTGATGTGACTCCACACCAGTTCATCTGGATCAGGTCCGGTGCGTAACTGGGCAGGAAATGCAAAGTCAACTTGCCCTGCGTATTGGCGACATAGTCCTTAACAACGGCTTTCTTATGTGCCGGCAATCCGTCGACGATCAGATGAACCGCTCTTTTCCGATTGAACATAAGCTTCTTGAGCAGTTCCAGTCTCTTAGCAAAGTAAGCGGATGGCGACGTCTACGCCATCCAGCGGGTTGGCTTCTTGCAACAGCGGGCGACTTTTCGCAGCTACGAGGTGGCGGGAACTCAATGCAGTTTGCCTCAAGGCGTCAGAAAGCGACCGAGACCGATCGTCGAATTCGAAGCGCTAATGACCGACGTCGAGGGGGACCCGTCCGTGAAGGTCGTACTGTTCCAGTCGGCGAATCCCGATTTTTTCGTCGCTCACCAGGGGGCAATCAAGCATTGCGTTCATCCCAATCAGGTAGCGCACCGTGTCTGTTTGGACTTTAGAACGCGCGGAATAAACGGTCGAGCGCAGCACTGATCCGATCTCTCTCGGTTTTGAGTGTACCAATTGCGCGTCCCAGCTCAGCCGTTCTGTACGCGGCAAGGAATGGAGTCTCCAGCACGAACTGCTCCCCATCAATTTCGATCAGCGGCGACAGATCCTGAGCAACTTTGCTGGGCAGGTGCTCACTACACGAGTCAGCGGAATGACGACACGCGAAATCAAATCTCCCAGATGATCGCTTTGGACATCGAGTAGATAAGGTGAGTTGGCTTTTGATCTAGCCGACGGATTGCTATAAAGATCGAAGCGGGCCATCAAAACATCCGATGCTCTTCGAGAGGCAGGCCGTCGCGCTCGATGCGGGCGTTCATCTCAGCGATGAAATCCGCGTTCGTTTCCGCCCACGCGCGAGTCTCTGCCGCTTGAACTTCTTCTCGCAGGCCGCGCTCGCTCGCACGCGAAATATTGATGTTGAGCTCTTTCGCGCGTGCCAATAGGTCGGCCGGCAACGAAACATTGATCGGCTTGCGGGTTGTGGTGCCGCTTTTGTGAACCTGACTGGCTGACGGACGCTCCGGCTGAACAACGAAGGCATAAACCATGAACATCTCCTATGCGCATATGTCATGCAGATACTATCACATCCGGCAGCAGACGCTGCGCAGCAGACGCTTTGTACACGCGGCGCGTGGCAACGCCGCGTCCTATTGAAGCCGACTGACGCGAGGGGGAAGCTCATCAGGTTTTCAGGGTAATCTGCAGCGATCCTTTGGAAGTTCCGCGCCTTCAGTCACGAGTGCATCGCCAACCTGCAGCTGCCTCGCCCTACAAGCTTACCTAAGATGTGGGGATTTGTTCTTTATTTTTTCTACCGTCTCAGGAGGCAATAGCTTAAAAATTTCATCGCGCTCGGAACTATTTTTTCCATAAAATATATACTGCGAAAACTCTCGCCACCCATATTCCAACCCCGACTCAAATGCGCCGGTGAGAGCTGTTTGGTTTAGTGATTTCATAATTTCAGTCGAATGCACGTACCTTGCTCTGTTTAAATCAGACAAATGTTTCCGTATGTCTCCAAAGCGCATCTCATTTAAAACGAGCGCGCTGCTTTTCGGTTCCATTTTTTTAAAATCACTAAAGTCTATTGCAAGCTCTGAAAATTCCTTTGGATTCGTTTTTGCCATCTCATTGACAACGGAAGTCTGACCGGATTCAAGCAGAGCACGAATCATATAGTTGCGAATCCGAGATTTGTGTTTACCACCTTCAAAGCATTTAAGTAGTTTGGGCAGGTCTTTTACTTCTGTTTCTACCAAATTCTCACGAAAAAATTTGAGCAATGCATCAGCATCCTTCTGTTTAATTGGACGTCCGAAATACAACTCATCTTCGGAAGTCATCGATTTCATTAAGTATTCCGCTTTGAAGGAGATTACATCTGATTTCTGAATCGCCTCCAAGCCAGCGTTATTAAGGGATCTGGAGAGGCGTTTATTTTTAACGTCCGGCAGCACGTCCTTCTCATCATTGGAAAGAAACGATAATGTGTATTGCAATAGATTTCGATTTAGACCTAGGAGTCGGCCGGTAGTCTCTCTGGGGATGATGCTTTCTTTGTTGGCTTCAAGGCTTGCAGTAACGGCCGCTCGATCGGCTTCGAGCGGCAACTTAATGCTCTGCTGCAACACCCTGTCGAAAGCGGTCTTCCGAAACGTCCGAGGGAGCAAGCGGATCGAAGAAGCGAGGGGAAACAGCGGTGTCGTTCCCCAAATGTAAGCAGGCACGTCGCGGGTCTGATCCAACACGAGCTTGAATGCGGACGTTCGGTCGGCTTCTTGAAGCTGATTGATATTATATGCAAGGTTGGACAACGGCACCCGACGGAACTTGGGCGGCAGCTTGTTGGTTCGCTCCAGCACGCTCTCGAAAGCGCTTCTCACATCGGCGGAGCGAAGGCTGGAAACAGAAGCTGTAAGTTTGTCCAGCAGATGCGAGCAGTCGTCGAACGACAGTTCGTGGGTCTGCGCCAGTAGTCTGTTGAAAGCGAGCGTCCGGTCGGCCCCTTCGGGAAGACAGCAAATACGGGTTGCAAGGATGCGCAGTAGCGTCGGGCGCGCTTCGAGGGGGAGCTCAAGGCTCTGCGCCAATATGCTGTTGAAAGCGCAGCTCCGATCGGCTTCGGGAAGCAAGCCAATATCAATTGCAATGCGCTTCAGCGGAACATGACGATCGGAGGAGTGCAGCTCGCTGATCTGCTCGAGTGCGTTGTTGAAAAAGATCGTCCGATCGGCTTTGGGAAGATCGTCGATAATGCAAAAATCTGCCTGTTGGAGTGGCATTCTCTTTTTTATTAGCTTGGCGGTGTTGAAATCCAATTGATCAAAAATTTTTTTGCGATCCAATGGCGCCGAGATGGATAACACACGCGCTGCAAATTCAATGTCCTCTCGAAATAAAGCGAGAAGCCTTTTGCTGATTAACGGCACAACGTTCCGCAGTGACTCTTCAGACATTCCATTAACTATCTTTACGATGCGTGAGTTGTATGCATCGTTTAGAACGAGTGCGGTGGTTTCGGGCAACATTTTTTCATAAGCTTTAGGATCGGCAATGAGAAGTGAAAAATTCTTGGGATTCTCTTTGGCAAACTCCTCGATAAGCGGGGCTGCGCCAGATTCAAGTAGGAAGCGGACATTTTTGGTGGTGGTGATCAAGTCGTCGTCAAAAAATTTACGCAGCGCTTCATTCTTTTCTTTGGGCGACGCTGTTTTAATAAATTCCATCAAGGCTTTTGCTTTAATCTCGATCGGATTCGAACCCCCTTGAACTTTATTAAGCGGTGTGGCGAGAAATTTAGGCTGTGTGGAGTTATTTTCCGCCCCAGAAATATCCGCTGCATACCGCTCTAGGTTCATGTGTTTTAAACCCTCGAATGCGCCACCACTTTGTTCTTTTTGTGAGTTCGATTTTTTTGTCAACGGCTGATTGCTACTATTATTAATAATGCCGCCATCGGGCGTCGATGAAAATGAAACATTAATTTCTTTCATTGCCAAGGTCCTCGTGTTCAACGTTCATAAAAAATGCTTGAAATTTCGATGCGTGGTGATGCAACTTGACCTTACCCGCGAAAAACGTAACCGTACTAAAAGGGTGTGGTAAAACTTGAGTAACGGAGGATAGAGCAATGGGTAACCTGACCAAGTTGCGGAAAACTGGCGCGGGTATTTTAAGATGGTTGAGAGACCAGTGAGTATGATGGGGCATGAAGAAAACTCGCACATGTCGATGACGGTTTTAATCGCGCGATATGACCGACGCCGCGTTGTGACGACGTTTGCGCGGACGCGCGACTACGTCGTACTGCAGACATTCAGTCGAATTTTCAACGAGCACTATCGCTCAAAGCATTTCATTACACACAAGTCACAGCTGACGGCGGCAGACGTTGCCGAAGTAATGCGGCAGTAGGCAACGGGGTCGAACATCCAATGCGGCACCTCCAACAAGGCCGCCGTGTAGAACGGCTCTCGCGCACAGCGCAGCACTGACTCGGCGTTCTTCCTTTGTATCGTGGTGAAAATCCATACCGTGTGCCCGCCGTACCACGGGTGCCAACGATACAGAACTTCCCTTGACTCGGTGATATGGACGTTGTCTTGACGGCTTGTACAATCATTCGCGCTTGCACTCGACGTCGGGCTAGGTCAGCCCGAAGCAATTCGAGCAGAACTGGAACGCCGCCCAAAACCAACGGATGGCATAATCTGCGCTCAGTTAGGAATCCGGAATTCGGGGGCAAGGTCAGAGCGTCCACCGGAATCGTTGCCCGGCTACGATCTACTGGACGATTGCCGAGCTCAACGCGCAACTGATTGATGCACAAGCCGACATTGACGCTGCAAGGCGCGTAGAGGCGCTGGCGAGCCTGCGTTATCGCGTAGGCGCCGACGATCTGTCGAACCTGACTAGCGCGACGGACAATGACAAGCAATGTCGCGAAATACGAGGAATTGCTGCAGCAGCGAGAGTCTCAGCATAAGGTGCTTGTAATGCTGCTCAACGAAGAAGTGCCGACAATGGTGATCGTCCGCTATGTGCTGCCGCAGAATGGCTTACCAGACGCAGGCTGTGAGAATCCGCAAGCTGATCATCGAACGGATGCCGGATCAGCTGGCGTTGCCGTTCTACCCTGTGGACCCGCGAATCGGTGGCGCAGCTCATCGAACGGGAGTATGGCATCAAGGTGTCTGCGTGGACGGTCGGTCGATACCTGAATGCGTGGGGAATGAGTGCCCAGAAGCCGGTACGGCGAGCCTACGAGAGAAACGATGCGAGCATCGCGCGCTGGCTGAACGAAGACTATCCGCAGATCGCGAAAGAGGCGAAGCGGGAGAAGGCGACGATGTACTGGGGTGACGAAATGGGGTTGCGTAGTTCCGCAACCTGTTCAAGGAAAAGCACGTTCGGTATGCCGCATAGGCAACTACGCAACTATTTGATGCTCTCGTCAGTAATCGCGCAACTGCTTGAGCACCTTGAAGCCGCGCTCGATATCCGCAAGCGACTTGTAACGGGTCACGACCTCCTCGGCGGTCAGATCCTTTGTATTGGTCACGAGCAGCAGCTTGCCCCGGATTCCAACCTGCCAATGAAGCACTGCCACCGATGGGATCGACTCACTGACCGCGCGAAAGTGGCGCGAGCGAGCGTAGCATCTAAGAGTTTATCCGTAAATTATGTTAACGCTCAGCGGCACCTTGCGGAAGGCGATGATGGCAGCGGCAAGATGGTTTAGAGCGACGAAACTGCGTTCGAGTTTTTCGTATCGGACCAACAGTTTGCGAAAGCGGTTGAACCAGCTGTGACAGACTTC
>NZ_FCOX02000131.1 GCF_900044055.2 Caballeronia calidae | reverse complement strand
CGAACCGGATCAGACTGGGCCACCTGCGGGCGCGGTTTGCGCAGCCGGAACCCCATCTGGCTAAACAGTCGTTGGCATTGGCGCACGCCGAGTTCGACGCCATAGTTCTTGCGCAAGTGCTCCGACAAAAGGGGGCCATCCCACAGGCCCGCCTCGAACCCAAACTCGCGTGGCGTCTTGCGTAAATCCACTTCCACACGACGCCATTGCGATTCGTTCAGCACGCGCGGACGTCCGGGGCGCTCGCCTTCGCGCAAACCGTCAAACCCGCCTCGCTCGAAACGTCCAACCCATCGCTGTATGGTCGTTGCTGCTTGACCGAGCAACTGGCCAACCTCGGTGCATGAGTAGCCGCAACAAACCAGTAGCACCCCATGCAGGCGGTGGTCATAACGTGATTCCTCACTCCGCTCGATTTCCTGTCGAATTGCGAGCTGCATGATCTCCGCGTCGGCAATTTCAAGCTTGCGCATGGACACCTCTCGGAAAAGGTAGCCACGCAATCATAATATACTGCAATATTTAAGTCGCGATATTTAGTCCGCCGAATTCGCTGCACTTGCCCCGGGCCGAGTTCTTTATCGCGCTCAACGACGTGGCATCGACCGGGCCGTCGTAGAACGACGTCCGCGCCGCGCTGCTGAGGTCGTTGCGCTCCGCTACCAGCACATCAACGTGGTTAGGCGGCCGCCCGCACAAACACGCCGGCCGCCGCCAGCAACTCAACAGCCTTCTCGACAGAGATGCGCAACGTCGACGCGAGGCTTCGGGCGTAGGCCGCAACATCCGACCGGCGGAGTCTTGCGTCTTGCCACGAGTTCAGGAGCATCGTCGCCTCGCCGGGTGCGATATGAACGCCTGTCTTGCGCACAGCGGACCAGAACAGGGATGCATCGGCGACGCCGTCCGCCCAGCAGAACCCCGCGTGGCGGTCTCAAGGGCCTTGGCTGTGGCCTTTGGGGTGGCACTTCAGTCTCGTCCCCGAGTACGTCCCGAAGAATTTCGAATTCCTGCCTTACGCGCCGGCGCAGGTAGTCCGCACGCTCGAGGGCGGAAAGAAAATCCCAGACGGCGACGCGAACCGACGTCCAGTCGTTCGAGGCGATGTCGTAGCGCTGAACGAGCCAATCGGCAACCGACTCGACGGTTACGCTCCGCTTCGGGTGCCGCGCGCCCTGCCCGAGGATGTGCCTGCGGAACACATCGGCTTGCCAGACGAGCGTGGACACTTTGACGGAAGAGGCGCCGCGCACCGAATGCCCGAGGATGGCCGGCCAGTCCGAGACGAACTTGCCCAGTCGGCCCTCGAGGAAAGCCAACTGCTGGGCGGTAGTGCCTGCCCGGAAACTGGCGTTGGCCTTTTCGATCTTCCTGAGCCGTTCGATTCCTGCGTCAGTGCGTGCTGCCCTTTGCGCAGCCTCACGTCGACGTTCGTCTTGTTGTTGCCGTTCGAGCTCGTCATACTCCTCAGCTTCGCGCTGGTCCCGCAACGCTTCCAGCCGCGCTCTTACCTCTGCTTCTCCCGGATAGAACACCCAGCGCTTGCCCCCTGTCGCGTCAAGCACGCGTTGCCGGATCTCCTCCACCGTAATGTCGCGTCGCGCGGCCGACAGATCGATTTCCAGGGTTGGCGTCTGAAGTCGCTTAAGCGCCTCCAGCTTCGGTTTGCCCGGTTCATGCGTAACCGTCACCTCGACAAAGATGGCTTTTCCTTGCCATACACCACGAAAATCCGGGCGGATACCATCGACCCAGACTTCGGTCTCCCCAGCGGAGTTCCAGTGAAGCGTCTGCTCGGCGAACAGCGCGATGTCTTCGTCGCTAGGTCGCGCATCAAACTGGCACACCAGCGCGGGCGCGCGCAGAACGTCGCTTTCAACCAGAATCTGCTTTGCTAGAAGATGAAGTGCCGTCTCAAACGCTTTCCCACATGTGCTCTCGGCCTTGTGCGCGAAGTGCCCGACACGGTCGTCACCCTGTTTTCGCGTCACCGGCTGCTTGCACTCGGCGCAACGAAAGTTGCCCTCGACGGATGGAGGCACGTCGCGGATATCGACGATGCGCCCGTTCTCGTCCAATCCAAACGGAATCTTCAATTGGCAGCCCCGTAGTCGCCTGCAGCGAGCCGCGCATGTCCTTCGCAGCCCGTCGTCCAAGCGTGTTGCGCCTACACGACTCAACCCGGCCGTTTCACGCAATAGTAATTGACGGTTATTTTAGCCGTTGCGTTTCCACGGGCGAACTCGTTCAGACCGATCGCAGCGCAGCCGTCATGCGCCCGGCGCTTTGCTCGGCCACGAAACCCCGGCATACCCCCTGTCGACAAGAATCCCATCTGCCGTCGCGCAATATCTCCGCATGGTCCGTGTTTGCGAGGAATCGATATCGGTCGCGTAGAGGCAACCGTCGCCGGGAACAATCAGCCGAGCACCTGAGAGAGCGGCACCGGCCGCCCCATAGTCATGATGCCGCACGGGCATGCAGAGATTCCGCTCTATTTGAGCCTCGTCGCACTGAAGAACTATAGGCGCGTCTTTCTGAGCAAGCCTCACCAAATGCTCGCTGCTTCGCAGGCCGCCCGGCTGCTCGCCGGCGGGGGCCGGTTGGCGGGTTGTAATACAAAGGTCCTTGGCGCAGAGCAATGTCCCGCCGGCCGTCTTGAAGCTGATCATGGCTTCATCGGTTGACGGCAACGCAGCCGCAACGAGCGACCCCAACACATGATTCTGCAGTTCGGCGTACGCGGCGCCGAGGCAAAGGACGATGCCGACGACAAAGAGTGTTGCGAGGTGGGCTTTCATTGTGGGGGACTGGTGGTTGGCCGGAGCGTTCCAGCAAAACTCAGACCAAACGGGACGCGCTCTGCGGATCAGCGAGAGTTATTTTTTTGGGGCCGAATGGTATTTCGCGGACCATTGCCGTTAACCCTTAGAGGATGTCCATTATCGTCGGACGTCACCCACAAACAGAAGAACCGACTTTGAGCCCCGAATGACCCTGTCTTTTTCAAGAAAACTTTGGCTTCCGCTAATTCTCAGCCTGCTTTGCCTGCTCGGCATGTCGATCGCCGACGCATACCGCATGCGTCAGATCCGCATCGAGGAACGCATGGTCGACCTGCAACACGCCAGCGAAGTAGTCAACAGCATCGTGAAGACCTTCGCGAACCGGGTCGCGTCGGGATCGATCTCCGAAGACGAGGGGAAAAAACAAGCGCTCGAAAGCATTCGCCAGATCCGCTTCGGCGCGGACGGGTACTTCACGGTCATCGACTCGAAGGGACTCGTGCTGACGCATGGCGTAAAGCCCGATTTTATCGGCAAAGTCATGCTGGACTATCACGACGATCGAGGCACTTACTTGTACCGCGAGGTTATCGACGTAGTTAAGCGCGAGGGCCATGGATACGTCAACTATGAATTTGCCAAGCCTGGCACCACGGAACAGCTTCCGAAACTGTCCTACGCTCTCGCGTATCCGCAGTGGGACTGGATATACATCGTCGGGGTCTACGTCGATGACATCACGGCGGATTTCTATGCGTCCCTCGCTGTGACCTTTGGCACTATGTTCGTTCTTGCATTGGTTCTAGGCGCCATTGTCACTGTACTGAATCGCGGCATTCTGCGTTCGATGGGCGGAGAGCCGGCTCATGCGGCTGAGGTCGCCAATCAGATCGCCGATAATAACCTGGCAGTCTCCGTGACGACGGCGGCTAACGACCGTACTAGCTTGATGGCTGCCCTCTCCCGCATGCAGGCCCAACTGCTTACCGCGATCGGCACTGTCAAGCAGTCGGCTGGGGCCATTGCGAGCGCAAGCGGAGAAATCGCGTCTGGCAACACCGACCTCTCCTCCCGCACCGAAGAACAAGCCGCATCTCTCGAAGAGACCGCTGCGAGCATGGAGGAACTGACCGCAACCGTCCGTCAAAATTCGGAAAACGCACGACAGGCGAGCGGACTTGCCTCTGAGGCGCGGGGTGTCGCAAAAGAAGGCGCAACGATCGTAGGCGAGGTCGTCACGACGATGGCCTCGATTGACGAGAGCTCCTCGAAGATTGCCGACATCATTGGGATCATTGAAGGCATCGCGTTCCAGACCAACATCCTCGCGCTCAATGCCGCTGTCGAAGCAGCACGAGCCGGTGAACAGGGGCGCGGCTTCGCCGTGGTGGCGACCGAGGTTCGCAGCTTGGCGCAACGATCCTCTACGGCAGCGAAGGAAATCAAGGCATTGATCGAAGGCTCCGGGAGCCGCGTCCGAGCGGGTACGGACCTTGTCTCGAAGGCCGGCGAGACCATGGAAAGGATCAGCGCGGCCGTACAGCGCGTCACCGACATCATGGACGAGATCGCCACCGCTTCCCACGAGCAAACGCGCGGTATCGAGCAGGTCAACCAGGCGATCGGCCAAATGGACGAGGTGACTCAGCAGAACGCCGCGCTTGTCGAGCAAGCCGCGGCGGCGGCTAAGTCACTGCAAGACCAGGCGGAGCAACTGCGCTCAGCGATGGCTGTTTTTAAGGTGTAGAAATGTGGCCCGCGCCTGCGAGCCGCGCAGGCAAGGCGTGTTTTAATGTGTTGATCAAAACAGCGACTAGTCAGTGCCGCGCGACGATACTTGTTGCACGGCGCGGAAATTTGGGGCCGGCGGGCTCGAGAGCAGTCCGCGCAGCTTATTCAAGCGGCGGGTTAGGTCCTGCCACTGACTGGCTTCGAGAAATGATGCATCAGACAGCGCTTGAGTGAGCTTTGCATCGAGCTCGTAAAAAAGGCTGGAGAGCGGAAACGGCGCGGCAGGACGGTGCGAATTTGCTTGCATGAGCAACTCCTGTTCTGTTGAGCCGGACCAAACTCTAGCATGGTGGTTTTGAAACGCGGACGGTTGTTGCTGCGCTAGTGGTTCCCCTCATTGCCAACCCGCTCAGGCGCTTCGGCGCCGGCTCCGCGCCTAAAAAGGGCTGCCACTATGCGGATTTTTAGTCACGTGTGCCTCGGCGCGTATTCCTCCCCTCTCGCCCAAATTCCTGCTGTGCTATAACTCGTCGTGCGTCTCGCTGCCGCTCTATGGGGTTTAATAAATTCCACGATGGAGAACAACGATGCATAGACGAAACTTCATAGTCAAGTCGACCGCCGTTCTGGCGCTCGGAGGCCTCGCGCTTTCCGGCTGCACGGCCAACAAAAACACTGGAACCGAACAGGCCGCGGGCGCCGCTGATCTGCGACGCTCCATCGACGCCGACGTAGATAGCACCCTGCAGCGTCTCTATGCCACCGTTGGCGGCTCACGCGAATTGGTGGCGAAATCGAGCGGCGTGCTCGTGTTCCCGTCCGTGCTCCAAGCCGGCTTCGTCGTCGGCGCACAGTACGGCAAAGGTTCGCTGCGCGTGGGTGGGCACACCGTCGGCTACTACAGCACGACTTCGGGCTCGCTCGGTCTGCAGGCGGGCGCGCAATCGAAGGCCCTGATCTTTCTCTTCATGACGCAGGACGCGCTCAGCAAATTCCGCAACTCCGACGGCTGGTCGGCCGGTGCCGACGCTTCGGTTGCATTGGTCAGAATGGGCGCAAACGGCACGATCGACACGACCACCGCGTCAAAGCCGGTCCAGGCGTTTGTTCTGACCAACGCCGGCTTGATGGCCGACGCCTCGCTTCAGGGAACGAAGGTCTCTCGCCTGAACGAGTAAGCGCGTCTGGGCGCTATGAGGGTGCGCGCACGCGCTCTGACGGCGGCTAGCGGGCCCGCATGATGCGCCGGCAGCACCTTCCGGCGCGCTTGTGACGAGCCGACCAACGCTTCGGTTTCCTATCTATCAACGCAGGCCTTTCGCGAGCGAGGCAGATGGGCGCGGACGGCAAAACGCCAGGATGCAGCTTGCAGAGACCGGAGAAGATCCTAAACTGGAATAGGCGCTTGCTGGCTGTTAGTGGGCGTCTTTAGGAAACCCATTGGCCCGCTCATTTCAGCGGGCTTTTTTTCTCATGGGGCGACCGCCCTCGAGAGCGTTGCGCGCGGAAGACTGTTGCGGCTGCTGGCCGACCGCGCACGCTGACACCCTTGTCCGGGGAACTTGTGACACGCGTCACTGCGCCCTAAAAATAGTCGGTAGATCGCACGTCTTGTGGCGCCTGGCTTGGTGATGACGCCGGCAACGAAATCGTGAACTTGGTGCCGGTTCCGGGTCCGTTGCTGAAAGCCTCGATCTTGCCTCCGTGCGCTTCCACCAGTTGCTTGGAAATCGCCAGACCAAGTCCGACTCCGCCGCGTACACGGCTGCGGTCTGCGGTTTCCTCCTGAGCGAAGCGCTCGAATACGTGCGGGAGCATGGCAGGATCTATGCCGATGCCTGTGTCCTGCACCTCGATCACGGCCGAATCCACCCGACACCGAACATTTGCAGTCACCGTGTCGCCCGGGTTCGAGAATTTCACCGCGTTTTGCAGCAGGTTCGCTAGGACTTGTCGAAGGCGGTGCTCGTCGGCTATCACGGCACAGTCCTCTGCCACTCCGAGGCGCACTTCGACCCCGCTCTTCGATGCGACGATCGCCGCATCCGAGACGGTTGAGGCCACCACCTCGGCGAGTTTCACACTTTGCATCACCAAGCGCACCTTGCCACCGGCCACCGCTGATGCGTCCAGCAGGTCGTTCACCAAACGCGCCTGCGCTTTCGCACTGTCTTCGATCCTCCGAAGCACATTGCCGGTCGTCGAAGAAGCTGTCGCTGATGTCCGCTTGAGGACCTCGATCCATGACAAGACCGCATTCACCGGATTGCGCAGTTCGTGGCTCACAGCGGCGATAAACGAGTCTTTCATCACGTTCTTCTTTTCGGCGAGCTCGAGGGCCTTGCTTTGATCTTCTAGCATCACTTCCGCCAGTTGTTCTAAGGCTTTCCGCTCGGTGATGTCGGCAAACGTAATTGCGACCCCGTCAAAAAGCTTGACGACGTTGATTCGAAGCCAGCCCGAGATTCCGTCGCCGACGTACTCCTGCTCGAGCGTCGCCGATGTACCGTCCGTTGCTACGCGCACATGAACGGCGAAGAGGCCATTTGTCGATGCGGAGGGGAACCGGCTCAGGAACCGTTGCCCAATGACGTCCTGCTCGGTCGCGCCGAAAAAGCCAAGTGCCGCTGGGTTGGCGTATTCGAAACTGAAATCGGTAATCGTCGCTTCGTTTCGCTGCGCTTTTAGAATGATGAACGGATCAACCGCGACTTCCTGCGCGGCCTTGAAACGCTGCTCACTCGCCAACAATTCGCTCGCTGTCGTCGAGAGCTTGCGCGACTGCTCCGCCTCGCGCAATCGTGCTTCCTTGCGTGTCTGAAGCAAGGCGGTGGCAAGCGCGATACCCAACACCGCCAGAATGGCGACGAAGATATCGAGGACGAAGCCACGCTGGTCGAAATCGGACACCGCACGACTCACGCAATCCGGTGGGAATACGGCTGCCGTCATTGCGATGTAATGCAATCCCGACACCGCGATTCCCATCAGGCAGGCTGCGCAAGCCTGCTTCCCGATCGACACTTTTTCTTCGGATCGTAGCTGCGTCACCATGCGAAGCGCCGCATAAGAGGCGCCCATGCCTACCAGCACTGAAAGCGCTGCGCGCGTCGATATGTACCGAATCGAGGGCGTCATCTGCATCGCGGACATGCCGGAGTAATGCATGACCGCGATTCCGGCACCCATCACCAATGCCCCGAGCAACACGGAACTCTGCGCGGGCTCGGGCGTCATGACGAATGTTAGTCCAAGCCAGCACACGAGCACCGCTGCGGCCCACGACGCCAACGTCGTCGTGAAATCGAAACCGACTGCTACCGGCAGGCGGAATGCCAACATGCCGACAAAATGCATCGACCATATTCCCGTCCCGAGCACGAGCGCGGTTGCCGCAGCCCATACCGCGTTTGCCCCACGATTTTGGGAACGGGCGCCCACCATTAGCAAAGCGATGAAAGACAGTGCGGTCGCCAAGAAAACTGAGAGACCGACGAGCGGAAGACTGTACGAGCCAGACATTGGTATGTGATGCTGAAGCGGGACTTGCAAGGGGCGTATTCTACTGACAAAAATCGAAGACCACGCAACGGAGTCGCTGCAAAATCACTCGAAGTGACTGATTTACGGGAAATTTTTTCCGGCCGTCGCAGAGGCGGCCTGCATCGCCTGCGCCCATCCGAAGTGGCTGCAGCGGCCGCTGCTCGTCGTCGTCAAACGCAAGGAGGTGCAAGTCACGCGCGACGAACTGCTCGCGTTCTACGAAGGTAAGGTCGCGAAGTGGTGGATGCCAGATGACGTTGTCTTCGTCAACGAATTGCCGCATACCGCCGTTGGCAAGCTGGACAAACTGAAGCTGCGCGAGCATTTCAGCGATCACCCGCTGCCGTCGGCGCTCAAGGCTGAGAACGGTCCGCTTTCCGTTAGGTGCGCAATGGGAGAGCCGAGTCGAAACCTTCGGCGGGGTAAGGAACCGCGACCGCACCGCCATTCGATGCAGCCGGCGGTAGCCGACCCACTTCTGCCGTTCCACGTTAGGTACGCCGAGCGTCTCTTGAGGGAGTGCAACGGCCAGTCGCTCGCCGTGTCGAGGGCGCATCGTCGGCCGACTTTCGGCGGACTTCCTTGAACAACTGCAACCCTACCGACCTTCGACGGTTGCAGCGCCAGGCCGCGGAATGGCCTCCCGCGGTACCTCGCTTTGCTCGGTAACGGTGACCTTATTCATGCCAATCCGGCTGTTGGAATAACCGACGTCATGCCCAGTGCGGCACGATCACGCGCGGAAAAAATCGCGTCAATGTGCCGGCGGTCCCCTCCGCTACACAGGCCGCCGAGCGACACAACTCCGATTGACTTCCATTATCGAACTGGACCCGATTAGGGCGAGGGTCCGGTCGATTTCCTCTTTGATCATTGGTAAGCGATCCACGAACGACGCCCCTCAGAGTATGTGGTGGAACGCGTGGGGCGTGGTAGAGGCAGGTCAGCGGAGG
>NZ_FCOX02000130.1 GCF_900044055.2 Caballeronia calidae | reverse complement strand
TCGCAATCTCTTTAAGGAAAGACACGTCCGTTACGCTGCCTGAGAAAAAAGAGCACTATTTGATGCACCAGTCAGTACGCGCCTTGCCAGTTCATAAGCTGTCCTGCAACACTGCATGGATGAAACCCGTGAAAGAAAGACTCACCCCCTCCCTCAAACCAGACATTTCTTATATGGTCGCCTCCCATTTGCAAGGTAATCGTTCGTGACGAGCAGGGTGGTTGCGGACTTATATCCGGACTCGATCGCGAGGTGTACTCGCCGGCCCCGATGGATTTCGCCGCAAAGGTCCTAATCTAATTGGCGGACTCGAGGTCCGAGAAATGTCTCAGGCTTGCCTTTGCGCGGTCCAACCTGTCTTGCCATCGTTCAATCTACCTGTGCAACCGTGGATGGGCTTTTAAGTTGCGTAGCTTGCTTACTGCGTTGGCGAGGCTTGATATGTTCGTCCATACGCAAGCAGCGCCCAAATCGTTCGTGCCATCTTGTTGGCGAGAGCGACAGCAACGACATTCGTCGGACGCCGGGTCAACAGCAGGCGCAAGCGCTCCGGCAAATGCCTTGAGCTTGAGATCACCGCTCGAGCACCATGAATCAGCAGTGTTCGCAGATACACGTCACCGCGTTTGCTGATGCCTCCAAGCTTCGCTTTGCCTCCGGAGCTATTCTGTCGCGGCACCAGACCGAGATAGGCTGCGAACTCGCGCCCGGAGCGAAACGACTTTGCCTGTCCAATCACCGATACCGCGGCCGTCGCGGTAAGAACACCAAGCCGGGAATTTCGGAGATGCGGCGACATGCTTCGTCATTGCGCCGCCATTCCTGAATGCGACGTTCGAGCCGCTCAATCTGCTCGTCGAGCGTGCGAAGTCGCGAGAGTTGATCTTGCAGACTGTCCATCAGCATGACGGGAAACTGATCATCTAGTAATGCTAGAGCCGCTTTTGCAGCCTCAATCGATGGGCGACGGCCTTGCGGCAGTACGATGCCGAATTCGTAGAGCAATCCGCGAAGCTGATTGATCTGCATGATGCGAACCCGAACTAATTGTTGACGGATCCGGTGCAGAGCAAGCATGGCCTGCTGATCTTCGGTCTTGACTGCAACGAATCGCATGCCAGGGCGTTGGGCGGCTTCCCAGATTGCAGCGGCATCGGCCGCGTCGTTCTTGTTTGACTTCACGAACGGTCGCACGAACTGAGCGGCTATAAGCCGCACGTCGTGGCCGAGTCGCGCCAGAGTTCGGGCCCAATGATGAGCGCTGCCGCAAGCTTCCATGACGACGCGGCAAGCCGGCTGGTTCGCAAAGAACGGCACGAGTTGTGCCCGTTTGAGCGCCTTGCTGTGAATCGCGCCGGTCTGAGGATCGACGTAGTGAATCTGGAAGACGCGCTTGGCCAGATCGATGGCAATGATCGAGGGTTCCATCTGGTTCTCCTTTGCGGCGGGCACGCCGAACCAGCAATGTCGCATGCTCCAGTCAACCGAGCTGCGGCGTCAGACGACCGTTAAGGCGGGAGGCGACCATTCCATCTAATTAGCCGGAACCCCGACATTTCAAAAAAGCCTCGACATCGTGAAGCAGCTAACTAATCGAGCTCCCTGATCCAAAGACCGCTGTGTCGCGACCCATGAATACTATGCCCAAACTGTGCGTATAATGTGCATCATGGATTGTCGCCGGAGCCCACGAGATGAACGCTGATACTTTTGCCGACGTTTTGGAGTCTGCCCGAGAGGCGGGAACCTCCCGGCTTTCGGCGATCAATCTCGCCAACGTGCTCGGCCTGCAGCAGCAGGATTTGGCCACCATCGCCGGCGTGCACCGAAATACGCTGCGCACGCACCCTGAGTCGCCGAGATTGCAGGCCGCCCTGCGTGATCTGATGCGCGTGGTGTCGGCGGCGGTGGCGGTTCAACCGGACCTCGAGCGCGCGCTGTTCCTCATCAAGAACCATCCCATCCCGGCCTTTCGCCATAAGACGATCCTCCAGTTGGTCCAGGAAGGTCGGACAGAGGATGCGATCGACTACCTGGAGTCTATCAGCGCAGGTTTCGTTGGATGATCCTGACCGATCTGCCGAAGGGAACCACGCTCTATCGCGCTCACGCACCGCGCTGGGCCGACCGACCCATGAGCGGCGCGGGCGCCGCGCTGAAGGGTGGACGCTTCAACCGCGAAGGGGTCGAAGCTCTGTACCTGTCTTTGGAAGAACTGACGGCGCTGCGAGAATACCAGCAGACCTCCCCTTTCCTTCCGCCCTGCACCATTTGCTCTTACGTTGCCGAACTCCGCGACCTGGTGGACCTACGGCAACTCGACCGCGGGAATTGGGATGAGCTTTGGCACGACTGGCGCGAGGACTGGCGGTATTGGAAGTTCGAGCAACATATTGAGCCGCCGACCTGGGTGTTGAGCGACCTGGTCAGGGACCTCGGCTACACCGGGATTGTTTTTCCGAGTCAGGCGCATGCGGGCGGCACCAACGTGGTGGTTTTCAACGACCGGCTCGGCCACGGCAATTCAATCGAGGTGAACGACCCTAGCAAGCAACTTCCGAAGGATCAGTCCAGCTGGGAGCGGTAGAACCTGACACGAGTCAACTGCGAAATCTGCCATCCGGCGCTCGAAACCTGTAGCATGCGATTCCACGCTCACGACGGACCCCGCTTTAACCGCGCCGACCAAGTCCCCGATTGTTCTCCGCTCTCCTATAGAATTCCTGGGTAACTGGGGAAATCGATGCGGCTTATGCATTTCCCGAATGACGTGCATGACGTGCTCAAATTCGTGCCTAGTGTATGTGGACAATGGAACTCCGGAATCAACCACGGTCCGGGCGTGAGTCTAGGTAGCGGGCTATTCATTCTGCTCCGTGGCAGGGCGGCCTCCGGCGACATCACGCCATGTGCTTTCAGCAGTCCGCGCACGAATCGCCAAAAGGACCGAACGAAGCTTGTTTTGGTCGTGGCTGAATTCGCCTTCTGGCCAAGTTCGTCCGATTCTTTGGTATTCGTGCTCAGATATCCAACCGGTTCGCTGCCACCAATTCATTCGCTTCCACCGAGTCGGCAACACTGGCCACTTTCGTCTTAGGTCGACTTTGACGGCAGGAAAGTCGACGCGAAGACATTTGGTAGCCAACACTTCGTCCTTTTCCCGGTCGGTGCGCCGCGATCCGTCATCGTCGAATTCAATGACGTGATGACAACCCTCGCACAACGACGCGAGCTGACTATCGTCTTCGCCTTTCAGTACCGCCTCTGAATAACTGCGGTGGTGAACAACCGAGGCGCTACCAAAACATCGCTGACAGGTATGGTCGTCTCGAACAAGAACACGCTTCTTTATTTTTTTCCAGAGTGCCCGCGAAAGGTAGTTGGCGTAGCTAGAATACCCAAGCTTTTCTAGGGGAGATTCGACCGGCCCCGAAGCCCCCAATCGCGCCATCACCTCTTCCAGCGACTCCCCAGTCGGCCAGTCACAGCGCGATTTACAATTGCTATTCATAGTCCACCCCTTGTTGGTTGTTTCAGTGCGAGTGCTTCCTATGCTCAGTCTTCTTGCACTCGTGTTTCATGGTCTGGTTGCTTCGAGCACGGGCGCCTTTCTCTTCCAATCATCCTTATCTGCGAAATACCTTGAATTCTTGAGTTGAATATCCGGTTAAGTGTCGAGTTTGGACCACCCGAGCAAGAATCGCATCCTGCGGTGCCCACCTCCGTTGCTCGAAGAAGCTTTGTGCACGAGACGGGGTGGGCATACTTTTTGTGCGAAATCTGGCGGTTACTGTGCGCCGCCGCCTGCAGCAAGGCTTCGCCGTCGATGGAATCGCGCTATCTGTGGAAACGCAAGTCCATGATATTTCGGCCGCTTTCTGATCTAACCGCCATTTTTTGCACGGATCGAACGAAGACCCCAGATATCAATGGTCTGGGGGCTCCGGAGGTCGCGGACCAGTCACTGAACGGGACGCATCAGAAGCAAAAACAGAGTCGATCGTACCCATATGCGCGGGCGCATCAATTCTCACTTTGGCGGAGAGTCTCCGCCTATATCGTCGAGCAGCTCGGGCCTCAAACTTCGCATCACTCACAGACCACAGGCGTGCGCTTGGCGACATGCACTCCCGCAGAAGCGATCTGGCTTCCGAGGCCCTCAGAGAATGCGCGAGGCGATGAGGCCCTCTGCAACGTAAGGCCGCATCGCCCATATCCACTCGTCTTTGGGGGAGGTTCGCAAATCGTCGTCTGATGCAATTGCGCACGTCATCACTGGGGAGCCATCCTTTCGCTTCGGCAGATCTATGGGAAGTTCTGCAAAGAGCATCGCACCAAGCAACCCATACTGTAGGTTGGCGGCAGAATAATTCGGATACCCTGCGGCTTTGGCTAGCTGCGTCGCCGTGATTTTCCTATCGGGAGCTGTCAGATGTGCTTTTAGCATGGCCTTATGTCCAGCAGTAATCTGGCCAGCGATACTCACAAACGCCTTCGCAGCCTCCTCGACCGTCGGCTCATCGAGGCGCGCTGCGGCAAGCGAAATCTGTCGTTGATATAGAGCGGTGCAAAGTCCGCGCCACACTTCGTCCAGAGTCTCTCCGCGCACCTCGACCGCTACTTTCCCATTGGCCCACAGGACCCCACGGCAAGCGGAGTCGATAACGCGGGCTACCAGAGTGTACTGCCCGGCCTTCAAAGTCTTCATCGCTTCGGACATCGCTTCCCTCTTTTTCATTTGGTAGGTCTCAGTGTCAAATTTCGCGAGCGCGGAGGTAGATTTCGCCTGATACGAGCCATGAGTTGCCGATATCCGGTCCTAAGACGCCTTTAGTGGCCGCAAGGGGCATGCTCGGCTCAGCATGATTTGCGAGACATTACTGCTCAAAATCTCGCTCGGGATGTCAAGAAAAGGCGGCCCGCAAACATGAGCCGCCGCTGAAAAATGCGCTCCTATCGCATGTATTCCGGAATCGATGATGGCTTGGCAGCTTCTCCCACGCGGTTCCATGACGGATAGAGCCACGGGCTAGTCATCTCCAAAGTTGTGATCTTTGGTGCCGGTATCGCCGTGCCATAGAGGAGCTCGGTCTTTTCGAACGAGTCGACAATGGTGCCGACTAGCGCTTCAGGGACGAAAATCCACGGTCTAACCGGGAAGCTGTCGGGTATAGTGCAGTCACGCCGCAGTGCGTGAAGCAACCCATCCCAGTTCTCGTGCCAGCCTGAAAGGCGCTTCAACAGGCCAGTGGGTGGTTTGGCGAAAGTAATCTCACAAAGGAACACAGTACGGGAGCGCATATCAAGCGCGACTGCGTCGCAGTACCAGTGTGGACCAGAGGTGTCAGGATTGTGACCTTCATTGAGTTGAAGGCAGCATTGGGTGTTCAGAAAGACAGATCGATCTGCGCGAAGATATTCGACAACAACGTTCTCGAAAAAATCCACCTGCTATCCCCGATGATTTTCTTGATTCAAGACTTGGGCGCTTTCATCCTTGATTGCCACACCCAGACCTACTCGTGATTTTACGACGGCATATCGGCACATTGATGCCAGAACTTGAGGGCGGACGGCGTTAATATGGTCGTAATCTTCTGGCGACAGTGATCCCCCAAGTCCATGGTCTCGTTCGTCAACGGGGCTTCCCTTTCGAAAAGGGTGCAAGCGCTGACAAAGCACCCAACAAGTTCACGTCATGGCCGAGGTTAGCTTGATAGCGAAGGCAGTTGGCTCGGCCTTATGCGATGCTTGCCATAAGGCCGACCTGCTGGCAGAGACATCGGGGCCTCCGCACTCGGTCACCGGCCTTTAGAGACCTTTAGGAACAGTCGCGCCATCGTCAGCAACACGGCGGACCATTGCTGACGATTGTTGCATCGAGCATTGATATGGTCGCTTCCCGCATCGATGACCTCCGCCGATTCCAAGCAGACGATCAACCATCAGGGGTTCAATGACAGGAAAAGGAAATTCGCAGCAGTTCTGCTCGCGATGCGGGGCTTAAGGAGCGTCGGTCACACTTCGAACAGACTCGACCATGAGCCAACGCGCTCGAAGCGCTCTTCCCGTGCGGATGCGACACCCATCTCGCCGAACCGCCGTGCGTTACGGCGATAGACGCCCCAATGCGTTCCGCAATACTCACAGCGCGCGGTGAAGTCACCGCCGCGCGGCGTGAACTTCGCTGGCTCCCCACAATGACGGCACAGACTAAGGAGATTCGTGCGGTCGAGCGCCCGTGAAATCTTCGCTTTGGTCTCCGCGTTGAGCGCGGTGCTGCTCAAGCACGCGTGCAGTTCTTTGTGCTCGATGACGCTAGACGACCGATCGGCTCTCCATTGATGATTCTCCACGGTACCCAATTTCCGTTGCTCAAACCACTCCAGCACTTCGCGCGGAAGCGGCCCGATGAAACGCCCATAAGCCTCGAAAACGGGGAACCACAGAAATCGTTCGATGAGCCACATAAGCCGCTCTTCACCGTAAAAGTTGAGCGGGTTGATCACGTAGCGTTCCGCATGTTGGGGCGCGAACTCCGGCACGTCGGTCCGTAAAATGGAAGGCAAGCACGCAATGACCAGGCGGCCGGTACCATCCGGTTTCATCGTGTCCGCGGAATCAACCGGTTCCGTCAGGGCAGGAACGATGACCAGCGTGCGTTCATCAAGACTGATTGTGATTTCGGTATCGGCGAACGAAACCCGCCCCTGCGCCTGTCCGAAGGCGAAGACAATCCCATCACTTCCCGATTGCGTGCCGACCAGCGCCATCGTCGACATCACACGATGAATCATCATACGCAAGTAGTGGGCAAAATCGTCGAGGGCCTGAAGGTTCCCGGCAAAGACCTGCTCCGGCCTTTGCTGCTTTGAAGCACGCGTCTGATACTTTCCCCACAGCGTCCGCAGATGCCGATAATGCGAATCGTGCATGAGGATGTTGGTGTTGCGTAACTGCGCAGCCACGCGCGCCGAACGCGGCACCTTGCAATACAGCTCGCTCTGCCTGAGCATGCCAACGTGCATCTTCGCGGCTTGTAGGAACTCGATGGCGGCGCGCGAATCCTCCAGCCCCTGCGCCATCTCGTCCGGGTCGATCGCGTCGCCCCAGAGTTCGAAGAGGCGATCACGCAGGCGGTGGTGAATGTGTTCGGACTGTTCCAGCTTGCGCTTTTCCTCGTATTTCACGTTGATCTGCTGGGTTTCGGCGAGACGCCAGCGCAGATAATCGTCGAGTTCATCGAGTAGGCGCGCGTAGACCTTGTTTTCGTAGATGGACCAGTCATCCTCGCTGAGCAGCGCGAGCAGTCGCTTGGGCAGCACGCCGAACAAGCTTTGGCTGTGCCAGTCCTCCGAATGCGCGGCGAGATGTTCGACCGCTTTGGGCGCCATGCGGCGGACGCGATGGATCTGCGTGATCTCGGCCTCGTACTTCATGGCGTAGCGCGGCCGGCGGGCGATCTCGCCAAGGTGACCCTTGTCGATCACCTGCCTGAGCGCCTCATCTCGCTCGTCGAGTCGCACCGAATTCGCCAATTCGCCCGGAATCAGCGGGGATGGTGGCGCCGACGGCTGCGCGCGGTACTGCGCGGCCAGCGTCTGTACCGAGCGCAGAATGAGCGATGCAACCGCGTCGCCGTCGGCTCGGTGCGCGGTCTCGCAGAAGTGACGCAGCTCGCCGTCGAGCACGCAGTAGTCATAGCCGTCGCTCATCAGGAGCACGCGTTCCTCGAGCGCGGTCTTGCCGTTGAGCATCGCACGCCGCAGAAGCCTGTAGCGCCCCGGCTCGACTTTGTCCGGCAGGGCCACGGACGTGCCGAGGTAGCGGTCGAACACCTTCACGCGCCACGCTCCAAGCGTTTGAGATCCGCTTCAATCGCGGCGAGGCAACGCTCGGGACGCGCACCGTCCGCGACGGTGGCGAAGACATCCAGCAGCGCTCTCTGTACGCGCTCCAATGTTTCGGCATTCGTGTCGTACCGGCCGATCACCTTGCCGCTACGGAACACCCGCGTCGACAACAAATGATCCAGACCCTGAGCGATGCTGCCGCCCGCAGCTTCTACTACCGGCAGGAACTTGCGCGCCTGCCGCTCGAAACGGTTTCCCCAGCCGATGGCGAACTGATCCGCTAGCACGCGAGTCAGCTCGCTATTGCCAATGATATCCATACGCTCGTCGATCTGTTTGCGCGCCGAGTCCTGCGCCACCTTGAAGGCCTGGTCGAGCGACGTGAAGGAAAACGTCTTCGGGCGCAGTTGCTGCCCGATCTCGAAGCGGACTTCATGACGCGGCAGCTCGAGCACGAAGGCGCGATCGTGGGTCTTGTCCGCGAGCTCGTTGGTGGTTTCGTCTTGATTGGCCGTGCCGATGAACCAGAGATTCTCCGGAACCACAATCTCGCGACCACCGCGCAACTGTTGCGGCGGATTGGGTGGACTCGTTTCGACCAGACGGATCAGCCGGTCATCGCCTTCCTTCTCGAGCGCCGACAGGAAGTCGGCGAAATATTGCTCGGGACGAGACAGGTTCATCTCGTCGAGCAGGACGATATTTACCCGGTCTTTCGCCGATGGCGTTGCCGCGCGATACATCGCCTGCAGACACTCCTTCTCTGCGAAGCGCCGCTCGAACGTATTGTAGTGACCCAGTAGGTCGCTTCGATCGCGCCATCCCGCCTGCACGGCGATATCCTGACATTCGCCGCCGACGACCTTAGCGAAGGCTTTCGCCAGACTGGTCTTACCCGTGCCACTGATGCCCTGGAACACATGCAACTGACTCATGGCAAGACCACCGACGAACAGTTGCAAGTCCTCCGTGCGGAAGAACAGCGGATTGTCGGGCTGCACGCAGGCGAGCCGGATTCTCAGTTCGTCGGTGAAGGTTTTCAGATTGCGCACTTCGTCGGCCGGCCTTCCGATCTGGAAAGCCGGTTCCGCGTCCATTCTGGATAACTCCACGAACGCGGAAGCGGACTTACGGGAATCCGTGATTTTGCCGATGCTAGTTTCCAGCTCATCCAGATGCACCTTCATGGCCTGGTTGCGCACCTGCATGATGTGAATCTCGTCGGCCCAGACCGTGTCAAAACGCACAGCCACTCGAATTGACAAAGCGCTTTCTCGGCGCAAGTCGCGTCTTTCGTTGC
>NZ_FCOX02000129.1 GCF_900044055.2 Caballeronia calidae | reverse complement strand
AGCCCTGTAACCAGCCTGCATCGTCTATCCTCCGGATCCATTGCATCTTAACAGTGCCGCTTCCCACCACCCAGCACCGCCGGGAAGTTATTTCTCACTCGTTCCTAATCCGCGACCAGCGCGCCGTACGGCTCGCCGCCGAACTGGCCGTACTCTTCCTCGTAGAGCTTCTTGAACAGCGGACTCTGGTCCCACGCGACGCCGCGGTACTTCTTCAACGTCTTGTGCAGCTCCGGCTTCGAAATGTTGAGCACGCGGATCTTGAGCGACTCGTCGGTCTCCGTGTTGTTCACGAGATAGTGCAGGCCGCGCCATGCGCTCTCGACCTTCTGGAACGGCTCGCTATGCAGAATCTGGTTGATCTGCCCGGTGAGCGCCTGATCGATCTGCGCGATCAGTGCCTCGATGGTCGCGAGGACATCGCCGGAAATCACGCCGCTGTCGCGCAACGCCTGCTCGGCGAGCGTGCGCACGGCATTCTCGACGGCGTCGCGGGCGCGATCGGACTTCGGCTTGAATTCCTTTTGCAGCAGCGCGGAGAAGTCGTCGAGTTCGGGCGCCGCTTCCATCACGGCCGCGCTGGTCTGTTGCTGGAGGCTGAGATCGTTCATCGTGTCATGCTCCGGTGGCGGGTTGGTCGACGTCCTTGTTCGGACGAGGCTGGGCGGCGAGCGCCTTCATCAGCGCGGGCTCTTCCAGCAGACGCGCGATCAGCGCTTCGGCGCCGGTCTTGCCGTCCATGTACGTCAGCAGGTTCGCCAGTTGCGTGCGCGCTTCCAGCAGTTGCCGCAGCGGCTCGACCTTGCGGGCGATCGCGGCGGGCGTGAAGTCGTCCATGCTCTCGAAGGTCAGATCGACGGCGACGTTGCCGTCGCCCGTCAGCGTGTTCGGCACCTGCACCGCGACGCGCGGTTTCATCGACTTGAGACGCTCGTCGAAGTTGTCCACGTCGATTTCGAGAAACTTGCGCTCGGCGGCAGGCGCGAGCGGCTCGACGGGCTGCCCCGACAGATCCGCGAGCACGCCCATCACGAAGGGCAGGTTGACCTTCTTCTCCGAGCCGTAGATTTCGACGTCGTATTCGATCTGCACGCGCGGCGCACGATTGCGCGCGATGAATTTCTGACTGCTTTCCTTTGCCACGATGTCCACTCCTTTGGTTTTGCCTGAGTCTGGTTAGACGACCCCGCCCAGATGCCTGAATTGATGCGCGCCGTCCGGCGCGACGTCCTCGATGATTTCGATGAAGCTCTTGCCGACCAGCCTCCGCGCGCGCTGCAGCAGCACCGGCAACGGGCTGGACGGCTCGCATTCGGCGTAATAGGCGCAGATCGCGTCGAGCGCGTCGCTGACGTCGCGCGCGCTCGCGATGCGCCGGGGCGTTGCGGGTCCCGCCGCGGCGGCTTGCGTCGCCTGAGCGGAACCCGCGCCCTCTTCACTGCTGCCGGTCTCCATCGCGCTGCCCCGTTCCCCCGTATGCGCCGACACGAACTCCGCGATGCGTTGAAGCGGCCGTGCGAGCGGTCCGAAATCGAGCGCGCGCGCCGGCCCCACGCGCCCGGTCAACGCGCTCTCGATGTTCGCGAGCGAGGCCCGCGCCGATGAAAGCGCCTCGCACATCGCCCGTCGTTCGTCGATGCCGGCTTGCGCGAATGCCGCATCGATGGCCGCGAGCGTCGGCAACTCGTCGCCTTCGTCAAGCGGCGCTTCACCTGCCAGCACTTCGAGATCGCGCAGCGCGAAACCCCGCTGGCCACGCGGCGCGACGAACGGCACGTCGCGCAGCTCGCCCACGATCCCCGCGCCATCGACGAGTGCCGACAACGCATTGACCCGCGCGGTCGGATCGTCGCCGTCGCTGGCGTCGAGTTGCGGATGCACCGCGCTCCAGTGCGCATTGAGCAGCCCTTCGATCAGCGCGAGGCCTTGCGCGAGACCGGCGAAGCCCTCGCGCGCCATGCTCGAACGCGCGTAATGCACCGCAACCCGCAGATCGCGCGTGCGTCCGAGCAGGGCGATCGACAGCGAGCGCGCGAGCGTCCAGTCGGGCGGCGTCGCGGCGATCACGGTGCCGCCATACTGGGCGTCGGGCTTGCCGGCGACCGCCGCTTCCAGCGCCCGGAACTCGCTGCTGTACTCTTCGTCCTCGCCGCACGGATAATCCGGCGCGAGGTCGGTCAGCCAGGCTTCGATATCTGCAAGGTTCATGGCGATGTCCGCGACGAGCATTGAACGGAAGGCGGCCTGTCAGGGCCTCGGCGACGACGATGAACGCGAGCTGGAACTGGAACTCGCGCTGGGGCTGGCGCCCGGCCCGGAGTCGCAATTGGCCGTGTTCTTCGGGATGTTCCATTTGCCGGTCACGACGCCGCCTTTCTTCGCGCCGTTGTTGTCTTGCGGCTGATACTCGACGCAGAATTGCGCGAAGTTCAGCGTGACGTTCTCGGCAATCTGATCTCCGCCGCCGGAACCCACCGAGTGACGGCTGATGAGCACTTCCTTGAGCGTGATCTTCAGATACTCGACCGGGTCGTTGCCGCCCGCCTTGCGCAGCGTGAGCACGGCCTCCGGCATGTGCACGCCCTGACAGCACGACTGCACGATCGTGGGCGAGCTTTTGTCGACGTACTTGCTGATCGTGAGGTCCTGCACCGATGCGGTCCCGGTGCCGCCGCCCGTGCCGCTGTGCGTCGTGCCCGTCTGCGAGCATCCCCACGACCAGCTCAGTACCTCGATCTCATCGGTGTGGCCCACCGCCTGAGATTCACCCTTGATATCGCCCAGCTTGAGAAACATATCGACGGCCATGTCAGTCTCCAAAAAATTGCGCGCCCTTTGGCACAGGTAAGTTCGCGTCGCGCTGAGTCGCGAAGCGGGATTTGCGAGCTTTCTGTTGATTACCCGCGTTACTTCGGATTACTAATCTCATGAAATGCTTCGATGCGCTTTTTTTTGTCGCCGCGCATCAGCCTGAATCCATGCGCCGCATCATTCGCCGAGCGCCTGACGGATCGCCGCTTCGACGGCCCGCGTGTCTCCGCGCTCGCAAAGCGCCGCCCAGTTCATCAGCGTGTCGCGATCCACGGCCGGCTTTTCGCAGAGCTGCACAAATCGTTCGAGCGTAGCGGCCGAAGCGGCTATGCTATGAAAACGTTCGCGTCCGATGCACGCGTCCAGCATGACCGCCATGCCTGCCTGCCGGGCCCGGTCGAGGAGGGTCTCCATGATCTGTCTCCTATTGCGTGATTCCGGTGGTTCGAGTGCGCTTCGATGCGCGATCCGTGACCCGAAAACAGCCGCACTCGCCGGCTTATTCCGCAAAAAAACTCGAAAAATTCGTGGAATAGATTCGCGTCTGGAGTGTTGTCAATCATGAGTGCGCCCATTTCCGGAGCTGCCCCGATGAACGACGACGACCTGCCGACCGTCCTGCCGACGTTATTGCCGCGGCTCTGGCGATTCGCGCTGCGGCTGACGCAGAATCCGCACGACGCCGAGGATCTCGTGCAGCGGGCGTGCGTGCGGGCGCTGGAGCGGCGCAATCAGCTTCAGCCGGGCACGTCGGCGCTCAGTTGGCTCTTCTCGATCGTGCATTCGACGTGGATGAACGAATTGCGCGCTCGTTCGATTCGCAATCGCGGAAGCATGGACTGGCAGGACGAGGAAATCGAACAGTTCGCCGATCCTTCGGCGCGCAATCCAGAGCTCGATTTGCTGCATCGCCAGGTAATCGACGCCGTCGAGGCGTTGCCCGAAGCGCAGCGCGTCGTGATGGTGCTGGTGGCGATCGAAGGTCTGAGCTATCGCGAGGCGGCCGAGGTGCTCGACGTGCCCATCGGCACCGTGATGAGCAGGCTGTCGCGCGCGCGGCTGACGATCGGCCAGAAATTCAGCGTGCAGGCGCCAGCGTCGGCTAGAAAAGGAGAATCCTTATGATGAATGTCGATGATTCGCTGCTGATGGCCTATGTGGACGGCGAGCTGTCGCCGGAGCAGCGCGGAGAAGTCGAAGCGGCGATTGCGCACTCCGACGAACTCGCGGAGCGGGTCGCGGCGTTGCAGGCGTCGGTGCTGCCGTATCGGGCCGCGTATGACAGGCAGACGGTGCCGCCCGTGCCGGAGAGCCTGACGCGCCGCATCGAAGAGCTCGTCAGCGTCAGCACGCCGCAGGAGCGCAGCGCGCCGCGCGGCGGCAGCCGGCGTTTTTCCATGCAATGGGCCGCTGCGGCCTTCGTCGCCGGTGCGATCTGCTCGGGCGTGCTCACGGGCTATTTCAGCGGCGTGAATCCGTTGAAGCCGGGCGTCGATCCGTGGGTGAAAAGCGTGGCGGACTACCAGGTGCTCTATGGACGCGACACGGTCGCCAATCTCCGGGAAGACAAAACCAGCACCGAACAAGTGATGGCCGATATCCATCAGCGCGACGGCATGCCGGTGGCGGTTCCCGATCTGCGTCAGGCCGGCCTGAAGTTCAAGCGTGTTCAGCGCCTGAATTACCACGACCGTCCGCTCATCCAGATGGTATATCTGCCGGAGCGCGGCGATCCGGTGGCGCTGTGCGTGATCGAGGAAAACGAGAGCGATGCGCCGGTGCGGTCGAGTCAGGTCGGTGAAATGAAGACGGTCACGTGGCGCGCGAACCGGCTCGCTTATGTGTTGCTTGCGAAGACCCCGTCGCTCGACTTGCAGGCGATCGGTAACAGCATCGCCAGTGGGAAGACCGCGCCGCTCTACAGCCGCGCCGATCGGGACATGCCACGCGACAGCTAGGCGGAGGCGTGCGCCGCGCCGCATGCGTTCGGGCGCGGCGTACCGGTCACGCCGGTTGAAAGGAGACTGCCGATGTCGGGGCAGCCATCTTGGTAAGATCCTGGACACTCGGCCGCTATCATTCTGATGACCTCAGAGACTACGGATTGTGACGCAACCCGGCTCTCTAACACGTGAAACCGGCGAGTTCGCTCTGCCGCGCAAGTCCCTCCTTCTCCCGGATCGCTTCTCGCCGCACCCCGCCGAACCCATGTCGCGTTCCGAACGACATGACGCTGCAACCTGTTGGCCTTCAGCCACCATCCGACAATCTTTGACGGTCCCGCATCACAGCGCTGCACACCCGGCGTGGGCGCTGCGCACAGCCAGCCCGTCAGTCCGTCAGTTCTCCCACACGTTCACGCTTCCGATTGGCACGTCATGTGCAGTGTTCTCGGCGGCGCCCGGCGGCGGCCGTATGGAGCAACTACAAGCGACGAAAAGCATTTTGCGGCTCAAGATCGGCGGACGGCGCACTTAAGGCACGCGCGTCCGGGCAGGCTTGATGTTGCTCGCGATACCATGGCCGCAAAGCTGTTTGCCACCTCGGACAGCAAGTGCAGACGCCGACCACTTGCCCGCCAAACCGCCGACAGGCGTCGCCGTATGAATCGATCATCAGGTCCGCAGTAAAAGTGAAGCAGCCGCTTGAGTGACTAGGTGAAGGTGGGGGCGAACGGCGGCATCTGGTGGGTTTCGGCCTAACGGACGTCTCCTCGAACCATCATTCGCTACCCAAAGCTCAAAGACCGAACAACCCGATTGCCGTCTCCACGAAACGCTTGACAGCCGGGGCGCCCTCGCGTTTTCTGTACGCGACGGCAAGTTCCGCTTCCTCGTGGTAATCAACGATGGGGCGAAAGGCGATATCGACGGGCGCGAACGCTTTCATCGATTGCGGCACCAGCACCACGCCGTAACCCGCCGCCGCCATGCACAGCCCCGTGACGAAATCGGTGACGCGATGGCGCGGTGTGGCATCGAATCCGCCAAGACGGCCCAGGCTCGAGAGATTTTCCGCAAACCCCTCACTTTCGCTGAATTGCGGAACGATGAAGGCCGCATCGCGCAATGCATTCGGACGTACCGTTTCCGATTTCGCCAGCGGATGATCCGCCGCAAGCGCGATCATCGGTTGCTCGCGCATCACCACTGTCGCCGCCACGTCATCCGGATAGCGCGAACGTGAACGCAGCAGGCCCACATCGAGCCGGCCATCGTGCAGGCTTTCGAGCTGCCGGGGCGTTTCCATCGCCGTAATGTCCATGTCGACGTGCGGGCATGCTTTGCGAAAGCGCTTGAGTGTCGCCGGCAGCAAACCCGTCGACACCGCCGAGCCGACATAGCCGAGCGACACATTCCCCGCTTCGCCACGCGCCGCGAGCCGGCCGACCGATTCCGCGCGTTCGAGCTGACGCAGCGCGCTTGTTGCGATTCAGCAGTCGCACGCCGAGCGTGGTCTCGAGCTTTCTGATCTGATCGCTCAACACGGACTGCGCGATGTTCAGCCGGTCGGCCGTGCGCGCGAAGTGCAGGTCCTCTGCCAGCGACACGAAAACCTTCAACTGGCGAATATCCATTTATGTGCATTTTCCGATTAAAAATCCCGTTTTAGGCAGTTTAATCGAACACAGGATCAGCGTGAAATAGGGGCACCCACTACACGGAGTCCAACATGAACGCACCTGTCGAAACTCATATCGTTCAGCCGCTTTTCAGCATTCACGCCCATCCGCAGCACAATCGCCTGCGCCGTATCGAACTCGATCAGAATGCGCTCGCGCGCTTTTTCGAGGCCGTGAAGCACGTCGATGTGCAGAACCTGCAATACGTGCCCTACATGCGCTTCATGCTCGCGCACGAGTTGAACCGCATACTCGGCAGCGCGTTCGGCGCGGCGCTCACCCAGATCGTGCGCGATCGGTCGAGCGGCGGCTTTACGCTCGGCGTGCAAGGCGCAACGTCCGACAGCGACGACTATGTGCGCTTCGGCACCGCCATCGCGCATCTGCTCGGCCCGAGCAATCACGACGCGATGTCGGGCACCTACTACGCCCGCTTTCTCGTCAACCACACCGACGCCAGCGATTCCTATCTGCGGCAGGCCTACCGGCAGTTCTCGCTGCATACCGACGGCACCTACGTCGAGGAAGAAACGCACTGGCTGCTGATGATGAAGTTCGACGAAACCAACGCATCCGGCGGCGAGTCGCGCCTGCTGCATCTGGACGACTGGGCCGAACGCGACAAATACGCGCTCGATCCGATGGGTGCGCTCCCCTTCGTCTTCAAGGCGCCCGGTTCGAAGAACGTCAGCATGGCCGTCGAGCGTCCCTTGTTCTTCCACTCGGCGTTCGGTCTGTCGATGTCGTTCATCGACCAGTTCGTCCAGCCGCGCACGCTCGACGAAGCGCGCTACCTGCACGCGATGTCGAATTCGATGGAAACCTCGCCCGCGACGAAGGAAATCAGCTTGCCCGTGGGCGAACTGATCGTCGCCAATAATTACTTCTGGGTGCATGGGCGCGCGCCGTTCGAGAAGCATCTTGAACTGCATCGCGAACTGATGCGCCAGCGCGGAGTGTTTGCCTAATGACCGTCCACATCTCTCTGCGCAATGCCGATGCGGACGTAATCGTGATCGGCGGCGGCATCATCGGCGCATCCACCGCGATGCAGCTGACCGAGCGATATCCGTCGCTCAAGGTGCTCGTGCTCGAAAAAGAAGATGCGCTCGCCGTGCATCAGTCCGGCCACAACAGCGGCGTGATTCACGCGGGCGTCTACTACGCGCCCGGCAGTCTGAAGGCCGATTTCTGCCGGCGCGGCGCCGCCGCGACCTACGCGTTCTCCCGACGCCACGACGTTCGCTTCGAACAATGCGGCAAGCTGATCGTCGCGACCGACTCGCTCGAAGTGCGGCGTCTCAAAGACCTGTTCGAGCGATGCAGACAGAACCAGCTTCAGCCGCAATGGCTCGACCGCAATGAACTGACGCGCGAGGAACCGCGGATCGTCGGCGAAGCGGCGATACGCGTGGCATCGAGCGGCATCGCCGATTACCCCGCCGTGACCCGCGCGATGGCGAACGTGGCGCGCGAAAATGGCGCAACCCTTCTGCTGGGGCAGGAAGTCACCGGTATGAGCGAGGACGAGAACGGTGTCTCCGTGACGACAACGCAGGCGCGTTTCCGCGCGAAGCACGCGATCGTCTGCGCGGGTCTGATGGCCGATCGGCTCGCGCGCATGTGCAAGCTCGACGTGGACTTTCGCATCGTGCCTTTTCGCGGCGAATACTACCGGCTGCCCTCGTCGAAGAACGATATCGTGCGGCATCTGATCTATCCAGTGCCGGACCCCGCGCTGCCGTTTCTCGGCGTGCATCTGACGCGCATGATCGGCGGCTACGTGACCGTCGGCCCGAACGCAGTGCTCGCAATGGCGCGCGAAGGATACCGCTGGCGCGATATCGACATGGGCGATCTGGCGGAGATGGCAACGTTCGGCGGCTTCTGGAAGATGCTCAAGACATACGGTCCGTCCGGCATCTCCGAGGTGCGCAATTCGCTCTGGAAAAGCGGCTATCTCGCGCTGTGCCGGAAGTATTGCCCCGAACTGTCGCTCGACGACCTCGAACCGTATCCCGCCGGCGTGCGCGCTCAGGCGGTGTCCTCGGCTGGCGCGTTGATCCATGATTTCCTGATTCGTCCGTCGAAACGCAGCTTGCATGTATGCAATGCGCCCTCGCCTGCCGCGACTTCGGCGCTGCCCATCGGTGAATATCTGGTCGACGCCTTCGCCAAGACGTTCGACATCACGCCACGCTCTGAATTATTTATGTCGACATAAATAAAAATCGGCGCTATGCTGAATGGAAACGGACATTGCGCAAACAATGACGTGCGAGCGTTCAAGAACGATGGAGACATGCAAGATGATCAAGATTGAAAAACTCACGGCCTGCATTGGCGCTGAGGTGTCGGGCGTCGATCTGGGCGACGCGTCGCGGGACGAATCGCTCTTTGCGGAGATCAGGGCGCTTTTGCTGCAGCATCGCGTGCTGTTCTTCCGCGACCAGGACATGTCGCGGGCGGAGCACGTCGCGTTCGCGCGCCGCTTCGGCGAACTGGAGGAACATCCGGTGGCGGGAAGCGATCCGGAGCATCCGGGCCTCGTGCGCATTTACCGGTCGGAGGCGAAAAACCCCTACGAAAACAACTATCACACGGATGGTTTGTGGCGGCCGGATCCGTCGATGGGCGCGGTGCTGCGCTGCATCGAGTGCCCCGAAACGGGCGGCGATACCATCTGGGTGAATATGGTCGAGGCGTATCGGCAATTGCCGGACGATATCAAGCGACGCATCGAAGGACTGCGGGTGTATCGGCTCCGGTTGTTTGGACACGCTTTTGCAGCTCAGGCGGCCAACTTCATCAGCCTTTCCTGACGGGCTTC
>NZ_FCOX02000128.1 GCF_900044055.2 Caballeronia calidae | reverse complement strand
CCTCCGCTGACCTGCCTCTACCACGCCCCACGCGTTCCACCACATACTCTGAGGGGCGTCGTTCGTGGATCGCTTACTGACAAACGGAAATGGTCGTATCGGCAAATCACGTCGCTGGCCGAAGAAATAATCCACTGGCATGCGGAGCAGGCCAAAGCGACGGAAGGCTATCTCTCTGCCTTGTATGGCAGCTCCGCGCGAGCGGTTCATCAGCTGTGGCGCGAATTGACGATGGGATGGCAGGACGATGGAGACAACGCGCGACTGGAAGCGCTTGCGGAGGGGCGCGCGGCGGGATCGAAGTAAGCGAACACCGGCACAGCAAAAGAATGTAGGCGAAACGGAACGCAGACAGATCGAATGATCGCGATGCGTCGCCGTGGGCGACAATGCCCGCGGAGGATTCCTCACGGCCGTCAACTTCAATCATTCAAGGCCGTAATCCGATTTGGACCGGTGGACTTCCGGGTTCGACCTGCCACGTGAATGATCCACGCTGGCCTTGCGACGCTGCTCTTGCAGATACTCAGCACGGCGCGCCGCTTTTTCCTGCTGCGTGAGCTCGGCAAACGGCTTGCGGGACACGGCGGCCTTCGTCATTGCCAGCCCGACCGCCCGCTCATCAGCACGCATCGAATATCCGGCGGCTTGGCGCGCCTGCGCTTCACGTACTTCACGCACCTGATTCACCAGCATGCGCGCGCGACTTTCGCCCGACAGCTCGACCAACGCTTTCCACGCCCGGTCATCGTGCACGACGAGCTGCCGAATGTTGGCGCCCAGCTCCGCATCGAACCTCGCTAGCCCCGCCTGCGCACGCTTAAGCGCCGCGCGATCCTTCGCGGGCACCGGCTTACCGGCCTGCTTTGCTAACGTCTCGGCGGCCAACGCATCGGTGTACGGCCTGACCACCTCCACCAGGGTCTTGTCTTGACGCTGAAGCCGCGGCGCGTTCGAGAACGCGACACGGCGCTGACCCAGCGTATGCCGGTAGCCCAGTTCAGGCTGGCGATCACGCGCCGCAAGCACTGTGTGCTGCGCGCTGAACGATTTATCGTCGGCACGCGACAGGCTGCGGATCATCGCCGCGCCGTCCGCAAACTCGTCGCGGCCCGCAGCGACCACCAGACTCTCTTTGTGCCGCGTCATCGCCACGTAGGCCAGCTCCGCATGCATGGTCTTCGTCGCCAGCACATACGCGCGATCGACCGTAACGCCCTGGCTTTTATGGATCGTGAGCGCATAGCCGTGATCGAAGTGGCCATATTGCCCCGTGTCGACCGCAAGCCGTCGCCCGTCATCCAGGCGCACATGCAGCACGACGTCGCTCGCGCTTTTGTCGGCGTGGGTCTCGATCCGCTCGACGGTCGCAAGCGTCCCGTTCTTCACCTGCATCGCGTACTCGTTTTGCAGAAACATGATCCGCTCGCCGGCCGCGATCGCGATCTGACGGCCGGTCGGTTTCCCATCCGAAGCACTCGTGGCGATCGACACGAGCTGTTCAGCGCCGAGCTCCCCCGCCGCCTTTCTCAGCTCGCGCACGCCCGCGTTTAACGCCTCCCGCTGCGCGTTGGTGTGCGTAAGCAGCAGCTGTGTTCCATCCGGATTCGCCTGGCGATCCGCCTGCCATTGCGCCAGCAGTTGCTCGCGTGCGGCCGCGACGCTGACACACAGTTGTACGTCGCCGTGCTCCCCGTACGCGTTCAGCGCCGTTGACACATCATGCTGCGCCAACGCGAGCGACGCGTCGCGCTGCCACCCATGATTCTGCCGTTTAATCTCTGTCAGACTTTCCAGCCGATTGGCGACGGCCGCTTCGCGCGACACCGCGCGAAATGCATCGCCCGCATCGACCGCGTGCAGTTGCCAGGCGTCGCCTACCAGCCGCACACGCGCGCCGGCCGCCTGCGCGTGACCCAACAATTTTTCTAATTGCCGAGAGCCGACCATCCCCGCCTCATCGATCACCAGCACCGTCTTTTGATCGAGCGTTACGGCACCCCGTTCGATACCGGACAGCAAACTATGCAACGTCCGGCTTGCAATGCCGGCGTCGCGCTGCATGTCGTCCGCCGTCTTGCCCTGAAGCGCCGCACCGATCACCTGCATGCCGTCGGCTTCCAGCGCCTCGCGCGCCGCGGCGAGCACATAGCTTTTGCCGGTACCGGCCGCACCATTGACGACCACCAGTTGGCCGCCTCCTGCCAGCGCCACAAAAGCCGCGTCCTGCCCCGCGTTGAACTGACGCGTCGCCCGCAGCCTTGCACGTACCACGTCATCACCTGAAGCCGTCCCACCGGCACGACTCATCGCCTGTGCCCGCTCAACTAGGCGCGCTTCGATCTCACGCAATTCCGTCGAGGCGAACCATTCGCCCTGTCGCCCGCCGTCCCTGAGCGCCTGCAGTTCCTTCGAATTCATCAGGCGCGCATACACCTGGCGAAACTGCTCTTCGCCATCCGTATTGCGAAACACGAACTGCTCAATATCGCGCCGTGAGAAGACCGATTGCGTGGCCGTCAGCGCGTGAATACCAATTGCCGGATTAACAAGCAGCCGCTCGCCATTTCGACGTGCACGCGCACGGTTTTCCGCCAGCACCCCGGCCATCACGCCACGCTCGCCCGCATGGCGGGCAATTCCCACTTTGAGCGAAGCCTCCAGCTCAATGCCCAGTGTCTTATAGCTGCGATGATCAATGCGAACCTCGATGCCCGCGCGCGCCAGAAAGTGATTGGCCGTCATCGCCCACTCCTCGCGCACCTCGCGAACGAACGCCGGACCGCGCATCGACCGGTCCTTTCCGGCGCCGCCTTTTTCAGGATGCTCGGGATTGAAGCGCCGAAAGAACTGCTGCGGATCGCGCGCAATGCCATCGTTCACGCGCTCCGTGAACATGGTGTGCGCATGTGGCTGCTCAAGACCGTCGCTGGCCTTCGGATTGTGGATGGCCCACGTATAGGCGTGACGCTCACCGAGCGTATTAGCGACAAACTCGCGGATCAGCTCAACGCGCTGATCATCACTGAGTTCACGCGGAATCGATACTTCGATCTCGGTGTAGATGCGCCCGTTCGCGCGCTCGTACAGATCGGCGGCTTCCCAGAAGGCATTCGGATTGTTGCGCGCCCACGCCGGCATATTGCCGCTCTCGGTGAGCGCAAGATCGCCGCGTTCCTGAAACTTCCCTTCGCGAGAGATGTACGCGTAATGCCCCTCGCGCTGCACGTACCTCGCGTGCTTTGCGCCCATGCCTCGGACACCGCCCTTCACGCTCAGGTGATAGTTGCTCAAGCGCTCAACTCCGGCGAATGACCGGGTACGCCACGCCAGTTGCGATGCTGCTGCTCTGCCGAACGGCGGCTGAGCGGAGGCAATTGATGGCGGGCGAAAAATCTTGGCATGTGCTGAAAGCGAGGGGTTGTTTCCATGCTAGCATGGAAACGGATAAGCGCGCCTGGTTTTGGATACGACCCTGTAGACGCCTTGGTTCTCTCTGGCGGCCGCGGATTTTTAAGCTAGAAAAAGTTTAGCAAGAAGGAGCTTTCGGGAGATTACATGCCTTTGGCAATACCGCTCGACTCGTTGTTCCAACGTAATCAGATCGACGATTGGGACGAGGTTCATCCAATGTTTGGCGATGTCTTCTGTTCGCTTGATGGCAAGATCGCTTTCCGTGGTGACTATCCCACCGATTTTGGGAGACGCCCGGCCGTGATCGATAATGCCCGCACGGTCACCGGCGACCTGATCCCCGAAACAGCCTGGGGCGCGAGTCTGGCAAACCTGCTAACGTCTGTATCTTGGGCGGCGCTGCGCAATCAGGTGATTGAACACAATCATCACGTCTGTGAGCTCTGCGGCCTTCAAATCAATGCGCTCGAAGCGCATGAAGTGTGGGAGTACGACTTTCCGCCAGACGATGAAATGGCGCAATGCGAACACCTCACCGTCTTTGGCGTCCAGCGCCTGCGCGGTCTGCTGAGTGTCTGTGCGGACTGTCATCTGTGCTTTCACCTGGGCTACGCTAACGTGCACGGACGGCTGCCGGAAACCCTTGACCGGCTAGCGGCACTGAATAACTGGTCAGGCGAGGAAGTACAAAGATATGACCACACCGTGGGCCAGCGATGGGGAGCATGCCAGTCAAATTCATTGAATGTTGGACTTTGGTGAGATACGGCATCCCGATGGCGGCCTCACGCTTCAACCGGGGTGGCGACCACACCGCGAGGATGCAAGATTCCTCGTCTACACCAATCGACTCGGTCACGAAAACGTGACGGCCCATCCTCAACACGCCGTGGCGCAGAAGTGGGGAAAAAGACTGGCAACCTGCGTGGACCGCGCAGGATATGTTTTGAACATTCCGGAGCATGAAGCATGGAAAAAAACGACTGGCTCACCGCACGCATCCAGTTCATTCAGGCCCTGAAGTCGCCGACCGAATCGCAGAAAATGTTGCTTGAACTTGCGTTGATCGAATCGCCCACCAAGCAGGATCTGCGTCAGCTCGACGCTCTGGTGCGGCTCGAAAAGATCAACCAAAAAGCGGATGAGGCCCGCGTCGAAGCACAGAAGGCCATGGCCGAACGGCGCGATGAACAGCGTAAGGCGCGCACACGCGAATTGATCGAACTCGGCGGCATCATTTCGATGGTGGAGTTTCCGGTGGACCGCGGCACGCTGACCGGCACTTTGCTGTGGGCGCTCGACCAGATGAAGACAGACGCCACGCTGATCAAGCAACTTAAGACGCGGGGCGACACGTTCATCGCCGCGCGCGAGGCGGAGAAAACCGGCGCTCCGGCCGCCGCAGTCGAGGCGGCCTGAGCGTTTCCTTTTTGGGCTATTTCAGGTCGGTGGAGGGCGCATCATGCGCGAGCCGTGCGAGCGCCGTCGCGTAGTACGCGGGATCCAATTCAATGCCGACATAGTGGCGACCCGTTTGGCTGGCCGCGACGCACGTCGAGCCGGAACCCGCGAACGGATCCAGCACAATGTCGTCCGGCTGCGTAAAAGCCTCGATTAGCGGCGCCAGCGTTTGCGGAGCTTTCTCTGTCGGATGGTGCCGGTTGCCACTGTACGGCCAGTCCAATACATCCGGTAAAGGGCTGGCCGGCAGCGCCGGGTTGCCCTTAGCGAGCAGGTAGGCCGCCTCGTGCCGGTATTCGACAAACCGCGCCTTGGACGCGTAGCGTTTAGCAAAGATGAGGTGCCCGACGACCCGAAAGCCGGCGCTTTTCCACGCGTGAAAAAACTGGTCAACGCGATTCCATCCGTAAAAGCTCACGCATCGCGCCTCAGCACACGAAAAATTTCTGCAAACGAGGGTTCGAGCCACTGCGATGAGACGTCGTTCGCAATGCTGCGCCCCAAGCGGTCGTGGTAATTCACCAGATACGGCGGATCGGTCAAGGTGAAATCGATAACGTCGTCGGGAATCGCCGGAAGCACGTCAAGGCAGTCGCCATTAAAGAGAAAGCTCACAGTTTCGCTCCCTGTGTTTGAGGACATGGGCAGTCCGGCGCGGCAAGCAGTGCCACGATTCGCTACCCGGCGCTGGCGAGCGCCGGTCGGGGTGTGGCGGTCAAGGGGGCGTGGAATAAATGGGGGGACTGCGGCCCACCTTTTATGCCGCGAAAGCCCTTGAAGCTGTATCAGGACGTGCGACCCGCACCTCCTGATGCAGCGCCCGCCGCAACCCGAGCGGCGATCGTTGGCGACGGGTAGCGAAGCCCCCAACGACCGACGGGTTTCTGGTTTTCCTTCGTTCAACATTGAGACGCCCAGGCGACACGGCTGGGCGGCGATCTGGGTCGCGCGGTCATCAACCTGCGCCACCCCGACAAGGAACCCCCGGGACGGCAAGCATTTCATCCATCCGTCCGGTCTGCACGTTGGGCCGCGCGACTTGCAGACCGCCTCGAATGACCTGGGCCTTTCGGCCCAGGCAGCTACAGCGTCAGTGTTGGCGCTTGCTCTTCGGCTTGCTCGTCTCGCGCGACCTCAATACTTCAGGCAGCCACCCGGATTCCACGATCCGCAGTTCGGCCGCCGCAGCGGCTTCGCCCTTCTTCATCCCCTGGAGCTCGACCGCGGCTTCCGTCGAAATCGCCTCTCTTACCACATCGATGATGCGTGCCTTCGATACGTGATTCAGGTAACTTTGCCGCGTCGGTTTCCAGTAGTTCGCCATGTCGATCTGCATCACGTCCACAAGCGCATGGATCGGATGAGCGCTATCCGTTGCACTCACGCCGTCGAGCGTCGCCGCCACGCAAAATGCGAACAGGCTTGCCATCAGGTCTGTCTCCTGTTTGAGGAACCACGGCAACAGGGCTTCGATCTCTCGCGCACCAGCGCAGCCCGTGATGTGTGCGCCTCGACTCTCACCGCGCTCCCGGCATACGAACACAAATAATGTTCACGGAACACGGCAGAGATAAGGCGATTAGGCGATTCATGAGCGCGGCGAAGGCCACCGCAGGGCGGCGGGCAAGTTCGGCCTGAACGGCTGCCAGCGTCAAACAAAACCGCGCGTCCCACTCTGCGTCCTGCACCAGATCTCGCGCAACGCCAGATACGCCCTGAGCTTCGGCATGAAGCCCAGCCAGACGGTGAACGTAATCTCCCTCCCACCTGCCCGGTACTTGACCTCACGAAACTTCTGACGCGCAACCGACGCATCCTGGAGGCTCGTGGCAAGCTCCGGACTCCACTTCATGGCTAGCAGTTGCGCGAGGTTGATGCCCGTTTCGGCAAGAAACAGCGCGACGAAGCAAGAAGCAGCTATAGTCGTGGAAGGCAAGCAGTTCATCGCTGTCTTTCGTGAGTTTTTCCGTCGCCTTTGGATACCGCCGAATAAGTGCGAGATGCTGTTCGTGCGTGCTGACACGTGCATAGCCGCGGTCCATATCGTCATATAATCGGAAGTTTCGTACACTGTAGTCAACGCCGCTGAATAAATCGAACGTAGTTTTGCACAGCGGATTTTCTGCACGCGCACTGTCCCGCAGCACGGGGCTCGCTTACGCTCGGGCCGCTCGAACCTACGCGTACGAAAAAACGATCGTTTTAATGAACCATCGGCCGATGGAAGGGAACGCATCGCTCCTGCCGGACAAGTTACGATCAAGGGGCGTTCCAGAATGTGACTGAATCTATTGAACCGTCACGTGACGTGATGGTTCATCCGCAATGCAGACGAACCGGATCTGGCATGAGCCGATCATGCCATCATTACGCATACAGACGATGGCCATCGTGATGGTTGGGTTATCAGCCGTAGTGTAAGGTGCCTTTTACAGTAACCGCCTGCTGGCACCAGACCCACCGCAGCGGTTCTGGCGCGTTGAGGTTGCTTGCGCCCTGAATTTTCGCGATGCTGACTCTCCAGAATCCGAACCGCAAACTGTTCGGTGAATTGATCTTCGAAGTTCCAGTCTGCGACCACGCAGACTCCGCCCGGTGCAAATCCCGCAAGCAGTTGGATATCGTTGAGAGTAAAGCCATGCCGCGTATTACCTTTGGACTGCCTCCACAGAACCCGGGCGACTTGGGATCATCGCAAGATGCCGTCCCGACTAAAACGCAGGCGCCCCGATCTGACCCGGGTAGCAACTTTCAGCGACAATTGTGGGGAACCTTGGCTGGGCTTGGCAAACAGGAAACGGCAAAGAATCGTGAGCTTGTTTCGGAGAAGCTTCGGCGCGAATTCAAAATAGCATCGCCGTTGATGCCACAGAAACCCGGATCAACAGGTAAATTAGCGCAGAAAATTATTCCCAAAGATTCCTCGAGAAACTACGAAGTAGATATTCCCGACGCGGACCTTGACGCGAAAATCGAGGAACTTGATGAAGAATCATCGATGCAACAATCAAGGTCGAGCGTCAACGGAGGGATTGGCGATCTGAACATCAGTCATATCAGCCACGCCCACGATAACAGTGGTTTTTTTGGCTCATCACTTAATACATCATTTTCTTCTACACAACGATCAGAATCGAGTCCCAGCACAAAAAGCGACACGAAACCCACAGGTCGGGAAGGGCTGTCAAAATATTTGAAAGAACGTTTAGACAACATAGATCTGGAGGCTGACCTTCCATCGACGGCAGACCTCAAGAGGCGTGATAACTTTCACGTGATAGATCGAATGCTTGAAGGAGCGACGAATCGTGGTACACGTGACCTAGGACTGGATGCGTTTAAGAAGGCGGAAAAACTCTTGACGGCTGCTAATACACACCCGGACCCTGCGGTAAGGCTTCGGCTATTGCATGTGGGAGTCGTGTGCCACAACAATTCATCGCTAGCCAATGGGCTCAAAACGGTAGACCAGTTTACGGAGAGCGGCGAACTTCGTAACAAATATCGGGCATCGATCAAGGCTGCTTACAATGCACTGAAGGGACAAGGGGAAAGCCGGTTAGCCGAAAAATTGCTAGCGTCCATACAGCAAGAGTCACCGATGCTGTTTGCTGAGAATGTCCTCAAAAAATAGATTTGACGTGGTCGAATGGCTAAGAGCTTATCCGTAAATTATCTTAAACGACGACGATCGGCAAACGCTCGTCTGGTTACGCGCGCACGTCGGAGAGACGCGCGTTGCGAATGCGGCCCGCAATCTGATGGCCCGGCGCGAGCACAATGCCGGAACGAACTCAAAACCCTACTTATCAGCCATCTGCCGGTACCTCGGTATATGGCCGCACGCACCACGGCCGATCACGCTGTTGGCATCCAGAACCCGACCATAGAAGTCTTTCACCGCGCTCGCTGTGATCTTGCACATTTTCTTGCGCGCATCATGCCGCGTCAGGATCGCAGCGCCGAACTGCAGCCGCGGATTCACCCCCTGGGCGTCACGGATGAACTGCAGCATGTCATCGGTTCCGACCAGTGACAATTTAGAACCTGACTCAACCGGCACGAACACGACGTCCGCAGCAAACATGGCGTTTGCAGTCAGGAAATCCAACGACGGAGGCGTGTCGACAATGACCACGTCGTAGGCGTCTCCCAGCACGTCGAGGCACTTCTTTAGCGCGCCCGTCGTCGCAAACGGGCTCGTCTGCATCTTCTTTTGGACTCCGCTTAAACGCGGCGTTGAGCCAACCAGATGGACCCCATTGATGTGTGTATCGGTAGAACTGGGGATCGTCCCGAGCATGCGCCCGCGCGAATGCGATTGCAATTGAGTCTTTGTGCACGTCGAGTCCGACGTAAAACTTGACCTTGTCCATGACTGTCTCCGCCGTTCAGTGAAGGTCGTCCGATCATCGGACGAACGCCTATGTCGCGACTCCCTGAAGGCCATCATGTCTTAAGCGGAGCGCTCAGCAAGGCGGGGTTGCTGAGCGGAAAGCGATGATCAACCGTGCAC
>NZ_FCOX02000127.1 GCF_900044055.2 Caballeronia calidae | reverse complement strand
GAAGTCTGTCACAGCTGGTTCAACCGCTTTCGCAAACTGTTGGTCCGATACGAAAAACTCGAACGCAGTTTCGTCGCCCTAAACCATCTTGCCGCTGCCATCATCGCCTTCCGCAAGGTGCCGCTGAGCGTTAACATAATTTACGGATAAGCTCTTACGCATCGCGAGACGGGCCGCATCGTGTTTTTTTGCACGCCCCACAGAATTTGGCCGCTTCCGCCGCCTTCGCGATGGCGGTTTCATGTCGGTTCTTCCATTGGTGCAAGCGGGCCATTCTCGCGGCCAAACGCGAGAACACGCGACGCTCGATCCGCCAGATTCGGCTGCTGCTCGAAGGCGCAGGCGTCGCGCCGCGCGACACGCTCTCCAAGAGCGCCATACACCGCCTGCTCAAGGTCCACGGTCTATGCGCATTAGCGCATCTACCCTCGTGCCCGACGAGAAGCGCAGCTTCGTGGCCGAACCCGCCGGCTCGATCTGGTACGGCGACGTGATGCACGGGCCGACGTTATCGTTGAGCGCTCTACGCCGCAAGACCTATCTCGTTTCGCTGTTTGACGACGTTGCCCACAGCGCGTTTTGTTTGTCGGAGACCGCGCTCGACATCGAAGGCGTGCTCAAGCAAGCGTTGCTGCGCCGAGGCGTGCCTGAGTCAGCAGCGCATCACTGCGGCGACGGGATGGCACGTTCATCACATCGTTCGTCGTGTGGACGGAGGATCAAGTGCGCGAGCCAATCTCGTCATGGTCCATCCTGTTTGCCACCAGCAAATCCATAGCCGTGGTTTGACAGTAAAGAAACCGGCTCCCACTTGGGGGTTTTGAAAGGCTTGAGCCGTGTGCATTGAAAGGTGCATGCACGGTTGTGCGTCCAGCTAAGGCTGGCATGTTCAGCAGGAGTCAGTCCTGCCGGGGTAGGAGTCAGAGGCCCCGTAGCTAGGATAGCAGGGTGGCGGGAAACCAAGACTCTGAAGCCTATCGACAGGCATTTCCTTGGGGAGTGTGCGAGTCATCGGGCCGTAACAAAAGTGAACGTAGATGTGGCCTCGAAAATGAAAAGCTCCGAGGGCCGAGCCCACAACCGTGGGGGCGAAGGCAGCATGGGTAGCCGAAATCTGACCGATACGGCTATTCCACTTCGGCGGGGTGGAAGCGACGGCACGATGACAAGGACATGCTGAGCAACTGGAGAAGCCCTCCTCGCCCCGGCGCGAAATCGCTGGAGCAAGGTAGGTCCTATAACCGGCGAACCCGGGAAGTGGACCGAAGGCGAGAGGGTGGCGGATGGGCCCGTACTAGCTGTGAAGCCGGGTAACGCTGGTGGAGCGAAGGGGCCCTGCTGTTTGTAACTTCCTCGACAACATGGGAGGCAAGGACGAGATGACAAAGGCGTCCAGCAGTTTGCAGGACCTGAGGCGGGGAATATACGTCAAGGCGAAGGCTGAACCGTCCTGGCGTTTCTGGGGGTTGTACGTTCACGTCTGTAAGATGGAAACGCTGCGCGAAGCGTATACGCTGGCCAGAAAGAACAACGGCGCTCCGGGTATCGACGGGGTGACGTTCGAGGCCATTGAGGCGCAGGGCGCGGAGGCGTTTCTCGAGCAGATACAGGGCGAACTGATCGGGCGGACCTACGTGCCATTACGGGCGCGGCGGCAGGAGATGCCGAAGGACGGGGGCAAGGTCCGTGTCCTTTCGATTCCGGCTATCCGTGACCGGGTGGTTCAAGGCGCGCTCAAGCTCATATTGGAACCGATCTTCGAGGCAGACTTCCAACCGGGTTCGTACGGATACCGTCCCAAGCGTACCGCGCATGAAGCGGTGCATCGGGTGGCGACGGCGATTGTTCAGTGCAAGACCCGCGTCATAGACCTTGATTTGCGCGCCTACTTTGACACAGTTCGGCATCATCTACTGCTTGAAAAAGTGGCGCGTCGGATCAAGGACGACGACGTAATGCATCTGCTGAAGCTGATGCTGACGGCGTCGGGCAAACAAGGCGTTCCGCAAGGCGGGGTGATTTCACCGTTGCTCAGTAACATCTATCTCACTGAGGTAGACCGGATGCTGGAGCGGGCGAAAGAAGCCACGCGCAACGGGAAGTACACCTACGTGAGTATGCTCGATTCGCTGACGATCTGGTGGTGCTGATCGATGCCCATCCGCGCCATGCGTGGCTGTTGAGGGCGGTGACCACGCGTCTTCGGGAAGAGTTTGCCAAACTGCAGGTCGAGGTCAATGAAGAAAAGAGCCGCACCGTTAATCTAGACCGCGCAGAGAGCTTCGGCTTTCTGGGATTCGACTTCCGTCGACTCCGCAGCGTACAGAGGCAGGTGTGGCGGGCGCACTATACGCCAAAGCTGAAGAAGCGCACGGCGTTATTGCGCAAGCTCAAGGAGGTGTTTCGGCGATACCAGTCGCAGCCGGTAGATCGGGTGGTAGAACTGATCAATCCGGTGCTACGCGGTTGGGTGAATTACTTCGCTGTCGGACATTCCAGCGAGTGCTTCAGCTTCATCAAAGACTGGGTAGAAAAGAAGATCCGGCGCCATATGGGGCGCTCCCGGAATCGACGGGGCTTTGGCTGGAAGCGGTGGAGTAGGCGCTGGTTGTATGAGGAACTGAAGCTGTTCAACGGCTATCGTGTTCGTCGTGCTGCCGCACCGAAAGCGCGCCCAGCATGATAGGTCACATAAATCTTGACATGAAGCAAACAGGAGAGCGTAGTGCCGGAAATCGGCCCGCTGCGTTCGACGTGGCGGGAGCTGGAAACGTGACCATGGTTGCCGGATTGCGGGCCATCGCGAAAGCGGTGGAATCACCACCGGCGCCTACAGGTGCGCGCGCCAGTTCTCGACCCTACCTGAGGGGGGCGCTGTGCAGCAATGCATGGCGGCTACCCGACAAGCGTCGCCTTAACTTTGCGGCGGAGACTGGACTTGTACCCGGTGGTTGCGATGGATCGGCGCGCTGCACTTGCCGGTCTTGATCACATCGCAAGGGATTCGAACCGCACGAAGTCGAAATTTGGGCGAGCTTGGCTTGGCACCTTCCGCTCGGGTCGCGCCGACCGCCAATCGCCCTCGACAGCCCGGTGCGCCGCGGCACCGCATAGCGCATCCTGGCCTGCACACCGATCTTGGGAGGCTAATTCCACAACGACGAAACGGGACCACTTGCGAAAAAAGTGCTTGTGCTGTACAAAGTATGTTCAAAGTTTGCTTGATTGTGAGCCTATTATGAACATCAACTTCGCGCCTGTCGACGAAAATTTCATCAAGCAAAGCGTTGAAGGCGGCCTCTACAGCAATGCGAATGAGCTCGTTCGCGACGCCGTGCGTCGTTTGCGAGAGAGCGAGGAGCGGAACGTTCAACTGATAACGGCGCTCCAGCTCGGCGAAGACGACATCGCAGCCGGGCGGACCCGGACTTACTCGATGGGGATTATGCAAGGAGTTCGAGAGAGAGCCATCAACCGAGCAGCCTCAAGGGAGAAGCCGAAATCCGATGCCACGCCCTAAGTTTCAGCTTCAGCTTACCAGGAAGGCGGAGGACGACATCGAAGATGCACTCGTCCACACGCTTCTGACTTGGGGCGAGCGGCAGATGGAAGTTTACGGCGATGTGATCGATCAAGCGCTTGCGACGATTCAAGATAACTCTGAAATCGTCGCATCCCTCCTGAGGTGCCCTACAGATATTTCCACGCCGGGCAGCACCTGGTCTTTTATCGTGTGCACGAAACAACGATTTATGTGGTGCGCGTCCTGCACAATCGCATGGATCTGCCTCGTCGCATCGAGGAAGAGTAGAACAAAAGCGCGCCGCAATGTCTATCCAGGCGCGAATCGCACGTTTTCGAGCGTTATTGCAGAAACCGACACTGTGCTGAACGTGCCATAGGGAACTGCCTATTTGACATAACTTCACCTTGGATCAGACAAAGGCGTTACTCAGTTCGGCCGCGCGATGTACGAGCTGAACATCGACACATTTTGCGCCAACAGCAGCCCCGATCCCGATGCGCGGCAGGCAGTGCCGGATGCGAGTGCAGTGGTGAGCGCATATAGCGCGCTTGCTGGGCAAGGTGGGAAGGAGCTTCTGCATCGTCAATCTGAAATGTATCGCCCTTGCATCAGATCCCTGACACGCAAGGACGTCGGTGAGTTACCGATTACGCTGTATCGTTCCTATAGCGAGTGACAGCGGCTCGCGGTGAATCAACGTCTGAAGAGCGTGAGAGGTGTGTATTGCGGTAGCACCGCACGGTACGCTCTGTGGGAGCCGGAGTCGGGGACCGTTTGGCGATCCGGCGATCTGGCGGGCGATGGTCAAGCATCGCCCCTACCGCGACCCTTCAAACTGCCTGGACGTCTTGTGAGGTCATGAGGCGTTTGGCGTCCGTCGCGCCGAGTACGGCAGTGAGCGCGCTCCACTGGACGCGCCACAGCAGCTCGAGAACATGCTCGGCGCTGCCGGAAATCGTCAGGTCAGCCGCCAGACGCATGGCGTGCTCGCGGGTGATGCCAATCAATTCAATATGCATGCGTGCCTCTGGTCATGCGGTTGCCGCAATCGCGGATAAACGGGGACCAAAGTGCTGCAGTGACACGCGGGCCCCTCAACGCGTGGACACCCCTCAGCCGCATGGGTCTTCATATAGGCGGCCGTTTCAGCATAAGGCCTCATCGATTCACGCGGTGTGATGTTCGGTGAATGGCAAGGGCCGAAAAATGCAATGCGCTCAACCCATTCAAATAACTTGTATTCTCGACACCAACCCGATTACACCGCGGTCGACGGCGTCTGCGCGATTCTTCGATCCGATGGCAAGCCTTCAATGACCCGTTCAGGCGGCGATGATCCGCGGTGCTATCTGGTTATGCCCTCTATCTTAAGCATTGGTTGTCAATAGTCGTCGCAGCCCTATAAAAAGATCGCACGAAAAATTAGAGGCGTTCACACACCATCACGCGTTTGTCTGAAGCCACGACAGTAGAGTGTCACCTAATTTGTAGCAAGAGGGCCGACATGCACGAGCGTAAATATCACTATCGCGGGTTTGAAGTCATCATAAAGTCCATGCTCATCGAGGAGCCAGGCGACCCGGTACCCCGCGCTGCTTCTGTCCGATATCGTTGTGCCGTCCGTATTCGACAGTGCGATTCGGGGTTTTTACTGGATGCGTTCACGACTGAATACAGCGGGATGCAACCTTTTACGGATGAATCCGAGGCGGTGCTGTATGGTGGTTATGCTGCTGAGTGGCGCATCAATTCGCGCTGTGCAATGTCTGCCCGACATCTGGATCTCGCCGATGCAGTTTGTTGACATACTGTCGCGTGCAGACCCTCAAGTCAGGGGTGCGATCAACCGTCCGCTTGGCGGGCGCCTCATAAAACTTCACGCTGAAGTGCGCGCGATCAAAGGCAAAATAGAGTCATGTGTCTAGTCTCGGGTGTTCGTGGTCCATTAGGTTTTTTAGGTGGGTGTGGTCTTTTGGGGTGATTGGATCGCGCCGTACATATGGCTTTGAGTGGAACGTTTTGACGCTCTGGATACCGGCCTATCTCTGTATTTCCATCGATCTTCGACGGGGTTTTCTCCTGAAGATGCGCACATGTGACGGCTGCGCATCAACGCGCAAGAGGCGCCGCGACGCGACACTGAGGGCAGGTTGGCGGCGCTTTCTTGATTTGATCAACTTAAAATGTAGTGAAGTATTTGCGGAATACTCGCTCTATCTCTCCGTGGGAACACATTGCGGCTTTATTTGCGAAATGAGGCGTTTAATGAATAAAGTTTCTCACTCATCTGTGTAATAATTTCTATGTAAAAACTTGCCGGCATTCAGTTCTCGTCTGATAAATAAGACACTGCGGGCATAAATTCTGCGCAAATTTTTTGGCAGTCACGGTCCGTTACGGATGTTAGATCGGCGCGCATTGGACGGGACGGGGCTGCGAGTTTCCATTGCAGGAGATGCCATGACGACAGAATCTTCCGTTTCTGGCGGGCAGTCTGGCTTTATTCTCGGCTCGCGAATATTTTTTGACACAGGTGCTGGTTGGGTGCAGGGGATAAACGGCACGGCCGGCCGGATCGAGTTGGACACGAGAATGACCCGGGTGTTGGCGGCCTTTGCCTGTTCGCCGTTTTCGCTTCTTAGCTTCGAACACCTAATCCGGATCGCATTAGACAACGGGCCCGTACAGGGGGCGCATCACGAGTTGTCTCAAATTATTCGCGCACTTCGGCATGCGCTTCACAACATCGATCCTTCGTCGATCTACATCGCGAGGATTCCGCGTCTCGGCTATGCGTTGGTTGCGCCGGTGACGGAGCAACGGATCCCAGGCGAGTAAAAGGAGGGGTGGCATGCTCGAGCCTCGGCTCAGACGCCTGACATCGATGAAGGGCGAAGATGATCGGGCAACGCGAACGCCTCGCCGCTAAGCACGAGCTCGATCACGGCCCGGACAAGCAAGGGCGGGCCATCCCGGCGAACAAAGCCAGCTGCGCCGGCGGCGAAGGCTTGCCGTGGAACCAGTAAGCTGTTGCTGCTTGAACTGACAATAATTGCTGCACCGGGAAACCGCAGCCTCAAGACTGCGAGCCTCACGCTCGCATTGGGCTCGGCGTCCCAATCGACGATCAGCCCATCAAGGGCGCTTACGTCGCCGGGCGCATCGAAGTAGGCGTGTGCCGACGTGGCCTGTTGAATCACCAGGCCTGGCAATAGGGCGGAATCCCGGATAGCGTCAACCACACCCTGACGGAATGCCGCGTCCTTATCAATAACCAGCACCTGCAATGTGTCCATGATTTTCCCTGGACTCAATCGCGTTCAGATCGAACACGGCAAAAAAGAAAAAAGAATAGAAAAAGCACCTTTTCAGATTTTACCTGAGGACGATCGATACCACGATCGAGCAAAATCTTTCATATATTTCAATGTATCCGATTGCAGGAGAGGCGTAAAGCTTTCTGTTTTTTCCACCATGAAGCGTCTATGTCTGCTGGAACCGGTGTCAAGTGCGTCTTGAAGCTCACTCCACGTGAACAGGTATCGGCAGTCTTCTTGTGCGTGGTTTGCCTGACGGGGGTATCATCTAATAAAAATGAGCGAATGTGAGTGTCTGATGACGCGCCACAGGCATGTTGCTGCGCGTCAAAGTCGTTGAATTTGATTGCTCGGTTCACATAAGAACGCGTCGCGAAAGAGGTAGTCGCGGTGGTTTTCGGCACAGCCTTACGTCGGGCGTATAGTGCAAGGGATGCAGTCTGGTGCGCATGGGTTACAGCACGTGCTCGCGAGGACTACGAAAGTCCGGCACTTATGCGGGTGAGGCGCGGGCGTCCCAACTTCTTCGTCACGCTCGCGTGTCGCGTTCTGGCTATGATGCGCTGAAACCGAGCACCCAAGAACCCTGCCGTGTCTTTCGGTAGTACCTGATGGCACCGCTCAAGCGTGGCACGGGCGGCGGCGTTCTGCTACGAAGCCGTCCTGGTGCACAATTTGCCGAGAACTGCCGCGAGTTAAAGCAGGCTGCCAGATCGTGGCGCCGTCGCGGATTTAGAAGAAGCCGGGCGAACACGTGAAGACCGACCGATGCGATGTTCTAAGCCTGGCGCGCCTGCCAAGCCTCGTCCTGGCTGGGCATCCGGTTGGCGTTGACGTCCGCCTTAACCCGTCGAGTTTCGGAAAGCCGTGCACTCCCTCGAAGCGAAAAACACAGTGATCCTGGGGGATTACCAACCATAGCCATAAGCGGGGACGCTCGGGACTTATTTGTGATGAGTTATGATGAAAGCCGGAATTTTGTCATATGTTTGAAATGGTACGTAAGGACTTTTCTTTCTTGCGGTTATATTGTCGAGTTTTTGTCTTTCAATGGCCTAAGATGTAAATCTTACGGTAAGTGTTAAATCTGGTAACCATTTGTCAGTTCGTGACGTTAACCTCGCTATACGCACGGAGAAAAACCATGGACACGATGGGCACCCAGCAGTTTATCCTCAATGAACGTTGGCTTCTCGATGAAACGGCGGACCAACTTGTCGATTTATCCGGCGAAACGGCCGACATTCATCTGAAGCCAATTGTGACGCGCCTGTTCGGATTGTTGGTGCGCTCGCCGAGTGTCGTGCTCTCGCGCCGCAAACTCTTCGACGAAGGCTGGCGCCGGCACGGCTTCGAAGTTTGTGACAACAGCCTGAGTCAAGCGATCTGCGCGCTGCGCACCGTACTCAGCGTGCTCGGGGCGGGAGCGCCGTCGATCAAGACAATCCCACGTATTGGCTATGCATTGCTGGCCGATGTGCGAGTGTTGCAGTCGCTGCCGCATCGCAGGTCCGCTCCGATCGCTATCCACGTAAGTGCGACGGACGCCGTGGGGGCGACATCGCTGTGCGATCGCGACGCTTTCCTTCGCGCGCTTGAGAGCGAATGGCGTCGCGCACAGCGCAGCGGGCTGCCCCTGTCGCTGCTGTTGATTTCGGTGAGGGAGGCGGCAACAGCGCCGACGGCGCATGCCGCAGCGATGAGTTGTGTTGCCGGATGCATCCATCGGCGGATCCGCCGGGCGGGGGATGTGGCCGTCCGTTACACGAACAATACGTTCGCGATCCTGCTGCCCGGCGCGGCCGAGCGCGGTGCGGCCACGGTCGGGCAGAGCATCGGGGAGGCCGTGCAGGAGGCCATGCCGTCTGCCGAGTTGACGTTTCATCCATGTGACCAGAGGGCGGCATATATGTCTTCGCAGGCGTGGATCGATGCAGCCTTCAGCGCGCTATACCCTCGGCGTGAGGATCGGGGCCCCGATGCTTTCATCGTACCCGCGCCAGTAGGCGCGGCTTGCCAGGTTGCGGTGTAAAGAACTTTGCTCGAGAGCCCAGAAGACTGACGGTGCTCCTACCGATTTCGCTCTCCAGCTGTCGGCTCCATGAGGCGAGGAAGTCAGATTCTGCGTCAGCATGACTTCTTCGATTCCATGGAGCGCTTCTTTTGAATTTATCGGCTGCGACGATCGCGACGAATGCCGCGCCATTTTTTCGTCTGAGTTTTTTTCCGGCGCCGCCGACGCGTGGCGGCCCAGTGGTTACCTGCCCGAGCGCCCGCTCATCAGAACGCACCGGATGTCCGGCGGCTTTGCGCGCTTGCGCTTCGATTCATCAGCATTCAGGCGCGACTTTCGCCCGACTGTTCGACCCACGCTCCCACGCCGGGCCATCGCGTACGACCAGCGGAGCTGACGGATGCCGGTCCCCATCTTCGGATCGAGCCTCGCCAGCGAGCACGCCTGAAACTGAGCGATCCTTCGCTGGCACTGGCTTAGAAGCGTGATCAAAATAGCTTCTTCATCGAGCGTCATCCACGGTCCGATCTTGCTGTCACGGGGCGCGAGGACGTGCTGCAACCGCTTGGATTGAGGTGTCTGAAGCGCGCTACGCAGCTTCATATAACGAAAGCGCTCAATTCGGCCCACGTAGAAGGCGGAGGCGATGCAACGCAGAATGTGCCCACTACTTTTTCAGTGGGCA
>NZ_FCOX02000126.1 GCF_900044055.2 Caballeronia calidae | reverse complement strand
AGCGTGCGATCGCCCGCAAGATCGTGGACGCCGGCGCGCACTATGTGCTGGCCATCAAGGCCAATCATAATTCCCCCTGGCTGAGCGTTCGTCTGGCGCATGAAGCCAACGGGCGTCTGTCGCCGGAAAAGCGCGGCGAGCTCGTGAGCTGAGCGAACATCGCGAGATCGGCAAGGACCATGGCCGGATCGAGACCCGGCATGGTATTGCGTTCGAATGAGCCACACTTGATGAGGCATCGCCGCGGCCCTATGCCCGTTCGGCGGCCATTGTCGACGCTACGCGTGAAATAGGTGACGCCACCACAACTGAAACCGCTACTACCTTTCCAGCCTGCCGGCGAACGCCGCTCGCCTGGCGCACACGGTGCGTTCGCACTGGGTGATCGAAAATGGCATGCACGGGTGCCTGGACATGGCGTTCGGCGAAGAGCAGTGTCGCGTGCGTATTGACAATGCTGCGCGGAACTTCGCCGTGCTCCGGCGCATTTCGATGAATCTGCTGCGCGATGACCTGACCTTGAAAGTAGGGCTCAGAAATCGGCGCCTCAAGGCTCTTCAAGGCATGTGCAAATGACCGCTATATGGCATAGCTTCTTGGCTGGGCCGACAGCCAATCAGTATGAAAATTCGTGCGATTGCCCTGAGTAGGCGGTCGCGCGACTTGGCGCTGCGGTCCTAGATAGAGCAGGGTGGAGGGGCACTTCCGACCCATTGCTCAAGAGTGAATCGCTCGTTGAGTGAGCGGATCACTTCCACGACGCCGTCGAAGGGACGGACGATGTCAAAGATGGACGATCCATTCTGACCTTCGGCCCCGACGTTCATCGCGCCGGGGCCGTTTCGCATGGGCGTCCGTACGCGCGACGCTTCCCCGTCTGGCTGCCCGTTCCGTCGCGCACTGCTCAAGACAACATACTTCTCGTCGGGCGCGCGACAAACTTCATCGTCTCACCTCGAATAGCGCGCGACGCCGAACCTATTCCAGCGCGCGCCATAACACAAGACAAGAACGAGCTTTGATGCCCTCATTACTTAATGTTCGACACGCTACGGGGAGCAGCACGTGTCGCACATTCAGCGTTTCCCTAGAGAAAGTCCTGCTGCTGCCATTGCGTTCAGAAATCAATACAATCGCGACTGGCGCCTTGAAAAGCTGGGCTTCAAATCATCCATGCCTCCGTTCCTCTCTTTTACGGAATGTTGGCATCCACTTTGTCACCCGACCAGGGCGGGCGGAGATCGATAATCCTTGAACGAAATCGATGCATCGGTCGATGGCGAAGCGGACATCGAAGCTTTCTTCATTCAATATCATATCTGCCGGCCGTGCAAGAACATGACAATAACCTAAAACGAGCTAACTGCCTACAGCATGTCGCTTGACGCGCGGCTGACGGACAACATGTCGCATCGTCAAAAACCGCCCAAAGCACGGCGACTCGTAGTCACCGAACAAAGCCCCAAGGATTTGGGGCAACATATAATTCATTTTTGTGAGAGCTTATCATGCGCCCTATTTCTCCGAACCACACTTGTAACGCTTCGTTTTTTGATGAAAATCAAAAGAGCGAGTGCGTTGAACCCAACAAAAAAACATCCCCTCATAACGAAACGCTGAGTAGTGGCCTAAAAGCAAAGAGAGAATTGTACCACAAAAAAAATGAGCATTTTTTTGGGGAGCGCGGCGATACTGTCAGATCATACAATGGCAAATTCAAGCTTGAAAACGGAGACGAGGCAGTATGCCGACATCTGGCTGTTGGATGGTTGGAGCGCGAAACAATGGATTATAGGCTTTTTACTTCACAAGATGGGATAGACAAGCTCCAGCTCAGTGAGGAAAAGCTTAAATCGTTCTATAATAATTCGATTTCGAGCACTTTCGATCAACGGGACTTTGGTGCGTGGCTGAAATTTGCTTTCGAAAAAGCTATACCCGGGAAACCATATGGCGCGCTCATAGAAACGGGCGGGCTACCCGAAGGTCACTCCCTGGCCATTAAATACAAAGTCAAAAAAGAGGGCGATCAGCTTCGCTACGTTGTTTCTGCATTCGATCCCAATGTGACGACCACGCATTCGCGTACAGCTGGATTTAGGCTGGAAGAGCTGACGGGGAAAAGTGTCGGTCATTTCTTTAAAGCGGGCTTGGTAGAAAAGAGGGACAAAAGCGGCGTGGTTTCCATTGGGATGGACTCCTACATAGACGAGGGGTGTAATAAAATTTCCTTGCTGATGAAAAAAGACGACTTTTTTCTTCCGGATAATATAGTAACAGACCGCGGTGTGGTCGCCAACAGAAGTAAGATTGCCGATGCGCTCCAATACTCACAAATTGGCAAACTTGGCGACGTTAGTGAATTCATAAAAAAAATAACGTCAATTCGATCACTTGATTCGGGAGTTAAGCATGACCTGTTTCATAAGAAGGGAATGGTGGGCAAGGCTCTGAAAAGCGCTGACATGAATTGCATTATAAAATTTGGTGAACTTTTAAAGAGCGCCGGATGCACTCCCGAAGATTCCTTTCAATTTATAACATTAGAACCGTTGATGTATAAAGGAGATGAACCCGGTCCATCTTGGTTTTCTACGCAAGTGATTGAAATGATTAAAGCTGACCCGGAGCGATTGCAGTCCATTGGCGATCTGATCGACGCCGCTGGAATCACTGATAAGGAGATGATTAAAAAAATGCTTTTGCCTGAGAATTTCCGGGAGATCCTTAAGGGCGCACAGAGCATGCCGGGTTATGAAGAATTTGTCGCGTTACTTAAGCGTTATAGTATCTCCGATATATTAGAGAATATTTGAGTACGAGTTAAACGTTTAATGATTATTTGTTTGAGCCGGAATCCTGAGGATTTGTCGGGGTCTTCAGGGGGGGTGACATCACGCGGTATTGTTAGGTTGTTGCGAGCTCGGTGGATATGGATTCCCCGTCAAGCTGAACCCTACGACCTCATATTTCGCGATCAACGGTTGTTAGCCGGCTCCGCGACCCCCGCTGCGGAGGCGAAAAGCGGAAGCATCGCGGGGCGAGATTGCGCTTCGTCGCTGGGGTCGAGCGCCAATCCACCCAAGTTAGGCGCGTCTGCCGCCCCGGAAATCAATCAAGTTAAAAAAGCACTTGACGCGAAGCCAACTTCGCGCGGCGGCCAATGAGGATCTTTTTGATCTTCCTTGGCCCCATGTCTCTTTCCACTCTGCTTGCCGATCTCGCAGCCCATATGCAGACTGATCAGTTTCCTCTGCTTGCTTGCGATCCGGAGCATCCCACGGCGTTCCAACGTCGTCGCAAATTGCCCTTGCCGGCACTGATCGCATTGATGCTCACCGGCATGCGCAAGAGCGTCCAGACCGAACTGGACGAGTTCTTTGGGCATCTGCAGCAACAGGCACAATTGCTGCGCAGGGTATCCGGGCAAGCATTCGCGCAAGCGCGCGCCAAACTCTCCACGAGCGCCATTCCGGCGCTCAATGACTGGCTACTTATATACCAAAAAGCAATGGCAAGATGAGAGCGCTCGGAATCCCAGCATGGTCGACAGAGCGATGCAGGCGTTACACCTGCTTGCTCTTGAGCCTGTGTCGGAAACGTGCGCAGACTCGCACTCGTATGGATTTCGTCGGGACCGCTCAACAGCAGACGCCATCGAGCAATGCTTTACTGCGCTCGCGAAGAAGACATCGTCACAGTGGATTTTAGAAGGCGATATCCGGGCATGTTTCGACACGATCCAACATTCAACCCTGTTGGACAAGATCGCGAAGCGCATTCAGGATCCCCAGGTCTTGCGCCTGGTCAAGCAGGTTATCAAAGCAGCAGGTAAGATCGGCGTCCCGCAAGGAGGCCCGTTCAGCCCGCTCGCCGCGAACATCTACTTGAACGAGATCGACTGGATGTTCGACGAGATTCGCCGCAAGACGGCGCAGGGACCTTACGAGGCAGTGAACTATCACCGGTTTGCTGATGATATCGTCATTACCGTCAGCGGCCACCACACGAAACGCGGCTGGGCAGAACGCGCCCTGCTTCGTCTGCGGGAACAACTCGTGCCACTTGGCGTCGAGTTGAACACGGAGAAAACCACGGTGGTGGACACGCTGCACGGGGACGCCTTTGGGTTCCTGGGGTTCGACCTGCGTCGCGTGCGCAAACGAGCGGGGAACGGATACTTCATTCGGAGCTAACGTCAAGAGTGGTGTATGAACAATTTGACGGCAGTCGATTTCAAGCGGCGAGTTTCTGCTGACCCGGTCGATCGTCTTGCACCGGTTCGCCGTCCTTGAAGGCAACGCCCTCAAGCAACAGCTTGATCTTTTCCGGGCCGTTGATACGGCGCCAGGTTTTCTCGGCTTCCTCGATCAGCTTGAATGCCAGTCCGAGGAAGGTTGGTCGCGATACGCAGTTACGCGTTCGCGTCGTACGGTGGCGCACCGTCGCGAACGTCGATTCAATTGCGTTGGTCGTGCGCAGATGCTGCCAGTGCTCGGCAGGGAATTCGTAAAATGCGAGCAAGGCCTCCCGGTCCTTCTTCAACGTCTCGGTCGCCTTCGGATATCTGGCCGCGTAGATCGACACGAAACGATCGAACGCGGCGTGCGCGTCGGCGCGGGTCGCCGCCATCCAGATTGATTGCATGTCGGCCTTCGCGCGTGCCTGTTGCGACTTGGGCAGCGCGTTCATGACGTTTCCCATTTTATGAAACTTATTCCGACGTCGGAATAAGTTTCATTACGCCGAATTCCGGATTACGCCGATGTGGAGCGGGAAGCTGGCACCGCGGGTGGTGAACGCGCAGTAGGCGTCGGCATAATCAGAGCGACTCCAGGAAGGCCAGTAGCTTGTCGGTGGGACAATATCGACCCACCTTCGCGGTGGGCATTCGAGCTCGGTCGAGGGCCTGCTCCTTGATACCCAGATGCGCATGAAGATAGATTGCGGTGGTGTCGACGCGCTCATGCCCTAGCCATAGAGCAATCACCGTGGGATCTACTCCCGCTTCCAGAAGCCGCATTGCCGCGGTATGCCTCAACACATGGCAAGTGATGTTTTTCTTTCCCAATGTCGGACACGTCGCCGATGCTGTAGCTGCGTGAAGGGCGATGCGGCGCTCAATCGCGTCTCGGCTGAGTGGTGTTCCGGCACGCGTTGTGAACAGCCGCGCCGACGGATTGACGTCGCACTCGGCAAGCCAGGTGCGGAGCACGTTGACCACCGGGACAGTCAACGGGGTAATGCGATTCTTTCGACCCTTCCCCTGGCAGGCGAGATGTGCGCCAACGCCGATGTGAACGTCGCTCTGTCTCAGGCCGATCAACTCTGAGATTCGCAAGCCGGTTTGCACTGCAACCAGTAGCAAAACGTGATCGCGACGCCCTGACCACGAGGCGCGATCGGGCGCCGCGAGCAACGCTTGCACTTCGGCTTCGGTGAGAAAAGCAACGATGGCACGCTCAAAGCGCTTGGATTGTATCGCCAGAACTCGGGCGATGGTGGCCGCGCATTCGGGGTTGCGTAATGCCGCGTAGCGAAATAGTGAGTGGATGGCAGCAAGCCGAGCGTTACGCGTGCGTGCGCCATTTTTGCGTTCCAGCTCAAGATGGTCCAGGAAGGCACAGACAAGCGGCGCGTCGAGGTCAGAAAAATCGAGCGCCGAAGGTGATTTGCCGGTTCGCTTCGCGCAAAAGCCAAGTAACAATCGCCACGTATCGCGATACGCGGAGACAGTACATGGGCTCGCGTGCCGCTCGCGAAGGAGCCGATCAGTGAAAAACGCCTGAAGGGTTATGGCAAGTGCTGTCATGCTCGTTCTCCACGTGGATACTCCAGACGCTCGGCTGCCTTCGTGAGCAGTTCCGGTGCTGCCGATAGATACCAGTAACTCGACGCGGGATTGGCATGTCCAAGATACGTTGAAAGCAGCGTGAGACGCTGCTGCGTATCCGAGCCATCTCGATACGCGTCAAGTAGCGCGTTGACGGCGAATGCATGGCGCAAGTCATGGATACGAGGGCGGCACCGACCTGTGCGCTGGGTAAGAGTGACTTGGCTCACCAGGCGCTGAAATGTCCAATGAACGTTGCAGTACAGGAGCCGACTGCCAGTCGGGGAGATGAATAGGGCCTCGGATCTCGCGGCGCAGGAAACACGGCTGCGGCAGGTAAGGTAGCGCTTCAGGGCCGTGACCGCCGTTGGGTGCAATGGAAGTTCCCGCGTCTTATTGAACTTTGCCTCCCGGATAATGAGCGTACCGTTGCGCGCATCGAAATCCTGCCGATCCAGATTGATCGCCTCACCGACACGCATACCGGTGACGGTGAGTAACCCAATCAATGTCTGGTAAGTTGCCGCTCGCAGTGGGGAGTTGAGCATTCCGGCAGCGTTGATCAACTCGACAATCTCGTCCTCGCGATACAGATACGGGATAGCTCGGTGAGCCCTCCAGGGCAGCAGGTCCGGCGACGGCACCTCAACCGTGGGATCGGTGGCGTGTAGATAGTTGGCGAAGGCACGAACCGCTGACAGACGATAGGACCACCAGTTGTTACAGGCGTTCTTCGGTTGGCATGCCCATGTCAGTGCATGTTGCGTCGTTATTGTTGGCGCTCCAGTGTCCAGAAAGGATTTAATGAATTGATTTAGCAGCTTCTCCTGTCGTCGCAATTTATACCCCAGGGAGCGACGCAAATTCAGGTAGTCAGCCAGCGCAAGATGTAAATCGTTCATGCTGCACCTCCTGGCCATGCTCTGGCGAGTAGGCGCAATCCCTCGCGGTCAACCTTCGCGTAGATTGCAGTGGTCATCAGACGGCGATGCCGCAGCACTTGTGCGACTCCGGGAAGCGCGACGCCGGAGCGCACCATTTGGGTTGCAAGTGTGTGACGTAGCTGATGGGCGCCCACGTTAGTGAGGCCCGCGCGTGAAGCGGCGGCGACCACCACGTCTGTGACACCGGTAGACGAGAGCGCACGATGAGGCGCCCGTGTACGTACGAACACGGTGCGGCCCTGTGCGGTATCGGGTCGACCAGTTTGAAGGTACGCAGCCAACGCTTCGCCGACGTCCGCGGGCAAAGGGAGGCGTTCGAGGTGCCGACCTTTACCTCTCACGACGAGCTCACCTGTGCGCCAGTCGATGTCGTCAAGATTGAGCTTACGTACTTCGCCAGCACGCAAGCCCAGACGCGCGAGCAACATCAGGATTGCGAAATTGCGACAGCCGCTACCGGTGCGCCGATCGCAGGCTGCCATTAGTCGTTCTACGTCGCATGGCTCCAGTGCGCGTGGTAACCCTGCCAAGCTCCACCCTGCAACCGACGGGACTGCTGTGTCCAGCCGCTGCGCTATCAGCCCCTCCATGTGCAAGTAGATCAACAATGACCGTAGGGCGGTAACCGCGAGCTTTGCTGAACCTCTGGAGGGACCACGACTAGCCGCGAGCACAAATCTGTTCAGGTGCTCTGGCCGCAAGTCCGTCCAGTCGAGTTCGTCATTGGCAACTCGGTTCTTAACGAACGGACGTACCATGTAGACGTATCCACAAGCGGTGGTGCCGGCAAGCCCTCGCATATCGAGCAGATATTTGTGATAGCGAGCAAGCAGTGCCTCGCCGGGACCCAACACTGCTGGTTCAGTTGCCACTGCAACTCCAACAGCACGGAGGTAGCCGACCAGCGGTGCCAGCGCTTTGCGCGAGAGCCACAACCTGTAGCCCTGTGCGCGTCGCGCGTCCAGGAATTCAGTCAGGACCGGCGTGGAGATCGCCGTCGCATCTAGCCGTTTCGAGGCGAGCCACCGGCTCAGATGTGCTAAAAGCTGAAGTTGATTTGCCGCGGCATTGGGCCGGTAACCTTGTTTGCGTAACTCGGCGGCGAAGCCGTCTGCGAACGCGGTAAGAGGCCCGGTCATCCGAACTCGAGATGGATCTGACATGAGTTGTCTCCTTCTCCAAGTGGTGGAGAAGAAAGCATCGCTCAATGGGTACGATTATGCCGAAGCCTACTGCGCGTTCACCACCCGCGGTGCCAGCTTCCCGCTGCACATCGGCGTAATCCGGAATTCGGCGTAATGAAACCAGCAGCGCTGGCCACGCGTCGCCGGAAACACCTCTTCCAGCGCCGCCCAGAAGCCCATGGCGCCGTCGCCGACGGCCAGCCGCGGCCCCGCCTTCAGACCGCGCTTTTTCAGGTCGAGCAGCAGCTCTAGCCACGACGCTTTCGTCTCGCGATACCCATCGCCGATCGCCACACGTTCTTTGCTTCCATCCGGTTTTACGCCGATGATGACCAGCAAGCATTGCCCATCGGAGTTCTCGCTGCGCAGCCCCGTGTGAATGCCGTCTACCCACCAATAGACGTGGTGCGACCCGGACATGTCGCGCCGGCTCCAGGCCACATGCTCGTCGGCCCATTGCGCCTTGAGCCGGCTCACCACGTTGGCCGACAAGCCCTTGGCGTCATCGCCCAGCAGCACACTCAACGCTTCGCCCATATCGCCCGTCGAGATGCCCTTCAGATACAGCCAGGGCAGCGCTGCGCTCACGCGAGGCGACTTCCTCACGTACGGCGGCACGATCGTCGAATTGAACTTCACACCCGATCCCGATCGATCGCGCACCTTCGGCACCTTCACCGCAATTGGCCCGGCGGCCGTCAACACCTCGCGCTCTGGCAAGTAGCCGTTGCGCACGACGGCGCGCTGCCCTTGCAAAGTCTTGACGTTCGCGAACCGCTCCATCAGCTCTGACAGCTCCGCTTCGATCGCTTGTTGAATCACTTGCCGCGCCCCGTGACGAACCAGTTCGTCCAGGCCAAGCCCGACTCCCGATAGACCGACGACTGCTTTTTCCGTATCCTTGCTCATGGTGGATGGTTTGATGTTTGCTGGATTCCGACTTCGACAATCAGATTCTCAGCTGAAACCTCCACCGCCTTCAACTTCCCGCCTCAACTCCCCCGTACACCACTTCCGACAATAGCTCCTTCATTCGGATGACCCCCAAGAAGAAGGCCCGCCAAGCCATCAAGGCGAAGATTCGCGACATCATCAGGCACGGAGGCTCGACTCCGGCCGTGAAGCTGATCGCGAAGCTCAACGCTGCGGTCGCGGGTTGGGTCAACTACTTTCGGGTCGGCAACGCCAGTCGCGCCTTCAGTGAGGTGCGCGACTATCTGGAGATGAAGGTTCGAACTCTGCTGACGCGGCGCAAGCGACGCCAGAAGCGGAGTGTCGGGCGGCGGCGATGGAGTAACGAGTACCTCTACGGCGTCCTGGGCTTGTACTGGGACTGGAAAACGCGTCCGCTGTCGGGCGCGGAGGAGTTTCGCGTGAAAGTGGCCGTCGCACGACAGGACCCATAACCCTTGCGATGAATCTTACTGGGTGAGCTGCTTGAGGGAAAACCTCACGATCAGTTCTTATGGGGAGGGGCTGGAAACGGGCCGGGTTCGCCGCGTACCGCGCCAGTTCCTTACCCGACAACCGCTGTTTCACAATCTCAAGCGTTGGTGGGGATTCAACAATCTCTGGCAGCAGACGCGCACCGTACTCGAACTCTGGATGCAGATTCGTTCGTGCGCCTGGACACCCACGCAGTTGCTCAG
>NZ_FCOX02000125.1 GCF_900044055.2 Caballeronia calidae | reverse complement strand
TGAGCCGGATGCGGGGTGACCCGCACGTCCGGTTCTCAGGGGGCGGCGGCGCAGTGATGCGCCGCTGCTACCCGACAAGGAGTCGATCACAGCAGCCTACGCCGTCGGGATAGGCGAGGTGGAATTTCTCGTGTACGTGCCGCTCGCGCTCGCCGCCCAGGTACGCGGAAACGGCGCTGTAACGGTTGACCTCGACTTCGAACAGTTCCGTCTCGCCTTCCAGGGCCCAGCGAAATCCCGTGTTCTGGTTCTCGTTGAGGAACACGGCGAGGCGTTCGCCTGTGCGCATCTCGACGACGCCCCCGCGATATGATGCGGTCCGCACTTCTAAGTTTTCCGTGATGGTCTGTGTAGCGCTCATGTTCAGACCGGCCTTGATCGAACAGGGGAGGACAGGCTCAATGCCACTTCAGCCGTTGTTGTCACCATTCAAAGCAGCGACCACCGCAGCGAACTCTTTCTCGTCAGCCTCAGTGTTGAGCTTCGGGTTGTTCGGGTTCGCCTCACGAATCGCCTTAAGAAGGGCAATCTCGTTGCGGGTCAGCACCGGCTGGCTGCCCATGATGTCTTGGATAGCCTTCCAGTTTTCGGGTTGGTATTCGTTCATTGCCATCTTGAGCAAGAACAAAGCATCAACGCACAGGGCTCGAGCGATCGGACCAATGTGCTGAAGGGGAATTTTGGTGTGTCCCTGACGGATCATCGAGAGCATGTTTGGCTTGAGAACACCGCCGATGTCTTTGCTCAACTGTTGGAGCGTGATCTGGCGAAGGGCAACTTGTGCGTCAAAGTATTCCGTCACGGTCACTGCATCTTGTTTCTTCTTGCTCGCCATGTTCTCTCACTCAATGTCTGATGCGGGACGTCCCGCGTTATTCGTTGAGTCGATAATAGACGGCTAATAAAAAATATTGACTGTTTTCTGGGGGTTTGCGTGATCTGGGTAACAAATCAGCGTTGACTCTTCCTTGCCGCCATTCGAATTCTACTGAATTTTTTACGGCGGCAACTCCATGCGAGGACGGGAACGGCAGAGAATATTCCTGCTATCCAGCGACATGACCGCCATCGACGGTAGCAAGTTCAAGGCTGCGAACGGCCGTGACAGAAACTCACTGTGGGCAAAATCGACAAGCGCCAGCAGCAGCTCGAGGAAAGCGTCCGGCGATACCTCGACACGATTAAATCAGCAGACCGGACCAGCCCGATAGGTTTCGATCTGAAGACCGTGCGCCTGCATGATAAAATCGCGCTGCTGCGACAGCGGATGCGTGAGCGCGAGCAGATCAAAGAGCAGCTGAAGAAAGAACCGGACAGACAACTGTCGCTTACCTACCCGGATTCTCGCTCCATGGCCAGCGGTGGCAAGGAAACCGGCACCGTCGGCTACGACGTCCAGACCGTCGTAGATACGAAGCATCATTTGATCGTTGAACACGAGCGACGAATATTGGAAGCGATCGCGGCCAACGCAGCAGGATGGCGTTCTCGGAGAAGAGTGCGATGGGCAAGCCGAACCTGAAGGTGCTGGCTTACCGTGGATCCTTCAGCGGCCCGGATATCCGTGGGTGCGAACTGGCGGGATCAAGGCATATATCCCCAAACCACTTACCTCGGCATCAAGGAAGGAAGGGCTCTTTACCAAGCGCGATTTCGTTTACGTTGCAAGGAACGGTGAGTATCGATGTCCCGCGAGAGAGCGAGCGATTTTTCGATTCACGACCGTTGAGCATGACATAAATTTGCGGGTGTACTGGCCGAGCGCGTGCCCGCAGTGTCATCTCAAGGAGCGATGTCCTCGCAGCGACTATCGTCGCATCCGACGATGAGAGCACGAACATGTACTGGAGGCTATGCAGCGTCGGCTCGATAGCAAGCCTGATGCAATGGCCATTCGAAGGAGCACCGTTGAACACGTGTTCGGTATGCTCAAGCACTGGATGGGTTCCTGCCACCCACTTCCTGACCAGGACGCTCCGACGGGTAAGCATTGAAATGAGTCTTCAGGTATTGGCGTACAACCTGAAGCGCCTCATGAAAATACTTGGAGTTTCCGGGACAATAAAGCAATGAAAATAGCTGCAAGCTGAGGCCCTGAAGGGCTTCTTAGCCCGCGATGGGGCATGTTAAGGAAGCTCTGCAGAACCCGGTTCAAAGACCTGCGCACCATGTAGGCGTTGAGCAGATTTTTCTCGCTCAGAACGGTTTGTCAGTGTCAGAGGCGATGGGCCCACACTTTGTGACCTCTCATCGAGAGGACGAAAGGGTGTTCAACCTGCGGTGTGTTCTACGCTTTGCGCAGCGCCTTGCGCATCATCCATAAATTTCCCAACGCAAATAATGTGGTGATCTGAGCGGTGTTCTTCGCCAGCCCCCGGTATCTCGTCTTCAAGTAACCAAACTGTCGCTTGAGGATTCGGAACGGATGTTCGACCTTTGCACGAATGCCGGCTTTCAATCGTTCGATCTTGTCGTATATCGCATCGAGAGGATCCTTCAAGTTCAATTTCCTTCGCTTGCCGGGCCGCATCGCGACATGCCATCGAGCCGAGCCCGTTTGCTTACGCTTTTCGATGCCCTGGTATCCGGCGTCAGCGTAAACATCCGTCTCTTCACCGTGCAACAACGCAAGGGCCGCATTGATGTCGTGCTCGTTAGCCGCCGTGCCGATGACCGTGTGAACGATGCCTGACTCTGCGTCCACGCCTATATGCGCCTTCATGCCAAAGTACCAATTCCTGCCTTTCTGGGTCGACTGCATCTCGGGGTCGCGTGTGCCCGAGCCGTTCTTGGTCGAGCTGGGCGCTGCGATCAACGTAGCGTCGACAGCCGAGCCCGCCTTAAGCATCAGTCCCTTTTCGTTCAACAATTCATTGACGACTGCCAGAATCTGCGCAGCGATGCCATGCGCTTCGAGCAAGTGCCGAAACCGCAAGATAGTCGTTTCGTCTGGAAGACGGGTCATCCCGCCATCAAGGCCTGCGAATTCGCGATACAGCGGGACGTCATAGAGGGCTTCTTCCATCGCTGGGTCCGACAGACCGAACCACTGTTGGAGGAAGTGAATTTGCAACATCGTCGCTACCGGAAATGGCGGACGACCGGTCTTCCCCTTCGGATAATGCGGTTCGATCAATGCAATCAGCCTCGACCATGGCACGACTCGTCGCATCTCGTCCGAGGGTGTGTGAAAACTGCTTTCTTGCCGCAAGGATGAGTTCGATTGGCCTGCCCAGTGAGTATTTCGGTAAACCTGACGGCCATCATCCAAACGTCATATGCGAAAAGACAGGCCCCTCGGGCCTCAGCTTCCGACCATCTTCATGGCCCTCATGGTTCTCGCGACTCCGAGTATGTTTATGACGCGTTTGAGGTTGTAGGCCAGCACCTGAAGGCTCATCTCGGCGCTCACCCGCTTGAGCGTCCGCGTCAGAAAGTGTGTCGCACCCATCCACTGCTTGAGCGTACCGAAAACATGCTCGACAGTGCTTCGTCGGATAGTCATTGCATCTGGCTTCCGATCGAGCCGTCGCTGCATGGCTTCGAGTCTGCGTTCGTGCTCCCATCGTCGGATGCGGCGATAGTCGCTGGGCGAACATCGCTCCTTTAAATGACAATGCGGGCATGCGCTGGACCAGTAAACTTGAAGATTCATGCCGTGTTCGACTGTCGTGAATCGACGAATCGCACGTTCGCCGGCGGGGCATCGATATTCATCGTGCCTTGCAACGTAGATAAAGTCGCGCTTGGTAAAAAGGCCTTTCTTTCTTGACGCTGATGTGAGCGGCTTTGGGACATACGCCGTGATACCTGCCAGTTCGCACGCTCGGATATCCGGACCGCTGAAATAACCTCGATCGGCCAGAACCTTCAATCGAGACTTGCCCATCGTCCTTCTTGCCGCAATCGCCATTCCGCTAAGTTGTCCGTGATCGCTTCCGACATTCGTCACTTCGTGTTCAACGATCAGATGATGCTTTGCGTCCACGGCGACCTGAACGTTGTAGCCCACTGTTCCGGTTCTTTTGCCACCGCTGGTCATCGAGCGCGAATCCGGATCTGTGAGAGAAAGCTGTTTGTCCGGTTGGGTTTTTAGCTGCTTTCGGATCTGCTCGAGCTCTCGCATCTGTTGGCATAAGCGGGCGATCTTCTCGTGCAAGCGCACCGTCTTCACATCGAAACCTGTTGGGCTGGTGCGGTCTGCGCTTTCGATCGCGTCGAGGTAGCGTTGCACGCTTTCTTCAATCTGCTGCTGACGCTTGTCGATCTTGCCTTCCGTGTAGTTCCGGTCACGACTGTTCACAGCTTTGAACTTACTGCCATCGATGGCCACTGTATCGCCGGAGAGCAGCTTCAGCCCTCGGCACAACTCGACGAAACGGCGACACACGTTGCGAATAGCTGGACCGTTGTCGCGGCGAAAGTCTGCGATGGACTTGAAGTCTGGCGCCAAGCGTCCCGTCAGCCACATCAACTCGATATTGCGTTGACAATCACGTTCGAGACGCCGGCTGGAAGGTATGCGATTCAGATAGCCGTAAATATAGATCTTGAGCATCACACTCGGATGATATGACGGGCGCCCCGTGGTGGCGGGCGTAGCGCTGCCGAATCCGAGTTCCTCAAGATCCAATTCGTCGACAAAGACGTCCACGATCCTGACCGGGTTGTCCTGTCCTATATAGTCGTCGACGCATTCGGGAAGAAGTGAAACCTGCTTGCGGTCATCGCCTTCAACGAATCGCTTCATGAGTCACCCGGTCTCAGTGAGTTGATTCAGTGTAGGCGATCAATGCGTTTTCACACACCCTCGTCCAGAAACTGCCGCTTACGCGTGCATTTGGTTGACAGGTTCAAGCCGAGATGAAGTTGCGTCATCGTGATGCTTCCAAGTCGTTGCTCCGTAATAGTACTCCTTATCGTTACTACGAGAGGGGGTTCTGCAGAGCTTCCTTAACGGGTCCGACCCGCAGGACTCGATCGATCGGCTTGGCCGACTCAAACCTGCAGTTGTAGGAAAGCTGTTTTCACACGCCTTCGACCCATTGGCGACGGTCGCGTTGTCGACAGTCAAAGGAGGTAACGGAGCAGTCCGGGTATTCGTGCCGGCCTTCCCGGACCGGCAGAACGGCCTCAGCCGACGTCCATGGATGCACTTTGAGCGTTGACCGAATGACACCGACCATTCCTTCCGGCACCGCATCGAGCATCAGCTGCTCCCGTATCAGTACGGCGAACATGTCCCCCGTCGCGGTGCCTCGCCAGTTGCCGAGGACCGTTTCATTCAATAACGCGCGGACGGGCCACATTGCCCGCCCTTTCGAATCTGAACTTGTTGACATATGGCAAGGCGCAACGCTGTGTGCTTGTCCGTACTGACGGAGTGATCTGGCTGAGAGACGGGACTGCTGGCTTCCCGCTGGAGTGCGTCCCGCTCGCCTTCTGAAATGCCGCCACCGCGTAAATGGCGGATCGCGTGGGAAGGAAGTAATCTAGGCTCTGGTGCAAATAGCGCCGGCGAATCGGTTAGAGTTGTCGGAGCAAAACGAACTGATGACCCGCAATGAGCAAGCTGAAGAGCCTGGAGGAGTTGTTCAATGGACGCCATTTTGATCGGGATATCATCATTCTGTGTGTTCGCTGGTACCTGCACTACAAGCTCAGCCTGCGCGATCTGGTCGAGATGATGGCCGAACGGGGATTGTCGCTGGCTCACACGACGATCCTGCGCTGGGTGAAGCGTTTTACGCCCGAGTTCGTCAAGCGCTGGAACCGCTTCGTTACGCCTGCGGGTCGCTCGTGGCATGTCGACGAGACCTACCTGAAGATTCGCGGCAGGTGGGTCTACCTGTATCGGGCGGTGGATCGGACCGGCCAGACGGTGGACTTCATGCTCAGGGCGCGGCGTGACGTGGCTGCGGCCAAAGCTTTTTTCAGCAAGGCCATCAGGCATCAGGGACAGTCGCCTGAGACCGTCACGCTCGATGGCTACACCGCTTCGCACCGCGCGGTGCGCGAGATGAAGGCCGATGGCATGCTACCTGAAGACACCAAGGTCCGGTCCTCAAAATGTCTGAATAACCTGGTCGAGCAGGACCACCGCCATATCAAATCCAGAACGAACGTGATGCTTGGATTCAAACGGTTCGGGAGCGCCGCGACCGCGATTTCAGGCATCGTGCTGACGCATCGCATTCGCAAGGGCCAGTTCGATCTTGCGAAGCTCGGCCTCAAGGGTGCCGCTGTGCCAGCCGTATGGAATGCGGTCCTGTCTGCTCGATAAGTTATCCTTTCTATAGAAAACTTCTCAACCCGCTTACCTATTTGCACCAGAACCCTGTTGCGTGTGCTTTTCCATGCAGCAGACCTGGCCGCGCCGGACAGCATCTCTTGGGCGACCTGCCGACGGCGAGCCGGAATTTTCACTTAACTCAACGAGAAGAACAAGTCGATGACGGATTTCGACATTGGGCCTGAAGTTGGGTACTCTACAGCTTCCTGCGAGGTGTGCGGGAAAGGCGCTTCTGAGTTAGCGGCGGACGGCGCATCATGGCTCGCCATGATCCAATAACTTCCGGTTCTTCAACTGGTCGCGATAAGGTGAAGAACCAAATCGTGACCAGCACTACAAGATCCGAGAAGATATGGAAGATAAGGACTTTGTACGGCGAATCCGGTTCGGCGAGATCCAGAAAACCGTTAGCGACTTTCAAATCCAGCGAAGTTAATGTCGACGTCTTAGGATCCCCTAAAGAGCGAAGAACTTCATAAAGAAATCCTCGCTGAGATGAGATTGCGAACATGCCACCGAGGTTCACCCATGCGAATGCAATAAACATAAGCGAGACAATCGCTGCGACTGCTTTCGGCTGCTTAAGGTGTTTCGCATTGCCAAAAAACACCACCAATCCGAGAGAAACCGTAATATAAAATCCCCAGAAAGTTTGCATCGCCATCCCGCGCTCAAGCAGTTGGGCAATCAAGTCCTTCACACCGATAGTCCCGCCCATTGATGTCGTCCTGTTCCGATATTGCAAACCACTAACCCGGTCGCAAGCGCCAAAACTGAAGAACCGCAGCAACAACCGTCGGATTTGTCGGGGCGCAACCTATTGCCATGCGCTGATCTCGAAGCGCACCTGAGCGTCCAGATTGACGGGGTGCCCGCTGGAAACCTGAACTGTCGCGGAAAACTTGCCCGAGCCAGCCGGTCCAACCGGAGTCAGTGCGAGGTCGCGCTGCACTGGCGGCGCGGTCGACCCTGGAGCGTCACTCTCCCAGTAGTATTTCGCGGTCCACGGAACAGTGTCCGTTGTCAGCACAATAATCACTGCGCCGCTAAAAATTTTGCTGCCTTCGTACTGACCTTCGGAGGCGTCTGCGCCGCTGACCTGAAAATCGGGCATCAGGACGCTGAGCTGAAGACGATAGGCAACGGTTGGATCGTTGGGATTGCGTTTGCCCCAGTCGGCCATGAACACGGTAGACAGCAGCTTCTGGACGGCGGGCGTTCGGCCGCCGGCTTCACGCAACGCCTTGTGCTCGAAGACGGCGGCCGAGTCTTCCACTGCGACGCGGCGCGTGAGATACCACGGCTTGTTTCGAAGCGAGATCAATACTTCGACCGGATACGTCGCGTCGAGCGTCCCATTCGCGTCAGCGTCGGCAAGTTTCCCTGGCGGTAATTTGACGTCGTTGACGTCGAGCCATACGTCCACGCGGTAGGTGCCGAAGAGGAACCGTTGCAGGTTCTGATAGCCCTCCTCGCTGTTCACGATACCGAAAAAGCCCGAGTGGCTGCGAAAGGCGAAGGCCTTCGCGCAAGGCTCGACGATCCCCGCGTTGTCGTAGCCGGCGAGGTCCGCGTTCTGAATCTTCACAAGGCCATCGCTGCCCTTGCCGACGAAGGTCCTGGACAAGCCGAAGGCGACCTCATAATCCTGACGATTCGTACCTATGAACGTAAAAATCTTGCTTGCAGCAAGGCATTCTTGCGGCATCCACGCTACCGACTCCGTCGCTTTATACCGCTGAACGAGATTGAGATATTTGGACATCGTGCCGCGGCTGAACGTATCAATCTCGTGCGTGCGCAAAAAGGAGGGAACATTCATGCCGAGGACGTCGATGCCGTTGTGTGGCGTCGCATAGGTGAAGAGTTTCAGAACCTTCTTGTACAGGTTGTTCGGGTCGAAGGCGCGGTTCTGGAGAAAGGCTCGCGCGACCAAGCCGCCCATCGAATGCGCGACGAGGTAACAACGAAAGTCTTCACGTGACTGGTATCCGTCCGGGCCAACAATAACAAGCGCTTGCATTCGCTCTATCAGCGAGGCGAGATCTTGGGCGAACTTGTCGATCGGCGGCACTCGCCCGTCGCCCAAGAGCGCTGAGGCCTGGTCGTAGTAATGGTGAACGACGACAGAGCGCCGTGGTATGGGGGCGTTGAAGCCCGGCGTGGTCAAGTCGGTGCCCTGCGTGATCACATTGGCGTAGCCATGGTCGGACACGAGCCGCATGACTGGCGACTCGAAGACAAACCGGGCTGGCGGTGATGGACTGGGGCGCGCACGGAAGACGGTTGAACCGACATTGAAGCCGCAGAAAGGGTCGGCTGTCGTCTCGTCTATGTCCGACTGGTTCATTGCGAACCCGCGGATGTAGATGATCGGATGGTACGACTCGGGATTGGCTTGTGCCTGGGGCATTCTTTTTCTCCGAACCGATTATTTCCCTTGTTATAGAAGACGCCACTCGGCCGCGCAAGGACCCAAGCAGGAGGACAGAAGATTCCCGCCGCACGCTGTGCCCGCAGAAGATCGCTAACCACGTCCGTTTCCGCCCGCTCGTTCGTTCCTTTCCCGAGAACGCGACCGTTGCACCCGGTAAGTCTTTCGTTGCCGTTATCAGACTGATAAATTATTTGTCGAACGTCATACCGTTGCGCGGCTGCGGCTGCTATCCTCGTCGACCACGACATCTATTTGTAAGGAAGCGAGCATGGCAACGGGAACTGTGAAGTGGTTCAACGACGCGAAGGGCTACGGATTCATCACGCCGGATGACGGAGGCGACGATTTTTTCGCGCACTTCTCTGAGATCTGCGCAGAAGGGTTCAAGTCGTTGGCCGAAAACCAGAAGGTGACCTTCGACATCAAGCAAGGACCCAAAGGCGAGCAGGCGGCAAACATCCAGCCGCAGTAAGACAAGACACAGCCGCCGCCGACGCAGGGACCGGCGCGGTAAGTGGCCGGCAGCACGACGGGATGTAGTTCGGGGCCCCCGTCGCAAAGATGAACCTAAGAGATATATAAAAATATGAACCTAGTTTTAGGTCAGCTTACAACGCTCACGCCGAGAAGCCTCGACGTTGAGATCGAGCATCTTGAGCGCGTCCTTGCCGGAGAGGCGGCCGATTCCCTGTTCGGCCGAACCTACTGGCGTGCGCGGGTGGTCAAGGCTAGTACGTCGCCCGGGCTTGTACCTCCCCAGCGCGTGCGGCTGGAGCGGCTGCTGAGCCGTTTAACTGTTGAGGCGCGTATCGTCGACTAGATACTATGGAAGGGCCGCGGAAGTAAGCCTCCTGGAGTAAAACGAGGATTCCGATACCCGTTTTCCGAGAG
>NZ_FCOX02000124.1 GCF_900044055.2 Caballeronia calidae | reverse complement strand
GGTCCAGTTTTCGCGCATCAGTTTTCGTATTCATACTTCTCTAACGCACGAGGCAGTATTTGGTGCACCGGTCAGTATGTTCCTCTCGACGCCGTCCGTCTTTGCAGTAAACATCTATGGGGCAATGGAAGTCAAGCCCTTTCGCGATCCGTTTTTCCGTCAGTTATCTCCCATTCGAGAGTGCGACAGGTTATCCACGGCCGGCCGGCGGGGTCGCCTGTTACGACCACGACGCTGGCCGGCCGTGGATAACCTGCACGATCAGATGTTTTGCGATCCCCCATATCAAGCGAGAACAGTAGTTGAGGTCGGGGTGTCTGAAGGCCGGACACTTGACCGGACCAACTTCTATCCGTGCCGGCACGAGACCGGGCACCACATACCGCATGCGCAAGGCGCTGGAACCACCCCTTATAGACGCGCCCCATCTAAATAGTTGCGACTGCACCCGTTTCCGGGCACGTTTGCCTTTCCCGACGAGGCAAACGCGGCCGGACTCGTGTCTTCGATCCGCGAGCGCGCCAGAATGTCTCAAAACAGCGGGTTATGGGCCTGCTGACGCTCCCTTTCCGGCATCTCCCGTCAGCAAGGCCTCCACCGATCGCTGGAAATCCGCTTGCGGTCACCCGTTCTGGACATCAGAAATTACCGCGTTGGTCATTCAACGCCCATAGCGGTCACCGCCTGCGGAGCGGCTTAGCACAAATGGTTTTTTAGTTACCGATCGCGGACTGATCGCGATCGGCTCCGTTATGCCTCTGCGCCGCGATCGCTAACCAAAAAATCCTTCTATGGGGCGTTGAAAGTCAACCCGTTCCAAGATAGAAAGCGTCTTATGCGAGGTAACTTCCTCCTTGTCGTTGTCTACGGCCCGCTTGCGTCCGTTCGTAGCAGGCGACCCGCAAGCAAGCGGGCCGTAGACAACGCGACGCTCACGACATACATCTTTTGCAGCCTGAGGCCATATCTGTGTCATTCTGGTCAGGGTGCCTGACGGGGCCGCGTCCATTGCCGGGGCCGACCTTCTATCCGTGTCGGCCAGCCAGGCCGGTTACCTTATGCCACATGCGCAAAGCGCTGGCGCCACCCTGTTACCGACGCGCCCCATCTCTGAAAACGGCTACCCGCATGGGTAGCCCGGATTTTTTCCAGGCGCATTGACCTTTACATGCCGTCATGCTTCAGTTGTAGTCAGGAATCCAACATGTTAATACCTCATGATTTGAGTATTGCGCCAGCGGGGATCTCACCGTTTTCGAAATAGCGCCATAACGCGATTGCCAGACGCCGTGCGAGCGCCACAATACCGATGCGTCGCAAACGCTTGCCAGCACCGGCAAATCGCTGGTTGTACCATTGACTGAGCGGGCTGTGGGGCTGCCAGCGCAGCCAACTCCAGGCGAGTTCCACCAGCACCCACCGGCATCGCCGGTTGCCCGCTTTACTGATACCCTGTTCGATTTCGCTGGTGCCACTGGCATAGGGCGTGGGCGTCAGGCCCAGGCTGCCGGCCAGTTCGCGGCGGTTGCGAAAGTGGCGCCAGCCAAACAGCTCCCTAACCAGGGTCCACGCGCTGCCCGTCCCAATGCCAGTCAGCCGTGCCAGCAACGCCATGCCTGGGTGGGCGCCGCTGCGCATCTGCTGGTTTTGCTGCGCTTCAAGCTGGCGGATCTGCTGGCACACCAACGTGAACCGATCGAATTCGCGCTCAATTTCGGCGCGCAGTCCGGGCAGCAACTTCTCGCGCTGCTGAGCCCACCAGCGCGTCCACATGTACCGACCGACATACTTGACCCGAAGGTTGTACAGCACGAGCAGGGAGCGGATGCGATTCGTGTGCGCGGTACGCTCGTGCCGCAGGCGTTCGAGTTCGCGGTGGAGGCGCCGGTCGTCTTCCTGCTCAGGGGTGGGGATACGAGCCACCGACCAGACGCGCCGCTCGCCAGCGTGAAAGCGAATGAGCATGGACAGGAGCTTGTCGCTGTCAAGCCGGTCAGTCTTGGCGCGGCGCCGGCGCCGGTTCACTTCGATACTGGCGGAATCCACCACGAGATTGACGATGCCCTGTTCTGTCAGCCAGCGGCGGAGCCAGAAGCCGTCTCGGCCTGCCTCGTAACAGCTGTAGACGGGTGCCTCGGCGCTGAGGTGGCAACGCGCCTTGGCCTTCGTGATGGCGGTGAGGACCGCCGAGGTATCACCTGTGGCGACCGTACACCGGCTGGTCGCGCGCTGGCCGTCACCCAGTGACAACTTCCAGCTTTTTTCGCTCAGTTCAAAAGCGACGTATAGCCGACCACCTGCCATCGTATGCTGCCCGTGGGGGCCCGTATCAAGCGTGTCCATTTTGCGTGCTCCTTCGGAAGAAAACGAGTCTGCGAATCCCTTTCTACTCCTACGAATTTGCTCGCAGCCGCACCCGTAGCATCTCTGCTCTATCTACCCCTCAGAATTATGTCGGGTGCACTATTGAATTCGGGAAATTTACGGAAAATTCAGGTGTCGAGTCGATGTGGTTCGAGTGATCACCCGACATACTGTAATTCGAATATCTAAAGACTGTTCAGGAAGTTGAGGAGTTCGTCTGTCGGCTTGAAGCGTCCTGGCACTCGGCGCTTTGTAGCCTGCATCGGCGCACAGGTGCTTGCTGCGACGATGCGGGGGATTCGGGCGCTTGACCATGATGGCGCTGAGGACCTCATCGAGTCGCTTGCCGTCATTGACGTTGGCCCCGGTGACGATGAGCGACAACGGGACGCCACGACCGTCGACCAGAAGATGGCGTTTGCTTCCATTTTTTTCCCCGATCCGTCGGGTTCGGGCCGACGGCTTCTTGTGCCAGGGGTGCCTTCATCATCGCCCCGTCGACGCTTTGCCAGCGCCAGGCGATGCCCTCCATCTCGTCGTACTCGGCCAGTCCTGCCGCCCAGAGTGCTTCGAAGAAGCCCGCCGCCTCCCATTCGAGAAAGCGTTTGTGGATGGCGCTGGCACTACCAAAACGCTCTTTGGGCAACGCCTTCCATTGGCAGCCCGTGCGCAGTACATACACAATGGCTTCAAACACTTGGCGAGCCGGCTTCGGCGGTCGTCCCGCTCCCGGCCTGCGCAGGTACTGTTTCTCTGGTGAGGGCGCACGTTGCGGGATCAGTGGCTCCACCCGCTGCCAGAAAGCATCGGTCACCTCCCACGATTCGACTCGCTTCTTGGTCAAGCCTTCGCTCCAACGCCGCACTCGCTTGCGGCTCGGAACGAAGTATACCTTTATTTACGGATAAGTTCTAAGGAGCCGATAGGGGTGTGCGCCGCCATTACCCCGTGGAACTTTCCAGCCGCGATGATCACGCGAAAGGTCGGTCCCGCCCTGGCGGCTGGATGTCCGATTGTCGTCAAGCCCGCTGAAGCTACACCGTTCACTGCGTTGGCACTGGCAGTTCTGGCGGAACGTGCTGGGCTACCGAAGGGCGTGCTGAATATTCTTACGGGCGACCCAAAAGAGATCGGTGCCGAGCTGACCAGTAATCCCGTCGTGCGCAAACTATCGTTCACAGGGTCAACCGCGATTGGACGCTTGCTCATGGCGCAGTGCGCGCCAACGGTCAAGAAGGTGACACTGGAATTGGGCGGTAATGCGCCGTTCATCGTGTTTGACGACGCCGACATCGACGCGGCGGTGCAGGGTGCGATCGCCTCGAAATACCGTAATAGCGGCCAGACCTGCGTCTGCACGAACCGGTTCTATGTGCACGAAAGCGTCTACGACAGCTTTGCGCAGAAGCTGTCCGAAGCTGTGACCAACCTGAAGATTGGTCGAGGAACCGAGGAGGGTGTCATGCTCGGGCCGCTTATCAACGAGGCTGCTGTCTCGAAAGTGGAGGAGCACATTGCCGACGCGGTGTCGTTGGGTGCCCGCGTCTCGACGGGCGGCAAGCGGCACGGGCTTGGACACGGCTTTTTCGAACCGACAGTGCTGACGGGCGTCACTTCGGAAATGAAGGTGGCGAAGGAGGAAACCTTCGGGCCACTCGCGCCGCTCTTCAAGTTCGCATCAGATGATGAGGTCGTGCGAATGGCGAACGACACGGAATTCGGGCTTGCCGCGTATTTCTACAGCCCTGACGTTGCGCGCGTCTACCGCGTGGCCGAAGCCCTGGAGTACGGCATGGTTGGCGTCAATACCGGCTTGCTCTCCAACGAGGTTGCTCCGTTCGGCGGCGTCAAGCAATCGGGTCTTGGCAGGGAAGGGTCGTACTACGGGATTGATGACTATGTCGTGATCAAGTACGTGTGCTTGCAGGTCTGACAATCCGCGCATATCGGACGACGGGCGCGCGCAATCTATTCGCGCGTCTCGATGATCCGTTTGATCAACGACAAGCCTTTCTGCAGGTCCTGACGTTCGTCTTCCGATAGCTTCTCGACAATCACGGCGTTCAACCAGTCTTCCCGCACCGCGAATATACTTTCGAGCGTCTTGCTACCTTTCTTTGTCAACTGGATGATGGTTGCACGACCATCAGTCGGATGGGGCTTGCGGCCGACCAATCCCGCTTTCTCCAATGCCTGAACTGTGAGGGACATCGATTGAGGCCGGACGCGCTCGGCAATCGCCAGATCGTTCGTGCTCATCGCTCCCTGACGCTGCAGATGACCCAATACGGTGAGTTGCGAAAGCGGAGGACCCGACTCGACCCGAATCAGTCTCGCCCCTCGTCCTAATGTCTCGCGAAGATCGAAGGCGAGCTCCGCAACAGAATCTCGATTTTTCAGCATAGTTCGTAAGACTTCTCGCTGCACGACCTGGTTTCTGGTTGTCTGCGCCAAATGGATCAGACTCTGGAATTTAGCATACGGTGTAGTACGCAAGAACGGACTGCGACGAGCGCCGCCCATTCCGATCGACCTATGCCTATGAAATGACGATTCCCCGGGCACGCAGGCTTCGTCGGCCTGCTGTTAATGCTTCGAGCAATCGATCCCTGGCCGCACTGATGTGGCTTCTAGTAAGTTCGATCGCCTTGTCGACCTGGCCTTTTTGAAGCGCGCGCAAGACCGCACGATGTTCGGCCGTGCCGGGAAGTGAGGCGTCGTTCTCGATCCAGCGAACACGAAGCAGGCGCGTCATGCAATCGGCAATGCCTCGGGTCACAAATTCGTTCTTTGCGAGGCTCCCGATCCTGAGATGAAACTGGCGGGCCGCAAAATCGCACTCCTCAGGCGTTGAGTCCTTTGTGACAGCATCGAGTATCGCTTCGATCTCAGCAAGTTCAGCGGCACTCGCCGTCGGGCCACCGATCTGAAGCGCCGCCACCTCCAGAATCTCCCGGTAGATGAAGAGCTGCTTGACTTCCTCCAGATCGATTGGCGGGATGATCCAACCGCGCCCATTGCGACTCACCAACCCCTCGCCCTCGAGTCGGAGAAGCGCTGTGCGCACCGATGTTCGCGAAATCTGGAACTGGGTCTCCAATCCGCGTTCGGTCAGGCGCTCACCCGGACCGATGTCCATGTCCAGGATCATTCGTCGAAGCTGCTCTTCGACCAACTGGGTCTGCGTCGCCAACTGCACATCTCCGCTATCAATCGTCAATCATTGAAAACCACATTGGTACACCAAATCAGTGTACCATAGCGGTGTGTATCTCGTCTTCAGCATCAAGTATATGGATTCTTCCAACGACGGCTACTGGCAAAGCAATCTAGCCATTTGTCTGTTCGGGTCGTTTGCGACCGTCTTTGCGATGACACTGGTGTTGCCGTTCTTGCCGCTTTACGTCGAGGAGCTGGGCGTGAGAGGCCATGCTGCCATTGTGCAGTGGTCAGGGATCGCTTTCGGGGCCAACTTCCTGGCAGCAGGTCTGATCGCGCCGCTTTGGGGTCATCTGGGAGATCGATTCGGTCGTAAGCCCATGCTCGTGCGCGCCAGCCTGGGCATGGCTCTGACGATGCCGCTCATGGGTATGTCGACGAACATCTGGCAATTCGTGGGGTTACGGCTGTTGGCGGGAATCGCGGGAGGATACTCGTCGGGTGCGACGATTCTCATCGCCGTTCAGACACCCAAGCACAGAGTAGGGTGGGCGCTCGGTGTGCTCGCGTCTGGCGTGATGGCCGGCAATCTTCTTGGTCCTCTTGCCGGTGGCTCGCTGCCGTCATTAATCGGAATAAGGGCCACTTTTTGGTTATCAGGGGCGCTCATCTTCATCGCCTTCCTGGCGACCGTGCTATACCTTCGCGAGGAACCACGCAAACCTCTGGCTACGAAGGAGCGGCGCAACGGCGGTTGGTCACAGGTTCAGAACAAGTCGATCGTGCTCGCCATGCTTGGCACCGGCTTGCTGCTGATGATCGCGAACATGTCGATCGAGCCGATCATCACCGTCTACGTCGCGACGCTGGTCGACGATCCTGCTCGCGTTACGTTGGTCTCCGGATTCGTGATGTCTACCGCGGCGCTCGGTAGCATCGTTTCCGCGTCCCGCCTCGGAAGGATTGCAGATCGCGTCGGGCACACGAAGGTGATCATCATTGCGCTGACGACCGCTGGAGTCTTGCTTATACCGCAGGCATTTGTTACGAGCGCGTGGCAGCTTATCGTGTTGCGTTTTCTGATGGGCCTTTCGCTAGGCGGCCTGCTCCCCTGCATAGCCGCGGTTATTCGACACAATGTGCCGGAAAACTTCGTTGGCGCGGCGATGGGCTATTCGCTGTCGTCGCAATTCAGCGGGCAGGTTCTTGGACCACTCATCGGTGGGTTCATCGGCGGTCAGATCGGCATGCGCGCCGTCTTCGTTGGGACCAGCATCCTGCTCTTGTCGGGCGCCGCTATGAATAGATGGATCGACTGGTTGCCAATCGCTCCCAGATCTACATCCCTTAACAACTGACTTCGCTCTCCATGTCTGATTTGCTCTCCATCGATCCGAAAAAGTCGGCTCTGTTGTTGATGGACTTTCAAAATTTTGTTCTCGACAATTTTGTTGCGCGGGATGCTGCGGACAAGGCGATAGACAATGCTTCGACCCTTCTAGAGGCCTCTCGTGCGGCGTCCATGCTGACGATCCACGTCAACGTGGGTTTCCGACCCGGCTACCCTGAGATTAGCTCACGAAATAAGCTATTCACGATGCTCAAGGGAAGTGGCCTGGTTACGCCGGGCAGCGAGGCAACGAAGATTCACTCGAAGCTCGCGGCTCTCGAGACCGAGCCGGTCGTGGTGAAGCATCGAATCGGAGCTTTCAGCGGGACTGACCTCGAGCGCATTCTTCGAGCACAAGAGATCGATACGCTTATCCTGGCCGGCGTCACAACGTCTGGCGTGGTGCTTTCGACGGCGAGACAAGCGTTCGATCTCGACTTCAACCTTGTCGTTGCCGGCGATGCGTGCGTGGATTCGGAGGAACAGATCCATGCCGTTCTGCTTGAAAAAGTTATTTCGCAGCAGGCGTTGATCGCGTCGAGCGCTCAACTGGAAGCTGATCTGGGATAGCGAGGCGGAGTAAGGCGCTGATCAAATCTTGGCTGCGCAGCTATAGCTATTCGGACATTCGAACACGCGCACGGCTGTCACGACGGTGAGGCCGTGCTCGAGATAATCTCACAACACATGGCATCAGATAACCCTGATCAGTTTTCTACCGGCATCGCGAACGACCGCGTTGCTCGGGGAGGTTCTGCGCCGGGAACATGAAGGCGACCAGCACGAACTAATCGTCCTTCGTCAGGAGCTCAGCCGTCTGCATGCGGGCCTGTTTGACCTGTACATGGCAGCACGGAAAGTGCAGCGTGGATAATTCACGTGCGTTACCGGTTTCACTTCCGAATGGGCGCTGCGGATTTCTCGACGGATGGGAACACAAACGCGCGCCGAGACGCTGCCGGTAATGCTGCCGTCGCCTGCTCGATCACTTGCGAGGTCAGAGGTGAATCAGATGAATTCGGCGCGGCGTCCCCCTGCACAGAATCCTGGTGGCGCTGCTTCAAAGACTCGATCAGGTGCGCGAACCCTCGTAGTCCGTGCGATGATGCCTGCGGTTCCAATGCGGTCGTCCCTAGTTGTCGATGACCTATAGTAGCTCGTCAATGCGATGGCTGCTGTCCCGGCCTGAGAACTTCTTGGCTGAATACGTTGTATCCCGGAGGCGCCTCGATGTGATCCTTCGACGTCTGCAATTTGGGAAATTCGTTGTAAGCGCAATGGACCCGAACGGCGAGAGGCAGAGGCGCTGCGAGTGCGTCGGTGCGGCACTTTTCTTGCTCAGGACGCGATCTGCTCCACCTTTTGTGCGTCAGCGCGGACCCGGGGCGCCCGTGCCGACCCGACGGCGCGCGGTACGGCCGCAACGAGCAACGCCCAACACGATGCCAAGCTCGACAACGAACAGCGCGCTATCGGTACGGACCGTACGTTCTTCGTTCTTTCAGATAGCCGGTCATGAATCCCGGGCACCGCGTTGGGCGCGGCGTATCCGGGCGCGCGAGCTTTGATTGGCCAAGAATGGAGAATGGACTATTTTTTCTGCAGCATCTGCTTGATTTCGTCCATATGCTCGTTGGCACGCCGCGTGATATTTTCCATCGCGTCGGCCTGCGACTTGCGCGCGATCTCCGCGAGATCCTTGATGTCGTCGAGCGCTTTCAGGCACGCATTGCGCGCGACCTCGGTCTGTTTGCTCGGATCGCTGATTCCGGCTCCAGCGGCTTCCTGAATGTCCTGCATTGCACGCGTCAGCATCTCGGTCTGCTTGCGCGCGAGCTGCTGCATGGACTCGTATGCCGTCTTGTTCGCATCAACGATCGCCTCGATGTCCTTCCTCCGCGACTCGACGAGTGCCGACATGTCGACGCCGGGCACCTTGAACTGTTCGAGCATCTTCGTTAGATCGCCGAAGGGATTCATTTGATCAGCCATGACCATCTCCTGGGTTGTTCGCGTAGGTCGCGAGAACTTTGGTTTGGGTAGTGCATTGAGAAACGAGAAACGCTCGTGTCACTCTCCGACGTTGCTGGGCCGCGTCAGGAACGCGGAGTCGCCAACATCACTTTACCCGGGCCGCGCTACCGCACGGGCAGGGCTGTGCTTTGACACCTGTCCTGCGCCTGCGATGAAAGCTGAATCGGCACTCATATTGCCATCTGTTCGCACGAACTTCATACGAATTGCGGCAGATCAGCCAGCTTCTGCCCGATGATTGGACAGTGACACCAATGTGCGTTGAAGGGTGGAAGCGCGAGCAAGCACCCAAGCGACCCCACAAAGTCTGCGCGAAATACCATACCACCAGTTGGGGCTTCCGGACTCGTCTAGAAGGCGCTGCGAGCGTATTCGGCTTCGTCCGCTGATTTCGCAGACTGTCTCATCGAGCGCTCCTGCAATGAGATGGGGCCTGATTAGACGGGAACCCTCGACATAACAGGGCCAAGACTGCGGTAATGCGCGTAATCAAGTGATCTCCGGCGCTGAGGGCATGCGCAAAAAACTTTGGTCATTCGCTCACGCGCCGTACGCGCCCCGAACGTTCGGAAATATAGAGGACGAAAACGGCTCTCATCTCAGCCAGACTGCGCCATTCTGCCTGTCGCTGGAGAGTTTCGAACGGCATCCCCCGCACTATGATCGCCCGGATTAAAATGCGTGGAAGACGCAGCCCCATTAGGCTGCCCGTCTATGATTGAGGAGTGATGCCTTGAACAGCAATATTTTCGCTAAAGCGGCAGTGTGGCTCGTGATCGCACTGGTGCTGTTTACGGTGTTCAAGCAGTTCGATAAGCCCCGCGTCCAG
>NZ_FCOX02000123.1 GCF_900044055.2 Caballeronia calidae | reverse complement strand
TGGGAAACCATCGACGCGGACCAGATAGGCGACATCATGTCGGATCGTCCGCCGCGTCCGCCGAAGAACATGCCGCCTCCGTCGGGCGATACGCCGTCGGGTGGCAGCAGCGGCAACGAGGTCAAGCCGGGCAACGCGCCGGCCACGGCCTGAGTTTCCTGCGTCCGTTCATGGGCCGGTGTGCATGGCACGCCGGCCCATTTTCACTTTATGGCCGCCGTTTTATCCGGATGCTGAAGGTGGCGTCGGATCCAATCCCGACCTCACCTGGCGTCGTTTCCGTCTCCAGCTTCGTACGACTCGCTTGACCACACCGACCTCATCCCCGCTTTCAGCAGCGCCGCTCCAGTGCGGCCGCTTTACGCTGACTTTCGACCGCCCGCTCGTGATGGGTATTCTCAACGTCACGCCGGATTCCTTTTCGGACGGCGGCCGCTTCGTCTCGCGCGACGCCGCTCTCGCGCGTGCCGAACAGATGATCGCCGACGGCGCCGACATGATCGATATCGGTGGCGAATCCACGCGTCCCGGTGCGCCGCCCGTTCCGCTCGACGAAGAGCTGGAGCGCGTCGTGCCGATCGTCGAGGCGCTGCGCGCGGTGCAAGTGCCGCTTTCCGTCGATACCTACAAGCCGGCCGTGATGCGCGCCGTGCTCGACGCGGGCGCGGATATGATCAACGATATCTGGGGCCTGCGCCGGGAAGGCGCGCTCGACGCCGTCAAGGACAGCAATTGCGGTCTTTGCGTGATGCACATGCTGGGCGAGCCGCGCACGATGCAGCTACACGACCCGGTGTACGAGGATGTCGTGGCCCATGTGCGCGAATTCTTCACCGAGCGCGTCGCGGCGCTCACGCAAGCCGGCGTCGCGGCCGGGCGCCTCAGTCTGGATCCGGGCTACGGCTTCGGCAAGACGGTCGAGCATAATTACGCGTTGCTCGCGCATCTCGGCGCGACGTTACCCGCCGGGACGAATTTTCCGTTGCTCGCGGGGATGTCGCGCAAATCGATGCTCGGCGCGGTCACGGGGCGCGGCCCCGGCGAGCGTCTCGCGGCGAGCGTCGCCGCCGCGGTCTGCGCGGCGGAGCGGGGCGCGGCGATCATCCGCGTGCACGATGTCGCCGAGACCGTCGATGCGCTGAAAGTCTGGCAGACCACAAAGCATGCCGCGCTGAATGTGCATCATTGACACCTGGCCTCATACATCAGAAATTTAGGCGCAGGCGCGCGCCGACAGAAATCATCAACTATATGTCGCGGACCGACAGAAGGCGCCGGGCGGCCGCGAGGAGGGTCAAGCAATAATGGCACGTCAATATTTTGGAACGGACGGCATTCGCGGCCGCGTGGGCGTCGCGCCGATTACGCCGGACTTCGTACTCAAGCTAGGCTATGCGGCCGGGAAAGTGCTCGCGGGCGCGGACCGCGCGCAGCAGAAAAAGGGCAATCGCCCGACGGTGCTGATCGGCAAGGACACGCGCGTATCGGGCTATATGCTCGAAGCCGCGCTGGAGTCCGGCTTTTCGGCGGCGGGCGTCGACGTGATGCTGGCCGGCCCGATGCCCACGCCGGGCGTCGCGTATCTGACGCGCGCGTTGCGGCTGTCGGCGGGCGTCGTGATCAGCGCGTCGCACAATCCGTACAACGACAACGGCATCAAGTTCTTCTCGGCCGACGGCAACAAGCTGCCCGATGAAGTCGAGCTCGAAATCGAGCGCCAGCTCGAGCAGCCGATGGAATGCGCACCGTCCGAGCGTCTCGGCAAGGCCCGCCGTCTCGACGACGCGGGCGGCCGCTACATCGAGTTCTGCAAGAGCACGTTTCCCGCGAACTTCGACCTGCGCGGGCTGAAGCTCGTGGTCGATTGCGCGCACGGTGCCGCGTACGACGTCGCGCCGCACGTGTTCCACGAGCTCGGCGCGGAAGTCGTGTCGATCGGAGCGTCGCCGAACGGCTTCAACATCAATGACGGCGTCGGCGCCACCGCGCCCGATGCGCTCGTGCAGGCCGTCCTGGAGCACAAGGCGGACATCGGCATCGCACTCGACGGCGACGCGGACCGCCTGCAAATCGTCGATTCGACCGGCCGCCTCTACAACGGCGACGAGCTGCTCTATGTGCTGGTCAAGGACCGCATCGCGACCGACGGCAAGGTGGAAGGCGCCGTCGGCACGCTGATGACCAATATGGCCGTCGAAGTGGCGTTGAAGGAGGCGGGCGTGCAGTTCGTGCGCGCGGCCGTCGGCGATCGCTACGTGCTCGAAAAGCTGCGCGAGAACGGCTGGCTGCTGGGCGCGGAAGGCTCGGGCCACATCCTGTCGCTCGACCGTCATTCGACCGGCGACGGCATCGTCTCGGCGCTCCTCGTGCTCGCGGCGATCCAGCGCAGCGGCAAATCGCTCGCGGAACTGCTCGAAGGCGTGAGTCTGTTCCCGCAGAAGCTCATCAATGTGCGCATGAACGCGGGCGCGGACTGGAAGGGCAGCGACGCAATTCGTCGCGCAGTCGAGCAAGCCGAGCGTTCCCTCGAATCGCGCGGCCGGGTCTTGATTCGCGCGTCGGGAACTGAACCGGTCTTGCGCGTGATGGTGGAAGCGTCGGCGCAACAGGACGCGGTTCGCTACGCAGAAACGATTGCGCAGGTCGTGAAAGAGGCGACTTCGTAGGCGTTTACTGAAAGCTGTCACATTTCGCTAAAAGCGGGCTTCGGCCCGCTTTTTTATTTGCATCGGGCGCTTGACAAATCCGGTGTGATCAAACTTTCAGCACGTAAGCGAACTGACACGTTGGCTTCACGGTTAGTCATATTACTGTCACAGACTCCTCCTATATTTCGCGGTGTCGTCTCACACGCTCACTACCCTGGAGATTAAGAATGAAATTGATGCAAACCGCGCTGGCCGGCCTGATTGGTGCAGTGTTCGCCATCTCCGCTCAGGCAGCCGACATCACCGGCGCGGGTTCGACCTTCGCAGCCCCGATCTACACCAAGTGGGCTGACGCGTACCAGAAAACCGGCGGCGGCAAGGTGAACTATCAAGGCATCGGTTCGTCGGGCGGTATCAAGCAGATCATCGCGAAGACGGTGGATTTCGCCGGCTCGGACGCTCCGTTGAAAGATGACGAACTCGCGAAGGACGGCTTGTTCCAGTTCCCGACGGTGGTCGGCGGCGTGGTGCCGGTGATCAATGTGCCGGGCGTCAAGGCGGGTGAAGTGACGCTGTCGGGCCAGGTGCTCGGCGACATTTATCTCGGCAAGATCAAGAAGTGGAACGACCCGGCGATCGCCGCGCTGAACCCGAAGGTCAAGCTGCCGGATACGGATATCGCTGTCGTGCGCCGCGCCGACGGCTCGGGCACGAGCTTCATCTGGACGAACTACCTGTCGAAGGTCAACACCGAGTGGAAGTCGAAGGTCGGCGAAGGCTCGACGGTGAACTGGCCGACGGGCACGGGCGGCAAGGGCAACGACGGCGTCGCGGCCTTCGTGCAGCGTCTGCCGGGCGCGATCGGCTACGTCGAGTGGGCGTACGCGAAGCAGAACAAGATGACCTACGTCGGCATGAAGAACTCGGCTGGCACGGTCGTCGAGCCGAAGACGGACACGTTCAAGGCGGCGGCTGCCGGTGCGGACTGGTCGAAGTCGTTCTACCAGATCCTCACGAACGAGCCGGGCCAGAACGCATGGCCGATCGTCGGCGCGACCTTCGTGCTGCTGCACGCGACGCAGGAAAAGCCGGCGCAGGGCACGGAAACGCTGAAGTTCTTCGACTGGGCGTTCAAGAACGGCGGCCAGGCTGCCAACGACCTCGACTACATCTCGCTGCCGGAATCGGTCGTTGCCGAAATCAAGACGCAGTGGAAGGCGAAGGTCAAGGACGCGTCGGGCAAGCCGGTCGCGCAGTAAGCGAAGTACACGTAGTTTGAAACTGTCCTAAGCTCTGAAGGCGCAGGACGGTTGGCAACAAAAAAGCCGCGCGGCAGCCCGAAAGCCTGCCGCGCGGTCTGACACGTAGCGAAACCAAGGCTCCCATGTCGGACATCAACTTATCGTCGGCGGTGCCGGCAGCGCATACCCAGCGCGCGCCGAGCCGCATCGGCGACATCATTTTCGGCGGCGTGACACGGCTTGCGGCCGTGATCACGCTGCTTCTGCTTGGCGGCATCATCGTTTCGCTGCTCGTCGCGTCGATGCCGACCATCCAGAAATTCGGGCTCTCCTTCCTGTGGCGCGCGGAGTGGGATCCACCCACCGAGAGCTTCGGCGCGCTCGTGCCGATCTACGGCACCATCGCGACCTCGATCATCGCGCTCATCATCGCCGTGCCGGTGAGCTTCGGCATCGCGCTCTTCCTGACTGAACTGTCGCCCGCGTGGCTGCGCCGCCCGCTCGGCGTCGCGATCGAACTGCTCGCGGCGATTCCGTCGATCGTCTACGGCATGTGGGGCCTGCTCGTGTTCGCGCCGATCTTCGCCCAATACTTCGAGAAGCCGCTCGGCCATGTGCTCGGCAATGTGCCCGTCATCGGCATGTTCTTCCAGGGCGCGCCGATCGGCATCGGCATTCTGTGCGCGGGCGTGATTCTCGCGATCATGATCATTCCGTACATCGCGTCCGTGATGCGCGACGTGTTCGAAGTCACGCCGGTGCTGCTGAAGGAATCGGCGTACGGCATCGGCTGCACGACGTGGGAAGTGATGTGGAAGATCGTGCTGCCTTATACGCGCGCCGGTGTGATCGGCGGCGTCATGCTCGGTCTCGGCCGCGCGCTCGGCGAGACGATGGCGGTCACGTTCGTCATCGGCAACACGAACCTGCTGGACAACGTGTCGCTCTTTTCGCCGGGTAACAGCATTACCTCGGCGCTTGCAAACGAGTTCGCGGAAGCGAGCCCGGGCCTGCATACGTCGGCATTGATGGAACTCGGTCTGATTCTCTTCGTGATCACGTTCTTCGTGCTTGCGCTCTCGAAGCTGATGCTTCTGCGCATGGAACGCGGGGAGGGCCGCAAATAATGAGCCGTCCCGCTACGTTCAACCAGGACCCGGACCGCGTGCAGGCCACGCGCCTCAAGCTGCAGCGCCGTCGCCGCGGCACCAATGCCGTCGCGCTGACGCTCTCGCTCGCCGCGATGGCCTTCGGCCTCATCTGGCTCGTGTGGATTCTCTTCACGACGCTGAAGCTCGGCATCGGCGGCTTGTCGATCGATCTCTTCACGCAATCCACGCCGCCGCCGAACACCGATGGCGGCGGTCTCGCCAACGCGATCGTCGGCTCGCTGATGCTCGTCGTGCTCGCGACCTTCGTCGGCACGCCGCTCGGCATCCTCGCCGGCGTGTATCTCGCCGAATACGGACAGAAGCGCTGGCTCGCGAGCATCACGCGTTTCATCAACGACATTCTGCTGTCGGCGCCGTCGATCGTCGTCGGCCTGTTCGTGTACGCGATCGTCGTCGCGAAGATGGGGCGCTTCTCCGGCTGGGCCGGCGTGATCGCGCTGGCCTTGCTGCAGATTCCGATCGTGATCCGCACGACCGAGAACATGCTGAAGCTGGTGCCGAACGCGTTGCGTGAAGCCGCGTTCGCGCTCGGCACGCCGAAGTGGAAGATGGTGATGTCGATCACGCTGAAGGCGTCGGTCGGCGGCATCGTGACGGGCGTGTTGCTGGCCGTTGCGCGCATCGCCGGCGAAACCGCGCCGCTGCTTTTCACGGCGCTGTCGAATCAGTTTTTCTCGTGGGACATGAATCAGCCGGTGGCGAATCTGCCGGTCACGATCTACAAGTTCGCGATGAGTCCGTTCCCGCAGTGGCAATCGCTCGCGTGGGCCGGTGTGTTCCTGATTACGCTCGGCGTGCTGGGTCTGAATATCCTGGCGCGCGCGATCTTCTCGAAGAAATAAGGGCGGAGTGATTCCATGAATATGGTCGAAAGTGGTGTCAACCACCTGAACTCGAAGACTGAAACGCCGGTCGGGCGCGGCCCGGTGCCGGGCAGCGTGCGCCCGACGCACGGCTCGCAGCCGGCGGATTCGATCAAGCCGAAGATCGAGGTGAACAACCTCAACTTCTTCTACAACAAGTATCACGCGCTGAAGAACATCAACCTGCGCATTCCCGAGAAGAAGGTCACGGCCTTTATCGGGCCGTCGGGTTGCGGCAAGTCCACGCTTCTGCGCACGTTCAACAAGATGTACGCGCTCTATCCGGAGCAGCGCGCCGAAGGAGAAATCCTGATGGACGGCGTGAACCTGCTCGATACGACGAAGGATATTTCCCTGCTGCGCGCGCGTGTCGGCATGGTGTTCCAGAAGCCGACGCCGTTCCCGATGTCGATCTACGACAACATCGCGTTCGGCGTGAAGATGTTCGAGCAACTGTCGCGCTCGGAAATGGACGACCGCGTCGAATGGGCGCTCACCAAAGCCGCGCTCTGGACCGAAGTGAAAGACAAGCTGCAGCAGAGCGGCTACGGTCTTTCGGGCGGCCAGCAGCAGCGTCTTTGCATCGCGCGCGGCATCGCGATCCGTCCGGAAGTGCTGCTGCTCGACGAGCCGTGTTCGGCGCTCGACCCGATTTCCACGGGCCGTATCGAGGAGCTGATCGCCGAACTGAAAAGCGATTACACGGTTGTCATCGTCACCCACAACATGCAGCAGGCGGCGCGTTGTTCGGACTACACTGCCTATATGTACCTCGGTGAATTGATCGAGTTCGGCGATACCGAAAAAATCTTCATCAAGCCCGCCCGCAAGGAAACGGAAGACTACATCACGGGCCGCTTCGGCTGATCGTCAGCCAGGTGCAACAGAAGGCTTAAGGAGCATATATGACCGATAAACATCTCTCGAGCCAGTTCGACGCCGACCTGAACGCGGTGTCGTCGAAAGTGCTGGAAATGGGCGGCCTGGTGGAATCGCAGATCATCGCGGCGATGCAGGCGCTGAACGAATTCGATATCGGCATCGCGGATCAGGTGATCGCGGCCGAAGCGCGCCTCAACACGATGGAAGTCGAGATCGACGAGGAGTGCAGCAACATCATCGCGCGCCGTCAGCCGGCCGCGCGCGATCTGCGTCTGCTCATGGCGATCTCGAAGACCATCACCAATCTCGAGCGCGCGGGCGACGAAGCCGAGAAGATCGCGAAGCGCGTGAAGCGCATCAACGAGGACGGCGCGGGCCGGACGGTGAACATCGCCGAGATCAAGTTGTCGGGCGAGATGGCGGTGTCTATTCTGCGCCGCGCGCTCGATGCGTTCGCGCGTCTCGACACGGTCGCGGCCGCGCAGATCGTGCGCGACGACAAGGCCATCGACGATGAATTCCGCGCCTTCGTGCGCAAGCTCGTGACGTACATGATGGAAGATCCGCGCACGATTTCCGCGGGCCTCGATTATCTGTTCATCGCGAAGGCGGTGGAGCGCATCGGCGATCACGCGAAGAACATCGCCGAGTTCATCATCTATATCGTGAAGGGCACGGACGTGCGCCATATCTCGCGCGACCAGCTCGAGCGCGAGGCGCTCAGCTGATCGTCAGCACGCGCAATCGTTTTAACCCAAGCAAAAGGTCAAGAGGTGCCGATGCCCAGCAGTATCCTCGTCGTGGAAGACGAACCCGCGATCTCCGAACTGATTTCGGTGAATCTTCAACATGCGGGACATTGCCCGATTCGCGCGTACAACGCCGAACAGGCGCAAAACCTGATCAGCGACGTGTTGCCCGATCTCGTGCTGCTCGACTGGATGTTGCCGGGCAAATCGGGCATCGCGTTCGCGCGCGACCTGCGCAACAACGAGCGCACGAAGCACATCCCGATCATCATGCTGACGGCGCGCGGCGACGAGCAGGACAAGGTTCTCGGCCTCGAGATCGGCGCGGACGATTACGTGACGAAGCCTTTCTCGCCGAAGGAACTGATGGCGCGCATCAAGGCGGTTCTGCGCCGCCGCGCGCCGCAGCTGACCGAGGACGTGGTCGCGATCAACGGCCTGCGCCTCGATCCGGCGACGCATCGCGTGGCGGCGAATCACTCGGACGGCGACATCAAGCTCGATCTCGGCCCGACCGAATTCCGTCTGCTGCACTTCTTCATGACGCATCCGGAGCGCGTACATAGCCGCACGCAATTGCTGGATCAGGTGTGGGGCGATCACGTGTTCGTCGAGGAACGTACGGTCGATGTGCACATCAAGCGTCTGCGTGCCGCGCTCAAGCCCGCGGGCTGCGATGCTATGATCGAAACGGTGCGCGGCAGCGGGTACCGGCTTGCGAAGAGTGCCTGAGTTTCGGCTCGACGTTATCCGCTTTGAATGGCCGCATCAACGTCACTAGACTCACCGATAACATGAACATCATCTGGACGCGTGCCATCGTGTCCCTCGCGCTGCTCGCCGCGATTAGCGCCGCGATCGGCGCATTCGCGGGCCTGCGCGCGGCGCTCGCCTTCGCGGTGATCATGCTCGTCGTGCAAGGCTTCTTCGTCACGTATCACATGCAGCGCCTGTGGCGACTGCTCGAAGCGCCGGTCTACGGCGAGGTGCCGAGCGCGCTCGGCATCTGGGGCGAAATCTATTACCGCCTGCACAAGCTCGCGAAGCGCTGGCACGCGCAGGTGCGCCAGGTCGAGCAACAGCACGCGCGCTTCATCCAGGCGATCCAGGCATCGCCGAACGGCGTCGCGATGCTCGACGATCACGATCAGATCGAGTGGTGCAACGCGATCGCGGAGGAGCATTTCGGCCTCGACGCGAAGCGCGACTTGCGCCAGCACATCACGCATCTCGTGCGTCATCCGGATTTCGTCCGCTATCTGAACGCGCACCATTACGAAGAGATGCTCGTGATGCGCGGCATGGGCGTGAATCGCAAGTACACGGTCTCGGTGCAGGTGTTTCCTTATGGCGATCACCGCAAGCTGATTCTCACGCAGGACATCACGGAGCTGGAGCGCACGGATTCGATGCGTCGCGATTTCGTCGCGAACGTCTCGCACGAATTGAAGACGCCGCTTACGGTGCTGTCCGGCTTTCTTGAAACGATGCGCGAGTTGCCGCTCAACGAAGCCGACCGCATGCGCTATCTCGACATGATGGAGCAGCAGGCGTCGCGGATGCAGAACATCGTGCGCGATCTGCTCGTGCTTGCGAATCTCGAAGGCGATATGCGTCCGCCGGGCGATGAACTGCTCGACATGCGCGCGGTCATGCGGCATCTGGAAGACGATGCGAACAATCTGTCGAGCGGGCGGCATCGCATCACGTTTCATAGCGATGATGCGTTGACGGTCGCCGGCGCGGAGACCGAAGTGATGAGCGCGCTTGGCAATCTCGTGACGAACGCGGTGCGGTATACGCCGGATGGCGGGGCGATCGACGTGTCGTGGCAACGCATGAAGGATCGCGCGGTGTTCACGGTGCACGACAGCGGGCTTGGCATTCCTGCGGAGCATATTCCGCGGTTGACGGAGCGGTTTTATCGCGTGGATCGCAGCCGGTCGCGGGATACGGGCGGCACGGGGCTCGGGCTTGCCATCGTCAAGCATGTGCTGCAGCGGCACAATGCCGAGCTCGATGTGAAGAGCGAAGTGGGGAAGGGGAGTACGTTTATCGTGAGGTTTCCGGGATCGCGGACAGCGTTGAGGAAATCGCTGGCCGCGTGATTTTTGGCTGCTTGCGCGTTGGTTGTTTGTGGTCGCCGGAGCCTGTTTTTGCGTTGCCCCTGTGCGGGGCGGCAGTCGCTTTCTTTGCTGCTCCGCACTTTGCGTTGGGCTTCTATGGAACTTGTGTTCGCGTCGGTTTATTAGCGTTGCCCCTATGCGGGGCGGCAGTCACTTTCTTTGCTGCTGCAAAGAAAGTAACCAAAGAAACAGCTATCCCCATCCAAAGTACTTCACACCGGCCCCGGCACAGAAGCACTCTCGTGGTCCGGCAGTAGCGAGTGCCCTCACAAAACTC
>NZ_FCOX02000122.1 GCF_900044055.2 Caballeronia calidae | reverse complement strand
TTCGCCTTGGCCAGCAGCGCATCGATCTGTTCTTTGAGTTCCAGCTCGGCTTTCTTCATCCGCTCGTAACTCATCGCCTTATGACGCGACGCATTGGCCTTGATCTTCGTGCCGTCAACGGCAATCGTCCCGAGCTTGACCAGTCCGCATTCCTTGGCCAGCTTCACCACTTGCACAAACAGGTCCGACAGTTCCTTCAAGTGAAAGGCGCGAAAGTCGCAAAGCGTGCGATGCGCCGGATAGTTGCCCGCGGCGAGGACCCGGAACGCGACATCTTCATGCAGCTTCCTGGCCAGCTTGCGCGACGAGAACACCCCGGTCGCATAGCCGTAGACGAGCACCTTCACCATCATCGCCGGATGAAAGGGTTGATTGCGCGGGCCGCCGCCCGCATACCGCGCATGGAAGCTTGACAGGTCGAGCGAATCCACCGTGTCGCTGATGTAATAGGCCAGGTGCCCTTCAGGCAGCCAGTCTTGCAGCGCGTGGGGCAGCAACATCTGCTGCTGCGGCTCGTAGGGAAGATAGCTTATTGGCATCTCCTAACAACGCTTACCCGGCTCGGCCGGATGACATCAGATTTCTGCCGCGCATACTCCTAGATCTTCGCCACGTTCTTTGCCCCGATTGACGACTGTGATCTTCTTTGCACCGGCAAGCGCCAGCTCGACTGCAACAGCGCGCGCGGCCCCGCCCGCCCCGAATAGAACGATTGATTTATTGCTCGCGGAGGCGATCTCCTCCAACGCCTTTACAAACCCTTTGCCATCGGTGTTCTCGCCGATAAGCGCATCTGCTCGCCGTACAACGGTATTGACCGCGCCAATGATTTCGGCCGACGCTCCCAGCCCGTCGAGATGCTGGATCACTGCCACCTTGTGCTGGATCACTGCCACCTTGTGGGGAATCGAGCAGTTGAAGCCGCGCCAACTCATGGCGCGGGCGCCTCTTACCGCGTCGCCAAGGTGCTCGGGAGACACCTCAACATTGAGATATCGCCAGTCGAGGCCGAGGTGGCGATATGCGGCCTCAACCATGATGACAGTCGGATTCTCGGCCGCTGGCTGCGCGAACGAACCGGTCAGTGGGTGCAGGAAGTTATGTTCCATTTTGAGTTCCTTTCTAGGCATTTTCGGCGTCGGCAGGTTGCCGCTTGCTCGCGGCCGAGGATCTTGCGATATGGTCCCCGACTCGAAGAGCCTGAGCGGCGACGGTCAGCGCAGGGTTCAGAGCGGCAGACGACGGGAAAAAACTCGCGTCCACGATATAGAGGTTCGGGTGATCGTATGCGCGGCAACAGGGATCGAGCGCCGCATGTGCCGGGTCCACCCCCATCCTGACGGCGCAGCATTGATGAGAGGGCGTTTCCACACCGAACGGATGCGATAGAACCGCGACCGCACCCAATCGACGCCATAGCTTCTTGGTCTGTCCCGCAAAGCGCGCGTGAGCAACTTGATTTGTTCGTGTCCACGTAAGCTGAACTCCGTTGTTGGGCAACGGATCGAGCTCAGAATAAGCGAAGGGCAAGGAAAGGGAAATTCCATCGCGGAAGTTGATTTCCTCGAAATCCCTTTCGCGGAAGCGAAACATCGCTGTGCCGTAGAACTTGGTTGGCCGTCGACGAAGTGATATTGACCGGGAACGATTTGTCGGCCGGCTTTGGTTTGCCTCTCCTCCTTGGCACGGTACCGGCGTTGAACAAACGCCGCCTCTGCACTCGCGTTCTCCGCTTCCGCTCGGAGACGAGGCCCTCTTTCGAGGATAAGGATGCGCCATCGGACGGCGCGAGCTGGCGAGCAATCGCACCGCCTCCCACGCCGGAACCGATGATGACAACGTCGGGGCTTTTCATGACGCAAACCAAGCAATGAACGAGGGGGCATGCGAGGCCTCGCTCGGCGTAGTTGAAGGGCTGCAGTCCCCCATGATGCCCACATCGCGGACAGCGCCGCAGGGCGTTCCGGTTGGATGAACTGCAACGGGTTGCTGCGTCCGAAAATTGGATGATCTGGTAGGTCCTCCGAGCGACTCATCGACTAACAAGCGTCGGAAGCGTCACGCAAATCGTCGAGATCACGGCCGCGCGTCTCGGGTGTGTAGTAGGTCGTCACCACGCCGATCAGGCTCAGAATCGCGACATAGCTGGCAAGCGGAATCCACGCGAGAATGCGGCCCTCGGCGCCGCCCCAGTGCGCGGTCGCCCACGCGATGATTGATGCGCCGATCAGCGGCGCGACGCCGCCCGCGATCACCGCGGACACCTCGCGTCCGACCGCGACGCCCGCATACCGATGCTGCGCGCCGAAGAGCTCGGGCAGCAGCGCCCCTTGCGTGGCGAACATGCCCCAGACGCCCGCGAGCGCGACGCACAGCATCGCGATGCTCGCCGTGGCGTTGCCCTGGCTCAGCACCCACCACGTCGGAAAGGCAAGCAGCAGCTGATACAGCGCGAAGGCGCGATAGACCGGCACGCGTCCGAAGCGATCGCTGAGCTTGCCGGTGAGCGGAATGATCACCGCGCCCGACACGGCCGCGAGCAGAAGCGCGACCGGCCCGATCGGCCCCTTGAGGCCCGTCGCGGTGGCCATATAGCTGATGGCGAGCGACTGATAGATCGACGAGCCGCCGTTCTCGGCCATGCGCATGCCGATGACCTTGAGCAGCGTCGGCTTCGAATGTTTGATGAGATGCTTGAGCGGGCTGTCGTTGATCTGATGCCGCGCTTCGAGCTTCGAAAACGACGGGGATTCCTTGAGCTTCAACCGGATCCAGATCGCCACCGCGATGATGAACACGCTCAGCAGGAACGGTACGCGCCACAGCCAGCTTTGCGAGACATCCTCGACGCGCACCAGCGCGAAGTAGATCGCGGCCGCCATCACCGTGCCGAGCAGCACGCCCATGAACGGGAGCGCGGCGAAGTAGCCGCGCCGTTTCGCGGGCGCGTACTCGGCCATCAGCACGGCCGCGCCGGCCTGTTCGGCGCCCGCGCCGAGACCTTGCAGCAGACGGCAGCCGACGAGCAGGACCGGAGCCCAGATGCCGGCGCTGGCGTAGGTCGGCAACAGACCGATGAGCGTGCTGGCGATGCCCATCAGCAGGATCGTCGCCATAAGCACGAACTTGCGGCCGTAGCGGTCGCCGAGCGCGCCGAAGATGATGCCGCCCACGGGCCGGATCGCGAAGCCGAGGAAGTACGCGCCAAAGCTCGCGATCAGCGCGATGGCTGGATCGCTCGAGGGGAAGAACAGCGGCCCGAAGATCAGCGCCGATGCGAGGTTGTAGAGCGCGAAGTCGTAGTACTCGAGCGCGCTGCCGAGGGATGCGGCCCATGCCGCGCGATACAGGTCGCTCGTGGTGACCTCGTCTCGGCTGGCGTTGGCGTTGGCTGTGCGTGCGAGTCCGCTGTCGGCGGCCGCGATGGTTGGCTGGTGCTTCATGATGTCTCTCTCCGTTCCTGCGAATTCCGGCGACGGTCCCGTCCTCGTCTTCGCGCGAGATGCGGGACCGCCGGCTTTTCCTGATAGGCGAATGGGCCTAGCCCACCCGGGCGATTTCGTCGAGCAGGGCGGCGCTCATCGCGTCCAGCGGCGCCTCCTTGCCCGTATAAAGCTCGACCTGGCCGCAGAACTGATGCAGCAACATGCGCGTGCCGTCGATCACGCGGCAGCCGAGTTCGGCGGCATCGCGTATCAGCTTCGTGCGAACCGGGATGAAGGCCGCATCCATCACGACGAGATGCGGCGCGAGCTGCCCGGAGCGCAACGGATTGACGTCCGGCGCGCGGAACCCGGCGGCGGTCGCATTCACGACGATGTCGAACGCATGCGGATCGAAGTCGCCGAGATCGCCGCCGAAGGCGAGTCCGAAGTCGTCGGCGAGCGCCTGCCCGCGCGCCGCGGTCCGGTTGAACACGGTGAGCCGGGCGCCGGCGCGCCGCGCGCCCCAAGCGATCGCGCGCGCCGCGCCGCCCGCGCCGAGCAGGGCGATGCGCCGGCCTTCGAGCGGCGTCGCCTCTTCGAGCGCGCGCACGGCGCCGACGCAATCCGTGTTGTAGCCGGTGAGGCGCCCGTCGCGGTTGTCGATGGTATTCACCGCGCCGATCTCGCGGGCGGTTTCGTCGAGCGCATCGAGGTGCGGTATCACCGCCTGTTTGTGCGGCATCGTCACGTTCAGTCCACGGATGCCGAGCGTGCGCATCGCGTCGACCGCGCCGGCGGCATCCTCAACGCCGAAGCTGACGAACGTGTAGTCCACGCCGAGCGCACGATAGGCCGCGTTATGCACTTTGACGTTGAAGGTGAACGGCTGACCGGCAAGCGAGCCGCACAAGGATGGAATCGAATGAGGCATGATGGCGATCGTCCGGTCAGTGCTTCGAGAGATCGAACGCGGCGATGGGCGCTTCGCCATCGAGCACGCGCAGCAGGTTGTCGGTCGCGAGTTCGGCCATCGCGCGCCGCGTCTCGTGCGTCGCCGAGCCGATATGCGGCAGGGGCGTCACTTTAGGATGCGTGCGCAGCGGCGAATCCTGCGCGAGCGGCTCGACGGCGAACACGTCGAGTCCGGCGGCGCGCAGGTGGCCGCTGTCGAGCGCGGCGAGCAGCGCGTCCTCGCGCACGATCGCGCCGCGCGAGCCATTCACGAAGATCGCGCCGGGTTTCATCGCCGCGAACGCGTGCTCGTCCATCAGGCCGCGCGTGTCGTCCGAGAGCGGCAGCGTCAGCGCGACGATGTCGGCGCGCGCGAGCACGTCGTTGAACGATGCGCGCTCTGCGTGCCCGGCGAGCATCGCGGGAACCGGTACGTCGAACGGATCGTGAAAGAGCACCGGCATGCCGAAGCCGAGCGCCGCGCGCCGGGCCACGGCCTGCCCGATGCGGCCGAAGCCGAGCACGCCGAGCGTCTTGCCGTGCACATCCCAGCCGAACAGGTCTTCGCCTATATTGCGCGTCCAGCGGCCTTCGCGCACATGGTTCGACAACTCGACGAGGCGGCGCGAACTCGCCATGATCAGCGCGAACACGGTGTCGGCGGTCGTCTCGGTCAGCACGCCGGGCGTGTGGCAGAGCGTGATGTCGCGTTGCTTGAGGTGCACGAGATCGTAGTTGTCGACGCCGACCGAAATGCTCGAAATCACCTTCAGTCGCGGGGCGCGGGCGAGTTCATCCGCGCCGATCCTGAAGCTCGAGCCGATCAGGCCGTCGGCGTCGCCGAGGGCTTCGCGAAAGCGCGGCAATTCATCGGCGCGTCGCGGGTCGGCGACGGTGACGTCGTGCCTCGATACGATGTGTTCGAGAAGATCGTCCGGCAGCTTTCTGAAGACGACGACGTTCCTGCGCGCGGCGTCAAGCGTACGCATGGTGTTCTCCTGTTAATCGTTGACTGGATGTCGGGTGTGTCAGCGTGGCGTCGTGCGCAGTGACGAAGGTCCGCCCGTCAGCGCGATGCGCTGTCCGGTGTCGCGCAGATGGCCGCCGTCGACGGCGTAGAACGCGAGTTGCTTCTCGACGTTGAACTGAACGATCAGATGCCTGCTGTCCGCGGTGAAGACGATGCCCTGGGCCGCCTCGCCGCCGGCCGCTTCGGCGACCTTCACGGCCTGACCGTCGCGGATCGCGAACAGGAGCACCTTGCCGCGCGCGTGGCGTCCGGGGTTGTCGGGCGTCAGGTTGGAGCCGTCCATCGCCTGCACGCCGATCCATTTGCCGTCGGGCGAGATCGCCACGCCCTCGGGCAGCGATGGCACGGTCAGGTGCTGTACCGCGCGAAACGGTGTGCGCGAAACGTCGATGAGCGTGACCGTGTCGGCATCGCCCGCGAGCTTGCCCGGATAGGCGGGCAGGCCCGCGAGCCCGACATCGCTGACGACGGCCCATTTGCCGTCGCTCGACACGTCGATCGTGTAGGGCGCGACGCCGCTCGAAAGGCGCGCGCCGCTGTCGGTGACGCGGCCATCGGCGACGTCGAGCACCGCGACGCCCTGTTCGTCGCGCAATGCAACGAGCGCATGCGCGCCGTCATGCGTAAAGCTCACGCCGGCGAGCCGCTTCTGCGCGATCTTCAGCGTGTCGACGAGCGTCACGCGGTTCCCGTCGATGCCGAGCACCGCCACGCTGCCGTCGACACACGCGACGAGCGCGAGCCGGCCACTCCGGTCAATGGCGATGCCCTGCGGATGGCTGCCGATATCGAGCCGCGTCACGGCGGGCGGCGTTGCTCGCAGGTCGATCACCTGCACGAACGAATCCATCAGCAGCTTCTTCGCGGCATGGTCGTAGCGCGTCGGTGCGCCGACCAGCGCGACTTGCGCGTCGGGTGTGATGGCGACCGCCTGCGGCGGCCCCTGTATGCCGTTCTCGACTTCCACCTGCACCTTCACTTGCGGGGGAGAGTGGCTCGCGTCGAGGAGCGTCAATGTGTCCGGCGCGGGATTGTCCGGAAACGTGTCGCGGCCTTCGACGCGCTGATACTTCCCGTCGTTGCCCGATACGATCCAGTCGGCCGCCGCCGACGTGCAGGCCGCGCCGGCGAGTATCAGGCCGGCGAGGGCACGCACGCGGCGGCTTCGGCTTGTCCTTGAAATACGCATGATGTTGTCTCCTCTCGGCTCAGACCACGCTGGTCAATCCGCCATCGACGAAAAGCGTCTGCCCGTTCACGAAATCCGATGCCGCCGACGCGAGAAATACCGCCGCGCCGCACAACTCCTCGACGCGGCCCCAGCGGCCCGCCGGCGTGCGCTTGCAGAGCCATTCGGAGAAAGCGGGATCGTCGACGAGCGCGCGATTGAGATCGGTCTCGAAGTAGCCGGGCGCGATCGCGTTGGCCTGAATGCCGTGCCGTGCCCATTCCGCGCACATGCCCTTGGTCAGCATGCGAATGGCGCCTTTGGTGGCCGCGTAGGGCGCGATGCCCGGGCGCGCCAGCTCGCTCTGCACCGAGCCGATGTTGATGATCTTGCCGTGCCCGCGCGCCAGCATGTGCCGCGCGACGGCCTGCGAGACCTGGAACACGCCGTCGAGATTCACGCGCAGCAGGTCGTTCCAGTCGCGCTCGCCGAAGCTTTCGAGCGGGGCGCGGCGCTGGATGCCCGCGTTGTTCACGAGAATATCGATCGCGCCGATGTCCGTCTCGACGCGTTCGATTGCAGCGACCACCTGCTCACGCTCGGTCACGTCGAATACGGCGAAGCCGGCGTCGATGCCTTCGCTGCGCAGGCGTGCGGCGATGTCGGCCGCTTTTTGCTCATCGCGATCGTTGATGACGATCGCGGCTCCCGCGCCCGCGAGTCCTCGCGCCAGCGCCAGCCCGATGCCGCGCCCGGAGCCAGTGATCAGGGCACGCCTGCCGTGCAGATTGAAGAAGTTCAGGGTCTTTTCCATTGTTTTCGTGCGCATCCTGCTGTGGATGCGCTCTGTCTCCGAATGCGCCTACTTCACCCGAAGAACGGCCGACGCGCCAATAGTCTTTCATGACGCTGTTATCATGAATCGTGATTACAGGCTTGGCGCGCCCGCGGGCAGGGGATTTCATGGAGCTGAAGCATCTACGCGCATTCGTCGCGCTTGCCGAGGAATTGCACTTCGGACGGGCGGCGCAGCGCCTGTGCATCGTTCAGCCGGCGCTGAGCATGCAGATCAAGGCGCTCGAAGAGGAACTCGACGTGCGGCTATTCGAGCGCGATCGTCACAAGGTCGTCCTGAGCCCAACCGGCAGGCTTTTTTTGCCCGAGGCGCGCGCGACTTTGCATCAGGCGATGCGCGCGGAGCAGACGGCGCGGCTGTCGGCGCGAGGGGAAATCGGTACGCTGCGCATCGCGTTCGTGTCGTCGGTGCTGCCGAAGCTGCTGCCGGCGCTCATTCGCACGATGCATGCGCGCTATCCGCTCATCACGCTCGAACTAAAGGACATGGCGACGCCGGATCAGATCTCCGCGCTGCAGGGCAATCAGCTCGATTTCGGCCTGATACGGCTGCCGGTGAGCGTTAGCGGTCTGGAAGTCCGCGTGGTGCTCGAGGAACCGTTCGTCGTCGCGCTCCCCGACGAACACGTGCTGGCCGCGAAGCCGCTGATCCGCCCGCCGGATCTCAGCGGCTATCCTGCGTTCGTGCTTGCGCGGCGTTACGCGCCCGGTTTCCACGACGAGACGCTGGTGGCGCTCAAGCGCGAGAGCGCGGATCTGAACATCGCGCAGGAACTCGGCGAATTCTCGACGATGCTTGCGCTGGTTTCGGCGGGGCTCGGCATCGGCGTGATTCCCGCTGCCGCGGCAATGGCGCTGCCACCGAAAGTCGTGGCCCGACCGCTCGAACTGGCGGATCACAAGGCGGGCATCGGGCTTGCTTGGTGCGGCGCGAGCAATGCGATCAAGCGCGCGTTGCTCGATGTGATCGAGCTGTGCATCCAAACGCAAAATCAGGCGTGATTGTCTTCCGACCATCGCAAAGCAGGGATCGTGGGCAGTCTCGGTCTTTCGCACGCGGGCACAATGCCAAGAGCAGTTCAAGGCTGCGCCACGGACTTCGCGGTGCTAGAGGAGGTCCCGGAACTCGAATGCCTAATCATTTAGACGAAGCGGTAGACGTTCCGGATCTGGTACAAGTCTAAAATCGGCAGGTGAATTTTACATAAATCTATTAATCGATATTTAAACTGCAGTACTAAATATTGCCCGATGATACCGCGGGTACGTCTCCTGCAAGTTCGACGAGCGTGGGTCGCGTCGAAACTAAATGTGTCGCTAACGACGGACCGTCTGCACAGCGGCGGTGCGCAAGCGGCCGATTCAACCCGGGTACTCTGAACACTTGTGACGTGAAGCCCCGAGGTGAGGATTTGTCGAGTACTGCACGATTACCCCAACAACCAATCGCTCAGCGCGTAGGTGCTTCACTCGCATCGATGACGCGTGCGGCACCGACGATCGCACCATCGGGCGCTTGGAGCAGTACCACCAGATGCTCGCCGGCGACGGCGTTGGCACGCAATGTGAGTGCCGTGCCGGACCACTGGCCGATTGGCGCAAAGCTACGCACGATGTTCGATTCAGTGAGCGTGTGGCCGGCGTTCTCGCCACGCGCAATCGGCGTGACGTGGCGCGCGTCGTAACCGACCAGCAGCACGCGCGCGCGTCCGCTGCCCGGGCCAATGGACACCGAAACGCTGCCACCACCGCGCGCAGCGCTAACTGTAGCTGCGGTGACGCCCATGGACTTCGCCTGGTCGATGGCCGAGCTGGCTGCACTGCGATTCGAGCCGACCACTTCAGCCTTGCCGTCGATAACCATTTCCGGCGTGTACGCGAAGTCGCGAAACCGCTGGACGTACTGCGCCTGACGCGCATCGGCAGCGTCGAATGAAAACGGATCCTTCCAGCCGAGCTGATTCCAGTATGTGACGTGAAATGCCAGGGGCAGGACATCGGTGCGTGTGTCACTCAGCTCAGACAGAAAGCGATCGGCCGGCGGGCACGACGAACAGCCCTGCGACGTAAACAGTTCGACGACGACAGGACGCGGCGCGGCGGCGAACGCCTGCGATGCGAGCAGCGCCACAGCGCTGGCACAGATGACAGCGAGAGAACGGGCCAACATGTGCTGACTCCAGACGACGACGTTTTCAGTAATTCGCTCGCTGGCATCAGCGGGTTACAGTTGAAGCGTTCCCGGCGCGTTCGGTGAATCCTGTCGACTGCTGTCGCCGGTGTCATCATCGAAGAGGCCCAGGTTCAGGCACTCGACGGCTGCGGTGCATGATTTGATCAATCCAATTCCCGCAAACTTTGTATTTATCGAAGATAAATCATGCGACGACGTCACGGGCGTCGGGTGGACGATGTTGTGTTAGCCGCCCACTTAAAAGACGGTAATTCGCTATATGTCCGGTTTGACCACGATGAAGGGGGTAAGTGGCGGAGGCATACACGCATCGAAGCGCACGGATGTCGATGACTCAGGCCGGCCCAGACTGTGTCAAAACCCATTTTTGGAGCGCTAGAATTTCGCTATCCAATGTTGGGGGTTGCGCAAAATGAA
>NZ_FCOX02000121.1 GCF_900044055.2 Caballeronia calidae | reverse complement strand
GCAGGCGAAAGGACGATTATTGGCCTCTGGGGGACCCTTCCAGAAGGCGCCGCACTTTAACACGAAGTCCGTCGGCATCCAAAGCGTCAGTCACGCGCGTGAACGCGTGGCAGGTGGGGGCAGGGGTTGGCGCGCCGACTAGCTAAGCCGGACATTGATCGCAATCTAATGGTGAAGTAGTCGCCCTGCGAAATTCAATCCTGAAATGAATCTAAGGTCCTCACGAGAAACACTCATAGATTCCGCCGGTTTTCAGGTTGCCTGGCCGGTCGGGGTGATTTCGAAGCCGAGCGCGGACGCGCGACGCCGGAGCGCGGCAATGCTGCGTTCGCGCTGCTGCTCCTCGTAGCGCTGCTGCCCCTGGTCGACGAAGGCTTCGCCGCGCGTGAGCATGAACACCATGCGGGCGACCGCCGTATTGGCGCGCGGCTTGTCCATGCGCGCGCAGAGCCGGCGGTAGAACGCACCGAGCGCTGAATCATTGCGCGACAGGCTCATGGCGGCGAGCTTCAGGGCCTGGCGTACGCGGTTGGTGGACCGACGGGTGCGCGCGCTCAGGACCTTGCCGCCGCTGATCTTCGTGCCCGGGCACAGCCCGAGCCACGAACAGAAATGCTTCACGCTGGCAAAGCGGCTAAGGTCCGGACCGATCTCCGAGAGAAATCGTCATCACGGTGGTGACTGACAGGCCGTTGATGCGCGCGTCAGGTCCACGCCGGCCCAGCGCGCGAGCGCCGCGCGTGCATCAAACTTCGGCGCGTTCTTGCTGCGCCGCTTGCCGGGTCCGTCGAGCGCAACGTCGTGACGTCCAAGCGGCATCAGCAACGCCTCGATTTTCGCGTCGCATTCGACGATGCACTGCGCGAGGCTGTCGAACATCGCCATCGCCTGCCCAAGCACGAACAGGTGCTCGTCGCGCCAGTTGCCCGTCAGTGCACGGACGATATCGTCCTCGCTGCGCTTGACCCGGCCGTGACGATGGCGCGCCAGCAGCTTCGGTTCACGCTCGCCGGCGACGATTGCGCGCACGATCGCCTGGCCGGTCACCCCCATCACATCCGTGAGCACCTCGGTGAGCTGCAGGTTCATCTGCACCAGCGCCTTCTGCATGCGCAGCACCCAGCTGCCCTGCTCGGTAAGCAGCACCTCGCGCTGGCGGGCCACCGCGCGCACCACGCAGACCTCGTCGCCCGGGCGCCACAGGCGGCCCGTAGCAGCCCCAGGCTCATCAGCTTCTGTAGCCATTGGCAGTCGTGTACATCGCTCTTGCGCCCCGGCACGTACTTCATCTGCCGCGCATCGACCAGCCAGACCGTCAGCCCGCGCCGCTCCAGCACCTCGTAAACCGGGATCCAGAATACGCCGGTGGACTCCAGCGCCACCGTGTCGACCCCGCACGCGAGCAGCCAGTCCGCCATTGCGTGCAGTTCATCGGTCATCGTGCCGAACTCCCGCACCGGCTCTTCAGCCGCCGACCGGGGTACCGCCACCCAGTGACTTGAGCCACCTACATCAATGCCCGCGGCGTTCGGGAACACCTCGGGACTGTCTTCGCGCTTGCGCATCGCCATCGTCTGCTCCAGGCTGGTCAGTGAACGGCAGCGCCATGGGATGCGTCGCAATTGACTCGATCTCGTGAACGGGATGCAGCTCGCGCTGCTCACCACTGTCGCCGACGAATCCCGGACCCATGCTCTCAAGCGGGCTCACTTGACGGCGTGCCGGCCGCAAGCGCGCACCATTGGGTTGTCGGTCATCGCGGCGCCGCCGTTCACCTGTATACCCCATTCCTGTTTCTCCGCGAACGCCGGACCCGGCACGGGGTTGGATTGCTCTCAAGAAACCCCGCGAAGTAGATCGGTTTTCAGGGAGTTGGTTCGTTTGGCTGAAGCTGGAATCCGAGGGCGGAGGCACGTCGCTTGAGGGCCGCGATGCTGCACTTCCTTTGCTGTTCGTCGTAACGCTGCTGCCCTTGGTCGACGAAGGCTTCACCACGAGTGAGCATGAAGTACACCATGCGGGCAAGCTTGTGGGCCACCGCGGTGTTGGCGCGCGGCTTATCCATACGGGCGCACAGCCGCCGATAGAATGCGCCGAGCGCCGAGGGGAGCGGCTAATGTTACTCGCGCACGACTTGCCGACAGCATGGAATGCTTCAGGCGCAACTCCGAGAACCAAGCAACGGATAACACGGGTTCGTCATTCAATTCCTACAGCCGCCATCGACTATGGAGCGGTTCAGCACAAACATTTTTTGATTACGGGTCGCGGCTCAGGTCCGACCGACACGGCGATGCGCTGGTTGCCACGACCGCCAACCAAAAAAATCTCCGCCTAAAACTGAAGGCGCATTGCTTGTATGGTTGCGTGGCGACGACGCCCTGAGAGATGGATGCTAATCAGGCACGCTAATAGAACCGGCACGCGCTACTCTTTTTGGCGCGGAATTGTCGACGCAGCGTTCTCGTCGCCCATCGCTCCCGTAATGGCGGCGCCGAAAGTGTATCGCTCAATACAACTTCGGACCTACTTCTTCGTCGTTGGAAAATGAAAGCTTTTGAGTCTCCACGAACGCCATTTCGAAGCGTTCGCATGGGCAGAGAACGTGAAACAAATGTGCAATAACGTACCTACCACTTTGATAATAAATGGTTTTTTCTCAGATCGAGTTTGCGCCGCTTTGTTTCACGGTTCGTTGCTCCTACGCTCAGCAGGGATGAAGGCGGCCGGCCTGTCGCTGCCACTCCGAATCACCGCACGCACAACAGCGCGGTCAACCGCCCGTTGCGCCGGCACCGCGCACCTCGATCGATAAGCCCGCAGGGTCCTCGCGTTAGGAGGCAGACTGTCATTCCTACGAGAACGAACCTCAGCCAGTTTCGAGGAATTGCTGCTCAAGCCCGTCCGTGCGGATCTTGCGCGCAAATGTAAACTTGCGACGCAACGCGTTTCCCCCTATGCTGTCGGAAATTCGACACGTATCGTTTTATTCTAATCGGAATGTTGAATTCAACAACGGGAGTAGTTGATGACCACCGCCGTTCGGGCACGCCCCGACAAGTCCTTGCCGTCAATGCAACTTCAGGTCAAGCATGCGCCAAAGCGGATGCCATTGAACGGAATCAGAGAGATTTCCAGAAACGCCAGCGAGATGCTTCTTGATGTGCGGGAAAGCATGCTCGCACCGCATCCGCGAAAGAATCCGCCGGTCTTCACGACGGCTCAAGTTGGCGATCTCTGTCGCGTCGACAGACAGCGAATGCATTATCTGGCTCGGACTGAATCCGACCTCCCCCAGGGCACGTTACGCCATAGCCGCAGTCGAGAATTTACATTGGCGGAGACTCGGATTTGGATTGACCGCATCGCACCCTTTGCAAGGCGCCCATCGGGCGTCCACGGGAAGAAAATTGCAATTGGCAATTTTAAAGGTGGCGTCAGTAAGACCACCACAGCGATGACCTTAGCGCAGGGGCTCTCGCTCTTTGGCCGCCGCGTGCTACTGGTTGATCTCGATCCCCAAGCGTCGCTTTCCGCACTCCACGGCATATTGGCTGATAGCGAAGTCGCCGACGAACAGACTGTCTTACCCCTTATTTATGGCGAGGCGGACAACCTTCAGTACGCAGTGCAACCGACGTATTGGGACGGGATCGATCTCATACCGGCTAGCGCGGCGTTATTCGGTGCCGAGTTCTTTCTCCCGTTCAAACAATCGAAGGAGAAGAACTTCCAGTTTTGGAATGTCTTGAATACTGGCCTCCAATCGCTATTAGACGGATACGATGTCGTAATCATCGATACCCCTCCTGCCCTCTCGTACCTCACCATCAACGCCTTCATGGCTGCTGACGGTTTGATCGTACCAACCCCTCCGAGTGCGTTGGACTATGCGTCGTCTACGCAATTCTGGAGTCTGTTTTCGGATCTGTCGCAAAGCATGCAGGAAGTCGCGCCGCAGCTCGATAAAAGCTTCGACTTTATCAACGTACTGCTGGCAAAAGTAGACCAGAGTCAAGCCGCAACTCCGATTGTGCGTGACTGGATCAACAAGACATACGAGAGTTTGGTGCTTCCCGTTGAGATTCCCACGACCGCCGTAACTCAATCTGCCGCTGCCGAGTTCGGGACCGTGTACGACATTTCGAAATACCAAGGAAGTCTCAAAACCTACCAACGGGCCAGGGAAGCATATGATCGACTTGCTGAGATCGTCGATCAACAAATTGTGACGTTGTGGCTCGCCGAATCGGAGGCCAAATGAGTCTTAAAGATCGACTGGCGGAGAAGGCCGCTGCAATCGGCTCCAACCCGCGCTCACATCGACAGGCACCGGACATCCCGACTAGGCCGAAGACCGCCCCAGGTCAACTGATGGCATCACTGCCTCTGTTGGCAGAAAAGGAGAAGGAACTAGAGGTTTTGCGCCAACGTATCGAAAAGTTGCAATTAGGTGCGCCCGAAGCCTCGATCGATGAGATCGAGCGTTTGAAAAGGGCATTGGCCGACGCTCAACACTCAGGCGTCGCGATTAACATCCCTCTTTCCGAGTTGCATGAGGTGCCCGGCCGGCGGCGACATATGCCTCCCGCGAAGTATGCAGAGCTCCGAGAGAATCTGCGGCATAACAAACTCATTCACCCAGTTGTCGTATTGCCCCGGTCGGAAGGCGGGTTCGAGATACTGTCGGGCCACCACCGCACGGATGCTTATCGTGAATTGGGTCGCGAATCGGTCCAATGCGTTGTGGGCGACGCTACTGAAGATGAAGCAGATGAGGGCGCGTTCTTTGCCAACCTTATGCAGTCAGACCTAACCGACTATGAGAAGTACGTCGGACTGAAGCGCTTCCAAGACAAGCATGTGAGATTGAAGCAAGCGGAGATAGCCGAACAGATCGGTATCAGTCAATCATATGTGAGCCTTTTGCTTTCGTATGATCGATTACCTGCAGACGCTCGACGAATGCTTGAGGCGAACATGGGCATTCTCGGCGCTACAGCGGCTGCGGAGCTAGCCAGCATTGCGGAATCCGGAAAGGGAGATCGTGTGGTCGAGGCCATCCGCCACATTTCCGCACGCAAGCTAGACCAGGCTCAGGCAATTCGGTTTGCTCGAGGCGGAGATAAGCCTAAGCCGGCTAAGCCGTCAGCGACCACCTTTAAGGTGAAAGCAGGGAAAAGCACTTGGTGCGATGTGCGGAGCGCGAAGAATGTCATGCGCATCGAATTTCAGTCTGAAGAAATTGCGCAATCTGTTCAAGATGCCATAAAGCGCGCGCTGGAGGCCCTAGCAAACGCCAATGTAGGAAAAGGGCAGGACGCGAAGACTTAACCAATTGATTTTTAAGCGAATTAGACTCTAATTGACGAGGCTGGTAATGTGATTATATGAGGAGCATAAAACAAAAGCCCCCGGCGGGAACCGAGGGCTTTTGACGGTTTGGCTGCCAGAGCCTCACCGCGCACTCACCGGCGGGAACCGGAAGTGGTCACTACTTACAGACCCGAGTGTAGCGAAACGCCGAGGGCAGTCAAGTGATTTCAATCCATTTTCTTGAGATGGATCGCTCGACATGTCTATCGCGCAACGCTTCGTTGCTGGCGAGGGTGAACCACACTCCGAAGACTCGGCCGCCCTCACCGCTTTTCGCTGTGACTCGACCAACCTACCGTGGATCATCTTCCGGGCAGCATTCCGAGCCGCACATATCGAACAGATTCCGCCGCGCGCTCGCGCTGTGCTCTCTGCCCTCGCTCGCACCGTCGACGCAGCCAAACCGTTCGGTGCTATCTTTGCGCGCCGTGAGTTACTCACGGGCCGCGCCCTGCAATCCATGCGGACGTTCTATCGGAGTCTCGACGATCTCGAGGTCGCCGGACTCATCGAGCGTCGTCCGCAAGGCCGCTATGTCGAAGCCGGCTTGTTTGGTCGCGCCTACCTGCACCTCACCGAACATGCCGCTGCCCTACTCGGCCTCATTGAGCCTCCGCGCACGCACGAGAACCAACCTGCTGAGACGCCCTCATCAACCGTGTCCACCTCGGCCCAGTCATCTTTGACCGTACCGTCTGCCAATGTGGCAGACGGTGGAATATATAAGGATCTAAGCCCTTCTGATTTTCAAAAGAGACAACCGGGCCAACTGCCTGCGGATCTTCAGCGTCTCCGCACCCTGGGTTTTTTTGATTTCTTGATTTTCAGACTCATGCGCGAGGCGCGTGACCACGGCAAGCTCCTCTCTGATGTCGTGGAAGCCACCTGGGATCACTTGAAACGCGCCAACGCTCCGATCAACTACCTCCGCGCATTGCTGCGCAATCCTGTCGACTTCACCCAACTTGTTCGTCGCCGCAACGAGGAACAATCGGCAAGCCGTCAGCGCACGGTCCAACAAACGGAAGCTAACGCTCTCGTGCTACAAAACGCCGGTCGCACGTTTATCGATGCCGACGGCCAGCGTCAGTACGTAATCAGCTCAGGCGGCGAGTCGATGACAGTCTTCAGCCTCACGGAGGCTATCGGGCGACAAGCCGCAGGATGGTCGCAATTCTTCGCTCGGGCCTTAAAAAGCGGAAACCTTCGTCCCGCCACCGCAATAGAACTCGAGCGCTTCGCACATCGACAGAACATGGCCATGGCTGCCAACCAGCCGCGCACAGCGGACGTTGCACCGTCGAGGCAGCCCGTGACACTTGCGGTACGCGAACACATCGCTGGCCTACGCCAGCTGCTGAAGGCTCGTGCGGTCACCACCTGATGTCGGGCGCTGCCGACTGGGACGCCGCCGCCGGTGCGAGGAAAGGCCTGCCCAAGATTAGAGCACGAACAGGTCCAGACTTCTAATGTGACGGCGGCACTGGAAAACAACTGCCGCCTCTAACCCACCTCCGAGTTTTCGTCGCGGAAACCGCCTACACCGATACCATCGTGCGAATTAAGCCGCTGAAACGATGCTGCCCTCCGCGAGATCAACATCCGCCACCAGCGGAGGGGCGTTTTCTAGCCTCCAACCTTTGACGCGATGAGGCACGCGGCCCGAAGGAATATTTCAACCTCGGGTTTTTTCCGCAGGCGTGTGTTGACGTACCCGCGCAGCATGCATTTCACCTGATGTAGCAAGACGAATTCGGACGGACTACCGCTGACGGATCTTATGGCTCGTTCGGTTGGCCTGCACATCCCGCCACGCGGCGCAGTTGGCCATGCTCAAAGTGCCCCCTTCAGGTCGGCTAGCGTGATCATCAGCGTCAAGGGATCGAACGGTGACGGCTCGAAGCCGACCTCCATATAAAAGTTTTTGGCGCTTTCGGAGATCGCATGTGCGATCAGCCCGCGGATGCCGATGGTGTCAGCCGCCTGCAGGACGCGCAGCCCTGCATCGCGGATCAGCGCACGGCCAATGCCTCTGCCCTGCAACGAGCAATCGACGGCGAGGCGTGCAAGGACGACAACCGGAATCGGTTCAGGCATATTGCGTCTGAAGCGGCCCGGCGCTTCAGCCATGGCTACCGCACCGGACGCGAGCGCATAGTAGGCTAACACTCGTGCGCCGTCGCAGACGACAAAGGTGCGGGACGCGCCGCTGGCCTGATTCTTGAGGGCGCGGCGCCGCAACCAGTGGTCGAGGCTGTCCACGTTCGACGTAAAACGGTCGAGCTCATGCTGGCTTTTCAGCGGCTCGGGAGCGCCCAGCGTCATACGATGTCGCTGGCGGCGTCCCAGGGCGCAGGGGTATCCATCGTGCGGCGCAACTGTTTGTTGGGCTGCGGCGGCAGGTCGAGTCGCGCCAAAAAAGCCGCATATGTCGCAGGGCTCGCCAGCTTCACGACCTGCTCGAGCAACGCTTCTTCGGCCGCGGCACGGGCTGCGTCGAGAATAAAGTCGGTGCGATTCTTGCCGCGACTCGCCGCCGCCCGATCGATAAGCCCCCGCTCTTCGGGACGGATTCGGATGTTTAGTGTTTCGCGCTTCGGGAGAAACTGATGAGCCGCGGACATGATAAGCCTCACTGGAAACTGTCAGCGCTTATTCTAACAAAGCGCAATGACATTGTCATTACGTCACCCCCGGTCGGATCTCATTTCAACGTCTGATGGAACAACGCAGCTTCGGCCCCTTCCGATCGATACGAAATGGTGAAACGACTGATGTCGCGCGCGCAGGCGCCATCTGCTCGCGCATGGCCTGATCCCCTGTTAGCAGCGGCGTGAATTTCGGCTAAAACGGACGGTTTGAAACTCACCATGGTGACAGCGATCAGGCGGTAGCGGGATCGGGGTCGGTCTGGTCTTTCATGCGGTAGCTCTTGCCCGCGATGACGACAGTCTCGGCATGATGCAGAAGGCGGTCGAGCAGCGCGGAGGTCAACGTGCTGTCGTGATTGAAGATCTCTGCCCAGTGCTTGAATGCGCGATTCGAACTGATGATGGTCGGACCTTTCTCGTAACGCTGGCTGATGATCTGGAACAGCGCGTCGGCACCCTGTTTGTCGACGGGCAAATAGCCCAGTTCATCGACGATCAATACGCGTGGCTTGACGTAGCGGCGCAACTCGCGTTTGAGACCGCCATGGGCTTGCGCGGCATTCACCGAGTTGATGATATCCACCGCCGTGGCGAACAGCACTGAATGGCCGCGCAGACAGGCGGTATGGCCGAGTGCGATGCTCAGGTGGGTTTTGCCCAGCCCGACGCTGCCGAGGAAGATCACGTTGGCCCGCTCTTCGATGAAGTTCAGCCGAAACAGATTCTGGATCTGCAGGCGATTGATCTTGCTGGGCCAGTTCCATTCGAACTGATCGAGCGTCTTGAGCACCGGGAACCGGGCAAGTGCGATCCGCCGCGCGATGCTGCGATCTTCGCGACGCTGCGCTTCGCCTTCGATCAGGTGGGCGAGATAGTCGACATGCGACCAGTGCTGGGCCGCCGCCTCGGTGGCCAGGGCCTCGTAGTGTTGCAGCACGTAGCCCATGTGCAGTCCGGTAAGCTGCATGTGCAACGGATCGACGGCGGGTTCTCCAGGATGAGGGGTGGCGTTACCGTCAGCTTTCGTCATAGGGCTGCTCCGGTCCATAGCGCGAGAGATCCGGTTGCGCGAGTTCGATGTCCAGCAGATCCTGATGACGGATCAGGTGCAGTGCGCCGGGCTCCGGCAGGGGCCGGGCCTTCATCTCGAGGATGTTGGCGATGTACTCGCAACTGAAGGCGTGGAACGTCAGGCCATCCTCCAGGGCACGTGCGACGGCCTCGACGCCGTAAATCTCGCTCAACGCGATGATCTTGCGCATGTGCTGCCGAGCATTGGTGCGCCGTTGCTCGAGCCCTTCGTAATAGGCCTGGGCATGAGGGCCCAGACTCAGGAAGCGCAGCATCAGCCGCTGTTCGCGGGCGCTGCGGCGCTGCGCGAGCAGTGCCTTGGGATGTTCGGGATCCTCGATATCCTGATGGCGATCGTAGCTGCGCACATGGCGGGCGATCAGCAGGTTGTTGTGGTAGATGCACACCCGATCGGGCCAGGCCTTGAGCGTCACGCGGGTATGCGCGTAACGCGCTGGCACGGAGTAGTGATTGGTGTCCAGCGCCACGCGAAACTGACTGCTCGCGCGCACCGTCACAATGCGGGCAACGTCATACGCTGACGGATTGAGCGGCTTCAGTTGGGGCTGTTCCTCGGCGAACAGATCGACGGGTCGCCGGTGCGTCTCGCCGTGGATGCGCACGTTCGCGATGGTATCGAGCCAGACCCGGGCCGCGGGGTTGATTGCGCTGAACTCGGGGAGCTCAAGCCCGTTGAGGAGATTCTTCTTGACGTACCCCACGCCGTTTTCCACCCGGCCTTTCTCGTTGGCTTTTCTGACGTTACAGGCGACGATGTCGACCCCCCAGTGGCGCGCGGCATCGAGATAACGCGGATTGAACACCGGCGCCTGACCAATCAACCGCTGCAGCACCGCGGACTTCAGATTGTCTACCATGACCTTGCGCGGGCAGCCATGGAAGGCCGCGAACGCATGTTCATGGCAGGCGAGGAAGTGCTCCATCGTCTGCGAGACGGTAAATTCCAGATACATCATCCGGCTGTAGCACAGCACCATCACGAAGAACGACAGCCGTCGCCGGGTCGAGCCCACGGCAATCGAGCCATATTCGCCCCAATCGATCTGCGCAGTTTCGCCGGCGGCAAACGCGAGCTTCAGGAAGGCCTCGCGTCGCGGCGGCCGGATCCTGGACACGTAGTCGCGCACGATCGTGTAGCCGCCGTCGAAGCCGGCTTCGCGCAGGCGCTGGAAGATCTGCTGCACGCTGTACGGGTGCGCATCGAGCCAGCGCACCACCTGCGCCTTGAAGGGATCG
>NZ_FCOX02000120.1 GCF_900044055.2 Caballeronia calidae | reverse complement strand
CCTAGGCAGCCGGCCACTTCGCGGCGGTTGTGAAACTGTCGCCAGCCGAACAGTTCCCTGACCAGCGTCCAGGCGCTGCCTGCTCCGATACCTGCAAGGCGCGCGAGTAACGCGATTGCTGGTTGAGCGCCGCTGCGAACCTCACGCTGCTGCTGCGCCTCGAGCGTCCTGATCTGGCTGGCAGCAAGCGTCAGCCGATCGCATTCGCGGTCGATCTCGGCGCGCACACCTGGCAACAAACGGGCGGCGTTCTGTGCCCACCAATGCGTCCACGCACGCCCACCGATGCGCTCGACCCGCAGGTTGTGGAGTACCAGCAGCGAGCGGATCCGGTTGCTGTGGGCGGTACGTTCCTGCCTAAGGCGATCGAGCTCACGGTGTACCCGCCGGCCATCCTCCTGTTCGGGAGTCGGGATGCGCGCGACTGCCCACACCCGGCATTCACCCGCGTAGTAACGCATCAGCATCGACAGCAGTTTGTCGCTGTCGAGACGGTCGGTCTTGGCGCGGCGCCTGCGCCGGTTCACTTCGATACTGGCCGAATCCACCACCAGGTTCGTGATCTGATGTTCCTCCAGGCAGCGGTGCAGCCAGAAACCGTCGCGCCCGGCTTCGTAACAGCTGCGCACCGGAGCCTCGGCGGCCAGATGACAGCGGACCTTGGCCTTCGCAATCGCCGTGAAGACTGCGGCCGTATCGCCGGCGGCTACTGTGCAGCGGCTCGGCGCGCGCACCCCATCACCCAGCGAAAGCTTCCAACTCCTGTCGCCCAGCTCAAAGGCGACATACAGCGTTCCGGTGATAGTTGTATTCTGCCCGTGAAGGGCTGTGCGAGGCGCATTCATTTGCGTACTCCTCTCGGAAAACGGGTATCGGAATCCTCGTTTTACTCCAGGAGGCTTACTTCCGCGGCCCTTCCATAGTATCTAGCGCCGCCCTTGGACTCCCTGCCTTACGCACAACGAAACGGAGCGTTCTTTTCCCGGACAATTCACTCATGATCGCCCGCCTGATCAGCACGTTCCCCTTTCAGAAGCACTTCCCGACTGCTTGCCGGACTAATCGTCAAGACGCGCCGCGCGGCGTCTTTCGTAAGCCGATGGTCGACCCAGATCCGGCCCCATCGGATCGCGTACTGCAAAGCCTGTGCTGGGTCGTAGAAGTAATCGAGCGCGTGGAAGCAGCGCTGTGTCGGGCAGCTTGGCCCTTCAATCACAAGATGGGCTGCGTGCAACGCGCCCTTCAGGGCTTCTGCTTGCGCCATCAAACGATACCCTCGATGTTGAGCCTGGAAGGTCACACAGCCGCTGCGTCTGCTTTTCGAGACGTTCCGCAGCGACGCCAAAATGTGGCCACTGATGGTTACGGAGTGTTCCTGCCCAACCGTTGGGGTTTCATTCAGGTGTTTTGCTTGCATCCTCATGGCTTGAATCCTTCGAAGACGATCCGATGCCGCCGCTGTTTTGGTGCGCATGGCTGAAAAGCTGCGCGCAAGCAGTGGAAGGGAACTCGTGCTTGTTCGGCACGCGAGCGGACGTCCTTCACGCAAGTCGTGATGGGGTACCGTCGGTGGTCTACAGAAAGGTGTTGCGCCCGGCTCTCGCTTTAATGACTTTTTGAGTTATGCGAAGAGCCGGGCAGAAGGGAGTGCTGACTTGTCTGCGCGGCTGGCGCGGTTTCGCGGGCGATTCAATGTATCGGATTTTCGATGCCCGCCAGTGCCCGTCCCATCTAACACAGGAATGCAAAGAGTGACAAGGTAGAAATGCGGAACGAAAAACACGACTATTACCCCAAGGCAGTAAGCAGTGAGCGATCAAGAATGTGGCCTGCCCATTAGAGCGCACCTGTTAGCTTTTTGCAAGCTTCGCGCCCGCCAACGTCATCGCCGCGTCAAATCGTCGCTTGGGTCGGTACATGTCTTACCTGTGGGCGAGCAGCTCGCCCGCCTTGAAGAGTTTGGGGCCTCGTGGACTTAGGCGATGCGTCAGCCTTCGAACCGTCCTCATGCGGACAGCAGTTCAGCAGGCAACTCGACAGCTACCTCGTATGTGCGGATGTGCACAATGTCCTTCCTCGCAGGGTCAGCTCACTTCGAAGGCGTCGGATCGCTATTTTCAGCATGCGGCTATCAGTACCGTATGCTCGCGAACGATCTGAGGGGCAAGAAGATGGTGCCGAAGCGCGGACATGTGCGAGCGCGCAAGCTCTCCGATTTCCCGGACTGCATTCGTCACAGCGCCGAAGAGATCGTGTTCCTGCTGCAGGGTTCGCTCGAACTCAGGTTCGAGACCGGCGCTGTGTTCGAACTGAAGCCCTGCGACAGCGTTCACTTCGACAGTTGGGTCGGACATGTGTATCTGAGCGCGGGCAGGAAGTCCTGCGGAAGTGCTGGTGTGGCGCGCGGACGCGCATCGGTCTGCCGACGTGATGTCCTTGCGCGGCGCTACCCGGCGAGGGAACGGTTCCGACAACTCGTCGAGCGCCCGGCCGCATCCCTTGACGTCCACTCAACGCGCGACCGGCTCATCGATGTCGATATCGAGCAGCGCCGCGCTGATCGACTTGCCGTGTGCATCGAGCGCGAGCGAACGCGTGACGCCGCCGCCGAGCGCAAGTCCAAGCACGAAGTTAAATGCGCCGAGCAGTGGCAGCTCGTAGCGCACGACCTCGCCTTTCACAACATCGGCGAGATGCTCCTTCACGCGCTGGGGCATCAGTTGTGCGCGCAGATGCGCGTAGTGTTGCGCGTCGAAGCAGATCACCGAGACGTTGAGCGTATTGCCCTTGTCGCCGGTACGGCCGTGCGCCAGTTCACGCAGTTTCATCGTTGGCTCTCCACGAATTCGAAAACGGGATTCACATGCTCGCGCTCGAGCAGCACGGATTGAACGGCGATGACTTCGCGCGTGGCTTTGGTCACGCCGCCGCCGCCCGCCGGGCCGTTGGTGTAGAGCGTTTCGACTTCGTTGCCGATGCGCGCCGCTTCTTTCGGGTCCGATGTTCGCCCCGCCACGCGGACGCGGACCTCGAAAGGCTCGTCGTGGCGGGCCGCGAGCGCATCGCCATAGAGCGCGTTCACGCCGATCAGGTCGAAGCGCAACTCGCTCGTATCAACGCCGGTAATCGCGAGACGATCACGCACTATGTCGAGCGCCAGCCGCGCGCGCGCCACGGCGCCCGGGCCGCCGTAGGAAATCTGGCCTTCGCCGATATAACCTTCGACATAGGCCACCGATGTTTTCAGTGTCGCCGTGCGCGCGTGGCCGCATCCGCCGGTCACGCGCACGCGATCCTTCGCCTGTTGCGCGATCCGAACCTGCGTGAAATCCGCGACGACATCCGGCTGGAAGTAGCGCGCGGGATCGTGGATTTCATAGAGCAACTGTTCCTTGCAGGTGGCTTCGGTGACGCAGCCGCCAGCATGCGGCACCTTCGTCACGACAACCGCGCCGTCCGCGCTGACTTCGCCGATCGGAAAGCCGAGCCGCGCGAGATCATCGACGTTCTTGCGGCCCGGATCGGCGAAATAGCCGCCCGTGACCTGGCCCGCGCATTCGAGCAGATGGCCGACGACGGTCGCCTGTCCGAGCGTGTTCCAGTCGTCCATGCGCCATCCGAATGCGTGGATCAGCGGCGCGGTGAACAGCGACGGATCCGCGACGCGTCCCGTCAGCACGATATCCGCACCCGCCGCGAGCGCGGCGACGATCGGCGCGGCGCCGAGATACGCATTCGCCGAAACGATGCGATCCGCGTAGGCGCTGACTTCATCGCCAGTTTCCTCGAAGCGCAGATTCGAGCGAAGGACGGTATCGAGCACATCGTCGCCGGTGACGGCCGCGATCTTCAATCCGTGCAGGCCGAGTTCGCGCGCGATCTTCGCCGTCTTCAACGCCGCCGCGCGCGCATTCGCCGCGCCCATGTTCGAGATGATCCGCACGCTGTTCTTCGCCGCCACCGGCAGCACGGCGCGCATGCGCGCTTCGAGCAGCGGATCGTAGCCCGCGTCGGGATCGTTGCGGCGCGCCTGCTGCGCGATGGCGATGGTGCGTTCGGCCAGACACTCGAACACGAGATAGTCGAGCGCACCGTGCTCCGCGAGCTCGACGGCGGGCTCGATGCGATCGCCCGAATACCCCGCGCCCGTGCCGATTCTGATGATGTCTTTCATGATGATGCTCGCCCTTTACAACGGAAACACGCCGAGCACGACGCACGCGATCGTCATGACGATCGACGCGCCGAACAGCAGCGGAAACGTGAACTTCTGATGATCCGCGAGATCGATGCCGCACAAACCGACGACGAGAAACGTCGCGGGCGTGAGCGGGCTCACGGGAAAGCCGGTCGTCATCTGGCCGAGCAGCGCGGCCTGCCCGACATGCACCGCCGGCACACCGAGTTGCGACGCCACTTCGGCGACCACCGGCAACACGCCGAAATAGAACGAATCGGGATCGAAAAGCATGGAAAGCGGCATCGACAACAGGCCGAGCGCGACGGGAATATGCCCCGCAAAAGCGGGTGGCACGAAGCCGACCGCCGCCTGCGCCATCGCTTTCAGCATGCCGCTGCCCTGCATGATGCCGGTGAACACGCCCGCCGCCAGCAGAATGCCCGCCATCATCAGCGCGGCGCGCGCGTGGGCGTCGATGCGCTTTCGCTGCATATCGACGTTCGGGTAATTCACCATCAGCGCGATGCACAGGCCGACCATGAACATGATCGCGGGCGGAATCTTCTCGCCCATCACGACCATCGTGCCGAGCACGACGATCGTCAGAACGATGTTGAACCAGAAATTCTTCGGGCGGCGCAGCGCGGCTTCCTCGGGCGTGAGCTTGCGTTCGGGCATGGGAATCGCGCCGTTCGCGCTCGAATAGCCGAGGCGCTTCTCCTCGCGCCGGCCGAGCCACCACGCCATGCCGAACACAAACACGAGGCCGATCACTTGCACCGGAATCAGCGGATTGAACAGCGCGGAAATCGGCAGATGCAGCGATGCGGAGGCGCGGATCATCGGCCCGGTCCACGGCAGGAAGTTGATGCCCGCCGCCATCGACACGGCCGCCGCGAGCACGCGCTTGTCCATGTTCAGGCGGTCGTAGAGCGGCAGCATCGCGGGAATCGTAACGAGGAAGCAGACCGCGCCGGATCCGTCGAGGTGGATGAGCAGCGCGAGCAGCGTCGTGCCCATCACGATGCGCGTCGGTTTCGTGCCAACCGCGCGCAGGATGCGATCGATGATCGGGTCGAGTGTGCCGGCGTCGGTGATGGTGCCGAAATAGAGAATCGCGAACACGAACATACCGACGACGGGCGCGAGACTCTTGAGGCCGTCGATGACGAACTTGCTGGTCTGCAGCCCGAAGCCGCCGATCAGCGAAGCCGCGATCGGCACGATAATGAGCGCGACGAGCGGAGACATGCGCTTCGAAAGAATCGCCCCGAGCAGGACGACGATGGTGGCTAAGCCGAGCAACGGCAGCATGAACTTGTCTCCGAATCTTGTTTTTTGATGTGGCCCAGAGTAAGTTCGAATCGGCGATAACACAATTGAAATGATTTGATCGCAGCTATCACGAACCGTAATGGATCTGAACCTACGCGATATTCGGGCGCTGATCGCCGTGGCCGAGGCGGGCAGCTTCACGCGCGCCGCCGAACGGCTGCACCTGTCGCAGCCCGCGCTCACGGTGCAGATTCGCAGGCTGGAGGAGGTGCTTGGCGCGCGTCTGTTCGATCGCAACAGCCGCAATGTGGCGCTGACGCCGACCGGCCGCGAGTTGCTGCCGCTCTTGCGCAAATCGTTGCGCGACATGGAGAACGTGCTGCGCGATGCGCGCGCCCTCGGTGAAGGCGAAAGCGGCACGATCCGCATCGCATGTCTGCCCACTTTTGCGGCGAGCGTGCTGCCCGAACTCATCATCGGCATGAAGCGCGAAGCGCCGCGCGTCGTTTTCCGGATCCGCGATGTCGTGGCGAGCACTGTCAACGCGCTCGTCCGGGACGAGGAGGCGGATATCGGGCTCACGGGCGGCGAGGTGCACGACCCCATGCTCGAGGTCCTGCATGCGGGCGTCGACCGGCTCGTCGCCGTGTACCCGGACGCGCATCCGCTCGCGAAGAAGCGCCGCATCGGTCCGGGCGATCTGGCCGGGTTGCCGCTCGTGCTCACCGCACCGGGAACGAGCGTGCGGGCGGTCGTCGACGCGGCGCTCGGCATATCGGGCGGGCCGCTCGATATCGCGTGCGAACCCACTTACATGATGACCGCCGTCGCGATGGTGCGCGCCGGTCTCGGCGTGACCATCCTGCCCGAGACTGCTCGCGAAGTGCGTGCCGAACCGGGGCTCGTCGTGAAGGAAATCGACCATCCCGCATTCGTGCGGTCGATTGCGATCGTGAAGAAAAGAGGCAGAACGCTGCCGGCGATCACCGGCAAGTTCGTGCAACGGATGCGTCAGAGCATCGAGCATCGTTGAGTGTGGAACGGGTGAGTCATCGGACCCAAATCAACGCTCAAGTAGACCTGGTTTCGACGCGCGAGCTGTCCGCCAGCGTAAGCGCGTTGCGCTTGGTCATATCAGCCGTATTCCGCCCGTCTGCCTTCGAATCTTACATAACTACGCTTGTGATCGACGCGCTGGAGAAGATTGGCGAGCCCAAGTGCGAAACAGCATGAGCACGAGCTCGCCCTTGGACCTCCGGTGCACGTTGCTCTGTGATGGCTGTGCCCCTGGGCAGCCGGACGCTCGAAGCAATTTTGTATCTTCGCCAACGGACAACGGGCTTTGGCCGACCATTACGGGAGGGCCGAAGGACAAGGCGCGCCGCACACGACTTCGTTCTGATTGCGGAGGTCGTCATGACCGTGGAAGCATGGGCTGAAATGCAAAGATTCGAGCGTGTTGTGCCCGTTCGCGACTATTTCCGCCCGAATGAGCTGAGAACAATATTACGAAGAGGTTCGGAACAAGATCGTGCGAACCAATGGAATCAGTTGAGGGTCGCAATTTGCTCCCAAATCGTCGTTATCTGATAATGTCAAATTCATTGCGGGATGTCGAAGGTTGACCGGCAAGGGCGGATGCTAGGGGTACGGAGAGAGCGCCCGGTTCGCTGCTAGAGGTGGAGGCGCGGAGGTGTCATCAGACAATAAAACGTCGACTGCTTTACGTCGGAAAATAGTGCGATTCAATTGGCGAGTGCGGAATCGCTCCTGTCTAGTAACGATCCCCCATGCAGTTCCGTCTTCCCAGGAGGGCGTCATGGCACAGCCGAGTATTGACGAAATCGTCAGGTCCATCGCCCAGGATTTAAACACGCCTTCGGAAATTGCTTTAAAGACAAGTCCGATGCTCTGCCACGTCCGACGCCAAACGACACGCCAAGTGGTGACAAGCAGCATTGCAGCCGGCTCCAGTTCCCCGGAGAGGTACCTGAGTTCGTCAGCTTTACGCGGCTGTAGCGCACCGGCTACTTCCTGGCACGAACACCGAACCAGACCAGATGTCAAAGCGCGAGCTTGGTGCAAGTGACGAATGTCTCGCGCTGATACTGGTGTCCTGCTTCCTCGCTCCGCTCATAGTCGGGCACGACACAGTTGTCGGACTGACTGGTGACACTGGCCATCGTCGCTTCCGCACGGCCGCCCCCATGCCGGCTCGCGCCGTTCGACGCAAAGTACACCTGACTGGTCGATGCTGTTCTAGGTTGTCGCTCTGGTTTTGGTCTTTGTCGTTGGCGGCGCATGCGCGCTTTCGCCTCGTCTTTTGCGATTGGCACACTAATCGTAATAGGCGGCTTTGCCTATTCACTTCATCGTGCATGGGCCGACTCGTGTGTGGACGGAAATCTGCGCGTGAGCGTTCTGCCGTTAAGATAAGTTCAGTTTTATCTCGATAGCCGCGTTTGTAGGCGAAGGAAGTCGTGCGAGGCCGCTCACGCAAGCAAAGTTGTGCCTAAATTGCAAGAGAAGTTGGGTACTACCGCGTGAATTGCCACGGAGTGCGTGCTTTGCAGGCGTATTTTCCGGGAAACGTTTGAAAGCGTTCACGCAATGATCATTTCGCCGCACGTCACGATTCAACTTCGGTAGCAATCGCCGTTCGCGACACAACTTTCCTTGACGAACAGGGCCCCGATAGCAACAGCTTCACTTGCAATCGAAACGCTGCTCGAGTCCTATCGGGCGGGCTTGAGCGCTGGATTGTGCGTCGCGCAACGATAGACCCAAGTTTGTTGCGAGCGGCGCGCACGCAAACTGAATTTGTTAATAGTCCTCATCGTACCGTCGATGGTCGGCTTGCGCCCGTGCGTTGCGACAAAAACGTAAGTACTTCGATATTTTCGGGTTGCATCGGCAAGTGTCCGAGCGTCTCGCCAGAATCCGTCGTGGCACCGGGCGGCACGCACGGATAGTGCAGCGCCGAACGGGTCTCGATCGGCGCGGGGGCTACGGTGGAAAAAGGCGCGAACGGTAAAGCGACCTTACAGATGCAGCATCGCGCACAGAATCCACGATTGGAACCCGTCCTTCGTTGTCTTGGTGAATCCCGACGCCCAGCGCTTTCATGGTGCGCCGAACTAAGGAGAGACGTCAGAATGGACTTGCCTCCTTGGTCGCTAAACGTGAGGGCGAAGGTGAGCCTGTTGGATGCGATGAGGCTCCAATGGTTTGAGAACAATGTGTCCTTGCCGGAGACAGACCTTGCCCTCTGCAAATACAGTCTCTGGTATCGAGGTATTCAGCCGCCTGCGGCTTTGCTCGTGTTACGGAGTTACTTTTTTAGACCGCCATCGTGGCGCAGAAATTGCTCATAACGCCTTCACCAAGAAACCAAGGAGATCAAATGCGAGGTCGTGTAGCAGGAAAGTCCGCCTTCATAACCGCTGCAGCGAAAGGAATTGGCCGTGCCGCTGTGGAAGCTTACTTACGGGAAGGAGCGAGGGTCTTCGCGACGGATGTCGATGAAGGCGCTCTCTCGACCCTTGAGCCTCATCCGCAGTTGACAACCAACGTGTTGGACGTCCGGGATACGGAGATGGTGAAATATGTGGCTCATCGGGTAGGTCCGGTGGACGTGTTGTTCAACTGTGCTGGATTTGTACATCAGGGTGCGATTCTCGACTGCGAAGAGAGTGACTGGGACCTCGCCATGGACTTGAACGTCAAAAGTATGTATCGAACAATGAGGGCATTCCTACCTCATATGCTTGAAGCGGGTGGCGGTTCAATCATAAACATGTCATCAGCGGTATCTAGCCTGAAGGGTGTCCCGGATCGATGCGCATACGCGACAAGCAAACGACGTTCGGAAGCCGCGCGGATGTTACCCGCGTAGGTTGCTCATTGCTGTAAGAACGGCGAGAGAGGCTCGCTTCATGTCGACACCATCGCAGGACAGACAGCATGGCGCATAAACGCGTTCGGATAGGCACGGCGCATTTGCTCGCGACGTTGTAAGGCGATTTCCTCGTGTCTACGATGATCTCTTTCATCACGAGCGGTTCGACATGCCGCTTCTCGGGTTGTTCAGCGCGGCGTTCTCTCCCGAGGCACTTCGTCCTGGTCTCGATCCTCCAATAACAACGGCAGCTCGAGGGTGGTTTGTTAAGCAAAACATTTCTTTTTCGCCTTTGAGTCGATCCGTCATTAGCACCACGATTAACACTGACGTTGGCCAGGTATGTCTTGTGCCCTGAAGCACCGATACTTGAGATCGCTCGATCTCACCTGCTGTCTCTCATTCGGTCAGTTGTGTGTTATCCCAGAACATAATCGGGCGCTAGTGGATTGCCTTCGGCCTTTCGGTCGGTAGAACTCAAAAGTCCTCAGCATGGCACATAAGTTGCCTTTAGCAGACCCTCTCGTCGCATTCAAGTCGGTGCGACGCAAGCAGACGGTCGGCCCGGAGCTCCGCCTTTGGGATCGCTCGGTTTTTCGTCGGCGTGGGAAATGCCGACATCACCCACTGGCAAAGGATGTTAGTGAATGGATATTGGTGTGCCAAAGGAGACATCGTGCGGCGAGCACCGGGTGTCGATTACCCCTGAAGTCGCAAAGAAGCTTTGTGATCAAGGTCATTCCCTTAAGGTAGAAGCAGGGGCGGGCGCCTATGCAAATGCGCCCGACCAGACCTACGTAGATATTGGTGCGGAGATAACGGACCACAAAACGGCGATGGGCTGTGACATCGTACTCAAAGTCAACACCCCGAGTGATTCAGAATTGAGGTTGATGGAACCTGGGGCTGTTCTTATCGGTATGCTCGACCCCTTCGACGCAGACAGCAACTCACGGTTTGCATCGGCCGGCGTCACCGCGTTCGCCCTCGAAGCCGCGCCGCGCACCACGCGCGCGCAGAGCCTCGACGTGCTCTCGTCGCAGGCGAACATCGCCGGGTACAAGGCGGTGCTGATGGCCTGCCA
>NZ_FCOX02000119.1 GCF_900044055.2 Caballeronia calidae | reverse complement strand
GGCTTCTCGTTCGCCAGCCCGCAGACCAACATCGCGCCCGTGACTCAGGTCGATGCCTCCACGCACACCGACGTCGATGTGAAGAACATCACCAAGTCGCTCGATGCGGTCGGCAGCCTGCTCGGCGGTGTGAAGCTGTAAGCGTCATCCCCTCGAAGGGAGAAGGAACGCTCGCGTTTCCTTCTCCCTCTCCGCAGTTCCGCATCACCGGCCCTCGCGCGCAACGCGCGAATCACCGCGGCCAACGCCTCCCCTCACTCGACGCGCGAACGAACTAAGGGCAATCGCCTAGTTGACAGCCCCTTTTTTGACTCCCTACACTGCATACAACCCTGCACACAACAAGACACGCAGATTTGTGTGGTGCAGTTTCCAGAGATTGGATGCGGGTTTACTCTTACTCGGGAGTTCATCATGGTTCAGTTGTCTCGTTTCATCCGTCGCGCGCTGGCGTGTCTGGCCTTGGCCGCAGCCGCGATCGCGCAAGCGCCCGCTCATGCCGAAGACGCCGGCGCGTGGCAAAGCGTGAAAAAGGCGGGCGTGCTTCGCTGCGGCGCGGCCGTCGCGCCGCCTTACGTGATGCGAGATCCGAAGACCGGCGAATACAGCGGCTTCTTCGCGGATCTATGCCGCAACTTCGGGCAGAACGTACTGAAGGTGAAGGTCGAATTCGTCGATACGACGTGGGACAACATCGTCGCGGGTCTGCAGTCGGACAAGTGGGATCTGTCGATGGCGCTGAACCAGACGCCCGAGCGCGAGAAAGCGGTGTCGTTTTCGGCCCCCGCGACGGACTACAACGTGTCGTTCGTCTATAACAAGAACAACCCGAAGATCCCGAAGGGCGCGCACAGCCTCGCCGACATCGACAAGCCGGGCGTGACCATCGCCGTGATGTCCGGCACCGCGCAGGATAAGGCCATCTCGGCGGCGTTGAAGCAGGCGCGCATCATGCGCCTGCCGGGCAACGACGAAACGCGCCTCGCCCTCATGTCGAAGCGCGCCGACCTCCTCGCCGACGCCAACATCACCAACATGCTGCTGACCGAAGCGCATCCCGACTGGGCCGCGACCGTTCAGCCGACGCCGCCGCTCGCGCAACAGGAAGTCGCCTTCGGCCTCCGCAAAGAGACATCCGCCGCCGATCTCGCGGTCCTCAACGACTACGTCAGCGCGCAAGTCAAATCGGGCGCCGTCGACAAGCTCATCAAGACCTCCGTGCAGGCCATGCTGGTCGCCAACAAGTGATGTGACGCGCCGATCCGTGCGGCAGTCCCGGCGGATCGCGCGCGATAACCCCGCACATCGTCATCCGCAGATCACGCGCCCGCGCGGGCGCGCTTGCTGGAGAGATTTCATGCTGTCATCGCAAACCATGATTGCCCCACACGACGCCCCGCCCGCCGTTCTCGATCTTTCCCCCGCCACGTCCGGCGAGTTCGTGCAGTTCAGGGACGTGTACAAGTCCTATGGCGAGAACCTCGTCGTCATGGATCACATGAACCTCGACATGCGCGAGGACGACCGCCTCGTCATCATCGGGCCGAGCGGCAGCGGCAAGAGCTCGCTGCTGCGCGTGATGATGGGACTCGAAGGCATTCAGGGCGGCCAGATAGGCTTTCAGGGCCAGCCGTATATCTTCGGCGCCGATTCGGGGCGCGGCAAGCGCATCGACGCCAAGCTGCAAAAGCAGATCGGCATGGTGTTTCAGCACTACACGCTCTTTCCGCATCTGTCCGTGCTCGGCAACCTGATCCTCGCGCCGGTCAAGGTGGGCGGATTGTCCAGGACGGAAGCGACGGAACGCGCCCGCACGTATCTCGCGCGGCTCGGTCTCGAAAGCAAGCTGCACGCGTATCCGAGCCAGTTGTCGGGCGGCCAGAAGCAGCGCGTCGCGATTGCGCGCGCGCTGATGCTCGAGCCGAAGCTGATGCTGTTCGACGAAGTCACATCGGCGCTCGATCCGGAAATGGTGATCGAAGTGCAGAACGTGATGCTCCAGCTCGCCGAGCAGAAGATGGCGATGATCATCGTCACGCACGACATGCACTTCGCCCGCGATATCGCGACGCGCGTCGTGTTCTGCGCGGGCGGCAAGATCGTCGAGCAAGGCGCGCCCGCCGATATGTTCAAGTGCCCGAAGCAGGCTCGCACGCGCGAGTTCCTCGAGAAAGTGCTGCATCTCGATTGAGGCCGAACATGAACTATCACTTCGATTTCCGCTTTCTCGAAGGCAGCTTCAGCGCCTTGCTGGATGGCCTCAGGGTCACGATCGAGCTCGCTGTCGCGTCGAACATCATGGGTCTCGTGTTCGGCTTTCTGCTCTGCCTGCTCGCGATGAGCCGCTGGACGTTAGTGCGCTGGCCGGCGCAGTTATTCATCGAGTTCTTCCGCTGCACGCCGGCGCTTCTGCAGATCGTGTGGTTCTTCTACTGCATCCCGATGCTGGTCGATGTCTTCATCGATCCGATCACGATGGGCGTGCTCGCGCTCGGGCTGAATCTCACGGCCTTCAACGCCGAAGCGTATCGCGCGGGCGTTCAGGCCGTGCCGAAGGAACATCTCGACGCATGCGTCGCGCTGGGTCTCAAGCCATGGCAACGCACCATGTACGTGGTGCTGCCGCAAGCGCTGCGCAGCGCGATGCCCGTGCTCATGACCAACGGCATCGGCAGCCTGCAGCAGAGCGCGCTCGTCGCCATCGTCGCGGTTGCGGACCTGATGTATATCGGCAAGAGCCTCGCGACCGAAGCGTATCGGCCGCTCGAAACCTACACCGTCGTGGCGCTGATCTATTTCGCGCTGTCCCTGCCGATCGCGAAGCTCGTCAACGTGATCGAGCGCCGGCAAGACCTCGCGGTCAAGCGTTGAGGAGACGAACATGCATCTCGACTTTTCCGCCGTATTGCCCTACTGGCTCGTGCTGCTCAAGGGACTCGGGCTGACGATCGCCTTCACCAGCAGTTGCGCCGTGATCGGCAGTCTCGCGGGCTTCGTGCTGAGCCTCTTGCGCATGTCGCCCTCGCGCTGGATGAAGGCCGCGACCACGCTGTACGTGGAGTTCTTTCGCGGCACGCCGCTCCTGATCCAGCTCTTCTGGGTCTTCTTCTGCTTCCCGGTCGTGTTTCGCATTCCGATTCCGCCGTATGTGTCCGTCGTGATTTCGCTGACGCTCTACATGGCCGCGATCACGAGCGAAACGTTCCGCGGCGCGCTGAAATCGATCTCCGGCGAGCAGCACGACGCATGCATCGCGCTGAGTCTCTCGCCGCACGCGAAGATCCTCTACGTGATCTTCCCGCAAGCGCTGCTGCGTTCGATTCCGCCGCTGCTCTCGAACGTCGTCAGCCTGTTCAAGGAAAGCGCGCTCATCTCGTCGGTGGGTGTCGCGGACCTGATGTTCGTCGGCCAGAACATCTCGAACAGCACGGCGAAGCCGATCGAGTTTCTGACGACGGTCGCCATCATTTATTTCCTCGTCGCTTTTCCGCTCACGCGTCTCGTCGGCGTGGTCGAAACGCGTTTGCTCAGGCGCTTTGCCTACTAACCTCAATCAACGACTCATCGTTCAGTGGAGCAACTCATGCAGATGAAAGGCATCCTTCCCGCACTCGTCACGCCGTTCAACGCATCCGGCGCGGTCGATCACGACACGCTCGCGAACATCCTCGAATTCCAGCTCAAGGCGGGCGTCAAGGGCTTCGTGCCGCTCGGCTCGACGGGCGAATACTACGCGCTCACGCACGACGAGCGCCGCGCGATCCTGAAGACCGTGCGCGAAGTGGTCGGCGACCGCGGCACGCTGATCGGCGGCGCGAACGGATCGTGCACGCGCGAAGTCATCGAACAAACGCAACTGGTGCGCGACGCGGGCTACAAGAACGTGCTCATCGCGCCGCCGTACTACGCGCTGCCATCGCAACAGGAATTGATCGGCCATTACGAGGCGATTCTCAAGGCGGTGCCGGACGTCGATATCGTGCTGTACAACTATCCGGTGCGCACGAACGTCGAAGTCGGCTTCGAAGTGCTCGAAGCGTTCAAGGACAATCCGCGCGTCGTCGGCATCAAGGAAAGCAGCGGCAATCTGCTGCGCGCGATCGAAATCGGCGAGAAGTACAAGGATCACTATCAGCTTTCCTGCGGCTCCGACGATCAGGCGCTCGACTTCTTCCTGTGGGGCGCGTCGAGCTGGATTTGCGGGCCGGCGAACTGCTTCGTGAAGCAGGTCGTCGATTTCTACGACAAGTTCGAAGCCGGCGATATTCGCGGCGCGCAAAACGTGATGCGCTCGCTCTTCCCCGTCATGGCGACGATGGAAGCCGGCAAGTTCGTGCAGAAGGTGAAGTACGGCTGCGAGCTCGCGGGCTTCAAGGTGGGCACGGCGCGCATGCCCTTGCAGCCGCTCACCGACGAAGAGAAGGCCGAGTTCCGCGCGGTGTTCGAAGCGGCCCAGCAGTGATGCGATGCCGGCGGCGCTTTTCCGCCGGCGCACTCAATCAAGCGGATCATCCGGATGAGCAAGCACAACTTCAAGAGCATCGAAGGACATACCGAAGGCATGCCGGTACGCATGGTGATCGATGGCGCGCCGCCGCTTGCGGGCGCGACCATGGAAGCGCGCCGCAAGGCGTTCGTCGAAAGCCACGACTGGATTCGCCGCGCGCTGATGCTGGAGCCGCGCGGGCATTCGCACATGTCCGGCACGATGCTCTATCCGCCCCTGTCCGATGACGCGGACATGAGCCTGCTCTTCATCGAAACATCGGGCTGTCTGCCGATGTGCGGCCATGCGTCGATCGGCTCGGTCTCCTTCGCCGTCGAAGCGGGGCTCGTCCGGCCGAAGACGCCGGGCACGGTCATCGTCGACGTGCCCGCCGGCAAGCTCAAAGCGAAGTACGAAATGGACGGCGAGCGCGTGTCGTCGGTGCGCTTCACGAACGTGCCGAGCTTCCTGCTTCATCGCGATGTCGAGATCACGCATCCTCACTTCGGCAGGCTCGCCGTCGATATCGCGTATGGCGGCAACTTCTATCCGATCGTCGAAGTGCAGCCGAACTTCCCGGGCTGCGAGCACTTCGCGCCGGACGCGTTGCTCACGTGGGGCCGGCAAATGCAGGCGGCGGTGAACGCGGCCATCGACGTGATTCATCCGGACCATCCCGGCATACGCGGCGTGAAGCACACGATGTGGACCGGCGCGCCGCTATCCGATGACGCCGACGCGCGCGCAGTCGTCATCGCAGGTGATAGTCTTATCGATCGATCGCCGTGCGGCACGGGAACGTCCGCGCGTGTCGCGCAACGCCACGCGCGCGGGCTGCTCGATATCGGTCAGGCGTTTCGTCATCAGAGCCTGATCGGAAGCAGTTTCATCGGACGTGTCGAAGCGACGACGACGCTGAACAATGGCCTCGACGCCGTTCTGCCCAGCGTCGAAGGCCGCGCCTTTCTCACGGGCCGCGCGGAATACTACGTCGATGACGCGCAGCCTTACGCTCACGGTTTCAGCCTGCAGGAGTATGTGAAGTGAACGCCGTTCCTCGCGAAGTCTCCACGCACGATCCGCTTCCATCCAGCCAGGAAACCGCCGTGGTGATCGGCGGCGGCATCGTCGGCCTGTGCTGCGCGCTCTATCTGCAACGCGGCGGCTACGCCGTCACGCTCATCGACCCCGAAGCGCCGGGCAACAGCACGGCGAAATGGAGTTGCGGCCAGATGGCGGTGAGCGAAATCATCCCGCTGTCGAAGCCCGGCATCCTGATGAAGATACCGGGCTGGCTGATGGATCAGAAAGGCCCGCTCGCGCTGCGTCCGGGCGCGCTGCCAGGCATCATTCCGTGGTTCCTGCGCTTTCTGATGTGCGCGCGGCACGCGAAGATCGTCGAGATCGCGCAGTCGATGGCCACGCTCACGCACGACGTCTACGCCGATTACGCGCCGCTGCTCGACGCATGCGGCGACAAGACGCTGATGGGCGAGCGCCCGATTCTCGAAGTCTTCGACGATCCCGCCGCACTCATGCATGAGCAGCCGCATCTGCAACTGCGCGAATCGCTCGGCTTCAGGTCGCAGCGGCTGAACGCGAAGGATATCGGCGATCTCGAACCGGCGCTCGCGGGCAAGTTCTCGCACGGACTGCTGTTCGACGACTGGCGCGCCGTGAAGGACACGATGGGCTTCATCGTCGCATTGACCGATAGCTTCATCGCGCAGGGCGGACGTCGCGTGCAGACGGAAGCGCGCCGCATCGACGAGGCGAACGGTCAGGCGACCGGCGTCACGCTCGCGAACGGCGAGCGCATCGCGGCGCGGCATGTCGTGGTGGCGGCGGGTACGGGCGCGCGGCACTTCTTCGAGTCGCTCGGCGTGAACGTGCCGCTCGCGGGCATCGCGGGCTATCAGGCGGTCGTGTCGGACCCGGGCGTCGAGATTCGCCATTCGGTCATCTACGCGGACGGCGGCTTCTGCTTCACGCCGATGACGCGCGGCCTACAGATCGGCGGCACGATCGAATTCGCGGGACACGGCGCGAAACCCAATTTCAAACGCGCGGACATCATCCTCGAGAAGGCGAAGCGCGTGTTGCCGGAGATGCGCACATCGCAGGTCGAATACGGCGTCGGCTATCGGCCGTTCCTGCCTGATACGAAGCCCATCATCGACCGTTCGCGCAGACTGAAGAACGTCTACATGGCGTTCGGTCATGGCCAGCTCGGCCTCACGCTCGGCGCGACTACCGGACGGCTGATCGCGGACATGGTCGCGGGCCGCGCGACGAAACAGAACCTCGAGCCGTTCAGCGCCTATCGCTTCTCCTGACTGACGAGACGAATTCATGAAATCGTACGACAAGCTTTTCATCGACGGCCGCTGGGTCGCGCCCGTTCGCAATGGCCGTTTCGAGACCATCGATCCGGGCAATGAGGAAGTCATCGCGAGCGTCGCGGCGGCGACGTCCGAGGATATCGACATCGCCGTGAAAGCCGCGCGCAAAGCCTTCGATGAAGGTCCGTGGCCGCGCATGCGCGGCGCCGAGCGCGCCGCCGTGTTGCGCCGTATCGGCAAGGGCATTCGCGACCGCCTTCAGGCGCTCGCCGAAATCGAAGTGCGCGACAACGGCAAACCGCTTCCCGAAGCGCTGTGGGATCTCGGCGACGCCGCCGGCTGCTTCGAGTTCTATGCGGGCCTCGCCGAAAAGCTCGACGACAACGCCGAGACGCCCATCACGCTGTCCGACGACCGCTTCAGTTCGGTCGCGCGCAAGGAGCCGGTCGGCGTCGCGGGCGCGATCATCCCGTGGAACTTCCCGATGCTGATGGCCGCATGGAAAGTCGCGCCCGCGCTGGCTGCGGGCTGCACGATGGTGCTGAAGCCGTCGGAGCTCACGCCGCTCACCGCGCTCGAACTCGCCGACATCGCCGCGAATGCGGATCTGCCGCCGGGCGTGCTCAATGTCGTGACGGGCCTCGGCAAGGACGCGGGCGCGCCCTTGAGCGGGCATCCCGGCATCGACAAGCTCGCGTTCACGGGGAGCGTGCCGACCGGCAGCCGCATCATGCAGGCCGCCGCGCGCGACATCAAGAACGTAAGCCTCGAACTGGGCGGCAAGTCACCGTTCATCGTCTTCGATGACAGCGATATCGATGCGGCCGTCGAATGGATCATGTTCGGCATCTTCTGGAATCAGGGCGAAGTGTGTTCGGCCACATCGCGTGTGCTCGTGCAGCGGGGCATTCATGATCGCCTGCTCCAACGGCTGACGGAGGAAACGCGCAGGATCAGCATCGGCAATGGATTGAAAGACGGCGTGCTGCTCGGACCCATCGTCAGCAAGGGGCAATTCGACAAGGTGCGCGAGGCCGTCGAGCGCGGCGTGAGCGAAGGCGCGCGCCTCGTCACCGGTGGCGAACGGCCCGCGCATCTGGACAAGGGTTACTTCATGGAGCCCGTCATTTTCGCCGATGTGCCCGCCGATAGCTGGATCTGGAACGAAGAGATTTTCGGGCCGGTCGTGTGCATCCGCGCGTTCGACGACGAAGCCGAAGCCGTGCGCTCGGCCAACGATTCGCGCTTCGGTCTCGCGGCGGCCGTGATGTCGCGCGATATCGCACGATGCGAGCGCGTCGCGCGGGCGTTGCGCGCGGGCATCGTGTGGATCAACTGCAGCCAGCCCACTTTCACCGAGGCGCCGTGGGGCGGCTACAAGCAAAGCGGCATCGGACGCGAACTGGGCGAGTGGGGCTTGAACAACTATCTCGAGACCAAGCAGATCACGCGCTACGACAGCGACAAGCCGTGGGGCTGGTACATCAAATAAGGCCGGACGATCATGCGCTGGAAGAAAACGCTTCAACTCGTCGACGTGCATTGCGAAGGCGAAATCGGCAAGGTCATCACGGGAGGTGTCGTCGGCATTCCGGGCGAGACCATGCTCGACAAGATGAACTACATCAACGAAGTGGACGACAGTCTGCGCCGGCTCGTCACGCTGGAACCGCGCGGCTGTCTGCAGATGTCGGTGAATCTATTGCTTGCGCCGACGAAACCCGAAGCGCATGCGGGCTTCATCGTGCTGCAGGCGGACAAGGCGCATCCGATGTCGGGCAGCAACGCGATCTGCGTCGTCACGGCCTTGCTCGAACTCGGCATGGTGGAGATGCACCAGCCGGAAACGACCGTCGTGCTCGATACGCCGGCCGGGCTCGTCACCGCCCGCGCGGCCTGCAAGGATGGACGCTGCACAGGCGTCTCGCTCGACATGGTGCCGGCGTTCGTCGAGCAACTGGACGTGGAGATCGAGACCGAACGGTTCGGCACGATCAAGGTGGATATCGCGTTCGGCGGCGTGTATTACGCGCTGATCGATGTCGATCAGACCGGGCTCACGATCGCGCCTGATAACGCACGCGCGCTCGCGGAACTGGGCGTCGCGCTGAAGGACGTCATCAACGCGCAGGTTCGCGTCGCGCATCCGCTTTATCCCGCGATCGACGAAGTCGCTTACGTCATGTTCCGCAACCGGCTCGGCGACGCGCTCTATCAGACCTGCACGACGCTGCCTCCGGGACGCGTCGACCGCTCGCCGTGCGGCACCGGCAGCTCGGCCAACCTCGCGACCTTGTCGGCGCGCGGGCTCGCCGAGGTCGGCAGCAGGCTGACATCGCGCTCGACCATCGGCGGCGAATTCGCTATCGAACTGCTGGGCAAGACCGAAGTCGGCGGCAGGCCCGCCGTGCTTCCGCGCGTCACGGGGCGCGCATGGGTATATGGATTTCAGCAGATCGGCGTCGATCCGGACGATCCGCTCGCCGCCGGTTTCATGCTGAGCGACACATGGGGCACGGGCTTTTCCGCCGCCTGAGACGGAGCGCGCACGATGATAAACTTGAACGCGCGCCCGTCTTTCCGGGCCTACGACGACGGCGGTGAACACATGAGCAAAGCGACCGCGGAGACCGAAGCCGGTGTCCGCCGGCATGGCGGACGGTATATCTACGAAGAACTGCGCAAGCAGATTCTTACCCTGCAACTCAAGCCGGGCGCTCCGCTCGACGAAGTCTCGCTCGCGGCGCAATTCGGGCTGTCGCGCTCGCCCGTGCGCGATGCGCTCGCGCGACTCATCAGCGAAGGCCTGGTGACGATCCTGCCGAACCGCACGACGCTCGTCACGCCGTTCGAGATCGAAGAGTTTCCCAAGTACATTTCGGCGCTGGACCTCATTCAGCGCGCGGTCACGCGTCTTGCGGCGCTGTATCGGACCGAGGCCGATCTCGCCCGCATTCGCAAGGCCGACGATACCTACATGAAGGCGATCGACAGCGGCGACTTCAACGCGATGTCCGAGACCAACAAGGGCTTGCACATGGCTATCGCTCATGCGGCGAACAATCCGTATTTCATCGGCTATTACGAGCGGCTGCTCGGCGAGGGACAGCGTCTCCTGCATCTGCATTTCGACTACACGGTGACATCGCCGGCGGCGACGAAGCTCGGCCGCGACCACGCCGACATCATCGACGCGATCGCGCGCCAGGACGCCGATGCCGCCGAGAAGCTCGCCCACGAACACACGATGCTGTTCCAGAAGCGCTTCCTCGACTATATGCGGCAGAACATGACGGAGTCGATGGCGCTGATGTAGCCGGGTTGTCGGGCTCGCACTGACACGTCTCGCGGCGCTGTCTTGCGGCATCCAACGAATCGATCCGGCCGGTGCTGCAGGCACCTCGCGCGCGAATGGCGGCGCCGTCTTTTTTATCTTGTTCTTCAAGGACTTGGGCTAACCGGGCAGGTCTTTCGGATGCGCCTGGCACGCCGCTCGCATAAGGAGATGCGAGCGCAACGATTGGTGCTCATCCAACCCACCCAGTCCCAGGAGACACATCATGCTGAAGATCGACAACCTCGCCGTGAGCAAAGAACTCGACCGCGCCGAAATGGGCGCCATCGTCGGTGGCTCGAGCATCTTCCAGAACAACGGCATCAACTCCAACTTCAACAGCGGCTTCTCGTTCGCCAGCCCGCAGATCAACGTCGCGCCCGTGACGCAAGTGGATGCTTCGACGCACACGAATGTCGATCTGACGAACGTCACGAAGACGCTCTCTTCGGTCGGCAGCCTGCTCGACGGCGTGAAGGTGTAACGCATCATCTTCGAAGGGAGAAGGCACAACGCTGTTGCCTTCTCCCCTTCCTGTCAAAGCTGTACTCGCTCGTTCTCCCCGCTTTTCCCACTGCGACGCCTCGTGTCACGAGCGTCAGCATCGAATAGCCGATCGTTCGGATATCGAATCATCGGTCAGTCTTGTCGATTCCAAAAAATCCCTTCTGCACGACCGTTCAAACGCTTGAGTCGCGTTGTCTTGCGATGTCGACGCGCGTTCCGCCCGATGTGATCGTGTTCGTCAATCTCCGACAAATCCCACGATTCTGTTTTCCATCACCCAACATGTCGTCAGCCATCAAGGCCGCTTAAATCAATTCGATTTCTCGTCGAGCCTATAAATTTCTTCTTCAATTCAGCCACTTAGATTAACCGAACGGTTCTTCCAGCTCCGCTTGGCACGCCCCTCGCATATGTAGCTGCGAGCGCAACGATTGGTGCTCATCCAACCAACCA
>NZ_FCOX02000118.1 GCF_900044055.2 Caballeronia calidae | reverse complement strand
GGCCGAACTGGGTAACTGTGCTGCCGACAGCGGCCAATTGCCGATCGTTCTGGCGGCGGTAGCGCGCGACGCCGGGGCCGCCCCCAAGCAAGTCCTTGCCGATGCGGGCTACCGCTCGGAGGCGACGTTCGAACAATTGCGCGAGCACCCCGCCGAGTTGATCGTGGCGCCCGGACGCGAGGGCAAGAAAGAGGTGAAGGTCGATGCCCGGAAGCGCCCGCTATGCGCCGCGATGGCCGACAAGTTTACTTGTGCGCAAACTCAGGCGGCCTATCGAAAGCGCAAATGGCTGTCCGAACCGCCGAATGCCTGGGTAAAGAGCGTTCTCGGATTTCGACAATTCAGCATGCGTGGACTGGCCAAGGCACAGGCCGAATGGAAACTCGTCTGCGCGGCGCTGAACCTACGCAGAATGTCGAAAATGACGCCTGCGTAAGTCCCGAAGGGGACAACATTGCCCTGATTTCGCCGCCGGGAAAGCCACTTTTGCGCGCAATGGCGGGCCAAACCGCAATCGGCGTTGACGCCCGCACGATGTGGCGTCAGTACCGGCAGCTCAAATTCTGTCTGCCGCGCGGATTCCTAGCCAGCTTTTCCCGAGCCCGGTCGGCGCAATGAGGATCGTATCCGTCAGCGCAACCCGTCTTGAGTGTCCGCGTGCATGATGCGAAGGTTTGGCCATCGTGGTGATTGGAGTGATGCGATGGACGACGACGCGGTGGGCCGAGCTGTTGTGCGAACGCGCGCGCGACGCCCTCGTCAGGGAGAAGCGTTCTGGCGAGAGATGGTGACCGCATCGAAGATGAGCGGCGTTGGCACTCGACGTTTCTGTCGCGATCAAGGCCTTGCCGTCAGCACTTTCGGGTTGTGGCGCAAGAAGTTTACAGGCGAAACGCCTTCAACGAGTCCGCTGGCCGTGACGGCCGACGCCGCGTTTGTCATTGCTCGCCTCGAAGGTGAGCCTGCGGCGACACCATCATCTGCGTCGGCCGATACGCCATCATCATCGACGCGTGATCGCATTACGTTATCGATCGCCGGCGTTCGCATCGAATTGAGTGGCGTGCATGCTGAGCGCATTGTGCGCTTCGTGCTCGGACAGCTCGGCGGTGCACGGTGCTGATCGCCGCTGACGTCCGAGCTTACATCTGCCGCGAGCCGGTCGACATGCGCTTTAGCCGTAGCACGCGTCGACGATCGACTTGTTTGCAGCTTCGTGAACGATCATTTGCGGCGGTGTACATGCCCCGATCCGATTCCAAGGGGTCGGGCGGACGTAAATGCTGCACTTCGGCATTTGCTGGTCGTCATGGGCGCGTGCGCTGTCCCGCGGTTTCTGCGGGCGGAATCGGACTCGGTGCAACAGGAGGCATTGGGCTGGCGCCGAAGTCGACCTGCGCAGCGGCCGATACAGGAATCTCGAAGATCGTTGTCTCGACTTGGAAAGTTCGTATCGCGTTCTTGCCCAGATGCGTGTTCAGGGGCGCCCGCCGCCTCGACGCACGGCGGCAGGTGGGGCTGTCCCTAGGCCGGGAGTTCCACGGCGGGTTTGTGGACTTCGCGCGCCGTCTTTTTGTCTGCCAGCTTGCCCAATGGGCGATTCGGGAACAGGACGTCCACGAGCTGATCGATGAAAACGAAGAACTTGTCCGACGCATAACCCGCAATGAACGCGACGGCGAGGGGAGAGATGCTCTTGCCGCCTTGCACCAGATCGCTGAACAAGCCAATCGCGATGCCGACGATGACCGCGCATGTGACGTGCGAGCGGTTCGCCACCGTCGAATATTCCGGATGGAACGTGCTGGTTTCGCTCTCCGTGCGAATCTTTCTCAGAATCGCCGCGCACGCGCCGAGCCATGCGTAGAGCACGGGCAAAACGAAGCCAGTCACGGCGCCAACGAGCGACAAGACGATCTCGCGGCCGTACATTGCCATCGCGCGGATGTCTTGGTAGGCGGCGATCTTCTGAAAGCCCTCCGCGACTGCTTCTTCTGCGGGCAGCGCCTCGTTGTGATCGTTCGTGACATGATCGGCCTGCATGATAGGCACCTTGATTTCAAGATTGGCGCGAACCTTAGCCTTGGAGCACGTCCAGTCGATGGCGAGTCGCCGGTCGTCCTCTTTGGCAGCATCGCCGGGGCTTCGCTCGGTTCTCAGCGGGGTGCGCCGGCAGTCTGGTTCGGTATAGGGATTCTTGACCGTCAGGAAGAGCAAGTCCCCGATGCCCTGAGTGCGCGTGACGTCGTTGTAGAGCTGCCGGTTGTTGGTGGCGAACTGTTGAAGCTGCTCCTTGATCTGCAAGGCGGGTTGCGAGTTGCTCAGAGCCCGCAGTTCGTTGGTCGCGCGTTGTCGCGCGCCGATCAATATCTCGTCGTTCTCCGAGATCAGGCTGTCATCGGTATGGCCGGCGTGGCGCAGTTTTAGCATTTCGAGATCCTGCTTCTGGCGCGTCTCGATAATGCTTGATGCGTAGCTCATCAACTGGTTGTGGAGTTGCATCGCCGAAGCGTCGTTGGTCTGGACGATCTTCATCACGTCATCGGAAATGCGGTTGACGGTGAACATGAGGCACGAAAGCGCGACCACGACGACGGTGAGAGAGATTGCCGCAATGGTGTACATCCTGATTGCGCGGCGTGACCCAACTAGGGCGTTGCGCCCGGCAGTGGCGGCCACTACGGGTAGCGCGCAATTGGACAGCTTGTTGAGCGCGACATAGAAGCGCGCTTCCACTTCCGTGTTCCAGCGTCTCGCCGAACGAGCGGCACGCGCCTGCGCCAAAGCCTCCGATTCATCGGGCAACACGCGCGAGCCCGCGAGGGCCACGTGCGACTGAAGTTCGTCGGCGCTTTGCAGATCTTTGAACACCTGAGCGCTGGGATAAAACAGCGCGCGCGAAATGCGCTCCTTGGCCGCAAGGAGTGCAATTTGCGATTCGCGGCACATCGGCCGACGCAGCAGCGCGCATTGCGCATCGCGCACGATCGAGGCGTCGGCGGCATCGATCTCGACGGCCGCTCCGGCGGCTTGCGTCAGCATGTATTCGCACCGCTGCACTTCCGCCGCAAACTGTGCCAGTCTGCGTCTCCTGAACAATTGCCTGAAGATGAGCAGCCGGGGCGCGGGGGACGCGGCTGGTTCAAAAGTGTCCATGATGCTCTCCGAAGATTCAAATGTTTGCCGGGGCGAATGCTCCTGGCTTCGCGGAACAAGCTCGCTATCCCAAAGCAAGACGAAAGTTTGGGCCGGCTTTGAAACTTCTCGCGATGCTTCGAGCTCCGGCGCGTATGCGACGACGCGAGGAAATTTTCATGATCGTCGGCTTGGTTAAAATAAGCATTGCAGTTGAAGGCACGCGCGACCCGGTTGACGGTTTGCGCGCGTGCTTGTTCGTAGCACCGGCGAAGGCGTGCTTCGTCGATGGAATCGTTCGGCGTCCACCGCAGGCTCTTTCGAAACATTCAATTTTGCCGCAGCTCGTTCGTCTACTGCTTGGTACGAGTCTTCCTGCCATCGGGCCGCGACAGCAATCACATGGGCTCATTGCGGTGTTCGGCCCGCCGACTATTTGTTCGATTCATGATGTCCGAAGCGGATATGCATTCAAAATTAGCTCTATTTACCCGTCCATTAGATTGAAGTTTCGTCGTCTGAAGCGGCCCACCAGATGGCGGCATTTCGTTCAACCTAGATGGTTCGTCAAAGATCAGGAGGTAATCCCATGATTCCACTCATTGCCGCAGCCGTATCCGCCATCGCTCCTGCACTCGCGAAGCAGGGCCTTGATCTTCTAAGCGGGGTTTTTCGAGGCGCCGCGGGCAAGGGCGCGCAGGAAGTCGCCGATCTGATTGAGGACAAGACAGGCATCAATATCAATGATGTCGCCGACAACAAGCTGACAGACGAGCAATGGACGAAGCTTAAGGAATTCGAGTTTCAATATCAGAGCAAGTTGCTCGAATACCGACAACAGGTCGATGCCAATGACATCAAGAGCGAAGAGTTGTCAGAGAAGAACACGGAAAACGCGAGAGAGTTGCAACGGGCTGCTTTAACCAGCGACGACAAGTTCGCCAAGAGATTCATTTACTTCTATGCAAGTGCGCTCACATTGTTTACGTTCGCGTTCATCTTCTACGCGTGTTTCATAAGTCAAGGTACGGACGATCACGCGAACCGGACCATCGACACCGTTCTTGGTTTTCTGCTTGGCGTGACGCTCTCTGCCATCATCCAATTCTTTTTCGGATCTAGCGCGGGAAGTCGGAGCAAGGAGGAAAAACTCAATAGCCTGACTGGCAGAATGGGCTTGGATCGTGTCGCTCAAACGGAGGGGTCCGGATCATGACGCTCGTCGAACAGCAATCCACGTTTCTGCTTCATGTCGCTGAGCTGATCCGGAAGGCGTCGGAACTCGGGCTCAAAGCGTCGGGCGGGGAGTTGTATCGCACGCCCGAACAGCAGATCCTCCATGTGAAGAACGGTCGCAGCAAAACAATGAGCAGTCAGCATCTGAAGCGGCTCGCCATCGACCTGAATTTCTTCAAGCCTGTCGCCAACGGGAAATTCGAGTTGACCTACGACATCGACGAACTGCGTCCGCTCGGTCAATACTGGGAAAGTCTCGATCCCGCCAATCGATGGGGCGGAAGCTGGTCGTCGTTCAAGGATACGCCGCACTTCGAACGTCGTGATACCCGGGCGCCGGACCCGTTTGTCATTGCCAACGGCAACGGCAAGGCGAACTCGGTTACGGATATCCCAATCGCGAACGGTGATAACTGCGTCCAAGCGCAGACGGCCATGCGCGGCAATGGCCTCATCGGCGGCGAAGTGGGGCGTCTCTGCGGCAACGTCAGAGACGACGTCGAGTCGGTGCAACGGCTGCTAAATTTGTGCGCCGCCGCGAAAAATGGCTTCGCAATCCAGAACGGTGCGCTGAAGGCCGATGGCATCTTCGGAAGCAAGACCTTCGATGCCATCGTTACGTTCGAGCAGACCGTCATGGCCGAGGCGACACCAACTGGAAGAGTGAGTCCGACCGGTGAGATCTTCAAGCAACTCTGTAAACCGCTCGTCCACGCCACCGACACCGACCTGATGGCGCTAGCCTGGCTTCAGGCGGCCGATGTCGACATCACGCAATACGCCGGCCCGATTGCCGCGTCGATGGCGAAGTACGGCATCGATACGCCGCTGCGCCAGGCGCACTTCCTCGCGCAGATCGGTCACGAATCGGGCGAGTTGCGCTTCAAGGAAGAACTCGCGTCGGGTTCGGCGTACGAAGGGCGCGAAGACCTGGGCAATGTGCAGGCGGGGGACGGACGCCTGTTTAAAGGACGCGGATTTATCCAACTGACTGGGCGAGCCAACTACACAGCCTATGCGCGTAGCATCGGACGAGAGAATGACATTTTGGCGAATCCCACCCGGGTGGCGACCGAGCCTTCACTGTGCGTCGATGTCGCGGGATGGTTCTGGTCGCGAAGACAGCTCAGCGCCCTCGCCGATAACGACGATTTGATCGGCGTCACGAAGAAGATCAACGGCGGACTGAACGGCATCGAGAATCGGCGCCGACTCCTGAACCGTGCAAAAGCCGTCCTCGGTGTGTGATGGATGAGGCGCAGATCCGCCCGCGCATCGGCGTGCACGGCGGATCGATGCGCCTAATCCTTTCTCTTTGACTCGTCATACTTCCATCGGCTTCAGGTTTTTGTAGGGGTAGCCCCACTGTCGTACGGCAGCAGGTTTTGTCGCGGTAAGGGCAAGATAGCGAACGGATAGCGGTATAAGTAGGATTGCTCTTGCTACTCGTGAGTAAATGGTTCTTCGCGGAACTCCGTGGATGCACACTGGCGATTTTGTGACCTGACGTCTGGAAACGGACGTTGGAGGCTGAATTGCTGGATCGCATAGTATTGAAAGCGCAGGGTTGCTGGCAAGGCTATCGGATGGAGCGTGTGGAGTGGCCGAAAGGCGAGCACCGCACGCTCTCGCTGTATCTGAAGCCGGTCGGCAAAGTGATGCACTGCGAGCAATGCGGCGCCCGCTGCACGCAGTTCCATGAGACGACCGTACGCCGGGTGCGTGACCTTCCGCTGTTCTAATATCCGGTGGTGCTGCATGTGCCGCGTCGGCGCGTGTGGTGCGATCGCTGCTCAGCCCCTCGACTGGTGTTGGCGGCGGCGTAAATCCGACACCAGACGGCGGCGCAAGGTCGAGTTAAACACTCGGCCATGCGCCGCAGGCATTGCCGCCCGCAGGGCGAATAAAACAGGATCAGAACCCGCCCTTGATGTCGTCGATATCGACATCGGTGGGCGGCGAACGCTGCGCGCGGATCAGTTCGTGTAACTCGACGCCGTAACGCATCCAGATGCGTGCGCGCAGATCGCTGAGCAGCTCGAACACGGCACGGCGAACGCCTGCTGGGGCGACCAGTCGGCGTCGATCAGGAAGTCCAGCCCGCGAGACAGGCCCGACGGCATGTGTGTGCGGCGGCTCACGGCTTCTTCTCCGGGCGCGCAGCGCTACGCCTCCTGGAGCGCTGCTCGGCCCGTTCGCGCGCTTCCTTGACGCGATATGACTCGCCCTCGATCGCGATGACATCGGCGCGATGCACGAGGCGATCGACCAATGACACGACGCAGGCCGCATTCGGGAACACCTCCGACCACGCTGCGAACGGTTTGTTCGTTGTAACCACCGTGCTCGCGGCGCCGTACCTGCGGCTTACCAGCTCGAACAGCAGGTCGGCATGGCGGTTCGAGTACGACAGGTAGCCCACCTCGTCAATCAAGAGTACTTCGGGCGAAGCGTAGCGATGCAGGCGCCGGCGCAGCGCCGAGTCACTGTCGAGCGCGGCCAGCTCGCCGAGCATCTGGCCAGCCGTGGTAAAGAGCGCCGTGTATCCGTGGATGAGCGACTGATACGCGAGGTTCAGTGCGTGTGTCGATTTACCCACGCCGTTCGGCCCGATCAGCACGACGTTGGACTTCTCCCTGACGAACTCGAGCGCCATCAATTCCTCGAGCGCGCCGCGGTCAATCCGTTTGGGCCATGCCCAGTCGAAGTCTGCCAGCGGTTTGAAGTTGCCCAGGCGGGCGTCGCGGATACGCCGCTCGAGCGAACGGCGCGCGCGTTCCTGCTCTTCCCACTGCAGCAACGGCTCGACCCATGACGCGTCGGCGATCTCGCTCCAGTGCGCCAGCAAGCCATACATCCGCAAGGCATTGGCGCGCTCGTGCAACTGCTCAGTGCTGTTTGTCATCGTCGGCCTCCGCTGTGAGCTGGTCGTAGATGTCGAGCCGGTGTGGCGTCACGCGCTTGTCCTTGTCGCGCACGTGTTCCGGCAGCTTGATGGCGATGGGCGGAGGGGCGCCCCGGGCAGCCCGCCGACGCTCCAGTGCCAGGCGCACTGGGTTCTGGTGCGGCGCGGCGCCGCTCGCGAGGGTTTCCTCGATCGCGGCCTGCAATTCGGCGGCGCCATACCGGTCGAGCAATCGCAGCAGCTGCGCGGTAATGTTGCCTAGATTGCTGCCGCGTTCGGCCGCGCGCAGCATGAGTGTCTGGGCAGCCGGTGCGGCGTGCGCGAGATGGTCCAGGCCGCGGTGGTGGCGGGCCTCACGTTTGTGCAACACCAGTGCATCGATGTGCGTCGCGATCTCGATCTGCGCGCCGCGGTCGTAACTGCGAGCATGCTCGGCGACGACATCGGCGCCATCGAGGATGCGCACCTGATGCTGGTCGGCACAAACTGTGAGCGTGCGTCGCACATGCGTGTGCGGTATCGAGTAGTCGTTCAGGTCGAAGCGCACATAGGGCGTCTTGCCGGCCGACACGGCAAGCTGCAGTTCGCACGGGTACGGGTTCTCCGGCAATGCAAGCACGCTCGGCTTCTCGCGCTCGAAGGCTTCGCGCACGGTGATGGCCGGATCCTCCCGGCATGGACGATCGGCTGCAACGCCCGCGCACCATTGTGCGGCCTGGGCGTTCAGATCATCGAGATCGGCGTACTTGCGCGCGGCGAAGAAGCTCTCGCGTGCGAAACGAATTGCTCTTTCGACGCGACCTTTTTCGTTTCCTCTCGCGACGGCCACCGGCTTGGGTTCGAACCGGTAATGGCTGGCAAACGCGAGCAGCGCTGGATTGAAGCGGATCGCATCGCCCTGGCGCTCAAGCACGGCGCTGCGCAGATTGTCGTACTTCAGGACCCTCGGCACGCCGGATCATGCTTCGAAGGCACCCACGTGGCCGGCCAGGAAGCTGTCCATACGGGCATTGAGGAAGAAACGCAGCCAGATCTGCCGTGACCACGAAAGCACCATCACGAAGGCCATCAGCGGCCGGCGCGCGCGACCGATCTGCAGGTGGCCGAATGCGGCCCACTACACCGGGTATCAGACTATGCCGAGAGACTCCCGTTCGCTTTTAAGTTAGCGGCCTTTAAACGACGGGGACCGAGCTTCTACTCGGCATAGTCTCATGCACTACAAGCTTTGGAGGAATGCCATCAATGCGTCGCCAGGCTTGTATATTGCCGCCGTAGTACCTGAGGGCGTCGTCATTTCGAGCATCTTTCGTTTCAGTTCAAGATCTGCCTCCAGATAGATGTGGGTAGTCTCGACCGAGTCGTGACCCAGCCACATCGCGATGACGGTCGTGTCATACCCGGCGTGCAGAAGGCTCATGGCTGCGGAGTGTCTCAGAACGTTGGGTGTTATGTGCTTGCTCTTTAGCGACGCACATGCCTTCCGGGCCGTGTCAGCGTGACGCGCGAGCAGGTATTGGATGCCGTCGTTGCTCATACGAGTGCCACGGCGGTTCGGAAACACCACCTGAGCCTCGTCGAGGGGAAGCTCTTTCAGCCACGCCTGTAGGACTGGCGCGGTTTGCTCCGTTAGCGGCGTGCAACGCCCTCTCCGACCCTTGCCCGTTACGTGGACGTAGGCGCCTGTGCCCAGGTGGACATCTTCGCGAGTGAGTCCGGTCAGTTCTGATAGTCGTAGACCAGTTTGCGCTGCGAGCAGCAGCCAGGCGTAGTCGCGTCGCCCCGACCACGTACTCTGATCCGTCGCATCGAGCAGTGCGTCCAGTTCCCGTCGGGTTAGATAGCCAATTTGCCGACGGGTTATGCGCTTTGACGGGATTGCCAGTACCCGCTGGATCTGGCTGGAATATTCCGGAAGCTCGAAAGAAGCGTATCGGAACAGCGAATGTATTGCTGCTAGACGCAGGTTACGGCTACGCGCGGTAATACCACGCCTCTCCTGCAAATCATCGAGAAACGCACTGATCAACGGGGCATCGATATCGGCCCACAGGAGATTGGACGGTTGCTTGCCGGTTCGTGCGTGGACGAACTTGAGCAACAGGCGAAACGTATCCCGATAGGATCCGATGGTGTGCTCGCTCACATGTCGTTGCTTCATCAGGCGCTGAATAATGAATCGCGTTAGAACGCTTCCGAAGTTGACAGTCGTGCTCATGACGTTTGCTCCCAGTACCGTTCAGGCCTTTGCCTCGCGAGTTGCAGAAGTTCAGGTCGCGCAGAGAGATACCAGTATGTGTCGCGGACTTCGACATGCCCGAGGTACGCTGACAGCGCTGGCAGCCGCCGCTCGATCTCCTCGCCGTCGCGATACCACCGCAACAGTGCCTGCATGGCAAAGTGATGCCGAAGATCATGCAGATGTGGTTTGCGTCCTGCCTCGTTTGCCGTTACGCCAATACGCTTCATCAGGCGCTGGAATGTATCGAGCATTTGCTCGCTGCTCAAAGGCGAACCGCAGTCGTTCACAAACACATGACTTATGAGGTGCGAGTGCGATCCGAAGAAGTGTTGGCGCCGCTCCAGATAGCCCGCAAGAACCGCCACAACACTCGGGTGCAGAACCACGAGTCGCGACTTACCGAATTTGGACGAGCGAATCGTCAGAACTCCATCAACGAGGTTGACGTCGTCCACGAGCAGATTACGAGCTTCACAGGACCGTAGTCCCGATACGCTGAGCAGACCATACAAGCAGTGGAATGTCCAGCGTCGCAATCCGTCCTCGGGGCGGAGCGTCAAGGTGGCCTGCAACAGACGTTCGATATCGCGGTCGGTAAAGAAGTATGGCTCAGGGCGGACGTATTTGAACGGAAGCAGATCCGATGGAGGCACCTGAGTCCTCGCGTCAAACGCGCTGCAATACCGGGCGAAGTTTCGCACGAACGCCAATCGTCGGCTCCAGTGGGCAGGTTGGACTGAACGCGATTCCTGTGCCCAGGCGAGCGCAAGCTTCGTCGTGATGTACACGGCCTGTTGCCGGTCCATGAACTTGACGAACGTATTCAGGCCCGTGCCTTCGCAGGTTAGCTTGAAACCCAATGATCGCCGGGTCGTCAGGTAGTCGTCCAAGAACTTTGATAGCGTGCTCATCTTGCTTCTCCTGGCCACGGTTGGGCAAGTGAACGCAGGGCCACGAAGTCCACTTTCGCGTAGATGCCTGTTGTCTTTGAATGTTGATGCCGCAACAAGCTACCGATCTCAGGGAGAGAAGCTCCCTGTCTGAGCATCTCGCAGGCCAACGCGTGCCGGAATTGATGTGTGCCTCTATGCTGTGCATTGATCCCTGCGCGCGTCACAGCAGCGTAGGCAATTGAAGCAATGCTGGTTGGCGAACCAAAGCCGCGGACCGGGGCATTCGCACACAGGAAGAGTGCACGGAATTTACAACGCGGACGTCCATGTTGAAGATAGTCTGCGATGGCCTCACCGACATCAGTCGGAATCGGCAATATCGATTGGCTGCCGCCTTTACCGAGTACCGTGAGACTATCGCGCTCCCAGTCGATGCAATCGAGCGTGAGTTGAACGATCTCGCTCGATCGCAAACCCAGTCGTGCTAGTCCGAGCTTTGGCTTCTCAAGTAGCCGAGATCCGCGTCAGCGCTGGGTTTCGGCTATTTTTTAGGCTATTATGTACCCATGTAAATTCGTATTTTTGTATTGCGTTTTTAGGCATATATGCTTGAATGAGTGTTCATGTATATCGAACACGTCCCCAACCGTAACTCCCCTCCGGCCGTGCTACTGCGCGAGTCTTATCGCGAAGGCAACACGGTTAAGAAGCGCAC
>NZ_FCOX02000117.1 GCF_900044055.2 Caballeronia calidae | reverse complement strand
CCCAACCCTGCCTGCATGGAACTACCGCATCTACTCAACAAGCGCTGCATAGCGGGAAGTTATTTCGGTAACGATCCTTACCGGGCTGATCGTCGCGTCCAACAATCCTAAGTGCTTGATCCGCGGCAAGATCTTGCGCGGTACGATGAGCGTGCTCGTGGTGTAGCGGTACAACGGTCGATGAACGCAGTTCAATGTTCCATGAACTTCGACAGGAATCTCGACGCCTACGGGATTCCCCGCGCGCGCGCCTCCTTGAAAATGTCAAACTCGGTCCATATAATTGGCACTCACTGCACGAGAGTGCTAACAAGATTGCCGTCCGGCGAGATCCTTCTCAAAGGACGGGTTTTCCCGCGTTTTCAGTCTCAATCAAGAGAGGAGTGTGTATGAACCTTCGTCCTTTGCACGATCGCGTCATCGTCAAGCGTCTGGACCAGGAAACCAAGACCGCATCGGGCATCGTGATTCCGGAAGCCGCGGCTGAGAAGCCGGATCAAGGCGAAGTCCTGGCCATCGGCCCGGGCAAGCGCGATGACAAGGGCGCGCAAATCGCCCTCGACGTGAAGGTCGGCGACCGCGTTCTGTTCGGCAAGTACGCTGGCCAGACCGTCAAGGTCGACGGGCAGGAACTGCTCGTCATGCGCGAAGAAGACATCATGGCCGTTCTGGTCAAGTAAGGATCCTTCCTGCACGTTCGGCTTCGTTTCAATAGCCGCAGCCTTTTGACAGGCGCGAGAAGCGAAGCCCGCAAACCGAATCGAATCAAGGAGTTTGAATAATGGCAGCTAAAGAAGTCACTTTTGGCGATTCCGCACGCGCCAAGATGGTCGAAGGCGTGAACATCCTGGCCAACGCGGTCAAGGTCACGCTGGGTCCGAAGGGCCGCAACGTCGTGCTCGAGCGCTCGTTCGGCGGCCCGACGGTCACCAAGGACGGTGTCTCGGTCGCGAAGGAAATCGAACTGAAGGACAAGCTCCAGAATATGGGCGCGCAAATGGTCAAGGAAGTCGCTTCCAAGACCAGCGACAACGCAGGTGACGGCACCACGACCGCTACCGTGCTCGCTCAATCCATCGTTCGCGAAGGCATGAAGTACGTCGCATCGGGCATGAACCCGATGGACCTGAAGCGTGGCATCGACAAGGCTGTTGCAGCCGCCATCGAAGAACTGCGCAAGATCAGCAAGCCCTGCACGACGAACAAGGAAATCGCGCAAGTCGGCTCGATCTCGGCGAACAGCGACACGTCGATCGGCGAGCGCATCGCTGAAGCGATGGACAAGGTCGGCAAGGAAGGCGTCATCACCGTCGAAGACGGCAAGTCGCTGCAAGACGAACTCGACGTCGTGGAAGGCATGCAGTTCGACCGCGGCTACCTGTCGCCGTATTTCATCAACAACCCGGACAAGCAAGTCGCCGTCCTTGAAAACCCGTTCGTGCTGCTGCACGACAAGAAGGTGTCGAACATTCGCGACCTTCTCCCGGTGCTCGAGCAAGTCGCGAAGGCTGGCCGTCCGCTGCTGATCATCGCTGAAGACGTCGAAGGCGAAGCGCTGGCTACGCTGGTCGTCAACAACATCCGCGGCATCCTGAAGACCGTTGCTGTCAAGGCTCCGGGCTTCGGCGACCGTCGCAAGGCCATGCTGGAAGACATCGCGATCCTGACCGGCGGTCAAGTGGTTGCGGAAGAAACCGGCCTGACGCTCGAGAAGGCGACGCTGGCTGAACTGGGCCAGGCGAAGCGCATCGAAGTGGGCAAGGAAAACACGACGATCATCGATGGCGCCGGCGAAGCCGTGAACATCGAAGCGCGCGTGAAGCAAGTGCGCAAGCAGATCGAAGAAGCGACGTCGGACTACGACCGTGAAAAGCTGCAAGAGCGCGTGGCCAAGCTGGCCGGCGGCGTTGCGGTGATCAAGGTCGGCGCTGCGACCGAAGTCGAAATGAAGGAAAAGAAGGCACGTGTCGAAGACGCACTGCACGCAACGCGCGCAGCTGTGGAAGAAGGCATCGTGGCTGGCGGCGGCGTTGCGCTGATCCGTGCTCGCCGTGCAGTCGACGGCCTGAAGGGCGCGAACGCCGACCAGGACGCTGGTATCAAGATCGTCCTGCGCGCAATGGAAGAGCCGCTGCGCCAGATCGTCACGAACGGTGGCGAAGAAGCTTCCGTCGTGGTGGCGGCTGTTGCTCAAGGTTCGGGCAACTACGGCTACAACGCGGCGACCGGCGAGTACGGCGACCTGGTTGAAGCTGGCGTCGTCGATCCGACGAAGGTCACGCGCACCGCGCTGCAAAACGCGGCATCGGTGGCAGGCCTGCTGCTGACGACCGACGCAGCCGTCGCGGAACTGCCGAAGGAAGACGCTCCGATGCCCGGCGGCATGCCCGGCGGCATGGGCGGCATGGGCATGGACATGTAATTCGGCTCACGCCGGTTGCATCGGCGCGGGTCCCGCAAGGGATTCGCGTCAGCCAAAAGAAAAAGCCCGCAGCGATGCGGGCTTTTTTGCGTCCCTATGAAGCGCGCTACTTGTTCATCTCCTCGCGCAACTTCTGCGCGGCGGCATTGTAGTCATACGTCGGATAGAACTCCGTGCGATAGCCGCCCCACGCGGTGCTCTCGATCGCGCGGTTCACCTCGCGCAGGCGATCGGCGGGCACGCGCAACGTCACCACCTGTCCGATGCCCATCATCACATACCACGACACCACTTCCACGCCCGGGGGCGGAAACTGCTTGAAATACCCTTGCTCCTTCAATTGCTGGTTGATCTGCGGCAGCGTCTTCGACTCGTCGTGTTTGAGGAAGATCGTCAGCAGGAACGTGCCGTCGCCGGCGGGCGTGGCGCCGGGTGGCGGCGCCGCGTTTTGCCCTCGCGCGGGCAGGGCGAAGTGGAGGAGGGAAGCCACCAACGTCACGTGAATCAGCCGCGCCATCCGTCGCATCGGGATTTCTCCTCGGGAAGAAACGCTACTTGTGATGAATCCGCAACCGCTCCATCAGATGCAGCGCGTTGGGCTGCGCGTTGCCCTCGGCGGTATTGTCGAAGACGCACCAGACCTCGGGCGTCTTCTTGGCGCGCGCGTGCAGCGTATGGGCGAGATCGTCGAGATAGGTGTAGTCGTAGGAAGACTTGTAGAGCTCGGGTGAGCCATGCAGCCGCACATACACGAGCGACGCATCGGCGCGATGCTTGATCTCGCATTCGTCGGGAATCGGGTCGGCGTCCACATAGGCGATGTGATGCGCCTTCAGCAGCGCCGCCGCGTGCGCCGTGAACCAGCCGTGCTCGCGCGCCTCGCATGCGACGGGCAGCGTCGTGCGCTCGCGCAGCGCCTTGAAGAACGCCTCGGCGATGTCGTGATCGAACGGCAGGCTCGGCGGCAGTTGCACGAGCCAGCAGCCGAGCTTGTCGCCGAGCTGTCCTGCTGAGTGGAGAAATTCGTCGAGCAGGGCTTGGGTATCTACGAGACGCGCATCATGAGTGATCGCCTTCGGCACCTTGACCGAGAAGCGGAATGACTCGGGCACGCTCTCGGCCCAATGCGCATAGGTCTGTTCGCGATGCGGCTTGTAGAAACTGGAGTTGATCTCGACGCACGTCAGCACGCGCGAGTAGCGCTCGAGATGCGTGCCTTCGTGAGGAAAGCTGGCGGAGACGGCGCTCGACAGGCCCCAGCCCGCGCAGCCGATGCGGATCGCGCCTTGCGGACCGGGCTTGTGCAGATGGGGCAGTCGGTATGGCATGCGCTCGCGTCGCCTCCGTTATTGTTCGGTTCGTGGTGCCGCTTAGTGTCGTGCTTCTCCGGGCAGTCCCGTGGGATCGTCGGACAACGAGGAGGCGTCGCTGTCTTCATCGGCGTCGTTCGAGCGCGCCCAGAAGAAGCGGTCCGGCAGATATGCCCCCATGCCGGGCCGGAACGCCGCGCGCGCGGCCTGAAACACGTACTCCTGCGCTTCGCGTGCCGCTTCGGCCGGTTCCTGGCCGTTCGCGAGCAAGGCGGCGACGGCCGAGCCGAGCGTATCGGTCAGGCCCATGATGCGCTGCACGCCGCGCTCCCATGTGTCTTGCCGCACCTGGCCTTCTTCGCTGTACAGCGTGTTCACGTGCCGGTGCGTGCCGGTTTCCATCGCGAGCACGTACTCGCAGCCCTGCGCCAGAATGTGGGAAATCGCGGAATCGAGCGTCGGCGATTCGGCGTCGCTGTCTGGCTGCGCGAGTTGCAACAACGTGGCGTGATCGGCAATCAGCATGGTCGTCTGCGGCACGAGCAAATCGGCGAGGGATTCGCGAAGCTCGTCGGCGGACAGCACGTGTTCGTCGTCGAGCGTGAAATCGGGCGCGAGGATCAGCGGCACGTCGTCGTAGTCGGAGACGACTTCGGCGATGGCGGACACCAGTTCCGCGCGAGTCGCCGCGCCGATCTTGAACGCGGAGATCGGCATGTCCTCCAGCAACATGCGCGCCTGGGTCGCGACGGTGTCCGGGTCGAGGCCGGTGACTTCGTCGCAGGAGGCGGAGTCGCGCACCGCGTAGCCGGTGAGCACGGTCACGCCGTGGCAGCCCATGCTCGCGAGCGTCAGCACGTCGGCCTGCAGGCCCGAGCCGCCGGTGGGATCGGAAAGGCCGAAGGTGAGTACGATCGGTGGGGAATCGCCGGTCATGGCAAAAGCGGGCATTTTGGTATTGGATTGCTTAATGGATGATCGGACGATCGGCGCGAAGCGAACTCGTCGGCGCGGCAGGCGCATGAGCGAAGGCCAGCCCGGTCATGTCTGATTATGCGGCCTAATGCAGTCCGTCTGTTCTCTTTGCGTACTTTATTCCGGCGCGCTAGCCTGTGCACCGTGCTCGGCCGTGAACCGCCGTTTCGACCGATGTCACGATGCGCGAGAGGCGGGCGGGCCGCTTGCTAGGCATCGACACGGCAACACGGTACCATCATGGCCTAATTTCAATCGACCAATCGACGCGGCATAAGTATGGAATACAGAAGCTGGATGTGCCTGATCTGCGGCTGGATCTACGACGAGGAGGCGGGATTGCCTGAAGAGGGCATCGCGCCGGGCACTCGCTGGGAGGACGTTCCGATCAACTGGACTTGTCCCGAATGCGGAGCCCGCAAGGAAGATTTCGAGATGGTTCAGATCTGATCTTGTCGTTCTGCCGCGCCGCATGACTCGCGTCATGCGGCGCGCGTTTTTTGCGGGCCGCGTTCGCGCGGTCCGCCCGATTTCCGATTTTGCAGCGTGAGGCGTGTTCGTTGCGGCGTGGCCGGCGCGGCAAAAGCGCGACGAGTCGCGGCGGTTGCATTCCGCTCCCGCTCCCGCCCGTTACGGCCTACGCTAGGTGTAGAAGGAGCGGAGAATTGTCCGCTCGTGGCGAACTCCGGATGTGGCGGCGTCCGCGATCCCGCCTACCGATGATGCAAATCAACCGCGAGCGCCGGCGGCGTCCGATCGTCGCGCCCGCGAACCGGCTTGTGAGCGCCTGTTATGACTTCTCGTCCCGATCTGCCCGTTCCGTTCGACGCCCTGCCCAATCCGCGCGGCGGGTCGGTGCGACTCGCCGAAATGGCGCTCACCGATGCGCTGCACGCGTTTCAGCGTCAGGGCGAAACCGGGGCAGCGTTGAAGCGTGCCATCGCCGCGCTGCATTCGGCGGGATGGCTGCCCGCACAGCGCTTCGCCGAGGCGCTCGCGCTCGTCGCGCCGCTCGGCGAGGAGTCGGAAGGCAGTCGCGCGCGCATCGCGGAGTCGCTCGCGGTGTTCGGCGCGGCGGTCGAGCGCCACAATCTGCGCGAACTCTCATGCTCGACGGTGCTCTTCGATCACTATCGCGGCCTGCATGCGCTGCTTGCGACGCACACCCGCGTCGCGCCGGTTTCCTACGACGACCTCGCGCTGGCGGGCCGCGCCATCGCGCCCGCGACGCTGCGCGGCATTGCGCCCGAGCGCCTCGCCCGCGTGCGCGCGCATTACGAGGAGACGCTGCTCAAGCTCCTGCGCGGACCCGCTGAAGAATCCGCCGATGCCTTCGCCCGCCTCGACGCCTGTCTCGACGAACTGCGCGGTGGCGACCCCTACGATTTCTGGCGCCTCGCCACCTCGACGGTGCGCGCGTTGCGCGAGCGCGCGGCGCGCGACGGTGTAGGGCTCGACCATGCCGCCGACCACATCGCGGATGCGAAGCGTCTCTACGCGCGCTTCAATCTCGTGCTGGCGGACCAGGCGCACGCGTTGTCGTACGCGCCGCGCTCGCTCGTGCGAGCGACGCTCGCGCTCCTGTGGCGCGATTTCGCGCTGTACGGCGCAACGCCCGAGGACACCGAGCATGTTGATGTCCTGCGCGACTACGGTCTGACCGTGGCGTGGCACGTCGCCGCGACGCGCGCATCGGAAGCGGCGTGGGAAGAGGGCGCGGCGCACGCGAGCGAGGAAGCCTCGCGCGACGCCGCGACGCGCGACCTCGGCGTGCTGCGCGTGAACGCCGCCGCTTACGAGGACTTCCTGCAGAGCGCGGAACAGTCGATCGACGCGCTCGTCGAGCGCGGCACGCAGGCGAGCGAAACCGGCACGGTCGATGAAGCGGCGGCGCTCTCGGCGGCGAACGCGTCGCACCGGCTGGGCGCGGCGGCTTGCGCGCTGGGTCTCGGGCATGTCGCGCTGCTCGCCGACACGCTCGGTCTTGCGTGGCGGCGCGTCGCCCATCACGGCGAGACGCACGCCGATGGCGCCGAAGGCGCGACGCGCGGACTCGACGCCATCGTGCCCGAGCGCGCGGCGCAAATGCTGCGCTCGATGCTGCATCAGGCGGCGGCCGGCATTGCGCCGTCCGAAGGGCGCGGGTCGATCGTTGCGCTCACCGCGATGATCGAGAAACCGACGCCGATCGCGCGTTAATCTTCATCGTCCTCGCGCGGCGCGATGCGCTTCGCGCCCGGCCCGCGCACGACGTCATAGCGGGCGAGCGTGCGCGTCCTCGCGGCACCGTGATCGACGACCGGCTGCGGATAATCCGCGCCGAGCGCAATCTTCTCCGCCTTGAGCGCGTCCGGCTTCGCGAGCCACGGCGCGTGGATATCGCGATCGGACAAGCGGGCAATCTCCGGCACGTAATGCCGGATGAACTTGCCCGCCGCATCGAATTTCCGTGACTGCGTGACGGGATTGAAGATGCGGAAGTACGGCTGCGCATCGCAACCGCTCGATGCCGCCCATTGCCAGCCACCGTTGTTGTTCGACAGCTCGAAGTCGTTCAGCAGCGCTTCGAAGTATGCCTCGCCACGCCGCCAGTCGATGCCGAGATCCTTGGTCAGAAAGCTCGCCACGACCATGCGCAGGCGGTTGTGCATATAGCCTGACGCGTTGATCTGCCGCATCGCCGCATCTACGATCGGATAGCCCGTTTCACCCGCGCACCATGCGGCAAAGTTCGCATCGGCGGCATCGCCGGTTTCCCAGCGGATGCGGTCGTATTCGGGCTTGAACGCGCGGTGGTCTCCCGTCACGCCAACGTGCGGAAAATGGTGCAGCACGGAGAAATAGAACTCCCGCCAGATCAGTTCGCCGAGCCAGGTTTCGGAGCCCTTGTCGCCGTGGCGCTGCGCGTCGTGCGCGGTGCGGGCGAGCGCGCGGATCGACACGGTGCCGTGCCGCAGATGCACGCCGAGATAGCTTGGGCCTTTCAAAGCGGGGAAATCGCGCGTGCGGCCGTAATCGGTCATGCGTTCGCGAAAGTCGTCGAAGAGCGTATAGGCGCCGCTCGTGCCCGCGGGAAACGCAGGGCCGCGCGCATCGGGAAAGCCGAGCGCGGCGAGCGACGGCATCGCGTGCTTCACGCCCGACGGCGGCTTGGCCAGCGCGTTCAGATGATCCTCCGATGCATATGGCCTGAGCGCATCCGGCGTGAGCGTCGCGAGCCATTTGCGCTTGTACGGCGTGAAGACGGTGTAGGGCTTGCCCGCGCCCGTCATCACATCGTCATGATCGAAGACGGCCTGATCCTTGAACGCGAAAAACGCGATGCCATCGCTTGCAAGCGTGTTCGCGACGGCTTCGTCGCGTGCTTTCGCGTCAGGTTCGTAATCGCGATTGGCGAACACCGCGTTCGCCCCGCACTCGCGCGCCAGCGAAGGAATATCCTGTAGTGGGTGGCCGTGCCGGACGATCAGCGCGCCGCCCGCGTCGCGCAACGTGCGATCCAGTTCGACGACGCTCGCATGAATGAACGGCACGCGGCGGTCTTTTTTGTCGAGCGGCGCGAGAATTCCGCGATCGAAAACGAAGGCGCACAGCACGCGACGGCACCGTGTGAGCGCGTGATAGAGTGCAGCATTGTCCGCCGCGCGCAGGTCCCGCCGAAACCAGACCAGACCCACATCAAAGTCGGCCATCTCGCAGCGCCTTTGTTAAAATTCCGAATTATGTCCAAGACTTCCGATCGCATCAATTTGACGAATCAGTTCCTGATCGCCATGCCGAACATGGCGGATCCGACGTTTTCAGGAACGGTGGTCTATCTTTGCGATCACACCGAGCGCGGCGCGTTGGGGCTCGTCATCAACCGGCCCACGGACATCGATCTCCAGTCGCTCTTCAACCGCATCGATCTGAAGCTCGAAATCGAGCCGCTCGTCCATTTGCCCGTGTATTTCGGCGGCCCCGTGCAGACCGAGCGCGGCTTCGTGCTGCACGAGGCGAACGAGGGCGAGCCGTACAGTTCGTCGATGAGCGTGCCAGGCGGCCTCGCCATGACCACGTCGAAGGACGTGCTCGAAGCGGTCGCGAGCGGCAAGGGCCCCGAGCGCTTCCTGCTCACGCTCGGTCACGCCGGCTGGGGCGCGGGCCAGCTCGAAGAGGAAATCTCGAAGAACGGCTGGCTCACCGTGGAAGCCGATCCGCGGATCATCTTCGACGTGCCCGCCGAAGACCGGCTGGAGGCGGCGCTCTCGCTGCTCGGCGTGTCGCGCTCCATGTTGTCCGGCGAAGCAGGGCACGCATGAGCCGCGAAGCCACGCTGCTGGCATTCGATTACGGCGAAAAGCGCATCGGTGTCGCCGTCGGCAATACGCTCACGAAAAACGCGCGTGCGCTCGTCACGCTCGAAAACCGCAATCGCGAATATCGCTTCGTCGAAGTAGGCAAGCTGCTCGACGAATGGAAGCCGGACGCAATCGTCGTCGGCATGCCGATGCATCCCGATGGCACGCCGCATGAAATGAGCGCGCTCGCGAAGCGCTTCGGCAACCAGGTGAACGGCCGTTTCAACGTGCCCGTGCAATGGGTGGACGAGCGCTATTCGTCCGTCGACGCCAAAGCCGATCTGCGCGAGCGCGGCGCGCGCACCAACGCGCGCGGCCGCTTCGATGAAATCGACGCCGAAGCCGCCCGCGTCATTCTTCAACAATATCTCGACGGACTTGCCGACGATCATGAGTTCCATTGACGCCGAAGCGCTGTACCGCGCGCTCGTCGACCAGATTCGCGCCGCGTATGGACAATCGCTCGCCGCGCCCGACGGCGCCGTGCTCGCTGGCATCTACAGCGGCGGCGTGTGGCTGGCCGAACGGCTCGCGAAGGATCTGAACGCGCCGCACATCGGCGTGGTGAACGTGGCGCTGCATCGCGACGACTACGCGAAGAAGGGCCTGCACAGCCAGGCGCGCCCGACCGAATTGCCTTTCGATGTGAACGGCCAGCGCATCGTGCTGATCGACGACGTGCTGTCCACCGGCCGCACCGTGCGCGCGGCGATCAACGAGCTGTACGACTACGGCCGCCCGGCGTCCATCGACCTCGCGGTGCTCGCCGATCGCGGCGGACGCGAAATGCCGATCGGCGCGCGCTTCACCGGCGGCACGGTGGACGTGCCGGCGGGCGAGAATCTCGTGCTCGAGCGTCGCGAAGACGGCGCGTTCGCCTTCACGACCGAAACGCGCTGAGCGAAACTCGCGGCCTCTTTCCAAAGAACATCCGGGATCACCGTCAATCACCCCGGCCTAAAGGTCGGAGCTTGTTGGAGCACTCACAAGCTCGAGGTTGACCAGACCTAGCGCTGGAAGGCGCTACGTTGTGCGGAGACAGCAGACCCACCGTTGAATGCTTCCTCAGTTCGACGCTCTGGAAGTCGCAGCAGCAGACAAGCCCCGGGTAGGCACGAAACGGGCTGCGACGGAAGCGAGGGCTTCGCCTGCTGCACAACATGGTCGAGGGGAGCCATACCGGAAGGTATGCGTCACAAGGCCCGTAAGGGCAACCGCTCCGGACGGATTCCGGCAGCAATAAAAATGGAGTCGTTGTGGCTGTTTTTGTATTGGACCGAAAGGGTCGGGCGTTGATGCCGTGCAGTGAGAAACGCGCGAGGTTATTGCTTGCGCGGGGTCGCGCACGTGTGCATCGCGTGGTGCCGTTCGTGATCCGACTCACGGACCGCGACGCCGCCTCCAGCCAGTTTCAATCATTGCGCCTCAAGCTCGACCCCGGCAGCAGGGGCAGCGGGCTCGCCCTCGTGCGTGACACTGAAGCGCTTGACACGTCAAACGGCGAGCCTCTCCGCAGCGCGGCCGTGCTTAGCCTCTTCGAACTGGTTCACCGCGGTCGGCAAATCAGTGAGGCGCTGACGGCGCGCCGAGCCATGCGCCGTCGGCGACGCGGCAACTTGCGCTACCGGGCGCCACGCTTTTCGAACCGCACCCGGTCTGCGGACTGGCTCGCACCCTCCCTGCAGCACCGGATCGATACCACGATGGCGTGGGTACGACGTATTAGGCGCTGGGCACCTGTAACGGCGCTCTCCAGCGAGCTAGTGCGCTTCGATACGCAACTGATCGAAAACCCGGAAGTCAGGGGCGTTGGATATCAGCAGGGCACGCTGGCGGGCTACGAAATCCGCGAATACCTGTTAGAGAAGTGGGGCCGGCGTTGCGCCTACTGCGACGCGAATGACACGCCGCTGCAGATAGAGCACATTGTGGCTCGGGCGCGCGGCGGCACCCATCGTGTGTCCAATCTAACGCTGGCCTGCGAGCCCTGCAACCAAGCGAAGGGGGCGCTGCCTGTGGAAGTGTTTCTGGCAAAGCGGCCGACGCGGCTGGCGGGCATTCAGGCTCAAGCGAGGCGTCCCCTGAAGGATGCAGCGGCGGTGAACGCCACGCGCTGGGCGTTGACCAACGCGCTGAAGACGACCGGTCTGCCCGTGGAGCTTGCCTCAGGCGGGCGCACCAAATTCAACCGGATGACGCTCGGCGTACCGAAAACACATGCCCTCGATGCCGCCTGTGTGGGCGCACTGTCTGCCGTAACAGACTGGGAGAAACCGACCCT
>NZ_FCOX02000116.1 GCF_900044055.2 Caballeronia calidae | reverse complement strand
GGCCTATGAGGGCACTCGCTACTGCCGGACCACGAGAGTACTTCTGTGCCGGGGCCGGCATGAAGTACTTTGGATGGGGAAAGCTGTTTCTTTGGTTACTTTCTTTGCAGCAGCAAAGAAAGTGACTGCCGCCCCGCACAGGGGCAATGCAAATAGACCGACGCGAAATTAGGTTTCATGACGCGCATGGCCCGATACAGTTAGATGACAGCGTAAGCAAGGAAGCACAAGCAGACCCGATGGACCGGTCGGCCGCGAAGCGGGCCGGAGCTATTTGGCGCCTTACCAGTCAGTTGAGCGGCGCGATGTGACAGACCGTGCGCGATCCAAGCCCGGCAAGGCCTATGAGGGCACTCGCTACTGCCGGACCACGAGAGTACTTCTGTGCCGGGGCCGGCATGAAGTACTTTGGATGGGGATAGCTGTTTCTTTGGTTACTTTCTTTGCAGCAGCAAAGAAAGTGACTGCCGCCCCGCACAGGGGCAACGCTAATAGACCGACACGAAACCGGGATCCAGCGACAATCCCCATAAAACCCGAACAAGCGGAGCAACCCCACCATGATTCGAAAAATCGTAGCCTACAAAGCCTTGCCAAGCGACGTGGAAGCCTACCTCCGCGATCACGCGGAAGTGCAAAACGTCGACCCGAAAGACCACACCGCTTTCGTGAAAGCGCTGAAGGAAGCCGACGGTGCGATCGGCGCGAGCGTAAAGATCTCCCCTGACATGATCGAAGGCGCATCCCGCCTGAAAGCGCTATCGACGATATCAGTAGGCTTCGATCAATTCGACGTTGCCGACCTCACGCGCCGCGGCATCGTCCTCACGCACACCCCCGATGTGCTCACCGAATCCACCGCCGATACCGTATTCGCGCTGATTCTGGCCAGCGCGCGCCGCGTCGTGGAGCTCGCCGAATGGGTGAAGCAAGGCAACTGGAAGGCGAGCATCGGAGAAGCGTGCTTCGGCGTCGACGTGCAGGGCAAGACGCTCGGCATCGTCGGTCTCGGACGCATCGGCGGGGCGGTTGCTCGGCGCGCGGCGCTCGGCTTTCGCATGAACGTGCTCTACACGAACCGCAGCGCGAACGAACAGGCGGAACGCGATTACGGCGCAAAGCGTGTCGAGTTCGATGAACTCCTCGCGCAATCCGACTTCGTATGCCTGCAAGTGCCGCTCACGCCCGAAACGCGCGGCATCATCGGTGCGAACGAACTGAAGAAGATGAAGCAGAGCGCGATCCTCATCAACGCATCGCGCGGCCCGACCGTCGACGAAACCGCGCTCATCGAGGCGCTCAAAAACGGCACGATCCGCGGCGCAGGTCTCGACGTGTTCGAGAAAGAACCGCTGCCCGCCGATTCGCCGCTGCTCGCGATGAAGAACGTCGTCGCGCTGCCGCATATCGGCTCGGCGACACTCGAGACGCGTCACGCAATGGCGCGCAACGCCGCCGAGAATCTCATCGGCGCACTGGACGGCACGCTCACGCAAAACATCGTCAATCGCGACGTGCTCGCGCGCTGAAACAGCGGGATCGCAAGGGCACGCTCGCGCGCATGCGTTACCATGCGCGATGCGAGGAGAACGATAATGACGGCATCGCGTCTCGCTTCACGGCGAAGCGCGGGCCCATGACCACTATGTCCGACGATCCCACATTGACGAACCGCCCGGCAGCATTCGGCGCGCGCCGCGCAACGATCACCGACGTCGCGCGCGAAGCCGGCACCGGCAAAACCAGCATCTCGCGTTATCTCAACGGCGAGATGGGCGTGCTGTCGCCCGACTTGCGCGAACGCATCGAAGCGGCCATCGCCAAGCTCGACTATCGGCCGAACCAGATGGCGCGCGGTCTGAAGCGCGGCCGCAACCGCCTGATCGGCATGCTGCTCGCCGATCTGACCAATCCGTATTCCGTCGAAGTGCTGCAAGGCGTCGAAGCCGCGTGTCACGCGCTCGGCTACATGCCGCTCATCTGTCACGCGGCCAACGAAATCGACATGGAGCGGCGCTATCTGCAACTGCTTACGACGTATCGCGTCGAAGGCGTGATCGTCAACGCACTCGGTGTGAAAGAAGAACTGCTGCAAGGCTTCGCGCAGGGCGGTATTCCGGTCGTGCTCGTGGACCGTTCCGTCGAAGGCTTCATCACCGATATGGTCGGGCTCGACAATCCCGCCGCCGTGCAACTCGCGACGCGTCATCTCGTCGAAGAAGGTTTCGACGAGCTGCTTTTCATCGTGCAGCCCGTTACGCACGTGAGTTCGCGGCGCCTGCGCGAAGCCGCGTTTCGCGAGACCGTCGCGGCGCTGCATGCGAGCGGCTCGACGGTCGTGATCGATCTCGCCGATGCATCGTCCGCGCTCGCCGAACTCGATGCGCGGGTCGCGGCGGCGCAAGCGGCGGGCAAGCGCGTCGCGCTGTTCGCGGCGAACGGGCCGGTCGCGCTGCGCGTCGCCGTGCATCTGAAGGAGCGTCACGGCGCGGACTGGCAGGCGAGCGTCGCGCTGATGTCGATCGACGATTCCGAATGGGCGCAACTCGCCGGCATGACGACGGTGCGCCAGCCGACCTACGATATCGGCCGGTGCGCGGTCGAGTTTCTGCATGAACGTCTCGGCGGCGCCGCGATGCCCGCGCGCGAATGTCTGCTGCCGGGCGAACTCGTCGTGCGCGCATCCACGACGCGCGAACAGCAGCAAGCATCACAAGGAACTTGAATGGTCAGTGTTTCGACGTTGCTGAGCCTCGCGCTCGCGACGCTCATCATCGCCGCGATGCCCATCGTGCTGTACAGAAAGCTGCGGCCGCGCTTCGCGATCGCGCCGCGCGAGGCGATTCTCGGCATCGCGGTGTTCGCGCTCTTCGCGATGGTCATCGAGCGCGCCCTGCATGGCTTCATGCTGAGCAATGCGGTCACATCGACGTGGCTCATGAACCCCGCGGTGTTCGTCATCTATGGCGCGATCGCGGCGGGCTTGTGCGAGGAAGTCGGGCGTTTTCTCGCGATGAAATGGCTCATTTCGCGCGAGCCGGGCGCGCTGGATCGTCACGGTCCGGCGCTCGGCTACGGCATCGGGCACGGCGGCGCGGAAGCGTGGATCGTCGGCGTGCTCGTGCAGGTGCAATGGATCGTCTATGCGGTGCTCGCGAATCGCGGCACGCTCGACGCGCATTTCGAGAGCGCGCCGCTCGAAGCCATCGCGCGCATTCATCTGGTGCTCATGAGCCTTTCGCCGGTGTCGGCGGGCATCTTTCTCGTCGAGCGCGCGAGCGCGTTCGTGCTGCAGCTCGGCTTTTCCGCGCTGATGTGGCAGATGCTGCGTGAGCGCTCACGTCACGCGCTTGCCTTTCTCGTTGCCGCGCATGCGCTCGTCGGCTTGCCCGCCGCGCTCTTTCAGGCGCGGCTCGTGCCGCTCATCGCCGCCGATGCCGTGTATCTCGTGCTCGGCGTGATCATCGCGGCGGCGCTCGTGCGTTACTATCGCCGGGCCGCGACGCAGGGCGCGTAAGCGTGCCTGAAGCGGCGTTTCAATCGAATATCGACACCGAATGGACGACTATCAATACGACTGCCCGAGCGCGGACATCGACATGCTCGCGCATGTGATCAGCGATCTCTTTCCCGAGCAGACACAGTTCGCCGAGCGTAAGGACGACGCGGGCCGAACCTCGCTCGTGATTCACTATGTGGCGATGCGCTTCGGCTCGACGGCGCGGCGCATCACGATCGACGTGCGCTTCGATCCGGCCGCGCTCGCGCGTTATCGCGCGCTGCCGCCGCGCATGCACGCGCGCAGTTATGCGGTGCTGCGCGCGTATGTGGAAGCGACGCTCGGATCGCTCGAAGAGACGTACGCGAACGGCGAGGCCGTGCCGCGTGAAGTGGACATCGAGATGGGCGAGGACTTCGCTTAAAGCGCGCGATACACCTTCGCGAAGCGCGCCGCTTTCACGACGCCGTAATCGCCCGGCGCGTATTGCATGACCCAGTCGCCCGTGTCGCCGGTGAGGATGTCGCCGGCGGCGGAGCGCGCGATCGAGAAGGGCGCGTGCATCTCCTTCGCGAGCACGACGCTCGGGCGATTGCGATACATGCCCGCCTCGCCATGCGCGATGCCGCCTTCGGGCACGTACTTCGCGTCGAAGCGCTCGCGCGACACGACCCAGCGCTCGCCGCCGCTGCCGGTGACGATCGCATCACCGCTCGCGTAGCGGTTCGGACCTTCGAGGCTCATCAGTTCGCCCGCTGCTGAGGCGAATTCGACGGCGACGGCTTCGTCTTTCACGACGCGGCGCGCGGCGGGATCGGTGGCGAGATCGAGTTGGGACAGATGGAGCATGGCGCGTTCGTGAATGGCGGTGACGGTGCGGGATCGTAACGGCATTCGCGCCATTTTGCACCCGGCGGACATAAAAAAGCCTGCATCGCGCGATGCAGGCTTTTCTACTTTACGCGCTCGCTCAGGGCTTCGTGGCCGACGCCGCATCCGCTCCCGCCGCATGCGGGCGACGATGCGCGTGACTGTGCCGCGCCTTGCCGTGCTCTTCGCGGAAGCTCGTATCGGCCAGCTTCTTCTGCTCCGGCGAAAGGCTCGCGTAAAGCGGCTCGAAAGCTTCGACGAGGCGCTTGGTGCCATCGGCGTTCGCCTGCGTGATCTGCTCGTACTGCTTCATGTCGTCGAGCGCGGACATCGTGTCGCGCTGCGCGATGCGCTGGCGATAAAGCTCCGACATCGTACGGCCGTTGTCGCGCATTACATCGGCGAACTTCGACCATTGACCTTCCTGCTGCGGCGTGATCTTGAGGCTCGAATGCAGTTCCGCGATACGCTCCTCGACGCGCGCCTGGCGCTTGTTGGCGGCCGGCGCGGATGCCGCAGCCTGCACGGCGGCCGCCGATGCCGCCGCGGGCGCCGACGACTGCGCGAATACCGGGCTCAATGCGCAGAAAGCGGCCAGTGCAACGAGAGTTCTTTTCATTCGGGTTACCTTCGATCGATATAGAAAGCGGCATGCTTACGCAAGCTGCATCGGCAGCAGCGCGACGGCACGCCATCGGCGGATATTAGTATCACGATTGCATGCGGTTTCGCCCGCTTTGCCACAACTGCTTACATTCGAAACGTCTCTGGAAAAAACCCGGCGGATACCTTGTCGGGTCCGGTCCGCGCTGTCTCGGCGATAATGCAAAACACAAAACGCCGAATGCCAAGTGGCATGCAAAACGCATAACTCAAAACACAAAATGCCAAGGATGACGCCCTTATGAGACCGCCGCGCCTCGATCAACTCGACGAGATCGATCGCAATCTCGTCGCGCTCTTGCAGATGAACGCGCGGGAGAGTGTCGCGAATCTCGCGCGGCAATTGGGCGTTGCGCGCACGACGGTGATCGCGCGCATTGCACGTCTGGAGAAGAACAACGTGATCGCGGGCTACGGCGTGCGGCTCGGGCAGGACGTGCTCGACGCGAGCATCCAGGCCTATGTCGGCATCAAGCTCACGCCGAAATACGGTCGCGACCTGCTGAAGCGCTTCGCGCGCATGCCGGAGATTCAACTGCTCTGCGCGGTGAGCGGCGAGTTCGATTACGTCGCGTGGCTGCGCGCAGACTCTCCCGATCGCCTGAACGATCTGCTCGACGAGATCGGCGCGCTGGAAGGCGTCGAGCGCACGACGACGTCGATCATCCTCGCGCGCAAGATCGATCGCGCGGGATAAGCATTTCGACGATTCGTAGCGATGCATCGTCGAAATGACGAAAAGTATCGTCGAAGCGCATCATTTTGCGTCTAGGATCAGTATTCGCGCGCTCCTAAACTGTGTGAAGAACGCATGGGCCAAAGCGGCCCGACCCGCACACATAAAGGAGATGAATATGAAAGTGGCCCTCGTCGGCGCCGGTCTGATCGGTCAGAGCATTGCCCATTTGCTGCGTGAAACGGGGGACTTCGACGTCGTCGCATTCGATCGCGACGATCACGCCCTCGCGCTGCTCGATGCGCAAGGCATCCCGACGCGCCGTGTCGATTCCGCCGATACGCCCGCGTTGCGCCAGGCGCTGATCGGCTTCGACGCGCTCATCAACGCGCTGCCGTATTACCTTGCGATCAATGTCGCGTCGGCGGCGAAAGCGGCCGGCGTGCATTACTTCGATCTGACCGAGGACGTCCGCGCGACGCACGCGATCCGCGCGATCGCCGAGGACTCCGAGCTCGCGTTCATGCCGCAATGCGGTCTCGCGCCGGGCTTCATCGGCATCGTCGCGCATGATCTCGCGAAGCGTCTCGACGACGTGCGCGAGGTGAAGATGCGCGTCGGCGCGCTGCCGGAGTTTCCGACCAATGCGCTGAAGTACAACCTCACGTGGAGCATCGACGGTCTCATCAACGAGTATTGTCAGCCGTGTGAGGCGATCCGTGAAGGCCGCACGCAATGGGTGCAGCCGCTCGAAGGCGTCGAGCATTTCTCGCTCGACGGCATCGAGTACGAGGCGTTCAACACGTCGGGCGGGCTCGGCACGCTGTGTGAAACGCTCGCGGGCAAGGTCGAGACGCTCGACTACAAGTCGGTGCGCTATCCGGGCCACCGCGACCTGATGAAGTTCCTGCTCGACGATCTGCGCATGTCCACCGATCGCGATGGCCTGAAGACGATGTTGAAGCGCGCGGTGCCGTCGACGGCGCAGGATGTCGTGTTGATCTTCGTCACGGTGACCGGCATGCGGCGCGGACAGCTCGTGCAGGACGTGTTCACGCGCAAGATTTTCGCGAAGGACGTGTGCGGCGTGCCGATGAGCGCGATTCAGATCACGACCGCCGGCGCGATCTGCGCCGAGCTCGATCTCTTCCGCGAAGGCGCGCTGCCGCAAAGCGGTTTCGTGCGTCAGGAACAGGTGCCGCTCGAGGCGTTCCTCAACAACCGCTTCGGCAAGCTGTACGAAGGCGCGAACGCCGTCGCGACGGCGCGGCAACTGGCGGCGGCTTAAGCGAGCAGGCGCGCGATCAATGCATCGCGCGCTGCATCGGTCGGCGCGGTGTTGTCGAACATCACGAGGGTCCGCGCGAGCGCTTCGTCGGGAACGAAGAGGCGCTGACGATATTGCTCCCAATGCGCGAGCTTGTACGCATCGTTCGGATCGCCACGCGCGACGATGCGCTCGCGCGCCACATCCTCATCCACATGCACCCAGACGACGCGAATGGCGACATCGTCACCGATGCCGAGCCATGCGCGATCGAAGAGGCGTGAGCTGCGCACCTCGCGCGTGAGCGGCGCGACGATCACGACACTTACGCCGAGCGCGAGATTCTCGGCGGCGGTATCGACGAGACAGCGATACTCCGGATCACGGAAATGTTCGATGAAAAGCGGGCTGTCGCGATCGTGCGGATCGCCGGTGAGCGCGCCGATCGCCGCCGCGCTGTATGCGCCATAGAGCGTGTCCTTGTCGAGCAGGCAGAAGGGCGCGCCGGTCGCTCGCACGAGCGGCCCGAAGAGCTGCTTCGCGAGCGTTGTTTTGCCGGTGCCGGCATGGCCGCAGAAAAAAATCAGATGCTTCACGTCCGGTCGATCCTCGAGAAAGCTCATTCATCCATGCGTTCGCGCTGATAGCGTTTCATGAGCGGCGTCGCGGTGATGCCGTGCACGACGACCGATGCCGTGATCGTCGCGATGACGAGCGGCACGAGCGGCGCCGCGACATCGTGCGGCGCATGTTCGAGCGCGTAAAGCAGATAGTAAAACGAGCCGACGCCGCGTATGCCGAACCAGCTCATGAGCCTTCGTTGCGGGGCCGCCGCATGCGAGCCGATGAGCGATATCTCCACCGCCGCCGGCCGCAGCACGAGAAAGAGCGCGACGACGAGCGCGGCCGCCTGCCATGTGAAGAGCTCGCGCCACATGGTCGAGAGCACGGCGCCTACCGTCAGCATGATCGCGACTTCGGCGATGCGTTCCAGCTCGATCGTGAAACCGTGCACGCGCTCGGCCATGAACGCGTGCGCGCGCTCGGGATCGGCTGCGGCGGCGCCGACATCGTCCGCATCGATCTTGCCGATCGCCTCGCGTGCGGACTTGCCGGCGCTCGTCTTCTGCTCGACGCGGCGCATCGCGAGTCCGGCCGCGAACACCGCAAGAAACGCATACGTGTTCAGCAATTCCGCGACACCGTACGACAGCGCGATCAGCCCGAGCGCATAGAAGCCCTCCGGCCCGAGCGCCTCGCCGTGACGCGTGCGCAGGTACGCGACGAGCCGCACCGACAGCACGCCCAGGAGCCAGCCGCTCACGAGCGCGCCGGCGATGCCCCACGCGGCCTGCAACGCGAAACTCCAGTGCAGCGCCTCGTTCGGCGTCGCCTCGAAGCGGCACACCGCGATGCCGAGCAGCGCGAAGGGCAGCGCGATGCCGTCGTTCAGGCCGCCTTCGCCCGTCAGCGAGAAGCGCAACAGGTCGATGTCGCCGGGCGTTTCCACCTGCACGTCGTGGGCGAGCACGGGATCGGTCGGCGCGAGCATCGCCGCGAGCAGCAGCGCCGGACCCCAGCTCAGCCCGAGCACGTAGACGGAAAACAAGGTGAGCACCGCGACGGTGAGCACCATCGCGACGAGGCCGAGGCGTATCGGCAGAAACCAGATGCGATCGGTGGGCGGCACGCGCAGACGCAAGCCGATCGCGAACAGCGACACGAGCATCGCGACTTCGGTGATGCGCCTGAGCACGGTGGCGTCGGACGCGAGGTCGAGCGTCAGCAGATTGGCCGCGGCCGGGCCCATCGCGAAGCCGATTGCGAGATAACACATCGCGGTGCTGATCGGCAGGCGCTTGAACGTCGAGCTGGCAAGCCCCATGAAGATGAGCACGCCGCCCACGACGAGAAACCAGATCGTCTCGATCATGAATGCCTTCGGGCTTCGTCTCCTGATGACTGAGCGGACCGCGCGCCACGGACGCGCGGGACGTTCCGAACCAATCCAGCACGAGCCATGCCCGTGTCCGCAAGGGTCGCTTTGGCAGGGTGCCTGCCTGCTCATCGACTTGCGCGTAACATGCATGTCGGTTGCGCCATCTGCATTCGTCATCCGCTTCATTCGCACGGTCTTTGACCGGAGGAGACTCGGCATGTCACAGCACTTCGATGCGGCCGTCATCGGCACGGGGCAGGGCGGCTCGCCGCTTGCGGTGCGGCTCGCGCAGAGCGGCAGGCGCACCGCCGTGATCGAGCGGCATCTCTTTGGCGGCACGTGCGTGAACGTCGGCTGCACGCCGACCAAGACTTACGTGGCAAGCGCGCGGGCCGCGCACGTCGCGCGCACGGCGGCGCAATACGGCGTGATGATCGGCGGCGATATCGTCATCGATATGGCGCGCGTGAAGGCGCGCAAGGACGAGGTGATCGGCGGCTCGCGCACGGGCATCGAAACGTGGCTGCGCGGGACGGAGAACCTCACCGTGTTCAAGGGACACGCGCGCTTCACGGGCCCGCATGCGCTCTCGATCGAGGCGGGCGACGGCTCGACGCAGGACATCGAGGCCGATCTCGTCATCATCAACACGGGTACGCGCGCGGCGGTGCCGAAGGTCGAAGGCCTCGCGCATGTGCCGTATCTGACCAATTCGACGATCCTCGAACTGACCGAAGTGCCGAAGCATCTCGTGATCGTCGGGGCGAGCTATATCGCGCTCGAATTCGGGCAGATGTTCCGGCGTTTCGGCAGCCGCGTCACGTTGCTCGTGCGCGGCGATCGCATTCTGACGCGCGAGGACGAGGACGTCGCTCGCGCGATGCAGGACGTGTTCGTGCGCGAGGGCATCGAGTTTCGCTTCGGCGCGCAGATCGGGCGCGTGGAGGCGTCGGCGGGCGGTGTGCGCATCGTCGGCGGCGATGAGACTATCGACGCATCGCATCTGCTCTTCGCAACGGGCCGCATACCCAACACCGACGATCTTGGCCTCGAACGTGCGGGCATTGCCTTGAACCGGCACGGCATGATCGACGTGGACGGCCAGTTGCGCACGGCGGTCGAAGGCATCTATGCCCTGGGCGATGTGAACGGGCGCGGCGCGTTCACGCATACGTCGTGGAACGACTACGAGATCATTGCGTCGAATCTGCTCGATGGGGAATCGCGCAGTGTCGATACGCGCATCATGGCTTATGCGGTGTTCGTCGATCCGCCGTTCGCGCGGGTAGGAATGAGCGAGGAGGATGTGCGGCGCGATGGCCGCGAGGCGCTCATTGCGGTCATGCCGATGACGCGCGTGGGGCGCGCACGGGAGCGCGGTGAAACCGATGGTTTCATGAAGGCGCTCGTCGATGCGCGTACGAAGCGGTTTTTAGGCGCGGCGATTTATGGGATCGAAGGGGATGAGGTGATTCATACCTTCGTCGATATTATGAATGCGGATGCGCCGTTTACGACGCTGCAGCGGGCTATGCATATTCATCCTACGGTGAGTGAGTTGATTCCTACCTTGCTGGAGGGTCTGAAGCCGTTGGCTTGAGGGATCGGGGTTGGGGTTGATTGTCGCTGGATCCCGTTTTCGTGTCGGTCTATTAGCGTTGCCCCTATGCGGGGCGGCAGTCACTTTCTTTGCTGCTGCAAAGAAAGTAACCAAAGAAACAGCTATCCCCAGCCTAAGCACTTCATGCCGGCCGCGGCACAGAACTTCGTACGTGGTCCGGCAGTAGCGAGTGCCCTCACAAAACTCACGAGGCTTGGACCGCGCACGGTCTGACAACCTAGACCATTAAGGACGCTGGTTCAGCACCAAATAGCTCCGGCACAGCGCTACGCGCTGCCGCTGGGTATGCAAGGGAAACCAACGAACCACCGATGCAGCGAGATGGAAGCGTTAGCAAAGAAGCACGCGCATCCCCGATTGACCGGTCGGCCGCGAAGCGGGCCGGAGCTATTTGGCGCCTTACCAGTCAGTTGAGTGGTGCGAAGCGGCAGACCGTGCGCGATCCAAGCCCGGAAAGGCCTATGAGGGCACTCGCTACTGCCGGACCACGAACGATCTTCTGTGCCGGGGCCGGTGTGAAGTACTTTGGATGGGGATAGCTGTTTCTTTGGTTACTTTCTTTGCAGCAGCAAAGAAAGTGACTGCCGCCCCGCACAGGGGCAGTGCTAATAGACCGACGCGAAATTAGGTTTTGTGACGTGCATGGCCCGATGCAGTTAGATGACAGCGTAAGCAAGGAAGCACAAGCATTCCCGATTGACCGATCGGCCGCGAAGCGGGCCGGAGCTATTTGGCGCCTTACCAGTCAGTTGAGTGGTGCGAGGCGACAGACCGTGCGCGATCCAAGCCCGGAAAGGCCTATGAGGGCACTCGCTACTGCCGGACCACGAGAGTACTTCTGTGCCGGGGCCGGCATGAAGTACTTTGGATGGGGAAAGCTGTTTCTTTGGTTACTTTCTTTGCAGCAGCAAAGAAAGTGACTGCCGCCCCGCACAGGGGCAATGCAAATAGACCGACACGAAATTAGGTTTCATGACGTGCATGGCCGATGCAGTTAGATAACAGCGTAAGCAAGGAAGCACAAGCGTTCCCGATTGACCGATCGGCCGCGAAGCGGGCCGGAGCTATTTGGCGCCTTACCAGTCAGTTGAGTGGTGCGAGGCGACAGACCGTGCGCGATCCAAGCCCGG
>NZ_FCOX02000115.1 GCF_900044055.2 Caballeronia calidae | reverse complement strand
TGAGCTGTATGCGGCTAACGTCGCACGTACAGTTCTCAGGGGAGGATGCGACGGTAACGTCGTATCCTTACCCGACATCAACTGGCAATTCGCGGCGACCAAGAAATTCGATCCCGACGACTTCGAGCGTTTCCTGGAACTGCTGCCCGCGAAAGTCGAAGGCCGCGCGATTCGTCATGCGGTCGAGGTGCGGCACGAGAGTTTCTGCGACGCGGCGTTCGTCGCGCTGGCGCGCAAGTATCGCGTCGCGGTGGTGATCGCGGGGGATTCGAAGTATCCGCAGATCGCGGACGTGACCGCGCCGTTCGTCTATGCGCGCATCATGGGCACGACGGACAAGCAGGCCAAGGGTTATGCGAAAGCGGCGCTCGATCGCTGGACCGGACGCGCGAAAGCGTGGGCGTCGGGCGGTGCGCCGGACGACTTGCAGACCTTCGGCAAGGCCGCGCCGAAAGCCGCATCGCGCGATGTGTTTCTCTATGTCATCAGCGGCTTCAAGGAGCGCAATCCCGCCGCGGCAATCGCGCTCCTCGAGCGTTTGAAGGTTTAGACGCAAACCGGCAAGCGCGATGCGAAGCTGCCGGCGCGCGGCCGGCAGCGTCGTCGATGATGCTTACTTCGTTTTCTGGCCGATTTCGTGGTTCGCCATGATTTCGAGCGCGCGCACCATGCCCGAGTGATCCCACGCCTTGCCGCCGTGCGCCGCGCACGCGTTGAACAACTGCATGCAGTTCGACGTGTTCGGCAGCGCGACGCCGAGCGATTGCGCGGTCGCGAGCGCCAGATTCAAATCCTTCTGATGCAACTCGATGCGGAAGCCCGGATTGAACGTGCGCTTGGTCATGCGCTCGCCGTGCACTTCCAGGATGCGCGACGACGCGAAGCCGCCCATGAGCGCGGTGCGGACCTTCTCGGCATCGACGCCTGCCTTCGACGCGAGCAGGAGCGCCTCGCCGACCGCTTCGATGGTCGCCGCGACGATCACCTGATTCGCGACCTTGCACACCTGACCCGCGCCGACTTCGCCGATCAGCGAGATGTTCTTGCCCATCATGTCGAAGAGCGGCTTGACCTTGTCGAAGGTCGCCTGCGCGCCGCCGACCATGATCGTGAGCGACGCGGCCTTCGCGCCGACTTCGCCGCCTGAAACGGGCGCGTCGAGATAATCGGCGCCCTTTTCGCGCACCTTCGCCGCGAACTCGCGCGTGGCGATCGGCGAGATCGAGCTCATGTCGACGACGATCTGCCCGCTCTTCAGCTTGCTCGCGACGCCGTTCTCGCCGAACAGCACGCGTTCGACGTCCGGCGTGTCCGGCACCATGATGAAGATGACGTCGGCCTTCTCCGCGACGGCCGCGGGCGAATCGCACGCCGTGGCACCCGCGCCGGTGAGATCGGCGGGCACGCCGCTACGGGTGAAGGCCGCGAGTTGCACGCCGTTCTTGAGAAGATTGGCCGCCATGGGATTGCCCATGATGCCCAGTCCGATGAAGCCTGCCTTTTGCATGTATCGCTCCTTGATGTCGATTTTCGGTGTCGGCCCGGTCGAGCATAGCGCCTGTTGCGCTCACGCCGGGATGAAGTGTTTCTTCACGGCCTGCGCCGCGTTCCTGAGCATGCCGAGATCCGCGCAGACTGCCACGAGCGTGCTGCCCAGCGCGAGATAGCGCTCGGCGTCTTCCTGCACCGGCGCGAGGATGCCGCTCGGCTTGCCGGCCGCGTGCGCGCGCTCGAACACATGTGCGATGACCGCCTGCACGTCCGGATGGTTCGCGTTGCCGATGTGGCCATACGCCGCCGCGAGATCCGACGGGCCGACGAACAGCGCATCGACGCCTTCGACCGCGATGATCTCGTCGATCGCTTCGACCGCCGCGCGGCTTTCGATCTGCACCGCGACGCTGATATTTTCGTTCGCGACCTGGAAGTAGTTCGGCACGGTGCCGTAGCGATTCCCGCGATGCCCGACCGACACGCCGCGGATGCCTTGAGGAGGATAACGCGTTGCGGCGACTGCGCGCTCGGCATCGGCGGCGCTGTCGACGAACGGAATCAGGAAATTGACGAAGCCCGCGTCGAGCAGCTTCTTGATGGCGACCGGATCGTTCGCCTGCGGCCGCACGACGGGCGCGCTCGGGCTGTCCTTCAGCGACATCAGCTGCGGAATGAGCGTGAGGGCGTCGTTCGGCGCGTGCTCGGCGTCGAGCAGCATCCAGTCGAAACCGACGACACCGATCAACTCGGTGACGACGGGACTCGCAAGCGACATCCAGCAGCCGATCAGTCTCTTGCGTTCGCGTAGCGACGTTCGGAATGCGTTGGGCAGCGGTTGATACGGTGACGATGACGGCATGATGCCTCCCTGTGACGACGGCGATCTGATTGGAGAGCGGTACGTCCGACGGCAATGTCATCAGACGTCTTAACACAGAGTATCGTCAGTTAAGGCCTGCAGACAGCGGCGTTAACCCTTATTTTCTTGGTTTTTTGCCATTTCCGTCGATGCTGCTCGCGTTTTACTTGTATGACGTCTTATTTCTAAGAATGTTGGCCGCGGGGTTTCTCGAAGCGTTCGAGCAATAACCGAAAGCGGCTCAGGAAGCTGCATCGGATTGCTGCTTGGACGTATTCAGCGAATGAGCGCTGCGGTTTTGAGCAATGCACTCACGTTGCTTAAGTAAACAAAAGAGTTCGTATGTATACGTGGTAGTAGTTAACAAGCCCGCCGCAAATCAGTGGATAACTCGATATGGGCGTTATACGTCAGAGGTTTACCGATCAAACAACTTCGGTATAGTGCGCCCGCTTTCGGATTGAACTCAGAACAACTTTCGCGCCGCGACGATGAACGCCGAGTTGTTCAGAAATCGCCAACAGTTAACGCAGCGATGTGCCAACAAGGTTGTCCACAGGCGGCGGTTTGATAGGGTGGGCGCCCTGCTCTATTCATCGGACGGAGTGCATGACCTCGAACTCTGCGCAACGCACCACCGAATCGACGTCACTCGGCAAGCGGGGAACGCCGGTCGAAGTCTTCACGACGTTTCTCAAGCTCGGCCTGACGTCCTTCGGCGGGCCGGTGGCGCATATCGGTTACTTTCGCGCTGAATTCGTCGAACGTCGGAAGTGGCTCGACGACGCGAGCTTCACGGATCTGGTCGCGCTCTGTCAGTTTCTTCCGGGGCCGGCGAGCAGCCAGGTCGGCATCGCTGTCGGCTTCGGACGGGCAGGATGGCTCGGCGCTCTTGCTGCGTGGACCGGGTTCACGTTGCCGTCGGCGTTCGCACTGATCGTGTTTGCGCTGGGTCTGGCGCATTGGGGGCAACTCGGACAATCCGGCGCGGTCCATGGACTCAAGGTTGCCGCCGTCGCCATCGTGGCTCAGGCCGTATGGGGAATGAAGACGTCGCTCTGTCCCGACCGGCTGAGATCGGGTATCGCCGTGGCGGCTGCGCTCGTCGCGCTCGGCGTTCCATCGGCGGTCGGGCAATTGGGCGCCATTGCGATCGGCGGCCTGTTGGGCTGGCGCATGCTGACGCTGAAGCATTTGCCGTCGGAACAGCATCGCACGTATGGCATCAGCCGGGTTCAGGGCGCGATTCTGCTCACGTTCTTTTTCATGCTGCTGGCTGCCCTGCCGGGCGCGGCCCATTGGAGCGGCGCGCGATGGCTCGAGGCGGCGGCCGTCTTCTACCGGTCCGGCTCGCTCGTTTTCGGAGGGGGCCATGTCGTGCTGCCGCTGCTTCAGGCGAGCGTGGTGCCGTCGGGCTGGGTCGCGAACGATGTCTTCCTCGCGGGATATGGCGCGGCTCAGGCCGTGCCCGGTCCGCTCTTCACGTTCGCGGCATTTCTGGGCGCGGTGATGCCGGCGCCACTGGGCGGCTGGACGGGCGGCATGGCGATGCTCGCCGCGATGTTTCTGCCTGCGTTCCTGCTGGTGCTCGGCGCCTTGCCCTTTTGGGAGACGCTTCGTCAACGGGACGCGATACAACGCGCGATGGGTGGCGTGAACGCGGCCGTCGTCGGGATTCTGGGCGCGGCGCTTTACGATCCCGTCTGGACGAGCGCGATACATTCGCGGTCGGATGTCGTGCTGGCGTTGGCTGCGTATGGGCTTCTCGTGGTCGGCCGGGTATCGCCCGTGATTGTCGTGGCGTTAACCGCGCTGGGAGGATGGGCGCTCGAAGCCGCGCATTTCGCGCTCTGAATGTAAAAAGGTCCGCGCCAGGCGCGGACCTCGATCAGTTTGGCGATGATGATCTCAAACGCCGATCACTCCACCGTCACGGATTTCGCGAGATTTCGTGGCTTGTCGACATCCGTCCCGCGCGCACACGCCGTGTGATACGCGAGCAGCTGCAACGGCACGACGTGCAGGATCGGCGACAGCGCGCCATAGTGCTCCGGCATGCGGATCACGTGGATGCCGTCTTCGCTGACGATGCGCGTATCGGCATCCGCGAACACATACAGCTCGCCGCCACGCGCGCGCACTTCCTGCATGTTCGACTTCAGCTTTTCGAGCAGCGCGTCGTTCGGCGCGACCGTCACCACCGGCATCGCTTCGGTCACGAGCGCGAGCGGCCCGTGCTTCAACTCGCCCGCCGGATACGCCTCGGCGTGGATGTACGAGATTTCCTTCAGCTTCAGCGCGCCTTCGAGCGCGATCGGATAGTGCAGGCCGCGGCCGAGGAACAGCGCGTTTTCCTTGCGCGCGAACTCCTCCGACCACGCGATGATCTGCGGCTCCAGTGCGAGCACGCTGTTCAACGCTGCCGGCAAGTGACGCAGTTGCGTGAAGTACGCGGCTTCCTGCTTCGCATTCACGTGACCGCGCAGCTTGGCGAGCGTCACCGCGAGCACGAACAGGCCGACGAGCTGCGTCGTGAATGCCTTCGTCGATGCCACGCCGATCTCCGTGCCCGCGTGCGTCAGGAACGCGAATTCCGTCTGGCGCACCATCGCGCTCGTCGCGACGTTGCACACCGCGAGCGTGTGCTTGTGACCGAGCGCCTGCGCGTGCTTCAGCGCGGCGAGCGTGTCGGCGGTTTCACCGGATTGCGAGATGGTGACGACGAGCGCCTTCGGATTCGGCACCGACTCGCGATAGCGATACTCGCTCGCGATCTCCACCTGCGTCGGAATCTTCGCGATGGATTCGAGCCAGTATTTCGCGGTCACGCCCGAGTAATAGCTCGTGCCGCACGCGAGAATCAGAATACTGTCGACGTTCGCGAACGCATCGGCGGCGCCTTCGCCGAACAGGCTCGGGCTGAACTCATCGGCTTGCGGAATCGTGTCCGTGATGGCGCGCGGCTGCTCGAAGATTTCCTTCTGCATGAAATGGCGATACGGGCCGAGCTCGACCGCGCCGCCGTATGCCGTCACGACGCGCACTTCGCGCGCGGCGGGCAGGCCCTCGCGATCGACGATCTTCACGCCGTCGAGGCCGATTTCCACGACATCGCCTTCTTCGAGGAACGCGAAGCGGTCGGTGCTGCCCGCGAGCGCGAGCGCATCCGACGCGAGGAAGTTCTCGCCCTCGCCCTCGCCCACGCCGACGACGAGCGGCGAACCCTGACGCGCGCCGACGACCGTATGCGGCTGATCCTTGTGCATCACGGCGATCGCGTACGCGCCATGCAGTTGCTTGACGGCATCCCGCACGGTCTGGAACAGATCGCCGCGATACATGCTGTGAATCAGATGCGCGATGACTTCGGTATCCGTCTGCGAGACGAACTCGTAGCCCTTGCCCTTCAGCATCTCGCGCAACGACTCGTAGTTCTCGATGATGCCGTTGTGCACGAGCGCCACCGCGTCGCGCGAGAAGATCGGATGCGCGTTGTCGGTGACGGGCGCGCCGTGCGTCGCCCAGCGCGTGTGCGCGATGCCGGTCATGCCGATGAGGCCCGAATCGCGCACTTGCGCGTCGAGATCGGACACGCGCGCGACGCTGCGCGCGCGGCGCGGCTCGCCGTGGCTCAGAACGGCCACGCCGCACGAGTCGTAGCCGCGATATTCGAGGCGGCGCAGTCCTTCGACCAGCACCGGGACGATGTTACGTTGCGCTACCGCGCCGACGATTCCGCACATGGGCGTTCTTCCTTTGAAACCTGTATTTGAGAACGCGGCGCCGATGCACCGCGCGCGTCTGACTGAACGAACCCGACAGCCTTACGACTTCTTCTTGACCGGGCGCGCATAGCCCGTCTTGCTGACCTGCACTTTCTCGTTGAGCACCAGCTCGCCTTCACCGACATCCTTCCACACCGTCGTGCCGGCGGCGATGGTCACGCCACGGCCCACGCGCACCGGCGCAACGAGTTGCGTATCCGAGCCGATGAACACGTCGTCCTCGATCACCGTGCGATGCTTGTTCGCGCCGTCGTAGTTGCAGGTGATCGTGCCCGCGCCCACGTTCACGCGCGCACCGATATCGGAATCGCCGATATACGTGAGATGGTTCGCCTTCGAGCCATGGCCGAGCACCGCGTTCTTCACCTCGACGAAGTTGCCGACATGCGCTTCGTCGCCGAGCTTCGCGCCCGGACGCAGCCGCGCATACGGTCCGAGCACGACATTCGCGCCGGTCGTGCCGCCTTCGATATGCGTGTACGCATCCACGCGCGAGCCCGCGCCGATCACGGCATCGCGGATCACGCAGTTCGGGCCGATCGTCACGTTGTCGGCGAGCGTCACGCGCCCTTCGAATACGCAGTTCACGTCGATCGACACGTCCGCGCCGCATTCCAGCGTGCCGCGCACGTCGATGCGCGCAGGGTCCATCAGCGTTACGCCCGCGTCGAGCAGCACGTTCGCGACGTTGCGCTGATGGATGCGCTCCAGTTCGGCGAGCTGAATCTTGCTGTTCACGCCGAGCGTTTCCCATTCGGCGTCCGGCTGCGCGGTGACGACTTCGACGCCCGCTTCGATCGCGCGCTCGACCACGTCGGTCAGATAGAACTCGCCTTGCGCGTTGTTGTTCTTCAGCGACGCGAGCCACGTTTCGAGCGTGCGCGTCGGCGTGATGATGATCCCGGTGTTGATTTCCGCGATGCGCCGCTCTTCCTCGCTCGCATCCTTCTGCTCGACGATCCGCTTCACCTTGCCGCCCGCGGCGCGCACGATGCGCCCGTAGCCGGTCGGATCGCCGACGGTCACGGTAAGCACGCCGTAGCGCTCGGCACCCGCGGCATCGATCAGGCGCTTCAACGTGCTGGCGCGCGTGAGCGGCACGTCGCCGTACAGCACGAGGGTCGGAACGGAAGGGTCGAGCAGCGGCAAAGCCTGCTGAACGGCGTGTCCCGTGCCGAGCTGCTTGTCCTGAAGCGCGAACTGAACGTCAGGCGCCCCGACGGCTTCGCGGACCTTCTCCGCGCCGTGCCCGACGACCACGACGAGACGCGTCGGCGACAGCGTCCTGGCCGTGTCGATGACATGCGCGAGCAACGGCTTGCCCGCAAGGGAATGAAGTACTTTCGGCAGAGCTGAGCGCATGCGCTTGCCCATGCCGGCAGCCAGAATCACGATGTTCATCGCTGGAAGCCTTGCTGGGTATGACGAGCCGCCAATATATCACCGGGCCCTTTGGCGCAGTGCGGCGAAACCCACGTTGCGCCCTTGTTGGATAAAGGCTACAGGTCGTCGAACTGCACAATTGAAACCGTGCCGGACGGGCCTGACGGTTCGCTTGCACACGGTTCCTCGTCGAACGCGATATCGCCCTGCGGATCGGCCTCGCCCGTCGCGCGCAAACCGGCGAACGGGAACAGTTTGCTGTCCATCAGATGCGACGGCACCACGTTCGACAGCGCGTTGAACATGTTTTCCACGCGCCCCGGGAAACGCTTGTCCCATTCGCGGATCAGCGCCTTCATTTCCGCGCGCTTCAGGTTCGGCTGGCTGCCGCACAGATTGCACGGGATGATCGGGAATTCGCGCAGCTCGGCGTACTTTTCCAGATCCGTTTCCTTCACATAGGCGAGCGGACGGATCACGACGTTCTTGCCGTCGTCGGATTGCAGCTTGGGCGGCATGCCTTTCAGCTTGCCTCCGTAGAACATGTTGAGCAGCAGCGTCTGCAGGATGTCGTCGCGATGATGGCCGAGCGCGATCTTGGTCGCGCCGAGCTCGCCCGCCACGCGATACAGAATGCCGCGGCGCAGGCGCGAGCACAGCGAACACGTGGTCTTCCCTTCTGGCACGAGACGCTTGACGATGCTGTACGTGTCCTGATTCTCGATATGGAACGGAATATCGAGCTTGCTCAGATACTCCGGCAGCACATGCTCCGGAAAGCCCGGCTGCTTCTGGTCGAGATTGACGGCGACGATATCGAAGTCGATCGGCGCGCGCTCGCGCAGGCGCATCAGGACGTCGAGCATCGCGTAGCTGTCCTTGCCGCCCGACAGGCACACCATCACCTTGTCGCCGTGCTCGATCATGTTGAAGTCGCCGATCGCCTCGCCGACCTGCCGTACGATGCGCTTGAAGAGCTTGTTGTTCTCGTACGCTTCCTTCTGCTCGCGCCTGGTCAGCGCCTCGCGCGCGGGTTTCTGCGCCTCTGCGGTTTCGATCGTGTCGCGCGCGTTCATGCTCGTTCCTCTTTGATGCGAAAGACTTCGACGCCCACCGCGTCGCAATCGGGATAGACATCGGGCTTTTCCGTCGACACGGCCACGGCGCGCACGTTCGGATGCGCGAGCAAGGCGGCGGCGACGTCGTCGCACAGCGTTTCCTGCAAGTGAATGTGGCCGCGCTTCACGCGATCGGCGATGGTCGAGCGCATGAAGTCGTAATCGACCACTTCGGCCAGCTTGTCCTCGATGGGCGTCGACAGCGCGAGCGGCACGAACAGCTCGACGTTGATCACGACGCGTTGCTCGCCGCGCTTCTCGAAGTCATGCACACCGATATTGATGCGCACTTCGTAGTTGCGCAGAAAAAGCCGCCGGCAATCGGTCAGCCGGGGATGCGAAAGTGCGGCAAGCATGTTGGTTCCAATATTCAATAAACGCGTTTAAGGCTTGTGCGCGCCGATCATGTACATCACATCGCGCGGGCTCGGCACGAGGTGCTGGCCGCCATCGACGACGAGCGTCGTGCCGGTCACGCCGTGCGCGTTCGCGAGAAAGCACGCGGCCTGCGCGACATCCTCGACCGTCGATGCGCGGTTGAGTGGCGTCACGCGATGCGCCGCCTCGAACGACGCGGGCGTCTGTCCGGCGGAAATCAGCGTCAGGCCCGGCGCGAGGCCGACGACGCGCAGCTTCGGCCCGAGCGCCTGCGCCAGCGCGACGGTGGCGTTGTCGAGCGCGGCCTTCGTCAGCGTGTACGACAGGTAATCCGGATTCATGTTGTAGAGCTTCTGGTCGAGCACGTTGATGACGACGCCGCGTTGCGCGTCTTCACTGGCGGCGGCATCGGGCGTGATCGCGTGCAGCATGCGCGCGAGCGTGAGCGGTGCGGCGACGTTGACGGCGGTCATCGCGAGCAGCTTCGCGTAGCCGAAGTCGGTGGCGGTGTCCTCGTCGAAGCGCGACGCGCAGTTGACGATGCCATTCAGCCCGCCGAACGTCTCGACGCACGCGGGCACGAGCCGCGCGACTTCGGCTTCGACGCCGAGATCCGCCTTCAGCGCGACCGCGCGCCGCCCGAGCGCCTCGATATCCGCGACGGTTTCGCGCGCTTCGCGCTCCGAGCCGCCGTAGTGCACGGCCACGTCCCAGCCTTGCCGCGCGAACTCCAGCGCGACGCCGCGCCCGATGCGCTTCGCCGCGCCCGTCACCAGCACGGCGCGGGAACGCGGAACGGTGCCGGAAGACGGCGAGTTGACGGAAGAAAACGGCGTGGAAGCGCTCATTTACAATACTGGGATGAATCCAAATGCTCGACAATCCGATAGTTTACCTGCTCCGGGCGCCGACGCGCTCGCGCAGTCCGAAGCGCTTACAGACCTGATTCGGGGGCGCATCGCCGCGGCGGGCGGCTGGCTGCCGTTCGACCGCTACATGGATCTGGCGCTCTACGCGCCCGGCCTCGGCTACTACAGCGGCGGAGCGATGAAATTCGGCCGCCGCGCGGAAGACGGCAGCGACTTCGTCACCGCGCCCGAACTGTCCCCGCTTTTCGCGACAACGCTCGCCCGGCCGGTTGCGCAGGCCTTGCGGGAAAGCGGCACGCGGCATCTGATGGAATTCGGCGCGGGCACGGGCAAGCTGGCCGCGGGGGTGCTCGCCGCGCTCGCCGATCTCGATGTGCCGTTCGACAGTTACGCGATCGTCGATCTTTCCGGCGAATTGCGCGCGCGTCAGCGGGAGACCATCTTACGGGAGGTGCCGGCGCTCGCCCCGAAGGTGAAATGGCTCGACGCGCTGCCTGACCGGTTCGAAGGCGTCGTGATCGGCAACGAAGTGCTCGATGCGATGCCGGTGCGTCTCGTCGTGCGCAAGCTCGGCGCGTGGCACGAGCGCGGCGTCGTCGAACTGAACGGCCGGTTTGCGTTCGATGACCGGCCTGTCGCGCCGGATGCGCAGATCGAACTGATCGATGCCGCCATCGACGAAGCCAGCCACGAGCCGTTCGCCGAATACCTGACCGAAACGCACGAGGCCGCGCTCGGCTTCACGAAGACCGTCTGCACGATGCTGACGCGCGGCGCGGCGTTTTTCATCGACTATGGATTTCCGCGACGCGAGTTCTATCACGCGCAGCGCGCGGCCGGCACGCTGATGTGCCATTACCGGCATCGCGCACACGCGGATCCGTTTCTTTATCCGGGCTTGCAGGACATCACCGCGCACGTGGAGTTTACGGGCATCGCGGAGGCGGGCGTCGAGACGGGCGCCGATCTGCTCGGCTTTACGTCGCAGGCGCGCTTTCTGATGAATGCGGGCATCACGGATGTGCTCGACGAGCTGGATCCTTCGGATGTGAAGCGGTTTCTGCCTGCGGCAAATGCGGTGCAGAAGCTCCTTTCCGAAGCGGAGATGGGCGAGCTTTTCAAGGTGATCGCGTTTTCGCGCGGTATTCCCGGCACGCTCGACGCCTTCGCGACGGGTGATCGGTCTCATACGCTATGAGTGCGCGATCATGATCCGCTGGCTGCTCACGACGTTCATCGCGCTCGCGATTCTTTCCGGGTCGATGCCCTGGTTGAAGAAGATCGGCATCGGGAGATTGCCGGGGGATTTCACGCTTCGGATTTTTGGGCGTGAGTATTCGTTTCCGTTTATGTCGACGCTTTTGCTGTCGGTGTTGCTTTCGCTCATTGCTCGGGTGCTTTGAGGCTTGTTTTCGGGGAACTTGGTTTCGTGTCGGTCTATTTGCGTTGCCCCTGTGCGGGGCGGCAGTCACTTTCTTTGCTGCTGCAAAGAAAGTAACCAAAGAAACAGCTTTCCCCAGCCTAAGCACTTCAGGCCGGCCGCGGCACAGAACTTCGCAATTGGTCCGGCAGTAGCGAGTGCCCTCATAGGCCTAACCGGGCTTGGACCGCGCACGGTCTGACAAGTTAGTTGTTTAAGGGCGCTGGTTCAGCACCAAATAGCTCCGGCACAGCGCTACGCGCTGCCGAGGGGTATGCAAGGGAAACCAACGAACCACCGATGCAGTGAGATGGATGCGTAAGTAAAGAAGCACACGCATCCCCGATGGACCGGTCGGCCGCGAAGCGGTTGAGCTATTTGGCGCCTTACCAGTCAGTTGAGTGGCGCGATGTGGCAGACCGTGCGCGATCCAAGCCCGGAGGGTTTTGTGAGGGCACTCGCTACTGCCGGACCACGAGACTGCTTCTGTGCCGGGGCCGGCATGAAGTACTTTGGATGGGGATAGCTGTTTCTTTGGTTACTTTCTTTGCAGCAGCAAAGAAAGTGACTGCCGCCCCGCACAGGGGCAGTGCAAATAGACCGACACGAAA
>NZ_FCOX02000114.1 GCF_900044055.2 Caballeronia calidae | reverse complement strand
TCTGGCACACAGGAGCCGCGCCTGCGCCGTTCCCGCCGGCCTCCTTCGGAAGCGATGCTGCTGTCGCAAAAAGATAACTTATCGTACGGGTGCGTTTTCCGGAACAATCTGCGGTCAGATCTTGGCACCCTGAAATAACACGGGAGCCGATGCGGGCAACTGGATACTGCAGAAGGCGGCTGGTTGCAGATGTGCTCGGCGGCATTCATGAGCTTCGAAACGAACGGCAGACGATTCCGGCCCAACAGAGCCCTGTGCAGTTGAGGAATTCGTCTTGCCCCGCAGCGCCGAGGTCAATTAATCGACTCCGTGAGCGTGAGCACGGAAGTCGATGGGAATTTGGGACGTTTTTTGCAAATTGCGTGAGGGACGCCGGGGATCTCCCTCAGGCATCTTGAGAAACGACGCCCAAGAGAGAGTTCAGGTTCGCCAAAATCTGAAACGTTCCCAGTGTGCCACGTGAGTATCTTTCATCCAAATTTCTATCAACTGCTGTTCACATCAATCAGGATTTCGCCAGCCCGGCCCGCGCAGCGTTGTCACTGTTGCGGCGGTGTGCGTCACCGCGCCCGTTATCCCCGCAAACCCCGTGGACTTCCTTGCGAAGCTCGCTCGGAGAGCGATTTTCCCTACAGCTTCTGCTGCGCTAAATGCCGGCGGCGCACTACGCCGTTTTCGGTGCGCTTTCTCGGCCGACGCGTGTATGTCGCCGCGATCATGGTCGTCGTCAGCGCCGCGCACGGCAGCGCCGGCACGGCTGCGGCCTCGCGGCAACTTGACACGTTAGGGGTGCCGCGCCCACTGCGTCGCGTGTTATTGTGGACCACCAATCGGAAGGATCGTTAGTTGCATTTAATGAATGGCGGCGCCCTCAACGGCCGATTTCATGGATCAAAAGAGACACCGAAAGCAGAGATCGCACTGATCAACGAACGGCTGAAGCGACTGAAGGAGGCCTTGCGATGAGCAACCACGACCACGATTTTGAACTCGTACACGGCAGCAGTCACGTCTTCCGCGCTTCCACCGTCCCGATGCTGAGCTTGAACAACTGCGTGCTAGCATCGCTGCCGAGATCATCGGCGTGTTTTAGACCGCAAACTGCCCACGCGCAAGCCGAAGCCCTTACGTATGTCGCATGCCGAATTTGTCCGTATCCGAAACGCCGATTCGCTCGCTTCACCGTGGACAAGCTGATGAAAATTCTTAGCAAGCTTGATGAGGATATCGAGGTTTCAGTGACGGTCGGCCGCCGGTCGGACCATCACCCGGCACCCGTCCACGTCTAGCCCAGGTCCGGAGCCATCGGGAAGCCAAGGCCGCCGTTGCTTATGCTCTGCGCCCTCGCGTGAGAGGCGGGACCGTGGCAAGGCGCGGCTTAAAGATCAGGTCACAGTGAAATTTTTCCACCAGCGTTTACGGAACGATATTCATCGCGCTATCATCCAATGAAAATCCCGTCCGCCGTTGTGGAGCAACGTACGCCGCTGTGTTATGTCGGCATTCCGAGGTGGGCGAGCCGCACGCCTTTCGCCGATTGGATGGCTACGATAATAGAGAAGCCATGACCAGAGACCCCTTCCTTTCAGATGAGCCCTATCGGTTCATGATTGGCACGTGCGTCTACTTTGACGCAGTGATTGGCGCGGCGGGCGATCTGCGAAACCCGGCACGTCGCACCATGCTAGACAGTCGGACCGCTCAAATTCTGAACGAGTTCGTGCGCGCGCCGGGAACCCTCCTGAATTTCGAACGCCTTGCGGCCCAAACAGCCTCACGCGACACACCCGAACCTGACCGCCTAGTCGAGCTGGCGCGCGTCGTTCGCGTCCTGCGACAGACGCTTCGCAGCATTGATCCGTCGTCTATCTATATTGTCAGAATGCCGCGGCTAGGCTACGCGCTCATCGCACCGGTAACCGTCATTCGTATGTAATCGCTCGGCGGCACGCGGCGCTCTCATGGTCCTACGAGAGGCGTTTCATGTGGGCCGAAAATGATCCGGAACGGCAAAGCCCTCCGCGCAGAGAATGACGTCAATTACGCTTCGAATCAGTGCAGGCGGACTATCGCGACGAATAAATCCGGCCGCGCCTGCGGCGAACGCCTGCTGTGGAACCGCGAGGCTGTTGCTCTGCGATGAGACCACAATCGGAACTTGAGGCAATCTTTTCTTAATCGCACCGAATGCCGTGTCCGCGGACGCGGACTCCCACTCGATCACAAGCAAATCGACGGCAACGCCGTCATCGGCGCATACATCATATAACTCCTTTTCAGATGCCGCTTGCCGCACCACTACCACGAGCGGCAAACAAGAGTCCCGCATCGCTTCCGCAACCCGCTGACGGAAGGTGGGAGCGTTATCGACAACGAGGATTTGCACATTCTCTACCATCTTCGGATCGACCCGTATGAATAAGTTCCCCTTCGCCGCAGTCTGCCGCCTTACGCAATACATGCGCACCACCCATGCGCATTCAACGCCAAGTTGATAGACAAAAAAGGGGTCAACATGACTTAGTGTACAACGTGACGACACGCATGGCGCGCGGTGACGCGCATATCCCTTGACATTTACCACCTCTGACTGCTATTGAGCGGCTGCACGGAGCACTGCGCAATCTGCGCTCCAGGCCCCTCAGCAGGCCGCAGGCCGCAGGCGGGCGGAAACCTGGCGCCGTAGTTGAAATCGCCGAAGCCCGTCACGCTGAGCATATCCATGGCCTTGCAATCGAGCGTACGCAATGTAATTTCGAAGTTCCAGCAGCGCGGAACGCGCATAACGCGGTTGCACATTTGCTTGACTTCGCAGATGAGCAAGCGTTGTTGACCGTCAACGACAAGCCGGGTGATCAAATCTGACTCCCAGTGGTCAGCTACCGTTCGGCGTCGATCTCTTCGATGTGAAGAATTGGGATTTTTTCGAGTACCCTTCTCAGGGCCTCACCTGCCAGTGCCTCGACCTCTTTCATTGCTCTCGGTCTTTTCAGCATTCGTGAAAGCACTACAATCTCCGAAACTACGCGAATTTCACCCAAAAGGTTAATTTCAGCACTTGCCGAAATTAACGCAATTTCTGAAATTATTTTGGGTCGGATCGGCGAGTGCGGCCAATCAAGCGATTGCGTCCATCGGCGGTGTACCTCGCTTCCGTCATGTGCGATGGCGCGCCCGGCTCTTCATGGTTCCCGACCGGCCGGTGCGCCCGCCATTGGGAGGCGAGCGGATCGCACAGCGCACGTCGAGCTCGTCACGTAGCCTGCGCCCAACTCGGCCGGCAACGCCCACTCTATCTTGATCGAATTCGCGCCGAACGATCGGCTGATTGTTGACTGCGACCCTCGGGTTACCGGCCAGGTAGCGCACGCGCACCGCATACCACTGCGATTCGGGCGACAGCGCCGCGGACCCGTCTCTGGTCGCAGCGAAAGGACACCAGCGCGGCGAGTGCTCACGAAGCGCTCACCCACAAAACGCGGGTCGGGGGCAGAACATCCTTCTAGGCCTCGCAGTCGTCGACGCGCAGATCGCTCAACGCCTTGCCGCGCAACATCACCGCCCACAGTAAGAACCGCTCGAGTTCCTTGGTGTAGGCGCGCAGCGTTTTCGGCTGATCGCGTTAGCGGTTCAGATACGCGCGCACCGCATCGAGATGCGTGGCTCGCCTGGATCCTGGATATAACAGAAGGCCGTCGGCGATTTTCTCCCACGGCGCCGGATAAGCGTGCGGCACCGACAAGCGCTCGAGCGGCGCGAGTGTGAGTCGCTCAGACTTCCGTTCGGATGAAAAATCCGGTACACCACCTCGACGAGTTCATCGGCGACCAGTGGCACGCCCTCTTGCTCTGCTGAATCGACATCGAGTTCGACCGTCCGCTGCAGCGTCGCCTGCTGCTTGCGCAGCCAGCTCACGATCGCGCAAGCACGCCCGCGCCCGATGCGCGGAATCGAGCGCCACCGGCTCGGGCCGCGTCGATTGCAGAATGCGACCAGGTCACCGAGTTCGCGATGCCCTCCCTTTTTATGCGCCGATCGGGTGATCCGGGTGCGGGTGATGCCGCAGCAAGCTGCGCGGCCTCGCTCAGCATGCGGAACGTCACCGCGGTGAGCTTGGGTTGGCCGTGCTGTTTGATCGAGGCGCGCAGGTGCTCGGCGAGCGGCCTAGACCCATGGGCGAGCGCGAGCTGCAACAGGGTGTCGATCATCCCGTTGAGGGGCCGCTTCATCGCGCCGGGCGTCGCCGCGTGTGCGTCTTCGTCCGAGTCGGAGTAGATGCGCGCGATGATCGCCGGGGCGATGCACTGCACGTAAGCGCGCAGTGCCGTGAAATCCTTGGTCGTGAAGCCGCGCGGGATTGCGACGTCGGCGTGACCGGGGGCCGTGGCGTTTCCGAAAGGCGAACGACGCTCAGCCACGACCGCCCCCCTCACCTTCGCCACGTCCTTCGTCGCGCCTTGGATCACGCCCTGGGTTGTCGTCGCCACCGCCGTCATCGTGATCGGCATCAACGTCGCAGTCGGCGTCACCCGCGCCCATTGGCGGCAGCCGCTCCGCATCGGGTAGACGGACCTGCACGCCGAGGCTCGCGAGTAGCGCGTGGGTCTCCGCGAGAAAGACGTCGGGCCAGGTCGCGCACAGAAACTCGAAGGTCACGCGCGCCTCGCGCAGCACCTCGGCCAGCCGCGTGTTTTCCGCCGTACGCGCGGTGACGTCGGAGTCCGCGCTGTTATCCGAGTCAGGCCGTGCGCCATACATCACGCGCTGCACCAAGGCGACCGCTCCATAGTCGGCGATGAAGTCGAGCACCGGCACAAAGTGCGCGGCTCTATATAGATGCGCGCCGTAGGTCTCGGCCAGCGCGATCACCACCGCGAGTTCCATGCGCGTCGGCTTGATCGGCAACGCGGGCGCGGCGTGGTGGTGCCCCGTCAGCCACGCCGCGGCCCGCTTCAGCGTGATCGACCCGTCGACTTTCAGCACCACGCGCGCGAGCTCGACGCTCGGTGCTTCCGCGGGCCAACGATGCGAATCGTCGTGATTGTGATAACGGTCGACGTCGTTCGCGCCGCGCCGGTCGAACTTGCGGTTTTCGCCTTCATCGGCCTCAAAGTCTTGCTGCACGCTTTCCCTGTTGTTTGATAGCTAGTTTCATTTTGAACTTGCCGCGCGCTCGCCGCAATGCGGCGACAGTCAGCGCACCGGCGTGAGCTGTAGCGACCAACGCCTCTTGCAAGAAGTGCGGTTGGGCGCCTTCGGTGCGGATCGTCGTCAGGTCGTAGAAGACGTCGACAGTTGCTGATCGATCAGCGGTCGCAGCAAGCTCGCGAGTGCCTCGTCCAGCGCGTCGGCATGCTCGACCACGGTGTCCATCGTGCGCAGCCGCCGTTGATGCGTGACCGACTCGGGCTGGTACACCCGGCACCAGCGCGCTCTCGAGCCAGCGCGCGATGCCCGCCTTCGACTTCGGATCGCACAGCCGGTTGCACACCATCACGCGCAGCAGATGCTCGCCGTCGAACTGCCGAGGGGCGCAAAACACGACGGAACGCCTCGGCCATTCCAAGCTGCTGCCAGAGCGCGGAAAGCATCCACGTGTCGCCAACCGGGCGCGCCGGCGCGAACGCGACGTCGCCGGTCCCTTCTTCGAGCGTGGGCTTGCCCGTCGTCCACCATCGTCCACCATCGTCCATTGTGAAGCGCGTCGCACCCGCCGGCCCTGAGTGCATCGAGGCGGCCGAGCGTGGCGACGACGCGTTGGCGAGAAACGCCGTGCTCGTCGCGGAAATCCTCCACGAGTGGGACGTATTGGCGCGGGCCGGATCGCGTGATCTTGATGAACATGGCACAACTATAGGCGACGCGATGCCTACCGGCAATGCTAACGGCGAGAAGGCGTGCCACAACAATGAAGTATCGGCGCAAACGGCTAAGCGCATGATTTATATGGATGCCAAAGCAAAAAAACAGCTCAAAAACGAACCGTACCTGTCGAACTCGGGCGGATGGGACGTGCGTGCGGGCGGGTGCCGGTGTCACCGAGGCGCCCTCATTTTTTAAAGTTAACATCACTCTCACTTGCCAATTCAACAAGTTGCCGAATAAAGTGATTACAATCACACATGGACTTTCGATCGTGTATCGATTCTTTTATAATCATCCTTAACACTTTATGGTGATCAAAAATCCGCAACCAGTTGCAAGCGAAGGCCCAAGGATAAACTCAGCATGACTGGGGCCGAATCCATATCCAAGGGCTGCTATCATGTGCCGATGGACATGAACGATTTTACACTTGCCGCGAAACAAAGCCTGACGCTCGCGCATGTCGAAGAAGCGCTTGCCCGCTGGCAACAACGCCCCCGAACTGTAGCACCGACCACGATTACACCCAGAGAGGCTCTGACGCTTTTGCGCAACCGGATGATTACAAATAATGTCCGCGTTATTCGCTGGATCGATCTGAATCGGTGGCAACGTCACGCGCTTTCCATCCTCTATCCCCGTCCCGTCGGCTATGCTTGGCCCGGCCTGCCTCCCGGATAACCCCGCGCAAGTTTTCATATTTGCGACGCCATGCGCGCCATGCCATGGCAAACTCCATCGCATGGCGTGGAACCCAGTACGCAGCGCCCCGGTACGCTGCGTGCAGGCGGACGGGCCGATGGTATTCGTCGGCTCGGAAAATTAACGCCCCCCCGAACGGATCGTCCCTACGAGCCGCTTCAGATCGTGCTCGCATCCCACGCCGCTGGCCCCTGATGCCTCAATTCGGATTCGACGGCGCGCGCAATGCCTAACGCGGTACACCGGGAACACGAGCTTGCAGAAGGGACTTGTGGCCCCACCGTGTACACCGCTCTTCATCAATGCTGTGAGGCCTCGCTCATCCGATATGACGAAGCTTCCTCGACTTCGCCCTCCTCGTTTTCAGCGTCATCCACGTCCGTGGCTGACCGTGGCCGCCCAATACTTCCGGCCTCGCTGGTAAAAATCTCAACTCGCGCATCCGCGTCTGCCTGACCAACCGGCGGAACCTGAACGGCGGACGGGCTTGGCTTGGTCTGCTGCAGTTTGTCTTCAATCATCGTATCATCGTCGCTTTGCACACAGATGATTCGTCTAACGAACCGACAGGATACCCAATTAATTGATGAGCGGCAAACCACATGATCACTGGCTGACGCTGCTCGGTTTCGGCCCCCTCCAGCCACAGAGAGCCTGACGCCATCGCAGTATCCAGGCAACAACGGTTTCATTCACATCGAAAATCTCTGCCGCGACCTTCGTTGCCACAGTCAGCGACCTCTCTCGGTTTGAAACGCCTCAGTTGTTGATGTCATATCTCGGCCACGTTCCCTCGGAACTCCAGCGGTGATCGAATCCATCGCGGTGGCATCACCAAAGCCGGCAACCGAGAGGCCCGGCGGATGTTGATCCGAGGCAGCGTGGAGCTACAAATATCCAGCACACGAGTCGCGAAGGAGAAGGCTGAACTGTCGGCGCGCCTGCCAAAGCCGAGTCGCGACATTGCATGGAAGGCGCAATGGAAGGCGCAAGCACGCCTCTGCACGCGCTATCGACAGCTTCAATCACGCAGTACAGAAACCCATCGTTGCGATCGCAGCGATCGCACGAGAACTCGCGGGATTCATTTGGACTATCGAGCAGGAGACCATCGCTTGCTCAATAGCTCGTTTTTCTGCGGGCCGTTGGGGTCGGGAGGCAGGCGTGCAGTCAAGGTAATTCTCGAGACGTCCCATGAGGCCGGAGCGTTGATCGTTCCGATGCCCGCGCTAAGTAGAGATAAACCTGCGACGAAAAACGCTCGTGCGGTAACCAACCCGCGTATGGAAGTTTGATCGACTGCCGCCATCGCGGCCTGACTCCCGACCCAACGGCCCTCTGATTTGAGGTACGACGCCATGCTACGCATGGCGGGGGAAAGCTGTTCAGAAAAGACTTGCAAAAGGACATGGAAGGGGCTCTGCCCCTGGCGCGCTACAAGGGAAATGGCTTCGCCCTGGCCGCGGGGTCTCCCCAAATTTTTTTCGATGAAGCGCTGAAAAAATCCCGGGTGATCCCCCTCCCCGCGTCCAGCCCTTGCAGCTTGCCTCCCCGGTCGTCGCCCGACGGTCGTCGGGTGCATGTGCGCAACCCCAGCACATCCACCCTGAGACCTAAAGGAACGACCATGAAAGCGCAAACGAAGACCGCTCTTCCCGACATCTACAGCCGGGTGACGGACAAGATCATCGCCGACCTGGAGCAGGGCGTCAGGCCGTGGGTCAAGCCCTGGAAAGGCGGAAACACCGAAGGCCGGATCACGCTTCCCGTGCGTCACAACGGCATCCCTTATCAAGGCATCAACATTCTGCTTCTTTGGGGCGAGCAGCTCGACAAAGGCTTCCAATCCAATCGCTGGATGACATTCAAGCAAGCGCAGGCGCTCAGCGCAAACGTCCGTAAGGGTGAGCACGGAAGCCTCGTTGTCTACGCCAACAAAGTCACCAAGAGCGAGACAGACGACAAAGGCGACGAGATCGAACGCGAGATTCCTTTCATGAAGGGCTACACCGTGTTCAACGTCGACCAGATCGAGAACCTGCCCGCGGAATACCGCACAGAACCGGAGTCCGTCGAGACAGAGCCCCACGAGCTGATCGAGCATGCACAAGTGTTCTTTGCCAATACCGGCGCTGTCATCCGTCACGGCGGGAATAGGGCATACTACGCACCCCTTCAAGACATCGTGCAGTTGCCTATCCCCGAGGCATTCAATACAGCCGAAAGCTACGCATCTGTCAAAGCCCACGAGCTCACCCACTGGACCAGCCACAAGACGCGCCTTGACCGGCAGCTCGGCAAGCGCTTCGGCGACGACGCCTACGCCGCCGAAGAATTGATCGCCGAGATGGGCGCCGCCTTTGTATGCGCGCAGTTGGGCCTCACCCCGGAAGTCCGTGAAGATCATGCCGCATACCTCGATCACTGGCTCAAGGTCTTAAAGGGCGACAAGAAGGCGATATTCTCGGCCGCGAGCCAAGCGCAAAAAGCCTGCGAGTTCCTGTTTTCACTGCAAGGCGAAGAGGCACAACAAGCAGCGTGAAGACATCGCCCAAAGGCCTGGGCGCAACGGCCCAGGCCGCGGACCCGATTTCGAAATAAGGAGAAAGAACTCGTGAGCAACTTCACCGTTGTTTATGCCGTCAATGTTCCGCACTACGGTCGGACCCAGATCGAAGCGCCGACGGCAACCGAAGCGATCGCCGTGGCCAAGCATCGAGACCCCGCGGAAATCTGCACCGAACGCGACCGCAGCAGCGCCGCTTGCGCGCGCATCGTCTCGATCACTGACGATGACGGCCGAAGCGTTGCCGAAGGTGTCACCCTCGACGGGGCTTTTTTGCGTTACGGCGGCCGCGCCGCTTGGCTCCTCTGCGAAGCCTCACCGGCAATGTTCGAAAGTCTGCAAAAAATGGTCGCGCGTACCGACGATTTGCTACACGCCCTCGCCTGCCCGAACGGACGAAACGAACACTTGGTCGAACGGCTTTGCGCCGCGTGTCACGTCGCCAAAGCCGTGATTGCCGCAGCGAACGGCGAGAACTGAATCCACGATCCATTCGACAAATTGGTTCGCGATCTTACTGGCCTGTAGAAGGGAGATAGAAAAGCTCCCTTCCCATCGAATTGTTCTCTGGGCGTTCTCGGCGATCGTGAAAAAAAGTCGAACACTTCACCACTACACCGTTTCGTTCGCGATTAGACAAGCCAATGAACGATGAACGCGGCGATCGCCGCGCCCACAAGAGCGCTCCCGCCGCAACAGATTCCCAATGCAGGCAGTGCCTGTAGCACGCCAGCGGCGGCGGCTCGCTTGCCGCTCGCCGCGACGACCTGCGCGGCGTCGGCGTTCGCCGCTCTGGCATCTCGGATCGCCTGAGTCAACTCGCGATGCGCCGTAATGAGTTCGCGCGTCGCGGTCCGCACGGTCGCATCAAGTTCGATCTTTGCCTGGCTCATGCCATCGCGCACATTGGTCGCATCCGCGATGGCTGACCTCAGATCAGCGAGAATCTCTTTGGAGTCGCCCAGGAACCACTCGAAAAGCACTTCTTCCTTTGTAGGCGGGCGCTCCATCTCATGCCACCAGCGCCGTAAAGGCATCATCCTGATTATTACGAACAGGAATCGCAAGCTTCTTCCAGCGATACCTCCTTGCATAATCTTTTGCTTTCTCGGTATCGGTCTCCGACTTGGCCATCGCGCGATAGTCCATGCCGTCGTCGATCAGTTCCGCGAAGCTCATGCGTTTGGCAGCAAGGTAACCGTAGATCTCGCTCTCAAAAAGGTACGCATGCTCGCTGATACGCGCTTTCTTGGTCTTTTTGACGTAGTTGAATATCGCGGGGATTTCGTCCGCCGGATCGGCCACAATGCGATTCGGTAGCAAGCGGATACATTCAGCCTGCACGCCGATATTTGAAAGCGCTTCAACGGTTTTTAGGCTCTCTTGCCACGCCTTTTGATCCGGCGTGACCGGGACAACGTACAAATCAAACTCCCGCTCCGAGTCCGAAAATCGCGACATCGATTCAAAAAACGACTCAATGTTTGACGCACCTATATCGACGATCGCATTCTCCTCCAGCACTAAAGCTTCGAGGAGTTCGCCAAACTTTTTCCCTTGTAGTTGCGAAACCTCTGAGGCACCGATGTCGCTCGCCGACTGATTTATGGTCTCTACCGAAAAAAATGCGGCTTCCGACATCCGCGGCTTTAGCAAGTGGTGAGCCGCCACCGTCTTTCCAACGCTGCCACTGTAGTTCAGGACGGCGATTTTCATTTGTACCTCACTTAAATTTGTCGTCAAACTCGTTGAAGTCCAGTTTATGAACATCGACGAAATCTCTGGACGTTCTTATGCGATTTTTGCGCGGCGAGCTTTCTGAGGTTTGCTCCGTTCCGCGCGCGCTAATAGAATGCTGGTATGTCGATTTCTCAATGCCTTCTGGCGTGCTCTCTCTATGGCGCTGGGCTTTTTCCGCGCTCAATGTAGGGGTGGGGACGCGAGCCTCGGCACTGACCTTCTTCCTTTTCTTCGCCCTCGCGCGCTTCAGCGCAACGCAGAACGCATCGAAGGACAGCTTCAGGTGATGATGGTCGCACAGATTACGCCAGAGGTCCTGGCGACTGGCACCCGAGTCTTGAGCAGCTTCGATTTCGCTCAGCAAATTGCGGACGACGGCCGCATCACTTCGTGGCCTGAAGTCAAAGGTCGTCATTTGGCGGATCTCACCATTTTTGATTGACCGGTGATCCCCGAGTGATCTTTGTCAGTACTCTAGGAGATCCTTTTTCATCAGTCAAATACGATTTTCGACATTTTATGATCCTGAGTTGATCCCGAAATGATCCTTTGGCCGTTAGCACCGTTGGCCGGTTCGCTGCCCTCGCGCATTAGCGCGAGGGATCAAGCGAACGTTTCTTTGCTCGCGTGGGACAGAGGAAAAACGGCCCTTCTTCGAGCGAAATTTCCGGGTATGGATTGGCCCTTAAAGCCATACACCATACGCAACGCTTCGCATTGACTAAGCCATTGAAAATGCGTAGCATTTTTTTGACCGAAGCGAAGCTGCGTAAAACCAAGGTTTTACGATGATCCTTGAAACCTTTTTAGATGGTTACTACTCTGTAAAACAACGGTGATACATGGAGGCCGAGACGTGCCCACGATCTGCATCCGCGTCACCGAGGCGCAAAAAGTCGAGCTCGAAGAACGTTCGGTACGCTTCGACGGCAACGTGTCGGAGTACATCAAAGACTCGCTTTTTGGCGATCGCAACCGAGAGGTCTTAGCTCGCCTCGATGTACTGGGCGAACTGGTCGCCAGTCTCTCCGCACTGCAAACCAAAGGCACATCCATGCAGTCCGAGCCATCACCGACCATGCTTGCGGAAGCCCTCATCCTGCTGCGAATGTCGCTCTCGCCCGAGAAATTACGCGCCGCTCGCGCCGAACTCGATCGCCTAAAGATCGCATCGTGGGAACCGCCTCCGGAGCATCGCCGTGGATGACATTCAAAAGCGTCAAGCCGGTTTCGCTGTCATGCTGATTCTGCCACTTTTTGTATGGTTCATTACCGCGAAA
>NZ_FCOX02000113.1 GCF_900044055.2 Caballeronia calidae | reverse complement strand
CCCGCGGACTACGTCACCTTGCCAGTGTCAGCAAGTCACCGCCGCTTCGGCTCACTTCCTCTCGCAGCAGAGAAAGGGCATGCCCCGGTACTACGACGTCAACTCCCCCGGGTTCTGCATTCCAGACATGCTCAAGCAGCTTCACCCCCATGCGGGCGGGCTACGCTGGCTGGGCGTACCGTAGGTCGCATCCGCCACCCACAGTCGATTGGGCTCGTCGGCGCTGAAGTGTCGTTGCACCAGATCCGGCGCGGGCCGTGCGTTGGGCTGCCGCCGTGTGGTAGAGATCCAGCGTCGCCGGCTTACGCCACACAGGCCGGCCAGACGCATCAGGCGGGCAACGCGTTTGCGTCCAACATGCACGCCTTGCTCGGCAAGTTCGAAATGAATGCGAGGCATGCCGTAGACGCCGCGCGAGCCTGCGTGGATCGCCCGGATGCGCGCGAGCAGATCGGCGTCGCTGCACGCTCGCTTCGATGGCGCGCGCTCAAGCCATGCGTAAAAGCCGCTGGCGGAGACCCCGAGCAGCCGTGCCATCGTGGCAATGGGCCATGCGGCCCGATTCGCTTTCATGAACTCGAACCCTTCTCGGGCACCGTTCCGGTCTCCCGTGCGAACCAGGCCGCGGCTTTTGAGAGGATCTCTCGCTCAAGCTCAAGCTGGCGCACCTTGCGGCGCAGGCGCGTAAGTTCTTCGCGCTCGGAAGTGGTGAGCCCATCGAGTCGTGTACCGGCGTCACGAGCTGCCTGCCCGACCCAGTTGTAGATGGTTTGCGCCGTCGGCTCAAACTCCTTGGCCAGTTCCTCCGGCGTGCGACCGGCCTTGACCAGTTCGACTATCTGGGCCCGGAATTCCGCCGGGTACGGGGTACGGTGCTTCGCCATAATGGGCACCTCCTGAACAAAAGGATAGATGTCCACGAAAGCGGGTCAACTCCACACATGAAGGCTTGGCGGCAGGAATTTCAGCCCCGACGCCACGTTCTCGAAAACAATGATTCGCTACGCCACGATTTTAACGGAGGTGGCTGTATCTCGGATGCATGTCAGGAAGTCGCGAACAAGGACAGAGAGCCGGTGGAGTCGTGGTGGAATCGCCGTTCGAAAATTTCGCACCTCGAATCGCTCGGACATGAGGCTCTGATCTCGACTGACTGGCGGAGCGAAGAGAGCGGCGGTCGCGCGGGGAAGGGCGGGCATGTCGCACCAGCAACGGATCGTTGCTTACGTGACCAGGACACCGCGCTCGAGCAGCAATTCCTCGATGTCGCGCAGGACCAAGCTGAACCGGCAATGCCAGCGAACCGTGCAGCAGGGAGCGATGGCCGTGATAAAGCCATTTCACCGGGCCAAGCTTGAATCATCTGGGAGGCTGGCCAACGCTGTCGGATCGGTCAGGTAATGGAGCGGGATTCGTTGAGAGGCACTTTAAAGTGCGCGCTTGAGTCCCGCCGGGCGGTTCTGTCGCAAATCCATCCGACAGGCAATGCGGTCGATGACCATCGCGCCAATCGCGCAGTGAAGGAGCATCGCTGCGATGCCGGTCCTGCACCGTCGGGCGAGATCGGTCGTTGATTCCGCAGTGGTATCCGCTCTCGGCGGCCCTGAATCGTGCCATCATGGACGCCGTGTAATTTGCTAAGGCGGCTTAGCGCGACAACTGACTGCCGTTTCCAACCAAGCACGGAGGAGCGTGAAAATGGTCGAATCAGGAATGGGACATTGGAGGCGCACGGGCGCATTGCTGGCCGCAGCAGCCGGACTCCTGGCGCTATCGGGCGCGGCTCTCGCCACCAACCAGTCGCAACAGCGCCAACAAGGCAGAAACGTAAACCAAGCTGCCAAACACGAGGCGCGCACGAGCAAGGTCGACTGCCGGGCCGCAAACCAGAAGAGCAATTCCCAGTGCCGGCAAGACAAGCGCGACACGAAGCAGGAAGGCCGCCAACAAAAACGCGATGTCAAGTACTAGCTGGGAGTGCCGGTCAACGTGTGCGTCTGCAGCGGAGCATGCGTCGGACGCCCGACGAATGTTTGTCGTGAGCGCGCCTGTTTAGGCCGGCGCAACGAGAAGCTGCAAAAGTGATTTTGTCGATCGCAATCCGATCCCTCGCGAGTTTGCCGCGCCCGCGCGGCAAACTCGCCGAGATGCTGCGCCTGTTTTCACACAGTCTCGCTCGACGGGCGACTCGCTCAGACGGTGCGAGCGTCCGGCTGCTATTCCATTGCTCACTACGCGAACTTCCTTCCCGCACGACCGGCACCGGCTGCCGCGCACGGACACCCCCAAGACTGCCACCTCAACTGGCGCAGTACTATGCTGAGCCTCGGGTGAGACCTCCGCCCCCCTGCGGCGACGAATTCGGTGATGTCGTCGCGGCCGCGCGCAAAGAGTCCCGATACCCAGGACCGCCGCCATTAGTGGGCGGTGAAGGTGGCGCGAAAAATGAGCAGCCCATCGGGACCTCAGCGCGGCACGAAGCGGCACTAGCTTCATCACCCTGCCGAGCCCCGACAAACCACAATTGATCCGCGCCGCGGGCGACAAGCACAAACATCCGCCAGTGACGGCTTCGCCTGAATCGCAGCGAAAGCGTGCGGCGCGGGATAGTATGTCAATGCGGGGTAGATTCTTGAATACTGCCGCCTGCATGGGGAATCGCATCCCGACTTGCGATCCTGCGAATCGGCGGCACTTGAAGCAGTGGATGTCGTGGCCAGTCGACCGGAATCATGCAGCCGATGTCGTTGAAGCTTGTTTCGTCTTTGCCGAGCGAGAGTGTGGGGACAATCTATGGCAACGATTGATCGACGAGGCGCCGGGCCAGCGGCGGCCGTGTCTGCAAAGGGACGACCAAATCGGCGAGCGTCGAAAGAACAGGCCGTCGCAGGCCTTCCCGTGCACGATGCGCTCTGCGCGTTGCAGGAAGAAGGCCACCAACAACGAATGCACGCGGTCATCCAGCTTGGCAAGGAGCGCGGCTACCTAACTTACACGGAAATCGCGGATTGCTTGCCGGACGACTTCCTGCAGGCCCCGGTCATCGAAAGAATCGTGAGCACTTTCGACGAGATGGGAGTGGCGGTCTACGAGCACACGCCGGATGCGCAGACGCTGCTCATGAACGACGCAACACAGGCGGCCACCTCAGGAGACCAGACCGACGACGAAACGGAAGCCATACTCTCGGGAGTCGACTCCGAATTCGGACGAACCACCGATCCCACTCGCATCTACATGCGTGAAATCGGCGCGACCGAATTGCTGACTCGGGCGGGCGAGGCCGCTATTGGGAAGCGAATCGAGGATGGCCTTCACGAAATGATCGAAGTGATCGCCGCCTGCCCGGCGACCGTTTCGACGCTTCTCGCGATCGCCGAGCAGGTGAAGGTCGGCGAGCTTTTGATCGACGAATTGGTTGACGGGCTCAACGCGGTTTCGACAGCGGACGACCTGCGAGCTTTAGGCGCACCGACTCTCGAGGACGTCGAGGCGGAAACCGCCAACAGCGACGACGCGGTCAATGATGAAGAAAGCCAGATCGAGGAGAAGGATGAGGCGAAAGAGGATGAAACGCGTCTACAGTTGGCAAACGATAGTCTCGCGATCTTTGCCCGAGTACGCGATTTAGCGAGAGAATTGCTGCCGGTCAATCCGGCGGACGCTGTCGGCACGATCGCCTCTTCTCGGGTGCGAGCAGAGATCCGGCGCGAATTGGGACGAATCCGCTTTACGGCCCGGACCATCGACCGTCTCTATGCCGACGTTCAGCAGCAAGTTCGGGAAGTGCGCGCGGTTGAACGGCGTATTTTGGAGATTGCTGTCGACCGGTGCGGCATGCCGCGCGAGCGATTCATCGAATCGTTTGTGGGAAGCGAGACCGACCTTGGCTGGGTCGAGAAGACCGTAGCGGCAGCGCCCGCGCTACGCGCCGCGTTAGAACGGAGTCTGCCGGCGATCCAAGCCGAACAGCAAAAGCTGATCGACATCGAAATCAATTTGGTACTGCCACTGCAGCACTTGAAGCACGTCAACCGGCAGATGACTGCCGCCGCATCGAAAATTCGACAAGCGAAGCGTGAACTGATCGAGGCCAACCTGCGTCTCGTGATTTCCATCGCGAAGAAGTATGCGAACCGTGGCATGCCCTTCCTGGATCTTGTTCAGGAGGGCAACATTGGGTTGATGAAGGCCGTCCACAAATTCGAATATCGACGTGGCTGGAAGTTCTCCACCTATGCGACATGGTGGGTGCGGCAAGCTGTGACGCGTTCGCTTGCCGACCAGGCGCGCACGATCCGAGTCCCGGTGCATGTGTTCGACTTGAGCAACAAGCTTAGTCGGATATCGCGGGAAATTATGCAGCGGACGGGGCATGAACCGCATCCTGCGCTGCTGGCCGAGCACATGGAGTTGCCGCTGGACAAGGTTCTTGAACTTTTGAAGATAGCCAAGCAGCCGTTGTCTCTGGAGACGCCGACGGGCGAGCATCCCGATGCGACCCTCGGTGACCTTATCGAAGATATCTCGACGACGTCGCCTGACGACGCGGCGGTGCACGCCAATCGACACGCCGCAATCGAGCAGGCGTTGGGTGCGCTGTCGCTGCGTGAAGCAAAGGTATTGCGAATGCGCTTCGGGATCGATACCGCGACCGACTACACGCTCGATGAAGTTGGCGAGCAGTTCAACGTGAGTCGCGAGCGGATTCGGCAGATCGAAAGCAAGGCGATGCGAAAACTGAAGCACCCGGCGCATGCCGATAGGCTGCGCCTATATATCGACGATTGATCCACAGGCACGCGGAATGTGAAGGGGAGCGGCATGGGCACGCTCGCTATCGTCGCCATCGACCTAGGCAAGGACGTTTTTGCGTGCTTGACAAGACTGGTGCCGTGTCGCAGCGATGCGTGTTGGCGAGTCATTAGCAGACCTATCACCGCCGGCCTAATCGCCAGTAATCAAATAGGGATCTCTTGTTTGGCTCATATCGTGGCCAGCCCGAAACGCATCGGGCAACAAGGCCGTTTGCAAAGACGTAGTCTCTTCCTTGTTCTTGCTCTCGTGCACGAACTGTAGATGATCGTTGATTGGCGGCTCGATACAACAGACTCGCATGGCTCTTGACTTCGAAGGGGAAGTCCTTGCAAACATTACGGGAAGAATGTCAAAAGCGGCGCGCGGTTTCGGTGGGCGCTTCGGCGGGCAAGCGCTGGATGCAAGGTGGCATACCTGATGGCGAGGAAGGATCCAACGCTCGCTCGGATCATTGTCGGCAGCGAAAATTTCGCTGATGTTCAGTATCAGGGACTTCAGCCTCGGTCGGGTCGTCCTTCTAAAGCGAGGATGCGTCGCGGTGCGAGGGTAGAGAGCGGCCCAAAAGCAGCCATTTGTTTTCCGCTAGTCGTATGGGCGCTCTGGGTCGGTTTCGGGCGACCGCGTCGGGAAGTGACCGGCCAATGCACGTCGTTCGACGCTCCGCCAGTCTGGTTCCGCCCGCATCCCTGAGCGGTCACTCACGGATCGGCGCCGACACCGGAGGTGTGTCTGCCAAGTCAAAGTACATGCCCTCCGCGATTTCCGCGGCGGATCACCGCAAGCGGATCTGACAAATTCACTCACTCGGCACCGGGAAAACGTCGCTGACGCGACAGGCGCCGCTTATCGTGGCTATGCGACAGACCATCTTTGGATAGCGAAGGGATTGAGCGGGCGAGTGCAGCACGGCGAGTTCGCCGGCTCGCCGTCCCGGCTCTGCTACTAGCATTCCTGCGCTTGCTCAGGTAACGGGCACGAACTCTCCTTCGGCGAAGAACCACGCCGACATCGTCCGTGCCATTTCGAGCACGACCTCCGCGTCGGTCCGGCCGGAGGACACGCGCACATGGAACGAATGATCTGCGTCGTCCACCACATGGAGCGTGGCGCGTGGCCCCAGCGTCTCGACGACCGACCTAAGCAGGTGAAGCTCGGCCAACTTGTCGCGCGTGCCCTGCAGGAAGAGAATCGGCACCGTGACGTCCGCCAGGTGCCGTGCCCGCTCCACACCGGGCGCGCCCGCCGGGTGCAGCGGGAACGCGACGAAAGCGAGGCCACGCACGCCGTCGAGCGGGGAGATGGCTTGGGCCTGGGACGTCATGCGGCCGCCGAACGACCTGCCGCCCGCGAAGAGCGGCAGGGCTGGCAGCCGCCGGCGGGCCTCTGCGACGGCTGCCTGCACGGCAGCATGTGCCACGGCCGGCGAGTCCACCCGCTTGGAGCCCCGCTCCATGTACGGAAACTGGTAGCGCAATGTGGCGACATTGGCCGCCGCAAGCGCGTCGGCCAATGACGACATTCCGGCGTGCTGCATGCCGGCCCCGGCACCGTGCGCGAAGACATACAGGGCTCGCGCGTCCTCCGGCACTTGGAGGAGCGCAGAGACCTCCGTGCCGTCGGGCAGTGACAGGGAAAGCGATTCTGGGTCGTCCATCGTATTCAGGTCGTGTCGTTGTGGCCTTTGCGCCGATTCTGCATCAATGAGGCATCGGGGAGCGTCTGTGGCGGCCTCCGGCAAGGCATTGCGCAGGCGGAGTTTGCCGGCCGATCCATAGCGCGCGCCCATCGTGAACGGCGCCGCAGTCGCGATGTGTCGGTTGACGACCGCAAGCCCGACGGCGTAATTGCACGCCCATCATTGTCAGCGAGCTGTTACGACACTGCAATCAGCGTCAAAGGAAGTTCTCGAAGGGCAGTTCAACTAGCTGGCTCTCTGGACGAGCATGTCCGGCTGCAGAAAGTTCTGGGTTCGGCCAAAAAGTGTCGTTCGCGTGATTGTCGCGAATGACAATGTCAGCCATCCGGATCCCATGGCAGCACTTATCTTGCCCACGGACGGGGGACACCTTGAATTTGGCGTCGGTCATTGTTTCAAAGGGCAGCGGTGCTCGTAGCCGATCGTCGGGTGACGCCGCGTGCCGCAATCGATCATGCGCGAACGGCCGTTGGACTCGCACGAGCGGTCAGTCAAATACTAGCGAGTCGAATGACGGCAGGGGTCGGGCAGGTACATTCGGCGGCGATGTCGAGATCGCCGAGCGATGTCCGCAGTCATGTCATGTGTTCTCGCGAATCTCAAACACAAGTTCGCCTAGCTACGCTCGTCTGAGCGGTGGCATATACATCGACTCGCTCGCGAAACTGAGTTGATGGTCGAGCGCGCACGACAGTCGGTTCGCTTTTCAACAGAGTTATCCACGGTTTCTGTGGATAAACGGGACCACTCCGATGTTCAGTCGAATTGAAGCAAGCCGTAGGAACATGCCCGCTTTCCCTTGGCGTGTTCTAGCGACGCACCCACTTCGAACGTTCGACAGTGCGTATGGGCGATTCAGGCCCTCTGCAAAATGTCCACCGCAGTTTCGGCATCTTGCAGCGAGTCGACAGCGATATAGGCGATGAACTGCGTGCCAAGTACCGCGGCGGAAACACCGCGGAGATTGACGCCGCCGTCGGCGAGCATTTGGCTTACTTGCCCGATGATCCCCAGTTGATCCATGCCCATCACACGCACGGAGTGAAGGCTCGGACTGACGCTGAAGCCCGCTTGTGTAGCGGCGCGAATCTCGCTTTCCCCTTGCACAGGTGCGACGAACACGACTCCCTTGCCGGCTGCTTCAGGCGTGCGCCGTGCGACGACGAACTGGAGGTCGACTCCAGCCTGTCGCAAAGCATTTAACACTTGCGCAAGCCCACCCGGTTTGTCCTCGATGGTGGCCGCCCAGACATCGACACGTTCGACGCTCAGTTCCATTGCAATTCCTCCGCCAGTCGCATTGCAAATAAAAATCTAGTTCATCAATGGCGCGCGAACAAGACCGGTAAGGTAGCGAAAGGCGAATGGTCCCGCTCATGGGGCGTGTGCACGACCGGATCCGCGAAGAAGAACTTTGTCTCTTCATGTAATGCAACTAATCTCGGTTCCGCAAACCCCATCGAAAGGCTTCGTCACCAGTACGCCACCAGCGCAGGGGGTGGCGCTCGGCGCGCGCGAAGGGAGCACACGCGTGATCCGACACCGCGCGATTTAGCGCCGTGCTGCCGTCGAGCGCAGGCGGAATGATGAGCGTCTCCAGCGGCGCAGGCTGAAACGCAGGCGGGGTCGGCGGGATAGGGCAGCGTTCAAAGTCGGGCGATTTAGCAAACGGCAGTATGGATCAATTAGTTTGACATTATAGCCATAATGTCAATATAATCGGTCGCGATCGATCTCCTGAGAACACGAGTGTTCGGTATTTGTGCGATGACTGCCCGTGCTCATTGGCACCGGGCTCTATATGAATCGCGCGTGTGACCGACGCGTCGAACAGATTCAAGGAGTCGTGAGACGCCTCGGCTCAGAAGTGACCGACCCGTTCGCGCCAGGATCGCCTCGCGCTACCAATGCCGTTGGCTTGCGCCGCGCCTGCCTGACATCAGAGGCGCCGCCTACGGTTCTCGCTAGCAGCACGAAGAAGGAAGCAAACGCTCGCAGATGGCAGTGACCAAAACGGCCGGCAGGAACGAGTGGACAAGCGAACCGCGCGGATTTGGCGCTTCCAGTTCCGCAACGTCACCGTATCCTCACGATTAGCACACTTTATCGGAAGCGGCGCATCTGAGCATCGGGTTGCGACCTCGTCAGCACTGTGTCAACCAGCCTCGACGGTCGATGCGATTGGGATTTTCCTCACTTCCGTTGAACGTGCCGCGTCTAGCGTTTGGGTCACGCGAGGTAACTCGGGCGATCGTGTGAGGCAGCCTCAGTTCGTTTCCCGATGGTCGAACGTTCGCGAGCGCGAATGTCAGGCTTACGAATCGGCGGATGCGTACTCTCGGCCACTACCGGTCATTCGTGGAGCCACATCCGAGGTGCGAAAAGTAGATTCGGCTCTTCGTTCAGCGGCGACCGGCTCGCCACCATCACACGCCGTCAGTTGCACTGTTCCGCGTGTAATTTCGCCATGGAAACTGATAGTGCGCTACCCCTCATTTCCAACAATTCTGCCTAATTTAACTTAAGTGGATCGCCTAATGTTGTCGGCAGGCTTCGGAAGAGAGGTGGCATGCCATGAGCAAGGCTGGACCGGGGCTAGGGGATTTGAGTACCACCGAAAAGCATATCTACCAATAAATTTTCGAGATTGCTCACGCAGAACTTGCGCATTGTCGACAATGGCGAATCATCGCATGATTCGCTTCCGCCCACGACTTTCTCAAAGGGGATTGGAGATGAGTCAGCGAGAGTTTACATCTCGACTACTTGTAGCGAGTATTTTTTGTTTCTTTCTAAGTGCATGTGGCGGCGGAGACTCTAACGGCCTGACGGCTACGCCTACTAGCGTGTCAATGTTGGCGGCTGACCGGAAGCAAACTCCACCGGTAGAGTCAGCATTACCGACCATGGTGCCTGGCTTCAATATCCAAGTTTATTCCAATGTAGACCAGCCTATGAAGTTGTCTTTCGGGCCCGACGGCGCGCTCTATGTGGGACGGCAGGGAGGTAACAACCGGATTCACCGGATCGCTCCCGAGGGAAGTCCAGTTTCCGAATTCGGTCCACCCATGGCCGACCCGGATGCAGTACTTTTTGACGCTACTGGACGTATCAGTGGCACACCAAACTCCGTCCTCGTCGGGGGAGGAGGAATCCTCGCGGCGATCTTCCCGAATCAAACAGCGACGGTTGTTTTTAATACAGGCTTCACTGATGTGAATGACATGAAGTTCGATGGTTCGGGGCGCCTTATTTTCTCCGATGATCTCCCTCGGATCCTCACAAGCAGCGGAAGCACGCCGACTGTATTGATATCTCTCCCTATCCGGGCTGGCAGTATCGCCGTCGACAGAAATAACCGAATTTTCCTGGCGCTGGCAGATGGGACGATCAGCATTTACAAGGCAGATGGAACGCTGGAAGACAGTGCCTTTGCGACCGGGTTGGCCGGTCTTGATACATACCTCGCCTTTGGTCCGGGGGCAGGCGGTTTCGGGCACGAACTCTACGTCCTGAATGGAAGCGACCTTCTTCGCTTTGACACGAATGGCAAAACCACCCTGATTGGATCAGGATTCAGTGCTGGTCCATCGTCTGGTACTGGATTTGTGTTTGGTCCTGACAAAGCGCTCTATGTCTCCGAGTACTCTAATAATCGAATTCTAAAAATTACTAGGGGAAACTGAGATTAAGGCGATGGCGCGAATGATCAATCTGTGCCACGGAGGTCTGCGATGATCGACGACGACCTCTTCGTCGCCATAAAACGGCTGCGCGAATGGGCGCGTGCGCATGTGCGAAGGCAATGGGTTTATGGCAGCCAACTTAAGGGTGTCCAGCGGAAAGACAGCGATCTCGACGTTGCCATGGAAATCGACGCTATGTGCTCCGATGAGACAGCAAGGGTTTCGTGGGTCTGTCACCGCACTGAGTGGGAAACTGAGATGACCGCGCTCGTCCCATATAAGGTACACCTCCAAGATTATGATCTTACAAACCCAACGTCACGCGTTGTCGCATATATCGGCTGCTGTGCCGTGTTGGTCTATCAGCGCGATCCTATGGTCGAAGGATAGATCGTAGCAAACGGCGATCACCACGAAGCCGGAATTCTTTGTGACGCGTCACAGGAGGAGGCTCGCGTTGGTCGCACATATCGTAATTAGCCTGCTTCTCGCGATGACAGCAGCATTGCCGCAGCGCGCATTTGGCCAACACGATCAGAACAGCTTGATTGGTATGGTAACCGATGCACACGTTCTTCGACATTGGTGGGCGGTCAAGTCACCTTCACAGGGAACCAACTGCAGAGCCTACGATCGTTTGTCCAGATGGGTTCGACGAAAAGTTGTCGAAACTCTTTGAGAACGAAAATTTGATCGTTCTGCAATTTGTTGGCACTGACGGAGGCATCCGCGCCGACGCCGGTCGCCAGCAGCACGCCCTGCGCGCCGAAGTAGCGGATGAGGATGATATTGCCGAACATCTTAAATCCGCCATGCGCATTTCCTTAGCGCTAGCTGACGGCGAGAGTCTCGAGAATGCTGGCAGCCGTCAGTTCGCCGAGTACAGCGAGGCGCTCGCTTGGGCCCAACGAGCAGTGCTTGACAGATAGTGCACGCAGAATAGAACGAAGGCACGGCCGCAGCGCGAAAGGAGAGCACGTTCCAAGCAAAAGGTTCGCTCGTCCTTGACGGTTGCCGCGATAACCCGCCGTTATCACGGCGAGAGTGCTCGGAATCGGTCGGCCGTGATGGTCAGCGAAAAGAAAGCCCGCCAACGCTGGCGGGCGAATTAAGAGGGCGAGCGCCGTCAAAGCGCCCGACTCAATTCTCTAGCGCCGCCGGGCGCGTCGCAAGCGCCGCGGTGAAACGCTGTATTTCGCTTCTCGCTGCGACATCAGGTTCGGCCGATCGAACTCTGAATCGCCCTTGCTCACGCACTTGAACTGAATGACAGCTTTTTGAACCTTCCTTCGATGTACGGCAAGGATGCCCCAGCTAGCAGCCACATCAGCGAAACTAAACAGGATCACGAAGACAGTCATGCCGTCGGCGCCTCCGTTGTCGGAATCAATCGCCGGGCAAGCGGCCCGTACGGCGCTTCCTCCTGATCTCATCACCTTGAGAAGTGACGGCTCTCCGGTTGCAGCAGGATCTTATCGATGACGTAATGAACCGGCACGCCGCTCGGCGGAAGGCACGTGATGGTCTGCCCGCAACGCGCACCTAACAGTGCGATACCCGTCGGCGATAGAACGGACAATCGCCCGTGCTGATAATCCGCCTCGCGCGGATAAACCAGCGTCCATATATGCGTATCAGAGCCGTCGGTGGTGGAACATTCCACAATTGTGTTCATCGTGACGACGTCGGGTGGCATCTCAGCCGAATCGATAAATAACGCTGTCGCTTCTATGACATCCAAAAATGCGCGCTGCGTCGGTGACGCGGTCGGCATGTGTGCACATTGCCGGAGTCGCTCCATGTCGGATTCGGACACGGTCGGTCGGCCTGACATACGGTCATCCTTGACCGTCATCGAAACTTTTGCGGACAACATGTGTGCCTCCGGCTGGAATACAAGTTACAGATATCGGCGCAATCCCGGTCATTCCACACGTCGAGCCACGAACCGTCCAAGAAAACGAGCCGGTCGATGGCTCCCAACTGATGTATATCGAGCAAGGCGCTCCGGTTGACGAATGCGCCGGGCCAATCGTCAGGAAAGACAACCTGCATCAAGGCGCCGAAGCGCTGAGTTATCTCGGCGACGCTCGCTTCACTGGACGGCTCCTTCACGTCAAGCCAGTAGGCTTCTATGGGGCATTGAAAGTCAAGCCCTTTCGCGGTCCGTTTTTACGTCAGTCATCTCCCATGGATAACCTCGTTT
>NZ_FCOX02000112.1 GCF_900044055.2 Caballeronia calidae | reverse complement strand
GACGGCACCTGACTTTGCTGTTTCTGCCGCCATATAGTCCGCAACTGGCGCCGATCGAGCGTGTCTGGAAGCTGACAAGGCGTCTGGCATTACATAACCGCTACTTCGCAACGCTCCTCGAAGTCCTCAAGGCCGTCGAGGCCTGTTTCCGACACTGGGTTAGACCAAACAAGGTTCTACATAGATTATGCTGCATTATTTAAGACGCTGTGTTTAGACCTCCGCGTATCGCGCTTGCGCCAACGCAAGGACACGTTCCAGCTCTGACAGGTCGACGGGCTTTGTTAGATGCGCATTGAATCCCGCCGCTTTGGTTCGCTGTCGATCTTCTTCCTGTCCGAAGCCGGTCATCGCAGCCACAAGGAGGGCATCGTCGCGCACGACTTCCCTGAGTCGCGAGATGGCCTCGTACCCGCTCATGAGAGGCATCGACAGGTCGAGAAGTATGAGGTCCGGCCTGAATTGCGCGGCGACCGCGATACCCTGTGCAGCGCCATAGGCCTTGCGAACCTCATGGCCCTCGGCTTCCAGGAGCATCGCCATGCTGTCAGCAGAGTCTTCGTTATCGTCCACGACTAGCACTTTGATGGCGCCAGCGGACGACGCGGGCGCGCCATGGCGCTTCGCGGGATCCGTTGCTTGTTCGAGTGCAGGAAGCCAAATCGTGAAGGTGGCGCCGCAGCCTCTGCCACCGCTTTCCACCTCAAGCCTGCCGCCGTGAAGCTCTACCAAGGAGCGGGCGAGCGTAAGGCCAATGCCGAGACCGCCTTCATCTCTGGCAGCTTCAGGGTCCTTCTCCTGCGCGAACAGGGCAAAAATCTTGTCGAGCGCTGTTGGCTCGACACCCCGGCCAGAGTCTTTGACGCGCAGCGCTACCAGCCAGTCCACACGGGACAGCTCCAAAGAAATGAGACCGCCAGCAGGCGTGAATTTCGACGCATTGTCGAGTAGATTCTGGAGGACCTGCACAAGGCGGGCCATGTCGCCGTGAACCATCAATGGTTCCACAGGCATTTGCACATGCAGCGTCTGGGACTTGCTGTCCGTTTTCGGCTGCACTCCTTCAATCGCGCTTTCAACGATCTCCTGAACGATGATGGGAGACGTCGTCACTCGTACCTTCCCGGTCGTTATCCGACCCGCGTCCAGCAAGTCGTCGACTAGCCGGGTCATCTGAGTGAGTTGGCGGTCAATCACACCGCGGGTAGTTCGTACTATCGGTGGAGTTGCCGCTTCATGAAGTTGCAGAACGCCAACGGCATTTCGGATCGGCGCAAGCGGGTTTCGAAGCTCGTGTCCCAGCATCGCAAGGAACTCGTTCATTCGACGGGTGGTCGCTTCCAACTCCTCGAGCCTGCGCCGCTCCGTCATGTCCCGAACCACTTTTGCGAAACCGGCCAAATTGCCATCCTCACCGCGGATCGTCGCAACAACGATGCTGGCCCAGAACAGCGAACCATCCTTTCGAACGCGCCAGCCTTCTTCTGAATACTCACCGGCTGCCAGTGCGCTTTGCAGTACTTCTTCCGGGTGGCCGGCCAAGATCTCGTCCGGCGTGTAGAAGACCGAGAAATGCCGACCGATGATTTCGTCGGCTGTGTAGCCCTTTAGGCGTTGGGCACCACGGTTCCATGTAGTGACGATGCCCGTTTCACTGAGCCTGAAAATCGCATACTCGCTGACGGAATCGACCAGCAACTTGAAGGTCGCATCGGTGTCTTGTTGACTGCACATCTCCCGCGACAAAGGATCGGCAGCGTTTGCTTCGGTCATCCGCGGCTCCGGTTGTGTTGCGCGACATCAGGATGCGAGCAACACCCGTACCGCGGTTTAGGGAAATAGGGTGGGACCGTGACAGTTTGCCGCTCGGCGCACGGGGCCGATGCGCCGGAAACTTGACGCGCATAATGGGCGTCACTTGAAGCTGTTCCTTAACACTGCAGCGCTGGAGGCCACCGGCAATGAACGAACCCGGAGGAAAACGAGACCCAGAGGGCACACGGCGTCGCATTCTCGAGGCCGCGACGCAACAGTTTTCGACCCTTGGACTCTCCGGGGCGCGCGTCGACGCGATCGCAACCGCTGCCGAGACGAACGAGCGGATGCTCTATTACTATTTCCAAAGCAAGGAAGGGCTATATGTGGCCGTCCTCGAGGCGATGTACGCCGACTTCGCGCGGCATGAGGTGAGTCTGGACCTCGCAGGACTGCCACCATCAGACGCGATTCGTGAGCTCGCACGTTCCATCTGGGACTACTTCAGAGCGAACCCTCGGTGGCTGAGCCTCATTAACAACGAGAATCTTCACGAAGGCCAATATCTTGGCCGATCGCCGAAGCTGACAGAGGCCATTTCGCCCGTGGTCGATTTGTTGCGCGGGACGTTGGCGCGCGGCGCCGCCGCCGGCGAGTTCCGGGCGGACGTGGACGCGCTAGATTTCTACGTGACGTTGGCCGCAATGGGCTATTACTTGGTGTCCAATCGCTTCACCCTGAAAGCCTTCGTTGGCCGGAATTACTCGGAGCCGTCGGTCATTGAAGCGGTTACCAAGATGCAGGTCGAGATGCTGCTTGCGTATTTGGGGCCAGAGACGGCAGCCAGATACCCGTAGTGTGCAGAAAGAGTTGGTCGGGGAGACGATGTCAGATCGTTTGACGATCCGCGAACATGTACGCTTGCAAGCCTACTTTCAGTGTCATGATGCTGACCGACCTCACCTTCAACAGCAACGGGGTCCGCTGCGCGGCCTGGCATGTCTCGGCGCGAAGCGGCGCGTTGGCCGGGCTGGCCGGACGGCCCTGTGTTGTCATGGCGAACGGTTTCGGAGGCACGCGCGACACTGGCCTGCTGGGCTTCGCTAACGCCTTCGCCGATGCTGGCTTGGACGCGTTCGTCTTCGACTACCGCGGGTTTGGCGCCTCGGAGGGTACACCCCGCCAGGACATCTCGGTCCGACGCCAGCGACAGGACTACGACGCGGCGGTCGCGGCGGCCCGGCACCTGCCCGGCGTCGACCGCAATAGGATCGCATTGTGGGGGACGTCATACTCTGCCGGGCACTGCATCGTGGTCGCGGCCCATGACCGACGTATCGCGGCGGTCGTGTCGATGACCCCGCCATGGACGGCTTCGTCACGCTGCTGCACCTCATGCGCCAAGGGGAGATCGGTTTGCTGCTGCGCGCGACCGTCAATGGGTGCCGCGACTTGGCCCGCGCTCTGACCAAGCGGGAACCGCACTACGTCCCACTGGTCGGGCCGCCGGGTTCCTCGGCACTTATCACCGCTCCCGGCGCTGAGGAGGGCTACACGGCACTGGCAGGCCCAACGTGGCGCAACCAGGCATGCGCTCGCACCTCGCTTGCCGTCGGGCTAAACCGCCCCACCAGCTATGCCAGCCGGGTTAGCTGCCCAATCCTGGTACAGGTCGGCACCAACGACCACGTCGTCCCGCCCGGTGCGGCGCGCCGGGCCGCCAAGAAGGCAGGACGCTGGGCCCAACTGCTCGAGTACCCGGTTGACCACTTCGATGTCTACGAGGGTCCGTGGCACGAACGCGTCCTCTCCGATCAGGTGGAATTCCTCTCTCGTGTGCTCGGGGATTGATGCTGTCCGGAATCGAGGACACCGACACGGAGGTTCAAGATCGCTGGGGATGCGACTTCGAACAGGGCCGCCTCCGCGAAGGAGTGCAGGCGGCCCGGAACGATAATTTGCCAAGCGCGGGTTTGGCCCCATTGTCAGGCCCATTCGGTCCGCCTCTAATCAGCCCTCATCGCTGCGCCTTTCAGGAAATTGATGGAAAACGGCATGGATCAACCGGCTCGCAATTCACGGAAACCAAAAAAATTGAAGTTCCTTGTGCGATTCTTTACGATCGTCCATGGGCTGATGGCTGTTCTGTTCACCTGCGCGGCGCTGATGTTGATCGCAATTGCTGCTCGCATCGGGTCGATGGCAATTGCGAGTGAATGGGACCAATCAAGTGCGCAATCCATCATTGAAGCTTTGGGGCTGCTGGCTGGGGCCGTTGTCGCCTTGCAGATCGCCGAGACCATCGTAGAGGAAGAGGTCATACGCGAGGCTGACGTGAGCGCGCCGACGCGGGTGCGACGTTTTATGTCGCGATTCTTAGTGGTGGTCGTCGTCGCGCTTGCCATCGAAGGGCTCGTGGCAACGTTCAAGGCGCTGCACCAAGATCCATCGCAGCTTCGATATGCGGCCGGGCTGATTGCTTCGACAGCCTTGCTTCTTGCCTCCTGGGGGCTGTTCGTCCACCTGAATCGGTCCGCGGAAGAGTTAGAGCCGGACGCCATGGAGGACGCGAAGCGCGAAGACAAGAAATTGCAATAGTTTAATGCCGAACGTCTGCCGGGCTCCGGGGCGTCACGGCTCGCTGCGAATTGGCCGCTTCAGAGAAAGACCGTTGTCCGTTGTGGCTCGGCTTCCGCCCTTTGTCTCGAAAACCGCCCCTTGTCACTAGAGCTGACTGTGACTGTCGGATGGCGTCTCGACTCATACACGTAATGCGTCCGCGCCTCGGCGACAAGGTGGCAGCGCTGCTATCCGGCGAGACGACGTCCGTTCTTCGTGACGGCATCCCCTATGTCGTCGTTCCACTCGGCGTCCAGACGAAAAGCCGCTCTGAGGCTCGGATGATTGGGGATCGGGATGCCCCGCGTTTTGCAGAATCTGCGCGTCAGGACGACAGCGAGCAGCTCTGCTTCGCGGCGGGTACGCCCGGCGTCGAACTCCAAGATGGCTGCTCGCTCTTCAAAAAACTCAATTGCGCTGTCCATCGGCACGTTGCGCTTCATTGTACTAGCCACATTGTGCCGACGATGCCGCGCGGTGTTGTGTGCGAAACCACACACCGGGCGCGGCAACCGTCGAGTTGCGTCATCGCGGTGCACGACCGTTTGTCCATCCGTCAGCGCCTCATGAGTCCCATAACGAGGGTGACCAGGAATATCACGACGAAGATGACGAATAGGATCTTCGCGATACCAGCGGCGCCTGCCGCTATGCCGCCAAAACCCAGTGCAGCGGCAATGATCGCGATGATGAAAAAGACCAACGCATAGTAGAGCATGACGTACCCCTAAATGAAGAGCCAACCTCGTGGTCGAGTTAGCCTGCGCGGCGCGTCGGCGTTGTAGTGCCGCGCAGGCTGCGAGCGCCCCTTACTTGTTACTCGGCGCGCTCGCTGCATTGCCAGCATCAGCCTGCTGCGTCTTCTTTTCCTTCTTGCTCGCCTCATGATGGCCGACCGCGCAACCGCCAGCGGCGCCCGCTTTGCCATGTTTCCCTGCAACGTGTCCAGCAACGCCGCCCGCCGCCGCGCCTTCCGCGCAGCCCTCAGCTTGGACGGCACCAGCCGCTGCCAGCAGCGATGAAGTCAGGATGATTGATACGAGCTTTCGGTTCATGGATATCTTCCTCTGATCTAAAAAATCGAGAGAGTTAGAGCACAGGCTGTACCTGTCAATCTCACAACGACGCCTTGCTGCGAAGTCTGGACGTTGCCAGCGATCTTGCGACGGGCGATCGACGCGCGCATACTGCGACCGTCGGAGTAACGGCCCGATGCCGCCCGCTGGCGAAAGGCGACGAATCGCCCCGCGAAACACCTGGTATCACCATCTTTCGCGTACTGGACGCTCGATCCCGTACACGAAGCGGGCTCGTGTACGCAGATGAGGAGCGCAGTATGCGGCCCATTCCCCTTCGCTCGACCGAGCCCGTCAAGCGAATAGCTATCGAAGAAGTTCGTCCGTTGCTCCCCGAAGACTGGGGGCACGGTCGCATCCTGGACGTAACCGCAGCACTCTTCGGCTACGACAATTGGACGCCTCTGCACCAGAGCCCGCAAGCGTCAGCTCCAAGCATAGTTTTCGACCAAGACATGTCCTACGCCGAATATTCAACGCGTCGGGTCGAAGTCGCGAAGCATGTGGAGTCCCGTTGCGCGATTCCGTTTCCGTACGCATTTGCGTTGGCCACCATCGCCGCCGTTACTCGTGATTTCCGGCGTAAAGCGGTTGCTACGCATGCCCCTGAACATGCAGTCTTTCAGGAAGAGATGGCGACGCGGGATGTGACTGAAATTGCGCCGTTCGACGAATTTCGCCACTTTCGGTGCATTCAGGTGCGCCTGATGCTACTTTATTGTGGACGATGGTGAAACAGAACCCAGGGCGGCGTACGTGACGGTACGCACTGCGCGGGTACTTGTTGGGAATGAACTCGCCGATCATACCGGCCTGGACGCCCTGATGCGGGCCATTGTCGGCACGTCGCCGGATGAATACGACGGTCTCGTCGGAACTATCTTTCGCGACAAATGAGACCGGTGGCGCACGATGGGAACTGCCGATACTGCCGGCTCCCGTCGTATGCTGTAGGAGGTGTTTCCCGCCGCGGGTCTGCCAACGCCGCGCATTCCGTGCTCACCGCCAAAGTTACTTGTGCCAAGGGCGCGAACCGAAGTCCGCATTTGCGGAAGCGGAGGCAGGTGTGTTTCTAAGCTACCTGATTGATCGGGGCGACCGTTCGGTCCAAGAAGTCAAAGACGGGTTCGACCGCGCTGCCGAACTGACGAACAGCACAGCGCCCGAACTCATCTCCTTGTGGGCCGATTTAAACGAGGCAGACTCGACGGTTGACGTTGCATACTCACCGGAGGCCGACGAAGAGCCGTCTTTCCGGGTACGACTTTCGTACCGCGGTAAGCTCATCGATCACCTGATATGTGGCAAGGGGGTGCTCATAGCCTGCGGCGCAGTGCCTCCTGAGATCGCGCAGCAAATACAGACGCCGGATGCGGTTGCGCGAGCTGTAGAGTTTCTCAGCGCGGATCCCACCTCCGTTCATACGTGGCTGAAGAAGGACATGCCGACAGCACGCGCGCCGGCCAGGCGCACCGAGGCTGACGCTCGTTCGCGTCCCAGCCGCGACGTCGCGCTTCGGAGGAAATGACAGTTTTTCGGCGAAGGCGCTTTTCGATAGGCCCGGATGTGACGCCCGTTCGAGGAGCGTCCGACGCAGCCGCACCACCCACTTGCCGCAGCTGTCCAAGTCGCGGTGCTTGTGCGAGTGCGCCAACGCTTAAGCGCGCGCGGATGCCGCTGTCGCAAAGCAGTCTTACTTCAGGTAAAGGATGACTGACCCCTCGGTTATCTCGGGCGCGCCCACGCCCGTGCTTGCGGCGTTTTTGGCGATCCAGTCCTTCGCCTGCTGTATGCTTGCATCGGCGCCTGCCTTGTCCTGGCAAACAGTTACCGAGAACCCGCCATCGCCAGTGCGTGCGAGTGTGTAGCCAACAAAGCCTTTGATCGAACGCATCCGCTCTTCGACCTCGCCCGCGCGCTGCTCCAGCAGATCCATGAATTCCTTCGCGCCCTTTCCGGAGAATCTCCTTATAACAGTTTCCATGATCGCGTCCTCCATATATGGTGGGAGAGACGAGCATCGCGTAGTTATCCTCTACGAATTTGCAGTGCGTTCGAACGCAGCCAACACGCATCGCCTGCGCGCCTCATCAGAAAGTGTAGTACTTTCATCGCCACAGTAAACACGCGAAGGCTGCAGGACCTTGGATGAGATCAATCAACCGGTCATCGCGGCAATAGCCGGCCGCTACGCCAGACGTCGAACCCTTCACGAACAAAGCAGAGTCCGGGTTCTCGACTAAGAGCTGATGCTTGGTCCGCGCTGATCCAGAAACGCTGGCTGGTAGCGTCGTATTGGATGTGCCCGCGCGTCGCCTGGCGCCCCAGCCACTCCCGCACCGGGTCTAGCTCGGTGCCGGTCGCCTCAGCTAGCTGCTCCGCCGACAGCGGATTTTCAGAGAGTGCTTCATAAAGCTTGAGCCGATCGGGCACGGAGGCTTTGGTTCGTGTTTTGACCGCGAACCTGCTGAAGATAAAAGCCCCGACGTATCCAGCGAACTTTTCCTGAAGGGTGGGCACGATCGCCTCCGTGTTTCCATGCAAATCGAGAGGTGGACGCTCACTAAAAGACGCGATGCCGGGTAGCAGAGGATTCCAATCTGGTAGTAATCTGCGTTCAACCGAACGTCAGGTGCCTTTTGTTGCGACCAGCACCAGACTGCGCCGGAACCGTTGTACTGACAGTTGGAGTGAACGTGGGAAAATCCGGTCGACCTGCGGATTCGTTTGAATCGCTGAGCATTCGCTTGCTCGGCGAGCTCGAGCTCAGGCGCGACGGAATGACACTGCAGTTGCCCGCCTCGCGCCGCACGCGCGGGTTGCTGGGCTACCTGGTTATGGCCGGCGGCGCTGTCGCCAGATCGACCCTGTGCGATCTGCTGTGGGACGGCCCGGACGACCCACGCGCAGCGCTGCGTTGGAGCCTGACCAAGCTGCGTCCTCTCGTTGATGGCGAATCGAACGAACGTATCGTGGCCGACCGCGCAACCGTCGCGTTTTTTGCCGGCGGCGCGTTCCTCGATACAGCCAAGGTCGAAGCGCTGCTCGAAGCGGGAGCCGAGGCATTGACGGTCGCTGAGTTGGAAGAAGCGTCGCGCCTTTTGCACGGAGACTTCCTCGCTGGGCTCGACCTTCCAGCTTGCTACCGTTTCCACAATTGGTGCGTCGGTCAGCGCGAACGGTTTGGACGCATGCGCGCGACAGTCCTGCGCGCACTCATCGGAAAGCTGGTCAGTGATCCGGGGCTCGCGTTGCAGTATGGCCGTGAACTGGTCGAGGCCAATCCGCTGGACGAGACGGCTCACGGCACGCTTATCACGCTGCTCAACGCCGCCGGCCGGCGTTCAGACGCCGAAGTCCATTTCAGTTACGCGCGCGAGTTCCTACGCCGTGAACTGGGCGCGGGCGGCGGCGCGGTGCTGGATGACTCCATTCGATGCGTGCGTCAACGTGCACGGGTCGACGTTGCGAACGATGATTCACATCGAGAGGAACGCCCTCAAAAGGCCGCGCCAACGAACATCGCGCCGCCGGTGAGCGACAACCACGGCACCCGTACAGAGGATCAGGAAGCCGCCTCGACGTTGCCACTCGTTGGTCGGGAGAAGGAGCGCGCGAGGCTCGACGCAGTTTTGTCGTCTGCGGCCGGCGGCGGGCTGACGCTCCTGACGGGAGAACCCGGAATCGGCAAGACGCGGCTACTCGAGTACTTCAGCGACCGGGCCTCCAGCGCGGGCTTTCGTGTGCTCCGCGGACGCTGTTACGAAGCCGAGGCGATCCGCCCGTACGGTATCTGGATCGATGCGCTGCGCAGTGCTGCGACCGAGGAACTGGAGGTGGCCGGAGCAGACCTTGCGCCAATCATTCATTCGACTGCGACGTCGACGGAAGCGGCCGGCGACCGCGGTGATCGCGAGCGATTCTTCGAAGCCGTCGTGGCAATGTTGAACCGGATGCTTGTCGCGCAGCGGTTGGCCATCGCGCTGGATGATCTCCAGTGGCTGGACGAAGCGTCAGCGGCCTTGCTTCACTTTGTGCTACGTCGGCTTGTCCAAGGGTTGCCAGTTGCATTCGTAGCCACGGCACGTCCGGCAGAAACCGAGGATAACCGATGGGCCCATACGCTCTTGCAGGCGTTGTCTCGGGACGGCAAGCTGGGTAGCCTCCCGCTTACCCCGCTTTCTGTACCCGAGGTCGGAGCTTTGCTCGCGGCCACGGGCAAAGAGTTAAATGCCGAGCAGGTGGTACGCGCGAGCGGCGGGAATCCGCTCTATGTGCTCGAGCTGACGCGCATCGGCTCGACCGATATCGACGAGTCAGCGCGGCCGGTCGACACCTTGATCGTTGATCGTCTCGCGCCGCTGGACCCTTCGACACGTGAATTGCTCTCTTTTGCGGCGGCTGTCGGCCATGAATTTCGTCCAGACCAGCTTGCGGAATTGGTCGACAGGCCGATCGGCGACGGTCTCCTGTGTTTGGCGGACCTTGAGCGGCGTCGGCTTCTCGCTCCGAAGACCGAGACGGCGTATGACTTCGCACACGATCTCGTGCGACAGACCGTGTATCGGACGCTTTCAGGGCCGCACAGGGGCGCGATTCATCATCAGATCGCGCGGCAACTCCTCGCCGCCAGTGCAGAAGATCCACGATTGCACGGGGAGGTGGTTCACCACGCAACGATGGCTGGCGACTCGCGCATGACGGCGAGGGCGAGCGTGGAGGCGAGCAATCACTGCCTGCGTGTCTTCGCCGCCGCCGAGGCGCGCGCGGTCGCCGAGCGAGGGCTTGCGCACGCGCGCGCGCTGCCCAAGGGGCGCGAGCGCATCCGGCTCGAGATTCAGTTGCTGAGCGCCCGGCTCGCAGCCGCCGCCAGTTCAGGCGACAGGCGGCCGGTGTCTGTTGAGCAAGAGCTTGAGCAAGCCATCCAAGAAGCCGAAGCGCTATCGCTCCACGCTGACGTCGTTGAGGGCCTTTACAGTCTGTCGTGGCTCACGCAACAGGCGAATGACATCGAGCGCACGCGACAGGTGACTATCAGGGCGGAAAATGCGGCGCGCAAAGCCGACGCAAGCACGCGCTGCCGACAACTCGCGAACACAGGGCGATGTCTGCTGGACCTCGAACGAGATCTGCGTCGGGCCCGCGGAGTTCTCAAAGAAGCGAGCGCGATGGCAGAAGAGCTCGACCTGCGAATCGTCGAACTCATGTGGGGAGAAGCACTTCTTGCGCGCGCAGATGGCGACCTGGACACTGGTTGCGCGAGGTTGAGCGCAGCCGTTGCGCATGCACGGGCCGTAGGCGATCACTGGCGCGAGTATCAATGTCTCGTCTGGCTTGCGACGATGCGGCATGAGCACGGCGCCCACGAGGCAGTCAGGGAAATGGCGAGCTCAATCGTCGCCGCCGCGCAAAAGATGGGCGACTCCGGCGCACCATTTGCCGATGTGATGGGCGCAGTTTCATCGCTGCGTCTGGGCGACGGCGACACACGAGGCGCCATAACTACGGGTCTCGATGCATTGCGCCAGGCGGACGACAAGCGGCACCTGTGCTACGCGCTAAATGAGGTGGCGCTCGCGGTTCTCGACGTCGACGATGGTGAAACAGCGAGCGCCTATGCTACCGAGGCGCTTCAGGCCGCGGAAGCGCTGAGCTCGCCGACGGAGATGGTCGTCGCGACCGCCATTCTGATCGAAACCGCCTTCGCGGCTGGCGACGGACAACGCGCTGAGACGCTGATGTCCTCGTTGCGCGGCCAGCTAAACGTGCCTTGGCTGAGCCCTCGAAGCAAAGCTGCGATACAGCGCCTCCGCGACCGCTTTCCCGTCGCTACAACGGGGATAACAACGCAGCATGCCTAAACTATGACCACTACAAAGCTCAGTAACGACCGGAGAACCGAAATGGCGCACGTCGTGGTTGAAAGAAGCTTTCCGACGCCGCAATCGGATGAGGACTTGTCGCGTGTCGAAGACCAACTGGCTCCGTGTAGCGGGATGCACGGTGTCGTCTGGAAGCGCAGCGTCCTCTCCTTGGATCGCAGGCACATGATCTGCGAATATGACGCTCCTGATGCGGAGACGGTCCGGAAGGTACAGCGAGAAGCGGGCGCCGCGTTCGATCATATTTGGTCCGGCGAAATCATTGGCGGGTAGTAGTTGTAGCCCTCTCCCGGGGCGGGGCGCTTGCACCGCGGTGCAACTGGGGAATAGGAAAGTCTCGCTGCTCGGCGACGGACGGCCGTAGCCTGAGAGGTGGACGCATCTTTGGGCGTTGGAAATCTGAAGCGACGGAGGCGCTATGGAAACCCCATCTAGTCGGAGCAGTGCCAGTGTCACGCGTCCCTATGCGGACGTTGAAACGGACCGTCTGTTTGGCAAGTTTCGCGGCACGGTTCTAAATAACCAGGACCCCTTGGCCTTGGGACGGTTGCTGGTCGAGGTGCCAAGCTTTTCAGGGTCGCCGTTGAGCTGGGCGCTTCCGTGCGTACCCTTTCCCGGACCCAAAGGGAGTGCGACCTTGGCGCCCCCAATCGGTACGTGGGTGTGGATCGAGTTCGAGGAGGGCGACCCTAGACACCCGATATGGTCAGGCTATTTTTGGACAGAGGGCCAAGCGCCCTTGTTCGCCGTAGCCTAGGAGCGTGCGCGGCAGAAATCTGATGTCATCCGGCCGAGCGGAGAAGACGTTGTTAGCAGATGCCAACAAGTTATCTCCCATACGAGCCGCAGCAGCAGATGTTGCTGCCCCACGCGCTGCAAGACTGGCTGCCGGAAGGGCACCTGGCTTATTACATCAGCGACACGGTGGATTCGCTCGACCTGTCAAGCTTCCATGCGCGGTATGCGGGCGGCGGCCCGCGCAATCAACCCTTTCATCCGGCGATGATGGTGAAGGTGCTCGTCTACGGCTATGCGACCGGGGTGTTTTCGTCGCGCAAGCTGGCCAGGAAGCTGCATGAAGATATCGCGTTCCGGGTCCTCGCCGCGGGCAACTATCCGGCGCATCGCACGCTTTGCGACTTTCGCGCCTTTCACTTGAAGGAACTGTCGGAGCTGTTTGTGCAAGTGGTGAAGCTGGCCAAGGAATGCGGACTGGTCAAGCTCGGGACGATTGCCGTTGACGGCACGAAGATCAAGGCCAATGCGTCGCGTCATAAGGCGATGAGTTACGAGCGGATGAAGAAAGCCGAGCTGGAACTCAAAGAACAGATCGATGCGCTGCTGGCCAAGGCGAA
>NZ_FCOX02000111.1 GCF_900044055.2 Caballeronia calidae | reverse complement strand
GCTTGCCCTGCGGGTCAAAGCGCCGCTTGCCATTTGCCCCCACGCTGACTACACGCAGCGGCAAAAACTCCAAATAGCGTTCTTCCATATCTGTGTCCACTGAAAAAGTAGTGGGCACATTCTGCGTTGCATCGCCTCCGCCTTCTACGTGGGCCGAATTGAGCGCTTTCGTTCTACGTCGATCCGGCTGCCGAGCGCAACGGACTCATAGCGACGCTGTCGTTCCCCCGCGACCTTCGGCTTTGGAACCTGAACGGCGAAGCGTCCAGCCGACTCGGCATCTATGATCGACTGTCGAGTCCGGACTACGAGTGGTGCCAGCAATTTGGTGCGCGTGTGCATGAAGCCATAACGCAGATCGATGTCGCGTCGAGGCCCGATGGCTTCATCTATCCATCGCGTCGCGTACGAGGCAGCGCGGCAATCGTCCTGTCTTCCGAAGCCGTCTTGTCGATGCGTACACAGATGACGCCACAGTACGTGCGCTTTGTCGGCCACCCGGTGTACGAGCAACTGCGTGACCACCCGCTGCGCGTGGCCCCGCCGGCCGTCTGAGGTCGGGCAAAATTGTTCCGAGTCTGTTGATCTGGGACCTCGGCAGGCGCTCGGATCAAAGCTCAGCAGACCAAGGATGCTGCTGCATAACTCGGAACCCGTGGAAGGCGAAAGGCCGAGGGAAGCACGACTGCGGTTATAAATACTTCCAGGTATTCAATCGTCGCGCGCGTCGGACTTGTGCCGCAGAATCGTCGGAAGCAATCTCGGCGAGTCCTGCGAGCGGTGTCGATGGCGGCAGTTTCCTAGAACACGTCTGTTACTGCAGGCGCGCCGCGCTTGCCTGCGCCGACTGCCGGCCGCTGGCTGCGAACCGCTCCAGGCGCTCACGCGCGTCCACGTGCACGTAGCGCGGCGCACGTTCAAGCTGGCTGTTCTGCCTGGCGCAGGATGGCCTCAAACGTCGGGTTCGAGTCGCCAAATGTGTTCGCGTGCGGCCCGTTGCACGCAGCGTTCGAGCGCGGCTTCGGCGCGCGCAAACACGACGACATCAGTGGCACCGTAGCCCCGCGTCCTGAACGTAACAAGTGAAGACACGGGCCGCACGAGCTCATTTTGATCAAATAAGCGCTCCCGGCTTTTCCCTTGCGAGCCACCCACGTCAGATGTTGAGCCAACGAAAGTTCATGCGCCGTACTCGCGTGCATCGACAAGGAGCATCGCTTTGAGGGGCGCACCGGTTTTCCGGACGGATGAGCGTGATGTCGAGAAAGCGTTCGTGGATGGCGCTGGCACTACCAAAGCGCTCTTTGGGCAACGCCTTCCATTGGCAGCCCGTGCGCAGTACATACACAATGGCTTCAAACACCTGGGAGCCGGCTTCGGCGGTCGTCCCGCTCCCGGCCTGCGCAGGTACTTTTTCTCTGGTGAGGGCGCACGTTGCGGGATCAGTGGCTCGACCGCTGCCAGAAAGCATCGGTCACCTCCCACGATTCGACTCGCTTCTCGGTCAAGCCTTCGCTCCAACGCCGCACTCGCTTGCGGCTCGGAACGAAGCATACCTTTATTTACGGATAAGTTCTTAGCTGATTCAATACCAGAGCGCAAGGGGCTGACAGACGCGGGTTGAATGAGCGCTTACGATTCAGCCAGTCCGCGAGTCTCCTCGGACCATGATTTCTGGGGCTTTCGCTCATGGAACTTATCCTCATCATCGTCCTTACTCATCTCACGTTCTTGTCGTTTCCGACCATCTCTGCCAACCGCCTTCCCCGGCTCACTCCGCCGCCGCTCGCGCGGTCACATGGCTTTCACCATGCTTCAGGTACTACTCGGTTGTCCGACGTGCCGTCCGCAAACACCTTGGTGCGGTGGGTGAATGAGAACGCCTCGTCGTTGAGCTATGAAGTGCAGCGAGGAATGTACCTGCACCCGACCTATGCCGTCACGCCGGATCGAGAGCCGTTGGGTGTGGTCGACGCCTGGATGTGGGCGCGCGAACCGCCCGCTGGATGCGAACGGGGAACGGGGCGGCATCAAGGAGAGTGTGCGGTGGACAGAGAGCTATGAGCGCGTCGCTGAACAGGCCGCGACGTTGCCAGCGACCCGCCTGGTCTATGTGGCGGATCGGGAAGGCGACATCGTTGCGCTGATGGAGAGGTGGAAGGTATGGAGATGCCTACACGGGCACGAAGGCGAAAGCCGGATACGGCCAAGGCAGACCTGAAGCCACCAGCAGTAAGGGCTCGGCCTTCGGGTCTATTATTTTCGAGGCCACATCCACGTTCATCTTCATTACGGCCCGATGACTCGCACGTCCCCCAAGGAGACGGACGTCGATAGGCTTCAGAGTTTTGGTTTCCCGCCACCCTGCTATCCAAGCTACGGAGCTTCTGACTTCTACCCCGGCAGGTCTATCTCCTGCTGAACACGCCAGCCTTCGCTGGACGCACACTGTGCTCCTTCGCAGGCCGTTTTTTGAGCGCCGCATCACGTTTTACCGACCCGCAAAGCCGGATCATGAAGCATGCCGGCGGCGCTTGGAGTACTCCCACAATGCCCAGGCTGCTGTCGACGACACGGCTCACATTATCGTCGCGGCCGAATTGGGTAACTGTGCTGCCGACAGCGGCCAATTGCCGATCGTTCTGGCGGCGGTCGCGCGCGACGCCGGGGCCGCCCCCCCAGGCAAGTCCTTGCCGATGCGGGCTACCGCTCGGAGGCGACGTTCGAACAATTGCGCGAGCATCCCGCCGAGCTGATCGTGGCGTCCGGACGCGAGGGCAAGAAAGAGGTGAAGGTCGATGCCCGGAAGCGCCCGCTATGCGCCATGATGGCCGACAAGTTTACTTGTGCGCAAACTCAGGCGGCCTATCGAAAGCGCAAATGGCTGTCCGAACCGCCGAATGCCTGGGTAAAGAGCGAAATGAGGGCAGTGTTGTCCCCTTCGGGACTTACGCAGGCCTCATTTTCGACATTCTGCGTAGGTTCAGCGCCGCGCAGACGAGTCTCCATTCGGCCTGGGCCTTGGCCAGTCCGCGCATGCTGAATTGTCGAAACCCGAGAACCCTTTCCCAGATTGGCTCTGCGCCGTTTTCATTATGAAAAACCATCACACTTTTCCGCGAAGACCCCTTTTCTTTAAGCTGCTCTTCGACTACTTTGATCTGAGTTGAGAGGGTTGTGACTACTGCAAGGTTGTCCTGCATTGCCAGGGCGACTTCGGCGGGGCGCCCCAACTGTTCAACGCACCGGCCGTGAGACGGCGGACCTTGGCGCGCTCAAAAGACGCGTGCCGTGATGGCGAGTCGGGATATCCTCGATCGCGAGGTGAGCGATGGCCCAATTCTTTTCGAACGCCATGGGACTGACGGAGAGTTCAATGTCGAATGCAGTCGGCGAGCATGGTATTCCTGCAGTCTGTCTGCTAAATCAGTCCCAATCGTATGGCCCGAACCGTTGCCTGGATTTTGCTTGTGGCACCGAGTTTGGGCAGAACATTATTGATATGGAAATTAACTGTCCGCTCCGCAATACATAAGATGTCTCCAATCTCGGACGCCGTTTTACCATCGGCGCTCCATTGCAAAATTTCCTTTTCTCTTGGTGTGAGAAAGACAGGCTCGCCAGAATATCCCGTAGGACGGTTGAAAGAGGACATAAGGTGATGTGTAATGGTACCAAGCCAGCATAGGTGAGTGGTCACGTCTCGAAACTCGGCAGCCGAAATGGCCGGACTCGAGCGTGCCAGCGAGAGCAAGCCGAACCCACCATTCACACCCCAGCATGACTGCGAGACGCCGGCGGTAAGCCCGACATCACGCGCCTCACTCCAAAGCGTCGGGGTCGAAGCGAACAACGCATCGTTCCACAGGATTGGGTATTGTTCTTTCTTTCCCGTTTTCACCACGGGATCAACGGCGACGTAGTTTTGCTCTATATAGCGATCCATCCATCCCTGAGGGTAGGCATTCAAAAGTTCTAGCAGTGGCTTGCGAACAGATGATGGACGCTGGAATCCGCAACATACGTATTCAAAGCCCAGCTCCTTCGCATGTGCGCTTAGATGAGAAAGAAGCTGATCAGAATCCTTCGACTCCTGAAATCTTTCAAGCAAGTCCAATCCATCCAGTCTCATGGCGTTTCCTATACTGCGGTGACTGCGAATTAGAATCTAACCGCAACGGCAAACCCTCCGTCCTGCCTGAGACGTCGTTTTATCCTCCTCCCGAGACGGCTTACGGCGCGACGATACGCTCGGTCTTGCCGTTATCACGGCACTCTAGGGTCGCCCGATACGTTCAGGATGGGGAACCACGTTCCCCTAAGCAGATCGCGCCACTTGCAGAGGCAATATCTAAGTTTCGAAGACTCGATCAGAATGCGTGGCCTTGAGCTCGGATGCTCCTGGGAGGCTGCCGATGGCGGCGGGGCCCCATATAGAGGCGAGCGCTGAGCTCTAACCGATCCAGGATACAGCGAGCCGAAGCACAGCGCTGCCAGCGGTGACACCTTATAATGTTTAAGAATAAATAGTCGGTCTGGCAGAATGGGCGAAGCCAGGCGCCGCGTGCGAATGAGGGCAAATAGAGGGTTGCGAAACTCCCAGTTTCCATATGGAATTGGTCTATCTTCTGGGAGTGAGAAGCGCCGATGAGCACACCGGATTTCTTCCGCAGCCGCCTGGACGGGATGATAGATTTGCGGCACCCACTCGCAGTGCTTGCCAAACGCATGCCATGGACGTCGATAGAAGCGACGTTGACACCGCTCTTCGAGCGACGTGCTCGCGAGGGCCGGATACGCGCGGAGATTGATCTGTTCGGCACGGCATCCAAGCTGGCCGGGGCGGGCCTGAGCGCTGCGGGACGTCCGCGCCTATCGATCCGGCTGATGGTCGGGCTGCTCTACCTGAAGCACGCATACAACGAAAGTGATGATTCCGTTTGTGAGCGCTGGGCACAAGACGTGTACTTCCAGTTTTTCCGCGGTGAGGAGTATTTTCAGCCGCGCATGCCGTGCGATCCGACCAACCTCGTGCGCTTTCGGCAGGCGCTGGGCGAAGCCGGTGTCGAGGAGTTACTCGCGACGACAATTGCGGCGGGCGTGCAAATGAAAGCGGTGAGGCCGGCCGAGTTCGAGCGCGTGATTGTCGATACGTCGGTCCAACAGAAAGCGATTGCCTATCCGACTGACAGCCGTTTGCTGGAGATTGCGCGAGGCAAGCTCGCAAAGCTCGCACAACGTGCCGGGCTGACACTGAAGCAAACGTACGAGCGAGAGGGGAAACAACTGCGTCGCCGCGCCGGTGGCTATTCGCACGCGAAACAGTTCAAGCGTCTGCGCCGGGTGCTCAAGCGTCAGCGCACGATACTCGGACGATTGCTGCGTGACATCGAGAGAAAGTTATCGGACGCGTCCACTGAGCAACAGGCATCCTTGAACATCTGGCTTGAACGCGCGTGGCGTATCTTCCGGCAGCGAGCGAAGGATAAGCACAAGCTCTACGCGCTTCACGCGCCAGAAGTAGAGTGCATCTCGAAAGGCAAGGCTCGCCGGCCCCATGAGTTTGGCGTCAAGATTAGTCTCGCGATCACGGAGAAGCAAGGCCTTATCGTCGGTGCACGCTCGTTTGCGGGCAACCCATATGACGGGCATACCTCTCGGTTCATACGGCTCTTGTCATCCAGCCGACGGCAACACTCTCAGCGTCCAGTGATACAGCATCTCCGGCGCACGCTCGGCCATCCGCCTGAGCCACTCCCGAGCCTTCGCACGACTCCGTTTAAACCGGCGGTATTTACGGGCCGCCCATTTCTCCAGAATGTCGTTGAGGTGGGCGATCACGCGCTTGCACTCGCTCATATAGAACGCTGCGTAATAGTTCCACCAACCTCTCAAGGCCGGATTGACCCGCTCGGCAATGTCTTCGATCCCAGCATCCGTCCAGCGACCGATCTTCCACTCCCGCATTTTGTCGCGGATGCGTTTCGCGGCCTTGCCGCTGAGGGCCGGACTGAAGCTGTTGAAGTATATGCCGCGCTTGCTTTTGGCCAGCCGACCACGGAAGGTGTATCCGAGAAAGTCGAAACTCGTGCTGGGATAGTCTTTCTTGCGATTCCCATCCCGGCAGCACACGATCCTCGTCTTCTCAGGATGCAATTCCAGGCCACAGGCCTTCAGACGTGCACCGATTGCCTCCTGCAACCGTCTGGCTTCGGCTTCGCTTTTACAGTGGACCAATCCATCGTCCGCATGCCGCACAAACAGCGTGCCCGGAAAGTGCCTCGCCATCCAGGTGTCAAACGCATAATGCATATAGAGATTAAAGAGTACCGGGCTGACGACACCACCCTGCGGCGTGCCCTGCGTCCGCGATACCAATTCCTGCCCCCTCATCATGGGCGCCTGCAACCAGCGTTCCACGTACAACTCCACCCATGTGCACCGGGCATGCTGCCGCACCGCTTTCAGCATGAGTTCGTGATCAACATGGTCGAACGCGCCTTTGATGTCAAATTGCAGCACCCAATCGTATTTCCAGCATCGGCCCCGGACGGCAGAAATCGCGTCCAGTGCCGACCTGGAAGGACGGTAAGCATAGGAATCCGGATGGAAGCAGGGCTCTACCTGCGCTTCAAGATAGTTGCGCACAACTGCCTGGGCAATACGGTCCGCCACAGTGGGGACGGTCAGCGCGAACTGCACAAGTGCTCAACGAGCATTTGGGATGGGCTGAGATCCGTCATCCATTTCATCCCCTCAGGGGCCAACGCTTTTCCGTGCTGAAGGCGCGCTGCGTCGCAGGCACCGAGACACTGCTTCTGCGCGATACAGAACGCGGCAGCTTTAGTATTGCGCGCGAATGGACCGACTGGGGCGCACGGTCCGTCGACGGCGAGGCCATCGCGCCCGCGTGCTACTTCGATCTGGGGATGTTGTTGGAGCTGGTAACGTTGATCAACCAGCTTGCCCCATCCATGAAGTCATCGAACAAAGGAGCTTGATCAATGCGCCTCCTTGTCCTGCTATCAGACCAGTTTTTAACGTGGTCCGCCAATGGAAGATATTCCGTCGTCCACTTTGCGCAGACGCCGAGCGCAATTGCTGAAGCAAATGCCAGCGTTAGAGACGCTCTTGCGTGGCTCGCTCATCGAACGCTACAAGCGCTGCGGCAAACCGGGCTGCAAGTGTGCAGACGGCCCCGGCCATGGTCCCAAGTACTACCTATCCGTGAGCTTTCCCGGCCGCCGGCCGCAAATGGACTATGTGCCGCAAGCCGATTACACCGACGTCGCCGAGCACCTGGCGAACTATCACCGCGTTCGCGAGATCATCGAGGAGATCTGCGAGATCAACCGCGAACTATTGCGCCGCCGCGAGGCGCTCTGAGGGGCGCAGGTGAGCCAGTCGTCGCTGTCGCTCGCCAACTTCATCGATCCGCAATCGGCCGGCGTACTCATCGCCAACAGCTCGAGGCCTGGCTCACCGCCGAGCCCGCGCTGGAGCTGACCGAGGAGACCTTCGATGAACACCAAGATCACCCCCGAACATCAAAGCAAACCGGCGTACATCTATATCCGCCAAAGTACGCTGGCCCAGGTGCGACACCATCAGGAGAGCACCGAGCGTCAATACGCATTGCGCGACAAAGCTCTGGCACTGGGTTGGCCGGAGACGGCGATCCGGGTCCTGGACCGCGATCTCGGTCAATCGGGTGCGCAGATGACGGGCCGCGAGGACTTCAAGACCCTCGTAGCGGACGTCTCGATGGGGAACGTGGGTGCTGTATTCGCACTGGAGGTTTCCCGCCTGGCACGCTCGAATCTGGACTGGCATCGCCTGCTCGAGTTGTGCGCGCTCACCCATACGCTCGTGATCGACGCCGATGGCTGCTACGATGTGGCGCGACAATCTGGATGAGAGACGCGCGACAATCAAGTTGAGAATGTCGCGGTAGGGATGATGATGCCGACGTTGATTGACGCTGACAAGCGTTTATTGATTGACGCGCGCGACAATCAAGCTGATTGTTGCTCTTCGGTCGTTAGGATTGTTATGTAACGCGTGGCGCTCTGCAGGCATTCTGGCCGCGCGACAATCAGGATGAGAATGTGGTGGCGTGCGTGATGACGCCGATGTTGATTGACGCCGGCGAGCTTCGGCTGCCAGCCGCGCGTCAATCTGGATGAGAACAGGGCGTCAGCCGGTGAGGTCGATGCCGTAACGCGTGACGATGGCTTTGAGCACGCGCGTTACGCTCTCGCGTTTGATCTCGATGAGCATCGTCGAAGTGCCGCTGGCTTCCAATGCAGCCAGTGCGTCACCGAGCATGGCCAGCAACGTAATGCGTGACGCCAGAGCTTCCTCACCAATGGCGTCAATCACGGCCCGTTTGCGCCGCAAGCGATACGCGCGTTGCCGTTGCGCTCCTGTGAGCGCGCGGGGCATCGCCATCGAACTGTCGGATGCGTCGTCACGCGTTACGCCCGTGAGCTGCGAATTGCCCGTCATTGCGGATTCTCCTGTGTGGGTAGCGCGCCTACGTTCTTTGGCGTCGCTCTACTGGCCGGGCGCCCCGGTCCCTGCTGCTTGCGTTGCAGGGCCGTACGGCGACGGTAGCTTTCGACGTTCAGCTCAAAGATGGTCGAGTGATGGACCAGCCGGTCGACGGCGGCCACCGTCATGGCCCGGTCGGGGAAGACCTTGTCCCATTCGCCAAACGGTTGATTTGCTGTTATGCAAAGAGAACGGCGCTCATATCTGGCGCTGATGAGCTCGAACAGGACCGACGTCTCGGCCTGATCCTTGCTGACATAGGCGAAATCGTCGAGGACGACCAGATCGAAGCGATCCAGCCGGTTGATGGCGGACTCCAGGGCAAGCTCGCGGCGCGCGACCTGCAACCGCTGCACGAGGTCGGTGGTCCGCGCAAACAGGACCTTCCAGCCCTTCTCCAGCAGGCTCAGTCCAATGGCCGACGACAGGTGCGACTTGCCTCCACCAGATGGCCCCAGAAGAATCAGGTTGGTGCCGTTACGCAACCAGCCGTCGCCAGCGCAAAGCGCCGAGACGTGCGCGCGGGACACCATCGGCACCGCGTCGAAATCGAAGTTCTCCAGCGTCTTGCCCGGCAGCAGCTTTGCGTCCTTGAGGTGACGTTCGACCCGGCGTCGATCGCGCTCGGCGATCTCGTGTTCAGCCAGCGCCATCAGCAGGCGTGCTGCCGGCCAGCCTTCCGTGTCGGATCGCTCGGCGAAGCTGGACCAGATCTGCTTGATGGCGGGCAGCCGCAAATCGTTGAGCAACAGCGACAGGCGGGTAGCGTCGATGTCGAGACTCATGCTGCCACCTCCGTTGCCATGTCAAGCAGGGCTTCGTAGTCGCTCAGCGCGGCGAGCTGGATGCTCACCTCCGGCATGCTGCTCGTCGGCTTCGCCTTGAAGCGCGAACACAGTGCGTCGAGATCGGGTAACTGTCCCTCGTCCAGGCACTGCTGCAGCGCCTGGGCCAGTTGGGCTTCGCAGTTGTGCTCGTGGGCCAGGCTGAGCAGTTCAACCATAGTCCTGCATGCCTGGCGCTCCGGGAGCTGTTCGAGCAGGCGATCGAAGCTCAGGCGATAGGCCTCGCGCGGAAAGACCTGATCGCGGTAGACCAGGTTGAGCAGCGCCATGGGCTTGCGGCGCAGCGCGTGGATGACGTGCCGATAGTTGATGACGTGGCCGTGCTTGCCATTGGGGCCCGCACGGCCGCGCTGCAGTGTCATCAGGGCCGTGCCGCCCAGGAACAGCTCCAGGCGGTCGTCATACAGCCGTACGCGCAGGTGATGGCCGATCAGCCGTGATGGGACGGTATAGAACACCTTGCGCAGGACGAAGCCGCAGGTGGTCGTGACGTACACGCGCGTTTCCTCGTAGTCGCACGTACGCTGGGCCGGAAGCGGTTGAAGCACTGCCCGCTCGGCCTCAATGCGTTTGCCATTACGCGCGTTGATGCGACCGACGATCTCGTCGATGAGGCGGCGATAGGAACCGAGATCGTCGAAGTCGTGACTGCCGCGCAGAAGCAACGCATCACGCACTGCGCTCTTGAGGTGGCCATGAGGGCTCTCGATCGAGCCGTTCTCGTGGGCAACGCCACGGTTGTTGCGTGTGGGCTGCATGCCGTAGTGGGGGCACAGCGCATCGTAACGCGTGGTCAGATCCTTGCGCGCATCGGCATCGAGATTGCGGAACGCCGCCGACAGGCTGTCGCTGCGGTGCTCGCGCGGCGCGCCTCCGAGTGCCCACATGGCGTTCTGCAACCCTTCAGCCAGCGCGACATAACTCTCGCCGCCGAGAATGACGTGAGCGTGCTCAAAGCCCGAGCAGGCCAGCCGGAAGTGATACAGGCGGTGGTCCAGCGCGACACCCGCCACGGTGACGCCCAGGCTGTCCATCTCGGTGAAGTCGGACAATCCGAGACGACCGGGTTCGTGTACCTGACGGAACATGACGTCACGTTCCTCGCCATGGAGTGCGCGCCAGTCGCGAATACGGCGTTCCAGTGTGCGGCGCACGTTGCCCGGGAGGTCGGGATGGCGCCGAAGCATCTCGTCCAGTACGGCTATCGGCCGGATGCCGGGAGCGGACTGGAGCAACGGCACGATCTCGATGTCAAAGATCGCGGCCAGGGGATCGGCACGGCGACGCGCGCGCGGCGCCTTCTTCTGCGATGGCAATCGCGGATCCTCTTCGATCCGATAGCCCGTGGCGGCGCTGAACCCAGCGCGCGCAGCCGCCTGGGGCGGCCCCTCCTTGAGTCTGTACTTCATATAGAGCCTCATCTGGTGGTCGTTGATGTGTCGGCCGGGCAACTCAGCCTCCCTTTGCTACATGGAAGAGCTGTTCATACCCGATTTACCGCGACCACCGACAAGGCATCCCGACGACGGGGAGCTCCTCGGCGCGGCGTTGCGGCAGCGGTTCCGGGCTACGCCCTTCACCGCTGCCGCAACGCCAGTACTCTCATCCTGATTGACGCGCTGCTCTCATCTTGTTTGACGCGCGGCAGCTACGACGCGGGCGACTTCAACGACGGCCTGATACTTGGTCTCAAAGGTACGATGGCACAGGCCGAACTGCACTTCTTGCGCGGCCGCAAGCGGTCCTCGCCATGCATCGTATGCGGCAGCAACTGGTGAAATTCTGAACGATGCAGACAGCCTACGTGGACTCCTAACCGAATATGGCGAAGTGATGGGCAAGGCTCGCAGCGCGCTGAACAAGGCGATGCCGGACGTTTTGGCTAGGTTGTCGGAGCGCCTGCCGGCAATGCTGATCGATACGCTCCGCGAGCAGTGGAAAGGCCTAACCAAGCTCGATGAGCAAATCGTTGAAATCGAACGACGGCTGCAGACTTGGATGAAGGAAGACAAGGCATCCCGGGCGATTGCTGAAATACCTGGCGTTGGTCTGTTGAGCGCGACCGCGGCTGTCGCAACCATGAGTGATCCCGGTTCGTTCAAGTCGGGCCGTGAGTTTGCCGCGTGGCTCGGCCTGGTACCCGGACAAACGGGAACTGGCGGAAAAGTTCAGCTGCTGGGTATAAGCAAGCGTGGCGACACCTATTTGCGAACGTTGCTGATCCATGGTGCGCGTAGCGTTCTATGCAATACCAAACAGCCTGGAATATGGCTCGAGCAACTGAAGAACCGGCGACCACTGAAGGTCGCGGCAGTCGCACTCGCCAACAAGATGGCACGGATCATGGGCCGTACTTGCGCACGATCGACCCTACAGCAAAGATCACGTGAGCACGAAGCCGGCTTGAGGCGTCGCTGTCTTTAACAAACAACTCTCTGATACAGGATAGCCCGTCAAAAGTTGCGTTGGCAATCACGTGTAATGACAGAACAGGTAAGACCGGGATTCGTGAAACCTGGAAATTCCAACGAGCTTCGAGCTCTTCCCTGGAATGAGGCACGAGTCAGCGGATTTCATGGGGACCCGCAGCGGCGGCATGGCTGCAACAAGGTCGCATATAGAGCTGCAACCTATCCTGCTCGTCAAAACATGAGAAAACCTGGCGCAAAAGGGGCCGTTCATATAGAGGAATTTGAGCGCAACCGGGAACGCCTGGCGCACGACAGGACCAACGGCGAACGTACCGTGCTCAGTGGTGCTGCGCGTGAAGGATTGGCGCTGCTTCAGGGACTGCTGATATGCGGCGCCTGTGGTCGGGCGTTGACCGTTCGCTACCAGGGTAACGGCGGCCTTTATCCACTGTACTTATGCAGTGCTCGCCGCCGCGAGGGGCTAGCGACCACCGATTGCATGAGCATGCGCAGCGAACTACTTGACAACGCAATTGGCGAGGCCGTACTCACCGCCCTGCAGCCAGCGGAACTCGAACTCGCCGTGACCGCCATGAGCGAACTCGAGCAACGCGATCATGCCATCATGCGCCAGTGGCACATGCGCATCGAACGCGCCGAGTATGAAGTCGCACTCGCTGAACGTCGCTACCAGGCATGCGACCCCGCCAACCGTCTGGTCGCGGGTACCCTCGAGCGGCGCTGGAATGACGCGATGCTTCGCCTCGAGGCGATCAGGACCGAAGCCGCCCAGTTCCAGAGCCAGAAGGCACGCGTCGCGACGTCCGAACAGAAAGCTCAGGTCCTCGCGCTGGCGCACAATCTGCCGCGCCTCTGGCGGGCGCCGACCACGTCGCGAAGGATCGCAAGCGCATGTTGCGACTGCTCATCCGGGACATCACGGTCGAGAAACGGTCCGCCACGAGACAAGCGGTGCTGCATATCCGCTGGCAAGGCAGCGCGTGTACTGATATCACCGTGGACTTGCCCAAGCCGGCTGCCGACGCGATACGTTACCCCGCCGCCTTCGTCGACCAGGTGCGCGAACTATCGCAGCATCCGCCTGACCGGCAAATCGTGGCGCACCTCAATCAGGAAGGTTTGCGCAGTTTTACTG
>NZ_FCOX02000110.1 GCF_900044055.2 Caballeronia calidae | reverse complement strand
GGCCGAACTGGGTAACTGTGCTGCCGACAGCGGCCAATTGCCGATCGTTCTGGCGGCGGTAGCGCGCGACGCCGGGGCCGCCCCCAAGCAAGTCCTTGCCGATGCGGGCTACCGCTCGGAGGCGACGTTCGAACAATTGCGCGAGCACCCCGCCGAGTTGATCGTGGCGCCCGGACGCGAGGGCAAGAAAGAGGTGAAGGTCGATGCCCGGAAGCGCCCGCTATGCGCCGCGATGGCCGACAAGTTTACTTGTGCGCAAACTCAGGCGGCCTATCGAAAGCGCAAATGGCTGTCCGAACCGCCGAATGCCTGGGTAAAGAGCGTTCTCGGATTTCGACAATTCAGCATGCGCGGACTGGCCAAGGCCCAGGCCGAATGGAAACTCGTCTGCGCGGCGCTGAACCTACGCAGAATGTCGAAAATGACGCCTGCGTAAGTCCCGAAGGGGACAACATTGCCCTGATTTCGCCGCCGGGAAAGCCATTTTTGCGCGCAATGGCGGACCAAACCGCAATCGGCGTTGACGCCGCACGATGTGGCGTCAGTACCGGCAGCTCAAATTCTGTCTGCCGCGCGGATTCCTAGTCTGCTTCACGACCGGCAGGTTCATCCGGCAGGTGGACAGTTATCGCGGCGTGCCGCTGCGCGTGTTGCTCGACGCGGCGGGCGTGCGCCGGCCAGGGAGCACCGATTTCAAGCGGACGGTGTTTTGCGCGCTCGGCCACGACGGCTACGCTGTCGTGTTCTCCTGGCACGAGCTGTTCAATACGCCGGTCGGCGACCACGCCCTCGTCGTCTATGCCTGCGCCGATCAGCCGCTGGATGTCGAAGGCGGCTTGCCTGTCCTCGTTTCGGGCGCGGACAGGGTGCGCGCGCCCCGACATGTGAAACGTCTCACGCGCGTCGACGCGGTCGTGCTCGGGTCACCGAAGGATTGAACATGGTCACGGCGTCGCCAGTCGAGCACATCGAGCAGCAGCTTCTGGCCGATGCATGCGATGCCGGCAATGCGGACACGGTCGCGTTCGCACGTCTGATCGGCATCAGGCTTCATGCGCAGGAGTTGCGTCTGCTGGGGCTGGGGAGCGCCGAGCTGGCCGCGCTTTTTGCGCGCCACTTTCCTCGTTTCAAGATAGATATCGCGCTTCCGATCGCCGTCATATCGTCGCCGCATCGGCAATTCATAAGCGAACTGCGCGATTTGCTGTTATCTCACGATGTAACCGCCGCCGTGTCCTCCGACGATGCGCATTGTCTGGCAGCGATCGTCGCGACGGCGTGTCAGCGTCCCGATCATCTCTGGCGGGATCTGGGACTGAGCGGCCGCGACGATGTCAGCGCGATCCTTGCGCGTCACTATCCTCGTCTGGTCGCGCGCAACGTGAACGCGCTGCGCTGGAAGAAATTCCTCGCGCAGGAAGTCGCGCTCGCGCACGGACGGCCCGCGACCTTTGCGCCCGGCTGTCCGGGCTGCGAGGATTTTGCTCACTGCTATCCTGACAAGGCCTGATCCCGGCTCAGGATGCGCAGGCAAAGCGCGAAGACGATCGATCAGCGCGCGCCCGCGCCAAGCTTCACGGTGCCGTCGGGCTGCGGTACTTCTATAGGCCTGACCTCGACCGGCGCCGTGCCGTCCTTCTTGATGCCGAGCTTGTCGGCCGTTTTGGGCGATACATCGACGATGCGATTGCCGGCATAAGGACCGCGATCCCTGATCTGGACCACATCGCTGTTGCCGTTCTCCAGATTCGTGACCCGGGCCCTGGTGCCGAGCGGAAGCGTCTTGCTCGCGGCCGCATTGGACTGCGGATTCATGCGCGTACCGTCGGCCATTTTCTTCTTGTAGAACTTGCGGCCATAGTACGAGGCCTTGCCCTTGCGCGCCTTGCCGGACCGGTCGAGACCGCCTTCATGAGCGGGCTTCGTCTTCGCGTGGCGGTGGTCGCCCGGCGGCGGCGTTTTGTGCGCCGGATACGCCGTGCTCACGGAGCACGACAACATCACATAGACGAGTATCCGAAGTGGCCTCATTCGGCCATGTCGAAAAAAGCTTTTCAACGCTTCGAGTTTCGACGCAAGCAATCCAGTCTCGAACAGACGATCATCACGCTTCATTCTTCCGTCCTCTTTCTGCTCGTGGCGATGACACACGACGTAGCAGAGACCGGTCCGCTTCCGTCTGCTCAATAGATACGTCGCAACAGACACACCGGACGACAACTTGTATAGTGCGAGAGCCTATCAACCGTTGATCATGGGAAGCGTATGAGCCAGAAGAACAGAAGGCGTCTCGTGCTGGCCGGCGGCATTGCAATGACCGCGCTATGCATCGGCGCGTGCACGACCACCGGCCCCTCGTCCGGTGAGACCGCGGCGGGCACGGCGGACCGCGACCGCGCCATCGACGCAGCCGTGGATGCCACGCTGCAACGGCTCTATGTTTCCGTGCCCGGATCGCGCGAGCTCGTGGGCAAGGCACGAGGCGTTCTCGTCTTTCCGCGCGTGATCGCGGCCGGCTTCTGGTTCGGCGCGCAATACGGCGAAGGCGCGCTGCGTGTCGATGGACGAACCGCCGGGTACTACAGCACGGCAGGCGGTTCATTCGGCTTGCAGATCGGCGCTCAGTCCAAGGCACTCGTGTATGTGTTCCTGACCAACGACGCGCTCGCGCAATTCAGGCAACGTGACGGCTGGGCAGTCGGCACGGACGCGACAGTCGCCGTGCTGAAGCTCGGCGCGAACGGTCAACTGGATACGACGACGGCCACCAACCCCGTCGAGGTTTTCGTCTTGACGAACGCCGGTCTCATGGCCGGCGTTTCGCTCGAAGGCACCAAGGTTTCGCGGCTCAGCCCCTGATTTGCGCGGGGTTTCCCGCAGACTGCGCGCATCGGCCGAATGCAGCGGAGCGGATTGCCAGCTTCGTTGCCTCGGCTCGCCTGATGTCATCGAACGAGGCCATGCGTGCGCGATCGCGCTGTCGATTCGCGGCTTCCCCGCGACATGATGCCTCGCCCACTCCGTGCCAACCCCCAGCCGACTACATTTGTTGTAAGCCGCACATTACAGCGTGATATGGCTGGATACGCTTGGTCGTCGATGACATCGCCCGCCTGGAAACGGACTTCATCGTCAAGAGAGCGCCTCGAGCGCCAGACCTGAAGCAGCAAACCAAAAAGTAAAGAGCAAGCCGGCAGATACCGGCCTTGCCGTAACCGCTGAGGGAGACCATTAATGGATCGTTCGGAACCGCCCAACGAGGCGAAGTCGCGCCTGCCTGTTTTCGACCCACCCGCGCGCGCGACGCAGTCACAGATGACCGCATTCACCGCGGCACTGCAAGCACGCACGGGTCAGTCATTCGAGCATTACGGCGCGCTGCACGACTTCTCGGTCCGGGAATATCGGACCTTCTGGCAACACTTCATGCAGTGGACGCACGGACTGGAATGGTCCGGCAGCGCCGAGCCGGTCTGCATCGGCGACACCGGCGAGCAGGCGAGCTTCTTTCCAGACGTGACGCTGAATTACGCGGATAACCTGCTCGGATTCACCGTCGCCGCCGCCGATACGCCCGCGCTCACCGCCTGTCATGCCGACGGGCGCCGCGTGCGCCTCACGCGCGGCGAGCTGCGCGAGCGCGTGGCGCGTCTCGCCGATGCGCTCACGAACCTGGGCCTGGGCCCCGGCGACCGCGTCGCGGGCGTGATGCGCAACGACGCCGATGCGATCGTCACCGCGCTCGCCGTGACCGCGACCGGCGCCACGCTTTCCACCGCCGCGCCCGAGATGGGCATCGAGACGCTGCTCGACCGCTTCACGCAGATCGCGCCGCGCTTTCTTTTCGCGCATACCGCGGCCAGGCCGTTCGACACCGGCACGCCGCTCGCGGACAAGATTGCGTTGCTCGCCGACGCATTGCCATCGCTCGAGGGCATCGTCAGTCTCGATGGCGATCCGTCGGCCGTGCGCGCCGCGCCGCCGGTCAATTCGCTCGACGCGCTCATCGCGGCGGGCGATCCGGATCGCATGGAATGGAAGCGCTTCGGCTTCAATCATCCGCTCTTCGTGATGTTCTCGTCGGGCACGACCGGCAAGCCCAAGTGCATCGTGCATGGCGCGGGCGGCAGCCTGATCGAGCATCTGAAGGAGCATCGGCTGCATTGCGACCTGCAGCCGGGCGATCGCATGTACTTCCACACCAGTTGCGCGTGGATGATGTGGAACTGGCAGTTGTCGGCGCTCGCGTCGGGCGTCGAGATCGTGACCTACGACGGCCCGATCGCATCGGTCGATACCTTGTGGCGGCTCGTCGCGCAAGAGCGCGTCAACGTCTTCGGCACGAGCCCCGCGTATCTGAAGATGTGCGAGGAAGCGGGTCTCGTGCCCTCGCGCGAGTTCGATCTCGGCGCGCTGCGCTCGATGATGTCGACCGGCGCGATCCTCTTCGACGTGCAGTTCGAATGGATCCGCGACAATGTGAAGCCGCTGCAGGTGCAGTCGATTTCCGGCGGCACCGATATCCTCGGCTGCTTCGTGCTCGGCAATCCGGACCTTCCCGTGTTCGCGGGCGAAGCGCAGTGCAAAAGCCTCGGGCTCGACGTTCAGGCGTGGCGCGACGGCGCGAGCACGCAAGGCATCGGCGAACTGGTGTGCGTGAATCCTTTTCCGTCGCGGCCGCTCGGATTCCTGAACGACGCCGACGGCACGCGCTTTCATAACGCCTATTTCAGCGCGAATCCCGGTGTATGGACGCACGGCGACCAGATCGAGTTTCCGCCGGAAGGCACGGCGCGCCTGCATGGCCGCAGCGACGGCGTGCTCGTCGTGCGCGGCATCAACGTCGGGCCGGGCGAGATCTACCGCGTGCTCAACGATTTCCCCGAGATTCGCGACGGCATCGTCGTGCAGCAGCGCATGCGCGAGAACGCCGGCGCCGATGCGCCTGCTCAAATCGTCGGCGAGCGGCTCGTGCTGCTCGTCACGCTGAAGCCGGGCGCGCGGCTCGGCGGCGCGTTGATCGCGCGGATAAGGCGCGAGCTCGTGCGCCGCACGTCCGCCGCGCATGTGCCGGACGTCATCGCGGCTGTCGATGATCTGCCGGCCACGCATAGCGGCAAGCTCTCGGAAGCCGCGGTGCGCAATGCCGTCAACGGGCTCGACGTGACCAACACCGCCGCGCTGCGCAATCCGGCCTCGCTCGACCCGATCCGCAGTCACCCCGCCCTTCAGCATCGTTCCGGCGATGTGCCGCAGACCTATGCGACGCGTGAGGAACTGGAACGGCTGCTGCAGATGAAATGGGAGCAGCTCTTCGCATTCGGCCCGATCGGCCGCGACGACAACTTCTTCGAGCTGGGCGGGCATTCGCTGCTGGCAGCGCGCCTTCTCGCAGAGCTTCAGCCGATCGCCGGACGTACCATCCCGCTCGCGACGATGCTGCGTGCGCCGACCATCGCACAACTCGCCGACGTGATCGACAACGGCGCGCTGCCGCAGACATCGGAAGTGCTCGTGCCGATGCGCGAAGGCGAAGGCGCGCCGCTTTTTCTCGTGCACAGCGTGACGGGATCGGTGCTGGAGTGCACGCGTCTCATCGGGACGATGCGCAAGGCGCGCCCGGTCTACGGGCTGCAGGCGATCGGGCTCGATGGAGAAACGCCGCCGCAACGCCGCGTCGAGGAGATGGCGAAGACCTACGTCGAGCAGATCCGCAAGGTCCAGCCGAGCGGGCCGTATGCGCTCGCCGGCTTCTCGTTCGGCGGACTCGTCGCGCTGGAGATCGCGCAGCAGCTCTTCGGTGCGGGCGAGCAGACGGAGTTCGTGTGCCTGCTCGACACTTATGTGCAGGAGCGCTGGCTGCCGTGGTTCGCGTGGCTCGAATTCCGCCGCGATTATGTGGCCCGGCTATGGAAGACGTTCTCGGAGATGTCGCCGCGCGAGCGAGGCGCCTTCGCGGCAGACAAGGTTCGCGCCGCGATGAACAAGCTGGCGATGCGGCTCGGCCGCGTGCCGAAGGTGCAGCCCGCGCCGACGGCCGATCCCATGCCGCCCGTGCTGCGCCGGATGCGCGACACCTTCCGCACCGCGATGAACAACTACCAGCCGAAGCCGTATGACGGCGGGCGCATCGTGTATGTGCGCGCAGCTTCGCGGGAGGATGACCGGGGCGATCCGCTGCCGCTGTGGCGCAAGATCGCACGGCGCGGGCTGACTGTCGCGGAAGTGCCGGGCAACCACGGGGGTGTGATCGAAGAGCCGGGCGTGTATGCCGCCGCCGCCGCGCTCGATGGCGACTACGGCGTCGCCGACGTGTCCGAAGGGCAGCGTCACGGGCACAGCGTCGTCGTCGGGCAGGCTTGAGGCTATCGGCAGGAACGTCAGCCGCTCGCGATTCGCGGCGGCTGACGCTGGAGGCTACCGGACGACTCAGCGGCTGCCCTCACCTTGCTTGCCAGTGCCGGTGTAAGCAGGCGCGAATCGGGCCCAGAAGAGATAGCACGCGAGCACGCTGGCCGCACCCACGCCGGTGCCGAGCGGCACGCCCAGCGGACCATAGAAGCGAACCAGCACCGCATTCGCCGCCAGCTTGGTCGCGAATCCCACCACCGATATCACCGTGATGGCCTTGTAGCGCGCCTCGCCCGCGAACAACTGGATGAGCACGCACATCCCGAAGGAAAACGGTATCTGCGAGAGGCCGAAGCGAAACAGGTGCGTGACCGCCATCGTGTCTTCGCTCGTGAAGGCGCCCTTCTGGAACAGCAGCGCGATCCCATAGGGCGCGAGAATATACGCGATGCCCGCGCCGATCGTGCCCACGGTCAACATCACGAACGACCATTTCATCGCCGTGCCGCGCGCCCGCTCATGATCGCCGCGATAGAGGATCTCCGAGAGAATCGGCAGGGTCGCGCGGCTGATGGCGATCGCGCCCATGCTGACGAGCAGCGAGAGCAGCCGGTTCGCATAGCCGAGCGTCGCGATGGAGCCTTCACCCATTTGGGCCATGAAATACTGATCGACGGGAAGCCACAGATTCGCCACCACCGAGCCGATCATGAGCATGCCGAGCGAGCGCATCGTGCCGGGCCACTGCGCCGCCCGCAGCGAAAGACGTGGTCGCGCGGGCAGCGTATCCGCCCTTCTCGCGAGTATCCGGAGCCATGCCGCCTGAATCGCGATGCCGATCGTCGTACCGAGTATGAGCGGCATGATCGACACGCTGTCCCGCGCGCTCAGCACGAACACCAGCAGTCCGATGGCCGGCACGCACTCCAGCAGCGTGTTGATATGCTTTTCCGATGCCTGCAGCCGCGCCGCCGAAATGCAGATCGTGAAGGCGAGCACGCCGACAGGCGCCATGCCGACGATCATCTGCCGGCACATCTCGCGGGTCGATTCGGCGAGACTTCCCGAGAAGAAGCGCACCATGTGAGGCCAGAAGAAATACAGCACGAGCGAGAACACGATGCCGATGGCAAGCCCCGCTCCTTCCAGCTCGCCGAGAAACTGGTTCTGCTGGGCCTTGTCCTTTCTGAGCGAGACGAGCGCGGGCACGAGCAGCACGCTCAACTCGTTCGTGATCGTCGCCGGGAGCCAGGTGATGAGCGTGAGCGCGAGCTGATACGCGTCGACGGTGCCGCTGATGCCATAGCGATACGCGATCGCCATTTCCTTCGATGCGCCGATGAGCTTTCCGGCAAGAACGAATATCAGCAGGACGAGCGCGCTCCTCGCGATGCGCTTGTGATCCTGATGAACGCCCGAGAGGCGCTTTCTCATCGATTGCATTGTTGCGGTCAGCACGATCTCTCCGGCAGGGGTGTCTTGCGTTCCGCGATTCGAGCATCGGCGATGCATTGCATCGTCGACGCTCTTTCGCGCCTGGAGCGAGAGTGCATCAAACGGGATAAGGCGAATGTTCGCCACGCCACCGGTTATGGCCGATGCCGATATCGCCGATTATCGAAAGCGGGAGGTGAGTCAACGCACCGATCATGAAAATGCGGCAAGTAATATGCGACACATGAACCACCGGCGCGCATAGTCGAGCGAATCCCTTATTCTTCCCTTTCACGAAATTGCCGTCAGGATCATTCAACGACGGACTTATCCAAATCAAAGGCACTCATCGTTTCAAGAGCCTTGTCAAGCGCCAGGCGCACAGATTCACGGATGCGATTCAGGGTAGTAATTCGGAACGCTCCTGAGCGAAATTCGTTTTCGGGCCGAGGCCGAATTAAATAGGCATCCGTGTGTGCTTTTCGTAATTGGCGATTGCTGACTGAAACCCGGATGTGCAGAGAATGTAAATGAAGAAATCGATCGTGATTGGCGGTTTGCTGATTGGCGTGTCCGTGCTCGTCGTCAATACGCCGGGCGTGAAGGCACACTTCGATGCGGCGTATGCCGCGTGGGAAGACGGCCGCCTCCGGGATCATCTGTCACCGAGCCATTTCGTGCGCTGGTGGCATCAGCTCAGAGGCGGAAGCGCGAGCGGTGGCGGCCATCACGCCGGCCTCGACAGTTCGCCTGTCCCGGCATCGGCCAATTGCCCAAAGACGTCCTTCACGCCGCCCAGGCTGGTCGATCCACGCAGCCCGAAGGAATTCGGCGCTGCAGGCAATGGCACCACCGACGACACCAAAGCCTTCCAGGCAGCGGTCGACGCCGGCGACGTGCTCGTGCCCGCTGGAACCTATCTGCTCAATGACACGGTCGTCATCACGGCCAGTCACAGGCGTATCCAGTGCGAACCCGGCGTGACGCTCAGAAAGACGATCCGCAAGGACGGCAACATGTTCAACTTCGAGGGCCCGCTGACCGGGAACAGTCTGGTCGGATGCAACTTCGTGGGCGCCAACCCGACGCGCATCCGCGAATGGGAACGTCCCGGCCATTACGATATTCCGGTGCAGACCAATGGCGCGGTGGACGACTTCGTCCTCGCGGGCAACAGCTTCCGCGATTTCTTCGGCCAGTCGATGTTCCAGACCGAGGGACAGGGCGGCGGAACCGGCGATGTGCTGGTCTTCAACTCGTTCGCCAACTGTCCGCTCTACGGCATCGCGCTGGTGGGCTCGGTCAACGGGCGCATCGCCTATAACCTCGCGGACAACTGCCGCATGGGTCCCGAGAACAACGACGCCACCCAGGACACCGGCGGCAATGTCCTCGAATGCAACCGCATGATCAACGGCGGCAACATCACCGGCGGATCGAATGGCGAGGGCGGCGTCGACTATAGCGGCAACATCGTGCGGCATAACATCCTCGACGGCGGTTATATGCAGATCAGTCCGCCGGAGCGCGGGAAAGCGGCGCGGTATATCGGGAATACCTGCAACGACTGCGCGACGGAATAGAAGCGCGGCACGCGTTCATACGTCGGCATCGAACGGAGCAAGGCGCAAGCACATGCACAGATCGTCGTCCGGCGCGTCGTCCGCGAAAATCGAGCGGGATTCACGCCCGAACGCATCGAAGCCGAGCGACCGGTACAGCCGAATCGCGATGGCATTGCTTGCCGCCACCGTCAGATTCACCTGCGTCACGCCCGGCATGTCCTTGGCGAAGCCAATGGCCTCCGTTACGAGCTTCCTGCTGACGCCTGCTCGCCGCCTGCCCGGCACGACATACACGCCCCAAAGATGAACCTTGTGCCGGTGTCCCCGAAAAACGTCACGGCGCATGCCCGCGACGCCAATCAGCCGGTCTTCCTTGAACGCCCCGAAGACCGCCTGCTTCTCCGTGAGCATCAACCATTCGGCGACGTCCTCACGCGGACGATTCCTTTCTTCCTGATAGCTCGAAGCGAACAACGAGGGCGACTGCTCCAGCGCCGATAATCGAAGCGACTGAAACGATCGGGCATCGTCGGGAGTCAATGCGCGGCGATGAAAGCGGTGACGTCCGCCAGAACCGGCGATGCCGCACGCTGCGCCGCTGAAAACGAATTGAGGATCGTATCGTGACCATAACCCCGATACTGCTTCAGCTCCACGGCGTCGTGATGCGCGCGCAACGCATCGGCGAAACGCACGCTGTTGCGCGGATCGACCTCGGTATCCGCCGTGCCGGCGGCGAGCAGCATCGGTGGTTCGTCGCCCGAGATGCAATCGATGGGCAGCGCCCGCTGGCGCAGCGCCTGCGGAAAGATCTCATCCATGTGGGGATCGTTCGTCTGAATGGCCGCGTACGGACCCGCGAGTCCGATTATCCCCGCAAGCGATGTATTCGCCATGCCCTGCGCGGCGAGATAGCGCGGATCGGTTGCGAGCATCGCCGCGATATGCGCGCCGGAGGAATGTCCCATCACGAAGATGTGTCCGGGATCGCCGCCGAATTCGCGCGCGTGATCGCGCGTCCAGCGCACGGCTGCCGCTGCGTCGTCGAGAAAGCCCGGAAACACGGCTTCGGGATAGATGCGGTAATCCGGCGCAACGGTCACGATGCCTCGCGCGGCGAGCGCCTGCGCGACGTCACGCGAATCCGTGCGATGACCGCTTTGCCAGCCGCCGCCGTAGAAATACACGACGACAGGGCGATTCGCGCTGGCGCGAGGTTCAGCCGCATAGACGTCGAGCACCTGGCGGCGCGACTTGCCGTACGCGACGCCATTGGCTCGCTCATCGCGATGCTCACACGCGTGAGAAGTGAACACGCCCGCCGCGCCCGCCGCCCCGACCGCGCATGCCGCCAGTGTCAGGGAAATGAATCTTCTTCTCGCCAGAACCTGCATATTGCTATTGACTCGCGGTTGTTATCGAAACACCGCCGCGTGCCCGGCTTCGTATCGCCGAACCGAAAACGGCTTCGCGCAAGTAGGGAACTACGTATCGTCGAGGAGATGGCGCACGGTCGCGCGAGAGACCTTCTGCACCTTGCATGTGCGCAACGCCTGTCAGTGAACGAACGCGCGTCACGTATGCAGGGTAGTGATATCGACATGGATCGGCAAGCCATCGACCGGTGCGATCGGCATGCCGATACCATTAGACGGCGCATGAATCGTCACTGTCCGTGCGGTGCCGATCGTTATCGTGGAATAAACTGCGCCGCGGTCAATCGTGACCCCCGACCGCGATTCCGCTCGTCCAGTTCACCCGCGCGTCGCCTCCTGCCGGATATTCGCGACGCAGGCTGCGGCGCTGTGCAGGCACCGCGCACAGCGCCGCTTCGATCGACGACGGCACGAGCGCTTCCACGCGCGCGAACTCGTCCGCGGTGACAGGCGCCGTTGTCCAGCTTTGCGCATCGTCGCCGTTGATCCAGTCGATGGATTCGGAGAAGACCGAGATGAACTTGCTCGAGCAATGGACGCATTGCAGCCCGCGCACGTTGAAGTGCGATTCGTCGACCCATCTTGCCAGTTCCCGCAAATCGCGCCGCGCGTGCCATGCGTCCTCCGCAGACGCGGGCCAGCAGTAATCGCAGCCCGAAAGCGTCGATGAATCCTGAGTCATTTGCGACACGATATTTTCCTCGTCATGCGACGTCATTGCTATCGGCGAGCTTGTTGGCCAGCTCGCGGATTTCATCATGCATCGCGAGCCAGCCGAGCCAGCGCGACGGAATGCCAGCCACACCGTAATGCGCGCCGGCGATCTGCCCGCATATCGCGGCGGTCGTGTCGGCGTCCTGTCCGAGATTGGCCGCGCGAAGAATGGCTTCCTCGAATGAAGACGTGTGCGCGAAACACCAGAGCGCGGCTTCGAGACTGTCGATGACATAACCCGATCCACGAATATCGTCTTCGCTCTTGCGACGATACGAACCGGCCGCAATCGCGTTCACGCTTGCGCATGTTCCCAATGGCAGACCTTGAGTGTCGAGAATCTCGCTCTTCGTCGCGCCTTCGAGCGCGCGGAACAACATCGCGGCGAACAGGCGTGTCGCTTCCACGCACTCTTTTGCGCCGTGCGTCAGACGGGCGCTGGCAGCGGACTTTTCGATGGCCGCAGCCGCATCCACGTGAAAGAACATCGGAATGGGCGCAAGGCGCATCAGACAGCCATTGCCCGCCGAATACTTGTCTTCCGAGCCCGCGTACACGTCGCCGGTGTCCTTGTATCGACGGAGCGCATTGCTGACCGTGATTCCGATGTCGAAGCACGTGCCATTGCTGCTCAGATATCCGTCGTCCATCCAGCGGCAGAAGCGTTCCATGATGTCGCGCGCGTCGAACTTTCTCTTTTCGACGAGGCTCGCCGCCATGCAGAGCGCCATCGACGTATCGTCGGTCCATTCGCCGCGCTTCAGCCGGAACGGACCGCCGCCGGTCATGTCGGTGACGGGCGGGAAGGAGCCGCGCGGCCGGAATTCGACTGTGGTGCCCACCGCGTCTCCGCAGGCGAGGCCCAGAAGACAACCCTCGAATCTTTCTGTTTTGGTCATTGTTCCCCCGGTTCTTATAGTTGGCACGCGGCTTTTGCTACTTAGTTGCAGTACACTACTTACCATCCTATCACACACATAGTGACTTATTGCAACTAAGATCGCGATGAAGAAGCTCTTTCCCCTCGTCACAACCGACATCGCCCTTTTCACGATCATCGACGATAGCCTGCGCGTGCTGCTGGTGAAGCGGGCCAACACGCCCGAACCGGGCAAGTGGGCGCTCCCGGGCGGCGTGCTGGACCCGGCTTCCGATAGCGATCTCGACGACACCGCGCAGCGCGTGCTGTCGGGCAAGACCGGCGTCGACGTGCCGTTTCTGGATCAGGTCGCCACGTTCAGCGGCGCGACCCGCGATCCGCGCGGATGGTCCGTGAGCGTCCTCTACTACGCGCTGCTTCCGCGCGATCAGGTGCCCGCGATCGCCGGGAAAAAGACCGAGGCGATCGAATGGCGCGATGCCTTCGCGCCGGGCTCCCGCCTCGCGTTCGATCACGCGGACCTGATTCGCGCGGCACTGGCCACCTTGCGTGACAAGGTGGAGCGCGCGGCGCTGCCGCTGCATCTGCTGCCCGACAGGTTCACGCTGACCGAGCTTCAGCAGACCTGCGAGCTGATTCTCGGCCGTGCGCTGGACAAGAGCGTGTTCCGTCGGCGCCTGAAGGATGAGCCGCGCATCGTGCAACTCGAAGGCGAGTTTCTGTACGGTTCGCAGCGGCCCGCGCAGTTGTATGGCGCGGCAGAGGGATTCCGGTTTTGACCGGCGCAGCGTCCGGCGCGTCACCGGTTATGATCGGCACTTGCAATGCTGCCTGCGAGACTCGTCCAATGAAGAACCGACTTCTCTGCGCGATGTTCGCCCTTTGGGCCGGCACGACCTGGGCGGGTCCTGCCTGCTTTCCGGTCGGAACGAACCTCACACTGCGTGGCATGCCTGTCCAGGAGACCGTGGAAACGGACAGCGGCTCACAGCAGTCGATCTGGATGCTGTCGATGGACCCGCCGCTATGCGTGATCGACCGGCGTTTCTCTCAGGATGCGCAGGGCCGCATCGCAGTCCCTCGCGTGCAAATCATGGGACCGCCCCTTCCGCCCGGCGTGCTGCTCTCCGTTACCGGCACCTTGTTGAGGCGGAGCACGCCGCCGTACTACATCGTGCCGACCGCCGTCTGGGTGACGCCTCCGACAAAGGTCCCGCCTCAATAGACGAAGTGCCTTGCACGCCGCACTGTCTGCCGGAGCCCGACACGCGTCGGGCTTCTGTTCTTGAATAGCCGACATCTCGCGCGCATCCGATCATCCGCAAATCGATGCGATGCTGCACGCGCAGCCGCGATTCGCCTTTATCTTCAAGGCTCTGGTTTAACCGAACAGTTCTTCCAGCTCCGCTTGGCACGCCCCTCGCATATGTAGCTGCGAGCGCAACGATTGGTGCTCATCCAACCAACCA
>NZ_FCOX02000109.1 GCF_900044055.2 Caballeronia calidae | reverse complement strand
GTTACATCGAGCCGGTCCGTCTTCGCGCGCCGCTTGTGACGTTCTACCGGGATGCTGGCCGCATCGATGACGTAGCACTCGATGCCGTGCGCCTGCAGCGCGCGACAGATCCAGAACGCGTCCTGGCCGGCCTCGTAGCTCACGACGACGCGCACGCCGGTGGGCAGTAACCACTTCTCCTTGTGGGCCTCGATCAGGCCGAGCACGGCCTGCAGGCGGGCGGCGGCCTGCGGCTGCTCGACCGTATGGACCGCGGGCCGCTCGCGCCGGCCATCGTGGAGCGCGACCTTCCACTTCCTGGCCGCGAGTTCGAGCGATACCGCCAGTATGACGTCTTCAGCATGGGGTTCGGTAACGTGATGTGCGTCCATGATGCCCCTCCATTGAGCAAGGCTTGGCCACGCCAATCTTACGGCTTGGGGCCTCGACGACTCTCACGCTGCATAGGATCTAGCAGCAGTTCGGTCTTTTTCGGCAGACGTATGGTTCGGTCTGTGGGTTACTGGCCCGAGAACGTGTATTTCCAATATTTCACGGGCGAATGATAGTTTCAGTTCTGCTTGCCGTGTGATCCGACGAACCTTGTGCGGTTGCGCCAGGCATTCGGCTATGCGGCGGGGATGAGTTGCTGGCGACAACGATTGCCGTCTTATCAACTGACGCGCCATGTGGACTTGCTCTCAATCCACCAGGATTGCGCAGTATCCCATTGGTCTACCGCCGGAGCTCGATGGTGCGCCAACCAAATAGAACTTTTCGTCGTGATCATTTCTTCTTGAAAATTCCGGGCGACGGCGATCCTAGATTTTGCGTGTTAAATCTGGGCTATGCTCGTGGTTGCCAACGCGAATCGACCACGGACGGGACCGTTTAAAATAAGTTTAGGGGAAGAGCAAATGCTCGCAGCACTCTATTTTCCAATTATCGCTGGGTTGGCGAGCCCTCGCGTTGCACCCGAAGAGTTGAAAGGAATTATCTCCGGCAACATCGAAAACGCAATAGCACGGATGGGGCGGCGTATGCACACTAATATCGCTTCTCGAAACCCCGAAACAAATAATTGGCAGCTCTATGCGGACTTGTTACTCGCGTCTGGAAAAGAAGAGGATGCGGAGGCGGCTTATCAATTCGTGCAGCGCGGCGTTCGTAGTACACGAACCGGCGCCCGCGTAAGATTGTGTCGGAATGCGGCGTGGCGTGCACTGTTTCGACATCGCTTTGGGCTCGCATTAATGTCATTTTCGCGGGTAATCGAAGATGGCGAGGCGGACTCAGTTGCGCGGCTAGAAGCCCGTGTAGGCGCGGCACTTGCCCTTAGCTCCGTGGGTCAGCCAGAGGAAGCGATCAAGTTATGCGAAGCGTCGCTTAGTGCATTGGTCGATATAGACTGTCATGAAAAGCGGGTATGGCACGACGTTATCGCCACGATCGCCCAAGATATTCGCGTGCAGTACCGTTTGCGAACTCTGCTGGGGATGCAAAACAGAGTTCACGGGAACACAGAAACATATAGAGTTGATCGCTTTAAATCAGCCCTCTTAAAGGTCCGCGTGTTGAACGGCAGCTCTGCTGACCTGCTTGCGTGGCGTGCGGATTATTTGTGCGCTTTAGATGATCTTGCGAACGGCGAGCGGAGTAGTCTGGCGTGCATGCGGCAGCATTTGGAATGGTCGATTCGCTCGGGACTATCCTACTATCCGCGATTGGTTCGAATTGAGTGTGCAATGGCGGCTCTGGCGGCCAACATGGATGCAATCGCCGAACAATTTGTGGTTCCACTTGAGGTGCTCTTGCACCCTCGGGCGACCATCCAGGGTAGTGGTGAGCGCAATCTACTCGAGCTCTTATTTTGCTTCGCGAGGATACGTCAGTTGCAAGACAAATCCAAAGACGCCTTACATTACTATACCGCGTATTCGGCATTGGCGATCGACATTCTTCGCAGTGACAATCGAGCGGTGTTCGCATTTTTGGGACGAGTTAATCATACCGGTGCCGCGCCGCTCGACGATCTCAGCTTACGCTTGCCGCCCAAATATCGCCGTGCGTATCGCTACATGCTTGAAAATCTGGATCGTGCCAGGCTTTCCGTGGGTGAAGTTGCTGCGGAGGCGGGAGTGACCGAGAGAGCCCTGCAGGTCGCATTCAAAGCTCATCTTGGTCTTACGCCGGGGGAATTGATTCGCCGCACTCGGGAAGATAACCGCAAAGAAAGAGAGTTCATTTAGTAATATGTGGGTACCGCATATGGAAAATTTAAAACTAGGGTTGTCTGTTGGAAATCTTCGGCAAGCCGACATTCAGACAGCTGGATCGACGGCTCGTCCAGAGAGTAGCGGCACGTTGCAGGCCTGTCTCAACGCAGGAATTAAGCTACGCAGTCTGATAGTGGTTGTATGCGCTGTTTCGTCTCTCTGCTCAACAAATCTATATGCTTCGGAGATTCCCTGGAAATCAAAGAGCTTCGAGTATGCCGTTGAGGGCAAAGATTTGAAGGACGTCTTGAAGGATTTTGCTGGCGGGGAGAGTATTCCGATAGTGGTCGCCCCTAATATTAGCGGGGTCGTAACCGGGCGCTTCAACGTTCCGCCCCAGCGATTCCTTGAGCAATTGGCGGGCACCTTCAACTTGCTCTGGTATTACGACGGTATGACTCTTAGTGTTACGTTATCTAGCGATGTGAAAAGCAGTATCTTGCATCTGGATACAGACGGTAATCATTTGCGCGCCACACTGGACAGAATGGGGATTTCGGATTCGCGCTTTCCGGTCCGTATTGACGATGCTAACCACATGGCCATGGTCCTCGGGCCGAGTCATTATGTTGATTTGGTAACTGCCGTTATTCAGCGTGTGAGTGATCCACGTACCAACGCAGATCCCGTTATTAAGATATTCAAACTGACCCATGCGTGGGCCGCGGATCGCCAGGTGAATCAAAACGGGAGGAGTGTTACCGTTCCCGGATTGGCCAGCACCCTGCGCACCATGTTTAGATCAGGCCCAGCTGAGAATGGGGCGCCAGCCGCATCCGGGGAAGCGGGATTTCCGATGGCAATGCACCCGATGACGGGAATGAGCGGTGGAGCGGCAAACGCTCTAAGCTTCCCAAACTTGCCTCCGCTTCCACAAGGAATGAACTCGTCTAGTATAACCGGAACCAGTAGATCGGGCGCGCGTGGAATGACGTCCAACTCAGAATATGGCGGGGTCGCATCCAATGGTGGACTTGGTCTATCTTCGGGAGCGGACAGAATGGAGGTCGGTACAAAGGACTCGTCCATTAACGGGGGGGGCACCTCAAAATCAGAGACTGCTTTACCTGTCATCCAGCCAGATGCGATGACAAACTCGATCTTGATTCGTGATCTGCCCTGGAAACTGGCCGAGTATGAGCGCGTGATTAAAGAGTTGGACGGTCGACCAAAACTCATAGAAATTGAAGTGCATATCATCGAAGTCGACGAGACGGCTCTAAAGCAACTGGGAATTGACTGGAGCTCGGCGATCGGCAATTCGACGTCGAGCGCGTCGAATTCAGGCGGCTTCGAATCTACATCTTTAGGAGTGGCGGCCGCAGCGCCGGGAGCTGCGTTAGTCGCAATGCTCGGTAACGAAGGGCGGTACTTTCTATCGAAAATCAACGCGCTCGAGCAGGCAAATCTAGCTCGTATCGACGCGAGTCCTAAAGTCTCAACTCTGGATAACGTCGAAGCGGTAATGGACAACACAAGTCAGTTCTATGTTCCAGTCTCTGGCTATGCGTCCGCTGAGCTGTATAGCATTTCTGCAGGCGTCTCGCTCCGTGTGTTACCCATGATCGTGACGGAAGACGGACACACCGATCTTAAGCTAGACGTACATATTGACGACGGCCAAGTAACGAGCCAGACGGTTGGAAATTTGCCAATTGTATCCAACTCACAAATCACGACGCAGGCCTTCGTGCGCCAGGGCCAAAGCTTATTGATTGCCGGATACCGCGTCAACAGTGATTCTAATGGGCAAAATGGTGTGCCTCTACTCTCCAAAGTTCCCTTGTTGGGCGGGCTATTCCGTTATGAAAGTGTGCAACGAAGTAAAATGGAGCGGATTTTTTTGGTGTCACCACGCATTGTGAGTGATGATAGATTTTAGTTGGAGCATGTAAGGACAATTTACGAGTTTTAATTTAACATATAAATAAGTAACAACAAGCACGACAACAACGCGAACCGTATCTGACTGATATGTCCGGCCGAGACTGGAGCTTCGTGGTTCCTTATTTGACACTGATGGAGAGCAACGCAGGACAGGGGAAGTACGTGTTGCGGAAAATGTTCAGTGCTACGCTTGCTCGCGATGACGGGACCGCGCGGCGGATGTTGTCGACAAATTTGCCTCGGTGGGAGCTGGTGTACCAGCAGACACAGCGATGAGTGCAGGCCGGCTGCTTGGAGGCGATGTCGGTGACCTGCGTTTTCATAGTGTGTCGCGCAAGGGCGGCGAGGCCTGCCCAGTGGGGTCATCTCCGGTGGGCGCTCCCTGCAGTTAACTTGCGAGAGCGGCGTCCGCGGTCTATGACGGCTATAAACGTAAGCGCGGCAGCAAGGTACACACGGCGGTACCCTCGGTCAGTTGCTTGCGCTATTCGTGACTCCGGCTGACGAACGGGAGCGAGCCCGGGTCGCCGAGCTCGTCAGGTAGTGACATTGTGGCCCTTAGACGTAAAGGGAGCGCTCAGGATTCGTCTCGACAGGCGAATATAAATGCTAAAAAGCTTTCGGGTTGTGGCGCAAGAAGTTTACGGGCGAGACGCCTGGAACGAGTCCGCTGGCTGTGACGGCCGACGTCGCGTTTGTCGTCGCTCGCCTCGAAGGTGAACGGGCGGCGACACCATCAACTGCGTCGGCCGATACGTCATCATTGTCAACGGGTGATCGCGTGACCTTATCGCTCGCCGGCGTTCGCATCGATGAGCGGTGTGCATGCGGAGCGCATCGTGCGCTTCGTGTTTGGCCAGCTTGGCGGTGCACGGTGCTGATCGCCGCTGACCCTTTTCGCGGATCAGAGGGTCTTAGATGCTAGGCTGATCCATCCACGCAGCAGCTTCGCGTTCAGTCCGTGTTCGAGCGCGATCCGAGCCACCGATACGCCCGGTCGCAAGCAGGCATGCACGAGCTCACGCTTGACCTGTGGATCAAAGCGCCGGCGGCGCCCATCTCGCTCAGAGCCTGTTACCAGGCGTTCCTTCAGCGTGCTGTCCTCTGGCATGGTGTCCACCTGAAAATGAAGTGGACACCAGCTTGCCCTGCAATTCTCACGACATACTGACCAGTGCATCAAATAGTGCGTAGTTTGTCCGGCAGCGTAACGGACATGTTTTTCCTTGAACAGGTTGCGAATCACATGAGGTGTAAGCCCCCGGCAATCTCACCTTGAACCGATAGGTCGAGGAAGCGACGATCGTGTCCACCTAATTTTGTCGTCTTCGCCATGCTCATGCTGGTTCACGCAGTGCCAGTAGTGCAAAGTTCCTAACACGCTCTAATCTGGACCAATGGGGATCAGTCGATCGCCACGGCGCTCAATCCTGAGCAGTTGCAAGCGCTCATAACGGGACTGCCCTGGCAGACCCTTGCGCACGATCACGCGATCACGCTCGTGTAATCCCCCCCGCAGACGTAAACTGGCTTGCGTCCGCGGCGGGTCGGGTTTTGGCAGACTCGCCGTATGAACCTGCCCGCCAACCTCGACGTCCTGAGCCCGATGGAGCCCAATGACATGTCCCGAAAGACATCACCGCGTAGATCGCACACGCGACGGCGCTCGTCGTTGCCCGACCTCTCCGACGAGGGGCCTACATGATGCAGTTTTTCCTGGAGGACTTCTATCTCCGGTTCAGCCACGTCTACGCCACCCAGATCCGGCGCTATAGCGAGCCCTGGTGCCGTAGGCCAACCCAGCCGCCGCACCATACGCTCGACGAGCCGTTCTAAAACAGCACGAGGACCGCTGGTCCCCGTTTTACTTCGCCGTCCGTCCCTCATCAACGCTGCAAAATAGGCCACCGACTTCCGTGCTCACGCTCATTTAGAGGAAGACTAGGCAACGACCAGATCCCCTCGCGAGGGCACTCACCCACGATCCTGCAGGAATATTGTGGAATACCGTGGGGGCTCATTCATGCAATTAGCGACACTATCAATGATATCAGGTCGCGGACGCGTGGTGCTTGGGCGCAGGCGGGGCGCCGCCCGGAAAGATCTCGTCAATCGAACGCGTATCGACGTGCACCGATCCAACAAAGCTATAACCGATGCGGGGAATGGTTTTGATGAAGTCTTGATCGCAATAGATCGCGCGAAAGCTCTCTCTCAACTTGCACACTGCTTGATTTAAACTGTTTTCCGTGACTATAAATCCGTGGTCATACCAAAGAGCGCGCATTAGCTTTTCGCGTTTGATCACATCGAACGGACAGAAGGCGAATATTATCAGCGTGCGCGCAGAAAGAGGACTCAGACGGATAGAGCGCCGATGTTGCAGAGAAGCTAGAGTATCGGTGTCTTTGAAAAAGACAATTTTTCCGTTTATAATTAGGCTTCCTTGTAGTTTTTGCCATTTACTGAGTTCCCGTTCATGGTTTGGTATGGGACTTTGCATGTTTCCTCCATTGCCTCTGATGGATTAAACGATTCGGGGAGGGGGAGGCCGAAACTGCGGCAGCACATCAAGAGACGTTCAGCAGCTGATGTTAGTGCATCCAGCGTCGGCTGCAACATTCAAATCGCATACTAAAGTCTAGTATCGTGCGTGGGGTTGGTAGTCCCGGCAAACGCATAGGGCTTCGGACACTGCGTCGTCGACGATCGGCCCTTGTAGGCATTCCTGTGGACATGCACCGTGCTGTTGTGTTTTGCCCTTTTGCTGCGATAGCGCGCGGCCTACGCTGTGCGCTATGCCCTCCGGCGGCGCCCGAATGACGAGCAGAGGTGGTTTGCGCCGCGCGTGCGGCGGGATCGTGATCGGCTGGCATGATGGGATGGCTGCCGCTGCAGCATGTGATAGCCGATTTCTGACGTGTTGCCTTGATGAGCGAGGGTGAGTTGGGATGCTGAGTTATGAAGAACGGTGAAGGTGCGTTTGACGGGGGCGATGGGTATCGAAGGTAGGCATGCAGAAGGTTATGCTGCTTGATGGAACGCGCGTGGAGCAGCTCATAGCCGCGGTCTTCTTTAGGAAGATTTCAATGAAGGGTTATGCCGAACTTTCTTATTGTAGACGATCATCCTCTATTGCGCGCCGGTCTGAGCGCGGTGCTGTCTCGCGCGGAAGAGTTTTATCCGGTGAGAGTGTGGGAGGCTGGCACGCGCCAGCAAGCCCATGGGGTGTTGACCAGTATAGGCGTTTCAATCGATCTTGCTTTTTATGACTTGAATTTACCCGACAGCGAGGGAATCGAAGGATTTCGCACCATGAAGGCGGCGCTGCCGCAATTGCCGTTCGCGATTGTTTCAGGGATGGCCGACATGGAGACCATTGCGGCGACCTATGCGGCGGGAGCCTCGGGGTTTTTTCGTAAAGACACTTCCGCCGAGATCCTCATTCACGGCACTGCGTTGATACTGAATGGTGGCATATTCATCGACCCAATTTACTTTCAACAAAAAATGGCGCCCGCTGAGGGCCGGCTGGATGAGACGCAACGTTGTGGCTCGCGCCGTGCTGCATCGAGCCAACGCGAGGAGGCGGTACTAGATCTTCTGCGCCAGGGGTTAGGGAATAAGGAAATTGCGGCGAAGTTGGGGGTGGCGGAAGGGACCGTCAAAGCGTACGTCAGTGCCTTGCTGACCCGTTATAAGGTCCGTTCGCGAGCGCAGCTCATTGTGGTGACCGCGATGCAGGGGCCCCCTGCGGGGGGCGTCGCGCGTGAGCCTTAAGCGACCTTAAGCGTCATCGGCGCTGCGGGGCGGTGGATTTTCTGGCGATTTCGTCATGGTGCGTTCTCTCAGAGCCGCTTTGCGGCTCAAGCGAAAGACGGTGGTGGTCATGGGCCTCGTGGCGCGGATGGCGGCGGGGGGCAGCGTCATGGTGGGCGCCGCGCGGCGCGACGTCTTGGGTCTCTCATGGGGCGTGGGCGGCGCCGCGCGCGCGTGGTTTGGCTGGTTGAGCGCAAGACGCACCCGGCGAGCGCGCGCGCCAGACATGCGGGGTGCGGCCGACGCCATCTCGGGTAAAGCGCCGCTTCTTTGGGCGCAATCGTGCGCGGCGCTCGCGCACGATTTACGCCAGCCGATCGCGGCGGCCAAGCTGATCTTATGGGATGCGCGAGCCAGTGCGCAGGATGAGGGTGCGCTGCGCGCGTTGCAACGCCTGGATCAGACGATGGAATTAATGGCCACCATGGTCGAACACGTCTTGCGTTGTACGCAGTCGAATGCCGGCGCGCTCGATTCGCGTTGGCGGGTGACGAACGTGGCGGAGGTGCTGGAGCGGGTGTTTGGCGAGATGGAAGTGCTGGCGTTGCAGCGACGGGTGGATTTTCGCCTGCGCTGTAGTGATCAATATATCGTGAGCGACGCGGCCATCCTGTACCGGATCGTGCAAAACCTGGTCTCAAACGCGTTGGCATGTGTGCATGACGGCGGGGTATTGCTCAGCGTGCGCACGCGCGGGCCCGACGATATCCTTGTGCAGATTTTCGACACCGGCCCCGGTATGTCAGAGCAGCACGTCAAACGGCTGACGGGGAGCGAGCAGCCCGTCGGGGCACGGCGCGCCGCAGGCCTGGGGCTGGACATTGTGAACGATTTTTGCGCGGCTTTGGGGATTCGCGTGCAGGTGAAAACCGTCAGCAATCAGGGTTCCGTGGTGTCGTTGCGGATGCGTAAAACGCGACGCGTGGCGCCCTGGCGTGCGTCCGAGGGGGGCGGGGTCGAGTCCGCTCAAGCCTCGGCTGCTTCACCCTCGGCTGCTTCACCACTAGTCACAAATTTTAAGGCAATGCTGATCAAGTCCACCACTCATGGGTGTCATGCGTTATAGCGTGGACATGCGACGGTAAAAGTAAAAAACGATGAAGCAACTGACACTTGCGATGGCAGTCGATCAATGCGCGGGATTCGGAGCACAGCGCAAACCTACGCGACGCGAGGCGTTTCTCGATGAGATGAACAGGCTCGTGCCGTGGGCCGCACTGTGCGTGGTGGTCGAGCCGTATTACCCGAAACGCGGTAACGGTCGCCCGCCGATCGCGCTGGAGCGCATGCTGCGGATTCATTTTGTACAGCACTGGTTCAACCTTGCAGACCTTGCGTGCGAAGAGGCGCTGTACGACAGCCTCAGCCTGCGCCGTTTTGTGGGCATCGACCTGGGCAGCGAAACCGTTCCTGACGCCACGACGCTGCTCAAATTCAGGCACCTGCTTGAAGAGCACAAGCTGGGCGAGCGAATCTTCGCCGAGGTGGGTCGGGTGTTGCAGGCACGCGGAGCAAAGCTCAAGAGTGGCACGATCGTAGACGCCACACTGATCGGCGCACCCTCTTCGACGAAGAACAGGGAGAAAGCGCGGGACCCTGAAATGCATCAGACACGTAAAGGACAGCAGTGGTGTGTGTCACGAACCTGAGCACAAGCTTGGGATGCTGTACTGAAGATGGAAGAAGGCCTTCCGGAGTCGGCTTGCAGGAGCAGACTCCAAACCGCCCGGTGCCGCTGCGTTCAAAAGGCGTGGTGGTGAGCGACTGTGGAAAAGTCACCCGCTGAGGGTGGCAGGTACGTATTGAGAAGATGAGCGAAAGCAAACCGTCCGATGACGCATCGTTATGCCCAAAGGCGCTGTCGAAACTGAGGTAGACCATTGGCTTCAGGACAAATCGGGACGATACCTGCTTACGGGCCCGATGGCAGCCGGTGTATAGGCGGCATGATCTCAATACAGGCTTTGGTACGGAACGTGAGAACCTTGTTCCAGATGCGAAGGGAAATGACAAATGGCAGAAACCATGAGGAAGAATACCGATGCTGGACCAAGGGGCGGAGTCACCCGTAGTAGCGTGGAAGCACCTGTAATGGGTGTGGAGCGAAGGGGTGACGTTATCCTGCCGATAAACGTTGTCAACCTACGGGGATGAACAACGTGACTGCGGCAAAACCTTATAGCATTGCGAAGCGCACAGTATGGGAGGCATACCAGCAGGTCAAGGCCAACCGTGGGGCTGCAGGCATCGACGATGAAACCATCGCCGAGTTCGAGCAGAACCTGTCGAAGAATCTGTACAAGCTGTGGAACCGGATGTCGTCGGGATCATACCTGCCACCCCCGGTCAAGCAGGTGGAGATTCCCAAAGCATCGGGAGGCACGAGAAAGCTGGGTGTGCCCACGGTCACGGACCGTGTCGCGCAGACCGTGGTCAAACTTATCATCGAGCCGGATCTCGACGCGATCTTCCATCCGGACTCTTATGGGTATCGGCCAAGACGATCAGCGAAGCAGGCCGTCGCAATTACTCGCGAACGCTGTTGGCGATACGACTGGGTGGTGGAGTTTGATATCAAGGCGGCCTTCGATCAAATCGATCACGGGCTGCTGATGAAGGCGGTGCGCGCCCACATCAAGGAAAACTGGATTCTTCTGTACATCGAGCGGTGGCTGGTCGCACCGTTCGAGACGGAGGAAGGCACGCGTCTACCACGGGAGCGCGGCACACCGCAGGGCGGGGTGGTCAGTCCTATCTTGATGAATCTGTTCATGCATTACGCGTTCGACAACTGGATGCAACGCAACAGTCCAAACTGCCCGTTTGCCCGCTATGCAGACGACGCGGTGGTTCACTGCCGTAGCCAAAAGCAGGCGGAATACCTGATGCGGTCCATCGAATCACGGTTGGCCGAGTGTGGGCTGACGATGCATCCCGAGAAATCGAAGGTCGTGTATTGCAAGGACAGCAATCGTACCGAGAACCACCCGCAGGTCAGCTTTACGTTCCTCGGCTTCACCTTCCGGCCGCGGAAGGCGCAAAGCCACCACAACAGGCTATTTACCAGCTTCCTTCCGGGAGCTTGTACGGATGCCTTGAAGCGGATGCGGCAGACTGTGCGAAGGTGGCGGCTGAATAGACAGACCCATGTCACGCTTGCCGACCTAGCGATGCTCTACAACCCAGTGATACAAGGATGGTGGAACTACTATGGTGCGTTTTACCACACGGCCATGCTTCGCTTCTTTCAGCACATCGATCGTGCGCTTGCACGTTGGGCGCGGCGAAAGTACAAGACTCTTCGCGGTCGCCATCGACGCAGTGTGGAGTGGGTGCGCAAGATGCAGGCCGCCAGCCCAACGTTGTTCCATCATTGGCGTGTCGCCGGATCAAAGGTTGGATAACGGGAGCCGTATGACGCGAGAGTGTCACGTACGGTTCTGCGAGAGTTGCGCCTTGAAAGCGCATGAAATCCAGTTGCCTGAGATGGCAACCGCGGCAAAGCTTAGCCAGCAGCCGTGTACCGAGTCTTGCGTGGTGTCCGGCAACGGCCACTGCGAAGCGTAGACAGGGAGGTTGTAGGCCGAAACATAAGTGAACGGAAAGATAGCCCCGAAATCGATCGTGGTTGGAGTAGCCGACTCTATCTCTCTAAGAGGAAGGCGGAATTCCGGTACACGTCATGGCCAGTGTACTGGGGTGCTTCCGGGGTTCGTACCGTCAGCATGCAACCGAAGGATTTTATGTGAACAAGGGAGATCCGTCAGGTTCAAGTGAAGTTTGCTTGTAAGGCCCGACGAGCCGAGAAGGCAGAACGGCCTGATGACCTGACGGAAGTCAGACTGGCTGATAGTACTTCGAGGCCGGGAGAACCGGCTACATGGGGAAGCGGCCAGCAGAAGTTGAATCGTTCGTGGGCAACATGGACTCCATACAAAGGGAGGTAAGGTCTTTTATGCAAAGAGAAGAATCACCCGCCATGGAAACGGGACTCGAACGAATAGCAGCAAAAGCTCGGTGTGAACCAGCTCTTCGTTTTACCTCGCTGGCGCATTACATAACGCCCGATCGGGTGTGGACGAATCTGTGGAAGATTCCGAATCACTCGGCGGCGGGAGTGGATGGCCAGACGGTGACGCAGGCGAAGGAGAGCTTTGATAGCTGGATTGGGCCGATGGTCCAATCTGTGCACCGCAAGGGGTACCATGCGCCAGACATCCGGCGCGTGTATATCCCGAAGCCCGGCAAACAGGAAATGCGCCCTTTAGGGATGCCGACTGTCGCTGACCGGGCGCTTCAGCGAAGCACCGCCGAAGTACTGTCGGCCATCTATGAACAGGACTTTCTATCTTGTTCATTTGGCGGGCGACCAGAGCGGAGTGCTCACAAGGCATTGGCAACTCTCAATGAGGTGATTGCCGGTGGCAAGGTTAGCTGGGTGCTGGAGGCGGATTTGAAGAACTTCTTCGGAAGTCTGGATCATTCATGGATACTCCGGTTTGTCGAGCACCGAGTCGGGGATCCGCGCTTGATCAGTCTGATCCGGCGCTGGCTGAAAGCAGGCATTCTGGAAGATGGCAAGGTGCATCAAAACGAGGAGGGGACCCCGCAAGGCGGTTCGATTAGTGTGCTTTTAAGCAACGTGTACCTGCACTACGTACTTGACCTGTGGTTTGAACGCGTGGTCAAGCGTCACCTGCAGGGCGAGGCTTATCTGGTGCGCTATATCGACGATTTTGTGATGTGTTTCCAGAATCAGTCCGATGCCCTTCGTGTTCAGGATGCCTTGCGCAAACGATTGGGGAAATTTGGTCTGGCGCTCGAACCGACCAAAACCAAGCTCGTTGCATTTGGTCGTTTTGCCCAACGGTACGCAAGCCAGCATGGGAAGCGGCGTCCAGAGACGATTTACTTTCCGGGCTTCACCCTGTACTGCACGCGCAACCTGAAAGGCAATTTCAAGATAGGAATGCGCACGGAAAAGTCTCGACTCCGGCGTAGCATGGCTAGCTTGCAAGACCTGATGCGTCAAGTTCGGCATCTATCGATTCGGGAGCAAGCTGAAAAGCTCAATCGGGTATTACGTGGCCACTATGCCTACTATGGCATTGCCGGGAACTTCCGGGCGTTGCAGAAAGTACATAGAGCGGTGGAGCGTTACTGGCGCAAAATGCTGAGCAGCCGGAGCCGTTCAGGCGGCGTTACCTGGGAGACGTTCCAGGAGATCAAGAAGCGGTTTCCATTAATGCGACCAAAGCTGCATCTTCCCTACCGGGCGTTGCAAGCAATCGCGGTGCTGTGAATCAACTGCTGAAGAGCGTAGTGCGGGAAATCCGCACGCTACGTTCTGTGGGAACCGGGGGCGGGTGACTGCCTCTGGTCACCCGGTGCTCGGGGTGGGACTCCCCAGGCCTACTCACCATTTCGGCATGAAGATTCATGTCGGCGTGGACAGCCAGAGCGGACTGACGCATAGCGTCGTCGTCACGGCGGCCAACGTGCACGACAAACACCCACTGCCGCAGCTTCTGCATGGCCAGGAGCAGCGGGTCTATGGCGACAGCGCGTATGCGAGCCAAAAAGCGCTGATCCATGGCAAGGCCCCGAAAGCCCGCGACTTCACGAATCAGCGCACGCGCCGCAAGGACAGCGTCGATGAAGTGGCGCGTCGCAAGAACCGCAACAAGTCGAAGATTCGCGCCCGCGTCGAACATGTGTTCGCCGTGGTCAAACGGTTGTGGGGTTTCACGAAGGTGCGCTATCGCGGCCTGGCGAAGAATGCCAATCGCGCCTTCGTTTCGCTCGCGCTGGCGAACCTTTACCTGTCGCGAGGCCGATTTACGGAACAGGTGCGTCCGTAATGAGCGAAACACGGGCCAAAAGCCCGTGCAGAACGCCTGCGGCGCGATAAAAGGAAGCGGAATGACCATCTTCATTGGTTATTCGGAGAGTTTACGCATGCTCGCTCGCGATCGATCGCGTTTACACGGCTTGATCAGCATTGCCTTAACGAGAAAACGTCCAAAGAAGCCGCCTGAGCCCCTAGTATGACTGACGGAAAGCGGCCAACGCTGAACCGTTGACTCTCTGATTTTTCGCTCAATGCCCATGATCTCTGACAGCTACCGACATCCAGAATTGCTGTATCCGCTAATTTACGCACACCGTAGCGAGAATTGTTCGCAATGACTGGGCGAGCGTAGGCGCATCGCGACGATCG
>NZ_FCOX02000108.1 GCF_900044055.2 Caballeronia calidae | reverse complement strand
TCGCAATCTCTTTAAGGAAAGACACGTCCGTTACGCTGCCTGAGAAAAAAGAGCACTATTTGATGCACCAGTCAGTACATCCCTCGCGGCAGCCCGGCGAGTCCAGCGACACGTGCCTGACTCCATTTCGACGTTGCGACTACTCATCGCCCACGCGATCACCAGCAAGCTTCCTCGCTGTCCGTGTTGCTGGGAGATCAGGTTAAATTTATGACACAGTGAGACTAGGAGACACCACAATGAATGACAGCCAGCATCTCGCGATGCTCGATTCGACGCGCGCGTTTCTCGCGTCGGCGAAGAAGATGTTGATCGACGGCGCATGGGTTCAAAGCGCAAGCGGCGCGACGCTCGACGTGATCAATCCCGCCGATGGCGAACTGCTCGCACGCGTGCCGAGCGCCGATGAAAGCGATGTGGATCGCGCGGTGCTCGCCGCACGCCGCGCATTCGACGATTCCGCGTGGTCGCGCATGAAGCCGACCGATCGCGAGCGTCTGCTGTTGCGCGTCGCCGATCTGATCGAAGCGAATGCGCGCGAGCTCGCGGAAATCGAGTCCCTCGACAACGGCAAGCCCGTGACGGTCGCGCAGGGCCTCGATGTCTCGATGGCCGCGCAATGCTTCCGCTATATGGCGGGCTGGGCGACGAAGATCGAAGGCAGCACGCTGGAGGCATCGATTCCCTATAGCCCGTCGAATGATTTCTTCGGCTATACGCGCAAGGAAGCGGTCGGTGTCGTCGGCGCGATCATCCCGTGGAATTTTCCGCTGCTGATGGCTTCGTGGAAGCTCGCGCCCGCGCTCGCCACGGGCTGCACCGTCGTGCTCAAGCCCGCCGAAGATACGCCGCTCTCCGCATTGCGTCTCGCGATGCTGATCGAAGAGGCGGGCATCGAGAAGGGCGTCGTCAATGTCGTCACGGGCCTCGGCCGCACGGCGGGCGCGGCGCTCGCGCGTCATCCCGGCATCGACAAGATTGCCTTCACGGGTTCGACGCCGACCGGCAAGGCGATCGGTCATGCGGCGCTCGACAACATGACGCGCATGTCGCTGGAGCTGGGCGGCAAGTCGCCGGTGATCGTGCTGCCCGATGTCGATATCGACAAGGCAGCGGAAGGCGTCGCGAATGCGATCTTCTTCAACTCGGGTCAGGTTTGCACGGCGGGCTCGCGCGTCTATGTGCACGATAAAGTCTTCGACCGTGTGATGGAGCGCGTCGCCGCAATTGCGCAATCCTTGCCGATGGGGCCGGGCCTCGATGCATCGACGCAGATCGGGCCGCTCGTCTCCGCGAGACAGATGGACCGCGTGCTCGGTTATATCGAAGCGGGCCGCGACGAAGGCGCCCGCGCGATCGCGGGCGGTGCGCGCAAGGAAGGCGCGGGCTTCTTCGTGAAGCCGACCGTGCTCGTCGATACCGATCATTCGATGAAGGTCGTGCGCGAGGAAATCTTCGGCCCCGTGCTCGTCGCGATGCCGTTCAGCGATATCGACAGCGTGGTCGCCAAGGCGAACGACACGCCGTATGGACTCGGCGCGAGCATCTGGTCGAATAATCTTTCCGCGATCCATAAGCTCGTGCCGCGCATCAAGGCGGGCACGGTGTGGGTGAACTGCCACTCGCTGCTCGACAACGCGATGCCCTTCGGCGGATTCAAGCAATCGGGCTTCGGGCGCGAGCTCGGACGCGCGGTGATCGACATGTACACCGAAACCAAGTCGGTGTTGATCAACTACGCGTGAGGACGCTCGCATGATAACTAGAACGATCGCGCGTCAGCTGATGTCGACGGCGGCGCTCGCGGTATGCGCGAGCGCATCGGCGCAAAGCATGGTGACACTGTACGGCACCGTCGACGCCGGGCTGACCTACACGAGCAATCAGCAAATCACCAACGCGGATGGCAGCGTGAGTTCGGGGCATAACTTCGCGTTCTCGGGCGGCAACCTCGTGCCTTCGCGCTTCGGCCTGCTCGGCGTGGAAGACCTGGGCGGTGGCCTGCAAGCGAAATTCAACGTGGAGAACAGCTTCTATACGGGTAGCGGAGGCTTTGTTCAGGGCGGAGCGCTGTTCAATCGTCAGGCGTGGGTCGGCCTCGCGCAAGAGCAATTCGGCACGCTGTCGTTCGGGCGCCAATACGATTCGTATTCGGATTTCCTCGGCGTCTACGTGTCGAGCAATTCGTGGGCGACGCTCTACGGCTCGCACATCGGCGACGTGGACAATCTGAACGAAGCGTTCAACTTCAACAACGCGATCAAGTACACGAGCCCGGACTGGAACGGCTTCTCGCTCGGCGGCACGTATAGTCTCGGCGGTGTGGCGGGCGATTTCGCGCAAAGGCGCGGCTATTCGGTTGCCGCCGCTTATACGCGCTTGCCGGTCTCCATCAGTGCGGGCTATCTGAACCTGCGCAATCCGCTCGATGCGGCTTTGGGCGGCGCAAACGGCTATATCGGCGATTTCGCGTGCTCCAATCCGTCGGCGCTCTTTTGCCAGTTGCAGAATGCAGAAGCGTTGAAGGCTTATGGCGCGGGCGCATCGTATGTGATCGGGCCTGCGACCATCGCGCTGACTTATACGCATAGCCGTCTGGAGCATAGCCTGTACTTCGCCGACAGCGCGAATCCGCAAGGCCGCAACATCGCGTTCGATATCGGTGAAGTGAACCTGACGTATGCGGCCACGCCGTTCCTGCAACTGGGGCTCGCCTACATCTATAACGATGCGAAGCCGGATGGCGGTTCATCGACGCGCTTTCATCAGGTGAACCTCGGCGCGAACTACGCGTTGTCCAAGCGCACCGCGCTGTATGGCGTCGCGATCATGCAGAAGGCGGTGGGTGCGGGACTCGGCATCGATCCCGCAACGGGCGGCCCGGCGAATTACGCGCAGATTCCCAACCTGCCCAATTCGAACAGCGATCGCCAATTGTCCGTGACGCTCGGCATACGGCATAACTTCTAAGTATTTCCGAGGGCGTGCTTGAACCCGGCCGGGATGATTCCCCGCCGGGCTTTTTCGCTTGCACTGCCGTTTCCTTAAATCAATCTTATGGATGCAGATCGCCATATATGATTGATTTGACCGATATAAGCGCCTCATTTAACGTCGTTGCAGAACCAACGAACCGGAGACGCTGTCGTGTCATTCCCTTTCATCGGCATCGAAAAGATCGAAACGATGCTCGTCGATGTGCCGACCATTCGCCCGCACCGCCTGTCGGTCGCCACCATGAACTGCCAGACGCTCGTGATCGTGCGCGTGACGTGCGCCGACGGCATCGTCGGATGCGGCGAAGGCACGACCATCGGCGGACTTGCTTATGGCGAGGAAAGTCCTGAAAGCATCAAGACCAACATCGACACGTATTTCGCGCCCTTATTGAAGGGCATGGACGCAAGCCGCCCGGGCGCCGCCATGGCCAGGGTGCGCGACCTCTTTCAAGGCAATCGCTTCGCGAAATGCGCGCTCGAGACCGCGCTCTTCGACGCGCACGCGCAGCGCCTCAACGTGCCGCTGTCGGAGCTTTTCGGCGGGCGCGTGACCGATCGCGTCGACGTTGCGTGGACGCTCGCGAGCGGCGAGACGGGACGCGATATCGACGAAGCCGAAGAGATGCTCGATCGACGCAGGCATCGCGTGTTCAAGCTGAAGATCGGCACGCGCGCCGTCGCCGATGACGTGAAGCATGTGATCGCCATCAAGAAGGCGCTAGGCGATCGCGGCGAAGTGCGTGTCGATGTGAACCAGGCATGGAGCGAGAGCGATACCGTTTGGGCCGCGAAGCGTTTCGCGGACGCGGGCGTCGGCTTGATCGAGCAGCCCATCGCCGCGAACGACCACGCAGGGCTCAAGCGCCTCACGGATCTCGCGCACGTGCCCATCATGGCCGACGAAGCGCTTCACGGCCCCGCCGATGCTTTCGCGCTCGCGAGCACGCGCGCGGCCCATGTCTTCGCGGTGAAGATCGCGCAATCGGGCGGATTGACGGGCGCGGCGAGCGTCGCATCGATCGCGCGGGCCGCGAACATCGACCTTTATGGCGGCACGATGCTCGAAGGCGCGATCGGCACCATCGCATCGGCGCAGTTATTCAGCACGTTCGGCGCATTGCGCTGGGGCACGGAGCTGTTCGGGCCGCTTCTGCTCACCCAGGACATTCTCACCGAACCCCTGCGTTACGAGAACTTCGCGCTTCACTTGCCGCAAGGGCCGGGACTCGGCATCACGCTCGACTGGGAGCGCATCGAGCGCCTGCGCCGGGATTCGAAACGCGGCGCAAGCATCGCAATGAACTGATACACGCAACCCCCACACATACCGACTCACGGAGACATCGAAATGAACCGAGAAACCATCGACGCGCTGCTGCAAAAGATCAACGAGAGCGCCACGAGCGAAGGCAATGCGCGCACGAAGACGATCGTGAACCGCATCGTGCGCGATCTCTTCTACACGATCGAAGACCTCGACGTGACCCCGGGCGAATTCTGGGCCGCGCTGAACTATCTCGGCGAAACGGGCCAGAACGGCGAGTTCGGTTTGATCGCGGCGGGCCTCGGCTTCGAACATTTTCTCGATGCGCGTCTCGACGAAAAGGAAGCGAAGGCCGGTCTCGATGGCGGTACGCCGCGCACGATCGAGGGACCGCTCTATGTGGCGGGCGCACCGGAATCCGTGGGGCATGCGCGCCTCGACGACGGCACGAGCCCCGGCGAAACGCTCGTGATGCGCGGCCGCGTGCTGACGGAGGACGGCACGCCGCTCGCGAATGCGCTCGTCGAAGTGTGGCACGCGAATCATCTCGGCAATTACTCGTACTTCGACAAGTCGCAGTCGGCATTCAATCTGCGCCGCTCGATCCGCACCGATAGCGAAGGGAACTATGCGTTCACGAGCGTCGTGCCGGTGGGCTATAGCGTGCCGCCGGGCGGCAAGACGCAGCAATTGCTCGATCAGCTCGGCCGTCATGGACATCGTCCCGCGCATATTCATTTCTTCGTGTCGGCGCCCGGTTATCGCAAGCTGACGACGCAGATCAATATCGACGGCGACCCGTATCTGTGGGACGACTTCGCTTTCGCCACGCGCGACGGACTCGTGCCCGAAGTGAAGAAAGCGGAAGGCGCGGAAGGCAAGCCCTATGGCGTGGAAGGGCGCTTCGCGCTCATCGATTTCGACTTCACGCTTTGCAGCGAACGCAATGATGTGCCGGGCACGGAAGTGGAGCGCGTGCGCGCGGCGGTCTGAGGATCATGCGTCATGGCTCCGCCGGCGACGGTGGAGCATCGAACAACATCTGGAGCGAATATGCTGTTTCACGTCGAAATGACGGTCGATCTGCCGCACGATATGGCGCCCGCGCGCGCCGACGAACTCAAGGCGCAAGAGAAGGCGATGGCGCAGCAGCTACAGCGCGACGGCGTATGGCGGCATCTGTGGCGCGTAGCGGGCCGCTATGCGAACGTGAGCATCTTCGATGTCGAAAGCCCCGCGCATCTGCATGACGTGTTGAGCCGCCTGCCCTTGTTTCCTTATATGTCGATGGAGGTCACGGCATTGTGCCGGCATGCGTCGTCGGTGAGGGAAGGGGACGCGTGATGCGGCGATCGTTGATACGATCGCCGCATGAACGATGAACTCACTGCCCATGCCGATCTACTGGGCGTCGATGGCTGCAAGGGCGGCTGGTTTGCCGTCAGGCAGTGCGCGCGCACGGGGGACATCACGACGAGCGTCGTCAGCCGCTTCGATGAACTGCTCGACAGGGAACGCGCGGATGCCATTATCGCGGTCGATATCCCGATCGGTCTCGCGGCAAACGGCGCGCGCGCCTGCGATGCGCTCGCACGCAAACTGCTCGGGCGTCCGCGCGGAAGCTCGGTCTTTTCCCCGCCGGTTCGCGCGGCGCTCGCGGCATCAACGTACAGCGAGGCTTGCGAGATCAATCGAGCCGAATCGGGAAAGCGGATTTCGATTCAAGCCTTCCACATCCGAAACAAGATCGCGCAAGTCGATGACATGCTGCGCACGCGCGCAGGTGCAGCAGCGCGCGTGTTCGAAGTGCATCCCGAGTTGAGCTTCATGCATCTGCGGATGGAGCAGGGCGGCCCTGCGCACGGCCTGCGCGAAAGCAAGGCGCATGCGCCGGGATTCGCATTGCGTCACGCGTTGCTCGTGCAGTGTTTCGGCAGCGCGATCGACATAGCGCTAGACGCACGCAAGCCCGCGCAAGCCTCACGCGACGACGTGCTCGACGCCTTCGCCGTGCTATGGACCGCGCGCCGCATCGCGACAGGGCGAGCGTTCCGTCTTCCCGATGCGATCGAGACCGATGCCGCCGGCCTTCCCATGTCGATCCACTATTGAGCGCTCGCCTTGCGATAGTGCGCAACGTGCAGCGCTTTCACGCGTTCGGCGAACTCCTCGACAGGGCCATCGACCACTGTATCGTCTATCACATCTTGTATGGCCAGCGGACGCACGCGTCCCGGCTTCGCGCCGAGCTCCGAACGCCAGCGCGTGAACTGCTCCGTCGACGCCGCATACACGATGCGTCCCAGGCCGACCCATGCATGCGCCGCCGAACACATCGGGCAATGCTCGCCGGACGTGTACACGACCGCGTCCTTGCGCTCGGACTCGGGCACGTTCTCCGCGGCCCATTTCGCGATCGCGAACTCAGGATGCCGCGTATGATCGCCGCCGCTCACGCGATTGCGGTCTTCGAACAGCACGCGCCCGTCCTTCGCGACGAGCATCGAGCCGAAGGGCTCGTCGCCGTCGTCGAGCGCTTCCTGCGCGAGTTCGATGCAGCGGATGAGGTGCTTCTTGTCGGTATCGTCGATCATGCCGTGTCCTCCTTGTTTGTGTGCCGACACGATGTTAGCGGACTAGCGGAACGCCCGCATCTGCGCGGTCATGAGTTGCAGCATCTTGTTCGATGCCACCGACAGCCGGCGTCCCGCGCGCGTGACGAGATGCGCTTCGGCATCGGCGAGAATCGGGTGATTGATGTCGATCGCGAAGAGATCGCCTGCTTCGATCTCGCTCGTCACCGCGAACGCGGGCAGCACCGTGATGCCGAGCCCCGACTTCACGAACTGCTTGAGTATGGCGATGGAGTTCGTCGTGACCACGGGATCGAGACGCAGCTTCTCCGCATATTCGACCGCCTGCAACATCTGCCGCGTGCCGTATGAGGCGTGCGTCACCGCGAGCGGATAGTGCGCGAGCTCCTGAACCGTCATCGACTTGCGCTCCTTGCGCGGAAAGCTCGCGCCGACGATCGCCATCATCGGTTGACGCTTGATCGCGCGCGACACGAGCTTCGGCTCCTGCGGCGGGTTGTAGACGAGACCGATCTCGCCTTCGTCCTCGGAAATCTTGCGGATCACGTCATTGGTGCCGCCGAGATCGAGATTGACCTTGATGCCCGTGTACTGCTTGCAGAACTGCTGCATCGGCCCCGAGAGCAGATCGGACACGAAGCCCTCGCCGAGCACGATGTTCACCTGGCCCGTGCGCAGACCGCGCAATTCCTGCAGACGTGAAAGCAAGTCGTCGCGATGCGCGAGCTGCTCGCGAAAGTATTCGATCACGCATTGCCCGGCCTCGGTCGGCTTCACGCCGCGCGCGTGCCGTTCGACGAGCGCCGCATCCAGTTCCTGCTCCAGCAGGCCGATCTGCCGGCTCACCGCCGATGGCGCGACGTTGAGGTAATCGGCCGCCGCGCGAATGGTGCCGCAGCGCACGGCCTCGAAGAAATAGACGATGCGGCTGTCGGTGAGCTTGTCCGTCATGGCGGTGTCGAGCGTTCTAAAAATTAGAACACATCCAATATTGGCGTTGATTGATTGTACGGCTTCACCGGTCGAATATGACAGCAATGCAAAAACGCGCGGCGCGCACGAACAGGAGAGTTCGCTGATGAAGACGGTGGGTGTGATCGGTCTTGGAAACATGGGGCGAGGCATGGCGCGTTGCGCGAAACGCGGCGGCTATCGCGTGCTCGGCTTCGACGCGGCGCCGGGCGTCGCCGAGGCGCTGCAGGCGGACGGCATCGAGGCGCGGGCGTCTATCGCGGCGATCGCGGGCGAAGTCGATGTGCTGATCCTGTCGCTGCCGACTTCCGCGATCGTCGAGGAAGTGGTGTTGGGCCAAGGCGGCGTGGCGTCGAGCGGCAGGCGCGGGCTGATCGTTGTCGATACGACGACCGCCGATCCCAATAGCACGAAGAAGGTTGCCGCCGCGCTCGCCGAATGCGGCATCGGTTTCGTCGACGGTCCCGTGAGCGGCGGCCCGAAAGGCGCGGCGACCGCCACGATGACGATGGTCCTCGGCGGCTCGGACGCCGATGTCGCCGCTGTCGAGCCGATCCTCGCCGCGATCAGCGCGAAGCGCGTGCACGTCGGGCCGGTCGGCGCGGGGCACGTGACGAAGATCATCAACAACATGCTGACGGGCGTGCATCTGCTCGCGGCAAGCGAGGCGGTGCGCGCGGCGAAGGCATCGGGCGTCGATCCGGAGAAGCTCGTCGAAGCGCTCAACGGCGGCTCCGGGCGCAACAGCGCGACGCTCACCAACTATCCGACGTGGATCTTCAACGGCAAGTTCGACTCCGGCTTCACGATGAAGCTCATGCGCAAGGACGTGCGCCTCGCGATGGCATTGCTTGACAGCGTCCACGAGAACGCGCCGATCGCGAAGGAAGCGGGGCGCCTGTGGGCGGCGAGCGAGGCGAGCATCGGCGATGCGGAGGATTTCAATCGCATCGTGCAGTTCACTGAATCGAAGTAAGGGGAACATCCGGACATGGAACACAACGCAGCAGAACAGCTTCTCGCCGCCTTCGGCCATTTCTTCCCGAATGCGAAAACCATCGGCTCGTATGTCGGCGGCGAACTGATCGAAGGCGCGGGCGACACCATCCAGCTCTACGACGCCGCCACCGGCAAGCCGAGCCTCGCGTACAAGGACGGCGGTGCGGCGGTCGTCGAACAGGCGGCGGCCGCGGCTACGCGCGCACAAAAGCAATGGTGGGCGCTCACGCATGCGGCGCGCGGCCGCGTGATGTTCGAGATCGCGCGCGAGATCCGCAAGGAAGCGGAACAGATCGCGCGGCTGGAATCGCTCGGCTCGGGCAAGCCGATTCGCGATTGCCGCGGCGAAGTGGCGAAGGTCGCCGAGATGTTCGAGTATTACGGCGGCTGGGCCGACAAGTTTTATGGCGATGTCATCCCCGTGCCGACCTCGCATCTGAACTACACGCGCCGCGAGCCCACCGGCACCGTGCTGCAGATCACGCCGTGGAACGCGCCGGTCTTCACGTGCGGCTGGCAGGTCGCGCCCGCGATTTCGATGGGCAACGCCGTGCTGCTGAAGCCTTCGGAGCTGACGCCGTTCACGTCGCTCGTGATCGGCTTGCTGGCCGAGCGCGGCGGTGCGCCGAAGGGCCTCATCAACGTGCTCGCGGGGCTCGGGCAGACGGTCGCGCAATCGGCCATCGCGCACAAGGCGGTGAAGAAGGTGGTGTTCGTCGGCTCGCCCGCGACGGGCGCGCGCATCGCCGAAAGCGCGGCGAAGCGTGTGCTGCCGTGCGTGCTTGAGCTGGGCGGCAAGTCGGCCAACATCATCTTCGCCGATGCGGATCTGAAGCGCGCCGCATTGACCGCGCAAGCCGCGATTTTCGCGGGCGCGGGGCAAAGCTGCGTCGCGGGCTCGCGTTTGCTGGTGCAGCGCTCCGTCTACGATGAATTCGTCGCGATGGTCGCGGCGGGCGCGAAGAAGATCAGGGTCGGCGCACCGCTCGACGATGCCACCGAAGTCGGCCCGATCAACAATCTGAAGCAATACGATCACGTGATGTCGATGATCGGCAAGGGCGTCGCGGCCGGCGCGACGCTCGCGGCGGGCACGGCGGAGCGCTCGGACGCGGGCTACTTCGTCCCGCCGACGGTCCTCGCGAACGTCACCAACGACATGGACGTGGCGCGCACGGAAATATTCGGCCCGGTGGTCGCGGCCATTCCGTTCGATACTGAAGAGGACGCCATCGCGATCGCCAACGACACCGAGTTCGGGCTCGCGGGCGCCGTGTGGACCAACGACGTTGCGCGCTCGCATCGCGTCGCGAGCCAGGTCGACGCGGGCACGTTCTGGGTCAACGGCTACAAGACGATCAACGTCGCGTCGCCGTTCGGCGGCTATGGCCTGTCCGGCTACGGACGGTCGAGCGGCGTCGAGGCGCTTTACGAATACACGCAGACCAAGAGCGTCTGGGTCGAAACGGCGAAGGAGCCGGCAACGACGTTCGGCTATCTATGACCACAGCGCCCGCGCGTCGCCGTGAGGCATCGCGCGGGCAATCAGGGGAGAAGAGAATGGAAAGCACGTTGAGCGCGGATCGCGCGGAAGGAAGTGCCTTGAGAACCGCGAAGCTCTTTTTCTATGCGGCGGTCATTCTGTTGATCGCGGAGTTCATCGGGTCGTTCACGTTCAGGATCGGCCCGGGCAAGGTCGTCCTGCTGCCGATGATCTGGGCGCTCCTGCTCGGCGCCGCGCTCGGGCTCGTCTCGGAGCGCTGGAAAAGCCCGGCGCGGCTCGACGTGCGCAGCCAGTTCTATGCGGCCGCGATTCTTCAGCCGGCGCTGCTGCTGTTCGTCTCGAAGCTCGGCCTGATGGTAGGCAGCGCGCTGCCGAAACTCGCCGCGGCGGGCTGGGCGCTCGCGTTCCAGGAGCTTGGCCACTTCGTCGGCACGATTCTGCTCGGGTTGCCGCTCGCGCTGCTGCTGGGCATCAAGCGCGAGGCGATCGGCGCGACGTTTTCGGTCGGGCGCGAGCCGAGCCTTGCGATCATCGGCGAGAAATACGGCATGGATTCGGCGGAAGGACGCGGCGTGCTCGCCGAATATCTGACGGGCACGGTGTTCGGCGCGGTGTTCATCGCGATCTTCGCGGGCTTCGTCGCGAGCTTGCATATCTTTCATCCGCTCGCGCTCGCGATGGGCTCGGGCGTCGGCTCTGGCAGCATGATGGCGGCGGCCTCGGGCGCGATCGCGGCGCAGCAGGACCCGGAGACGGCGAAATCGGTGCTGACCTTCGCGGCGGCGAGCAATCTCATCACGACGACCATCGGCACGTACTTCACGCTCTTCATCTCGCTGCCGATGGCCGTGTGGGGCTATCGTCTGCTGGAGCCGCTGATCGGGCGCACGACGAAGGCATCGAGCACGCGCGAGGCGGTTTCATCGGCGCCGAAACTGGGCGATGTGAAAACCGAGGCGCCGCATCTCGGCTATGGCGGCAAGATGCTCGCGTGGGGCGTGACGGCGGTGATGGCGCTCGTCGCCGACTGGATCACGCACGGCACGACGCCGCTGCAAGGATTGCCCGGCATGGCGATCATGGTGCTGGCGACGATCGTCGGCGACGCGATCGCGCAGGCGACCGGCCGCAAGATTCCGGCGGTGTGCTGGGTGTCGATCGTCGCGATGTTCTTGACGTCGCCGTGGTGCCCGTGGGGCGCGTAGATCGCGACGATCAGCGCGCAGAACGACTTCCTCGGCGTGACGACGCCGATGCTGACCTTCGCCGGACTCTCGATCGCCAAGGACATTCCGGCGTTCAGAAGGCTTGGCTGGCGTATCGTGCTGGTGTCGTTCGTGGCGAACGCGGGGACGTTTCTGGGCGCGGCGCTGGTGGCGCAACTCTTTCATATCTGAGCGCGCTTCGGGACGGCGAATGGGGCGCGGGCAGTACGGCGGCGGGTCCGGGGGTATAAAATCGAAGCGTACCTGTCTCGCGCTCGAATGCGCCCGCCGCCATGGAAACTCCTTCGAGCAAAGAAACCTCTCGCAAGCGCATGTCGCCTCGCACGCTCAACGTGCTGACGGCGCTCATCGGCATCGCCACGCTGGCGCTCGGCGTCGCGTGGCTGATCTACACGTGGATCGTCCATATGGAAGTGCCGTACTTCGCGATTCCGCTCGTGCTGACCGTGCCGGTGATCGTCGCGGTGGCGTTCCGGAATTGCTGGGACTGACGCGCATCCGATGTGAATCCTGCGCACGAATGAAAACGCACCGAGGCGATGAAAATCGCGACGGTGCGTTTGAAGGAATGCGTTGGTAGGCTCGATTGGACTCGAACCAACGACCCCCACCATGTCAAGGTGGTGCTCTAACCAGCTGAGCTACGAGCCTACGGAAGCCGCGAATTATAGGGGAAAGTTTCGCGTTGTGCGAGCTTTCGGGCGAAAAATTTTTGAGGAGCTGGTTTTGGGTTGGGCGGGGGCGTTGAGCGTTGGGGTGCTTTGATGGCTGGGACAGGGTTGGGCTGGCGCAGCATTGGCGCTGTATTTATTCGTAGTCCAACCTATGTTTCATGCCTCGGATGCGGATGCGACGCGGCCAGTGTTGCTCCGTGGTTGCTTCGACATCGGTGGTGAGCGTGGTCGTCTGGGTTCTGCCATCCGCGATGGCAGAACAAATCGGCGTCTTCGCCTCACTGGCTTTGAGATTGCCGCAGGCGCGCCGGTGATGTCTTGATGCAATGACCGACGAAGGACGTGCCCGCAGCCTTCATATTGGCGATTTTTTGTGAGTTCTCGAACGGGACGGGCGGCGGTTGAAAGGCTCTGTTTTGGAGGGGACGCGAATGGTTAAGTTGACATAACATAAATTAGCGAACTTTTGGTTGTAGGTCCTAGATTCAAATGTCGCGTTTCTGCCAGATTCAAATGTCGCATTTTGACGTAGGTTCATTGCCAGACAAGCGTTTCAGGAGCGCGGGCGATGAACGTCACTGGGACCATCACGATGTCGATGCGCGAACTGGATCGGCTCAGAGTGATTCAGGCCGTGACCGAGCGACGGCTCAAGCCAGGGCGTGCGGCTGAGCGGCTGGGCGTGAGTGTGCGGCAGATCGAGCGCCTGGTGTTGCGCTATAGCGCTGACGGTGCACGCGGTCTCGTCTCGGGCAAGCGCGGGTGCGCGGGTCATCACCGGCTGCCTGAAGGCGTGGCCCAGCGGGCGATCGCGTTGATCCGCGAGCGCTATGCCGATTTTGGTCCGACGCTTGCAGGCGAGAAGTTACGGGAGTGTCACGGCATCAATCTGGCGGTCGAGACCGTGCGTTCGCTGATGACGGCCGCGGGACTCTGGGTGCCGCGCAAACAGCGCCCGCCTCGGATTCATCAGCCGCGCAATCGCCGCGCGTGTCTGGGCGAGTTGATCCAGATCGATGGCAGCGAGCATCGGTGGTTCGAAGACCGTGCACCGCAATGCACGCTGCTGGTGTTCATCGACGATGCCACCGGGCGGCTGATGACGCTGCACTTCACGGCGACCGAGTCGACCTTTAGTTATTTCGAGGCGCTCTCGAAGTATCTGACGACCCACGGCAAGCCGGTGGCGTTCTACAGCGACAAAGCCGGCGTCTTCTACGTCAAGAACCGCTCGAGCACGGCGGGCAAAGGCGTGACGCAGTTCGGGCGGGCCTTGTACGAGCTGAACATCGACGCGTTCTGTGCCAACACCAGTCAGGCTAAGGGACGAGTGGAACGCGCCAATCTGACCTTACAGGACCGGCTAGTCAAGGAGCTTCGGCTACGGGGCATCAACACGTGGGAGGCGGCCAATGCTTATGCGCCCTCCTTCATCGCCGATTTCAATCGCCGCTTTGGTCGCCCGCCCAGAAGCGCTCATGATGCGCATCGACCGCTGCGTGACGATGACGATCTGCGCCAGTCTTTGGCGCATCGCGTCTGGCGCAAGGTCACGCACGCGCTGACGGTGCAATACGACCGGGTGATGTATTTGCTGGAAGACACGTCGGCCAACCGCCTGCTGATTCACCAGCAAGTCGAAGTGGTCGAGTATCCGAGTGGCTGCATTGAGGTTCAGGCGGGCGGCGAGGTGCTTTCCTGCGGCACTTACGACCGTATTGCGCGGATTGATCAGGGCGCGGAAGTCGAGAACAAGCGCTTGGCGCATGCACTCGAAGCCGCACGATTGCTGCAAGCCAAACGAGACGATCGTCGTGCGTGTGATGCACCTTCACGCACGCATCGCGGTGAACAGGTTCGGGCCAAGAAGGCGCTTGAAGGACTGAAGAAGCAACGCGCACTGAGCATCGCCGACATGAACGAAGCGATTCTCGAAGTCAGCGCAAACGCAATGCGGGAACGGGGGGCGGCTGCGCCGCCCCAACCCCACAACCTGAACACAAAGAAGCCAAACATCCGTGCAAAACGCGACATTTGTATTTAGCTGGAACCCCGACATTTGAACTTAGCGGCAGCATTGGTTTGTAGCGGCTATATCCTAATGTCGCGTTCTGGCTATTTACAGATGTCGGGTTTTCAACCGGTAGCAAGCTGCAAGCCGCTCCGTCAAGCGAGACCTAGCCATGTCACTAAACTCGCTTCGAGCGCCAGCGTCGCATTGCAAGAACGCGGCTGCTCAGGCAAACGCATCTCACCGAAGCCTTGGCCCAGCCGCCGTCCGGCGACCGGTTGCTTGGGCGCCAAGCCGCCAAGCAACCGCCGAAAAGACGATACTCAAACCACCGTCCTTTTTGCCTCCCCAATGAACAACTGACGCGGACGACCGATCTTCTGCTCGGGATCCGCAATCATCTCGTTCCACTGCGCGATCCAGCCGACCGTACGCGCCATCGCGAAGATGCACGTGAACATCGACGTCGGGATGCCCAGCGC
>NZ_FCOX02000107.1 GCF_900044055.2 Caballeronia calidae | reverse complement strand
GCTTAAAAAAAGCCAAGCGCGAAGGCCGACTGATCGTCTTTATCGACGAGACCGGCATCAGCGAACGCCCGATCCGGACGCGTACTTGGGCGCCGAAGGGGCAAACGCCGATTATCCAGATTCATTTTAACTGGAAGCAATGGTGAACACGTGCAACGTCTCGACGACGCAGCGGTGCGGGCACTCGCGCTGCCGCCGCACGTCGAACGCGCGCTGATGGCTAACCTCGCGGTCTTGCGCACGCTACGCGCTGAAATTGCCTCCCTCGAAACCATTCTTCATCAGGAAGTGAAATTGCGCTCGGAGTTCCGCATTCTGAAGACCACGCCAGGCATCGGCGACGTGCTTGCCGCAATCATAATGCTCGAGACAGGGAGCATCACGCGATTTCCCGGCGTCGGCCACTTCAGCTCCTACTGCCGATGCGTCGAGAGCAAGCGGATCTCTAACGGCAAGAAGAAAGGTGAAGGTAATGCCAGGAATGGGAATCGGTATCTCGCCTGGGCGTTCATCGAGGCCGCAGCGATCTCGCTGCGAACCTGCCCGCAGGCGCGACGATTTTATGAACGCAAGAAGGCGAGGCGCCTGCCGGTGGTCACGATGAAGGCGCTCGCGCACAAGCTCGCGCGCGTTGCCTACTACATGATGCGCGACGGCAAACCCTTCGAGGTTCAACGATGTTTTGGTTAGGTTTGGCTGGGGGCCGCGAGCCCGGTAAAAGTGTTGGCTAGAACCCAGTGAATTGATTGGGCCCAGCCCCCGGCCACCCTGTGCTAGTGAACACTGAGACGCCCAGACCATGAGCCGACAACAGTCTGGTGCCCCGAAAATGGGTAACCCTTGAATTGTCATCTACTCTACTCCTGGACATTGGCCTGGTACCGACGGTTTTCTGGAGCTCGATATGAGCCAGGGGCAAACGCCAATTCAGCGACGCTTGCCTTGATCTCGATGGGTGACTGGTGCGGATCAGTTCCGCAACCAGACAGACGAGAAACCGGACGCGTCTGAGGGTTTCGCAGCGCGCGGTGTGGCCGAGACCGTTTTACGACGACGCAAGACAATGCGTCTGGGGCACGACTTACCTGTTTACCTCGGCCTTTCAATGGGTGACATTAGTGCAAATGAGTCAAGTTCTCTGAGAGACGTTATTGACTTGATCGCACCGGGCGCGAACGACCTGCTCTGCAATACAGAAGCTGCGCGGCAGACAGATCGCTCGATCAGGCCGTGCCGGCACAAGCGCAGAAGTTTGTAGCTCATACGGCCAAAGGGAGCTAACGCGAAGCCGCTTCGTCGGATGTGAATGGATTCGGCGCGGCGGCAGGAAGGAAAGTCGCCTACGCAAGACTTCATGACATTGCTTTGGACGCCCTTCGCTGGAAGAGGAAGACTTCAGCCTCGGGAAACCGTCACGAATAACCGACTTCGCCCTGCTTCCACCATAGCTCAGCGATACGCTCACCGAGAATTTCCGGACGTCCTCTAAAAATCAATTTCTCGACGGCTTTCGGTCCTGCGAGCTTGACTGATAGGCTTTTTCTCTCGTCCTTATTTTCGATTAGACGCAAAGCAGCCACTTTATATTCCTCGTTCGTTTTGGCGATCATCCAGCTAGGAAAATTAAGTCGACGGAACATCCCTTCGTCAATATGCTCATGCACCTCTCGGCCCGTTTTGCAGATACCCACAAGCCCCGCCCATACCGTATCAACAATGCCATTGGTATTCCCAAACGGAAATGGATTCAAGAAAAGGTCACATTGCGCGAGAATATTCATATAGTCTTTATAATTTTGATGCCTATGTACGATGGCGTTATCACCCACCATGCGTCGCGCCAGATTACGCACCTGCGGAAAGATAATTCCACTGGCTTGCCCCACCAAAAAATGAAATTGAACGGGAACCTTAGATTCGCGCGAGATCAGGGCACACATTCTGAAAAAGCCAGGATTTTGCTTCATTGCTGTACCAGCAACAGCAATCTTAACTAACCCTTTCGACGGCTTCTTTTTCGGTAAACGCAATTCACGCAATGCCGCGGAAGCGCGATACGGCATACCATCCGCCGGCAACTTTAAAAGCTTTTCACTAAAACAAGCCTCGTCTCCGACGTAGTCTTCCTCTACAACCACGTAGTCGATCGCATGAGCATGCGTCGTCGCCGGGTGCCCAAGCGCCATCAATTGCAGAGGCGCGACGCGCAGACAAGTTAAGATCATCGTGTGCGCAAACATCCCCACGCTGGGCATATACATAACTTGTGCTTCACGCGCTTCACTTTCATTTTTTATCTGTCGGACAACCCCCCATACGTCCATTTCCGACAGCCCAACAAACTCATGAAACACGCTTCGCCCCGGCTCATCGACGCGATCCTCAAAGCCCATGCCTACCAGGTGAAACTTGTCACGCATGGCGTACATCGTCCGAGAGTGGGTCCGATAAATTGAATGATTCTCCGAAAACCATTCGAGCACGACGATCAATACGGGCTTTTCGATTTTCTTCGGGGACCTTTCCCCACGCACGATATCGTGTAAGTCAAGACTCGCGAGTTTTCGCCGGATCAACTCGTTAATTGGTTTTTTGATATCATGCTTCCCCACAAAATCCGCATAGCTGCAGTGCATGTACATATCGTGCAGCACGCCAAACGGCAACGCGTCTAGGCTTTCAATTTCCGCGAGGCGCTCAGGCAGCCATCTCAGCAACATTTCGCGCTTACTATGGGCGCAGGGAGTGCCGAGAAATCGGGCTGACAAGAGCGACACAGCAAGACTTGCAGCCATCTCCTTGTTACATTTCCAAAACACGTCCCAATTTAGGGTAACCTCGGATTCAGGAAAGTAGAATAATTGGAATTTTCGGAACTCCCTATTTCGCAGATTGATTTCCGTTCGGGAGTTTTCATCCACGCTAAACGATCGCAAGATATGATCTGCGTTGCGAAATGAACTTGCGGCAAATATCGCGCTAAGCCAGCGCTGATAATGCATCAACGTCTTCGCGCCTTCTTCCGAAATTAGAAACGTCGGATCAGAGGCCCATACAGTAATGGCTGATGCAAGTCGCGTAAGCAAATGTTCATCAAGGATGTCGCGCGCCTCGATCGACTGAGACCAAACATCCAGATCCAGCATCACACCGTAGCGCCTATCCAGCGTGCGCAGAAGTTCAATCAGCAATGCCGCAGCCTTCTCAATCTCCCGGCGATAGCAGAGATATTCGAATTTTACCAGGCTGAACTTTATCAATTTTAGCCCCAAATTGAGTCAGACTTTTCAAGAAGAAAGCGGCGCCCCGCTTAGCATTTCGTTTATTTTATAAGCCCACATCATTAGGAGTGTGATATTTCCTCATTCTTTGTTTTTATAAGCCGCATATTTTCGGTTTGAAAATTCTTCGAGCTGATGCCATTAAGTTAAGCGATCCCCTGTCACGGCCGCTGGGAGAGATAGACGAGTTCGTACTGGCGACGCTTGCTCTCCAGGTCACCTGGACCTGAGTCTGCGTCGACTGCCGAACATAAACTACCGCCTTGCGCTTGAGAAGCGGCGCCGGCAGACGATCAGCGTTCGTCATCGTCACACTCCTTCGCGGTGGTGGCGCCCGCGCGCTTGTATCGGCAGGCTCGTAAGACGTGTGATTGCTCTTACGCGCTGCTCCGCGTTCATTCCCTGAATCTCGGCGTTGTCGAACCTCATGCTCATCTGGCGCGGCGTCACCACTGGCGATTGCGTTCGTACTGGAACGCCCCTTTGGCAGCTTGTTCATTGCGTTTCTCCCGGACGATGTTGAAACCGTCCGAAGAATGTGCGCGCAAGCGCCGATCAACTAGCAGCCGATGCAGGTTGCATAACACCGCGACATTGACTCTCGGCTCGCCAAGCTCCATGGCTGAACACACGGCGCGATCCAGCATCCACGCCGCCGCCACCCTGACTATCCCGACATCCCGGGGCCGGCTTCAACATGAACCACGCGACCACCGCTGCGTTCCTCGACGTCTCGAACCTTGACGCGGCGACCATATAGCGGATGCCAACGATAATGGACTTCAATTTCCTGCCCGATATGGGCAGAATGAGCACGAGCTTGCCCTGGGAAGGGCGAATTGGACCTGCGCGGGCTCGCTACGTGGCGCCCAAGCGGCGGCTACGATGTACTCCCTTTTCGGCACGGTTCGCCTGAACGGCTTTGAGCCGTATGCGTGGCTCAAGGATACGCTCGAGAAACCGCCGTCGCATCCTGTCAACCGCGTGCATGAACTGCTGCCGCTCCCCCGTTAAACGTCTTCATATTTATGGACATTCTCGACACGCTTCGGCAGGCGCCCAGCGCCGAGTTGTATCGTCTTTATCTGGCCATCGGCAAAATGCTCGATGACCCTCGACGCATCCTCGAAGTGCGTCAGCGTCTGCACCTTGGCATGGCCGTCAGCTATATCGGCGACAACCCGTTGGGGCCTCCGTCTCAAGGCACCATCGCGGAGCTCCGCCATACGCAAGCAGTCGTTCAAGACAACGCCAGCCGACGCCACTGGGCGATCCCGTACGCGGCGATCGTTCCCGACAGCGCCGCCCGGATTCATCCTGAACCGGCACCGCCGCCGCGCGCAAAACGCGAAGAGTTCTTCATCGGCGACACGGTCGGGTTCACCGACAAACACCTAAACGAACGCATTGGCACCATCGTCAGGCTGAATTCGAAGACTGCGTCGATCGCGGTGACAGACTCGGAAGGACACTGGCGCGTTTCCTATGGCCTGCTGCGCCATATCGTCGACCTGTAGCCCCAACCGACCCGAATATCAAACGACATCATGGCCAAGACAAAACTCAACGCGGAACGTGAACATCGCATCGAGAGGGAAATCGTCGTCGACGCTTATACCGAGGAAGAGTGTGCGATGTCTTGGTACTGCTATCGGGAAGAACAGCTCTCGTTCCCATTCAAGGCCAGCGTTCGCAAACCAATGGACTCCTCGCCGCCGCCCACGGGCGAACACTCTGTGTCACCGGACTCGCTCATGAAGATCTGTGTCGGATTGGAATCTTCGTCTGGGTTCGGTGGAAAGCGAGAAAGGCTTTCCTACCCCCGCCCCGTTCTGATCTGACCCAGCAATGCTCGTCTCGCACTATCTTCCAGCCGGAACGGGTTACGCCGACGGATACGGATCTGGGGCGTCAGATCACCGGAAGCTCGACCGGATCTATGCGTTCGCGTGGATCGGCCGCTTGATATCGCTGCCGTCAAAGGTGACCAACAGGCCTTGCAGAAGATGATCAAAGATCTGGCGCCGGCAAGTCGCAGAGGCTCATGCTGCCCATGGATTTTTCATGGCTTGACCGGCTTCAGGTCTACACCGCCTCCCCTTGCGATCGCCCGCCTCTCATACGGGCATTGTTCGCCCGAGACGCCTTTAACCCACTCTCCAATCATTTTTATTTATGATCATCCGATCGCGCCTTCGCCTTAATGGGCGACACTCAATCATGTCAGAAGGTCTCTACCACGGACTCCTCTCTGTCGTGTTGAACCTTAAAATGCGGGTCGTAGTGGCTCTTGGCAGACAAGGAATCACTATCGTTGCCTATAGTTTTTTGAAATGACCAGGAGAGTATCATCATGAATACTCACATCAGAATCTTCCAACTGAGCCTGCTGGGTGTGATCGCCGCCACCGGGCTTGTTGTGCCTTCAGCCAAAGCAGGAACAGATACAGCCAATCTTACGGTCAAAATTGTCATTACTTCGACATGTGACATTCATACCGCGCCTCCCACCGATGTCAACTTTGGAACGGTGTCATCAACCGCAACCAACATTGCTCAGGCGGGTTCAATCACGGCCAATTGCACGCCCGGTACGACCTACCAAATTTCGCTTGATAACGGCCTGAACGCGAGCGGCGGCCAACGTCGTATGGCGCAGGGCAGCAATTTCGTGGCTTACAATCTGTACACGGATAGCGCTCATGCGAACACATGGAGCACTGGAGCAAGCGCCTATTCAGGCAGCGGCGCCGGTTCGGCACAGGTCATTCCGGTCTACGGCGTGGTCCCCAGTGCGAACGCGCAAGCTGGCACGTACACAGATACTGTAGTGGCAACGATCTCCTACTAAACTGTGCTGAGAATCTGCGTAGCGCACAGGCGCACTGGTTTCTCATCCAGTGCGCCGCCCCTGGGCGAGACGAAGCGATGGTTGTGGCGGCTCTTCCTGGCAACCGGGTTGTCGCTTTTGCTCGGCTCAAGTGCGCGCGCCTCCAGCCTCCAAGTTTCGCCCACTTTGATGGAATTCCAGCCCGGTCAGCGTGCCCAAGGACTTTGGCTGAGAAATAGCGGGGATGCGCCGATCCACGCCCAGGTGCGGGTGCAACATTGGTCACAAACAGATCACAAAGACACTCTCGATCCCACACATAACATCGTCGCGAGCCCTCCTTTTATTGCTATCGCGCCACATGCAGAGCAATTGGTACGTATTGTTCCTGTTGAGCCGCCCACCGACACCGAACAAGCCTATCGTTTATTGATCGATGAGTTACCCGAAACGCAGTCTGATGGAGCACCCAAACCGGCGGGCCTAACCTTTTTAATTCGATACTCGATCCCGATTTTCCTCAGCGCCACCTCAGCGGTACCGAGCAATCCCGATCACAGTTCAGGGCGTGACACACCCATAACCGACCTGGCAGGGCTTCAGGCGACGCTCAATATTCCCTCGCCTTCGGACCGAACGGGCACACTGGTCGTGACAAACACGGGACGACAACACATCAAGATTAGTGAGCTCGCATTTCTCAACACGCGCGGCTCGAAAACGATTCTGAGCAAAGGCCTGCTTGGCTATGTTCTGCCTCACTCCCAGATGTCATGGACTTTGCACGATTTACCTGCACCCGCCACTTTAAGTAATGGCAAGTTTGAGGGCAAGATCAACGAGGATCTCGGCGCACAGGAGTTGCCTATCACGATCAGACTTCCTTAATGCGCCTACTCATTGCGTTGCTCGCTTCTCGATTAAACGCTTTAGATTTGCAGGGTTCTTTCTATTCTCGTCTCTCATGGCGTGCCTGCCCGCTCTTGACGGACACTGTCAGTCCGCTAAAGCAACATCCGAAGTCGGTCTTGCCGCAAGCGAGACGCACGAGTTGTTTCTTGAGACCAAGCTCAACGGCGCCCTGCTCGATGGGCTGTTTCACTTCACGCTGCACACGGACGGCACCCTCTATGTCGCCAAGGCTACCTTAGCGCAACTCGGCGTGGCTTTGCCGCCTTCTTTGCAACAGGCGGCGCTGGTTAACCTCTCTAACCTCGAGCGCGCATCTGTTCATTATGATGAGCCCCTGCAACGCATCGATATAGTCGTGCCCGTTGAGTGGCTTACTCGACCGATTCAAAAAATCCGGACCTCGGGCCCAGAAGTCGGATATCTCCGTCCGACGACTACGATAAATGGAGCTCTGCTCAACTACGATTTATATACTCAACATCTTACCAATCGAACCATGTTGAGCGCCACGACCGAACTGCGAGGCTTTACCGCTGCAATGGGACGATGGTCTAATACGTTGCTCAGTCATTGGAACGATGGCGCCTCGACCACGCTCTCAAATGTGCGCCTAGACACGACCTGGCAATACGATGATCCGGCAACGATGGTGTCGTATACGTTAGGCGATTTAACTAGCTCAGCATTAAGTTGGTCGCGCAGTGTACGCATCGGCGGGATCCAGGTGGGTCGCAACTTTGGACTCCAACCGTATCGCACTACCTCGCCGCTGCCCTCATTTGCCGGCACGGCTGCTTTGCCCTCAACCGTGGACCTTTTTATCAACGGCATCAAGCAGTCTACACAATCAGTGCTTCCAGGGCAGTTTGAACTCAGCGCCCCTCCTTCCGTGAATGGCGCCGGCCAAGCACAGATGAACATCACCGATGTTTCCGGCGTAACGCGCACCCTCATTTTTCCGCTCTATGCGAGCCCGCAGGTTTTGAAGAAGGGGCTCTCCGACTGGTCATTGGAGATGGGTGCGCTACGTCGTAGTTATGGCGTCGAATCCTTCGACTATCCAGGTCCGTTTGTAGGCTCGGGAAGCTTGCGCTATGGGCTTACTAATTCTCTTACCCTCGAAACGCACGCGGAGCTCTCCGGATCGCTTCAGATTGTCGGACTCGGAGCCGTCTGGTTGCCGCCCATGCAACTCGGGACCGTGAGCGCGTCATTCGCACGCAGTCGCGCCAACGGGCAGCATGGCACTCAGTTAGGACTTGGGTTTCAATGGAGTAACGAAAGGTTCAATGTCGCGCTCAATACCGTCAGACGGTCGCAAGGGTATCGCGACATCGGCAGCAGTGAGGACGCCTCTTTTGCGCGCTCGAGCAATATTGCATTCGTGGGCGTTAACTCAAGCGCAGGCCAGGTTGGACTAAGCTGGATTTCCCAATCCTATACAGGGCAACCCACTCAGCGATATATCAGTTTAAGCATAAGTCGGCCGATATTTGAACAGAGTAACATTAGCTTCAACGTCAATCGCAACCTGTCGGGCCCAGGTAGCGGCATTTACGCAACGCTTTCCATTCCACTCGGGCGTAGTATGAACAGTTCTGTAACGGCCAGACGCCTGGACAATGGCAGCGCATTGACCACCAATCTAACGCGCTCAATCCCAGCCGAGGGCAGCGGCTGGGGTTGGCGCATGCAAAGCGAACTCGGTCGATCGGATAGCGCACAGTTGGAGGGAGCTTATGTTGGCCGCTACGGTCAGCTGACGGCTGGAGCCAACCAATTTCGAAATCCTGGCAGCCCACCGATATCTACCGAATACGCTGATCTTAACGGCTCGCTGATTTTGGTTGGCGCTGCATTCTATGCCTCCCAGCGCATCGACGACGCCTTCGCGATCGTGGATACGAATGGCGTCAAGGATATACCCGTGCGCTTTCAAAATCGGCTCATTGGTCAAACCAATAGCTCGGGATTGCTGATTGTGAATCATTTGAACGCCTATCAACACAACACTGTGTCGATCGATACCTTAACACTTCCAGTTGACATGCAGGTGAGCACCACGCAGCTCGATGTCGTGCCCGCCACCCGCAGTGGCGCAGTCGCTTTATTCAAAATGGACCCTATCCTGGCGGTCGATATGACCATTGTCGACCTGCATGGCAGTCCTTTGCCGGTGAGCAGTATTGTCCGTGCGCAGCCTGCGCCCCAAAGCGCAACGACCCATGATCTTGCAGGCTCGGCGATGATCGGCTTCGATGGCGCGCTATATCTTGAGAACCCTCCTTCCCATGGCATCTTGCAGGTCACGCAGCCCGATGGAGCGATGTGCCATATCGCTTTGCCCGAGTTGCCGCATCAAGCAGGCTTAATTCACCTTAACCGCCTCGTGTGTGCGCCACAACACGACGCTGGTCTTGATTGACATAAGGGTATCGGCGCACATGCTACCGCGCTATAAAACAAGCGCCATTTTCTCTCCCTGCCCAAACAAGTGACCATGCCAGAGGCACGCATCATGATTCTGTCTCTCCAGAGCTGCCGACGCCTAAGACGCGCCCTCGTGCTGATTTGCCTTTATCTTGCTGCATTCTCGGCAGGCATGACTGCTTCATCGGCTCAAGCCCAGGTCACAAGCGTAAATTGCTATGTGACGGGAAGCACTTATTTTGATTTTGGCGCAGTGAATCTTTTTTCTGGGAACCTAGACAATGTGATGAGCTTAAGCTACACGTGCGGGGCGAACGCTTCGCCGTCCGGCGTGGCCTATGTGCGGCTATGCGTGGATCTCGAATCGGGTACGGGTGGTAACTCGTTTTCCCCACGCTTGATGAACGCAAGCGGCAGTAGCCTCACCTTGAAATACAATTTTTTTGCGGACGCCGCCAGAACCATCGTAATCGGCTCGGATAATTCCGGTAACTTTTCCCCATTAAGTACAACCATATCCATTCCCGTATCGCAGTATTATGCCGCCACCTCGGGAACGATTAATTTATACACTCGGATATTTGGTGGACAAGGCGTAAACTTATCCTCACCCTATCTTAATTATAATAGCAACTTCCCAGGCTCTCAATCCGAGCTTAAGTATGCGTGGAGCTCAAGCACGACGCCTCAAAACTGCACATCGTCGGGAACCTCTCACGTACACCTTGATCTCCAGGTCCAAGCACATATTCAATCGGGATGCTTCATCTCCACTACAACTGATCTTGATTTTGGCCAAACAAGCGGCGTCATCGCGAGCAACAAAGATCAGTCTTCTTACATCACTATCGCCTGCAGCGGCAACTCTGCTTGGCAAGTCAGCCTCAATAATGGCGCTCACTATGCGAATGGCATGCGGAACATGGCAGGACCGGGCGGGTCGCTGATTTCCTATCAGCTCTATCGTGATCAAGCGCGCACACAAGTGTGGGGATCCACTTTAAATACGAATACTGTGTCGGGCTCCGGCGGCGCTTCCACCCAACTGACAGTCTATGGACGCGTGCCGCCGCAAAATGCCCCTCCGGCCGGGGCCTACTCAGATTCCATCATAGTCAATCTAACTTATTGAGCTCTGCTTTAAGAGCTCGGCTTTAATGCATCGGCTTATCGTGAAGGTTGGCGGGCGCGGACACAGCGGCCTGAGCAGCCTCTTAGTGTTGCCAATTGGGCATGGAAGACCAGAAGCTCGCTGGCAACGAAATATAGAAGCTTGTATCGATCGTTTTAGGTTCGCCATTTTCACGACGTGGGCGAAAGGCATTGACCCAGCATGACTTCCGTCTTCCTTTCGGACCTAGCAGATCTTATCTTTGTTTTTCGAGCCGCGAAAACTTCATCTTCACCGTATTCTGCAGCGACGAAAGCAGATCGCCTTTCAAATGTCCCTTGAGAGGGAATTTGACAATTCCGTGCTCCTCATACGCCGAAGTGACAAACGCAAAGGAACGGGATATCAAATAACTCCGTTCTCAGGTGGGTTGGCCGGCAGACTGCCGAGCAGTTCGTCGCTACCCATCCGAGATGCCTGTGCACTGGATCGCGAAGCGTCAGTCAGGCTATTGGGCAATCCGGTCATCATCCGGAATACATAAGAGCTTTCTCACCGTTTTTCTCACCACCGGATGTTCACTATCTTTAAGCTCCATCGCAGCGCCCTCCCATAATGGGTCCCGCAACGAATGCAGACACATAACCTTTAAGTGTAAAATATCATCGGAATCGATTTCATTTAAAAAATGTAAAGCATCAATTTCTCGCTTTACATTGATGAGCGCCAAGGTCTTCAATGTGGCGAACTCCCTTGACTTAGGTCCGATTTCACCGAGCCTCGCCAAAGCCTCGCGCATTTCCTCAACCTGCTGCTCCTTGGCTGCTCGCAAAATCCGCATAAAGAGTTCAGCCACCTGACTCTTGTGATCTGTCACCTTTGTCATATCTGAATATGTTTATTGCAAGCCTTTTTGCCACATCGAAAGGAAATGGCTACTTTTGCATAAAAAATGCGTATCGAGTTAGGGGGACAATACTATCTGCTTGGTGCCCGAACTACTCTGAACATATTTGATTGAACCTGCACGAAGTAAAGTCATGTATGCTTCTGGTTTCTGTTTTTTTTCCTCGCTCACGGTAAATCTAATTTCCTTGATATTACGCCCCATATCGATTTTGGCACGCTCAACTTTTTGACGTAGTAACGACAAATTTTCCGTTGAACCACTGATGTCAAAAACACCTGCACCGGCATACACCACCTCGATGTGTGGAAGGGCAATCGTCTCCTTCAGTGCATTGGCAATCGTGTCAGCGGTATCGTACGCAGAGGTAATCTTCTTATCCCCTAAACGGCGAATTACAGTCTGCAGTACCGGTTCATCTTGGGCTGACTGTATCATTCCACTGATCACAATACCTTGCTCCGATTGAGTCGCCCGCAGGTCGCGTAATCCGGCAGCATTGAGGGCTCGGCCCAAGGCTTGTGGCGAGAAGTCGGGCGCCACCACCACGCTCGCCTGGGTAGACTGCATACTCAGCACCGATATACTCCCGGCGATGACACAACCAATGGCAATCAGCCCCCATACCCACATCCGCGAAGGCCGGCGATACGCGGCCGTGCCCGATTCCTGATGAGAAGTGGGCCGCCACAGTTTGGCAAGTAGATCGACGTCAGCTGGCCACCTTTGCTCTGCATCGCCGACACAAAAGACGATGTCTCCGAATTGCAGGGGCATAAAACTCTCGACTGCCTGCTCCGCTACCGGCGCATCGCCCTCGGTACACACCAGTTTGACTTCCCCCGTGGACATGAGCTCAAGTATGCAAGCCCTTCCGGACCAATCCGTGAGACGAATATCCGCATCGTCAGCTGAACCGATCTGGGTACGTCCGATCTCAAGGGCCACCTGAGCGCCTGCGTGAGCTCCAGTTAGAATTCTCAGGATCATGATTCTTTTCTTGACAAAGGTTTCGGGCCCGGCACGCATACCATACTGATGCTAGCTCCAGAGGATATAACCGCGAGTGAATTTTTTAATCACAAAGCGAAGCGACCAAATTTTTCATCAAAAATGAAAACACCTGAAAGGCCTTACCAAACCCAACCAACCGATCTAACCGACCGACGTCACTCGACTAGGCACGCAGTGACACATTGGCCTTGGTGATGCGAAGGAAGTGCAAAAATTCGCTGCTGCGATGACGCCGATGATCTTTCCCGTGGAGATATCGAGCGCCGCAAACAGCGTGATTGAGCCGTGGCACATAGGGTCAACGTACGTCGCTCAGAGTCCCCGCGGCCAGCGGCAGCATAGGCTGGATGCTATGCAGCGCTTGGATCCGGTTCTTCTTATCCACACATCATAGCCTTGGGCGGCGGAGAGCCCGATATAGATCTTCGATATTGCGCACCTTGTCAACGGATCAGTGGAGAGCTTGAAAGTCTCCTGCCGGTGCGGCTGCAATCCGAAGGCACGCGATCTGGATCAGCCGTCTGAGACATCCCCTTTCTCGCCCCATGGTGCGCATCAACGCGGAACTGGTCTGCCAGGCACTGCGCAGCGCGTGCTGGCAGCGTAAGCCCGCGCCGGGGTTGTTGTTGGAAGTCAATATGCAAGCCGCGCGTACCGAAAACTGACCGCCGACTTCAAGATCAACGTTTCGATGAGCCGTCGCGCTAACGCCTGGGACAACGCGCCGATGGAGAGCTTCTTCAAAACCCTGAAAGTCGAGCGAATCTATCAGGTTCGCTACGAAACGCGCGCTCAGGCTCGTCTGGATATCGTCGACTGGATCGAGGGCTACTACAATCGGCAACGCCTTCATACATCGATTTCTCCACTCCGGTCGAATACGAGGCCAGGATGATCGCTGCATGATTTGCTGTACATGGAAACAAGGCAGGATCACTCGGCCAGTGCATCTTCAGCCAGTGCGCGAACTGCTCCACCGGCAGGCCATCGGTCCCCGGTGCGCCGCCATTGCCCAACCACCCGTCAATACGCTGCCCACAGGTTGCTGCGTTCATCTTCACGCTTATGCCCGTCAGATATACGCCGCATCGTTCCGTGCAAGTACTGGACTTTGGCCTTTTTGGGCTGCCTCATCCCAACGCGTCGCCTCGTATCCGCTTCCTGTTCGTCAGGCCAGCGCTTTGCCTCGGGCTTCCTTCAGACTCGCAGTCACCCGCGAAACCCTTGCCTCTGGCTAACACATCCCCTTGCCGGGCCGGGTGTGTAGAGGACGCTCACCTCCAAGTGAGTGCGCCCTGCCGGGCGCATCAAAAAAAAGCGCCCAGGTCTTGACCTGGGCACGAAGCTCTTGTAGAGCGAGGAGACACGCAAGCGTGTAATGGGCCGACGCCCCTCTGTCAAGACGCAAGATTAGATAGCCAGAGGAGTTTTAACATGGCATCTCTTGTGACCGCTCACAAGCATGACGAAAATTTAGCTGAACCCCTTTAGACACTCAAATCACTAGGTGTGATCTTTGATGTGCTTCGTTGACCCTGCGCGGATCGCTCTGTCTTATCCAGCTTGGCGCAAGCGCGCGTGCCTTTCGTCAGGCGGACCTGTCGATGAAACAAGGTCGAGGTCGGATATGACGCACGCTTACAGGGTGTACGGTGCCCTCCTGGCTGAATATGGTCAAGCGCTTTGTGATCCGAGAACCAGCTGCGGCGGTCAGCCTTTCGCCCGGTCTCTGAGCTGGTGAGCACGAACGAACAGGACATCGGAAAGCACAAATGTCAACGGCCCGGTTCACGTCAACTGCCATCTACGTTGTCATCCGGCTTCCGTTTTTCCTGCCCCCTTCCCTATTTACGCGCGCGAAGTGCCCGAGGTACAACTCGCCCACGATAATGCGTGCAACGCCTTCGGCGGGAGACCCATCATGAACGCTCTTCGTCCCCCGTCATCCGAACTGTCATCCAGTCCATCCGATCGACGATGTCGAGCCAGTTACCTTAACTACGTTGGGCGTGATCGAAATGTCAATCCAGCGTCCTTCGTGTTGCCGAAGTCGTCGAATCTGACGCGCATCACCACACCTCTCCGTTGCATTTTGCCTGGTCCTGGCTCTCCGCCGGACAATTGCCGCGTGGTGGGGCCTGGCACCGTCCCAGATGATCAACAGCGGCTGCCTCAGATGCGCTTTGAGCGCCTGGAGAAACTCGATCACCTGTTCCTTCTTTACGCTGCCTTCGTACAACCGAAACAGATAGTTCGTGCGACTGAGGCCCGCAATCGCGGACACATGCTTCCAGTTAAAATGAATCTGGATAATCGGCGTTTGCCCCTTCGGCGCCCAAGTACGCGCCCGGATCGGGCGTTCGCTGATGCCGGTCTCGTCGATAAAGACGATCAGTCGGCCTTCGCGCTTGGCTTTTTTTAAGC
>NZ_FCOX02000106.1 GCF_900044055.2 Caballeronia calidae | reverse complement strand
AAACCGGGCCGCCCAGCTCTTCCGCGGCCTTGACCGCATCATCCACCGAGAACACGGGTTTGCCGCGCGGGACCGCGACGCCGAATTTCCGCAGGATTTCCTTACCCTGGTACTCGTGAATCTTCATGCGTGATTCCTTCAGTCTGAGAGTTGGAGTGAACTTCTGTTTGCTTGAACCGCTGATTTTTCGATTCTTCTTTGAATTCCATGCATCCACGCAGGCATCGCCTGCGCGCGACGAGGCGGACTAAGTCTCCGGCTTGTCTCGTACCGTTGTTCCGCCTTCCGCTTTTTCGCCGGGTGTGTAGCCGAACCAGCGCGGGTAATGCTCCTTGACCGCGGGGCCGTCGAAACGCAAGGCATGGCAGCGGCCGAGCTGAAACGGCGGCTCGTCCTGCGGCGCGGCAGCGTCTGGATTCGATTCGCCGGAGTGCTTGAACGGATTGCCGTCCTCGATCTTCCAGACATCGCCGGCGAAAGCCTGGACCGCGGCTGTAGGCAAGACGCCGCACAACTCGGTGAGATGCGTGCAGCCGGCTGTGCCGCGCAGCACCTTGTTGGCTTCGCGGCGAAAACTCTGGAGCAGATTGAGCCCGATGAGCTTGCGATAGACCGGATTGGACTCGGCGCACAGACCGCCATAGGGCGACCAGTCGGACGACGCTTCGACGTCGACGATGGTGAGCTTGCGGTCGATGGTGATGCGCAGCCAGAGTTCATGGATCGGCAGGCCGTGTGGCCGGACGCCCGTCGCGAGGCGAAAGTCGCGCGGCTTCTCATCGGTTAGACAGGCTTCGATATCCCAGAGGCCGTCGTCACGCTCGAAGGCTTCCAGTCGAATCGCGCGGCGATGGCGCAATTGTCGGGGAGCGGGAGGCGAAAGAGGCATGCTGGGAGTGAGCCGGTACGGGGAAAACCGTGCAATTTTAGCATATTGGGTATTCCGGGCCGGGGGATGCGCATCTCGAAAGGAACGTGCGTGCGGGATTGGGCGGAGATGGCGCAACGCTCGCGTCAGTCGTCGACGATCTCTTCGCTCCAGTCTTCGTCGCCGCCCTTGAGGATCTTGCCGATCGTGCCGCCCGAAAAGCCGCGCGCAGCCAGGAAGCGCGCTTGCTTGGCCCGTTCGGCGGGCGTCTCCGGCAACACGCCGTACTTCTTTTCCCAGACAGCCTGGGCACGCGCCGCCTCGGTCTGCGCGAGCTTGTCGGCGGTCTCGGTGATGAGCGCGTCGCCGACGGCATGGCGCTTCAATTCGCTGATGATCCTGCTGCCGCCCATGCGCGATGCCCGCCGATGCACGACGCTCTCGACGAAGCGCTCGTTCGACAGCCAGCCGTCGCGCTCGAGACTGTCGAGCAAGGATTCGAGTGAATCTGCTTCCTCGACGTACGGGCGCAGCTTGCGGGACAATTCCGCCCGGCTGTATTCGCGACGTGAGAGAAACGCGAGCGCGCGCCCTTTGAGCGAGCGTTGCGGGCGTTTCGGATTATTGGCTTCGGCTACCGAAGTCTTGCGGGTGCGCTGGCTCGAGCGGCTGTAGGCCGATTCACTCGATGCGTCCGATGTGGTGCGTGATGCTTCCGAAGGCGCACATTGCTCGAACGGCTCGAAGGGATCGGCGTTTTCGAAGGGGTCTGCGAAAGATTCGTGGTTCGCTTTGGAGATCGCGCTTGCAGGCGCGGGCAGACTTGGCGCACGTTCCGCGCGCAGCGATTTGGGTTGCTCGGTCGCCTGCTTCAGCAATGCCCGGGCTTCCTCCAGACGAGCAGCGCGATCGCCGGCGTGTGTGTCGCCCTCGACGCCGCTTCCACCGTCGTTGGTGGGCCCTGAAACGCGACGCGCCGACGCGAATGGCTTCGCGTCGGCGCGTTCCTTGTTACCGCGTCTGAATCCGCCCGACTTCGACGATGCACCGCGCCGCTCACTGCTTCGCTCGTAGCGATCGACGGATTCGGAACCGTCTTCGGTTCCTTCATCCGCCGTGTCAGCCTTCGATCCGAACCGGCGCTTCTGCATCGCGCTTCAGGCCTGAGGCTTACTCGTCGTTGGCCGTTGCGGCGCCCGCGGCGACAGCTTCACCCAGCGCGGCCACACCCAGCGATTCGCGGATCTTGTTCTCGATCTCGCGTGCGATGTCCGGATTCTCGCGCAGGAATTCGCGCGCGTTGTCCTTGCCCTGACCGATGCGATCGCCTTGGTAGCTGTACCAGGCGCCCGCCTTGTCGATCAGCTTCGCCTGCACGCCCAGATCGATGATTTCGCCCTGACGCGAAATGCCTTCGCCGTAGAGGATGTCGAAGATGGCTTCGCGGAACGGCGGCGACACCTTGTTCTTCACGACCTTCACGCGCGTCTCGTTGCCGATGACTTCGTCGTTCTTCTTGATCGAACCGATACGGCGGATATCCAGACGCACCGACGAGTAGAACTTCAGCGCGTTACCGCCCGTGGTGGTTTCCGGGTTGCCGAACATCACGCCGATCTTCATGCGGATCTGGTTGATGAAGATGACGAGGCAGTTCGTGCGCTTGATGGTGCCGGTGAGCTTGCGCAGCGCCTGCGACATCAGACGCGCCTGCAGACCGGGCAGCGAGTCGCCCATTTCGCCTTCGATTTCCGCCTTCGGCACGAGCGCCGCGACCGAGTCGATGACGATCATGTCGATGGAGCCGGAGCGCACCAGCGCGTCCGCGATTTCGAGCGCCTGCTCGCCCGTGTCCGGCTGCGAGATCAGCAGTTCCGGCACGTTCACGCCGAGCTTGCCCGCGTATTGAACGTCGAGCGCGTGTTCCGCGTCGATGAACGCCGCCGTGCCGCCGAGCTTCTGCATCTCCGCGATCACCTGCAGCGTGAGCGTGGTCTTGCCCGATGACTCAGGACCGTAGATTTCCACGACACGGCCGCGCGGCAAACCGCCGACGCCGAGCGCGATGTCCAGTCCGAGCGAACCGGTGGAGACCACCTGAATGTCTTCGACCGCCTCACCTGCGCCGAGCCGCATGATCGACCCTTTGCCGAATTGCTTTTCGATCTGCGAGAGCGCGGCGGCCAACGCCTTGCTTTTCTCCGCAGTCATTCCAGCCGGGCCTTTCTTGCTTTCTTCCATGAATCGTCCTTTGCTATGATGAACGGCGTCTGAGGCAGTGCTCACGGGGCTTTTCACCTGCATATACGCATATGAAACCTACCTTCGGCACTCACGCAGACACTGTATAAAAAAACAGTAGTTTTTGCAAGCATGTACGGGCGTGGCGCTGCTTTTTTTCCACGCCGCGCGAGCCGCGCAAAAACCACGAAACACCTGGAGACCGCCGCGCCGGGCGACACTCGGTGCCGGCAATGCCGATGCGCTTCATCGCGCATGCATGGCGTACAAAGGCGCACACGACGATGCGAATCCTCATTGCCGAAGACGACAGCATACTCGCGGACGGGCTCGTCCGATCACTCCGCCAATCGGGATACGCCGTTGACCATGTGAAGCATGGCGTCGAGGCGGATACCGCGCTTTCGCTGCAGACTTTCGACCTGCTGATCCTCGATCTCGGCCTGCCGCTCATGCCCGGCCTGGAAGTGCTGCGGCGCCTGCGCGCGCGCAATTCGCAGATGCCCGTGCTGATCCTCACCGCCGCCGACAGCGTCGACGAACGCGTGAAGGGTCTCGATCTCGGCGCCGATGACTATATGGCCAAGCCTTTCGCGCTCAACGAGCTCGAAGCACGCGTGCGCGCGCTGACGAGGCGCGGCGCGGGCGGCGGTCCGACCGTCGTGAAGCACGGATCGCTTTCCTTCGATCAGGTCGGGCGGATCGCGACCATCGGCGATCAGGTCATCGATCTCTCCGCGCGCGAACTCGGCGTGCTCGAAGTGCTGCTGCAAAGAACCGGCCGGCTCGTATCGAAGGAACAGCTCGTCAATCATCTGTGCGAGTGGGGCGAGGAAGTCAGCAACAACGCGATCGAAGTCTACGTGCACCGGTTGCGCAAGAAGATCGAGCCGAGCGGCGCGAAGATCATCACGGTACGCGGTCTCGGTTACACGCTCGAGAAAGCAGGCGCCACGGCGAACGGCGGGAACGGCGGGAATGTCGCGAATGGCTCGAGCGGCGCGAGCCCGCAACCATCCGGCGAATCCGCCAGCCATCACTATAAGTAGGCCGCATGGCGTCGCCCGCTTCCACTGAATCGCGCGAATCGAAGAATCACGCCGAAGCGGGCGCCGCCGCCGACGATTCCGACGCCCGGCGCGACGCGCGGTACGCGAACCCGTTCGCGCCGCCCGATGAACTCGAGCCCGACGGCGAAGCACATCCGCGCTCGCTCTTCGGCGAGATTCTCGACTGGATGCTCGCGCCGCTCCTTTTGCTCTGGCCGATGAGCATCGCGGTGACGTATCTCGTCGCGAAGTCGATCGCGAACGGGCCGTTCGACCGCGCGCTCGAAGCCGACGCCTACGTGCTCGCGCGCCAGATCCAGCCGGTCAATGGCGTCGCCGAATTGCGGCTTCCCGACGCGACGCGCGATTTCCTGCGCGCCGACAACGTCGACAGCGTGTTCTTCCAGGTGCTCGGCGCGCGCGGCGAGCTCGTCGGCGGCGACCGCGACATGCCCCTGCCGCACGACGACGACCGGCCGCAGCCCGGCATCGTCGAGTTTCGCGACGATGTGCTGCGCGGCAACGACATCCGCGTCGCGTATACGACGGTCGATCTGCCCGGCCTCTCGCCCGGACGCGATCCCGACAACGCGCAGCCCGTGCTCGTGCAGGTGGCCGAGACGCTCGACAAGCGCAGCCAGCTCGCCAACGACATCATCAAGGGCGTGATCCTGCCGCAGTTCGTGATCCTGCCGCTCGCGATCATCCTCGTGTGGTTCGGGCTCTCGCGCGGGCTTGCGCCGCTGCATGCGCTGCAGTCCAACATCCGCGCGCGCCGCCCCGACGATCTCTCGCCGCTACAGGCAGGCAGCGCGCCGCCCGAGATCGCGCCGCTCGTCGCGTCGTTCAACGATCTGCTCACGCGCCTCGAGCAGAACATGGATTTCCAGAAGCGCTTTATCGCCGATGCCGCGCATCAGATGAAGACGCCGCTCGCGGGCTTGCGCATGCAGGCGGAGCTGGCGATGCGCCAGGATGTATCGACGGAAGTGCAGCGCTCGCTCGAACAGATCGCGACGAGCTCGGAGCACGCCGCGCGGCTCGTCACGCAATTGCTCGCGCTCGCGCGCGCGGAGAATCGCGCGACGGGGCAGATCTTCACGCGCATCGTGCTCACGGACCTCGCGCGGCTCGCGGTGCGCGACTGGGTGCAGGCCGCGCTCGCGAAGCGCATGGACCTCGGCTATGAAGAGCCGCCGTATCCCGTCGAGGTGGAAGGCAATGTCGTGATGCTGCGCGAGATGCTGTCGAATCTCATCGACAACGCGATCCGCTACACGCCCGCGGGCGGGCGCATCACCGTGCGCGTGCGGACCGATGACGACGATCTCGATCTCGTGCATCTCGAAGTCGAGGACACGGGGCTTGGCATTCCGCCGGCGGAACGCGAACGCGTGGTCGAGCGTTTCTACCGCATTCTCGGGCGCGAAGGCGACGGCAGCGGACTCGGGCTCGCCATCGTCAAGGAGATCGCCGCGATGCACGGCGGTGCGCTCACGATCGAGGATCACGTGTATCAAGAGAGCCCGCGTCTCGCCGGAACCCTTGTCCGTGTCAGCCTGCAGCGGGTTTTTCCTGCCCGGGACAAACCCTGAGCGTAAGCGTCGCCGCGCATTTAAATGCGCGCAAGAAGAACGAGATTAGAAGAATTTAAACGATCGTTCGAATGGGATGCTTGAGAATTCGACGCATTTCGCGATTTCACCACGCAGCGGGGCCGGCGGGCGCCGCGTCAGAACGCCGTAAGTTTTCGTTCCAATAATCCTTGCACCGGAGCCGCCTTGTCGCGGACCGACGTATTCGAATATCAAATCAGGAGACGATCCATGGCTACGGTTGAGGGGCGCGTGTCACACGCACCGATGACGTCGGAGGAGAAGAAAGTCATCTTCGCCTCGTCGCTCGGCACGGTGTTCGAATGGTATGACTTCTATCTGGCGGGATCGCTCGCCGTCTATATCAGCAAGACGTTCTTCTCCGGCGTCAATCCGACGGCCGGCTTCATCTTCACCCTGCTCGGCTTCGCGGCGGGCTTCGCGGTGCGTCCGTTCGGCGCGATCGTGTTCGGGCGGCTCGGCGACATGGTCGGGCGCAAGTACACGTTCCTCGTGACCATCGTCATCATGGGTCTGTCGACGTTCCTGATCGGCTTTTTGCCTGGCTACGCGACCATAGGCATCGCGGCGCCGATCATCTTCATCGCGATGCGTCTGCTGCAAGGCCTCGCGCTCGGCGGCGAGTACGGCGGCGCTGCGACGTATGTCGCGGAGCACGCGCCTTCGAACAAGCGCGGCGCGTGGACGGCGTGGATCCAGACCACCGCGACGCTCGGCCTCTTCATCTCGCTGATCGTGATTCTCGTGGTGCGCACGGCCATGGGCGAAGAGCAGTTCGGCGCGTGGGGATGGCGCATTCCGTTCCTCGTGTCGATCCTGCTGCTCGCCATCTCCGTGTGGATCCGGATGAAGCTGCACGAATCGCCGGTGTTCGAGCGCATCAAGGCTGAAGGCAAGACGTCGAAAGCGCCGCTCACGGAAGCGTTCGGCGAGTGGAAGAATCTGAAGATCGTGCTGCTCGCGCTCTTCGGTCTGACGGCGGGCCAGGCGGTCGTGTGGTACACGGGCCAGTTCTACTCGCTCTTCTTCCTCACGCAGACGCTGAAGGTCGATGGCACCAGCGCGAACATCATGGTCGCCGTGGCGCTCCTGATCGGCACGCCGTTCTTCGTGTTCTTCGGCTCGCTGTCGGATCGCATCGGGCGCAAGCCGATCATCATGGCGGGATGTCTCATCGCCGCACTGAGCTTCTTCCCGCTCTTCAAGGCGCTCGCGCACTATACGAACCCGACGCTGGAAGCCGCGACGCAGAAGTCGCCGATCGTCGTGATCGCGAATCCGGACGAGTGCTCGTTCCAGTTCAATCCGGTGGGCACGTCGAAGTTCACGAGCTCGTGCGATATCGCGAAGAGCGCACTGTCGAAGGCGGGTCTCAACTATGAGAACGTGGCGGCGCCGGCGGGGACGCTCGCGCAGATCAAGGTGGGCGAGACGGTGGTGAACACGTACGACGGCAAGGCCGCGGATGCGAAGGCCCAAGGCGCGGCGTTCGACAAGACCCTGTCGGGCACGCTGAAGAGCGCGGGCTATCCGGCGAAGGCCGATCCGGCGCTGATCAACTGGCCGATGGCGATCGTGATCCTGACGATCCTCGTGATCTTCGTGACGATGGTGTATGGCCCGATTGCGGCGATGCTCGTCGAGATGTTCCCGGCGCGGATCCGCTATACGTCGATGTCGCTGCCGTATCACATCGGCAATGGCTGGTTCGGCGGCTTCCTGCCGGCGACGGCGTTCGCCATCGTCGCGGCCAAGGGCGATATCTACTCGGGCCTGTGGTATCCGATCGTGATCGCTTTGATCACCTTCGTGATCGGCATGTTGTTCGTGAAGGACACGCGCAAGTCGAATGTGTATCACGAGGATTGATTGTGCCTTCGGCTGCCTTCCGCGTGATTCTTTGATAAATCGCGCGGAAGGGGTTGACAGGTGTTTCAACGCTCGCCATAATCTCGTCTTCTTTCGGCGAATTAGCTCAGTCGGTTAGAGCGACGGAATCATAATCCGCAGGTCCGGGGTTCGAGTCCCTGATTCGCCACCAGCAATGCTAAAGGCCGCTGTTCCGCAAGGACAGCGGCCTTTTTCTTTTCCCCTACGCCTATCCGCTCGTTGCAAGTCATTGTTTTGACTAGGGTTAGTGGAAATGAGGTCGTTTCCCCGCTTTGTTCGATGAATTGAATCTGGTACAGAAGGCTGGTACAAAAACCCCAGCCTCGCTACCATTTCTCACATGAAAGAGAACATGGCACGACGCCCCTATATGCAACAGCCGAAGGACCGCAGCGGCTGGATTTTTCGCTGGAGTATCCCTCTCCGCTATCGGAAGGCGGCTGGCGCCACAGAGTGGAAGCGCTCCCTGGGGTCTACATTCCAAGAGGCACTCGAACGCTATCCGGCAGTCTTTCTCGAGTTCTCCGCGTATCAAGCGGAGTTGTTCCGCAAGGCGGAGAGCGAAGAGACCTTCTACGCTGGCAGCGACAATGTCCCACCAGTCACGTACAAAATCTTGGGCGCACGAGAGCGCCGGGTGCTCGACCACTTTCTCAGTAGCCGGGTCTACACGTATCTTGATATGTACGACGGCGAGATAACCGAAGCGACCGAAGAAGCTCTTGATGCCCTTGAAGCGGAACAAAAAGAGTATCTCAAGAGGCTGCAGTCGGCCATGCGACGGATGTCGCCCCCTGAAGACTGGATTGAAGAGATACAGGGCGAGATGTCCAACGCACTGGCGATTCGACTGCATCCGGACTGTCTCGACCGCCGTGATTTTTTCTTGCGAGCACTCGACACAGAGATTAAGTCCGTGAACGCGCTCCTGAAACGGTTGCGCGGCGAAGAGCTAGTTTTGACGCCACAAAAACCAGCGCAACCCGTAGCCGCCATTGTCGCCGCACCCATCCCGACCGGACCTACGCTTCTCGACGCATTTAATGCGTGGGCTAACGTGCGCACGCGTTCGGGCGGAGGCAAGACTGATAACGAATATCGTGGGTTCGCCGAGCGGTTCGGCCAATTTGTGTGCGGCTTTCCGCTTGAGCAAGTCGGTCTCACCACGATTTCTGCGCTCACGCGCGAGCGTCAGGTAGGACGCGAATGGATTGAACATGTTGCGCGCAGCCAAGGCGTCGAATATAAGACGCTAAGAAAATACAAAAGCGCGCTTTCTACTATATTTCAGCTTGCGGTCGAAAACGGAAAAACGGATGTAAATCCATTTACGTTCAAGCTGGCCAATCTGCAATTACGAGGAACGAACGCGGAGGTTCGCAAAGGTAACAAGGCGGGCCGCAGTCCGCTTCCGGCGCCCTTGGTCGAGCGCTACTTCAACGGCCCGCTCTTTAGCGGGCCAGGGTTTGACCGCCGCATGCCGCCACCTGTTGCTTACTGGTTCCCGCTCATTCTGAGATTTACCGGGGCTAGGCCGCTCGAGGTTTCATTTCTGATGCGCGATGATATCGTTTTGCCCGAAGACTATACGACGCCGGCACATCAACTCGCGGGCCACGGGAATGCGAGCTGGATTTACTTCTACTCAGATGTTCCAGGAGTCGGTGGCCAAGCGCGCCCAATCAAAACAGGCGTAAGTCTCCGGCGCATGCCGATACCGGAGATTCTATTGAAACTGGGCTTCACCGAGTACATTCGCTCAGTTTCACGCGGTCAATGGCTGTTTCCAATGCAGGTGTCCGCTGATAATCCGGCTAACCGCGCTCGCTATGCGTTGAACGCCTTGGGAGACTACCTGCGGACGACGTTGGACGAACAGAATCCGCTCTACGTCACCTACAGCTTCCGCCATAACGTGGTTGACGAAGCCCGCGAAGCCGGCGTGGAGCAGGAAGTGCGTGACGCTCTCCTCGGACACACCGAAGGAGACAATCGAAGCAAGAACGCTGGCGAGACGTTCTATGGAGCGCGGTGGTACCCCGGAGAGCCACTACGCGAGGCTGCAGCCCTCTTAGCATCGCGCCACCAGCTTCCACAAAGCTTTCCCCGCTGGGAAGATTATCGCAGTCAGGCGCCGGACTTTTCTGGTGTCGTACGTGCGCCGAGGGCGTTGCCTCTTAAGCGGCGCAGCACCAATATTGACATATGAAGCACACGGCCGCGCTTGGGAAGCGGCCGTACGGCGCAAGACCCAGTGACGAAGACAGCTTGCTTGCGTTCAATCGAGCCGTCGAGGTCAGGTGCCTCGCGTGTCCGGCTCGGGCGCCGCTTCCCAATACACATAGCCGTCCGGGTCTGCCTTCGCTAGTGCAGCGGCTACCTCCTGTTGGCTCAGGGCAGGCATCTGGACCGGCGCCCGGTCAGGCGCCGCTGCCGCTCGACTTCTCAGGAGGTAGCTTGCACGGTCGTTGCCAATAGGGTTCATCATGCTTCTTTGAAAAAACTCTTTAGCTTCCGCCGTGATAGGTTGTCGTCACAGTACGCATTGATAGCGACGTACTGACCATTGCGCTTCTGCTTCCGGGCAATCGATTGACCCGAAGCATCTACCTCAATATAGCACTCGCAGCCGTCGAAGGTCCGGGACCACTTGCGCCCCCCATCTGCGGTATGGCTGAAGTGCCAGTCGAGTTCAGGCCCGTCGATGGCTGCCAGGTCATTCATGACCGACAAAACCGAGGCGTAGCGTTGAGCTGGGTCTGCTTCCAAGCATTTCGCGACTATATTCCGAAGCTTTTGCGGTATGTGTTCGGGAAGTTCGTCTCTTTGTGGAAAGCGTCCGCCCTTGACCGCATCGATAAACGGCTGAACTTGGAGCTTGCCATCCTTGCAAAAGGATTCCCACTGATTATAGAAGGCCGCATTGCCTGCACACATCCGGTAGAGCGTAACACCGACTTGGTAGATGTCGTGCAGGACCGTGTGACCGACAGCACCATCCAGCCGTTCCGGCGGGATTATCTTCGTGTATGTGAATCCTTGCACAGCCAGGCCGGCGCCATCCATCCGCTTAGCGAGCCCAAAGTCAGAAATGACCGCTTCATCCCGGCGCGTAAGCAAGATGTTGTCCGGCTTGATATCGAAATGAATCAGCTTTTTGGAATGTATGTTGTGCAGGCCGCTAAGGAACTGCAACGAATACCGCACGATTTCCCGAACAGTAAGAAATCTCCTTTCCAATAGCGCATTCAACGAGCCGTTAGGAAAGAAGGGCATGGCGATATAAATGCTGTCAGCGTCCTCACAGGCATAGTAAACCGGCACGACGTTATCATGCTGAGTCTCGTAGAGAATGCTCGCCTCGCTGAAGAAAGCATTTACGTCGCCTACGCTCTTCTTAGCAATCTTCTTGACGACAAGTTCCGCATTAAGCTGATGGTCGTGCGCGCGGTAGACCGTTGAGTTCTTACCCTCAGCACCGATTTCCGCTATCAAATCGAAAACGAGTTCGGCGCGGTTATACGGTTTAAGCATGCTCAGCTCCAATCGCAGTCAACATTGCTTCTTTCTCTTCAACAGAATGCCGTGTCCACCCGGGTATCCGGTCAAATACCAGCTCATCAGCAATATATTTCTTGAAATCAGCTCGGGCGATACCGGCTCTCGCCGAGATAGACGAAATTTGGCCGCAGTAATACTTGCTGACGCTACTGCTGGCCAGCGCTTCTTGAATCACCCCTTCCAACTGTATTCGCTCAATCGACTGCCGACGCACTGTCGTTTCGGAGATTCTGATTCCTGCCTTGTCAATTTCATATTCACGAATGATGTCCAAGACATTGCTTCGAACAAATTTTAGGGAATCAGGAACAGACAGCGCTTTCGGCACGTTTATTTTATCGGCCGTCAGAATACTCTTCGCTTGTGCATCATAGATAACATACGTCACCGAGCTAGGGCTTACTCGAATACCAATTGTTCTCATTTGAGTCGCTTATTAAACAGAATGCTTGGTTCGCCTTGTCATGACCGAGCGCCAAAGCCACAAAACGCGCAGAGCGTGGCGGGGCAATTGTAGCCCTAAACATTGCTATCGAATAGCTGAACCGTATGCAGTAACGCAGCTGATTGTATGTCGAAGGAACGGATATCCGATGAGTCACGCCGTAGACGTCTGCCGAAGACCGATGCGCTTCTTTCCGCGCTTGATTGGTTTGGTGAAAACGTGTCGTTTACGTTCCGCGTCTCCCGATGAGTCAAAGGAATCACTCCGATGCATCACGGTCGACACGGAGGAATTGTTCGCACCGGCACCGATGAGGACAGTATTGGGTCGCGTAAGTAAGTGCTGCCCAGAGGGTTGGACAATTACCATAATGAAAGGCAAAGTACTTGCCTACGAAGGTGAAAAGAAGCTCAAAGATGTAGAACTACACCTTAGAGGCGGTGTGGAGGTGGAACCGGATGAAGTCGAGGCAGCCACCGAGGATTGACCCGCTTTCGCCAAGCGAACGAAGCGCCCGTATGGCCTTGGTCCGAGGCAAGAACACGAAGCCCGAGTTGATTGTCAGAAAAATTTTGCATTGCTTGGGTTATCGATATCGCCTGCACTCAACGACCATACCAGGGCGCCCCGACATCGTTTTTCCTAAACGGAAGAAAGTTATTTTTGTTCACGGATGCTTTTGGCACCAGCATGGATGCGGCCACTACAAGATGCCGCAGTCCAGAACCGAATTCTGGAATAGCAAGCTTGCGGCAAACAAACAGCGTGACGAGCTAAACATTGCCCGCTTAAAAGAGTTGAGTTGGGACTGCCTAACACTCTGGGAATGCGAACTCAGAGACTTGAATTCTCTCACTGAAAAACTGGTAATCTTTCTTGGCCCAACCAGAATGCCCTAATAGCATCAGTGCTAAAGCCGGGTGCTGTGTTGTGTTTCCGTTGGGACTGCAAGTACGCGACAAAAAGCTCAAAGCTCACGAGTGCCTATACACGAATGCAGGAGATTTCCTGTATTCATCGAGGCACACATATGCAGGTCAAACATCTACTAGATACTTTAGGCTATCTTGACCCAGATTTGCTAATTCTTGCGGACGGCGACAGACCACCGGTCCTGGCGCTGTCGACTCGCTGGAAGATGGAGACGAAATGCGGACCTAAGGGTGCTTGCTGGGCACGCGCCGAATGTCGCGAGAAAGAATTCGGCCCATTGTTGTTTGAGACTGAACAGGTCCCAGAACAATCTGAATGCACTATGGTTACCCGCGTTCACGTCCTCGTTATTTCGTGACTTTGAAATGCCCGCCCTTCGTGGCGGGCTTCGTTTCATACTTCAACGGCTACAACGGAATGTGCCGATAGCGACGCTTTGTCCGAAACGGGAAACTGAGATGCAGGGCCTCTGTCCTAGGTAGGGCCGGTTCCTTCCTGAAAAATCGCTAGAAGCGTGAAAATCAGCAAGAACGTACGATTGGCCTGGCGAACGTTGGTGTTGGCCGGGGTGGTGCGCATCAGAAATCGTGCCTTAGCGGCAGCGACGTCGTGATTCCCGCGCTCCGACTGACTTACTGTCACACCCGACGAACAGAATCATCGCAACAGTTTTAATGAGCCTGATGGCCTACTCGGTCTTGGGCCGAATCCGAATCGACAACGGCGAGTACACGTCGACGACCATCGTGTGACCCTCCGGAAGCCGCTGGAACCGGGGCTTCAAGGCCGCGCCGCTTGAAATGCGGGGAGTCTGCCCAGGGCCGGTGTTGCGGCGGTTGATGCTTCCGAGGAACGGCGTTTTTTCGTCGCCGTAGAAGATTTCGATTTTTGCCCCGTGCTCGCCAAGCAGCGGCGAGCCGGCGTTCCTACCGTTAAAGAACCCCTCCCGCCAGTAGCTCGGCTCCAGCTTGAATTCAAAGCTGCCGATGGTCTCAGGAGGGTCCGCAGGCTGGAGCGACTCGGCAGGCTCGGGCGGGGTCTCGTCATCCACGTCGCCTGAATAAGACCGCTCTTCCTCAGTGTCGTTGTGCACGTCGTTCTGCTTGCCCTGCTGCGTCTCCTCTTGCGCATTCATCGCCGGCGCGGGCAGCGCAGCGCCCTGTTCCTCACGTGCCTCGGGGTCCTGGACTTTCTCGATGACGTCATCCCGCTCCGTGACCAGGAATTTTTCACCGTTCTTAGACTTCCAGTTCCATGGCGGCGACAGCTTCCGGATGATGCTCTTCTCAAGGCCTGCTGCGAGGTTCAGGTGGAACTGGCCGTAGTGCATCAATCCGTTGTCCGGGAGAGCGAAAATTTCGACCGATTCACCCGAGCGGAGCAACTCTAGGATGTTGCGCTTGATTTTCTGATTGGTACTATTCCCATTCGCCGAGGGTGAGGCGTAGTTACCCATGCGTTCACGCAGCGTTCGCTCCGACTGCCCGACGTACATGACCTCTGCGCTGCGCACAAAAGCGTAGAGCACGTTCTGTTGGCCTGCGTCGCGCTCGAACCGTGCCTTGATTCGGTCGCCCACCAGTTCCCAATCGCCCACAGGTTCGAACCCGATGCTGAGCAGCCTATCATCCATCCGTCACCCCTCGAATTACCTTTTTCTGTCGAATCCGGCCGCGTCCGACGGCCGGCGTTTGATGAGCCAGGACTGTACACGTCCAGCTGGCAGTGACTCTTGATGAATCGATGTTCCTCGACGCCGCGCGCTCGAGCCAGTGCCAAATTGCATTCGACGAGCGACCTGCTTTCGACGGACCGAACGCGGCCTTTACTGAAGTCGCCGAGCCAGTTGGACTCGTCCGTCATTTGGTTCATCAGCTTGGCGTGAGTAACCTCGAGCGCCGACATACGGGCGATTATCGAGGTCTGAAGAGAAGCGGTATTCGCAAGCAAACTGTCACGCTTCGTTCGTCTGGTGTTACCTAGGAATCCGCGCGGCAGACAGAATTTGAGCTGCCGGTACTGACGCCACATCGTGCGGCGTCAACGCCGATTGCGGTTTGGTCCGCCATTGCGCGCAAAAATGGCTTTCCCGGCGGCGAAATCAGGGCAATGTTGTCCCCTTCGGGACTTACGCAGGCGTCATTTTCGACATTCTGCGTAGGTTCAGCGCCGCGCAGACGAGTTTCCATTCGGCCTGGGCCTTGGCCAGTCCGCGCATGCTGAATTGTCGAAATCCGAGAACGCTCTTTACCCAGGCATTCGGCGGTTCGGACAGCCATTTGCGCTTTCGATAGGCCGCCTGAGTTTGCGCACAAGTAAACTTGTCGGCCATCGCAGCGCATAGCGGGCGCTTCCGGGCATCGACCTTCACCTCTTTCTTGCCCTCGCGTCCGGGCGCCACGATCAACTCGGCGGGGTGCTCGCGCAATTGTTCGAACGTCGCCTCCGAGCGGTAGCCCGCATCGGCAAGGACTTGCTTGGGGGCGGCCCCGGCGTCGCGCGCTACCGCCGCCAGAACGATCGGCAATTGGCCGCTGTCGGCAGCACAGTTACCCAGTTCGGCC
>NZ_FCOX02000105.1 GCF_900044055.2 Caballeronia calidae | reverse complement strand
TTCGCCTTGGCCAGCAGCGCATCGATCTGTTCTTTGAGTTCCAGCTCGGCTTTCTTCATCCGCTCGTAACTCATCGCCTTATGACGCGACGCATTGGCCTTGATCTTCGTGCCGTCAACGGCAATCGTCCCGAGCTTGACCAGTCCGCATTCCTTCGCCAGCTTCACCACTTGCACAAACAGCTCCGACAGTTCCTTCAAGTGAAAGGCGCGAAAGTCGCAAAGCGTGCGATGCGCCGGATAGTTGCCCGCGGCGAGGACCCGGAACGCGATATCTTCATGCAGCTTCCTGGCCAGCTTGCGCGACGAAAACACCCCGGTCGCATAGCCGTAGACGAGCACCTTCACCATCATCGCCGGATGAAAGGGTTGATTGCGCGGGCCGCCGCCCGCATACCGCGCATGGAAGCTTGACAGGTCGAGCGAATCCACCGTGTCGCTGATGTAATAAGCCAGGTGCCCTTCCGGCAGCCAGTCTTGCAGCGCGTGGGGCAGCAACATCTGCTGCTGCGGCTCGTATGGGAGATAACTTGTTGGCATCTGCTAACAACGTCTTCTCCGCTCGGCCGGATGACATCAGATTTCTGCCGCGCACGCTCCTAGCGAACGCTGTCTCGGTTCAGCGCGCCTGAACAGGCCAGCCAATCTCTCATGCAATTCATCCAGTTCACGTTCCCATGCTTTAGCAATCTCTTTCATGATCCTATATAAAGTAGTAGTACTAATTTAGTATAGGAAAAATAACTACGGCTGTAGTGAACCCTTAACAAAATGAAGAAAGGGGCTGTTAACCCTCGATGAATCCTGTTAACCTGCTCATTGTTTCGACGACGAAAGGGAAATGGCTAAACCTATACTCGACGACGAACTTTGGGCACTCATCGAACCGTTGCTGCCCCCTCCAAAACTGGGGCGTCACCGTTACCCAGGACGCAAGCCGCTCGCCAATCCTGCATCGTGCAGTGCTGACGGGCATCCTCTTCATCTTGCAGACGGGCCTGCGGTGGGACCTACTACCACGTGAGATGGGCTGCGGGAGCGGTATGAGTTGCTGGCGCCGCCTGCGTGACTGGCAGAGGCGGGCGTCTGGGACCAGTTGCACGAGTTGCTGCTTGCGCGGTTACGTGCCGCCGACCAAATCGACTGGTCTCGCGTCATCGTCGACTCCTCTTCAATCAGTGCTGGGCTCAGGTCAAAAACGGGACCGAATCCCACAGACCGCGCGCGACCCGGTTCAAAGCACCACCTCATCACCGAAGCGCAGGGAATCCCGCTCGCCGTGATACTGACCGGCGCCAACCGCAACGACGTCACTCAGCTTCAAGCGTTGGTCGAGGCCATCCCGCCCATCAGCGGCAAGCGTGGCCGACCACTATCGAAGCCTCGGGTCGTTCAAGGTGACAGAGGCTACGACCACGACAAATATCGACGTCCACTACATGCAGCCGGCATTGCAACCGAAATCGCTCGGCGCGGTCAGGCTCACGGGAGCGGGCTAGGCAAAACACGCTGGGTGGTGGGGCGAACCATTTCGTGGCTTCACAACTTTCGCCGGCTACGCATCCGCTTCGAACGGCTCGCTTTCATCCACGAAGCCTTCATGAAAATCGCCTGCTGCATCATCTGTTGGCGAAGATTGAAGAACTCATTTTATTAAGACCTGTTAACCGAAGGTCGAAGGGCCGCTTTGCCTCGAAACCCGTCGGACACTCTAAGGACGCTGATCAGCATCGCTAGAGAGACGGAGTCTTAAGCGACGATGTGATGGCTCGCAATCGAAATATCAACAGGCCGGTCGGCTGACTATAGCGAAACCAGTTCCTCGGATATGCAAGAAGCCGCGCTAAGTTCGAGGGGCGGCCTGATGTCAGACCTATTACTTGGCGATTTTAAGATTTCCTGTGTGCGCTAGTCCACATAGACAGTGAAGCAAAACGCTAGCGACGAAAATATCGCCTATCTTTCGCGGTAACCGTACCTCTGAATGTAAGGTGGAGATAGTGAGAGTCAGAACGCTTAATTTCCCGCCCCGCACCCGCGTTGAAAATATGTAGCGAAAGGCAGGCGCCCAAGAGATTGACCGGATCGAGCGCGTATTGCTTGATTCCGCATAACTTCTAACGATAGCCATTGAGCAGAACGGAGGTAATATGGGCGCAGAACTGGCCATCCAGGCATTCAGCAAATCGAATTCTCAGTTGCATAATTTCTCCGACACCGTCGTGGTGAAACTGGAACTCACACGTGAGGGAGGTAAGTGGGTGATCACGGGTAGAGCGATAGTGCGGAATTGGGACGGAGACGTTCAAGGTGCCACCGCAAAGATAGTTCACGACACTAACGTTGTGATAGACGAGGTCTCGGCGTTCTTAACGGGTGGCGAGAACGCTTGTTTTATGCATGCAGGCATGCTTTGTTGCTAAAGAACGCGAAGTTATTGCGCTCGAATGTAACACCTACAAAGGAGAAGCTTCTTTCTGTTCTCTGATTGCGATAAAAGTAGACGATGTCGAAGTACAATAATTCGTTTGTGCAAGTATGAACTTCCTGAATACTGTGAAAACTAACAGTCCTGAATGTTATAGCGAGTTACGATGTTTTGCGGGAGCGCGCCGGAACACCAATAAACTGGCAATTGGTCGAGTCATTCATTGTTTTGTCTGACGGCCGGGCTGGTTGGGAAGCACTGGATCGGATTTTCGGCTAGCACGCCTACGGGTCTGGCCTGCCCGTAACATCGGACGCGAATTGACTCTTGCCTCTTGGAAGCGGCCATTACGGCTAAGACAAGCGGACGGCAGAAACTGGTCCGAAGACAGACGCCAATCGTGTTCTGATGCCAAGCTGTAAATAGGCAGCCACGCGTCGGAAACGCGTGGCACCCCGGTGTTACTTCGCTTGCGATGGCGAGACAGTTGCTTCTAGGCTTGCTTTCGTAGAAATCCCTGATTTCCACCGTTACGGTTCGGCGCGAAACCATTGGCTTGAAGCGTTTCGTCCGCGGTTTCGTAAAAGACGCCGATCTTCATGATCTCGCGTGCCTGCTGCGCGGTGGCAATCGGACGGCCGAACTCTCCGGCGATGCGCACCAGCTGCTTGATCTGTTCAACGGAGCTCATCTTCCCGGTGCGCGTCTGGTTCCACAGCACGTCCTCGATGCCGCATCGCACATGCAGCCCTAAGGCCATGCCGATCATGTTCACCGGCAACACATTCAGCACCGAACTTTCGACCGTTATGATCGCCCCGTCAGGGGCCGCACGCAGGAAGTTGGCGAGGTTATAGATGTTCGCCTGATCCATCCCGCCGCTGATCGCCACCCAGTTCATGACGAGCGGGCCTTTGTACACGCCTCGGCGAATCATCCGTTCGATCGTTTCGAAGCTGTTGATGTTGTAGCACTGAAACTCGCTCTGGATACCGGCGGCAGTGAGTCGGCGAATGTGTTCCTCGACCCAGCTCGGGTTCGAAGGCACGATCATGTCCTTGTATGTTGCGTACAGGTGAGGGAACCCGCGCGATACACCTCTGAAGTCGTCGAGACCGGCATGCTCGGTCACGTTCATCTGTGTGGTGTTGACGGTCACGGTAACCTGATCAGGCTTTGGATCGAGTTCGGCGAGCATATGGCGCGTGTCATCGCTGAGCCACTTGGCGGCCTGGCCTTCTTCCGGAGCGAAGCTAATGGAGCCGCCGACCTGGATGACCATTTCCGGCACGCGCTCACGCACGCCGGCGATGAGCTCGTTGAACATGGACAGGCGCTTACTACCGCGGCCATCCGGTTCGCGTACGTGCAGATGCAGCACGGTGGCGCCGGCTTCGTAGCAATCGACGGCCTTCTGAATCTGATCCTCCATCGTGATCGGAATGTCTTCGGGGAAGTCGGCAGGAATCCAGCCGGGCGCATACGGCGCGGCGGTGATGATCAGCGGCTGCTGGTTCTCGGGATACAGGTGGCCGTCAAGGAAGTTCATGGTGATGTCTTGATCAGGGTTGAGGGGTCCGGATGACTTAATCATCCAGCCAGAAGCGGCTGTTCCGCTTTGCATTCGATGCCCGTTATTTTGCAATTCGTGACATCGTGGACTACTAATCGAGTAACGCCGCGTCGCGACGGACGCGCGGAAACATTCAGTCGGCGCGATTCGCTTCAGCGAGACTAAAGCGTCTTCCGAGCATGAATACCGCGAATGGCAGCACCGCCAGCAGCGGAAGCCAGTGCAATGCATCCTTGAGACCGAAAGCATCGGCTGCTGCGCCCGTCAGAAAGGGACCCGCTGCAAGACCAAGAATGTTGTTGAAGAGTGTGAGCGTCGCGAAAGCCGAACCATGAATGGCGGGTGATGTCGCTCCGGCGACGATCGGGCTGCATGTGCCGAAGGAGCTCGCAAGAAAGAACACGGCGGCCCCGAGCAGAGCGAGTTGCAACGAACCTTGAGGGACGCGAAATGCAATCGTGAGCAAAACGCCCAGCGCAAGGCAATACGTCGCGGCCATGTTCCATCGCTTGAGCGATGAGCCGCCGCATACGCGATCGGTGATCACGCCGCACATCAGTTGTCCCAGACCGCTGACGAGAACGAGGCCCGCCGCCGTCAACGCCGCCTGACTGACGGACATGTTCCAATAGCGGTTGAGATAACTCGGTAACCACACGAACAGCGTGCCCTGGATAAAAACTTGCAACGCACAGCCGAGATAGGCGCAGAACACCGATCGACTCGGAAAAATAGCCGCGATCAGTTCGGGCAAGGGCAACTTCGCGGAACCGTAGCTGACCGACTCGACATCGTTCGGATGCGCGCGTTCGAGCCTTTTCTCGCTCACTACGCAGCAGTACACGACGAGCAGCGCGAAGCCGAAAATCGCCATTATGCCCATCGACCAGCGCCAGCCGAAATGCGTCGCTATGACACCCGATAGCGAAACGCCGAGCACCGATCCGAACGCGGCCGCCGAAGTGAAACCACCGGCGATGCTCGAGCGCATGTGCTTCGGAAAGATGTTCACGAGAATCGCAATGCCGACGCTGCCATACGCTGCCTCGCCGACACCGACAAAAAATCGCGCCACCAGCATCTCTTCATAGGTGCTTGCGATAGCGCATCCCAAGGTGGCGACGCTCCACAACGCGACCATCAATGCAATGCTTTTCACGCGTCCCCAGCGGTCCGCGAAAATCGAAAACGGCAGCGTCAGCAAACCAACGGTGAACGGCACGATGCTGCTGATCGTGCCGAGATGCGTATCCGACAAGGCCCACTGCGTCTTCAGTATCGGGAACAGCGCATTGAGCGCCTGTCGCGACATGTAGTCGGACAGCAAAAGACAGAACATCAGGGCGAACACCACCCATGCATAGGCGCGTGCGGACGCTCGCGTGGTCGGGATCGTTTCGGCTCGCACATCGTCAGCCGTGTATAGATTCATCGGATGTCTCCTCCTGTGATTGAACCACTTCTTCGGAGGAAGCGTATCACTCGATCGAATTTATGTCGACATTAAACAATTAGGGGTTAGATCTCATACTTCGCGAAGCAGGGACGAGCGAAAGCGCCGGCGCGACCGGGAGCGCTTTGCGGAGAGGATGAACGGGAGATCGATGTGAAAGCGCACCGGAACGGCCGGTGCGCCGGGCTTCAGTCTTGTGAAGCGAGCGATGCATTGCTTTTGGACCGCGTACTCCGCTTGGCCGTGGGAGCGGGCGTGACAGCTTGAACCGCGGCATCGCGTGCTTCGTCGAGACGTTGTGCGGCCAGAGCAAGCAGCGTTTCATTGTCGCGGCTGACAATGGCCTTATGCAATGCACGCCAGCGCTTGAGAGAAAGGCGAATGGTTTGCGGCTGAGCGACCATGCTCAGCCGCAGATAGCGCAGCGTCCGGAGCGAAATGGATTGCAGGATATCCACCAGCAGCCGGTTGCGGCACAGATCGACGGCGGCGAAATTCAAGAGAAAGCTCTCTACCGCGTAGGCGTCCGGCGATTCATCGGCGGCCTTGGCGAGTCTCGGCAGCCGCTCGGATAACAGCGCCTCCAACTCGTCGGGGCTTTCGTTGGAGACTTGCTCCAGCATCGTCAGATAAAGCACGCTGCGCACGCGGAAGATGTCGCGGAGCTCGCTTTCGTCGGGCTCGGTGACGATCGCGCCGCGTCGCGCCTGAAATTCGATCAGCCGATCGCGCTCCAGAATGCGCAGCGCTTCACGCACCGGCGCGCGGCTTACATGCAGCACTTCGCTAATATCTTTTTCGAGCAGGCGCTGGCCCGCCTTCAGCAGATCGAGCGTGATGACGCCGGCGAGCCGCGCCGCGATCTGCTCGGCGATCGGTGCGGATGCGTAGGCCCAGTCCTGGCCGCGCAGCACGGCGCGTTCGACGGCCAGCATCAGCGGATTTTTCGGCGTTAGGAGCGCGGAAAGGTCGGGGAGGTTCTGAGTCTTTAGTCGGGCCATGCCGGGTGAGTGACGCACGTCAACGGTGAATAGCCCGATTTTATGTTCGCGATCTGTGTAATGTCGACAAAAATCTCACACGATGTCATCCGCTTCGAGTCGCGCGAGTTGCGTATCGTCCAGATCGAGCAGAGAGCGCAACACGTCGTGCGTGCCTTCGCCGAGCGATGGCGGCGCATGCCGCACCGGAGGACGCGCACCGTCCAGACGATAGGGCGGAGAAAGCACCTGCATTTCACCGCTTTCCGGATGCGGCAGATGCGTCACGAGACCGGAAGCCGTTGCACGTTCCGAGGTCAGTGCTTCATGCAGTCCGAGCACTTCGCCGCAAGGAATGCCCGCGTTCTTCAGCCGTTCCAGCAACACGGCACGTTTGCGCCGCGTGAGTTCCCGATCGATCTCGGGCACAAGCACGGCGCGATTCTTTGTCCGTGTGATGTTCGTGCGAAAGCGATCATCCTCTGCGAGATCGGGCCGTTCGATGACCTCGCGACAGAATCGGTCGAACTGCGCGTTATTGCCGACCGTGATGACGAGCGGACCGTCTTCGGCATCGAACACACCGTAGGGCACGATGGACGGATGAGCGTTGCCGTAGCGCAGCGGATCCTGACCGGTCATCAACGCTTCGAGTCCGTAGTACGAGGCGATCATCAGACCGCAATCGAAGAGCGCCATTTCGATGTGACGGCCAGTTCCCGTTCGCTGACGTTCGAACAAAGCCGCGAGCACCGCCTGCGCGGCATACATGCCGGTGAAAAGATCGACGGCGGCGACGCCGAATTTGAGCGGCGGCCGGCCGGCTTCGCCGTTCAATGCCATCAGCCCCGCTTCGCCCTGCACGAGCAGATCGTAGCCGGGGCGCGCGGCTTCGGGACCGGTCGGATCGTAGCCGCTGATCGAACAATAGATGAGCGAAGTGTGATGCCGCTTCAATTGCTCATAGCCGAGGCCGAATTTTTCGGCGCCACCATGCCGGAAGTTTTGCAGCACGACATCGCATTTCAGTGCAAGCGCTTGCGCGATGCGCTGTCCATCGGCGGTTTGCAGATCGATCGTCACCGAACGCTTGTTTCGGTTCGCGCTGTTGAAGTATGACGTCTGCGTCGCGCCGACGCGCAAGCCCCAGTCTCGCGTATCGTCGCCGCGCTGCGGATGTTCGACCTTGATCACCTCCGCACCGAGATCGCCGAGCACCGTGCCGCACCACGGGCCGGCCAGCACGCGGGAAAGATCGAGGACGCGCACGCCGGCCAGCGGCAGCGAAGCAGTTTGGTTAGGCATCGATATTCCTGATGTTGATGTGTCTGAGGCAATGTCTAAGATGATGTCACGCCGTCTGCGGTGCCCACGCGATCATTCTTGTCGATGGGCGTCACGTCCCGCACGGCCGCGACGATACGCGAAACATCGTGATCGTAGCTGCGCATGGCAATCACGAAGAACACCGCAGCCAGCAGGCTGCACAGCGGCGTGAGAGCCAACGCATGCTGCAAACCCCATCGATCGGACAATACGCCCGCGAGAAACGGACCGACCGCCAGGCCGAACATGTTCTGGAACAGCGACACCACTGCCGCACCCGTCGACCGCATGCCCGGATGAACGACGTCCATTGCGACGCCCGCCACGATACCGACCGTGCAGTTCATGAAGAACGCGCCAATTAAGATCAGCATGAGTTGCGCATCGCCCGTATAAGGTCCGCCGAATGCGGTGACGAAGATCGCGCATGTCGTCACACACAACAGCGATAAGGCGTGCAGCTTGTTGCGTGGCGTGCGCTGCGTGAGACGCCCGACCACGATGCCCCAGAACGTGCAGCTCAGCGCGCTGACCAGCACCACGCCAGCCGCGGTGCTTGCGGCCGCTTCCACATTCATGTCGTGATAGCGATTCAGATAACTCGGCAGCCACGACCAGATCGCGGAAATGGTGATCAATTGCGCGGCCGCGCCGCCGCAAACGACCAGCAACGTGCGCGTGCGCAGCAAGGTGCCGAAGATGTGCCTGAGCGTTTCGCCCGCGCGCTGCGGCGCGGATGTCAGCGCTACCGTGTCGTAATCACGCACGCGCAGATAGATCAGCGCGAACACGAGTCCCGGTACGCCGACGACACCCAACGCTGCTTTCCACCCCAAGTGCGCCGCGATCATGCCGCCGAGAAACACGCCCAATACCGAGCCGAGCGTCGGCGCGGCGAAGAACACGCCGAGCGTTGCACTTCGCAGGCGCGGTGGAAACAAAGCCGCTATGAGTGCCGCGCCGACCGATCCATACCCCGTTTCGCCGAGGCCCACGATCGCGCGCGCGGTGAACAACTGGCCGTAGTTTCCTGTGAACATGCACGAGATTGTCGCGAGACTCCACGCAATCGCCATCACGACGACGCTTCTCACGCGGCCCGTGCGATCCGCGATCAGCGCAACCGGAATGCCGCCCGCGGCGACCACGATCGAAACGATCGACACCAGCGAGCCGAGTTGCTTGTCGCTGAGATGCCATTCGTTCTTGATATGCGGAAAGAGCGAGACGATCACTTGCCGGTCGATGAAGTCGAACAGCATCAGCGCGAAGGTCATCGCGAAGGCGAACCATGCTTCGCGGCGGCCCGTCAGATACCGGTCGTGACGCGTGGTCGAAGGAAGATCGGGATGCGCTTGCATGCTTGACTGTCTCCTGAAATCCGCGCCCGTGCCGACGCTTGCCCCGACTCTAGTGCGCATCGACATGCTCCGCTTTGCAAGTCGCGCCACATGCTTCACATTCGATGCCACGTCGACACGGTTCAGCGTTAACCCGCGTTGTCAGGAAATGTTTAGTGCGTGACCTGATCGGTCAAGTCGGTGACGAGACTCAACTCTAGACTGGCCTCAAGTGAGCGAGTGTTGTCAGTTCGATGAGGCAAGTCATGTTGAGCAGACGCGAGGTAGTTGTGTTGAGCGCGGCGCGTTCCGCGATCGGAACCTTCGGTGGTGCGCTGGCCGAGTTCGAGCCGGCGGATCTCGCGGGCAGAGTGATGACGGAAGTCGTCGCGCGTTCGGGCGTCGATCCGCAGGCAATTGAGTATGTGACCCTGGGTAACACGATTCCTACCGACAGCGGCTTCGCCTACGTGGCGCGCGCCGCCGCAGTTCAAGCAGGCCTGCCGATGCGGACGGTGGCGATGTCTGTGAATCGATTGTGTTCGTCGGGTCTGCAGGCAATTCTGACGACCGCGCAGAACATCATGCTCGGTGATTGCGACTACGGCGTGGGCGGCGGCGTCGAAGTGATGAGCCGCAGCGGGCATCTGCTTGCGTCGCTGCGTAACGGCGTACGCATGGGCGATGCAAAACTCATCGATATGATGCTCGCAACGCTGACCGATCCGTTCGGTGTCGGGCATATGGGCCTGACCGCCGAAAATCTCGCGCGCAAATGGAATATCACGCGCGAGCAGCAGGATGCGCTCGCGGTGGAGTCGCATCGTCGGGCGGCGCGGGCAATCGCGGAAGGGCGCTTCGCATCGCAGATCGTGCCGATCGTGAAGCACACGCGCAAGGGCGAAGTCGTGTTCGATACGGACCAACACGTCAAGCCTGACACGACGATGGAGTCGCTTGCGAAGCTCGCGCCGTCGTTCAAAAAAGACGGCTCGGTGACTGCCGGGAACGCGTCCGGCATCAACGACGGCGCGGCCTTTTTAGTGCTGGCCGATGCAGCCGTTGCGAGCGGGGCAGGGCACGCACCGATGGCGCGGCTCGTGTCCTATGCGGTCGCCGGTGTATCGAGCGAAATCATGGGCGAGGGGCCGATTCCGGCGACCAAACAGGCTTTGAGAAAAGCGGGCCTTTCGCTCGATCAGATGGACGTGATCGAAAGCAACGAAGCCTTCGCCGCACAGGTGATCGCGGTTGCCCGCGGCCTCGAACTCGATCCGGACAGGACCAATCCAAACGGTGGTGCCATTGCGCTCGGGCATCCGATCGGCTGTTCGGGCGCCTTTCTCGCCACTAAAGCGATTTACGAGCTTCGGCGCATCGCGGGCCGCTACGCGCTCGTAACGATGTGCGTCGGCGGCGGGCAGGGCGTCGCGGCGGTGTTCGAACGCCTGTAGCGCTGCGCATTTGTCGCGAGTCACGCGCATTGAATTCCTGTCGATGTGAATCGTAAGCGCTGACAGACTGCTTTCGCGATGAGCCGTCGCGTCTTTGCGCGGTAAATCGTGGTTAAGCAGTCGGACCAGCCGATGAATATATCGATTCGGAATACGAACTACAAAATCTTAGCGGCGCGCTTTTAATAAAACCGACGCGAACTAACCGGAGACAAAATGAGGCACGCACGACTTGCGATCTCACTGATCGCCCCGCTGGCCTGCGCGCCCGCGTTCGCGCAGAGTTCGGTCACGCTGTACGGCATCGTCGACACGGGCGTCGAATACCTGACGCACGCAACACCGACGGGCGGGGCGGTCGCGCGCATGCCGGTGATCGGCGGCGGCGATGTGCCGTCGCGATGGGGCTTCAAGGGATCCGAAGATCTCGGCGGCGGACTCAAGGCCGTTTTCACGCTGGAGAACGGCTTTTCTCTTTCTAACGGCGCATTGCAGCAGGCTGGCCGGCTGTTCGGCCGCCAGGCCTATGTTGGCCTGAAGAACGACTGGGGACAACTCACATTCGGACGCCAGTACAGCATGATGACGTGGGCGATGATCGATGCGAATATCATCGGCGCAGCGGGAATCGGCAGTCTGGGATCGCTCGATAGTGCACTGCTTGCGGACCGCTTCGATAACGCGGTCTCCTACACGGGCACGTTCTACGGCTTCACCCTCGGCGCGACATATTCCTTCGGACGCGATTCATCGACGGCCGTGAATTGCGGCGGTCAGGTCGCGGGCGACGCGATCGCCTGCCGCGGACTGTCGGCCATGATCAAGTACGACGCGAGCAATTGGGGTGTCGCGACGTCGTACGAAGAATTGCGCGGCGGGCCTGGGTCCGCGCCCAACGCCGTGGTTCCGGGCGCGCCGGGCGTCGCGTTCACCAACTCAGGCGATACGGACCGCCGTTATCAGGTGAACGGCCATCTCACCGTGGGCGCGGTGCGCTTCGGCGCGGGCTGGATTCACCGCCTCCTTCATGGCGATGCGCGCTCGGTCAAGACCGATATCGAATGGCTCGGCGCATCCGCCCTTTTCGGCGTGTGGCAATTCGATGCGCAGATCTCTCACATCGGCAACGCCACGGATGACGCCAACGGCACGCTCGGCGTGCTTCGGGCCAATTACTACCTCAGCAAGCGCACGTCCGTGTACGGCGTGGCGGGCTATATGAAGAACCACGGTAAGAACGCGATCTATTCCGTATCGGCGGGCACGGCCGTTCCCGCTGCTCCGTTCGGCGGATCGAATCAAATGGGCTTTGAACTGGGCATTCGACATACATTCTGATTGCGTCGACGAGCAGCGAACTGCAAATGTCCCATTGAGACATAAATAATGTCGACATGAATATAATTTCGCGATATGTTTCGCGAGAGGCATCGCGATGCGATCGTCCGTTCTTCAACAAGGACTCTTCAACATGGCAAAAGCAATTCGATTCGACGAAATCGGCGGCCCCGACGTGCTGCGTCTGGAAAATGTTCACGTGGGCGATCCCGGCCCCGGCGAAGCGCGCGTACGTCACACGTATGTTGCGGTCAATTTCATCGATGTCTATTTCCGCACCGGGCAATATCCGCTCGCGCTGCCCAACGGTCTCGGTTCGGATGCGGTGGGCGTGGTGGAAGCGGTGGGCAAGGGCGTCGACGATATCAAGGTGGGCGACCGCGTCGGCTATTTGCTCGGGCCGCAGGGCTCGTATTCCGATGTACGCGTGATGCCCGCCGATGTGCTGATTCCTTTACCCGATGGCATCAGCGACAAGACGGCTTCGACGCTCATCATGAAAGGCATGACGGCGCAGTACTTGTTTCGCCAGGTGTATCCGCTTAAAGGCCATGAAACGATTCTGTATCACGCGGCGGCGGGTGGGGTCGGCCTGATCGCATGTCAGTGGGCGCGCGCGCTGGGTGTCACGATGATCGGCACGGTCAGCACCGACGAGAAGGCCGAGGTCGCGAAGGCGAACGGCTGCACGCATACCATTGTGACGTCGCGAGAAAATATCGCGGAGCGCGTACGTGAGCTGACCAATGGCAAGGGCGTCGAGGTCGTGTACGATTCGGTCGGCAAGGACACGTTGAATGCATCGATCGACAGTCTTCAGGTGCGCGGCACGTTGGTGAGCAACGGCACGTCGTCGGGTCCCGTGCAGATCGATACGCGCGTGCTGGCGCGCAAAGGCTCGCTCTGGGTCACGCGTCCCGCGATGGTTCATTACGCCACGCCGCGTTCGCACATGCTGTCGATGGCGCGCGAACTGTTCGATCTCGTGCTCGCCGGGACGATCAGGAGCGAGCCCGGTCAGATGTACGCGCTTGCCGACGCCGGCGACGCGCATCGCGCGCTCGAATCGCGCAAGACGGTGGGTTCGACGGTTCTCGTGCCGTGATCTCAGAGCCAGCGCACGGCGCCACGCTGTGCGCGGCTTTCCTTCGCGCTGCATCCGAATTGCGTGTGGTACCAGCGCGAGAAGGCGCTCGGTGATGCAAAGCCGAGCAGCGCCGCCACTTCGGTCAACGGACGATCGCCTTCGATGACATGCCGTGTCGTCAGTTCGCGGCGCACGTCGTTGAGAATCGTCGAGAAACTGTGGCCCTGTTCGGCGAGCCGCCGTTGCACCGTGCGGCACACCATGCCCATATGTTCCGCAACTTGTTCGATGCTGCATCGGCCGCCGGGCAGCAGTTGCAGGATCGTGCGCTGCACGGCTTCGAGCGTAGTCGCGTGCGGACGGTTCGATGCGTCGACCAGTTGTTGGGCGTAGCGCGCCATCGCGACATCGGCCAGTGGATTGCGGGCGTCGAGATCAGCCTTCGAAAAAATGATCGCGTTGAAGTCGCAATCGAATTCGACGCACGGCCCGAAGAAGCGCAGATGCGTGCCGACATCTCGCGGCGGGGCGTGTTCCAGGCACACGCGCCGCGGACGCCAGTCGGGGCGTATGAGCTGGCGAATCAGCCGCACCATCACGCCGAGCGCGAGCTCAATCCGCTGACGTGTCGATTGATGTGCGTTGCCCGCTCTGACGGCTTCGCGAACGGTGACGAGCCCGTCGTATTCCTCGACGGTCAGCGAGAGCGCATCGTTGAGCACGGGTTGATAGCGCATCAGCATGCCGAGCGACTCGCGCAGCGTGGGCTGATCGCGCACGAGCAGGCCGACCGCACCGAGATTCGACAACAGGCGCGTTTCAGCCATGCGCAAACCGAAGCTTTCGATTCCCGATAGCCTCGCGGAATCCTGAAGCAATTGTCCGACGCGTTCGACGGGGATCATCACATCGGGATTGTTGAGCACGGAAGGGCTGAGTGCTGCATCGAGCAGCATTCGCACGGGATCGAGCGCGCAAGCGCGCGCGACCTCACTGTAGTTGGTGAGACAGGCGGCGCGAACGAGTGATGACATCGTCAAAAGTAGAACTGTTGTCGTTAGTGGATAACGCCGTGACATTCATCGTCAAGCGCACTAGGCCAGCTGCTTTCACACTGAGCGTGCATCTCAATCTTTCTCTGTTGATCCAAGGACATGACTGAATCGAATACCGTTCTTATCGTTCCGGGACTGCGTGATCACGTTCCGGACCATTGGCAAACCTTGCTCGCCGCGAAGTTGCCGCGCGTGCGCACCGTCGAGCCGCTCGAACACGACGAGCTCGGTTGCACCGCGCGCGTCGTGGCGATCGCGCGCGCAATCGAATCGATCGAAGGTCCCGTGATCGTGGTGGCGCACAGCGCGGGGGTGATGATGCTCGCCCACTGGGCCAGCCGTCATGATTCGTCGAAGATTCGAGGTGCATTGCTCGCCGCGCCGGCCGATCTCGAAACGCCTATGCCCGCGGGCTATCCGACGATCGACGCATTGGAGGAACACGGATGGCTGCCGATCCCGCGCGCAACCTTGCCGTTTCCGAGCATCGTCGCGGCGAGCAGTAACGATCCGCTGACCCGTATCGATCGCGCGCGCGAGTTCGCGCAAGCATGGGCAAGCCGCCTCGTCGAACTGGGCGCGGTCGGTCATCTGAATCCTGCGTCGGGACATGGTGAATGGCCTCGTGCAGAAGAACTCTTGAGCGAGTTGCTATAAGAGCGCGACACGGTTCAAGGACCGTGTCGTTATCCTTATTAAAGCGACGTCAGTAAGGTCTGTCGCCGACAATTCCCGCGCGTTCCATCTTGCGCGGCGCGGGCCAGTAGTCCATGACCGCATAATGCTGCGTCGAACGATTGTCCCAGACCGCTACGCTGTTCGGCTTCCATCTGAAGCGCACCTGATACTCGGGAATCAACGCCTGGCTTTGCAGATAGTTGAGCAGAAGGCTCGCGCCCGGCGTCTTGTCGAGTCCGTAACGGACATTTTGCGGCGTGTGATAGTTGACGAAGTGCGTCGTGAAACTGCCGACGTAAAGGATCTTTTCGCCGGTTTCCGGATGCGTGCGCACGACGGGATGCTCCACATCGGGATTCTGTGCGGCGAGCTTTCTGCGCTCGTCCGGTTGCATCGCCGCGCCGAACGAATGTTCGATACTGCTCTTCGCCCGCAGTCCTTCGTGCGGCGCCTCCAGTTTTTTTGGACACAGATTTGGGGTAGAACGTGTGATCCAAACTGGAGTGGTCGATGTTAAA
>NZ_FCOX02000104.1 GCF_900044055.2 Caballeronia calidae | reverse complement strand
TGACAAATCCGTTCTCCTCGTGCGACGAGGTGCCAAAAGAATCAAAGGGACGATAGAGGTTAATTTTCATAAAGCGCCCGTTTTAGAGCTAAAACAATAATTCAACATTCTCACCGGGTGGGTTGGCCAGGGTTGGCCGGCGGATTCTCGCTATCAGCCGGGTATTGTCAGGTTGTTGTGCGGTTGGCGGATATCATGTTGCATGAAGAAAGCTTCCATGTCCGCCTCACCATCGACCGATGCGTCGATCTCGCTCAAGGGTTATCGATTTCCGCCCGACATCATCAGTTACTCGGTGTGGTTGTACCGGTTGCACCATCGCTTCCCGCTGAGCCTGCGCATGGTCGATGAGGATCCCGGCTGCACGAGGTATCGAGCTGACGTATGAGACGGTGCGGGACTGGGCAACGAAGTTCGGTCTGGCGATCGCGAAGCGCATCCGGTCAACGGCGCCGTCCAGATACAGGTTAGAACAGTGATGCTGTAGACAGAGAGAGCAGTTCGCGATCGCGTAGCTCGAACAGACCAAACTGGTAGCGCGGTTCACTTCGGGCAACACTCGAAGTGCTAATTCCCGTTGGTCAGCGAAGCTTCGTCGATTTTTCGTGCAATCGAGGGAGGACAATGCTTGTGAGCCATCCATAAACGGGAAGCCGTCATCAGCTATCCGTCACCATACAGCATTTTTTATATTTCTTGCCGCTTCCACATGAACAGGAAGCATTACGGCCGATCTTCTCGCGAGCGCGCACGAGAGGCGCGGCGCGATGTACCGCGTCAAACAGGGCACCCTGCATCCGCTCAAAAGACGGATCAAGTTTGCGTGGCGTGGCCCGTTGTGTCCGGAGGCCCAGCTCAATCTCCACGTCCTCAATATCGCCCTGTACGGAAAGATCGACGCGGTTGTCGGCGAACGCAGCGCGGATCGTGTCAATCGATTCAACGGCCCGCAAGTCCAGCAGGCTGTAGACCAGCGAGGCATTCACGAAAGGGGCGTCGCCCCTAGAATTGTCGAGCTGCTTCGTCAGCAGCTCGACGCATTGCGTCTGGTGTGTTGGATGCTGTCGGACTATCGCCACGATACTTCGGCACACGCATGAGCGCGCATAGATTCCGTTGTCGCGATCAGCAAGATACCGTTCGAGCGGCTCCAATGCTTCAGGCCCCATGGCACTGAAAACCTTGGGAAACTCCTCGGACACCCATTCGTCATGTTCGTCGTCGATCCGGGCCAGCAGGCCAAGAAGTGCCGGGACGGCCTTGGTTGCCTTCAGGTGCGCGAGCATTCTCCAGGCGTGGATTGGCGCATACACTTCTGGCACTTTGGCTGTGTCGTTATAAAACTGCTGATCGCGAAGGATTGCAATCAGCAGACCAACGTGCTCTTCGGTGATTCCCAGCTCGCCATAAGATGTCCATGGGGGGGGCACGTTCGCTTGTTTCGAGAATCGCTCCGCCCAGGGTCAGCAGCTGGCTGACGGGCAACGGGTAGTCATGGTTCATAGGGTATTTCCGAGATCAACTGGGAATAAAGCATCATCAGGAAGCCATCAAGCTACGGCTGGATTTGCGCGTCAGTCAGCGGTCGCGCTAACAACACATCGCCTTTCATTCGTTCTCCTTCAGGCGCTCGCCGTTCCGGGCGCGTTTAACAATATCGAGTACCGTATTCTTGCTGATGCCTAGTTGCCGGCCGATCTCGCGATACGAGTGACCCGCAGCAACGAGCCCGAGAACTTTCGGCGCGAGCCTGTCGGCCTTGACACGCTTTCCGGACTGCCGGCCAAATACAATCCCACGCCCGCGGGCCGCCGCAGTGCCGGAATGCACGCGCTCACGTAGCAGGTCCCGCTCGAACTCGGCGAGCGCAGCCATCATCGTGGCAATCAGTTTGCCTTGAGGTGTACTGAGGTCGAATTGCAGTCCGGTCTGGGCAATCAGCGACACGCCCCACGACTGCAGGTCGTTCAACGTATGAAACAAATCAAGTGCCGAGCGCCCCCAGCGCGTGAGTTCGGTCACGAGGATCCATCGATGTCACCCGCTTGAGCGAGTGCCAGTACGGCTTTCCGATGGGCACGATCATCCTCGTGCCGGAGGCCCGTTTCTTTCCACACGCCTGCGATCGCATAACCGCGGCGCTTCGCGAAAGCCCGCAGATCCGCTTCCTGCCGCACACAGGTCTGATCGACGGTCGACACCCGGCAATACAGTGCCGCCCTTCGTCCCAATTGAACCTTCTTCACAAAACACCCTGCGAAGCCGCATGCGGCCGTGGCACAATGATGGTCCGTTTGAAGTGTACTTCAATTGGTACACCGCTGACACTGTCAGCGATCTTTCGATCCGGTCCCTCCCTGCATTGCAGCCCAGCGACACCGCCTATTCCCGTTTCAAAACCCGGCCGTCTCCCGCGGCTCCAGCGTCGCCGCTAGCTGAAGCTCTCAAGGCTACGATCGTTTTCCGACAGCAGTCACGGCTGACAGCAACTCGTCTCGTGAATTCTTATGATATTTCGCATCATCTTTTGATCTTCAATAGAAGAAAGGGTATTTCTGATATTGGGTCGATAATTAGCAGTAAAGCTCGCTAACCCGCAGCGCATCCCGTGGAAGCTGGATTTAGGGAATCCCGTCCTTCCGCGAGAGCAGGGGCGCACCGAAGCTCGATTCGTTGCTCACTGGAAATGCGCCCGCATCCCAGTCGTCAAGTTCACCATTCCAGGGAGTGCCACAATGCCTGTCTTGTCGGCAATAGCCAAACAAAACTACGCTGAGGCACTTACGGACGAACAAAGGCAATTACTGACAGGTGCACCAAATAAGGCGTGATGCGATATACGGGTATGAAACCCGCCGCCGTCAAGAAGTTTGTCGCCGAAAACGTGAAACGCTTGCGACTGATCCGTTTGCCTGGCTATTGCCCCGAACTGAACCGGGACGAACTGCTCAACCAGGACGTCAAGACGAACGCGCTGGGCAAGAGCCGACCAACTACCAAAGCCGAGATGATTGGCACGGTTCGCCGTCATCTGCATCGTCGGCAGAAGGAACCTCACGTGATTCGCAATCTGTTCAAGGAAAAACATGTCATCTACGCCGCCCGCTGGACAACGCGGTGTTTAATGCGCTTGTCAGTAAATGACAAGCAGAGGTACGGGACTACTATTGATGACGCAAATGGCCGGGCGCTCCATCTTGGAACCCTGCAATAAGCCTCCCTCTGTTTTTGCTCAGGCGCTGACGTTCGGGCGTGCCGCCGCGCTTGCAGGCGCGATAGCCTTTGCTGCTTACAGCAAGGACCGAGTACAACACCGACAAGGGATACCCCTCAGTGCCTCGGCACAGCTGGGAGAACCTTCCCGTTTATTTGTTATGCGCAAGGAGCGCTAATCATGCTGTCCAAAATATCTGGCCAAAAAGATTCCGACCTCTCGTCATTCGATGATAAGCCCGCCTCGAAATCCACCGATTCCTCAAGTCGACAGGCTGATCGAAAAATCATCAACACTCACCTCGAAGGGCGGCGTGAATTTTCGAGAGAACCGTCAGTGGCAGAAGATAAAAATATTTCAGAAATTAATCATATCGAATGAGACTTCGAACTTTTCGAATATTAAAATCACGAATCCTCGGATGGAGGCCGAGAATAAAATAGAAATTGCTCTGCGAGATTGCGCCAACGACACCGAAAAAAGCTGCGCTTCAAAAATTGTGTTTCGACTGGTTTGCGGGCTCCAATCTTTCGACAGAAATGCCTAATAGTTATCGCTTACTGTGTTGCGCGCTGCACACCCGCAAAATTTCCCCCAACAGTATCGCCGAGCTAATGACAGGACTGTACTCGCAAGCAAAAAAATCCACCAAAATAGAAACATTGCCGAGAAATTTATCACCATTTAAAATTCCTGGTGCGAAGTCAGGCGAAAAATATTAATAACACATGGCGGCGGGATACGTCATCTTGATAATTTTCTAAAGGGGAAGGGTGACGGAAAATTTATTTGGGTCACTCCGCATCATGAAAAAATCAAAGCTCCAGATCGCGACTATGCCTACGCAACTCGAACTCCCCTGCTGCACTGTGATCAGCCTGCAATTATGTCAGCAATGATTCAAAGCGATAAATTAATAGGCGTGCAAAATGCCTGCGAGGCTTTATTGCCGGTAGAATCGATAGGGGTGGTCGATGATATTAAGGTTAAGCAAATCAGCGTTTCTGAGCAGGGGATGGAGAAAATACTGCCTCTTTGGGATAAAGATCTTTCCTATAATACTCTACACAAGGAAATCCGCAGGTTTCTGTCGAAAGATGCTGCAAATGAACTTGTAGGCTGCATCGCGAATATAGCAGAAATCGACTTTATTCCAGAGAATTAAGCCATCCCAATACACACAAATTGAATAATCGAGCGCGCGGGCGTGGTTCAAGTCGCTCAGCGAATGCAAGCGGCATAATCAGCGCTCGGTTAGCGGATGCGATATTTGCGAGCAGCCTCGGTGAAACGTCGTTGCTCTCATTCACCGCGCATTGAAAATCCTTCTATCGGGCATTGAAAATCAAGCTCAGCTTCGGGACAAAGATTATGTTTTGCGAGATACCCCTCCGTGTTTTCCAATCTCCTGATCGCGTACACCTTTTTTGCAGTCCGGCAGTCGATGTCATTCAGGTCACGGCCTCTGATGAGACCGGCCAGATCTCATTCTTGAAAACGACAGGTGCAGCAGCCAGTTGTGATCTTGAATGAAGCATTCTCGCCATTGCGTCACTCGTGCATCCTTGCCTGCTACCTTCGCAGCATCTATGGGGTCGTTGGCTTCGCAACCCGGGACTCAACCTTGAAATTATCAAGCGGGAGTTGAAAAAAACACTGCCTGACGATGCTCACTTGCATGCATTTCAACGGGTTTCGCGATGACCGACCCGATCGACCAACCGACGCACACCCGAGATCGAGTCCTACACGGCGCTCGACGAAGGTCGCTTCAGCCAGTTCTTCGAGCAGGCCCAAACCGACGACCTCGCCGGGGCTTACCTCAGAGAGAGACTCGTGGGAATTTACCGTGCCGACCACGCTGGTGTGGCTGCAACCCGACAGTATGCTTCTGACGTTCGCGTGACCCGTGCTCGCCGAGAACAGCTATCTTCCGCCCGAGGAACGAGCCAAGCGTGCGAAGCGCAAGCGCGAGGAACTGATCCTCAGGGGCTTGACGCCTGATTGGTTTCTCAATCAGGAGTCCTTGTGCCTGCCGCCCGGTATGCGCGTGGCTGTGATCGGAGCCGGCTTCGCCGGACTTTCCGCCGCCTGGTATCTCGCCGAGTGCGGTGTGCGTACGACGATTTATGAGGCCAGCGGCAGCGTTGGCGGGCGCGTTCGTACGAACCGCGCGTTCGTTGCGGGAAAAGTCGTCGAAGACGGCGCCGAATTGATAGGCGAGAATCACCCGCTCTGGGGCCTACATGTCATTCGCTTCGGGCTGAAACTCAACGAGCTCACGGATGATGAAGTCTCGGGGTTGAACGTGCGAACCCGCTTTGTCGGCAATGATCTCACGAAGGCGCAGAAAGAGGCGCTGGACGCGGCCCTGCAAAAGCACTTCGCCACCATCGGCGCGGCGGGCAGCGCCATCGATGAGGTCACCCCGTGGCGATCCCCGGACGCCCGGGCTGCCGACGGTATCTCCGTGGCTGCCATGCTCGATAAGCTGCTCGGCAAGGAGCCCAGCTTGGAGCGCATGTGGTTCAACTTCACCCTATCCAATGACAACTGCGCTGATGTTTCAAAACAGAGCTACCTGAGTCTTCTGGCGTCCGTAAGCGCGGCGCGCATGGGCAGCGATGCGCCCGGAATGCTCGGCTACTGGTATTCGACCGAGACGCACCGATGCGACGGTGGGAACGACATACTGGCGAACCGGCTGACCCGGCAGTTGAAAGATCTGCGTATTAGGAACGTCGTGCAGCGCGTGCGCATCGAGGCCGCCTTTGTGCCGCAAGTGAGGATCATCTCCGCCGAGTACGACGCGGGAGGCGCCGTGCTCCAGCAGCGCACGGACGACGTCGACTACGTGGTCCTTGCTGTACCACCGACCGTCTGGAGCGTCATCAACTTCGATCCTCCCTTCGATCCTGCAGGCCGGGCGATGCAGCACGGCGCCGCCGTCAAGTTCATGTCTCGCTACAACACCCGATTCTGGGAAGCCACAAAGCTTGCGCCCACCGCAAAGTGGGATGAACTGGGTTCGGTATGGGAGGGCACCGATAGTCAGGGCCCGGCACTGCCAATCGACTTGACCGTCTTCTCGGGCGGACCATACGTGCTTCCCGCCTCTGCCTACCCCGGGCGCTTAGCCACGCTCTACCCTGCGAAGTCGCCTGACGGCACCCCAACCGCGCAGCATTTCATGGACTGGCCGAACGAGCCGTTCATAGGTACAGGCTATGCCGTCCCAGGTGTAGGTGAGGTGACAACCATCTCGCCCAATCAGATAGCGCCTCATGCGCAGCGCCTGTATTTCGCCGGTGAACAAACCTCACCGGGATTTTTTGGCTACATGGAAGGCGCCTTGCAATCCGGGGCGCGAGCGGCGAGAGACATTGTGAAAAGTGCGGCGATCAGGTACCGCTATGCATCCAGATGCAAAAGTGGGGATGGCAGATCGAGCGATGACTATTAGTTGAGGCGGATCGCGGGCTGGCCCGTTGCAGATAAGTCGCGTCCCGCTCCACCGAATTATATTCAAACATTATTAGTGTAAACGGGCCCTAACGGGATCGTCGTGCCAAAGCAAAAAAGGGAGTTCATTTTGAAACCGCCAAACTTCCCATCCTTCCCTAGCGTTCCAGCTGAAAAAAGCGTCGATCATGGTAACCAGGGCCGCCGGCCGGGCGCCCCTCAAGCTCGGACCTCCCGGGGTCCGCTGGCAGGGCTGAAAGCCCCCGCTCGTGTGCCCAAATCAAAAGGCGATGACACCCCTCCCATGGACCTGGGCAACCCGGATATTTTCAGACCTTCTGCCGGCATTTTAAAACAGCCGGTGAAGATAACCGACAACGCCCGGCGCTCCAAGATAAATGCTTATTATAAGGGCCGACCAGATCTAAAGAAGAGATCGAACATAAATCTCAATGGCAAATATCCCTGCTCTTCTACCGATACCACAAAAGCCGTCTGCGCCCATTTTTCCGGGAAGCTCATGACGCAGAAAGATCGGAAGCCGTCCCTCACCAGATTATTTGATCCTGCACTTTTGCCGGGCGAGGGGCTAGGTTACGGCACCCCGGAATATCAAGCGTTTATACGCACTGCCTCGACGCATCTTATTCGACCAGCCGAACTTGGCACGTGGATTGTTCAGTCGATGAAAAATCTTGAGCAGATGCCGCTGGATGTCGGTCAGCCGCAATGGATGCGTGCAATGGTTATAACAAACAATCACGGCATGGTGATAACACTTGAGGTCAAGAAATACGGCGACCCGCCAACCCTCAGATATGTTGTCCGACTTTTTGACCCCAACACCACGCATGAAGAATCGAGGCTGGCAACTGACAACCTAGCTGAACTTCAAAATCTACAGTTGCGCGACCTGCTCCCAGGCGACCTCTACGGATCTTATACCAAGGAAATGCCCGAGGCATTAGCTATTTCCACCACGGCAGGACAAGGATGCGCTAATTTTGAATCGAGTCAGCCTCGTTCGATCTCTGAACTATCACAGCGACTCTGGATAGGCCTTAGACAAAAAGCGACAAAAAAAGAGATTGATAGCACCCTCAGTGAGATTGATAACCGACTGCATTCGCCAGTGGCAATTAGAGAATTTTTCCAGGCATTTAAAGGACAAGGCGGCATTCCCGGGTTGTACTTTGCGTTAGAAAATGGCCATCCTGGAGCCGTCGACAGATTGCTCAAGCTGGCCAAGGCATCCGGCATCCGGGACGAAAATTTCTGGAAAGAACTGCTGCTGGCGAAGGATCCGAATGCTGTTCCCGTAATGTACTTTGCGTTAGCAAATGGCCATGCTGACGCCGTCGAAAAATTGCTCCAGCAGGCCGCGGCATCCGGCATCCGGGACGAAAGTTTCTGGAAAGAACTGCTGCTGGCGAAGGATCCGAATGGCGTTCCCGGGATGTACTTTGCGCTAGTAAATGGCCATGCTGACACCGTCGAAAAATTGCTCCAGCTGCCCACGGCATCCGGCATCCGGGACGAAAGTTTCTGGAAAGCATTGCTGCTGGCGAAGAATTCGGATGGCATTCCCGGGATGTACTTTGCGTTAGCAAATGGCCATGCTGACACCGTCGAAAAATTGCTCCAGCTGGCCACGGCATCCGGCATCCGGGACGAAAGTTTCTGGAAAGAACTGCTGCTGGCGAAGGATCCGAATGGCGTTCCCGGGATGTACTTTGCGCTAGTAAATGGCCATGCTGACGCCGTCGAAAAATTGCTCCAGCTGGCCAAGGCATCAGGCATCCGGGACGAAAGTCTCTGGAAAGAACTGCTGCTGGCGAAGAATTCGAATGGCGTTCCCGGGATGTGCTTTGCGTTAGTAGATGGCCATGCTGACGCCGTCGAAAAATTGCTCCAGCTGGCCGCGGCATCCGGCATCCGGCATCCGGGACGAAAGTTTCTGGAGAAAACTGGTCCTGGCCAAATCCAGCACTGGTCTTTCCGGATGGCAGGTGATAAACCCTATCACGAATGGCCGACTTTTAAAGGCACTTAATTCTGCTATAGGCCGTATATTGGGAAACGAAAAAGCAAATCGATTTAGTGAGGAAGTTGTCTTTCTTCAAGAACCCGAGGTAATACAAATAGCTAATACCTTTTCGAGCGGCGATCTCGCCCCGATCATCAAATTTGCGAAGAAGGCCGACGGAAAAATTACTGAAAAATCGTTTTGGAAAGACCTTTTATTGGAAGGAGCTAAACGAATACAGCCGCAATTGCTTGCGCAAAAGGATGATGCCATTGTTGACTACATCAATCTTGTCAATGACAAAACAAGAGACTGGTCGTCAGATGAAAAGGCTGCACTACTAAAGCAGATTCACCTGGTCCAGGGGCAGCGTTCAGTGTGGACATTTGGTTTTTTAAAAAATAGCCCCGAATACAAGGAATTTAAAAAACGCGACGCCTATTCCGGATTCAAAAAAATGAAAACGATGCTCCATGGGTGAATGATTCAGATCGGCTTTGTTCGGCAGGGCAGGTAGTAAATGGCGTCGGAAATTTTGTTCGAGATCTGGAATAATCCATGCCATCGAGTGCGACCCCATTCGTTGGACTGCCCTTCAACGAACGACTGAAATCCGGGCGAGCTGCGCAAGCGGCCCAAACCGCGCTACGCGCCACAGAGTGATCAGGTTTTGTCGCGATACGGATCGCGGCCCGAGCAAAGTTCAATCTCTTTGGATCGGATTCCCCGCCGCTTACGGCGTAGAAGTAGACTTTGTGGATGAGCGAATATATTCACAAAAGCCACAACGTCACGGCGCTGCTGTGTCACCTCGTGTTTCCGGCGAAGTATCGGCCATCATGGGACGTTCTGGCTCAGGGAAATCGACGATGCTCAATATATTAGGGTGTCTGGATCGGCCAACGGCGGGTCAATATTGTATTGATGGACTTTCGATCAAAAGCGCAGAACAGCAATCATTGCAGTCAGTTCATCGTATGCGTGAGCGGCTTGTTCACGAGCGAACAGCGAAGTCAAACCAGATACGGAGCATGTTTGCCGAAGAGGGCTTCATCTTCCCCGGGATTGGACCGCTCGTGGCGACTGCGTTGTTCAGCGGGGTCGGCGACCCACTGCAGTTCAAGAACGGACGGCAGTTCGCAGCATGGTTGGGGCTGACGCCGACGCAGCGATCGAGTGGCGGCAAGTCAAAGCTGGGTGGCATTACAAAACACGGCGACACCTATCTCCGCACCCTTCTCGTTCAGGGAGCGCGGGCAGTGATGCGCTTCGTCGGGCGTCGAGATGACCGGCACAGTTGCTGGATCATGTCCCTCTGGCGCCCGGATGAGGGGCGCTATATCCGAAAGCGGGGGTAACGCCTCGCTGGCCGGAGAGAGATGGAAGGTATGGAGATGCCTACACTACACGGGCACGAAGGCGAAAGCCGGATACGTCTTGCGATCGTAGAGCTTCGCGAATGCCACCTTCGAGTAGGTGTCAACAAAGGTCTGCTGATAGATACGGCCCACCCACCCCCTTTTAAGCGATCCAACGTAGAAGGTGTCCTGCGCTCCACAGTAGCCCGGACATTCGGACTCGAATTCACCGTCGTTTCGGCGATACGTGCGTTACCGGAGAGCCGTACGCCTGCGCGTTTTGCTTGATTCTCTGGATTGCGTTTGTAGCCTGTTGCAATACAGGCTACAATATTGCGCATGATCAAAACCTTCCGACCTAAAGGGCTCGAACGGTTTTTTCTGAAGGGCAGCAAGGCCGGAATCCAACCCCACCACGCGACGCGTCTTCGTATCCAGCTAACTGCCCTGAACTCAGCCACAAAGCCGGACGACATGAACGTTCCGGGCTGGAAATTGCATTCGCTGGAAGACGATCTGAAAGGGCATTGGTCGATTTGGGTCAACGGAAACTGGCGGTTGACCTTCACGTTCGAAAGCACGGATGCGATCCTGGTCGATTACCAGGACTATCATTGAGGTGATTGTTATGACGATGATGCACAATCCGGCGCATCCGGGTGAGGTGTTGCGGGAATGGATCCCCGAAGACATGACGGTGGGGCAGGCGGCGGAGGCGTTGCAGATCAATCGCGTCACGCTGTCTAACGTGCTGAACGGTAAGTCTGGCGTGACGGCCAGTTTCGCGCTTAGGCTTGCTGCATGGCTGGGCACGTCGCCCGAGATGTGGGTCGGCATGCAAGCGCAATGGGATTTGTGGCAGGCGCAGCAGCAGCCTACCCCGAAGATCAAACCGCTTCCTCGGCACGCTGCTTGATTCGTCGAACGAGTATGGCGAAGCGCCAAGTATGAGGAGGTGTACTTGAAGGCATATGAGTCGGTCAGCCACGCCCGGCGCTCAATCGGCGATTACATCAATCTGTACAAGTGCGTTTCATACTGCCCAATCTCGCTATGTTGTTGATAAATCTAGAGAGCCCTGTTGCGTCGTTGGTATTGTGGGGTGTCCGCGCCGTGCGTGCACCCGCGTAACGAGTTCGGAGACGGCTTCCCCGCCCAATGAATTGCGATTGAAGATCCACGGACCATTGGGCAACGGATGTTCACCTACGATCTCGTTGCGCTATTTCAACATCGAGATCAACGTCAAGCCCAGGGTTTCCGCGCGAAGCCCCTTGTCAGCTAGAAGCTTTCTTCATGCAATATTATATCCACCCACCGCGCAACAACCTGACAATACCTACCAAGTCACGTCGGCTTGGCAATCTCCCATCCGAACAAAGCCTCCGTTTACACGGAACAACTATAACATCTTTTTAACCACGGAAAATACTCAATGAAAGTATTTGGCGAAATACATTATTCCAAACATTCTGAGGGTGAGCGAAAACCAAATTCGCAATCATTTTTGCGATTAAAAAGACCGCTGCAATCCGACGTATTTTCCATGCTCTCAAACGAGATTCGTGAAAGTGCTATCAGAAATCGAGAACTCCAGCGTGCCTCAGCCCTTCCATTCGATTATGTAAGCTGGAAAACGCAAATAGTCGGAGAAGAATTAGCGAAAAATCATTTCCACTCAGCAAAATCATTCGATATCAAGAAAAAAATACAAATCACAAAGAATTTGACCTCGTTTCTTAAGAAACCAGATGGATACAAAAAAATAATGGACCATTAAATAAAATTAATCCATATAATTTGCGTTCTGGGATGCAAAGAATAGCCGATGAAGCGATTGCCGGATTGAGCGAGTCTAGTCAAAACATTCTCGATAATAAATCTTTGCATTTGGCACTCCGGCGTGCTACATCGGCACTAGATCTGCCGGAGCAACATAAATCGATTATTTCGCTCGCCGCCAATATAAATGGATTGCCAGAAAATTCACGTACAAACGCCATCTCAAAGCTATTAGAAATGATCGGCCTCCTACCTTCTAACGCCATAAAGGCACAAGCATTGGAAAATTTGGCCATCTCCGTTGACAATCTTCCCCCAGAGAGCGTGCCATTTTTTAACAAGGCCGTGATAAATAAAATCAGAATGCTCCCTGTGAATCTTCAGGATGAGGCACTGACCTATGCGACACGCACCACATCGTTTATTGTGGATCCGGAAAAAAATAATCTTGAGTTAATATTTAATACTATCTCTGCCTCTCCGTCTTCTTACCGGCGTTGTCTCACGAGATTTGTTCGATATGAAGCGCGTGAGAGTAATACGAGATTTTCCGTGCATCTAATGAATGTCATTTTGTCCCTGCCCGATCATCTGGGCGCTGATGTGCTAGAAGAATGGGTGCGTGCAACGCTTTGTTCAACTCCTGACGCAGCGGGAGTTGATGAACGCATTGGAATTGTTTGCGAAAATATGCACAAAATTTCTCCTGAAATGAGAAACCGATTGATTCGCCGAATCGAATCTGATAATGAAAATTACCCCTCGATTTCAAAGAATAAAGCGAAGGAGCTGCATGAATATTTGATTAAGGCGACGGTCGATGATTTCATGTCGGTTTGAGTGATTTGAAACGTATGTCAGGTTGTTGCGCGGTCGGCGAATAATTACGCGCACGCGCACGGAACGGTGTTCGCTAATTCGGCAGCACGCTGATCGGTTGAGTTGTTGATGCTCGTGGCGATTGCAGCGGAGGACTTGAACTAGCGAGCCCATCTGTGGGCCAGCATCGGCTTTGATCGTCTCCGCAAAATATTCGAAAGCGATAGATTTAGCACACCGAACATGGAATCGCCTGTAGGCGAGGGCATACACAGCCGCTTCTAGCAGTCTTAATGGACGTGCGGGCCGACGCACAATAGTCGGCGCGTGTCCACTGCGTCAGCTCACGCTTCGCTCGACTTGCCGCTTAGGAACGGGTGAGAAATAACTTCCCGAAAAGGACTTGGCGGGTGCAAAGCGACGCTGGTAAGATGCGGTCCTTCAGGAGGACAGACGATGCAGGCTGGTTATCGGGCTGAGGTTGAAATACGGATGAAAGCTGTTCTACGCGCAGTTGTCGGAGAGGGTCCGACGTCGGTATGCGGCCGTGGAGGCGGACAAGCTGGGCCACGCGGTTTCGAATATATTGCGAAACTGTTTGAATTGACCCGAAAACAATTAGGCAAGGGTTGAAGAACCTGGAAGAAGAACTGGATCGGCTGGAGACCGGGTCCGAAAAAAAAGGGGCGTAAATCCAGGTTAACGGATCATCCGGAGTGGAACGCGGTATTCTGGACGTGGTGCGAGAGCATACGGCGGGTAATCCACAATACGGCGTCATCTGGACAGATCTGCAGCCCCGCGAAATCGCACAGGCGATGACGCAACAGGTGGACGCACGGGTGAGCATGCGAACGGTCCGGCAGCTGCTAAAACGCAACGGTTTTTCCCCGGCGGCAATCACAGAATGCCTTGCATTGCCACGAGAACTAAGCTGCCTCTCTTCATTCAACGTTCCAATCTCCGACCTGCTCAATGAAGTCAAGCATTTCACCCTCGTCTACACCGTCAGCAACGATCCGTGACTGCCGCAAGCATTCTTCTACAAACCCTGGCGTGCGCGTGTCAGGAACCCAAATCTGGATCGGCCGAAGACCCGCGTTTCGAAGTCCCTGCCTATAGTTTCTAACACGCTCGGCCACCGTGTTATCAGCCATCTCGCAACCCCCCTTACCGTAACAACATGTTACGTCAGCATAGCCGTTACATTACGCGTCAAGCCCTCCATATTTACATAATCCAACTATTAGCAAATTTACAACATCATAGTCCTATTTTTCTAGAATTTGCCGAATCCTTTTTTGCACAACGGGAATTCATGTGGACCACGCGATCACGCAACGCGATCACGCGAGAAGTACGCCACGCCCGAGTGCATAGCGGCGAACAGCAAAGACGATTAACAGATAAGCGAGGAATGTGGATTCCTCGAGAAGGTGTCGAACTATGAGGTCTGTGAAGAGTATGCCGCGATGGAATGCCGTGCCGAGCGATACGACGCGCGAGATGGCCTGCTCCCGAGCGAAAGTTCAGATTTTTGGCGGTCCTTCGTAGGGACGGTCGAAGCGAATATGCTCGGCACCGTTCATATCGGGGTTGCCGTTCCTGAACTCATTCCAGACGGACTCCGCGGTTCGGTTGGGCCACAGATGGTTGATGAGGTGAACGTGTGGCCCACCTTTGAAGTGGTTTTCGTATTGCCACAGGTCACGGTTATCGAAGTAGAAGAATTGCCAATTTGAATGATCCGGCAAATAGAAAATGTGCCCCACGAGATATCGGCGCTCGCCGAGAAGCTGATACCACTTTCGCATTGCCTTGGTTTGCGTTTCGGTCAGCGGGCCGTTGTTGACGTCTCCGATCTTCTTTGCGTCTTCGTCAGTCTACTGCCAGTTTGGCATAAAATCTCTATGCGAAATCTGGTGTACCCACGGACGCAGTACGCCTGACTCACACGCCGTTATGAAATCAGCGAACGCGGTCTGCGTTATCAGTGCCTTCTTGCAGATCTTTTTCACGTCGCTGAGTTTTTTTGCGTTTACAAGGTCCTCAAGAGTGCCGAGTTCTTGCTCGCCATTCACGGTCGCGGTTCGACGATCGAGAGCGTCAGTCCACTTCTCGGCGATCCGCTCCCGTTCTCCTAAGAGCCGCAGCACTTCTTGTATTTGCGCCCCGAACCGCAGGGACAGGGGCTGTTGCGCTCCACCTTGGTGGACTGCATGGGTAACGGTGGATTAAGCGCATTCTCAAGGTCAGAAATGTCCTCTGGACCTTCAAAGCCAATGATGTAGTGCCAGCCGTTCTGCTGGCATACCTGCGCCACATAGTGAGCACGATCTTCTGACGTCACTCGGACAATGATCGGTCGCTGTTCTGAACCAATCTTTGGCATGTTCGATCCTGTGATTGTGATTAAGGGGTGGGATTAAATCTGACGCCCTGACGCCCGTTTCGTGCAGCATATAAGCTTGTACGATTGGTTAAAAACCTCCCCCGTGCATTTTTCTGCCTGCTGTTCTTTGGTAGATTGATTTAGTAGTACTATGCAAGTTAGTCAATACAAAAGCTCAAAGATTAACGATGACGC
>NZ_FCOX02000103.1 GCF_900044055.2 Caballeronia calidae | reverse complement strand
CATTCGAGCGAATCTACGCACAAACAAGGGCCATAACCGTTTATCCCCAGATAAAAATAATCCCGGGATACTGATCCCAGCATGCCGCTTCGAAGACGTCGCCGCTTGCGTACAGCTGATCGAAGCCGGCGTAGGCATCCGCCTGCAGGATTCCCTTGAAGTTGGCGAGATGCGTTTGCGGATGAACACCCTTGCGGTCCGACGAGTAAGTGAACCAGACTGCCGCAGGTTCCGCCGAGCCCGAGCGTCGATCGTCGCGCACATAGACCCAGAATCGGCCGGTTGTCGTCTTCTGGTTGCCCGGTGTGAGGACGGGAACCGTCGTGTCGTCGCCATGGAGCTTGCCGGCAGCCAGCACGTAGCGCTGGATCGCCTCGACCAGCACCATGCAGAGTTCAACGATCTGGCCGACCCAGCGGCCCATGCTGGCGCGATCAAGTGTCACGCCGTCGCGGGCCGCGATCTCCGACTGGCGATACAGGGGTTGGTGATCCGCGAACTTTGATACCGCGATATCGGCCAGCAGGCTTGGATGCGCGATGCTGCGCTCGATCGGCAGGCCCGGCATCGGCAGTTGTTCGATATGGCCACAGCCGGGGCAAAGCAATTTGCGCCGGATCGTGCGGATCACCTTGAATGCGGCGGCTACGCGCGCGAGCTGTTCGGAGACGTCCTCGCCCAGCCGCCGCATGGTCGTCGCGCACCTGGGGCAGAGCGGATCAGGCTCGAGTACCATCTCCTCGCGCGGCAGGTGCGGCGGGAGCGGCTCTCGCGAAGGCGATTTGCCGGCCGGCGCATTCGGTGTCCTGTCGCGCTGGTTACGCGCCTCGGCAGCACCCCGGCCGGCCGTCAGGTCCTCCAGCTGCGCCTCGAGCTTGTCGATCTGCTTCGCGAGTTGCTCGGACTTGCGCCCGAAGTGCATCCGCCTGAGCTTGTCGATCTGCGCCTTCAGGCGCTCGATCTCGTCATCTCGCGCGGCGAGTTCCTCCACCATCTTCGCAATCGATGCCTGGTGCTCAAGCAGCGATGCCTGTTGCGCGAGCACCATGGCACGAAGCTCGGCGACGTTATCGGGAAGCGGCGCTTGATCGGACATGCGTCGCAGTTTACGAGCCTTCCTCGCGGTTTACAACATCGAGAGTGCGGCGGTGCGTCGTGGCTGTCGCCAGTCGATACCCTCGAGCAACATCGACAACTGTGCACTCGTCAGATGGATCTTGCCGCCATCGGCCTGTGGCCAGATGAAACGCCCTCGCTCCAACCGTCTCGCGAGAAGCCAGAGTCCGTCCTCAGTAGCCCAAAGCACCTTCACGAGATCGCCGCGGCGCCCGCGGAAGATGAAGACGTTACCGTCCAGTGGATTCTCATTGAGCGCTGTCTGCACCTTCGCCGACAGCCCTTGGAAGCCGCAACGCATGTCGGTGATGCCGGCAACGAGCCAGACTCGCGTGCCCCCCGGCAGGCCGATCATCGGGCAAGCTCCCGAATGAGCAGCCGCAGCAACGCCGGCGAGACCTCACCGGAGATTCGAACGCGTGCACGATCAAATTCGATCTCGCAGATGTTATCGGGCGGCGAGTTGGTATCGTCGGTCATGGGCGTTGCCTCCGAAGGCTCCGCGACCACGCTCACTGGAAGAAGTACCGTCGAGCTGGTATCAGGTTTCGAGGCCGCCGCCACATGATCTGGACATGGCGCGCCGAACACGCCTTGCAGATACTGACGCCGCCACCGGAACAACAAATTGGTGTTGACGTCATTACGGCGTGCAACCAGCGAAACCGAAGCTCCTGCTTCGAAGGTCTGCTCGACCAAGTGCCGCTTGGTTTCCACCCGAAAGTTTGGTCGCTTGCCCTTCGCGATCCGATTCAATGTCTCGTCCACTTTAGCTCCCACCAAATTATTTAGCGGGAACTAAACTACCAACCGGTTCGCTCAGTCGTCGAGAATGGCCGTCGCGAGCCGCTTACTACGTAGGTAAGGTGAAACTGAGTCATGTCGATCGGACGTCCGCACTTCGCGCATGGCTCGATTGGGCCTATGTCGGGTCGATGGATAGGAACTCCCTCACGTGCCATTACTTCTTCACGGCAACGATTCAGACAGTCCTGCGAGCAAAAGCACTCGAGTACCCAACTATCGCGAATCTCGACTTCGGGAATTCCGTCAGAGAAATGCGTTCTGTTCCACTCTCGCGCTATTTCGAAGACCCGCCCCCGAAAGATTCGGTTGCAGCTGAAACACTCATAGCTGTCACTGTCTGGCGTTTCCATCGCTCCTCCGCTTTTTGATCAGCTGTCGTTTCGTCGGTGCTCTCCCGGCTATTGCCGAGCCTAGTCTACGACGGCTGTCGCCCATAGCAACCTTTGGCGACGTCCGCGATCGAGAGATCAGTTTCGACTGGTCTCCGCAAAACTCCCCTCCACAAACGCCCTCAATTGCGTGAGGTCGGTGCGCGCATAGGCGGCGGTGGTCTGCACCGACGCGTGGCCGAGTAGCGTCTGCGCGACCGGCAACGGCACCGCGTGATCGACCACCAGCGTGCGGGCATAGCCGTGTCTCAGCCAGTGGGTGGAGGCTGCGTGCAGCAGCGCGCGGGTCGCAGTGTCGTCGGGCGGCACGAGCTGTTCGGCGGCGAGCAGCACCGCCTTGACCTCGTCGTACAGACCGCTGTGGCCGAGCGCGTCGCGCTTTTCGCTGTGAATCAGCGGCACCGATTCGAACGGCGCCGGCTCGGCGGGCAGGCCACGCGCCAGCCGATACGCGCGCAACACCGGCGCGCAGCGCGACGGCAGCGGAATCGCCCGGACCTTATTGCCTTTGCCGTGCACCTGCAGCGTCCAGGCGCGGGCGACGTTGTCTGACCGTGCGGACGCACCGTTTGCCGGGCTGACTCGGGTGCTGGCTGCGCCCTTGACGGTGGTGTCGACCGCGGGGGCGACTGCGGGATCCACGCTGAGGCGCGGCAGCCCGCGTTCGGCGGACCACTCGAGTTCGGCCAGGCGCACGCCGGCAAAGCGGTACAGCGACCACACCGCACGGCGCCGCGCCCAGACCAAGGGGGAGATCACCGGCGGCCGGTCGCCCGCCATGACGGCGTCGCAGAGCTCGAGCAACCGAGTCGGCAGGATCCGCACCGGCGTCCACGCCATGCGCGCGGGGGCGCCCGCCGACAGTTCCACCGCCGGGTTAATCACCAGGTAGCCGGTCTTCTGCCAGTAACGGTACAGGCTCGAGAGGACCGCGAGGGTGCGCTGGCGACTCGCGTCGCTGCCGGCCGGGCGGGTGGCCGGGAGAGTGGCCCGGTGGGTGGCCGCGTGTGTGGCTGATGGGCTGCGGGCGTGGGCGGGGGCGATGGGTGCCGGCCCCCGGGCGTCGGCCGTCCGATCAAGCGAGCGCCGGAAGGCGAGCAGGTCGTCGCGTGTCAGGTCGGAGAGCGGCCCGCGCCGGTGGCTTTGACACCAGTCGATGAGACGCCGCAGGTCAGTCCGGTACGCGCGCAGCGTATGCGGCGATCGATGCGCGCGGTCGCGCAGAAACAGCGCCAGCGCCTGCGCGTCGTCAGCGGCGCCGAGCGAATTGGTGGCCGATGCGTTCATGAAGCGCCCGGCGCGCGCCAGCCACGTGCGCAGGCTCGCCGGATCGCTGGTGTTGGAACCGGCCAAAGCCACCAGCGCGAGCGTATTCACCGCGACCGTGTCGGCCTCCTCGGGTCGCTCAACGGGGTCCGTTTCGTCCGTGCCGTTCGTTAGGCCGGTTTCTTCCGTCTCGTCCGATCGGCCCGGCGTGTCCGGTCCGCTTGACCCACGTGGCCCGCGCGCGCCCTCAAATGAAGTCGCGTCGGTGCGGCGATGACGGCCGGCCCCGATGTCAGCGGCGGTGTCCGGCAGGCAACGGAAGCGGCGCCGGTGCGCGTGCAGCACGCGGGCGAGCACCCTGTCGGCCGCCGGCGCGGTGTCGTCCGCCGCGAGGTGGAGGCGGCCGTGGTCCCAGTATTCGACCGCCGCCGCGTGGTCGAGCAGCAGCGCGAACACCGCGGGGTGCGCGCGCTTCGCCTCGGCAAGCGACGGCGCGGCACGTTTCAAGTGCGCGAGCGTCCAGCGCCGATAGACCGGGTGGCCGAGCGCCTCGCCGAGATAGGCGAGCGCGGCGTCGACGGTGTCGGGCAGCCGTTGCGCGGGCAGGGCGCCGGTGTCGATCCAGTCAGCAGGATTCGCGGCAGGATTCGTGGCGGGCGTCATGCTGGAATTCATGGCGCGTTTCATGGTGCGCCTGTCACGTCGTGTTGCGCCGGCGCGTCCGCGAGCGAGGGCGCGGGGAAGCCGTGGTCGCGGGCGCGGGATCTGTGATCGCGGACGGGGGAGCCCTGGTCGTTGCCGCAGCCGGGTCTCTCATGCTGCCTGGAACGGTCGCAGGGCGGGGCGCGCGAATCGGTTTGACTGGTTTGACGGACGGCATCGACTGGGCGGCGGGCCGGGTCCGCTGCACTGGGCGCGCCTGCCGCGTCTGCGCCGCCTGCACCGTTTCGAGGGCCTGCAACGCATGGCGCTGCTCGGTGACGACGGTGGTGAGCGCCGCCGCCTCCGCCGCGGCCTGCCGGTGCGCGTCGCGCTCGGTGGCGAGTTCGTCGAGCAGGCGCTCGCGCAGGCCCTCGAGCGCGCTGATCCGTGTCGCCGCGTCGGTGAGTTGCGCGCCGAGGCGGTCGCGCTCGCTGGCGAGCGCATGACGTTGGTGCTCCGTTTCTTGCAGCAGCCGTTTCGACAGTCCCTCGTAGCGGGCGTGGACGGCCGCAAGCGCCGTCGCATGGTCGGCGCGCGCCTCTTCGAGCGCACGGGCGGCCGTGTTCGCCGACGCGTTCAGTGCGCCGGCCGCCTGCTCGCGTTCGGCGAGCGTGGCGGTGGCGGCCCGGCACTCCGCGCGTGCGGTCGCCAGTTCCGCGTCACGCGCCGACAGCTGCGCGCGCAGTTCGGCCAGTTCGACCCGCAGCATCTCGACCCGAAGGTCCGCGTCGTGGCGGGCAGTCTGCGCGGTGTCCATTGCATCGCGCGCCTCGGTCTTGAGGCGCATCACGTCATCCAGTTGCACACTCACGGCGGCCTGCCACAGCGCGCGCATCTGCTCCGCGATGGCCTCCGGCAGGCCAGGCAGCGCGAGCTGCGTGAGCCCGGCCTGCACCAGTTCCGCTTCGATCGCATTCAGCGCCCGCGACAGCACCGCAGGGTCGCCGGCGCCCAGGCGCGCGCGCAGGCGGCGCACCGAGACGGCGCGGCGAAAGCGTTCGTGCGTGACCGACGCCGTGGATGCGGTGGACCCGGTGAACGCGGTGGCGCCGTCGTCGCCCGCCTCGGCGAGCATTGCGAGCACGGTGGTGCGGATCTGCTCGGGGGTGACGGCGGCGGGGCGAGCCATGATCGGCGAAGGAAAAGGCGCAGGTGCCCGGGAACGGGGGCCCGGCAAGGCGTGCGAGGGAATATCAAGTTTAGTGCACGCACAGCCCGAACGTTAGGGAAGCCGTTTTCGCACGGGAATGAAGACGCTGCCGGTGATAAACGCGCTTATCACCGGAAAACGGGCGCTAGACAGTCAGGGCGAGCCGGAGTGGGAAGGTTGTCCACCGCGCTGGCGCTACGATGCATGTGGCCGGTCCACGGCACGATGTCCTAACGGCGGTGTGTCGCCCATCGGCGTGGGGCCACTCAAGGTCTGTCGGCCGACGCGCTAGCGCGCGGCCTTCTTTGCGCCGCGCCCGCTGGTTGGGCGATGTCGCAGCCGCTCGCATAATTCGCTCAACCACTGGCGAACCCAGATGCGGTCGCTGTCGGTGAGGTGACTGAGGGTCTCGGCCAGTTCTTCGGCGACATCGTGTGCCCGCGACGAGCCATGGCGCAGCAGATGGCTAACGGGCACCGCGTAGATTTTGGCCAATTCGATCAGTCGCGGCAGAGTCGGCAGCACTGCGCCTCGCTCAAAGCGGCTGATGCTCTCGACGTTGACGCCCAGCCACACCGCCACCTGTTCCTGCGTATAGCCGCAATCCGTGCGAACGCGTGCGAGTGTGCGGCCGATCTGCTCAGCCATGCTCTTTTCTTCGGGTGACGCCACGGTCGACATATCGTGTTGTTGGTCAACAGATATGCTCGCCGGCCTAGGGAAATTATGTAACAACACAGCGTGTTGGATGACAACACAACTTGTTGACTGGCAAGGTCGGGTTGCGAAAATGGTGGATTTTTTCTTCGCCGCAACCCGCGTCGTACTGGAAAACCCCCGGACCGGTTGAAGACAATAAGTTCGCAGCAACGTTCTGGTAGTATTGACCGTGTTGACTGTCAACATATTGTGTTGACCGTCTCTTCGATACAAGGGCAACACTCGAACCGGTGACGGTCGGCCCGAGCGGCTATTCTGAGGGAGGAGGCCAAATGTTGGTGACGGATGCGTCTTGGGCAGAAAGCGATCCTGTCAGGCGTGCCCTGGCACACCCTTTGTTAGCGTGGCAATGCTTCGGTTGGACCAGCGAGCGGCCGATCTACCTGGCTCTTGCTCCGCGGCGCTTGTCGGAGTGGACCGAGAATCTGCCGGAGGGCTGGGTCTGCTACGCAGAGATCTTGCCGTACCTTGCAGCGCTGTGCGGGGCCGATCAACTCCGGGTGTTTGTGTACGAAGATCTCTTGCGCCTTCGCCCGGTCACGGGACTATGGCGAAAGCGGGACGACCCCAAGGCGGAAGCCGGATATTGGTCCAGCACGACAAGTGGTGGACTGAAGCCTCCGTATCGCACCATTGAGCGTTTCAGTCCGGGGCCCGAGTTTGTTCAAGAACTGCAGTTTGGCCGTGACCGTCCGCGGCGTTAGCAGCGCAGAGGAGAGAAGCCGCGCCGCGCATGTGGACCCTGCGCTCGACAAATCTCCCGCGGCGCGAAGACCGCAGGGTTGGCCGCACCGCCGTGGGTCACTGCAGCTTGCGCCCACGGCGTTGCTGCCTACGTCGACGGTGCGAACCTCTCCCGCCTGTGAGAAAAGCGAGGATAGAGATGACCGAACTCACGGAAGAGCAGTTTTTTGCGAGCGGTAGGCGGCTAGCACGGCGGGTGAATCAGCAACGGGCATTGATTGACGCCCTGAAGGACTTGCCCGGTCCTGAACGTATCACCGCGCTCGCTGGCGAAGTCTTCGAGTCCCCGGCGATGGCCGACCGATTCTTGAGATCAGCGCACCCACTTCTGAGCGGCAGCACGCCACTTGAGGCTGCAATGACGGAAGTAGGTGCAAAACGAGTTGAACGCATCCTGTGGAGCGCGCTCTTCGGAGTGTGTGTCTGATATCGGAGCAGTGAGCGAACCTATAGCACATCGCCAGCGTCGAAGGCGTGTGACTGCTGTCAGGCCGAAGGGTGGCCGGCCTGAGACCTAAGGCAAAGGAACAGCGCAGTGCGTATTCAGATCGCCTCTGACCTGCATCTCGAAGTTGTTCATCAGCGCTTTCCCGGCCTGACGTTGGTCGCGCCGACCGATGCCGATGTGCTCGTGCTTGCTGGCGACATCGCGAACGGCACAGACGCGGTCGACTACTTCGCGAAATGGCCGACGCCGGTCGTCTATGTGCATGGCAACCATGAAGCTTATAGGACCAAGTACGACGAGTTGGCTGACCGTATTCGAACGCGCGCGACAGGGACCGCGGTTCGCTACCTTGAGCGAGCGGCTTTCATGCTGGGCGATGTGAGATTTCTTGGCTGCTGCTTGTGGACTGACTACGCACTCAACGGTGCGCGTGATCAGAGTATGCGGGTGGCCCGCCGTCAATTACATGACCACCGTCTCATCATCATGAGTGACGGCGAAAGGTTTCGACCGGAACACGCGCTCGCGGAGCATGAGAAGGCCGTGAGTTGGCTGCGAGAGCAGCTCGCGACACCGTCTGATGGGAAAACAGTGGTGGTGACCCACCACGGCGTGTCGCCATCGTCTGTCCATCCACGGTACGGCGCCGACCCGGCAAACGCGGCGTTCGTGAGCGATTTAGGCCCGTTGCTGGGAGCAGCCGATGTGTGGATTCACGGTCACGTGCACGATTCCTTTGACTACCGGGTCGGCGAAGCGCGGGTGATTGCGAATCCGCGCGGCTATGCGCTTAATCGGCTGGCCGCGAGGGGACCGGCTGATCTTCTCTGGGAGAACCCCGCATTCGATCCGGCGCTGGTAATCGACGTTTAACTGGAGTTGAGGTACAACGTGACCGATTTGCTTGTCAAAACCGCGTTGCGTTCATCGCATGGGCTGCCGTCTTCACTTGGATTGGACGATGTTGAGTCCCACTTGACCAGAAGCTCGTTGCTCGAAGGACTCGTCGATGATCCAACGACGTACGGCCAGACCAGAAGACGCTGCCGACGAAGTCCTTGAAGAGCTGCAGCGAGTCAGCGGTGCGCTCGGCGCGGCTCTCGCTCCTGCGCTGGCTGCGAAGATTTTGGCCATCCCCGACGAACTGCTTGGGCAGGTAGTTAAGGTCTGCATCGTGGAAGTCGCTCTCCAGGAACGTCTAGAAATCCGCAATGCCGATCCGGACAGGGGCGCGAGCTCGGGTTTGAGGATTACATTAATGCCTTTAGGGGCTCAAGGTCGCGACCGACGGCGGCTGATAGAGACTGGTGCCCTCATCAATGAGGAAGCGCTGAGGACCGGTTTGAACATTTCGAAGACAGCATTCGTGAGAGCGGTCAACGCCGGCAGGATCTTCGGCGTCGGCATTGGGGTCACCACGTACTTCCCGCACTTTTACCTGTGCGGGAACATCGACTCGAAAGCGCTCGCTAAGGTGTCGAAGCTCTTGGGAAGCGTTGCTGGCTGGAGCAAATGGCAATTCTTCACGACGCGAAGTACGTTTCTCGGCGACGCTACACCTCTTCAAGATTTGATCGAAGGGCGCATTGCCGAGGTCGCGCGGAGCGCGTGTGGTTTTGCGGAGCGATAGGCATTGCATTCGCGCCAACCGAAACCGACCCACAATGCGTTGAACATCTGTTTAGAACGTTAATGGCGATCGTAACCAAGGTGATACCGAGGTCGCCGACGGGTCTGTCGCGTCGAGTACGGAGCGTTCATGGCTGAGAAGGAACGTCCTGTGTGGGTGTGGCTGCCGGGAGAAAACGCGCCTGTGGAGTGTGGCACGTTCGGATGGTCGCGCCGGCGCGGCCGGTTTGCGTACAGCGAGGACTTCAAGGCGCGCGCCAATGGACTGCCAGTCGATCCAATCAATCTGCCTTTTTCGCGTTCGCACAAGCCGGCAATCACAACCAATATGAATGGGCTCTTCGGCGTGCTGCGCGACGCGGCGCCGGAAGGCTTCGGCCTCGATCTCCTACTTGCGAGTTACGAAAACGAAACGCTTGATGAGGTGGAGCGCATGGACCTGGCTCCAGGTGATGGCGTCGGAGCTCTCGAAGTGTGCCTGCCCGAGCAGCTCGAACAGAAGATTAAATTTGTGCCCCCGACCTTGGCGATGCTGAAGGTCAAACTGGAACAAATCGATCCTGGATACTCCGCCAGCCTCGTGGCGCAAGAGCTTCTGGGCCCGGAAAAAACCACGGGCCTTGGGGGAGAGAAGGCGAAGGTGACGGTGTCTCTCGAGGGGGACCATGGAACCGAGTGGTGGATCGCCAAGCTGCAGGAGCGCGGCGGCGCACCGCTCTTGGCATCGCGTGAATTCGTGGCAATGACGCTTGCCAGAAAGTGCGGGCTTGATGTGGCGGAGGTTCGCCACGAGCGCGTAGGGCCGCACGAGATTGTGCTAGTGAAGCGCTTCGACCGAAAGATTGTCGACCGCGGGGTGGAGCGCTCGCTTTTTGCAAGCGCGGCGACAGCGCTACGGCTGCGAAGTGATCAAACCCCCGAGGATCACGAGCGCTCGTATGTCAGGCTGGCTTACGAACTGCGGCGCTGGTGCGCTGAGGAGAATCAGCCTGCTGCGCAGCAGCAGCGCGAATTGTGGCGCCGGATGGCGTTCAATGCACTCGTCGGCAACTACGACGACCACCCGCGCAACCACGGTCTGCTATACCGAGACGGGTCGTGGACGTTATCGCCCGCCTATGACGTTGTCGCCTATCCGCGCAGGCGTGGCATTCAGGCAATGGCTGTAAACCGGCAGGGCACGCGCATCGCAACGCCAGAGACGTTGATTGCGGATGCGGGGTGGTTTTCCTACACCCGTTCGGAAGCCTGGGACACGTTGCAGGCTATGGCCCAGACGATTCATTCGACGTGGCGCGAGCTTTTTGTCGAAGGGTGCTCAATGTCGGATGAAAACGTTCGCAGTCAGGGGGCGGCATTCGAACTGGCGGACCAAATTACGATGGGCGCGACAGGCGTGGACTTGGCGAAGCTTGAACGTCAATCAGCGCGGGCCGCATCGAGATATCCCAGCTTGTGTCCCCGAGAGGATAGCGGCCGTTAGTCTCAAATTCCGTTCGTTCTACCACGGCGACGCGGCGATGAGGCGCTGCTAGCGCACATCGACTTTGGTTGGGAATCGGAGAGAATCACGAGCACAGGCAGCCCCCACGGATAGTGGCGATGCCCGATGGCAGCACTCAGCACGACCGGCCACTACTCGCTACGGTCCACTTACTTCAAAGGGAGTATCGCCTCCCAACGTGGCTATCGGCGACGAGCGCGTCGGCGCCCAAACGGTCATTTCCTCCATTAGCTGAGGCATTCCCGATCAAACTTAAAGTCGGGAGGCAGTCGTCCGCGGTACTGGCGCAGGCGCTTCATCCGTTCAGCCACTGTCGGCTGTTTGTTGGCAGAGAAGGCGCCCGAATGGCCGACATAGATTTCAATGTCGTCGCCTTCCTTCAACCCGAGTGCATCGACGACGCTCGCAGGTAGACGGACGGCAAGGCTGTTGCCCCATTTTTCGACTTGCATGGTCCCTCCGAAGAATGCCCACAGATCGAATTGTATTCCGAGTCAACGAGCCCGACTGCACCGGGAACCCGAAAGCCTTCACCGAACGGTGGTGACCGACTGGATGTCATGTCGCCATCGCGGCGCTCGGCGCATCGCAGTGCAGTCTGTGTTTCGGATCAAGAACATAGTGCTTGATTCTGCGCGTCATCTACAAAGTTATCCACGTAAGCTGTGGACAAGTGGGCCTTGCGGGACGAAGCGCCGGATGCGATCTCGAAGCGACTTCCGATCGATTCAAACGAATCTGCGAACTTCCGCAGTCGTTAAGGGTTATTCGATGCCTGCCATCGATCACAGGAATGTGACGGTGCCGCTGCGCGTGTCGGCAGGCGTCGAATAAGCCCGATGGAGGAAACCGCGGAGTGCCCTACAGCGATCGGAGGGTTCGCGGCTATGGCGATTGATAGACCGGGATGGTCAGTGGTGCCGGATGCTGCACGCTCAGGCGGGGTGCTGGAGGGACGCTGACGCCGTAGCGAAGCGGTTTAGTCGTGCATTCGCGATGATAAAGCGGACGGGCGAAGCGCTTCACGTAGCGACATGCGCAGGCTTCCATCCTTGGACCGCGTTGCCGCGGGGCCAACGTTCGACAGGCAGGTCGAGGAACCGTGGAGTTCATGTCGGATCCCGGCGCATTGGCGGCGCGCGGATCGGGGCGCTGCGCGCGAGGATTTCGATGACGATCATCGGTGCGCCGCAGTGCCGACAGATGAAGACGGGGCGGGTTTCGATGATGGCGTCGTCCGGCGACGGGCTGATCTCGGGTGCGACGTGCAGCAGATCGCGCACCTTTGCGAGATTGGCGCGGCGCACCGGGTTGGCGAGCAGCCCGAAGTGGCGGATCCGATGGAAACGACCGGGCAGCACATGGAGCAGGAAGCGGCGCATGAATTCGCCGGTTTCGAGGGTCATGGTCTTGTAGCGGGTGCGTCCCTTCGCACGGTAGTCCTTCCAGCGGAACGTCACGCCACGCTCATCGACGGCGACCAGGCGCTGGTTGGAGATGGCGACGCGGTGCGTGTAGCGTGAGAGGTACTCGAGCACCGCCTTCGGTCCGGCGAACGGGCGCTTGGCGTAGACCACCCATTCGCAGGTACGTAGGGGCGCAAGCCATCGGGCAAAGGTGGCGGGGTCGGCGAGCCCGGTGTACTCGCCGAAGAACTGCAGGTCGCCACGGTGGTGAACCGACTGGAGTGCCTCGAGGAAGCGGCGTCGGAACAGGCGTGAGAGGACGCGCACGGGCAGGAAGAAGCCGGGCCGGCAGGCGATCCAGCGCTCACCGTCGGGCGACAGCCCGCCACCGGGGACGATGCCGTGCACATGCGGGTGATGCGTGAGCGCCGATCCCCAAGTGTGCAGCACGAGCGTGGCGCCGATCTGGGCGCCGAGATGCCTGGGATCCTCGGCGATCGTGCGCAGCGTGTCGGCGGCGATGTCGAACAGCAGCCCGTAGATGACCCGCTTGTTGTACCAGGCGATCGCGCTGATTGGCGCGGGCAGCGTGAAGACGACGTGGAAGTACTCGACGGGTAGCAGATCGGCCTGACGCGCCTCTAGCCAGCGGTGTGCGGCGCTGGCCTGGCACTTCGGGCAATGCCGGTCCCGGCACGAGTTGAAGGACACCTCGGTCCTTGTGCAGCCTGAACAGCGCAGCACATGTCCGCCCAGTGCCGCCGTGCGGCACCGTTCGATGGCCGACATGACCTTCAGCTGCCCCAGGCTCAAGTGTGTCGTGGCTCGCCACGCCGGCCCGTGGCTGCGGAAGATGTCCGCAACCTCCAGCATGAGGCGTTGCAGCCCGCGGGTCTACTCTGAGGGCAGACGATCCAGCGGACTGGTAACTTCGTGCAGCAGGTCGGTGGCCACCTGGACGTAGAGCGCGGTGTTCTCGAGCTTTGCATGGCCGAGCAGCACCTGGATCACGCGGATATCCACCTTCTGTTCGAGGAGATGTGTCGCGAAGCTATGGCGTAGCGTGTGCATGGACACGCGTTTGTCGATGTTCGCAGCCTCGGCGGCGGCATGAATGGCACGGTTCAACTGTCGCGTACTTAACTGATCGAGCGGATCGAGTCCGGGAAACAGCCACCCACCATCGAGCATCTTGCCCTGCACACGGGCCACGCGCCACCACACACGCAGACGTTCGAGCAGCACCGGCGAGAGCATCGCGTAGCGGTCACGGCGGCCCTTGCCCTGCTCGATACGTAGTGTCATGCGTTCGCTGTCGACGTCGGTGACCTTCAGCGCCACCACTTCGCTGGCGCGTAGCCCCGCGCCGTACGCGACCGACAGCGCGGTCTGGTGTTTCAGGTTGCCGGCCGCCTCGATGAGTCGCCGCACTTCATCGGGACTGAGCACGACGGGCAATATGCGGGGCACGCGCACCGGTTGCATCCTGACCATCAACTCGGGGCGGTCGAGCGTGACTGTGAAGAAGAACTTCAGGCCGGTAATCGCGTGGTTCAGCGACACGGCCGATGTGCCGTGGTCGACCATATAGAGCTGGTAGCTGCGCAGGTCCTCGACGGTGGCCGTGTCAGGTGAGCGCCCGAGAAACCTGGCGAACTCACGCACGATGTGCAGATAGGTGTCCTGCGTCTTGGGGGCGAGCTGGCGCATGCGCATGTCGTCGATCATGCGCTGGCGCAGTGGGCTGGCGTTTGTCGGTAAGGAGGTCATGATTCGGCTCCTGTTGAAGAACGAGGCGGATTGCCTCATTCGCCAACATAAAGCCGGGTGACCGGCCTCTCCCTGACCACCAGCGTCGGACCGTAGCCCCCTACCGCGCGAGCGGTTTAGTCCTACGGCCATGAAGCGTCATTCGCACGCATCGTCGATCGGACGTTCAGACGTCGGATCCGCTCAGTAATCGGCCATTCGATTCGCAAGTTGAACGCGGAGTATGTCTCACGGACACCGGGTCGAGTACGACATTCAGATTACTCGATAGTAGGACGCCCATACCGCGCGCATAGAAACGCGAAATTCTGCGTTTCACTGCAGCGCTTGCGGCCCCCGACGGTCGGTCAAAATCCCCCAGTTAGCGACCGCCGGCTGAGCGGTCCTTAGCGGTGCTGCAGGACATTTATTGTCGTCTCCTTCAGAGAAGAAGGAGACCAGGGAGTGAATGTCTTGAAGCAGCATCTGCAAAGCGCGATATTCACGCTGCTTGAGCGCGGCGTGAGCCAGCACAGGATCCACGAGCTCACGGGTATCGATCGCAAGACGATTCGCCGCTATCAAGCGCTGTATGAGGCGCGGCGGGCGGATGGCGCAAAATCCTCCACCGCCGCGACCACCGGCTCCGGCGATCCGGTGGTCGCGCAAACTCCCCCGCCGCAAAATCCTCCACTCCCGCGACCGCCGGCTCCAAGCGGAACCCTGGTCAGTTCCTTCAACTTCGCCCGTTCGGCCAGTGAGCCCCACCGGGAATGGATCGAACAGCAGGTGCGTTTGAAGCGCAACGCCCAGGCGATCTACCAGGACCTCGTTGACCAGCATGGCTTTACAGCCAGCTACGAGAGTGTCAAACGATTCGTCCGGGCGCTGCGGCACGTCGATCCGGAACAGTTCGACCGTCTCGAGTTCACCGCCGGTGAAGAGGCCCAAGTCGATTACGGCGAAGGCGCGCCGACCCGCGATCCGAAGACGGGCCGCTATCGCCGGCCACGCCTGTTCGTCATGACGTTGAGGTATTCGCGGCGCAGCTTCCGGCGCGTAGTCTGGAAGTCCAGCAAACAGGTCTGGGCACAGCTTCACGAAGAAGCCTTTCGGTACTTCGGTGGCAGCGTGAGTTACGTCGTCCTCGATAATTTACGGGAGGGCGTGATCACGCCCGACCTGTATGAACCGGAGATCAACCGCCTTTACGCCGCGATGCTTGAACATTACGGCGTCGTCGCCGACCCGGCCCGCGTACGCGATCCGAATCGCAAGGGTGCTGTTGAAAACGCAATCCAGCATACGCAGAACACCGCGCTCACCGGCCGGCGCTTCGAGTCGCTCGAGGCCCAGAATGAATTCCTGGTGCACTGGGAAGAGAACTGGGCCGCCAAACGCATCCATGGCCGTGCACGGCGACAGGTTGAAGCGATGTTCCAGGAGGAGAAGCCGCACCTGAAGCCATTGCCGACCACGGCATTCCGCTACTTTACCGAGGTCGTGCGCACCGTCTGGGACGACACCACGGTGAGCATTGATCGGAGCAACTGCCTATTCCACGCAAAACGAACACCCAATCCACACCAAATCGAACGCTGATTCCACGGCAAAGCGAACACGAATTC
>NZ_FCOX02000102.1 GCF_900044055.2 Caballeronia calidae | reverse complement strand
TCCGTCGGGTTCGGGCCGACGGCTTCTTGTGCCAGGGGTGCCTTCATCATCGCCCCGTCGACGCTTTGCCAGCGCCAGGCGATGCCCTCCATCTCGTCGTATTCGGCCAGTCCTGCCGCCCAGAGTGCTTCGAAGAAGCCCGCGTCCTCCCATTCGAGAAAGCGTTTGTGGATGGCGCTGGCACTACCAAAACGCTCTTTGGGCAACGCCTTCCATTGGCAGCCCGTGCGCAGTACATACACAATGGCTTCAAACACCTGGCGAGCCGGCTTCGGCGGTCGTCCCGCTCCCGGCCTGCGCAGGTACTGTTTCTCTGGTGAGGGCGCACGTTGCGGGATCAGTGGCTCCACCCGCTGCCAGAAAGCATCGGTCACCTCCCACGATTCGACTCGCTTCTTGGTCAAGCCTTCGCTCCAACGCCGCACTCGCTTGCGGCTCGGAACGAAGTATACCTTTATTTACGGATAAGTTCTAAGACTCTCTGATCCGCGAATAGGAGTTGCAGTATGAATCCAGCTAGTTGTACCAAAGCGCGAAGCCGGTACGGTCCCAATAGAGGCACCTTACCTTCTGGCGGTCACGGCCGACGAACACGAACAAGTTGCCCGAATTCGGCTTCTGCGCAAGCAGCGGTTCGACCAGATACGACAGCGCGTCGATCGACTTGCGCATGTCGACCGGCTCGCGGCATATGTAAGCTCGAACGTCAGCGGCGATCAGCACCGCGTACCGCCAAGCTGGCCGAGCACGCAGCGCACAATGCGCTCCGCAGGCACGCCGCTCATTTCGATGCGAACGCTCGCGATCGAAGGTCACGCGATCACGCATTGACAATGCTAACGTATCGGCCGACGCTGTTGATGGTGTCGCCGCAGGCTCACCTTCAAGGCGAGCGACGACAACCGCGGCGTCGGCCGTCACAGCCAGCAGACTCGTTCCAGGCGTCTCGCCGTAAACTTCTTGCGCCACAATCCGAAAGTGCTGACGGCCAGGCCTTGTTCGCCGCAGAAGCGCCGAGTGCCAACGCCGCTCATCTTCCATGCTGCCACCATCTCGCGCCAGAATGCCTCGCCTTGGCGGGGGCGCCGAGCGCCCGTTCGCATGGCAGTTCTCCCCATCGAGTCGTCGTCCATCGCATCACTCCGACAGCACGATGCCGAAACCTTCGCATCGTGCACACGGACACTCAAGACGGGTTGCGCTGACGGATACCTGCATATCATGGTCATCATGTCTCGGTGAGTCCCGACACACATTTTGTCCAGAATAGTATTCGACTCGCACGATCTTATCGAGCAGCAAGAACCGCAACAAAATAGTGGGCCTTCGACAGGTGATGCCGATGTTGTTCGGATCGAGTCACTGAAGTTCAGGAATGAGGAACGTGCGGTAGTCGAAGGAAGCAGGAATATCTGAAAAGTAGCCGGGTGAAATCCCGCACACGCCGAGATACTTGGAATCCCATGCTCGATCTGCCTTTCGTTCGAGGCGGAAGTGTCGTTGTGCCGAGCATTGAGTATCAGTATTGTTTAGGTTCGTCACCGTCTCCCACTCAACAGTGACGCGTGCGCCCTCCAGTTTGCAAATTTTCCCCTGAAGCAGAAGCGTCGACGACGGTGTCGCGCAGACTTCGGGATGAGCGCTAGTCGGCGAAAACGCCAGTGCAAGTTGGCTTCCGGGCTGGAAATAGGTCAGTGGCGTATGCAGGAAGCCTTGGCCGATTTCGTCGGTGGCCGCCGCGCCGTACATTTGCGCGAACATGTTCAATGCGCGGCGTTTGTTCAGCTTCGTTGCAAGGCCCAATGACTGGGCGACTTGTAAGCGGTCGTCTTGCATTAGGACAGCCTTGAGGCTTTCTGGATCATCGGCAAGAACGGCTTCGGTTGCTGCCGAATGGTTCGAGCGATTAAGAAGATAGGCGTTGGGCTGATATCTTAGCAGCAGCTTGGTGATTTCCCGATCGCCGGACCGGATGGCTTTCATCAAAGGTGTATCGCCCAATGCGTCTTGAGTATTTTGTCTTGCGCCCTTCGTAATAAGTAGTCGAATCAGTGGCGGATAGTGCGCTGTCACCGCTCGTGTCAGGTCGTCGTTGTAGTCGAATTGAGCGTACGACGTAACCGGGAGGGCGACGAGCACAACCAAAGTTGCAATGTCAATGATTTTCACGTCAGCGCTCCCGCCAATAAGCTGCTCACTTGTCGGCCGACACTTCTAAACGGCGTTTCGATCAGCCGATAGGACAACTCTGCCAACAAAATGGCAATCAGCAGGAAGGCGGTGGATTGTGTCACATAGCCGATTCGAGTCAATCTCAGCGCATCGGGAACATACTCATAAAGCCGAAAGTAGAGGTCGTTATAAACATAGATAATCAGCATATGTCCCAGGTAGAGCGAGTAGGATCGTGTGCCAATGTACTCAAGAAGCGTAGAAATTCCGGGAATCGGCAGAATCCACCCTCGCTCGAGCGATGCAAGCGTAACTAGGATGACAGACACGGCGGCATAGCTGCAAAACGCCGCGCCAGATACGGAAAAATAGAACGATCCGGATGTGTTGTCGAGCACTTTCGTGTTTGTCACACCGGGAAGCAGCGCGAGTAGCGCGCAAAGTGCCAACCCGATTAGCGTTTTTCCTAGCGGGCGGCACGCGAGGCTCAGTGCGGCGTGCGGGAAACTAGGCAGGTCTAATGCGGCGCGTTTTAGCAAATCCGATTCTCGGATGAGCACGTGCTTGAACTTAGGGACGAGTAGGGCAAGAATCACACCGTAGAAAAGCTCGTCGAACCGGGTATGGGATAGATTGGCGATGTTGACCGTCGTCAGCGGTCGTGCGACAAGGATCACAAGCGCGACCCCGATGCCGAGTGCGACGAGGCGTCGTGAAGTGCTTCCGCAAAGCACAAGCAGAATCGGGGCGATGAGGTAGAAATGTTCTTCGATCGACAGGCTGTAATAGTGTGCGAGGTGGGTGGTAATGCCGCCATAAACCATTGCATAATTATAGATACCGCCTGCGAATGTGACGCCTTCGCGGAAGATGTCTTGCGGGGTTGCGTAACCTTCGATACTGCCCGTTGCTGCCATAATCCAGGCAACGAGCCAGTAAAGCGCAATATAGAAAAAGGCGCATGGCGCAATCCTAAATACCCGGCGCAAATAGAACTCAACGATCTCCCGCTGGCTGTTTTTTAGCCGTTCTAGCGAGGTCGAACCGAGAGAGGGGGGCAACGTCCGGAGAAACGTGGTGGCGACGACGAATCCGGAAATGACAAAGAACAAGTCGACGCCAGTAAAGCTTGAATACAGATACGGGTTAAGCTGCTCTTTGAAAGGGACGTGGACCAGAATCGTAAGCAAAACGGCGATTGCACGAAGGCGTTCGATTTCGAGGTTCTTGCGGGTGGTCATCGCTAACGGTCTAAAGGGAGAGGGGCGAATTCGTGACTGACGATTGTGCGCTTGTGAGTGTTTGCGCCGCGGTCCAATGGACGGAAGAGATCGTGCCAAAAGATTGAAGGCAGCAATTACGTCTCGATCGAGAAGTTGGGCGCGCCGTTGCTTCGCGCGTGCTTAGCCGTTCGATGTTGCGGGCCTGTGCAGAAGTTGCATGATCGCAGTGCGGGCGGGTTTTTCGAGAGCCCAGTAAAGAAGTGGCGAAAAAACCATCGTGATCGCGACAAAAGCGATGCATCGTCCTGCGAGCATTGGGGCATGCATGGCGATATCGACAGTCGAAGGAACCGTGAACAACGGAAAAGCGACGGTATGAACTAGGTAAAGAGAATAGCTGATCTCGCCCACGAACAACAGAGGCTTGAGCGACAGTAACTTTGTTGCCATCCCCCGCTCGCGACTGACAAAGTAAATGGTCGGTGGCACAGCCGCAACGTAGAAGAAGTGCGTTGCCGTGCCTTCAAACAGACGCGGTATGGAAAACGCGATCTCGCTGAGAAACGATGCCCCGATATATGTAAGTCCACCAATGCCGGCTAACAGACCCAGGCGGTCTGCTAGCTTAGAGGCACCGCGTTGTCTGCGCGCAAGCCATATTTCAGCGATTCCCATGCCTGCAAAAAACTCAAAGCATCGTCCATAGGGGCAATAATAGACGAGCCACGAATAGACGCTAAGCGAACTCGATTCGCCGAATCTTGAGGCTATCCACTGCTGCACTGCAACCGAATCCGATAGGGCGACAATAGCACCTCGCGCCGCGATCGATAGAATCACGACTAGTAGTCCGCGCCAAAGCGAGGGAGCACATTTTTTGCGTAAGACGATCAGTGGAATAAAAAGTAAATAGAAGAACAATTCTGTGCTAATCGACCACGCAGGATTGCCGAAGTATTGCGATGCTGTGACATTGACATCATTGACGACAGCGTATATCCAAGATTGCACGCCTAGCAGATAGAGCGGAAGTGTGGTCACATAGACGGAGGTGCTTTGCGCGTTTGCGCTTGATAGCGAGCGCGAGACGTTCCACGTGAAGTTGAAAAGCACATAGGCAATCATCAACGGATAGAGCCGCGCGACGCGCGCGAAGATGAATTGAGAGATGCCGTCCGATCGGTTGGCTGCGATCTTATGAGCATAGTTGTAGTACATCACAAAGCCGCTCAGCACGAAGAATGTCGTCATGCCAAGAATGCCAGTCTTGATCAGTGCCGGCTTGGCTGAGGTTAGTCCGAGTGGCAACATCAACAGGGTAACATGGTTGACCACGACCAGCAGCGCAGCGATACCTCTAAGACTGGTCAACGGATCGATCGTTGGTCTCATTTCGTAACCCTGATTGAAGTGTTGGGTCGAATTTGATTTGAAATTTTGTGTTCTACTACCGCGTAGATCGCGCGCCATCATCGACGGTTTCTTTCGTCCGGTTGACGAAGGTGCCCGGGTCAGCGCGTGCTGTTGCCAGCGCGCGCCTTAGAAGCGCACAAGCGGATGGCTTTTGAGGCGCACCCGAGAGAAGTTAGCGTCCCACACCGCCGTCAGGTGGACCAAGGAGCCTGTCGGCAATGAGCGGGTTGAGCTGCTCGGGGGATACGGCATCAGATTTTCTGGCCAACCTCTCAAGAACGCTTCGCATTTGAAATTGCATCAGTCGAAAAAACGTCTGTCACGGCCCGCGTCATCGTGACCTTGATCGACGCGCCCTGAACGATTCGCGACAAATAAAAACCAATGTTCACGTCTTCGCACAATAAATCACAAGTCTTCATTCGATTTATAAATTGCCCGGACTTATGCCGCGAAGAATGTCAGACACTGCTAAAACAACGCTAGCTTTGTCAACGCCATTTGAGCTATCGTAGCGGCTCTTGAATTGTAAGGAGGCCACTGGACATGAAGGCCATCTTGCTTGCAGGGGGGCTCGGCACCCGCATCTCCGAAGAGACGTATCTGAAACCGAAGCCGATGATTGAGATCGGAGGGAGACCTATCCTGTGGCATATCATGAAGATTTATTCCAAGCATGGAATAAATGATTTCGTTATTTGCTGCGGCTATAAGGGCTACGTTATCAAAGAATACTTTGCCAACTACTTCTTGCACATGTCGGACATCACGCTCGACATGCGCAACAATAAGATGGATGTGCATCAGAGCAACTCCGAATCTTGGCGCGTTACGTTGGTCGACACCGGTGACCAGACCATGACGGGCGGTCGTTTAAAGCGTGTACGCGACTACCTCGAGGACGACGACTTCTGCTTCACGTATGGAGACGGCGTAGGCAACATCGACATTACCGCAACCATCGAATTTCATCGTTCGAGCGGTAAGCTCGCGACCCTCACGGCCACGCAACAACCGGGACGTTTCGGTGCATTGGACCTCGAAGGGCATGTGGTCCGCAGTTTTCGCGAGAAGCCGCGCGGCGATGACTCCTGGATCAATGGTGGATTCTTCGTCCTCAATCCGAAGGCCGTTGACTACATAGAGGGCGATGACACCCTTTGGGAGGCGGAGCCGCTGGAAAGGTTGGCAGCGGACGGCCAGCTCCAAACGTGGTTTCATCGCGATTTCTGGCAGCCCATGGACACATTGCGGGATAAGACCTACCTTGAACAACTCTGGTCCACGGGCAATGCGCCGTGGAAGATTTGGACGTGAACAGTAACTTTTGGTGCGGCAAGCGCGTGTTTGTGACCGGGCATACGGGGTTCAAAGGAAGCTGGTTGTGCCTTTGGCTGCAGCAACTCGGTGCCGAGGTCACCGGCTACGCGCTTATGCCGCCTACGCCGCTGAATCTTTTCGATATCGCAAGAGTCGGGGCATCGATGCGCTCGGTCATCGGCGACGTTCGCGATCTCGACAAACTTGTCGGTGCGCTCGAGGCGCATCGCCCAGAAGTCGTCATTCACATGGCGGCTCAACCTTTGGTTCGGCGCTCGTATGAGGCGCCTGTTGAGACGTACTCGACGAATTTGCTCGGGACGGTCAATTTGCTCGAAGCCGTGCGACAGACGCACTGCGTGCGCGCGGTCGTCAATGTAACGAGCGACAAATGCTACGAAAATCGCGAATGGATCTGGGGCTACCGGGAGAACGACCGCATGGGCGGCTTCGATCCCTATAGCAACAGTAAAGCGTGTGCCGAGCTTATTACGGAGGCGTATCGCAATAGCTTTTTCAATGCCGCCGATTTCTCACGGCACGGGATCGCGTTGGCCAGTGCCCGCGCGGGAAACGTGATCGGTGGCGGAGATTGGGCCCAGGACCGGCTCATTCCCGATATCGTTCGCTCACTGTCGGCGGGCAAGCCAGTTATGATTCGCAATCCGGGGGCAATCCGGCCCTGGCAGCATGTGCTTGAACCGCTTGGCGGTTATCTACAGCTCGCAGAGGCCTTATATCGCCATGGGGCGGAGTATGCCAGTGCCTGGAACTTCGCTCCTGAGGACTCCGGCACGCAATCGGTACGTTGGATTGTCGAGCGCTTCTCGTTGCGATGGGGCGTCAGCCCAACTTGCGAGCTACAGGCGTCCCCGCAATTACACGAAACTAATGTACTCAAGCTCGATTGCTCCAAGGCCCGGACGTTGCTGGGCTGGAAACCTCGCTGGTGCCTATCTCAAGCAATCGACGCTATCGTGGAATGGCACGCGGCCTTCATGCACGAAGCCGACATGCACGCTTTGAGTCACTCCCAAATTCGCGCATATCTCGACTCATGACCTCGAACCTCGAATCGCTTCGCACTCAGATCCTACAGTTGGTCGGTGAATACGGCTCATATGCTGCCAGGCCACCGCTCTTTGCCCCGGGCGTGTCGACGGTTCCGCCGTCGGGCAAGGTCATCGGCTCCAGCGAAATGGTCGCGATGGTCGATGCTTGTCTCGACGGCTGGTTGACCGCCGGCCGATTTAACGACGAGTTCGAAAAGCGTCTCGCGGCATTCCTTGGAGTGGATCATGCGATCACGGTGAATTCGGGTTCTTCCGCGAACCTTGTTGCCTTCTCGACGTTGACTTCTCCGAAACTCGGCGACCGTGCGATTCTCCCTGGCGATGAAGTGATTGGCGTGGCAGCAGGCTTTCCGACCACGGTCAATCCTATTCTCCAATTCGGCGCGGTACCCGTCTTCGTGGATGTCGAGCTCGGGACCTACAACATCGACGTTACGAAAGTAGAAGCCGCGATCAGCCAGAAAACGAAAGCGATCATGCTGGCCCACACGCTTGGCAACCCCTTCAATCTCGAGGCTATCGTATCGCTGTGCAAGAAGTACGGCTTGTGGTTAATCGAGGATTGCTGCGATGCGCTCGGCTCCACCTATGATGGCAAGCTCGTCGGCACGTTTGGCGACCTTGGCACGCTCAGCTTCTATCCGGCGCATCACATCACGATGGGAGAGGGTGGCGCAGTCTTTACGAATAACTACGAGCTCAAGCAGATCGCCGAGTCGTTCCGGGATTGGGGGCGCGACTGCTATTGCGCTCCGGGTAAAGATAACACCTGCACCAAGCGCTTTTGCTGGAAGCTCGGCGATCTGCCCGAAGGTTACGACCACAAGTACACGTATTCGCACCTGGGCTACAACCTCAAAATTACCGACATGCAGGCTGCCTGCGGACTCGCCCAACTCCAGCGTGCCCCCCAATTCATCGAGGCGCGCCGGCGCAATTTTGCCTATCTGGCCGAGCGCCTACAGTCTTGTGAAGAGCACTTAATCCTGCCCCAGGCGACACTGAAAGCCGATCCGTCGTGGTTCGGCTTCCCGATTACGATCCGGCCGCAAGCCGAGGTGCGGCGTATTGACCTGCTCACGTATCTGGAGCAGGAGAAAATTGGCACGCGTTTGCTGTTCGCTGGTAACCTCACGCGCCAGCCCTACATGGCCGGTCGCAATTATCGCGTGAGCGGTGAGCTAACTAATACGGATCTTGTCATGGAAAATACTTTCTGGATCGGTGTATTTCCGGGTCTCGATGCGGCGCGACTCGACTACGTCGCGACTAAGATTGAAACGTTTCTCGGCGTCAATTTTTAGGGGTCTCGTTCTTAAGAGCTGCCACTATGTCTTTCGCGGCTGCGGGCGTGCGAGCGACAATCAAACGCCTCTTGATCGCTAATCAGCAGCGTGACCGGAAGGGCGTCCGTTATCTGCTAGTCGGTGGACTCAATACTGCATTTGCCTATGCGGTCTCCGTCGGACTGTACTATGGCCTGAGCCGATGGCTACATGTCGTTACGATCGGCGTGATCGCTAACATCGTTTGCATCACGGAGGCGTTTATCGCCTATAAGTTACTGGTCTTCCGGTCGCCCGGAAGTTGGTTGCGCGAGTATGTGCGCTGCTACGTCGTGTATGGCGGCAACGCTTTGATTGGCGTCGTTGGGTTGTGGCTGCTCGTCAAGGTGATCGGCATGCGGTTTTGGATTGCACAAGGCGTGCTGATGGTGCTCGGGATCGCGATCTCGTATGTGGGCCATAACCGCTTTACTTTCAACAAGGCACAGCGCGGATGAGCCATCGAAAATCGATCAGCATCGTTGCAGGCTGTTTCAACGAGCGCGACAATATTGCGGAGCTGCATGCGCGTATTACCGCGGCGATGCGGGAGGTACCGCACTATGACTACGAGATCATTCTGATCGACAACGCATCGACCGACGACACAGTCGACGTCATACGCGAGATCGCACAAAGGGACAAGCGCCTCAAAGCGATCGTCAACGTTAGAAATTTCGGGCACATACGTTCGCCCTATCACGCTTTGCTGCTCGCAGAGGGCGACGCGGTGATCGGCATGGCGTCCGATCTCGAAGATCCCCCGGAGCTGCTCCCCGAGTTCATCCGGCACTGGGAGCAAGGCTTCAAGATCGCTATCGGCGTGCGCCGCAAGAACGAAGAGCGCGGGTTGATGCCGCTCCTGCGCGCGGCATACTACCAGCTCATCACGCGCATTTCGGATGTCGAACAGGTGCAGAACTTCACTGGCTTTGGTCTCTACGACCGGGCGGTCATGGACATTCTCCGCGACCTGGGTGATCCTTACCCGTATTTTCGCGGCCTTATTTGTGAGATCGGCTACGCGCGTGCGGAAGTGCCTTTCGATAAACCACGGAGAAAGCGCGGCCTTTCGAAGGGCACGTTCTTCGTGTATCTCGACAGTGCGTTGCTCGGCATCGTGAATCACACGAAGGCGCCCTTGCGGCTCGCCACCGTGATTGGGGGATGCATGAGCGGCCTGAGCTTCCTCACGGGGACCTACTACATCGTTCGCAAGCTCATGGCGTGGAGCGAATTTCAGATGGGCATCGCACCGCTCGCTATAGGCCTGTTCTTCTTTTTGGGGATGCTGTTTTTGCTCGTCGGCCTGCTCGGCGAATATGTGGGGCTGCTGGTCACGCACACGGTGAGGCGGCCGATGGTCGTCGAACACGAGCGCATTAACTTCGAGAATAACAATGCATGACATTCCTCACGGGTTTTCGCTATTTCGTGAAGATCTAGATCACGTTTGCCAAGAGCTTGCGCCGAGCTGGTCGGAGCTGCGCGACGCCCGTATTTTCCTGACCGGCGGCACCGGCTTCTTTGGTATGTGGCTGCTGGAATCGCTGATTTGGGCCAATCAGGCACATCGACTCGGTATCACGATCACGGTCCTTAGCCGCTCACCCGAGCGCTTCCTGAGCACACGTGCGCCGCATTTGCGCGACCGCGACGAACTACGCTTCGTAGCGGGCGCGCTGACAGATTTCGACATGCCGGCCGAACCGTTCACGCATATTGTGCACGCCGCTTCGGAAAACAACGTCGATCAGCGGGCGGACTGGGCACAACGCCAGTTGAACGCAGGCATGGACGGCACGCGCCGGGTCATCGATCTGGCCGTTCGTAGCGGAACGAAATCGCTGCTGCTGACGACCTCGGGTGCTGTCTATCTACCGTCGGATGCAAGCGACGGCCAGAGGTATGTCGAGGGCCCCGCCGGCATTGTCGACTACGTATCGGAGCGAAGCGTCTACGGCCTATCGAAACGGATCATGGAAGTCATGACGGCCGTGGCAGCGCAGCAACACAGCTTTGACGCTCTCGTCGCGCGCTGCTTCGCATTCGTCGGCCCCTATCTATCACTCGAACACAACTACGTCATTGGCAACTTCATTCGCGATGCCCTGCAGGGCAAGCAGATTATCGTGGAGGGCGATGGCACGCCTTTGCGTTCGTACCTTTACGCGGCCGATCTTGTCGTCTGGCTGCTGACGATTCTGGCTCGCGGCCGCAGCGGTGTACCGTACAACATCGGCGGCACGGAGGCCGTATCGGTGAGCGAGCTGGCGCGTCGGGTCGCCGCGGCAGCAGGCCTGCCAGCGGACGCTGTAACGATCAAAGGCACGCCGGTGCCGAATGCGAGGCCATCATCCTATTTGCCGTCCACTCAGCGCATCGAAACAGAGTTGGGCGTGCGCGCGGCCATCTGTCTTGATGACGCAATTCGCAAAACTTTGGCGTGGCACCGTCAACGAATCGGCGCGGCCTGACGAAAGGGTCAAGCAGGCGCGCTAGATCACATTAAAGCGGTTAGCAGAATCACACTTACACACGAGCTCATACCGATGCCAATCAGTGTCGCGGACTATGTTTTCCAGCGTGTCGCAGCAGCAGGCGTCAAGGACGTGTTCATGGTGTCCGGCGGCGGCATCATGTATCTATGCGACGCATTGGGCCGCTCGCCCGACTTACGCTACTGGTGCAACTACCACGAACAAGCGTGTGCAATCGCCGCCGAAGGCTACGCGCGTGTGACCGAAGGCATGGGCGTATGCCTTGTCACGACAGGGCCGGGAAGCACCAATGCGCTCTCGGGCATCGCCGGCGCCTGGGTTGATTCGATACCGGTCCTCGTGATTTCCGGACAGGTCCGCACGGGCATCATGGCGGACTATGAGCGCCAACGCCAGGTTGGCCCCCAAGAGATCAACATTACTCCGATGGCGGCACCGGTGACGAAGCATGCCGTCACAGTCACGCGAGCGGAAGACGTTCGCTATGAACTGGAGAAGTGTCTGTACCTAGCGCGTGCGGGGCGGCCCGGACCGGTGTGGTTGAACCTGCCGCTCGACATCCAGTGCGCGCTGATCGAGCCCGACGGACAACGCGGCTATATACCCGAGATCCAGGCCACGCCTGGGCTCGACCACGCGATCATCGCGCAGATCGCCGATCTCTTTGCGCTTGCCAAGCGGCCCGTTGTGCTTTATGGCAACGGCATTGTGCTCAGCGGAGCGCGCCGCTCGTTTCGCAAGCTGGTGGAAGATTTGCGCGTTCCCGCCATGTCGACTATCAGTGCCATGGACGTGCTGCCTGAAGATCACCCATTCTTTCAAGGCCGCATCGGCCCGGGCGGGCAGCGACGTGCCAATTTTGCGCTGCAAAACTCCGATCTTGTGCTTGCGATCGGCACAAGTCTGTCAATCTCGGCCATCGGTTTTAGCGATAAGTTTGCCCCGAAAGCGAAGAAGATTCTCGTGAACATCGACGAGGGCGATCTCGAGAAGCGTAACATCACGATCGATCTGCCGGTTCTCGCCGACGCGCACGAGTTCATCACCGCATTTCGCGCGCAGCTCGAATTGCGCGATTGCAGAACCCCGCAACGCTGGCTCGACGTCTGCACGATGTGGAAGCGCGAGTACCCGCCGATGCCTTCGTCCGAACACCTGCAAAAGGAACATGTCGACATCTATGCGGCTTACGACGAGCTCTCCCGGCAACTGGGTAGCACCGACATCGTGGTGAGCGGCAACTCGCTCGACGGCTGCATCATCGCGTACCAAAACCATCGCGTAAAGGATGGCCAAGTCGCGTTCACAAGTGCGTGCATGGGTGCGATGGGCTGGGACCTACCTGCGCTCGTTGGCGCGTGCATTGCGGACGACCGAAAGCGCCGCGGGGTCCTCGTCACGGGTGACGGCAGCGTGCTGTTCAACATTCAGGAGTTGATGTTTCTCGGCCACAACCGCCTGAACGCGAAACTCTTCATCAGCAACAACGATGGCTATCAAAGCATTCGTAATACACAGACGCGTTTCTTTGACGGCCGTCAGGTCGGCACGGATGCCCATTCTGGCGTGGGCAATCCGAACTTCGAGCAACTCGCGGCGGCCTTCAACTTGAAATATTTGCGCATTTCGACGAACGCCGAGCTCAAGGAGTCGATCGCTCGGGTGTTTGCCGACACCGAGCCGTGGCTTGTCGAAATGTGCGTTTCGCAAGCGCAGCAGCGTTTTCGCGCGAGCTCATACCGCAAACCGGACGGCACGCTGGCGTCGCGGCCCATGGAAGACATGGACCCACTGCTGCCGCGTGAGGAATTGGAACGCAACATGACGATGTTCGACAACGACTAGACTCACCTGAGCGCTATGTGCGGCATTGGCGCGGGGATGCTTACCAACTACGAAGGAAGTTCATGTCGTCCAGAAAAAGAATTCTCGTCACTGGCGCGGACGGATTTATCGGCTCGCACCTCACCGAGTATCTCGTGCAGATGGGGCACGACGTGCGCGCGTTTGTACTTTACAATTCATTTAACTCTTGGGGATGGCTAGACCGCACTGCCCCGGAAGTGCGCTCCGCACTTGAGATATTCTCTGGCGACATTCGCGATCCGAACGGCGTGCGTAACGCGGTCAAGGGATGCGACATCGTCTTGCATCTGGCTGCGCTAATCGCTATCCCTTATTCCTATCACTCGCCCGATACCTACGTCGACACCAACATCAAGGGCACACTGAACGTCGTGCAAGCCGCGCGTGATTTAGGAGCGCGTGTTGTGCATACATCGACGAGTGAGGTTTACGGCACGGCATTGACGGTACCGATTTCTGAAAACCATCCGCTGCAAGGCCAGTCTCCCTACTCAGCCTCGAAGATTGGTGCGGACCAGATTGCGTTATCGTTCCACTTGTCGTTCGGCACGCCGGTAACCATCCTACGCCCGTTCAATACCTACGGCCCGCGCCAATCGGCACGCGCAGTGATTCCGAGCATCATCGCGCAAATCGCCAAAGGCAAACGTGTCATTAAGCTCGGCTCACTGCACCCGACGCGTGACTTCAACTATGTCACCGACACTGTACGCGCCTTCGAAACCGTGATGAACAGCGACGCGGCGGTGGGCCACGTGCTCAACGCCGGCAGTGGCTTCGAAATCAGCATCGGGGATACGGTCAAGGTAATTGCAGAGACAATGGGCGCCGACATTCGTGTCGAAACCGAAGAAGCGCGGCTGCGCCCCGAAAAAAGCGAGGTGGAGCGGCTGCTTGCCGACGCCAGCCGTCTGCGCGCATTAACCGACTGGTCGCCCGAGTACGGTGGCCTTGACGGCTTTCGTCGTGGCATTGCGAAGACCGTGCAATGGTTCACGGAACCGGCCAATCTCGCCGGCTATAAACCCGACATCTATAACGTTTGAGTCATGACGCGCGCAAACGACGTCCTGCGAATCATTCGCAAGGTTTACGGCAGCAACGGTCCGCTTGCGCTGCACGCGCCGGTCTTCACTGGCAACGAGCGTGCCTACGTGCAGTCGACCATCGAGTCGACGTTCGTGTCGTCCGTCGGTGCCTATGTCGATCAGTTCGAGCACATGCTAGCTGATTTGACAGGAGCGAAACACGTAATCGCCACGACCAATGGCACGACCGCGTTGCATATGGCGTTGCTACTCTCGGACGTGCTGCCCGGCGACCTCGTCGTCACGCAATCGCTGAGCTTCGTCGCCACGGCGAATGCGATTGCTCACGCGTTCGCGGTACCCGCATTTGTCGATGTCGATATCGCGACGCTCGGCATGTCACCCGATGCGCTGCGCTTGTTTCTCGAGCGCGAGTGCGAACGCACTGACGGTGGTGCACGGCATCGTGCGTCGGGTCGACGCGTATCGGCGTGCGTACCAATGCATTCGTTTGGCTTCCCATGCCGCATCGACGAAATCACCGAAATTTGCGCACGCTGGGGCCTCGCGCTTGTCGAAGACGCCGCCGAGGCGCTCGGCAGTTGGCACGGCACGCGGCATTGTGGGACGACGGGGCGCTTGGGTACGCTGAGCTTTAACGGCAACAAGATATGCACAACGGGCGGCGGCGGCGCCATCATGACCAACGATCCCGCTCTCGCCAAGCGGGCCAAACACCTGACGACGACCGCGAAAATCCCCCATCGCTGGCGCTTTGAGCACGACGCGATCGGATATAATTTTAGGCTTCCAAATCTAAACGCGGCGCTCGGCTGCGCGCAACTCGAGCAGCTTGACGACTTCGTTGCCTTCAAACGTGCGCTCGCTCAACGCTATCGCACGGCATTCGATGCCGCAGACATTCCTTTCGTACACGAACCGGAAAACACCTGCTCGAACTACTGGCTGTGTGCGATCTTGCTCAGAGATGAGGTAGAGAGAGACCTTTGCCTCGAAATCACCAACGACGCAGGCATCATGACGCGCCCGCTCTGGGAGCCGCTACATACGCTCCCGATGTTCGCGCATAGCCCTTGCGGGCCGCTCGCTGTTACCGAGCACGTTGCAGCGCGGCTCATTAATATCCCAAGCGGTGTGTGCGCCAGGGTCCCGGCATGAATGCTATCTTGCTAATCGGCGGCGGCGGCCATTGCAAAGCCGCCATCGACGTCCTGGAGGCCACGGCGGCATGGCGCATCGCCGGTATCGTCGAGCGGCGCGATTGCGGAATCAGTGAGGTAATGGGCTACAAGGTGCTTGGCTTCGACGAGGACCTCTGCTCGCTGCGCAAGCACTACGCGTTCGCGCTCGTCACTTGCGGACAGATCAAGACACCCAAGCTCAGGATGCGCCTGTTCGATGCGCTGAAAGCCCTCAACTTTACGCTGCCGTCAGTGGTCTCCCCACGCGCCCACGTTGCGCGTTCGGCGACGCTCGGAGAAGGAACGATCGTCATGCACGCCGCGCATGTTGGGCCGGGGGTACGGATCGGCGCGAATACGATCGTCAACACGCGTGCGTTGATCGAGCATGACGCCGTCGTCGGCAGCCATTGCCACGTCGCGACGGCGGCGATCGTCAACGGTGCCGCAACGGTCGGCGACCGCTGCCTGATTGGCAGCAGCGTCGTTTGCCGCGAAGGCGTTGCCATCGGCGCGGACTGCATCGTCGGCATGGGTACCCGGGTCCTCAAATCGCTGCCAGACAGCACGCTGTTTATTGGAGCACATGTCACGTGAACCCGAGCTGCGAGATCATCGCCGAAGCCGGCGTCAACCACAACGGCTCGCTCGAGCTGGCGTTTCGGCTCGTGGACGCTGCCGCCCAGGCTCGCGCCGACTATGTTAAGTTTCAGACGTTTCGCGCCGAAAAGCTCGTCTCACGTCACGCGCAAAAAGCGCGCTATCAACAGCGAACGAGCG
>NZ_FCOX02000101.1 GCF_900044055.2 Caballeronia calidae | reverse complement strand
TCACCGAGCGCCTCGGTCAGGATCGCGCAAAAAAAAACCGCGCTCGACCAGAAGCGTCTTTCCTACCCGAAGGTTACATCCCTCGCGGCAGCCCGGCGAGTCCAGCGACACGTGCCTGACTCCATTTCGACGTTGCGACTACTCATCGCCCACGCGATCACCAGCAAGCTTCCTCGCTGTCCGTGTTGCTGGGAGATCAGGTTAAATTTATGACACAGTGAGACTAGTAGGCGCTGATTCATCAAATCGAGTCGGAAGTCCTCTCTGACGTTTCGTCCGCGGGCAAACATAGCGCTCGAATGCTAGGCATGTTGCGGGCTTCTCCCGCGATGGGCTATCCGAAGGACGGCCGACCGGTCTCGTTTGAGGGACACAATGTTATTTGGCGCTATTTGCGCCGAGTGGAATCGCGTCAACTAAGGACTGGAAACCGATGCACTCATGCCCAGCAGTTTTACTCACTGGCGGCGTAGCAATCCTACCTATATTGCTATTTGTTCGCCATCTTGCCCTTACCGCGACAAAACCACATGCTGGACCACCGGTAGGAAACACTCCGGCAAGCGCGTGCGATTTATTTCAGTGCGTCTGCGGTGACGGTATACTTGAGGGCATCAGATCTGATGGCGTCAGAAAAATCCTTTATTTTCAACGATGTTCGCGTGAAAAAGAATCGTTAAATGTTTGTATATGCCCGCCGACGCGGTGATGCACGGCCCCCGATCAAAACCCTCGAAGAACTGGCTATGAAGAAAGCTTCGGCTTGCGATGTCGGCAACGCAGACGTTTTTCCATTCAGCATCAACCGAACCTGATGAAAAGCAAGCGTAGTGTTGCAAAGCAGGCCAAAAGCCCGAAGCTGTCTCGTACCTACGCGCCGGACCATATGGCGCCTGCCGATTGGCAGCGTGCATTGCGCCAGCAATTCGGTCGCGAGCAAGCGTGGTCTTTTTTGTTCCAAAATATGCAGAATAACTGCGCAGTTCGTCGGCTGACACGTGGTGTCCCGGACGATGAGCGAGCATTCCGGGTTGTCACGCGTCATGATGGTTTGTTCGCGTTTCAGATGGGCACACGTGTCAGTATCTGCGGTATGGCATTCTCAATGCTTAGCGCCAGATTGCCGTGACGGGCGGGTTCATAATCGTCGCGCCGGAGATTGTCCGCAACGGCTCACAACCGGTGTACAGCCGTCTAAAGGCTCACGACGGGGTCCCTGAGGTCCATGCCCGCAGCGTGGAGGACGCCTTGCGGTTGCCGGGATGCGCACGTAAAAGGCGTAATCACGCGGCAAGGGCACTCGCAGAAGACGACGACCTGGTCGTTGTTGATGGGGGACGCGATGGTACGGCCTACATTAACTCGACAATGCGGTAAGACGAATTTGTCAGACGCCCAGGGCGTGGATTCACTGGAGTCCCTTCACGCGCGCTGCCGCTGTTTGGCCGGTTTAACTCAGCCATGACTATCCGATGACGAACCATGTCTAAAGTCTCTCTCACCCCCAACGGAATCGCACCCGCCGGGGAGCACGCGCTCACTCGTCAAGAGACCGGCAAGATCGGCTCAATAAACAAGCGGTCCGTCTCTCCTTCAGGAGGGCAAGAATCGCTTAGCCAGCTTCCCTGCTTGGATGGCCGGCGCGGGTCCCCCTCAAAGTTTGGCTCGCCAACATCGAGGCTTGTCGCCGTCAATGCGCAGGCAAACCCTTGGCCCAACTATGATCTCGATGAGATCTTGAATGCGCTCAAGGAAGCGCCGGTTAAGCCCGCGCCTGAATCCGCGAAGTCCGTAGAAGGCGAGACCGCTGCGTCGGATGTCAAGCACAATGGGATTGCGAAGCATCCGCGCTCGCCGTTCCCCGAGTTGGCGCTCAACTATGCAGCTGCATTAATGGCTGAAGAATTGCCGGAACTGTTTGCTCCGCCTCAGGCGTCCTGTCTCGGCTCAACCGTTGCGGCAACGCAAGCGCAGATGAGGGCGGCGTACAAGCTGGAAAACCAGTTTCGTAGCGCACCGCTGCCATCAACGCTCAAGCCGCGGATCAAGCAGAGGTTGGCTGAATGGCTCGAGAAGGAGCGCGCCTTGCTCAAAAAGCAGCGCGACTTGGGCAAACCCAAGAAGCCAGACGCAGACAAGCCGGGCGCGCTGAAGGCGGACGATACGGCCGCGCTGATTAGGGCGCAAGCCAAGCTGAGGCAGGCCGGCGAAGTGAATGATCCAGAGTTGAAGTTGCGCCTGTTGCAGGTGGGCGCCTTGTGCCATCGAAACGCCCATCACGGCGTAAATCGAGGGGGAGTCGATTGGGGATCGCACCGTGACGCGGTTGGGAAAGCTTACGAAGTGGCGATTCGGCATGCGCATGCGTTGGCAAAACAGCGAGACAAAAGCGTCGCCGATGATCTATTGGCCCAGATACAGAATGATTGCAAGCAGTTGTCTATCAAACCTTGAAGCGCGTAGCCGGAGTGCTTGTCGAGACGTGCGGCCAAATGGCGTGGCCAAACCACCCGTTGAGCCGGATGCGCGGTCTGAGTGCCGCCAAGGCGCCGCTGCAGCAAGGCGGCCAGTGCCGCGCGAGTTGGGAAAAGGCACGGGGCGTGATGCCTGCGCGTCGGATGAGCGTTTGGCAAGCAACTGCAACCCAGTCAATTTATTTCCTCCGCGAATTCGACGGACATCATGAATTTAAGTTACAAATTAGTTAATCCCTACCAGAATCCCTATCTTAATGATCCGCCGCCGTCCAACGTCAAACAATCTTTGTGCGATTCGCGCAAAAGCACCGGGGCTCCCCTTGGCGTGCTAAGTGGGCTGCCTAATAATAAAACCGCGTTCCTCTCGACGCAGCAACGGAGCGCGCGCACCGATGAAGAGATCAAAGCGGCTGACGAAGCGGCACTTCAATGGGCGATCGAAGAATCGCGCAAAACTTACGCCGCAGAGACTCGCCAGCAAGCTCGCAGGGCGCTTTCATCTCATGCAAAGAGCGCTTCCTCGGATTTTAAGACGCATGCCGCCTTGCCGGAGAAGGACAAGGTGGACGGCGCGTGGATGAGCGCATTTCTGCACCGCTATGCGCAGATGAGCGATGATGAGCGCGCGAGTACCCACAAGGCGCTGAGCGAAAAATTCAGTATTTTCTGGAAACCCGAGGAAGGGGTGTTCAAGCGCATCTCGATCGAACAAGAGCCAGCAGCAGTCAGCAGGAATCTCGCGAAGCTGTGCGATTGGCTAACTGCTTTTCAGCATGACAGTTCCAATATAGATGAGTCGCTCTCGGCTATCGAAGTTGCGCAAGGCACGCGTGGACCGAACAATCGACTGACAAAGGATGGCCCGCCTGATTCGGACGCGGAGATCCAGGCGTCGTTGCGTCAGCTGTTTCCCAAACCTGTCCATGGAGTCACGATTGAGTGGTGCGGCGGCGAGTTTGTGGTGAAGGAAGAGCCCGAGGTGGAGAAACCCGAGGCGAATAAGCAAAGCGCTGATGCGGTCTTTGATATGGATCGTGCTCACACCATCCAGGCGTTCAGCGAAATTTGCGCCGCGTTGAACATGGGCGTGCGCACGAACGGATAGGCATGATTCTGACGCCCTTGTGCGCCGCGCTCGCCATCGATCGATTAGCCGGATCGCCCCTGCACTACGCTTCGGGTCGGCCTTCTCCCCGCACCTCGCGATGAGGGTCCGCGTGTGCCAACCGTGATTCGAAGTCTGGTTTACAGGAAGAGGGGCCGATTCGCGACATCCGAGCGTGTTCCTCACGCTCACGATCCGGAAACTGCTCTTCGCTGATCCAGACGCACCGGCCAGTCACCAACCCACGTAATTGAACACCATGCGTGTGATGGTTTGCGTGGCCGGAGTGTAAGCGTCGATGCTCGCGGTCCCGATCAGCCTGAGTACCCGACGGCGGGTGTCACCGACAATCAAGAACTAGGAGGACTGCGACATGCACCGACCACTTCGTTTCAAAGCGCACGACGGTGCGTATCCGTGCCGCCGAGTTGCAGCGGCTGTGGGCATCGCACTCTCGCTCCAAACCGGTCTATGCCAAAGCGCATCGGCTCAGGAAAACTACTTTCGCATCCAGTAAGGCAGATCGGCCAGTTTCTCGACGCCGATCACCTAGTACAACGCGACGACCCGATCGACCTGACTTGATGGCGATCTGGATGACCAGCGGTCCGGCCAGCGTCTCGGCAAAGAAATCTACGGGGATTCCATCGACGTTGGTGCACACCGACGCTTCGCCCCACTCTTCAATCATGTGGCGCTTGCCGTGCCCAATACCATGCTGTGTCAGCGCGGGAGCGTCGACGAACCTGCTTTCAGCAAGCAGTTGCAACGCCGCCGCGTGCAGCGCGTGCAGTGCACAAAGCTCGCAGGCGACAGGACGCGCGTGCCGGAAGTAGGCCTGGGAAGCGTCTTGACGACACAGGGTGACCTCGCAACCGCAGCCGGCGCAATGGAAAATCGCCGGGCCAACGGACGGCAGGTCGCTCGCCGCGACCACCTGGCCCGCTGCGTTCCTGGCGAAAGCCATGTGCGAATTTGAAGCCATTCGATGTCCTTCGGGAACCACGAGGCGGAGACTCGGCGCGAGTCCGATTGTGCTTGATTTCTACCACATAATGAGAATTGGATACGACACGGTCACGAGAATCCGACCGATTATGCTGCTCGGGTGTTGTGTTTCCATCCGGACTAATCTCTCCCTGCCAGGAGCCGTTCTCAACCGCAGTCAGCCCGGCAAGCCACGCTCCATGCGTGATGAGTTGCATACCGTCCGTACGAAGGCGCGCACCGTTCAATCGTCCGGACTGGACAAAAATACGCAAATTACGTAAAATACGTATTATCCTAGCCGGAGGTCTCCATGACTACTGTAACCGCCACCGATCTTGCCCGGCGCACGAATCAGGTGCTCGACGCCTTGGCCCGGGGCGAGTCGGTCACGATCACGCGCAATAACACCGTGCTCGGCACAATCAATCCTCCCGCGCGGGCTGTCACGCTTCGTGAAGCCTTCGAGCGACTGCCCAAGATGTCGCCCGACGTTGCCGAGCGCTACAAGGCCGATATCCGTAACGCCGATTTCGACGACGAGGTGCGTGATCCGTGGCAGAAGTAATCGTTGATACCTGTGTTTGGATCGATGTCAGTAAGGGCATCCTCGACGTTGACGCGATCTACAACCTCGCTGGGTCTGAACTGGTCCATGTCTCGGCGATCTCGCTAGGGGAATTGGAATTCGGCGCGCAGCTCCCAAGCGACCCGCGCGAACGAGCAGAGCGCACAGCATTTCTCCGCGCCGTCGAACGGATGTCGGTGCTCGCAGTGACGCGCGAGACCGCCCAGTCATTCGGTCTGCTCGCGACCATGATGAAGGTGGCGGGTCGTAATCCGCGCCCGCGTTATAACGATCTCTGGATCGCCGCTCAGGCCCACGAACATCGTCTGCCGCTTCTCACTGGCAATCCTGACGATTTTCGCGCGCTCGACGTGATCGAAGTCATCGAAGCGCCGAAGGCGGCTAATTGAACACAGGCGTCGCACGGTTCACTCCGATGGCGCGTTTTTATTGTCCATCGACTCACGGTTACTTGGTTTTCGGGAGACACGCCGCCTGAATTTGAGTTACTGTGAATAAATCATGCAGCATAGAGGGCGTCTGGGACAGATGTCACTCCATCCATTTGCTTGGTCACCGATCGACGGGTCGGGGTGCATGATTTGGTCAATCCGATTCCCGCAAATTTTGTATTTATCAAAAAAAAATCATGCAACGACGGCACACTCCTGTCGTCGGGTGCGGGTTGCTGTGTTAGCTGCATGATGAAAAGACGATCATTAAGATTATGTAAAATTGTTCCGACGATGTACCTCTGGCGACCGCTGTAGCGCAGACAGAATCCGCGGCGCGTACTGTGCATTTATACAGCACTTAGGTCTTTGCTGAGCGGTAGAATATCGGCTGCACCCCATCCAACGAAAACCATGGCCAGCGCAGACCAACTCAAAGCGCTTGTGAAATCCCACATCAACCGTGACGACGGTCAATTTTACTCCGTCGCAATGCAGGTCGCCGCTCACGAGGCGAAGGTGGGACACGGCAAGCTTGCCGAGGAACTGCGCGACATGATCGACGCAGCGAAGGCGCTCGCCCCTGCGGGTGGCGGAAAACTCGTTCCTATAGCTCGCCCTAGGGGCGAATTGGCGAACCTGCTTCACGTCAGCCACCCGAAGAATCGCATTGCCGACATGGTTCTAGACAATCAAGTCCAAGCACAGCTCGAACGAATCATGCAGGAGCAAAGACTGTTCGCGCGTCTGCGGGAGCATGGATTGTCACCCCGTCGCAAACTCCTTCTGGTCGGCCCGCCAGGCACTGGGAAGACAATGACCGCTTCTGTCCTCGCGGGTGAGCTTGGCATTCCCCTGTTTCTTGTCCGTCTGGATGCACTGATTACAAAATTCATGGGAGAGACCGCCGCCAAGCTGCGGCAGGTATTCGATGCGATCGCAGACTTGCGGGGAGTCTATTTCTTTGACGAATTCGATGCTATAGGATCGCAAAGGGGACTTGCGAACGACGTTGGAGAAATCCGCCGCATCCTGAACAGCTTCCTGCAAATGATTGAGCAGGATCAATCCAACAGCCTCATTATCGCAGCGACGAATCACCCTGAGATACTCGACTACGCACTATTCCGGCGGTTTGATGATGTTATCGAATATCACCTCCCCACCCCGGCACAGGCATCCGAGCTTATCCGGGCGAGGATGGGCGGATTTGCTCCGAAGCCATTTCCGGCAAAAGCGATTATGGGCGAAGCGGACGGGTTGAGTTACGCGGAAATACGACGAGCTGTCGACGAGGCCATCAAGTACGCGGTCATGCACGATGAGGCTAAGGTCAGCTCAAGCTCCTTAGGCCGCGCATTGGCCGAGCGGCGGCGCCTTAGCGAGAAACTAAAACATAACAAGCAAACGAGCAAAAATGTCGGATCCGCAGGTACCTGATAGACGACAGCATTTCATACTTCGTGATACATCAAAACCGCTCGACTACACGGCACATAGTTCTGGCGGCGGCGAGAAAAGAGCTGTACCCGACTTGCCACGAAAGCAACACGGCGAATCGCTACAGGCCCAGCTTCACGCACTTGAACCGATTGCGCAGGCGAGTTCCGAGATACAGCGGCAACTCGAACTTCAAAGCGGTTTAGGCCTCCAGATCCAGTTCGTTGGCCAGCCAGACGTGGAAATGGCGTTTCAGAGCCTAGCCAACGACACAAAAAAAATTGAACTGCTTAGCGTCTATCGCGATGGTGAGACTACCTACGCCAATGTATTTGTTCCTGACGGGCAACTTGTCCACTTCGAAAAATATGTCGCAGAGTACCTCGACGAGAAGAAAGATAGAAATGGAAACGCTCGCGACCACAAAACTCTGCTGAATACGATCTCATCCATTCGCGCTGCGGAAGTCCGCGCATTATGGACCGATGAACCGGCGCTTCTTCCCGCGAATGCAAATGAGCCGTTTTGGTGGGAAGTTTGGCTACCGGTTCGGTCATCACGTCAGGCCGTCGTTGAGGACTTTAAGCGACTTGCTGCGCTGTCTGGGTGCGTTGTTACTGATGTGCAGGCCAACTTTCCAGAGAGAACTGTGCTCCTGATGCATGGATCGGAACACCAGTTTTCCCAATCCGTCATGTCGTTGAATTGCGTTGCAGAATTGCGGCGAGCCAAAGACACTGCCGAATTTTTTGACGGCATGGCTCCCGTTGAACAACGAGAATGGCTGGACGCCATGCTCGGGCTTGTACAGTACCCCGCCGAAGACGACGAGGTGCCTCGAATTTGCCTCCTTGATTCAGGCGTAAACCGAGGCCATCCCCTGCTGACACCACTGATGTCCGCCGGCGATACGCATACCGTTGAGCCTGCCTGGGGAACCGATGATGTGGCGAATCACGGTACCGGCCTAGCCGGTTTGGCTGCATACGGCGACATGACCGAGGCGCTCGCATCGGCACTCCCGATTCCAATGACTCACAGGCTGGAATCCGTGAAACTGACGCCGGGAGAAGGTGCGAACGAAGGCGACGCGCGTCATCATGCATACCTGTTTGCAGAAGCAGTCAGTCGCCCAGAAATTGCTGCGCCTAATCGCCCACGTGTTTTCACCTCGGCAGTCAGTGCATCCGACTATCGGGACCGTGGCCGCCCGTCGTCATGGTCGGCCGCGGTCGATCGCCTTGCTTCCGACGTCGATGGAGCCGGCGAGTTTCCGCGTCTGTTTGTTCTCGCCGCGGGCAACACGCGCGAGCATCACGCATGGACCGAATATCCTGCCAGCCTTTCAACCAACTTGATTCATGATCCGGGACAGGCATGGAATGCAATTACCGTCGGGGCATTCACGGAAAAGACCAATACCGAAATTGCAACGGTTGAAGCCATTGCTTCTGAAGGTGGCCTGAGCCCTTTCACGTCGACATCGTGCACCTGGGACAGCGCCTGGCCCTTAAAACCAGACGTGGTTCTAGAGGGTGGAAACGTAGGGAGAGACGATTTCGGAGCAGCCGGTCTTCCAAGTCTCAACTTGCTGACGACACATCATCGGTCCCTTGAGCGCCTCTTTACCACCACGAATGCTACCAGCGCGGCGTCGGCACTCGCGGCTCGAATGGCAGCTCAGTTGATGGCTGCATACCCGCAACTACGTCCTGAAACAGTCAGGGCGCTGATTGTTCACTCGGCCGAGTGGACTACCGGCATGCGAGATATGTTTCTTCCTGCAGAAGGGAGGCCGACAAAGCAAGAGTATGCTCGCTTGATTCGACACTGCGGATGGGGTGTTCCAGACTTGGAACGGGCAATATGGAGCGTGGGCAACTCGCTCACACTCGTGGTCGAAGACGTGATCCATCCCTACGCAAAAGAAAAAGGAAAAGGGGTGGTCACGAACCACATGAATCTCCATGCTTTACCATGGCCGCGTGAGGAACTCGAAGCCCTCCAGGCTGCCAAGGTCCAAATGCGGGTAACGCTGTCGTACTTCATTGAGCCGAACCCCTCCGCGCGGGGGGCGTCGTCAAAATTTCACTACCCTTCGCACCGACTGAGATTCGACGTTCAACGCCCACTAGACGCGTCAACCGACGACTTCGTCGCTAGGATCAATGCTGCCGCTGTGAGTGAAGACAATGGCGACCCGGTAAATCCCAAAGATCCAGATTGGTACCTTGGTGATCGCCAACGCCATCGTGGTTCCCTGCATCAAGATGTGTGGGAAGGTACGGCGGCGGATCTGGCGAGCCGCGGCTTCATCGCGGTATATCCCTCGTCTGGGTGGTGGCGCACTCGCCCTGCCCTCGAACGTTACGGATTGCCTGCGAGATACAGCCTGCTAATATCTCTGCGCACAGAGCAGCTTGATGTTGACCTCTACAGCGCAATCGCGAACAAGGTTGCGCTCGAAATCTAGAATAATAACTTTGGGAACACTGTAGGCGCGGCGTGGGAGATTCACTGACCGCCGCGTCTCGGGCACAGACTTATGTCAAATTACGTCGGCGAGATTTATGGCGATCGCTTATAGTCGCGCTTCTTCAGGAGAAACCATGACGATGCGCACCTACTACACGCTGGCCTGCCCGTGCGGCGCGACCGGCGCAATCAAGCTCAGCGAAAACGACGCGCCATTCTCGGCGAGCTATGAGTCCTATAGCGTTGAGGGATTCGCTGGTGGTCATTAGAGTGTCGAGCCATCGGCCAAGTCGTGGACCGAAGTGTTTAAGCATTTGAACCCGCGTTTCGAAAGCTGCGGCACGCAGCTGACCGCTGAGCACTTGGAAGACTGAGCGACGACGAAACGCGCCGAGCGAAACGGGCTATCATCAGGGAATGACCAATCAGGTGATTGAAATGGGAACCCGACTCGATCCGTATCTGCACGAGCACGACACTGCCGAAGAAGCCGAAGCCTTCGAGCGCGCCCTACGTGAGCGCGTCGAGCGTGCGCGCAACAGCACGAAGCCGCGCGTGCCGCATGAGCAGGTCATGAAGGAAGCGCGAGCGCTTCTCGATGCGCAGCGCGCGAAGAACGCGAGGAAGCGCGGTTGACCCCACGTCCGATTATCTGGGCCTACGAGGCCCGCGAAATCTTCCTCGAATATCTCTTCTTCATCTCCGAAAAGGACCAAGGCGCAGCCGAGAGGCTTTTCGAGCAGGTTGAAAGATCACTTGAGCCTGTGGCCTACTTTCCCTATTCGGGTCGCCCCGGCCGCGTGCCGGGCACACGCGAGATTGTCTCCCATCCGAACTACATCGCGATCTACGAAGTCCACGATGACTTCATCGAGGTCGTGGACTTCACGCACGCGAAGAAGCTCTACCCGCCCAGCGAATGAAGCGCGTTTTGTGGTCACCGCGGTCGACCGTGTCGATTGTTCGCAATCTGCTCTCGCCTGCGCGCGAGCCGCGCCTTCTCTGACTTGTGCCGTACTCCGCTTCGGCAGTGGAGACAACGCCGGTGATTGCGCCCGTAAGATTCACGCGCGCACTGCCTTCGACGAGACAGGTCCAATAGCGTTGGCCAAGACACCAAAGCTTCACGCCGTTACGAGCGTCTCGATCGCTCAGCCCAAGCGACGCCGCTCGCGCAAGCACGTCCTTGAGAATCCCAACCTTGAGAGGAACCTTTGACGCGGGACTGCGTGGAAAGGCGTGCGGAAAATGTCGTTGCAGCGTTGTAACGGCGCGCGCGACACGCGTCAGCAGACGTTCGCGGAGGCTTTGGTGGCTTCTTGATTTCCCGTGTGACGTCCACTGGCGATGACGTCGAGCGTGAAGCAACTTTTTTGCGGTTCGCGCCTGGGTTCAGCTGTACTTTGAGCGCAGCGAGCTGTTCGAATCCCATCGGGGCGTGCCTGAAATCAGCCGGCTCATTTTACCAGTCGCCTTCAAACATCGCCGCCATCGGTCCGGGCCTCACCGTCACCGCTTTGTCAACCATCGTTGAGACTGCTCGCTCAAATCGTTCTCACCGGCCGCGGTAATTCTGGCTCGGAACAGCGCGATCATCCGGACGCTCGAGTACTTTGACAGCGAGCCTCGGCAACCGACCAAGATAAAAATATCTTGAAAAGTTGGCAGAAACAGTTATGTCAATTGAGGTGCCAAGGTGGCCCCGGACGATGACGATATGGACTTCCCTGACGTCGATGCAATGACGGACGAGGAATACGATGCGTGGTTCCGCAAGGAGGTCGAGCTGGGCCTGGCAGAAGCCGATGCGGGCAACCTGATCCCGCACGAGCAGGTCGTTCGCGAGATGCGAGAGCACATCGAGCGGAGGCGACGCGAACGCGCCGAGAAAAACGGGCTATCATCCTCGAAGCTCCACCCTCCCTCTTCCGCCTAGTGCAACATCCCGTAAATGCCTTTAATAATTATCGGGCTGCAAATAAGGCTGTAAGAGCGTGACGACGAGCTCGGCCATCTCGTCGAGTGAGCCTGTTCCCGGCAGCGGTTCCCATCGGCCGGTGTGGCTGCGAAAGGCGGCACTATAACGCGAGGGGCTTTTGATTTGCGCCCGATTTAGGGCCGCATCGCCCGACCCCTGCAAGAGGATTGGCGAACGCAAACCGGCACAGCAACCGGCATGACATCCGGTTAAAAAGCGTCGGCTCTGTAACAAAAGTCACTGATTTTTTTAGAAAAAATCCATGTCCGATCCGGCATCGTATCCGGTACAATGCTGTATGGATACGACAAGCATGGGACCGATGGTTCCCGAAGAATCATCGTCTCGCCTTCTCGAGGACGACATGTTGGCGCTCGTTGCAGAAGCGAATCGACTAGCGGGCCGAATTCATCCCATCTTGCTAGACTCGATCGGTGACCTTGTCCGCTCCATGAATTGCTATTATTCCAATTTGATCGAAGGTCACGACACCCATCCGCGCGACATCGACCGGGCACTTGCCAACGACTTTTCGACCGAACCCAAGAAGCGTGACCTGCAGAAGGAAGCGGTCGCGCATATACACGTTCAGCGGTTGATCGATACTGGGCGTGACCCCGATGCCTGGCCGGCGTCCGCGGCTTATGCGTCGTGGCTGCATGAAGAGTTTTGCTCACGGCTACCGCCAGAGATGCTGTTCGTTGCCGACGAGAAGACTGGCGCGCGTCTCGAGATCGTTCCCGGTGAATGGCGCAAGCGAGACGTGCAGGTCGGCCGGCACATTCCGCCGCCGCACGAAGATCTGCCTCAATTCATGTCGCGTTTCGATATGGCCTATGGATCGCCGCCGCTCAGCAAGGCCCGGCAACTTCAGGCCGTCGGCGCCGTCCATCATCGCCTGCTTTGGATCCACCCCTTCCTCGACGGCAATGGCCGAGTCGCGAGACTGATGTCCCACGCCCTGTTCAAACGGCTCGAGGTCGGAACCAGCCTTTGGTCAGTGGCGCGGGGCTTGGCGCGCGATGAGGCACGCTACAAAGAGTTGCTCGCGCAGGCCGACAGGCCGCGCGAAGGCGACCTCGACGGGCGTGGCAACCTGACTCAGCGCGGGTTGTTAGAATTCTGTAAATTTTTCCTTGATCGTTCAGTCGATCAAATCCGTTTCATGAGCGGGCTGCTCGATCCGGCGACGCTGCTAACGCGCATCGAAATCCACATCGAAGAGGAGGTGCGGGCGAAGCGACTGCATAAGGGTAGCTTTGCAGTACTGCGCGAAGCAGTGATGCGTGGCGAGGTCGAGCGCTCGCAGATTCCCACGCTTACCGGCTACGAAGAGCGCGGCGCGCGCAATGTCACGGCTGGACTGGTCGACCGGGGGATGCTGACCGCAGCGACCCACCGCGCGCCCCTGCGTCTGGCTTTTCCTGTCGACGTGGCTGAGCGCTGGTTTCCCAATCTCTACCCTGCCAACGCGGGATCGCGGACATGACAGAGAAGATCGTTGAGCTCATCCGGCGGTTTTCGCCGATGTCGTCTCGTTCGAAGGAGTGGGACTTTCTCATGCCCGGCCCGGGCCAGCCTAAACGATGGCATGAAATTGAGGATGAGTTCCGCGTCCTGATAATTGCCGATCCAGGCGCTGGCAAGACATTCGAAGCCCAGAAGCGTGCGCGTCGGATCAAGGAGCGTGGCCGTCACGCCTTTTTCATCCGGATCGAGAAGATCGACGCGACCTTCGACCAGTCGTTTGAGGTTGGCACGGCGGCCGAGTTTGCCGCCTGGCTCGCCTCAACGGACGAGGCTTGGTTCTTCCTTGACTCGGTCGACGAAGCCCAGTTGGAGACGCCGCGCGCGCTGGAGGATGCGGTTCGCATCTTCGGCGCCAAGATTTACGCGGCGCTGGATCGCGCGCGCATCTTTATCACCAGCCGCGAGGATGCTTGGCGGGCGCTACCCGACCAGACACTGATGGAACAGCACCTGCCCTACGGCGAGCCAACGCCTGGTGAAGAGGATGACAACACAAGCCGCGAGAACGATCCTACGCTCAAGCAGTATCGGCTTGCTGGGCTTTCGGAGGACGAGATCGCGCTGTTCGCCGGCCATTATGGCGTGAGCGACGTCACCGAATTCGTCGAAGCGGTGAAACGTGCTAACCTCCTGACCCTCGCCGAGCGTCCCTTCGACCTGAAGGCGCTGATTGGCGTCTGGATTGCCGATCATCGGCTCGGGAGCCGCTTCGAAGTGCTGCAGCGGATGATCGCCCTGCAGATCCAACCGCAGTCGGCCGCATTTGCCTCGGTCCGCCTTAACGCCGCAAAACTGCGGGACGGCGCCCGTATACTGGCAGGCGCGGTGACGATGACTGGCAAGACCGTCATAGGCCTTCCCGCAGGTGTTGACACCGCCGATCGCATCGACCCGCGTACCTTACTGACAGGCTGGGCCGACACCGACATCGACTCGCTCCTCCGCACCGGCCTGTTCGATGACATCGTTTATACCAGCGTCCGGTTTCGCCACCGCGAGATCCGCGAGTTGCTGAGTGCGGAATGGGCAAACGAACTGCTGAATCAGCCCGGCGCCCGTGCACGCGTCGAGGATCTCTTCTTTCGTGAGTGCTATGGCGAGCAAATTATCGTACCGCGGACGCGCCCGATCTTGGCCTGGTTGATCCTGTTTGATGAAACGGTGCGCGACAAAGCCCTCGCCTTGGCCCCGGAGGTCGCGAGCGAAGGCGGCGATCCGTCGCGCCTGCCGCTAACGATCCGTCAAGGCATGCTTCGCAATATCGTCAACCGGATTGCCATCGGAAGGGAAGGATGAGTCTCATGGAAAATAGTGCGATCGAACGCATCGCCGCTCCCGACCTAGCAACCGATGCGTTGGCGCTCCTCAACGAGTATCGAGACAATGACGACGTCATCTTCTTTCTGGGCCGGCTCGTCTGGCAGGGTGAGATGGCGAGCTGTGCGCCGGCACTCTTCGACATCGCTGCCGACACATCGCGCGGCAAATATGCGCGCATCGCCGCGATCCGTGGCGTCATGGCGGTAGGCGATGAAGCACTGAAGGATAAGCTATGGACAACGATCGCCGCGGATCCTGGCCCCTTGGACCGCGCCGTTTTCGCGGAGCTGATCGATTGGGCGGCGCCGACCACGGCTAGCGTGGCTCTGGTACTGCGAACGCTTGCCCACGCGGCACCGCACGAGCGCTTCAACGTGACAGGTTTGACCTCTTCGCTTCACCAGTTCGTCGACAAGTTGCCGGTGATGGCAGACGCAACCGAGGATCATCCACTCGGGCGCCTGGTCGAGGGTCTGAATGGTTTCCTTGATCGCGAGCCCTTTGTAGAGCGTGGTGAATGCCATATCTCGGAAGAATTCATGTGGCTGATGCCCGTCGCCCTACACGCCGTCGATCGCTTGGTCGCGGCACGATCGGCGCAGGCGCTAACGCCGGCGGCGATTGCAGTGCTGTGCAATTTTCCGGCTCTGCAATTTTGGCGGAGCGGCGATGTCGACGATTATAAGAACGCGCTGGACAAGAACGTCCCGCGCTGGCCGGAGCTCAATGATCTCCTCTATTGGAAGTCGATCGCAGTACGCCGCGCGCATAGGGCCGCCAAGGGCGAGACGCTGACCGATGATTGGCGGATAACCCATCTCGGCCATTTCTGGCGGTTTGGCGCGGAGGATTTTGAGCGCTGCCTCGAATGGGTCGCCACTAAGCAGGGGGATGACCGAGCGGTGGCGCTATCGCGCTGTCTCCAAATCTATGTGGATGCCGATCGACCGTCGGCTTGGCTCGCTCCATTGCGCGCAGCGGTCGATGACGACGCGGCGCTTGCCGCGACGCTGGAAACGCGCCTTGATCCGAAGCCATCGCCAGAGATAGTCAGGATGGACGCGGAAGCCCGGCGGTGGAAGCGCAAGAGCGAGAGGCGCGAACGTAAGCAGAAGAAGGACCGCGGCGATTGGGTCCGCGCGCTCATGGCCAATCCCGATCGGGTGTTGCATCCCGCAGGCTTTCAGCCAGGGGAGTTCAGTGGCGATCAATATCATCTGCTTCTCAGTGTCATGGGTAGCGGTGTGAGCACCAGCCGCGAGAACGGGGCGAATTGGCGGACACTGATCCCCGAGTTTGGAGAGCCGGTCGCCCGCGCCTTCCGCGATGCCGCAATCGCGCATTGGCGCGTCTATCGGCCGACCTTGCGATCGGAGGGCGGCGAGACCGGGTCGACGCCCTATTCGCTGATCTTCGCGATGACCGGCCTTGCGATCGAGGCGGCGGAGGACAGCGCCTTTGCGCAACGGCTGACCGAGGAGGAAGCGCGCCACGCTTTTCGTTACGTCACCTGGGAGTTGAACGGCTTTCCAGTATGGTTCGAGACGCTATATCGCGCCTTCCCGGATACCGGGTTCGAGGCCGTGGCAACCGAGCTTGTTTGGGAGCTCGAACATACCGGCGAACACCCGCTCCACCATATTCTGCACGACATTCTCTATCATGCACCGTGGTTGCACGGCGACGTCGCGCCGTTGATCCTAGATTGGCTGGCCGCGCATGATTTGCTCAATGCCGATGCGCTACGCTATTGCCTGAACATCTTGGCGGGGAGCAGTGTTGCCCCCGGCGTTCTCGCAGCGCTTGCGGCGAAGAAAGCCACCAATGCTACCTTGGAGGATCAGCGGCCGCGCTGGTTCGCGCTCTGGGCGGATACCGATTCGGCGACGGCGGTCCCTGCTTTGGAACGTCATCTCGAAGCGCTAGCGACGACCGATGCGTCAATCTTTGCCCAACTGTTTATCGTCGCTCTGCTCGGCGATCGGCACGGCACGGGCACGCGCGTTGGCGCGTATCGCAACGCCAGCGACCTAAAGCGGCTCTATGTTCTGATGCACCGTTACATCCGGACTGACGAGGATATCGATCGCATTGGGAAGGGTGTCTATTCGCCGACACTTCGCGACGATGCGCAGGGCGGTCGCAGCACCTTGTTCAACATGCTCGTCGAGGTGCCCGGCTCTGAGGCCTATGCAGCGATAAAAGCGCTCGAAGAAGAGCATCCCGAGTCCGCTTATCGGCGATGGATGGCGGGGCGGGCGCGTGAGCGTGCGACACGGGATGCCGACGAGCCGCTTTGGACGGTCGAGCAGGTCCGCGAATTCTCGAAAAAGGGCGACAGCTGATGGGCCAGCGCAGAATCTATGCTGTTTGAATCGAATCCAACTCCAGCAGATAAGGCCGCATTGCAGGCCATTGACGACCTTCTCGTGAGTGCCGAGTTCGGCGCAGTCTTGGGGTTATGTGGCCAGTCGGAACATCTCGAAGGTGTCAGGGTCCTGCCTTTCGGTGATGAATTTCGCGAAGAAATTGGTTTTGGCGCAAT
>NZ_FCOX02000100.1 GCF_900044055.2 Caballeronia calidae | reverse complement strand
GGCTCGGGGGTAGCGTCTTCGATGAGATAGAGCATGGAAGGCCATCCGATAAAAAGAAAAACCCGCGACACGGCACACGTGTCGCGGGCATGGCGTTTGGTGCTTAGGCGCTTCAGACCGAGGCGACAGCAGGTGTCAACGCCGCACACGCGGTCTCGATGCGTCGGCACGCGTCGCGCAGCGTGGGCATCGGAACAGCATACGCGATCCGCACATGGTTCTCCACGCCGGACGCGCTGCCGTGCACCACGAGAGTTGAGCCCAACTTGACCTCACGTACTGGCGACGCGCGGGCAGGCGCGTGGACCGACCTCGCAAACACAAGTCTTCCTTTCGACCCATCGGCGGTTAGCGGCCCATTCGTCGAGCCAGACTAGCCGGATCTGCGCCGGTGGACCAAAAGTGGACATCTTTCATCCAGCGTTCGCCCACAAACACAAAGGCGAAGCGATCCGTCTTAATCTACGCACCGTTGTGCGTGGGGACCTGAGAGCGGTTAGATCAAAGATGCGGCGAAAAGCCTTGGATGCCACGGAAGACCTTCGTGGCTCTTCTTTTGTCCACGCCGCGCAGAGGCTGTAGGGACCGCCGGAAGCCCGGATCGCGCCTCACAAGGCTTTTAGGACCTGCCGTAACTGCATGAATCTTGGAACTTGCGAAGTTGCCCCGCCCGTCGCCGGGGCGGTTGAAGCGATCGCAGTCATCTGTGTGCGAGGAGTCGCATGCTACGGCTGCGGGCCGGGTGACAGATTCCGCGTGCTCCGCGCGAACGTGATCTTCGCCCACCCGCGATTTCGCTGCAGTAGCGTTTTTTTTGCGAGCGGCGCCGCTTAACTCGTGCCGCTTGCAGGGCCTACCGGTGCCAGCTTGACTGATCCCTAGGAAGTTGCTGGCCAGGGTCGATCACCTCGATTGCATTGCCGTTACCGAGCTGGCCGCTGAAAACAATCACGTTGGTGCCCCCGGGTGCGCCTGCGCGCGCTGCGCAGGAAGAAGAGTCGCTGGCGATGGTATGCACTGACTCGATCACGAATTGGGACGAAGTCTGACAGACGCGATCTATCGCGATCTACTCTGCAAGAGCGCGCTCGACCCTGCCCGTGAACTTGGTCGAGCGCTCGTTTAAATGCTGCAGGGCTAGTGGCGCGCGGAACGAAGGGTCGTATCGGGCGCTCGAGCGCAGACTACCAGTCCGATGAGCATCAGCGCTGCCATTCCTGCGAATGCCAGGTTGAAGGTCTCTGACGGCAACCCTGAAATTGAAGAGGTATCATGCATTTTGGATCCGGCCGAAGCCGCAGAAAAAGACAGCGCACTGCGCCGAATCTGAAAGTCCAGAAAGGCACCGACGGCGGCGCCACCCAGCATGCTGCCAATCGATCTCAATAGCAGGTACATCCCCGTAGCGGCCCCGATGTCTCGTTGCTGTGCGGAGTTCTGCACGATCATCAGAGTGCTGACGTTGGCGCAACCCATACCTGCACCTGCGCAAATCGTGAAGAACGCGCTCGTGCTGAAGGCGATGTGTCCGGTGAAGCACGCCAGAAGCAAGAATCCAGAGGCTGCGATCGCTGCTCCACCAAGCAACACGGGTCGCATCCTTCCGTACGAGCGTGCAACGTGTCCTGTGATGTAGTTGCCGACAACGCTCGATGCTAAAAATGGGACCATCAAAAGACCGGACGAGGTTGCGTCGGCGTGAAGCACGCTCTGATAGAAGATCGGGAGGATGAAAAGCGACGCGAACATCGCCCCGGCCGAGAGCATGCCGCCGATATTGGCGACGACCAGCGCCCGGTCAACGAAAAGTCGTGGAGGAAACAGGCCATCCTTGAACCGGGCTTGCTGATACTTGAGCAAGCATCCGAACACGATCACGCAGCCTGCAAGCGTGCATGTTTGCAGTGAAGCCCACGGAAATGTGCTTCCGCCCAATGTCAAAAGGAGAAGCAGCGCACTGACAGTCACCGTCATGAACGCGCTGCCTGCCACATCGAACTTCGCCTTTCCGATGTGCGTATCTTTTGTCGCCGGCAAGCCGCGACGGCACAGAAGAAGTGCGACGCTTCCAATCGGAAGGTTTATCCAGAATAGCCATCGCCAGGAAGCGTGGTCCGCGAGATATCCGCCAACGAGAGGCCCGGCAATCGATGCTATCGCCCATACGCCGGCGAGATACCCCTGATAGCGCCCGCGCTCTCGGGGAGACACGGCGTCCGCAATTGCCGCCTGCGCGAGAGACATCAGCCCGCCTCCGCCGATGCCCTGCAAGGCGCGAAACAGGACAAGCTGGCTGATGCTGCCCGCACTGCCACAGATTACCGAAGCGGCGATAAAGATACACAGCGAAATTTCGAGGAGTCTGCGCCGGCCGTAATGGTCCGACAAGCGGCCATAGATCGGTGCAGCGATGGTCGATGCCAGCAGATACGCGGTCAGAATCCACGACAAATTTCGGTGGTCGTCGAGGCTTGCTGCAATCGCTGGAATGGCCGGTATGACGACCGTCTGGTCGAGCGCGGCCAGAAAGATGCAGATTACGATGCCGCTGAGCACCTTCAGAACGGCCCGGTGCCGCGCGGCTTCGTCATTCTGTATTGCGTCACTCATTCAGGAACTCATCATGCAAACAGTGCTTCCGGGTAGCGCTAAGCAGCAGTGGTCACGGGTTCCAACTCTGGCTCGTCGTCCTGGGGCAGCGGTCGTTCAGGATGCATCCAGAAGGAGAACACGATGCCCACAACGAGCATGGCGATCGATAGCAGAAACGGTAGCGTCCAGTTGCCAGTCCGGTCGATGATAAATCCAAACGTAAGCGGCGAGAGCACGCCCGCGATGCCGAAGCCGATGTTCATGAAACTGCTGGCCGTCCCCGCGAATCGCGGCGCGATATCCATCGGTACGGACCAGAGCGGCGCAATTACCAGTTCCATGCAGAAGAACGCGCAGCAAAGACTCGCCGCCACGACGGTGAGATCCTTCACGAGCAGCACAGGGATCAGGAACACCAGCGCGCCGGCCATGCCTCCGATAATGACGTTGCGACGCGCCTTCTTCAAATCGCCGGTTCGCTTGAAAACCTTGTCGCTAATCATGCCGCCGAGCGTATCGCCCAGAATGCCTGCCACAAAAACGCCGGAGGTGAAAAGCGCGGAGCTCTTCAGGTTCATGTTGTAGCTGTGCAGGAAGAACGACGGCAGCCACGTCAGGAACACCCAGAGCGTCCAGGCATAGCAGAAATCGACGACCGTGACCGGGAGCATGCGAACGAGAAGGCGTCGGACAGGCACCTTCACCTTTTCTGTCTTGTCGCGTGCGACGGGCAGCATGGCGAGTTCTTCTTTCGTGACGCCTTTGTGCGATGCCGGCTCATCGCGGAAATACCAGAACCAGCACACGACCCACAAGATTCCGATAACCCCGGCGAGCACGAACGCGACTCGCCAGTTCCAGAGCGTCATCAGGAGCGCGATGACGGGAGGCGTCAACGCGCTGCCCACGCGCGAACACGCGTGCGTAATGCCCTGCGCGAAGCCGCGACGCTCGACCGGCAGCCAGCGTGACATTGCGGATGTGGCAGTCGAAAGCGAAGGCGCTTCACCGACGCCCAGCAGAAAGCGGCAGGCAGCTAAGGACCAGAGGCCGCCGGCGAACGCAGTCAGCACCGACGCCAGTGCAACCGTTAGTCCGAACCACATCAGAATCCGCCGCGGTCCCACCTTGTCGCCGAGCCAGCCGCCGAACAGTTGTACGACTGCATAGGGATAGGCGAAAGCAGAGAAGGCAAAGCCCAGCTCGACGTTCGAAAGATGCAGATCGTGACTGATGGCGCTCGCCGCGGTCGCGATATTCACGCGGTCCGAGTACTGAATCAGATAAAGCAGACAAATGAGGAACAGCACTACGTCCGCCGCAGCGGGTCTCCACCGACGAGATGCCATGTTCAGAGTCTCCGAGCGAATCTGTTGTATCTACCTGTATTAAGACATTCGGAGGCATGCTATAGTTCTGTCTTATATTGTGTCAACCGGGTTTACGCGTGGTGTCAAATCGCTGTGGCCAGCGTGTCCTTAATCCCAGCCTTCCAGGCGCAGGGTCGCTCGAACCAGTCGTTGTTCTTCCTGCTCGATTTCACGCAGGGCCGCGCACACGCCGTTAATGTGGTCGGACGCCGCCTTGCGGGCCTGCCCGGAAGATTGCCGATGACGGCGTTGTAAAGGCGGGCATGCTGCCGATCGATGCCGCGTTTATGCGGTTCTCGGTGATAAAGGTTATTCACGGATGCGAACACGGTACTGAGAAGGAGATCGTTCAGCGAGCTGAGCGTGTGGACGAGCACTGGGTTATGCGATGCCTCGCAAATCGCCAGATGGAACGCGTGGTCGAGCCGCGCGTGCTCGGTCGGGCTGGTCTCGGTGCCGTGAGCGTCGACCATTTCCTCATAGCGCCGCGTGATGAGAATGTGGTCCGCCTTGGTGCCGCGCAAAGCGGCGAGTCTTGCCGACTCGGCTTCGAGCAGCACGCGAACCTCGAACAGGTCGTAGAGCGTGCGAGGCTGCGAGCCGAGTAAGTACATGAGCGGGGATGTCTCGGTACGTCCCGTCAGACTCGCGACAAACGAGCCACGGCCGTGCGATGTCTCGATGATGCCGCGGGCCCGCAGATGCTTGAGGCCCTCACGCAACGCTGTTCGGGACACTCCGAGCTTTTCAACCAGACGTCGCTCCGACGGCAGCGGCTGGCCGGCCTTGAGCACCCCGTCGACGATCAATCGCTCGATCCGCTCCGCAACGACGTCCGCCAGTTGGCGATGAGGCGCGCTTTCTGTTCCCGCGTTCGTGTTCATTCGAGGTTCCGATTAACTGGTAATACCACTGTGATTTTCCAAAAAGCGACAGTGCCAAGATTGCCCAATGATGCTCAATTTTGCGGGAGTTTTGCAAGATCGATCAAAACTAGGCTCCAATAAACTGGTATTACCACTGAACCAAGCTGTCGACAACGCTGGCAGGCAACAGCAACAATGCGTCACACAACGCCATCGGACGGGTCAAGGTGACTCTCAGACGGAGGCGAGGAGACATCATGAGTTACGAATACAACGAAGCGGTCGACGGCGCGCTCGTCACCCACGACAGGGCTACGGTTGTCGACCAGCTCAAGGCCCGCGCGCCGGACCTGACCATTCTTCACGAGCCCGAGGATCTGCGGCCTTTCGAGTGCGACGGGCTTTCGGCCTACCGAACCACGCCGCTGATCGTTGCCCTGCCGGAGACCGTCGAGCAAGTGGAAGAGGTGCTGCGTTACGCCAATGACAAGCATGTCCCCGTGGTCGCGCGTGGCGCGGGCACCGGCCTTTCGGGCGGTGCGCTGCCCCTCGAAAAGGGCATCCTGCTTGTCATGGCGCGCTTCAATCGCATCATCGAGATCGACGCGGAGGCCGGCATCGCGCGCGTGCAACCCGGCGTGCGAAATCTCGCCATTTCGCAGGCGGCAGCCCCGCACGGCCTTTACTACGCGCCGGACCCGTCGTCGCAAATCGCCTGCTCGATCGGCGGCAATGTCGCGGAGAATGCCGGTGGCGTGCATTGCCTGAAGTACGGACTGACCGTGCACAACATTCTCAAGCTCGAAATCCTGACCATCGAAGGCGAGCGTGTGACGTTGGGTTCGGACGCGCTCGATGCGCCGGGCTTCGATCTACTGGCGCTTTTCACGGGCTCCGAGGGCATGCTCGGCATCGTGACTGAAGTGACCGTGAAGCTGTTGACCAAGCCGCAGAGCGCTCGCGTTTTGCTGGCCAGCTTCGACGATGTCGAACGTGCGGGGGCGGCGGTGGCGGAGATCATCGGGGCGGGAATCATTCCGGGCGGACTGGAGATGATGGACAACCTCGCCATCCGCGCGGCCGAGGACTTCATTCACGCCGGATATCCGGTCGATGCGGCGGCCATTCTGCTCTGCGAAGTGGACGGCGCCGAAAGCGATGTGCGCGAAGACTGCGAAAAGGTCGAAGCGGTACTGCGCGCCGCCGGCGCGACGGATGTACGACTCGCCCGGGACGAAACCGAACGCCAGAAGTTCTGGGCAGGGCGCAAGAACGCTTTTCCAGCGGTCGGCCGCATCTCCCCCGACTATTACTGCATGGACGGCACCATACCGCGCCGTGAGTTGCCGGGTGTCCTCGCAGGCATCGAGCGTCTCTCGGCCGAATACGGTCTGCGCGTGGCGAACGTGTTCCATGCCGGAGACGGCAATCTCCATCCGCTGATTCTCTTCGACGCCAACGCCGGTGACACGGAGCGCGCGGAAGCCCTCGGTGGCGCGATCCTCGAATTGTGCGTGAAGGTCGGTGGAAGCATCACCGGCGAGCACGGCGTCGGGCGCGAAAAGATCAATCAAATGTGCGCTCAATTCAACTCGGACGAGCTGACGCTGTTCCACTCCCTCAAGGCGGCATTCGACCCGAAGGGCTTGTTGAACCCGGGAAAGAACATTCCGACGCTGCATCGCTGCGCGGAATTCGGTTCGATGCACGTTCACCACGGCGCCTTGCCGTTTCCGGAACTGGAGCGCTTCTGATGTCGAACAACATGATTCCGATGGATGACAGCGACCGTCTGATCGACGAGGTCGCCCGCGCGGTAGCGACGCATATCCCGCTGCGTATCCGTGGCGGCAACACGAAGGCGTTTCTCGGCCGGCAAACCCCGGTTGAAGCGGTGGAACTCGATGTTCGGAGCCACAGCGGCATCGTTCAGTACGAACCGACCGAGCTTGTGATGACTGCCAGAGCGGGAACGCCGGTCGCCGAGTTGACGTCGGCACTGGACGCCGCCGAACAGATGCTGCCTTGCGAACCACCCGAGTTCGACGGCAAGGCAACGCTCGGCGGTGCCGTCGCAGCGGGCCTTTCCGGGCCGCGCCGACCGTGGGCCGGATCAGTGCGGGATTTCGTCTTGGGCGTGCGGCTCATTACCGGGGAAGCGAAGCATCTGCGCTTCGGCGGCGAGGTGATGAAGAACGTCGCGGGCTACGACATGTCTCGCCTCGCGGCGGGCAGCTTCGGCAGTCTCGGCGTCATCACCGAAGTGTCGATGAAGGTGCTCCCCAAGCCGCGAGCCCGACGAAGCGTGGTGCTGGAAATCGACGCGGCCGAAGCGATGACGGAGCTATCCGCATGGCGACGAGGCGCGCTGCCTGTGACCGGCGCCTGTTACGCGGACGGGCGATTGCATGTTCGGTTCGAAGGCGGGGAGGGCTCGGTTGCGTCGGCGTTGGACCGGATCGGAGGCGAGGAACTCGACATGGAATTCTGGACGCGCCTTCGGGAGCACAAGCTGTCGTTCTTCCGCGATCCCCGGCCACTCTGGCGTCTCTCGTTGCCCTACGCCGCACCGCTGATGTCCTTGCCCGGCGACGTGTTGCTCGACTGGGGCGGCGCGCAGCGGTGGCTCAAGAGCGAGGCCGCGTCGACTGACATTCGCGCCATTGCCCGAGTTGCGGGCGGGCATGCAACGCGATTCTCACCGCTCGCCGAGTCTGACCAGGACCATGCCGAAAGCCCGTTTGCACCGCTCTCCGCGCCGCTGGCGCGCTTGCATCGCGAGCTGAAGTTCAGATTGGACCCGCATGGCATTTTCAACCCCGGCCGTCTCTACGCCGAAATCTAACGGGAGCGCCTCATGCAAACCAATCTCAGCGAGCAGGCAAAAGGTCTCGCGCGTGCCGAGGAAGCCGAGTCGATCCTGCGTAGCTGCGTGCATTGTGGCTTTTGTAATGCGACGTGCCCGACTTATCAGTTGCTCGGCAATGAACTCGATGGTCCGCGCGGCCGGATCTATCTCATCAAGCAGTTGCTCGAAGGTCACGATGTCACGGAGAAAACGCAACTGCATCTCGACCGGTGCCTGACTTGCCGGAACTGCGAGACGACGTGTCCCTCCGGCGTGACTTATCACGCGCTGCTCGACATCGGCCGAGCCGAACTGGAACGTCGGGTGCCGCGACCCGCTGGCGAGCGCATGTTGCGTGAAGGACTGCGGCAGGTGATCCCACGGCCAGCGGTCTTCGATGCGCTGCTGAAAACCGGCCGGCTCGCGCGCCCGTTCTTGCCGAAGGAGCTGAAACAGAAGATTCCGTCCGAAGTCGTGCCCGCGAAAGCGCGTCCGCCAGCGTGTCATGCGCGGCGCATGCTGATGCTCGAAGGATGCGTGCAACCGTCGCTGTCGCCGAACACCAATGCGGCCGCCGCCCGCGTGCTCGACCGGCTGGGCATCAGCATCGTGAACGCGCCGCAGGCGGGCTGTTGCGGGGCGACGGACTATCACCTGAACGCGCAGGAAGCGGGTTTGATGCGCGCGCGCCGAAACATCGATGCGTGGTGGCCCGCGATCGAGGCGGGCGCGGAGGCCATCGTTCAGACCGCCAGCGGATGCGGCGCCTTCGTCAAGGAATACGGGCACTTGCTCGGCCGCGACCCGCAGTACGCGCAAAAAGCTGCCCGCGTTAGCGAAATGACGCGCGATCTGGTCGAAGTTCTAGGCGCTGAGTCGCTTGAAAACCTGAACCTCGGCGACCGAAAGCGCATCGCCTTCCATTGCCCCTGCACGCTGCAACACGCCCAGAAGTTAGGGGGCGCCGTCGAAGCAATCCTCACGCGGCTCGGATACGACCTGACCGACGTGCCCGATGCCCATCTGTGTTGCGGCTCCGCAGGAACCTATTCGATTACCCAGCCCGAGCTATCGGCCAGACTGCGCGACCGCAAGCTCGACGCACTGGAAAGCGGCAAGCCCGAACTCATAGTGACCGCCAATATCGGTTGCCAGACTCACCTCGGGGGCGCGAATCGCACCGGCGTGAGGCATTGGATCGAACTGGTCGAAGACGCTCTTCAATAACCCTCAGGAAAACCATGCAGACGAAGCCTGTACTGACGATCGACGAAACAACGCAAATCCTCGCCGCCGCGCGTGCCGAGGCGGAAAAGAACCAGTGGCCGGTGGCGATTGCCGTAGTGGATGACGGTGGCCATCTGCTCGGTTTGTTGCGGCTGGACGGCAGTGCGCCGATCAGTTCCGACATGGCAATCGGAAAGGCGAAAACATCGGCCCTCGGTCGACGGGAATCGCGGCTGTACGAGGAAATGATCAACAACGGCCGCACGGCATTCGTCAGCGCTCCGCTCGTCGCGACGCTGGAAGGGGGCATTCCGGTGATCGTCGATGGTCAAGTAGTCGGCGCCGTCGGTGTGTCCGGTGTCAAACCCGGCGAAGACGCGCAGGTCGCACGCGTCGGCGCGCAAGCGTTGGCCTGAGGGCGCACTTTCCCGCGCAGCTTTTCCATTTTTGTCTCTCACGGGCTGAACACCCCGTCGGCCCGTTTCCCCGTTGGAGCAGTCAATGAGTGAAATGTCCGAGCGTAACGGCCTCAAGGTGGCGCAGTCGCTTGAACGCTTTGTCGAAACGGAAGCCTTGCCCGGCACGGGTGTCGACAAAAAGGCTTTTTGGGCCGGATTTTCCGCAATCGTTCACGACCTTGCACCGCTGAACCGGGCTTTGCTCGACGAGCGTGGACGCATGCAGGCGTTACTCGATCGCTGGCATGACGAACATCCTGGCCCGATTGCCGACATGAACGCCTATCGGTCGTTTCTGGAGCGCATCGGTTATATCGTGCCGTTGCCGACGCGCGTTCAGGCGACCACCGCAAACGTCGATGCTGAAATCGCGGAGCAGGCGGGCCCTCAACTCGTCGTTCCACTTTCCAATCCGCGATACGTGCTGAATGCGGCAAACGCGCGTTGGGGCAGCCTGTACGACGCGCTCTACGGAACCGATGCCATCGGCGAGTCGAACGGCGCCGAGCGAGGCCCGGAGTTCAACCCGAAGCGTGGTGAACTCGTCATCGCGTTTGCGCGCCGGATCCTCGACGAAGCGGTGCCGCTCGTTGCGGCGTCCCACGCCGATGCGACGCGCTATGCCGTCGAAGGCGGCGCGCTGGTCGTCACGCTGAAAGAGGGATACGCTCGACTGCAAGACCCCGCGCAGTTCATCGGCTATCGCGGCGCCGCGCAATCGCCGTCGGCGATTCTGCTCAGGCACAACGGTTTGCATCTGGAAATCCAGATCGATGCCGACGACGCCATCGGAAAAACCGATCGCGCGCACGTCAAGGATGTTCTTTTGGAGGCTGCGGTATCTACGATCATCGATTGTGAAGACTCCGTCGCTGCGGTCGATGCGACGGACAAGGTTCAGTTGTACCGGAACTGGCTCGGGCTGATGAGCGGCGTTTTGGCCGAAGAAGTGACGAAGGGCGGCGAGACCTTCACACGCAAGCTCAACGCCGACCGCGAGTTCACTGGCGCGAACGGCGAGCCTGTAAAGCTGCACGGCCGGTCCTTGCTGTTCATTCGAAATGTCGGCCACCTGATGACGAACCCTGCCGTCACGGATCGCGAAGGAAACGAAATTCCGGAAGGCATCCTCGACGCTGTGATGACGACCTTGTGCGCTTTGCACGATCGCCGAACGCAGCTCAATTCGCGTCGCGGCTCCATTTATATCGTGAAGCCGAAAATGCACGGCCCGGCGGAGGTCGCGTTCGCAAGCGAGTTGTTTGCGCGCGTTGAGGATCTGTTTGGGCTCGCGCGCAACACGATCAAGATGGGCATCATGGACGAGGAGCGCCGTACGAGCGTGAACCTCGCTGCCTGTATCGCGGCTGCCGCGCCGCGTGTCGCTTTTATCAATACGGGCTTCCTCGACAGAACCGGCGATGAGATGCACACCGCCATGGCAGCCGGCCCGATGATGCGCAAGGGCGACATGAAGTCGAGTGCATGGATCGCCGCCTACGAACGCAATAACGTCCTTGTCGGACTCTCGGCGAATCTGCGCGGTCGTGCGCAGATCGGCAAGGGCATGTGGGCCATGCCGGACCTGATGCACGCGATGCTCGAAGAGAAGATCGGTCATCCGAGGTCGGGAGCAAATACAGCGTGGGTGCCGTCGCCCACCGCAGCCACATTACACGCACTGCACTACCACCAGGTCGACGTGAAGGCCGTGCAGCAGGAACTCGAAAAGGTCGATGCCGCCGTCCTTCGTGACGAGTTGCTCGAAGGGCTTCTGACCATTCCTGTCGTCGAGAGCGCTCGCTGGACCCCGGAAGAAATCAAGGCGGAAGTCGAAAACAACGCCCAGGGGATTCTGGGATATGTCGTGCGTTGGGTAAACCAGGGCGTCGGATGTTCCAAGGTGCCTGATATCCATAACGTCGGATTGATGGAGGACCGCGCCACGCTGCGCATTTCGAGTCAGCACATCGCGAACTGGCTCAGGCACGGCGTTGTGACGCTGGAGTTTGTCGAGCAAACGCTGCAGCGGATGGCCAAGGTCGTGGACCAGCAGAACGCCGGCGACGCCGACTACAAACCGATGGCGGGCAACTTCGAGGCTTCACTGGCGTTTCAGGCCGCTCGCTCGCTTGTCTATCAGGGATGCGAGCAGCCGAGTGGCTACACGGAGCCGCTTCTTCACAGATTCCGGCTGCATTTGAAAGCGCAAATCGCACACTAGCGTTCTCTGGTTTACCAGAGGGTTGGAGGCGCACGGGCAATACAGCCGTGCGCTTTTTTTTCGCCTATCGGTAGCAAACCGTTGTCGGGCGGGGCTGCGGTGCTCCGCGCCTGCCTCGTGGATGACTGTCTCGCGACGGTCGCGCACTTGTTCAAATGAGTGTTGACAGCACCGAGATGTGTGGCTAATATTCGCTCATGTTGTCTTAATACAGCATAAGACAAGTAAGGAATTCAAGATAGACATTGCCTTACATCTCGCAGGCCGTGTGATCTGAATAGCTCAATACGAATTGCCCCAACTTTACGAGACAAGACAGGAGACGGCGAATGCTTCTCAACGATGAAGAAACCGCAATGCTTAATGGCGAGCGCGGAAAGGTCCTGCAAATGGCCATGCGCCATCAGGTTCAGGTCGGCGACTTCTTCGGCGCTCGCGATTTCGTACCGGTGACCCAGGCGCATGTGATGGCCGATACGGAAAGTCTTGGCCAGGCTGGCGTGATGTGGCTCGAAAGCCTGTCCGAGGCGAGCGACGGTCGCCACACTGTCTGTATCCCGACGATCACCGATCCGCGCGGCACGGATTTCAGCAAGGCCAACGACCTCGGCCAGCGCGACTGGATGGTCGAACTGGAGCGGCGCGCCATTCATGCGTTCGAGCGGCTGGGCGTCAGCATGACCGACACCTGTATCAATTATCAGACCGTGCTGGCAGCGACGCGTGGCGAACACGTCGCCTTCGGTGACACCGGTGTGGTGATTTACTCGAATTCGGTGAACGGCGCGCGCTCGAACTTTGAAGGCGGCCCGTCCGCCTTGTCGGCGGGGCTGACCGGTCGCACGCCGCGCTACGGGTATCACCTCGACGAGCAACGTCAGGCCACGATGCGCTTTCGTGTCGACTTCACGCCGCGTACGCTCAACGAATGGGGCGCGCTCGGTGGGGTCATCGGCCGTCTGGCGGGCAACTACTGGCAGGTTCCCGTGATCGAGGGCATTGAGGGTGCGCCGACTTCCGACGACCTGAAGCATTTCGGCGCCGCAATGGCGAGCTTCGGTTCGATAGCACTGTTCCATCTCGTCGGCATTACGCCGGAAGCGCAGCGCCTCGAAGACGTGGGTGGCGACAAATTGCCGGTTCATCACCGCATCGACCGCGAGCAGATCGAAGCACTTGCGGCCAGCTACGCAGTTACGAAATCGATCGATGTCGTCGTCTTCTCCGCGCCGCAACTGAGCCTGTACGAGCTGCGCTCGCTCGCCGAGCTCTGCGATGGCCGTAAATTCAAGGTGCCGCTTCTCGCGGTCACGAGCCCGCAAGTCTCGCCGGACTCGGAGCGTTTTGGTTACACGCGTCGCATCGAAAGCGCCGGCGGGACTGTGCTGTCCGGGATGTGCTTCTATCAGTCGTATGCACGCGAAATGTCCGAAGCGAAGGGCTGGAAGAAGCTTGCGACCAACAGCGCAAAGCTCGTGAATATTCTGGGCGGCTACGGCTACACGCCCATGCTTGCATCGATGGAAGAGTGTGTCGCTGCCGCGGAAAAGGGAGAACTGGCATGAGCGAATTGGTATTGACAGCGCGTCACGCGCTCGGAAAGAAGGTGTCGGCCGAGGCACTGGTCGCAAAGGACGGCTTCTCGGCCCGCTACGACCTGAACCGTCTGGAAGGCGTGTTCTCGCGTCCTGCGCACAAACTTGTTGGGCAGTCGTACGTCGGCCGCATTTTAGTGCTGGATACGGCGAAAGGCGGGGTTGCGAGCGCCTGGATGCTCCACGAGATGCAATCGAGGAACATGGCTCCGGTGGCCATCATTTTTAACACTGTCAATACGATTCTGGCGCAGGGCGCTGCGCTCGGCGGCATCTCGATGCTGGCCGGATTTGACCAGGACGTGACCGAGGTTATTCCGCACGGCTCGCTGGTGGAGGTCGATCCGGAGACGAAGACGCTTCGCCTGCTGCGCGCGGGCTCGGGCGAGACAACCTCTGCAACGTTCGCTCACGGGCAATCTGAGACGTCTCCCGTTCACATCAAGTCGCGGCACTGAGCACGTCTCACCGCATCGAATAACAACGCCGCCTTTCACGGCGGCGTTGCTCTCTATTCTCCCAACGTCGCGGCACCCGCTTTTCAGGTCAGAGCTTCGGTGCTGTCTGTGCATTGACCGGTCCGCATCATCGACCCAACAGCAGCAGCCGATCATGAAAAATAGTTCTCGCCTGCTTCGGACCGTCCTTTGGAAGGCAGTCCGTCAGCCTGACACGCATGCAATGCTTTTGTGGGCGGTGGTGGTCGGGGTCGCTGGCGCGTACGCGACTGCCGCTTTTCGCGAAGGCGTCGATTTGCTACAGAAAGCGATAGGGGGAGAGCCGGGAAATTTCGTCGAACTGGCGAAAGCTCTACCTTGGCCCATTCGTATTGCGGTGCCAACGGCAGGAGGTCTGATCGCAGGCATCTGTCTACTGGTCGCGCGGCGAGGGTCTTCAAAGTCCGGCGCTGACTACATGGAGGCCGTCACCATCGGGGACGGCGTTGTGCCGGTTTGGCAGAGCATCTGGCGCACCGTGTCATCGCTTTTCTCAATCGCAAGCGGCGGCTCGATTGGTCGAGAAGGCTCGATGGTTCAGCTCGCGGCGCTTTGCTCGTCGATAATCGGCCGTTTCGTTCGATTCGACCCGGCTCGTTTGCGCATGCTCGTTGCATGCGGCGCGGCAGCAGGCATCACTTCGGCCTATAACGCCCCAATTGCAGGCGCCTTCTTCGTCACGGAGCTGGTGCTCGGGTCGATGGCGATGGAGTGGTTCGGCCCGATCGTCGTGTCATCAGTGGTAGCCAATATCACGATGCGTGAGTTCGCGGGCTATCGACCTCCATACGAGATGCCGGCATTTCCGACTGTCACGGGCGTCGAAGTGCTTCCTTTCATCGTCCTCGGCCTTCTCTGTGGTCTTCTGGCACCTCGGTTCCTTCAGCTTCTCGCGGTTTCCAAGAAAGGGTTCGGAAAACTGCCTCTTCCTCTTCCGATGAAGCTCGCAATGGGAGGTCTTATCGTCGGTATCGTCTCCGTGTGGGCGCCCGAGGTCTGGGGAAATGGCTACGAGGTCGTGAACTCGCTACTGCATCAGCAGTGGACCTGGAAGGCGCTACTCCTGGTGCTGGTTCTCAAAGTCATCGCGACACTCGCTACAGCCGGAACAGGGGCGGTCGGGGGCGTCTTTACGCCTACGCTCTTTGTAGGTGCGGTGGTCGGGTGCATATTCGGAATCGGTGTTCACGACATCTGGCCGCTATCCACCGCGCAACCGTTCGCGTATGCCATTGTTGGAATGGGTGCCTTCTTGACCGCGGCCACCAACGCGCCGCTGATGGCGATTCTCATGATCTTTGAGATGACGCTGTCATACCAGGTGGTTCTGCCCCTGATGCTGTCGTGTGTCATCGCCTACTTCGTTGCTCGCAACGCGGAGCACAGCTCGATGTATGAAGTGACCGTCCGGCGCAATCGCGAACAGAAATACCGTTCAACACTCGCCGCGATGAAAATGCGAGAGTTGCTGAAGCCAGCTGACACTGTTGTTCCTCTCCACGCATCGGTCGAGGAATTGACTCGGATGTTTGCACAACATCCTGTGAAATATCTCTATGTCGTCGACGAAAGTCAGCACTTCTGCGGCGTCGTCGCCTTGGAGGATGTGGCTTCCGACCTTGTGTCGCCTCGGACGCCAGCGCGAACGACCGCAGTGGACTATCTGCTGCCGGACTTTCATGTCCTCACGCCGGACATGACGTTGGGACAAGCATTGCAGCTGTTCCTTAAATTTCGCGGCGAGCGCCTGCCCGTTATCGACCCCGCATCGAGCACATCATCGATACTCGGCGTCGTGTACAAGACATCGCTACTGGATGCGTACGGCCGCATAAGTCAAGCGACCTAACGAGATCCACGAGAAGGCGAGAACCTGTCCCACAGCCTCAGCCTCAATCCACAGCTTGAGCGTCGAATAGGACTTTGAGCTGTGAGGCTCCCTCCTTCAAAATCGGCAGCTTTGCCAGCAAGTCCTCAAGGCTGCTTCTGGCGGAAGCAGCGTGACAGACGAGAGCGATGGCGTTGCGCGAGTTGCCCGTCATCACCGGCACCGCTACGCCGACCATGCCGGTGATGAACTCTTCCCGGTCAGTGGAAATGCCTTTCGCTGCGAGACGCGCGAGTTCTTCTTCTAACTTCGCTCTGGACGTGATGGTGTGCGGCGTGTGTGGACTCAACGTGAGCCGATCAAGGAGCGCGGTGCGTTCGACCAGTGGGAGTTGCGACAAGAAAAGTTTTCCGCCCGCCGTGCAATGGAGTGGGTGCCTCGAACCTAGCTCCAGATGCATTCTTAGCGGTTCCGCAGTTTCGACCCTTTCAAGATAAAGCACACAGTCGCCATCGAAGGCCGACAGATTGCAGGTTTCACCAAGACGAGACACCGCGCTGCGCAGTATCGCTCGGCACGCCCGTCGGAAAGAACTGTTGCTGAGTGTGGCCGCGGCGAGCTGGACGGAGCGCGGGCCCGGTATCAGTCCTCGCGTATCGGGCATGCGCCCCAGATACCGACTGGAAACGAGGAGGTCAACCAGCCGAGCCGCGCTGGCTTTTGGAATGTCGAGGCGCATCGCTATCTGGGCAATGGTCACCGGCTCGTTCGACGCGGAAACGCGCTCGAGCAGACTCAGCAGCCTCAACATCTTGTGCTCTTGGAGCGTGTCGGAAGCGTCGGTCATTTTTCTCCTTGGGCGTCCTGCTTTCTTGTTCAAAGAAGCAATTTCAGTCTCAATTTCCAACAGGTTGCGCTTTTTTGCTTGCAGACAACCTGTCGCATATTGTATCTAGATACTAAGACATTTAGATACAAGTCGCAAACCCCGAATTCACCTTACGGGGCGACTGAAGATGGAGACTTCGCCGTGTATACCTTCCTGCTCATCCTTGTGATGTGGCGTCAACTCATTGTCACCGCATGCTCCAGGCTGCTTCACGAACCGTCATTGGTCGCAGCCACGGGACGCAACACGTCACCTTACAGCCACCACAGAACCAATTCGCTCGCCGGTCTGCAAGCGAGCATGTAACGCGCGTCAGCGCAAAGAGGTCAATTATGGACAACGATTTCACCCAACACTCTGTAAGCGCGGCCGAGGTGATTGCCGAATTCCGCAAGTGCGGAATCGACTTCGTCGCAACTGTTCCGGACATGCTGCAGATTGCTTTGCATCAGGCGCTTGAAGACCAGAACAATGGTATCCGAGTTGTGCCGACAACGACGGAGGACCAGGCAGTCGAAGTGGCAGCAGGTCTTTATGCGGGCGGCCGGAACGTCGTGATTCTGGTGCAGAACCAAGGCTTCTATGCGGCAATCAACAGCGTGCGTGCCCTTGGTCTCGATTCGAACATTCCGATGCTCTTCGTGGTCGGTCAGTTCGGACGCGAGTTTTCCAACCTCGGGAAAGACCCTCGAGAATCCCGCCGGTTGATGGTTCGAATGCTCGAACCGTTACTCGAAACACTGGATATTCCCTACTGGCGTCTCGAAGCCCCGGGCGATGAGAAGCACATCACGGCTGCATGGGAAGCCTCCCGCGAACGGAAAGGGCCGGCCGTACTCATCGCGGGCCACTTCATGGGTTTCTCGCAAACGAACGATGCAAACAAAGCGCAGCATGCTGCGTGAAGGAGCTAATCATGACCATGTCGACCGTAGAAGCCTGCCAAATTATTCGTAAGCGATCCACGAACGACGCCCCTCAGAGTATGTGGTGGAACGCGTGGGGCGTGGTAGAGGCAGGTCAGCGGAGG
>NZ_FCOX02000099.1 GCF_900044055.2 Caballeronia calidae | reverse complement strand
CCGCCGAAACCCGCGCCGATACAAGGCCTGGCTGTCGAAAATCGCGTTTTTGGCCGTGGAACTGTCGAACTCCGGTGTCCAGGACCTCGATGCCGCGGTCGCCCGCGCGGACATCATCACGGCCGCCACAAGCGCATCAATCCCCGTGATCCGGGGCGAGCGCGTTCGCCCTGGTACCCATGTCGATCTGGTGGGCGGATACCGATCCGACATGCAGGAGGCCGATTGCGATGTATTCCGCGGTGCGCGGATCTTCGTGGACGACCGCCAGAATGCCGTTCAGTCGGGAGACATTCAAATCCCGCTGCAAGCGGGCGTGATTCGGGATAGTGATATAGAAGGCGATCTGTTCGATCTGTGCCGAATGACGGCGTTCCATCGTTCGGCCGGAGACCGGACGGTGTACAAGAATGCCGGCGGTGCGCACCTGGATCTGATCGTCAGCCAGTATGTTGTCGAGCAATTGAAACCGCGCTAACCAGCAGGCCCGGCGCCAGATGAGATGGAAGACCGATTCAGCCGATTTGCCAACGATTTTCTATTGTGTCATCGACGACCGTTGTACGCGTGAAAGCCGCCGTTTTACTGGCGCCGCACCCCACGGCCGATGAGGGTCGCCCTGTGCCGTTCGGCTCGATGAGCACGATTGCGTAAGCATCTGCTAGATAAGCCAGTTTGCGTATGATAAAGGCTATTCGTATACTCCTGAATCATCACTCGTTGACACAGTTGCGAGAGATACTTTCTTTTCCCACGAGAAAGATGTCCAACTTGCCGAACTCCGTCCGCGCATTTGTCAGGATCATCATCCTTCTAACTTTGATAACGAGTTCCACGGCTGAAGCTGCCCCCGGGACGTTCGACTCATCTTCGCGAGCAATAGATTTTGTGGTTTCTGTTGTATTGGCCGATCTTCGTAGCGCACGCGAAGGTCACTCGCATGGGCTGAACTAAGCCGAAGGGGAGACGGCAGAGACCGTCTCTCGTTCACTGCGAAAGTGGCTCGCCAGTGGCAAGACCGAATCCTTGCATTTCACGCTCGCAGAGCGCCAAACTCTCTACGCATTTCACTGGGCCGCTGAATAAATGCCCAACGATTCCAAGTGCTTCAAAGATATCGAGTCGGAGGCATGTGCCGCAGACTTGGCGCGCTGGCTCAGTGAAGTTAAAAATGGAAATCCGAACTTCGTTGCCGCATACCGAGAGGTGCAAATGCGTCTCAGGCTGCCGCCAATCGCAAAATAGATCACTGCGATCGACAGCTTGGCGCACCGTTCTCTCGGTCTGCGCTTTCGCCTATCCACTAACTTTATCGAAAGTTGCTAGTAGATCGGCGAGTGCCTTTTTGCATGCCGACTCGTCCGGAGCTTTTGATCTCAAGGCGTCTAAAGCTCGATCGATGGCTTTGTCCACTATATGCCAGTCGGCCGCAGCACGGGGTTTTAGGGCCGGTTCGGCCTCGTCCCATGAAGTCTCAAGATCCTTGATTCGGATCTTCGCACCTGAGAGATCGCCTTTATCGACCTTGGATGCCGTGTCGGCAGCGATCGTTCGAAATGGCGATAGATCGCCCAGCTTTGAAGCGGCTTGAGCAGACGCAACCACGTCAAACCCGGAGGGTGAGAGCGAGGTGAAAAACACCGCCCCGCCTACTACCACGCTGGCGCCAAACGCTGACCACCAATTTGCTCGCATGATTCTTTCTCCCATAGATTAGATTTGCGCCGTTCGGGAATCTTCGGCGGACGGCTTTCGAATGCTGACGAGAACAACTAACGCGATGATTAACACAAGGAAGCCAACGCTCGTATACACAGTTCCGAAACCAACGCCTCCATATGTGCGCGACTGCGAAAGTAAATCACCGAGGGAGGCGCCCAGCGGACGCGTGAGGATGTAGGCAATCCAGAAAGCAAGTACTCGATTGACACCAAGGTATGCAGCCGCCGCCGTGGCAGCTATGAGAGCGCCAAAGACAACCACGCCCCATGAGAAACCCAGCCCGAGTGCTTCTGTCGCGAGGTCACCGGCAGCAGTTCCCAAAGCGAAAGTACAAAGAATCACCACCCAGTAAAAAAGCTCCCGTCGCAGAGTGTCGATATGCCTGATGGACAAAGTTCCCTCCGAGCGGTACCAGGCCCAGAAAACAATCGCCAATATGACAGTGAAACATGTTGTGCTGATATATAAGCTGACGCCGGCACCGTCGGTTAGGGCATCAGTAATTTGAGTGCCCACGACACTGATCAGTACCACGGTAAGCCAGTACGCCCAGGGAACTAGCTTTCGGAAGCGCAACTGCACACCGAGCGCAATTGCAAGAAGCGCGACTGTGATCACGTCGGTGAGCAGAGTACCCAACTCCACATTAACAGCAAGGTAGTCTGCAGCGGTTTCGCCGACTGTGGTCGACAGTATCTTGATCAGCCAAAATGCGATTGTGACCTCTGGAACCTTGTTGTCTGCCCAGAGCGGATACGTGCGTTGTGGATCGGCCATCAGCGGGCTCCCATGGATAGGACGCGACATGCAGGAAGGAGTGAACGTCGCCCTGGTTAAAAGAACGTCGCGCTAGTTGAAAGGTCACTCTGGAGGGGAAAACTTAGTTGCGGCTTAGATGAGGCAAGGGGACCTCGCGGTGAATGATGCTTCTGCGCAACAATCCGGTAAGCGTCACGCGGGACTATCATCATGGCCACATACTGTGCCGAGAAATTTGTGTACGTTTCTGGCCCGATCGCGCTTGCGCGCCGTTCTGATCAACAGCTTGAGCTACTCGTCGATGCTCTGCACCTGTTCTTTACGCAGGCATCCGAAGGTCGATAATCGACATTGGTCTGGTGGTGAACGCACAGGTTACGCAGGCCAACGGCACGGCCGAGCGAGACGGCGGCGCAGATGCTTGCGGATGTCGCGCGAATCGCCGGCACGCCCACCACTCCGAACGGCGTACGGCTGCCTCCAGCCGAGCTCGAACTGCTCGAGCCATTGTTACGTGGTGGACGAACGAATTACGCACTTCGATGGCGCATGATTCCCTGGAGTATCGTGCAGCGCATTCTGCGTACTGTTCCTCAGTCGGGCTTCGGTTTTGCTGCAGCGACGGGAATCGGCGATCTCGCTAACGAGTCGATCAAAGCATGCTTTGCTCGTCATCCTCGCTTCCGCGTTCGCTTTACGCCGACCTCGGCGTCGTGGCTCACTCATGTAGAGCGATGGTTCGCCTCGATCACTGAAAAATACCTTCGACGCGGTATGCATCGCTCGATACGTCAACTCGACGACGTGATCCGTCAATATTTGGACGTCTACGACGCCATTATCACCGCGGGCATCCAGAGGCACGGTGCGCAGCGCATTAGGGAACCGCGCCTGTCCGTCGAAGGCGACGTCATGGCTGGTCCACTGCACGCTGTGCAATCATGCCTCGTTCCCGAATATCCGACCTGAACACAGAGCGCCATTCAATTGGCTTGCATATTCGAACGTCCGAGCGACATGTCAAAGTCGTGATGTCGACTCGGAACGACCCAGTGCGACGTCCTCAGCCCTTACTGATAGAAATTCAGCGTCACCACCGCCGAGCGTCCCGGTGCCCAGGTCGCATAGATCGGATAAGCCGTCGAATAATATTTGCGGTCGAAAATATTGTTCACATTGAACTGCAGATCCACGCTCTTCGCGACGCGATAGGTCGCCACGGCATCGAAGCGCGCATAGCCCGGCGTCCACTTGCGCACGGTCGGCGTCACGGAAGCGTACGTCTTGCTCGCGATGGTCGCGCCCGCGCCCACCTTCAGCTTAGGCATCACTTCATAGAACGACCACAGCGCGACGTTGTGCTTGGGCACCATGACCATCGGCAGGCCCGACGATGCGGCGTTGGCCGCGCCGGCATCGACGGTGATCGCATCGAGATACGAATAGCCGCCGAAGATGCTCCACTTGCCCGTGATATTGCCCGCCGCGCCCACCTCCACGCCGCGCACGCGCTGATGTCCTGCGTTGATGGTTCCGCCGAGGCCATCGGAGACGCGCGCGTTGGTCTTGTCGGTCTGGAACAGCGCGGCATTCAGCGAGAGACGTTCCATCACGTCCCACTTCGCGCCCACTTCGATATTGCGGCTGCGCTCGGGCGAGAGATCCTGATTCGTCCCGGTGATCTGGTCGGTGCCGCCGCCGAGTCCCGAGTTCGCGCCCGGCGGATTCGCAGACGTGCCGTACGACGTGTACAGGCTCACCGAGGGCAGCGGCTTGTACACGAGGCCGAGCTGATAGCTAAAGAGATTCGAGTTGTTCGTCAGGTCCTTCGCGCCCGCCTGCGTCGCCGTGACGTCGAAGCGGTCGAAGCGCGCGCCCGCGTTGAACAGCCACTGATCGGTGATCTTCACGCTGTCGAAGATGTACGCCGATGCAACGTTGGTCTGCGTATGCGTCGCCGCGCCCGGGAACCCGGTGTCGCCGTTGAGCACGATATTGCCGAGCCACGGATTGTCCGGGTTCCACGCGTTGATCGGCGTGCAGTTGAACGGCACGTTGCACGGCGTGTTCGAGCGGATGTTGTTGCCCGCGCTGTCGGTCACGAGATAGCCCTCGTACAGACTGTGCTCGTGACTGAATTCGATCCCGCCCGTCATGGTGTGCTGTATGCCGAACACGGTCGCACGGCCCGTCAGCTCGGTCTGGTTGGTGATGCTGTTGGTCGCGTACTTGCCGCTCTTCGCCTGCAGCCCGAGGATATTCGACGTCGCGTTCTGCAATTGCGGATTGGTCGCCACGTAGTCGAGCGTCGTGCGGCCGAACATGGTCGTGTTCTTGAGCTTCAGGTTGTCGTTGAAGCGGTGTTCCACGCGCACCTCGCCGGTATCCGTCTGGCCGTAGCGGTAGTCGCGGTTGTTGAAGCCGTAGAACTGGCCGCGGTCGCTGTCGATCGGCGTGCCGCCCGTCGAGCGGAACGGCACGCTGAAGTCCGGCATGTCGTAGGTGTTCAGGTGGTAGTAGCTCACCGTCACCGTCGTCGGGCTGTTCAGTCCGAACGCAATGGACGGGGCCACGCCCCAGCGCTTGCTGTAGACGTTGTTGCGGCCGGCCTGATTCGCGTCGAAGCCCATCGCGTTGAAGCGCCATGCGTTTCCGTCGCCAAACTTCTGGTTCGCATCGAGCGTGAAGCGCTTGTACGCATCGGTGCCGATGCCCACGCCCGCGTTGATGAAGTCGTCGTACTTCGGCATCTTAGTCTGGATGTCGATGCTGCCGCCCACCGCGCCGCGCCCGGCATACACGGAGTCCGGTCCCTTGATGACCGTGATGCTCTCGATATCGAAGGTCTCGCGGTTCTGCACGCCCGAGTCGCGAATGCCATCGACGAAGATCGAATTGCGCGACTCGAAGCCTCGAATCACCGGACGATCCGCCGACGGATTCGCCGCCGCGTCGCCGCCCAGGAAGGTGATTCCGGGCACGGTCTTGAGCGCATCGGCGAAGGTCGTCGCGTTGGTCTCGCGGATCAGCTCTTCGGGAATGACGGTGATCGAACGCGGCGTGTCCAGCAGCGGCGCGGTGAATTTGTACGACGGCAACTCCTTTGTCTGCAGGTCCGATTGAACGCCGGTTGCATTCACTTGAACGGCGGGGAGGGACTGAGTCGACATGTCGCCGGAGTTCTGGGTGGACGCTGCTTGGGCGACGGCTTGAGACGGAGCAAGGAAACTTGCGCAATAGAGGGCACCGACGGACGCGAGCAAACGCGTCCGCGTCTTCAGCAGAGCGGGCATGGTGAAAGTGTTGGAGAGAAATGACGCCCCACGTTGCATGGAGCACAAGAACGCGACGTGCGCGCATCACATAACGCTAAATGCGAATCATGCGCATTTGTATCGGCGCGAAGTGTAATGGTTATTTACAAAGATGTAAACGCCACTGATATCGATTGGTCGCTTCGCAAATCCATGTGCGCAGCCAACACTGGCGAGCAATTTGCCCGCGATCGCACCGAGACGGTCGAAACGCTCTAGGCAGCCGCACATCGGTCTAGCTCCCCGATGCGACACGCCGATCAGCTTGTGGCGTGCGCAACAGTCGAAGGTCGTCCAGGTGGCACCGATTGCGTGTTCGCTTGAATTGACGTATTCCTGCGCCGTGTAGTTGACGGCGCCCGTTCGCGTAAAATCGTTCCCCCGATTTTGCTCAACATGGCCGTTGGTGAGTTACCTCGGCACCGAGCGTAGCCCTTGTGTTGGTTTTGGTCAGCGTGCGCTAAGGTAAGTAACGGCGCCGAAGCCGAACGCCCGTGATCGGTTCACTGCGAGAGTCAATTCGACGACTTGGTTGCTTGCTCGCTGTCGTCGAAAAAACATCGTCCAGGAGTTTAATGCCTGGACTTGGTGATGCGAAACGCGGCAAGCGTCGCAGCACGCCGCCGCCGGCAAATCGATGGTCGTTTATGTGAACAAGAAATGTTTCATCCACGGACACCAGTCTGACGATGAATGGTCAGAGATCCGATAAGAGCAAAAAAGCCCGTCGGATAGCCGGGTGAAAAGGACTGGGCGCGTTCAGAGTCACACCCGACCGCGTGGCACCCTGCTAGAGGATGCCGGACGTGAGCACACCTGCATTGGCCGAGCTTCGCCAGGATGCAACTCGACGTGCAGTTGCACGAGCCAGTCATCTGTCGAAGGGTTCGTCAGCACCAACCGCCCGGTGCCTTGCGTCCAGGAGATGCGGCGAGACACACGCGCCATTTCGAACGCTCGTCCAGCGACGCGTCTGACGAAAAGCACGATGATCGACGCACTTGCCAGAATCGCAATGCGGACCGCCGGCGATTCAAGCGCGGCAAGCCGCCCAGAACAACCGCAGACCGCCAGCCAAACCGCATCCGACGCTGCGACGGATAGCGCAATCAATACCGCATTGGCGCGCAAGGCCTTCAGAGTCGACGCTCGCATGAAATTCCCTCGAATTGAACAGCGCGGACTGTCCTCGCCACGCGATTATTGCGACGTGAACCTTAGGGCGGGCTTAGGCTATCTGCCTACACGCGTACAGTCGGCATAGAAGATGGTCAGTACATCGGAAGATGTAAGGGGTTCTTAAGGTAGTGCCCGGAAAATTGCTTCCGAGAGAGTTTCGAATCCGGGCAGGGAATGCAGCTGTTGCTGGTAGAAGACGATGAGATGATTGCCGAGCCAGTGCTGGCTGCGCTCGGCCGTCTGGGTTTCACGGTGGATTGGGCGCGAGATGATCGGGAAACCAAGCTTATACTTGGTCGTGGGGCTCAGGATCTTGTCATACTCGACCTGAACGTTCGCATGCAAGACGGACTCGACTTGCTTGCGACAATTCGCAGTTGTAGTACAGACGTGCCGTTGCTACTCTTGACCGTCGGCGAGGCAGTAGATGACCGTATTCACGGACTTGACCCTGGCACGATCGGATTTGAGACAACACATTTCGATCTCGGCGAGCTGACCGCACGCGTGTGTGCGCTCCTACGAACTCGGCCAGGCCACATCCGGTCCATATATTCGCACGGGGAGTTGAATCTCAATGCAACTTCCCGTGAAGCTACAAAATCAGGCGTCACTCTTGATCTCCTGCCGCGAGAGTTCTCCCTGCTTCAAGCGCTAATGGAAGATCCGGCGCGAGTATTTCCATGTTCCGAGCTTGAGAAGAAGATTTATCGCCCAGGCGAGACCATAGGAAGCCACGCGGTAGACGCGCATGTACGCAACCTGCGCGGCCTAATTGGTGCGGAAGAAATCGTTACAGTGCGCGGCGTCGGTTACCGCTTGAACCGGATTGCCTGAATATCGAATGGCAGCGTCGCTTACGCTTACCAACTCTTCTGGGCGTTGACCGCTGGCGTAGTCTCGCGGCGTTGCAAGGCGCGGTGGCTGCTTAATGTCCTGCCGCGCCTTTCATGCGCGAAACGATGCTGCGTGTGGCTCCATCGACGGCGTCTTCGTGTCATGGCTTGTCCTTCCATTCGGGCGGACCGGGCATGATGCGGATGATGAAAAAGGCCGCGGAGATCGAGACGGGAACTGCTATCCGCATCGTAGGCAAGAATAGACCGTTGAATCGATCAAAGAGCCTATCGCCGAGAGCCTTGCCGCGTGACACGCTGGCTCACGCGACGTGCTTTCTCGCGCACACGGTGACACCGTTCACCGTCTATCTGCCCGTCTCAGGCATGCGTGCCCTACGATCGCGTCCGTTTGGTTAATCGCAGAAGCGGCGGCGTTCGACACGATGAGAGGCGCCGGAGACATCGGCGGGGGGCGAAGATCATCTTCACCCTCGAAGCCGAATATCGTGTCGCGGATGGTACGAGCACGCGGTCCCAGAACAGCGTCGCATGGAAGAAGCTGTTCAGCATTGGCCTGTTCGCCAGCGCGGACTGGACCCCGCCGTGCGCCGGGGGGGCGAAGGCGTCAACGAGTCGCCTCGGCAGGCAGGAGCCGATCTTTGGACCTCGTGCCGAGCCAATGCGAGAGCCGGTCGAACCACAGGTGCACGACCGGGGTGGTGAACAAGGTGAGCATCTGCGAGACGATAAGACCGCCGACGATCGCAATGCCGAGCGGGACGCGCAACTCCGCACCCGCACCGTGGCCGAGCGCGAGCGGCAATGCGCCGAATAACGCGGCGAGCGTTGTCATCATGATCGGTCTGAAGCGCAGCACGCAAGCCTGACGGATGGCCTCGACCGGCGAAAGGCCTTGCTCACGTTCCGCGACCAGCGCGAAATCGATCATCATGATGGCGTTTTTCTTCACGATTCCGATCAGCAGGATGACGCCGATCATCCCCATGATCGATAGATCCTGTCCGCAGAGCATCAACGCGAGCAGCGCGCCGACGCCCGCGGAAGGCAGCGTCGAGATGATGGTGAGTGGATGAATCGCGCTTTCGTAGAGAATGCCGAGCACGAGATAGACCGCGATCAGCGCGGCGCCGATCAGGAATGGCTCCGTCTTTAGCGAAGCCTGAAATGCCTGCGCCGTGCCCTGAAAACTGGTCGAGATCGCATCTGGCTTGCCGGCCGCGGCTTCCGCGCGGTGGATCGCCGACACCGCATTGCCGAGTGACTGGCCCGCGGCGAGATTGAACGAGATCGTCACCGAAGGGAAGAGCCCCTGATGGTTGATGGAAATCGGCGAGACCGTGTTTTCCACTTTGGCGAGCGTGCTGAGCGGCACCAGTTGATCGTTGAGCGGCGAACGCACGTAGAGGTGGGTGAGGGCGTCCGTCGTGAGTTGATAGCCGGGATCGACTTCCTCGATCACGTGATACTGGTTCAGTTGCGTGAACATCGTCGCGACCTGGCGCTGACCGAAGGCATCGTAGAGCGTGTCGTCAATGGCCTGAGCCGTGATGCCGAACCGCGATGCGGTGCTGCGATCGATCACGAGGGTCGCGCTCGTTGCGGACGCCTGCTGGTCCGATGTCACGTCGGTCAGTTCGGGCAGCATGCCGAGCTTCTTCGTGAGCACCTGCGCCCAATGATTCAACTGCGCAATGTCCGGGCTTTGCAACGTGTACTGATACTGCGCGGCGCTGATGCGGCCACCGACCTGAATGTCCTGCCGAACCTGCATCGACAATGAAATTCCCATCACGTTCGCGAGTTGCGGCTTCAGCCGCGCGAGCACCTGTCCCGCGCTCGCCGTGCGCGCACCGAACGGTTTGAGGTTGATCATCACGCGCCCCTGGCTCACGGTCGGATTCGGGCCGATCCAGTAATAGACGTTGTCGACGGCGGGATCGGCCTCGATGATATGGCCGAGCTGCTGCATTCTGGCGGCCATCGAACGCGGCGAGACATCGGGCGCGGCCTGGGCGATGCCCATGATGAGGCCTGAATCCTCCTGTGGAAAGAATCCCTTGGGAATGGCGACGAACAGCGCGCCGGTGACGACGATCGTTGCGACCGTCACGCCGAGCATCACCTTCTGATGCCGCAACACTCGGTCGAGGCCCCGTTCGTACGCGCGCTCCATCGCGACGAAACCGCGCTCGAGCCAGCGCTCGAACACCGCGAGGCGCCCCCGATCGCTGCCGGGCGCCTTGATGAGCCAGCCGCACAGCATCGGCGTGACCGTCAGCGAGACAAGAGCGGACATCACGATGGCCGCGCTCACGGTGACCGCGAACTCTCGAAACAGCCGTCCGACGATGCCGCCCATCAGCAGAATGGGAATGAACACGGCGATCAGCGAGATCGTCATGGAGACGATGGTGAAGCGTACCTCGCGCGCGCCGAGCAGCGCGGCGCGCATCTTCGGCACGCCTTCCTCGATATGGCGCATGACGTTCTCGATCACAACGATCGCATCGTCTACGACGAAGCCGACCGCGATGGTCAAACCCATCAGCGACAGATTGTCGAGGCTGTAGCCGAGCACGTACATCACGCCGAAGGTCGCCACGAGCGACAGCGGAATCGTGAGGCTCGGGATCACCGTCGCCCACACGTTGCGCAGGAACGAGAAAATCACCATCACGACGAGCGCGATGGTCAGCATCAGGGTGAACTGGACGTCGCGCACGGAGGCGTCGATGGTCTGCGTGCGGTCGCCGACCACGTGCAGCACCGCGGCGGCCGGCAGCGAGGCCTGCAGCGAAGGCAGTCTGGCCTTGATGTTGGCGATGGTCTGCACCACGTTGTAGCCGGGCTGCTTGTGAATATCGAGAATGATCGCGCGATCGTGCTGCAACCATGCGGCCTGCTGCGTGTCCTCGGGCGCATCGACGACGACGCCGAGATCCTGCACGCGCACCGGCGCACCGTTCTTGTAGGCGACGACGAGATTGCGGTAATCATCCGCGTTCGTGATCTGATCGGTCGCGTTGAAAACGACCGAACGGTCCGGTCCGTTCAGGCTGCCCTTGGGCGCGTTGACCGTCTGCACGCCGACGATCGAGCGCACGTCTTCCAGCGTGAGGCCGCGCGCCGTCAGCTTGTCCGGGTCGAGACGGATGCGCACGGCGGGCCGTTGCTGCCCGTGAAAATCGACGAGGCCGACGCCGGGCATCTGCGATATCTGCTGCGCGATGTAGTTCTCGGCATAGTCGTCGAGTTGCGTCAGGGTGAGCGAGGAAGAGGTGAGCGCGAGCGACAGAACGGTGAAGTCGGCGGGATTCACCTTCTGATACGTCGGCGGGTTCGGCAAATTCTTGGGCAACTGGCCGCCCGCCGCATTGATGGCCGTCTGAACATCCTGTGCCGCGCCGTTGATGTCGCGCGAGAGGTCGAACTGTACCGCGATGTTGGTCGTCCCCAGCGAACTCGACGAGGTCATCTGCGTGATGCCCGCGATGTTCGTCAGCTGACGCTCCAAGGGCGTCGCGACGGATGTCGCCATCGTTTCGGCACTCGCGCCGGGCAGTTTGGCGACGATCTGGATGGTCGGGAAATCCACCTGCGGCAGCGGAGCGACGGGCAACAAAAAGTAGGCCACAGCGCCCGCGAGCAGCACGGCGATGGCGAGGAAGGTCGTCGCTATGCGCCTTTCGATGAAACGTTCGATCAGGCTCATGATGAGCTTTCCGGTGCTTGCGGCGTGGGTTGTACGATCGTAGCCGCGACGCGCACGCCCGGATTCAGCCGGCTCTGACCATCGAACACGACCAGGTCTTCCGGCTGGACGCCGCTGGTGACTTCGGTCATCCCGTCGACGCTGGCCGTGGTTTCGACCGGGCGCAATTGCACGCGTCCGCCTGCCGACACGACGAAAACCTGCGGGCCATTCTGCGTGTTCACGATCGCCCGGCTCGGCACCGCGATCCGCCCGCTATCGGTGCGCAACAGCAGGCGCGCATTGACGAGTTCGCCCGGCCACAAACTCCGGTCCTGGTTCGCGAACGAGGCCTTTAGCTTGATTTGTCCCGTGGCCGGATCAACGGTGCTGTCGATGAAGGTCAACTGTCCGTCGGCGAGCGCCGCGCTGCCCGATCGGGTGCTCACGTGCACCGGCAGCGGCGCTTTGGCCTGGTTGGCGAGCAATTCGGACAGCACGTCCTGCGGAACGGAAAAGACCACGGTGATCGGCTCGATCTGCGTGACGGTGACGATGCCGGCCGCATCCGACGGATGCACGATCGCGCCGACATCCGCCTCGCGCATGCCGACCCGCCCGTCGAAGGGCGCATGGAGCGTCGTGAAGCCGAGTTGCAGCCGATAGTTCTGTACGGATGCGGCGTCCGCGGCGACCATCGCCGCAAATGAGGCGACCTGCGCCTTCGCGGTATCGACGCTCTGCGAGGTCGCCGCGCCGATGCCGACGAGCTTCGAATAGCGCGCGAGATCGAGACGCGCGTTGTCGAGACTCGCCTGATCCTTGCGTTGGGCGGCTTCGGCTTGCTGCAACTGCGCCTTGAGCGGACCCTGATCGAGTTGCGCGAGCACCTGTCCGGCCTTGACGTCCTGTCCTTCGGTGAACGCGACGCGCTGCAATTGCCCGTCGACGCGCACTTTCACGTCGACCGCATTGAGCGCCTGCACGGAACCCGTCGCCGTCACCGAAATGGGAAAGTCCTGGCGCAACGGATGCCCCGCGTTCACCGGTACGGGTGCGGCGGCGGGCGTGGCGGCGTGCTTCGGCCACAGGCACCAGGCGGCGAGCGCGGCGGCCAGCGCGAGCGCGGCAATCATCGGGAAGCGGCCACGTTTCCGACGCGGCGCGTACTCGCGCGGGATGTCGTCGATTTTCATGAGCGAGTCGTTCAGCTTGATGGGTTGGACGAGGCGGTGAGTTCAACGCCGCCGCCAAATGCGCGAAACAGGCTCACGGACGCCTGCAGCCGGGCGAGACGAGCCTGAACCAGCGTGTCCTCGGCCTGATAGCGCGTGCGCTGCGCATCGAGCACCGTGAGAAAGTCGACCGTGCCTGAGCGGTATTGCGCCTCGGCGAGCGTCGCGGCTTTCGCGGCGGCATCGGCGGCGGCGCGGTCGGAGGATTCCGTCAAGGCTTGCTGGCGCGCAATGGTCAGCGAGTCTTCTACGTCCTGCAGCGCGCTGATCACCGTCTGCTGGTAATCCGCGACGCTTTTGGCGGCGGCACCCCGCGCCGCGTGAAGCTGGCCGCGCAACGCGCCGCCGTCGAAGACGGGCGCGGCGAGCGACGCGGCGAGACTTGCGAACGGGCTCGCGAGGAAATTGGAAAGCGACTTGCTCTTCCAGCCGCCGTCCGCCGTCAGCACGATATTCGGCAGGAACGCCGCGCGCGCTGCGCCGACATCGAAGTTCGCGGCTTGCATTTGCGCTTCCTGCGCGCGGATGTCGGGCCGCGCATCGAGCAGCTTGGAAGGTAGATCGGGGCGTGCTTGAGGAATCGGGATGCCGTTCAGGTCGACTTCCTGCACGGCGAATTGCTCGGGTGCGCTGCCGGCGAGCACGGCCAGCGCATGTTGCGCGATTTCGAGCTGCTGCTGGAGCGAAGGCACAGCCGCTTGGAATGTCGCAAGTGCATTGCGTTGCTGCTGCACCTGAAGTTCTGTCGCGACACCCGCACTCTGCTGCGCGAGCAGAAGCTGAAGAACGCGTTCGGCGTCATGCGCGATGCTGCGCGCGATCACGAGTCGTCGCTGCAGGCTCTGCACCTCGAAGTATGTGTCGACGACGGATGCGGTCAGCGTGAGCGCGACCGTATCGCGATCGAACCCGGACGCGCGTGCGAGCATCGCCGCCGAATTCGCGGTCGCGGAATTGAGGCCCCAGAAGTCGATTTCGTAGCTCGCTTCCGCGAACAGGCTTTGGCTCCTCGTGTTCGACCCGCCATGACCGCCCTGATGCGCCCGGTCGAACGCCGCTCCGATGCCAAGCGACGGATACTGCGCCGCTCCTGCTTTCTCGGCCGTGCCGCGCGCCTGCTCGACGGCGGCGATAGCCGAAGCCAGCGAATAGTTGTGCGCGAGACTCGCGGCGACGAGCGCATCGAGCGCCGGATCATGATAAGCACGCCACCAGCCGCTTCGCACCGGAACGGTTGAATCGAGCGAGGCGGTATCGATCGCGCCATCGAACGTGCCCGGCATCGACATCGATGGTCGATGATAAGCCGGCGTCATCGAGCAGCCGGCCAGCAAGGCGGCGGCGACGTAGACGGCAATCCGACGAACCATGACACGCTCTCTCGCAACGGGAATGCTGCACAGCGTATCGAAGCGTCCCTGTCGGCCCTTTCTCGCGAAGATGAAATTTTTTTAATGCAATAGCGTAAGACCCTGCACGCGCTCACGGCGCGTGGGCGCTCACCATGTATCCCGCGCCCACGTCGGTATGAATGAGCGGCTGGCCGAAATCGCGATCCACTTTGCCGCGCAGTCGATGCATGTGCATATCGACGATATTGCCGCGCGGCTCGAAATCATAGTTCCACGCGGCCTCGAGCAACATTGCGCGCGTGACGACCTGGTCTTCGTGACGCATCAGGCATTCGAGCAGCAGGAATTCTCGGTGCTGCAAACGCAAGGCGCGCCCCGCGCGTGTCGCGCTGCGCGAGGGGATGTCGAGCACGAGATCGGCGCATGCCAGCGAACTGCTCATGCGTGAGCGATTCGTGCGGCGTGCGAGCCCTTCGACACGCGCAAGCAGTTCTGCGAAAGCGTAGGGTTTCGCCAGATAGTCGTCGCAACCGGCCCGGATACCGTCCACGCGTTCATGCAATCCGCCTGCCGCGGATACCATGAGCAAGGGCGTGTCGATGCCTTCCATGCGCAATTGACGCACGAGCGCGATACCGTCGAGGCAGGGCAACGTCCGGTCGCTCACGATCACGTCGTAGATCGGCTCGCGGGCATGGGCGAGCCCGGTCGCGCCGTTTTCGACCGCATCGACGATATGCCCGCTTTCGGTCAGACCGCGCAGCAGGAGTTGGCGCGTGCGCGCGTCGTCTTCTATGAGCAGAATGCGCATGCCGGAAGATTAAATTTTTTTCATGTTGGGGCGAAACGGCTGAATGGTGTGCGATGGCATACTCCATTCAAACGCATGCTCAGCGTAGCGCAAAGCGCGCGAAGCGTTGTATGGCACGGGAAAAATGGCAAAAGTACTGGTCGTCGAGGACGACGCGCAAACACTCGATGAAATCGTGGAGGCGCTCACCGATCACGGGTGCACGGTCGAGACCGCGCAGACGGGGCGCGATGGCCTCGTGCTGGCCGTCGCCAACGAGTACGACGCGATCGTGCTCGACCGCATGCTGCCGGGCGGGCTCGAAGGTCTCGGCATGTTGGCCGCGTTGCGCCAGGCGGGCGTGCAAACGCCCGTGCTGATCCTGAGCGCGCTGTCCGCAGTCGACGAACGGGTGCGCGGTTTGCGCGCGGGCGGTGACGACTATCTGACCAAGCCGTTTGACTTCATCGAACTGACAGCGCGGCTCGACGCCATCATGCGTCGCCGCGAAGGCACGCCGAATGCGCAGGCCTACCAGATCGGCCCCTTGCGACTCGATCTGCTCAAGCGCGAGGTGACGTGCGCAGGGCGGCCCGTCGCGCTGTTGCCGCGCGAGTATCGTCTACTCGAATATCTGATGCGGCACGAAGGGCAGGTCGTCAGCCGCACCATGCTATTCGAAGCCGTGTGGGACTATCGGCTCGACGAACGCACGAACGTGATCGACGTGCATATCAGCCGTCTGCGCAAGAAGCTCGATGAAACCGGTCATGCGCCGATGATCGAGACAGTCCGCGGATCAGGATATCTGCTGCGTGCGCCTGACTGAACTCCATCGCACCTCGAGCTTTCGGCTCGCCACGTCGTTCCTCGGACTGTTCGGGGCGGCGACGCTCGTTCTCTTCACGTATTTGTACGTCGCGATCACGGGATTCGAAATGGAGCGCATCGACGACTGGCTCGTGCGCGAACACGCCGAGTTGCAGCGTGAACAATCCACCGATCTCATCGCGCGATTCGATCAGCAGAACCTGTACGACACGCGCCATCAGCGCCCGTTCGGTCTGTTCGATGCGCAGGGGGGCGTGTCGCGGGCGGTTATCCGGACGCACGGCCGCCGATTCCCGTGTTCGACAAGCCGTTTTCGACGCGCATCAACGGACTCGAGCATCATCCGCCCGCGCGATGCATCGCCATGCGGCTGCCGGATGCGCGCGTTGCGCTGCAATGCCAGAACATACGAGATCTCGATCACTTCGACGAAGAGCTGTTGCGCGCGCTGCTGACGGCGGGGGTACTGACCGTGTCGGTCGCGCTGCTTGGCGCGGTGTTGGTCGGTCTGAGATCGATGCGTCGGCTCGATGCGGTGACGGCGTCGATCAAGGAGATCGTCGCGGGCAATCTGAGCCGCCGGTTGCCGGTGCATGCGAAGGACGATGATCTGGACCGTCTGGTGCGCGTGGTCAATGACATGCTCGATGAAATCGAACGCCTGATGCACGAAGTGAAGGGCGTGTGCGACAACATCGCGCACGATTTGCGTACGCCACTGACGCGCCTCATTGCGAGTCTCGAGCGGGCGCAGCGCCGCGCGATGAACGAGGCGAGCTATCGCGCGACTATCGACGAGGTTATCGAGGCAGCGGTCGGTATCCTGCGCACGTTCAACGCACTGTTGCGCATCTCGGAGATTGAAAGCGGGGCGCGCCGTGAGCACTTCGCGCACGTCGACCTCGGGGCCGTCGCAGCCGATGTCTTCGAGCTTTACGAACCCGCGGCCGAAGTCCGTGCCGTCGAACTGACGTTGCATCGGGACGACGCAGCGCCGTACAGCATGCTGGGCGACCCGAGCCTGTTGTTCGAAGCGATCGCCAATCTCACGGAAAATGCAATCAAATTCGCGCCGCATGGCGGTCATGTTCGTATCGGTCTGGCGAGAAGTGACAAGTCGATCAGCATTCGGGTGCGCGATGACGGACCCGGCATCCCGGCTGAAGAGCGCGACAAGGTGTTCACGCGCTTCTATCGGGGTGAAGCCAGCCGCCATACGCCGGGTAGCGGGCTCGGTTTGAGTCTGGTTCTGGCGGTGGCGCGGATGCACGGAATGACGGTCCGCTTCGAGGAGGTTGAACAGGGCTGTTCTATCGTGCTGACGGCGGTGCTCCGAGAGCGCCTGGTTTCGGCCTCTTGAGCGTAAAGCAATCCCATCTCGGCCTTGTCGCGTCTTTGTTCAATTCCGACATGCGCGAATTGCTTCTCCTACTGCCTGCGGCCAGATCGGCGAACTGAATATGTGCAGAAGGGCCACTAGCGCGCCGTCCGGCCGAAGGCAGGATGAGGTGAGCATGAGGAGGCCACGTTGGTTGGAGGGCTCTGCACCCTTGGGGCGGCCGATGATCATACGGCACGCGCTAGGAATCCGCGCGGCAGACAGAATTTGAGCTGCCGGTACTGACGCCACATCGTGCGGCGTCAACGCCGATTGCGGTTTGGTCCGCCATTGCGCGCAAAAATGGCTTTCCCGGCGGCGAAATCAGGGCAATGTTGTCCCCTTCGGGACTTACGCAGGCGTCATTTTCGACATTCTGCGTAGGTTCAGCGCCGCGCAGACGAGTTTCCATTCGGCCTGGGCCTTGGCCAGTCCGCGCATGCTGAATTGTCGAAATCCGAGAACGCTCTTTACCCAGGCATTCGGCGGTTCGGACAGCCATTTGCGCTTTCGATAGGCCGCCTGAGTTTGCGCACAAGTAAACTTGTCGGCCATCGCAGCGCATAGCGGGCGCTTCCGGGCATCGACCTTCACCTCTTTCTTGCCCTCGCGTCCGGGCGCCACGATCAACTCGGCGGGGTGCTCGCGCAATTGTTCGAACGTCGCCTCCGAGCGGTAGCCCGCATCGGCAAGGACTTGCTTGGGGGCGGCCCCGGCGTCGCGCCCTACCGCCGCCAGAACGATCGGCTATTGGCCGCTGTGGGCAGCACAGTTAACCAGTTCGGCC
>NZ_FCOX02000098.1 GCF_900044055.2 Caballeronia calidae | reverse complement strand
TCGAAGAACGCCTTGTACAGGCCTTGCAGGATCGCGCGCGCTTGCGGGATCGATGCATCGGGAATGCCGATCTTGCGTGCGAGGTCATCGGCGTCTGCGTCTTGCAGGCCGGTCGACGGCTCGACGGCGAACTTGTGCAGCAGTTCGGGCGTCTTTTCCGCGACTTCTTCGATGTCCATGCCGCCTTCGCTCGACGCCATCACGACGATCTTCTGCGAAACGCGATCGAGGACGAGGCCGACGTACAGTTCCTTCTTGATGTCCGCGCCTTCTTCGATCAGGAGGCGATTCACCTTCTGGCCTTCCGGGCCGGTCCGGTGCGTGACGAGCTGCATGCCGAGGATCTGGTTCGCGTATTCGCGGACCTGCTCGATCGACTTCGCGACCTTCACGCCACCGCCCTTACCACGGCCGCCGGCGTGAATCTGCGCCTTGACGACCCAAACCGGGCCGCCCAGCTCTTCCGCGGCCTTGACCGCATCATCCACCGAGAACACGGGTTTGCCGCGCGGGACCGCGGCGCCGAATTTCCTTACCCTGGTACTCGTGAATCTTCATGAGTGTTTCTCTCTATACGGTGTTGCGAGTACTTTCAATCACCGGTGGCCACCAGAAGCTCGTGGCCATCAGGTTGGTGAACAAAACTGGGACTAGGCCGTGTGCACTTGTCAATAAACTGCTAGCGTGCGCGAGCCTCCTCCGTTAGGAGTGACACGCCCAACCCCGCGCGTCGCCACAGCCAGGGACTCGGCCGATAACGAGGATCACCCGTAAGGTGCTCCATGTTGCGCAGAATTTCGAGGATCAGATCTGAACCGATGGAATCGCCCATCGAGAGTGGACCTTGCGGATATCCAAGTCCCAGCTTCACCGCGACGTCGATGTCTGGGGTAGTGGCAATGCGCTGCTGAGCAATGTCGCACGCAATGTTGACGATGGCGCAAATGATTCGCTGTGCAACAAAACCCGGGGAATCAGCGATTACAGTTACGGGGATTCCGTCGCTCGAGAACAGCCCAACTGCGGTCTCAATCGTGCGCTCGGTAGTGACCGGCGTTGTCATAATCGTCCGACGCTTGTTTGTGCCGACGGGCAGCAAGGTATCGATGGCTACGACGCGATGCGCATCCAAACCTTGATCGATCGCAGACGTGGTCGCGTCCGTGCCGAGAGGCGTTACGACGATTAGAGCTTCGTCCGACGGCTCTGAGCCTCGCTCTGTCTCGACGCCGATTGAGGCGAGGAGGGCGCTTACCATCGCATGACCACGCGGATTCGCTGTGCTCACCCACACGCTTTTGGGCTTCTTGCCAGACCGCTTCACTGGTGCAGGCGCGACCTTCTTCCCTTCAGCGTATCGGTAGAATCCTTCGCCGGATTTGCGTCCCAGCAATCCGCCAACGGCGCGCACTGCCGTGATGGGGGAGGGGCGAAACCTAGCTTCATCGTAAAACTGGCGGTAGATTGATTCCATCACCGGATGCGAGACGTCCAGTCCGGTCAAGTCCAAAAGCTCGAACGGCCCCATGCGGAAGCCGGCCTGTTCGCGCATGATATCGTCGATGTCGGAAAAGGCGGCAACCCCTTCTTGTGCAACCTTGAGACCTTCGATGTTCATTCCTCGGCCAGCATGATTCACGACGAAGCCAGGCATGTCTTTGCAGCGTACAGGTGTATGGCCGAGGTGTTTCGACAGCTCCATCAAGGCATCGCCGGCCCACGATTCACTCAAGACGCCGTCGATGACTTCGACCACCTTCATAAGTGGAACGGGGTTGAAGAAGTGGTACCCGACGACGCGTTGCGGCCGTTTCGCGACCGCCCCAATGGCGGTGATCGAGAGTGATGACGAATTGGATGCGATGATCGCGTCTTCGGAAACAATTGTTTCCAGCTTCTCGATGAGTTCGCGCTTCGCATCGAGCCGTTCGACGATTGCCTCGACGACCAGGTCGCAGGACCTCAAGTCTTCAAGCGTACTGCATGTGTGTACGCGTGAGAGCGCTGCATCGGCGTCAGCGTCGGTCATCTTTCCTTTAGTCGCCAGTATGCGCCAAACGTCTCGAAGTTGCTTCCGGGCGGCTTCGCAGGCCTCGGGTTGTGTATCGGAAAGCCAAACTTTCAGTCCGGCTTGTGCGCAAATCTGCGCTATGCCCCGGCCCATTGCGCCGGCGCCGACGATACCGACCTGCGTGATCGGTGCACGCGTCTGAGTGATCGTTTCCATGAGTCCATCTGTGTAGTGATTGAGGACGCGCGTAGCGTTTCCGCATGCGCAAATGTGAAGGGCGCCGCATAACGGCGCCCTGTAGCGAGCAGATCGAGAGACTAGTCGACGGTAAGAACGTACTTGCCTGAGACTTGGCCCGAAGCAAGCCGCGTTAAGGCCTCGCCGGCGCGATCCAATGGAAGCGCTCCAGCAATCTGAGGCTTGATTGCGCCCTGATCGTAGAGACGGAAGATGTCCTGCTGCACGCTGTCGACCTTCTCAGGCTGCCGCTCGCGATAGTCGCTCCATTGCAGCCCGCTCACGCCGATATTTTTGACCAGCAGGTAGTTCACTTTGACTTCAGGGATCCGGCCCGCAGCAAACCCAATGATCACTGCGCGCCCGCACCACGCCATTGCACGTAGGGACGCGTCGAAAGCATCACCGCCGAGTGTGTCGAGAAGGACATCAGCCCCGTGCCCCGCGGTCGCCGCACGCACTTGTTCGCGCACTGCGTCACGTAGACCCGGCACACTCAGGTCAATGATGGCGTCGGCGCCCATGTCGCGGAGGAAACGTGCTTGCTCGTCGCTATTGACTGCGGCGAGCGCTGTTCCCCCGAGACCTTTGACCAACTGCACCGCCGCGGAGCCGACGCCACCCGCCGCACCCGTCACGAGTACCTTCTCTCCCGACTTGAATCCGCCCCGCTCGACGAGCGCAAAGTATGCGGTCTGGTAGACCAGTCCCATCGCCGCAGCGTCTGTGAAGGACATCGAATCCGGAAGTTTGAAACACGACCGTTGATGCGCGCTCACTAGTTCCGCGTACGCGCCATATTCCAGTTGGGCGACCACGCGATCGCCCGGGCGTACACGCGTGACGTTCTTACCGACCGCTCGCACGACGCCAGCAGCATCCTTGCCAGGCGCGAAAGGACGTTCGGGCAAGATTTGGTACTTTCCTTGAACGACCAGCAAATCGGGATAGTTGACGGCAGCCGCCCGCACTTCGATCAGCACGTTGTTGTCGCCGACCGCTGGGTCTGGAAGGTCGCCGACCGACAATTGCTCGGGCGTCTTGAATGCGTCGATAACGATGGCTTTCATGAAGTTAGGCTCGGTTATCCAGGAGTTGGTTATGCTCGCCGAGCGCCGGCGAGAGCTGCTCCGTCGTGCTCAGGCGGAACCTGTCATCGACCGGCACAGGCAATGCGGGGAGCGTGGCACCGGAAGCGGTACTCACCGTCCGACCGAACAGCCCACGGGCGGCAAAGTGCGGGTCGCGCGTAGCTTCTTCCAAGCTCACGACTCGGCTCACACAGACATCGTGGCCTGCAAAGCGGTCCTGCCAATGCGCGGCCGTGTGCTGGGCGATTGCATGACCGACGGCCTCGATCGCTGCGGGCGGCTGCATGCGGCTCAACGTTTCCACGCTGAGCCCGATGAGGGAAACGAAGTTATTCCAAAACTTGTCTTCAATGGGCGCAGCTGCAAGGAATTGGCCGTCCGACGTCCGATAGATGCGGTACCTCGGTGAGCCACCCGTCACCAAATCCGAAGCGGGTTTTGGCCACTGACCCTGCGCACCACTGCCAAGCCCCCAGTACTGAAAGGCGAACAGGTTGTCCGCCATCGACACATCGAGGTGGCAACCTTTGCCGGTCTGATCACGTTGACGCAATGCGAGCAGAATATTGATCATCGCGGGATAGGCACCGCCCGCGATATCGGCGATCAGCGCTGGCGGCAAGCCGGGACTTCCGTCGGCGCCTGCGGTAAGCGACAACATGCCTGCGGCGGCCACGTAGTTGAGATCATGCGCGGCTTCTGTCGAGCGCGGGCCGTTCTGGCCGAACCCTGTGATCGAGCAGTACACGAGTCGAGGATTGATCTTCGCCAGCGCTTCGTAGCCTAGGCCGAGACGGTCCATGACACCGGGACGGAATTGCTCGACCACGACGTCTGCCTCCGCGATGAAGGGCGTCAGGGCAAGGAGGGCACCTGGCAACTTGAGGTCGATTGCGATCGACTTCTTGCCACGATTGAGCAAAACGAAGTTCGCGGAGTCGTCACCTGCTTTCGGCTCGTACGAACGCATTTCGTCTCCGCGTTGAGGCCGCTCAAACTTGATGACTTCCGCGCCTGCCTCGGCAAGCAACAGCGAACAAAGCGGGCCCGGCAAAAGGGTGCTGAAATCTAGGACTTTTACGCCGGTGAGAGGCTGAGTCATTGTGCGCCTCGCGAGTTGCGTTCCGCCGCCACCCGTGCTCGGCGAGCCGGAGCATACGGCTCCTGCCCGAGTGCCTCGTAGAGCGCTTGGGTGATCTTGAAATGCTCCGCCAACCCGGTACGCTCAAGCAGTGAGATCGGTCCTTCCGGATAGCCGAGCCCCAAGCAGAGAGTTTTGTCCATGTCGGCGGCGCTGGCTAGCTTTTCGTCCAAGCGGCGCAGTGCGGCATTGAAGTACGGCCTGATGAGTCGGTCGACGATGCGGCCCGGGAAGTCCTGGCAAACGGCCACTTTGAGCCCGGCCGATTCGAACGCAGCCTTCGCTGCTTCGACCGCTTCAGGTTTGGTCCCAGGCTGTCTCACCAATTCGACGAGCGCGCTTGGTTCAGCGTCGCCCAGTTTGAAGCGCGCGAAGCCGACTACGTTTGAACCCTCAAGCCCGCTTTGTTCACCTGTGTGATGGCCGAGGCATTCGGTACCAAGTTCGATGGCGATGAACTTGCGCGCATCGTGCCCTGATCCTTCTGCAAATGCGCGACCTGCGTCGGCACCAACATAGACCACACTGTCGGCCTGCGCCGCAGCTTGCTCAATGAATGCATGCGAGCGGGGAAAAGACCGGCTGTCGCCTGACTGAACGATTTCGTATTGCATGCTTCAAGCTCCAAACATTTTGGTATCGCCGTAGACATGGAAGCCGCGGCCCGTCTTCTTGCCAAGGTGTTTTGCTGCGATCATCCGGCGCACGAGCGGTGGACAAGCGGCCCGTGGCTCGTTCGTCAACCCATGCATTGCTTCGCAGAGCAGCTTCTGGGTGTCCATCCCGATGAGATCGAGCAGTTGAAGCGGTCCCATTGGATAGCCCAGTGCCGTTTTGATCGCGAGGTCGATGTCGGCGGCTTCGGCCACCCCTTGCTCGACGAGACGAATTGCGTCGTTGTTGAAGGGAATCAGGAAGTAGTTGAGGATGAATCCGGGCGTGTCCTGGGTCGCAACAGGCTTTTGTCCCATCGCCTCGGCGAAAGCCCAAGCGCGCTCAAATGACTCTTTCGACGTCTCGAGTCCCGGCGACATTTCAATGAGCTTCATCAGCTGAGCTGGCAGGCAGAAATGCATACCGACGAAGCGGTCGGCGCGCCCCGAGCCACCTGCGATTTCGGTGATGGAAATCGTTGATGTGTTCGACGCGAACAGCGTGTTCTCAGGACATACCGCGTTCAGCTTCGCGAACAGCTGATGCTTTGCCGATAGATCTTCGAAGATTGCTTCGATGACAATGTCGCATTCCGCAAGCTTTTCGATCTGGGTCGTGCCGCTCCAGCGATCCATGCTCGCCGCGGCTGCACCTGGAGAGAGCTTGCCTTTTTCCTCCGACTTCTTGAGGAAGGCCTCTGTCTGACCTTTGGCGCGATCGAGCGCGTCTTGCCGTGCGTCGAATACGATTGTCCTAAAGCCAGCGCGTGCGGCAACGATGGCGATGCCCGCTCCCATAGTTCCCGCGCCGGCCACGCCGACGGTCCGGATGTCGTTCATGTCTCTCTCTCCTTATTTCTTGAGGAAGCTGCGGCCGATTAGCTGACGATGCACCTGATTGGTCCCTTCCCAGATTTGCGTGATCTTGGCGTCGCGCATTAGCCGCTCGACCCGATAGTCGTTGCAATAGCCGTAGCCGCCGAAAAGCTGCACGGCATCAGTCGTAATACGCATCGCGGCGTCGCTAGCGCGTTGCTTAAGCACGGAGGCTTCGACTCCGAAATCGCGCCCGCCCGCATCGACGAATTCTGCGATCCGCCAGAGAAGTGACTCACACAACATGAGTTCCGACGCCATGTCGGCTAACATGAACTGAATGCCTTGAAATTCAAGGATGCGCTTCCCCGACTGACGACGTTCATTGATATAGTCGGTCGCGTCCTCGAAAGCGCCCCGCGCGATTCCAAGGGCGTGCGCCGCGATGCTCGGGCGCGAGCGATTGAGCGAGCCGAACAGGATGCGCAGGCCGTCGCCAGGATTGCCGATGAGGTTCGCGCGGGGCACTCGGCAGCCGTCGAAAGCGAGTGACGCCGTACTGGAAGCTCGCGTGCCCATCTTGTGTTCGGTTCCCAGCACCCGCAGTCCATCTGTGCCTTTTTCCAGTACGAGCACGGAGATCGCTGACTTAGCATCGTCGATTTCCGACCACTTCCCGAAGAGCAGGTAGAGGTCGGCTACGTCCCCGTTCGTAATAAACGTTTTGCCGCCATTGATAATGATGTCATCGCCGTCGGGCGTGACCGTCGTACGCATGCCAGTCGCGTCCGATCCAGCTGACGGTTCCGTGATTGCGAGTGACGCTAGTCCGCCTTCAGCGATGCGCGGAAGTAAGCGGCTCTTTTGTTCTTCGTTACCGTACTCGACGAGGGGCTTGATGGCGTGGAAGTTTGTCGCCCAGATAATGCCCGTCGACGCGCATGCTTTCGAAAGCTCTCGCACACATGCCAAGTAACAGAGGTACGAGAGTTGCGCGCCCCCGTATTCCTCGGGGATGAACATCGCGTTGAGCCCCAACTCGTTAATCGCGCGTACGTTTTCCCATGGGAATTCGCCAGTTCGATCAAATTCTGCCGCGCGCGGCGCGATTTGCCTACGACAGAGCTCGCTCACACTGTCAAGCAGCATGCGTTCGTCTTCCGAGAATTGCAGGCTCGCGTCAAGCCTTTCTAAGATATTCATGAGTTCATCCTTCGTCAGAGTGCCATGCCTTGACCGCCGTCGACATAAAGAGTCTCGCCAGTCAAGAAAGACCGAGGCAGTTGGAACAGCATCGCCGCGAGGCGACCGATGTCCTCGGTCTTGCCTGGCCCACCGGCTGGAATTCGCTTTTTGAGGAAGGCCTGCAACGCTCCTTCGTTCAGTTCTTCACGGTTCAGGTCGGTTTCAATGTAACCAGGCGCGATGTTCACGACACGGATTCCATCTCTCGCCCATTCCACGGCGAGACAGCGCGACATCGCACCGACTGCGGCCTTGGATGCGCAGTACGCGAGGTTACCTTTAACGCCGAGCTTGTCATAGAAAGACCCAATATTGACGATAAGCGCGGAGCCGCTTTCGCGCAGATGCGGATAGGCGGCTTGGCTCATAAGTAGCACGGACGTTGCGTTGGTCGTCATGACACGCTCGTAGTCGGCGAGGGCGAACGTAGCGGACGGTCCTTGCAAATGCACGCCCGCGTTGTTGACAAGACCAACGATAGGTTGGCCAAGCTTCTTCGACAAACCTGAGAAGACCTCGTGCACCGAGGCGGAATCGGTGATATCGCAACGCACGCCAGTCAACCGCTTGCTAGCGGCGTCATCGAGCGCCGATGCGTCAGGCAAGTCGCCCGAGCGCGACAGGCACGCGACATGAAAGCCGAGTTTCGCGAGCTCGATCGAAATCGATGCGCCAATGCCGCGGCTACCGCCTGTCACAACAACCGCACCGTTCATGAGATCAGCCATCCTTGAACTCCGGAGTACGTTTTTCGATGAAGGCCCGCATACCTTCAGCCGCGTCAGCGGTTCGGTATGCGAGCGTTGAAAGATCGGCCTCGATGTCGAGGCCTTCGGCTAGCGTGGTCGCCATCCCCCGCTGCACTGCCTCGCGCGCAAAGAGTGACGCGCACTTGCTGTAGCCGATGAATTCCGCCATGAACGACTTGCCCAGCTCAACCGGGTCCCCCGCCTGAACGATACGGTTCACGAGCCCCCAGCGCTCTGCTTCCGTGGCATCTATGGTTCGGCCGGACATCACCATCTCGTTGGCGCGTGCTTCGCCGATTAGCCGCGGGAGACGCTGGGTCCCGCCGTATCCAGGAATAAGGCCGAGCTTGATTTCAGGCAGACCCATGCGCGCCTTCTCCGTGGCGATGCGGAAAGTACAGGCCATCGCAAGCTCGAGGCCGCCACCGAAAGCGTAGCCATGCAGGACGGCGACCGATGGGATCGGCAGGGCGGCGAGCTTAGCGAAGGTACGTTGTCCAAGTTGCGCGCCGCGTCGCTGCGACATCAGATCGCGGTCCATCAATTCCTTGATGTCGGCACCAGCACAAAAGGACTTGAGCCCAGCACCGGTGACGATCAGGGCTCGGGCATCGGAATTCGCGACTCGGTCAAGCGCATCGGCCAGCGCTTCGATCATCGCGAACTGCAGGGCATTTAGTGCCTCAGGACGATTGAGCGTCACAAGTGCGTAGGGCCCGGAGAATGTGAGTTCGATCGACACTTTTAAGCTCCCACAATCGTTGGCGCCTTGTAGCGCACCGGAATCGGCTTCAGTTCCCCGCGCACTGTCATCTCCATCAGTTCGCGTTTCACAATCTTTCCGCTCGCCGTAAGTGGGAATCGGTCGAGCAGGACGTAATACTCGGGCATGTCGTACTTAGAGAGGCCGTTTCCTGCCAGATGCTCGAGAATCTCGTCTGCTTCAAGTTGCTCGCCCTCGCCCACGATGACCGCCAAGCAGACCTTCTCTCCGAGGCGCTCATCGCGCACGGGGTAAGCTGCGGCGCGTTCAACCAGCGGATGCCGCATGGCAAGTTCTTCGATGTGTGCCGGGTGGATATTGTGACCACCACGAATGATGAGATCTTTCTTGCGGCCGACGATGACCACGCAGCCGTTCTCGTCAAGAACGCCAAGGTCTCCGCTCATGAACCAGCCATGAACGTTGAACGATGTTTCGGTGGCGACTTGATTGCTAAAGTACCCGAGCATCAGAAGGCCACCGCGTCCACCGATCTCGCCGATTTCGCCCACTTCGGCTTCGACATCGGGGTTGTCCTGCTTCCACAACTTAACCTCGTACCCGCGGCATGCGCGGCCGCACGTTGCGACAATGGTGTCTTGCGTGTCGCAGGGGTATGTGTAGTTATGCGAGCCGTTTTCCGTCATGCCGTAGACGTTTTGAGGCGTGATGCCAAGACTGACGAACTTCTGAGCCACTTCCCGAGGAATCGGCGCACCCGCCATGTAGAAAGTCCGGACGTCGCCCAGCGAGCGCATGTTTCGTTCTCGCAGTGCCTGAAGAATGTCCATGGCATGGGTGGGCACACCCATCACGTATGTCGCCCCCGTCTCTACAATCCAGTCGAGGGCGTGTTTGCCTTTGCCCAGATTTGTCATTACGAGTTCCAACCCGGCGACCAGCATCTGCTCAAGCGCGACCGTCGCGATGTGGTGGCTCATGGGGCTAAGGGTGAGCAGCGTGGTATCCGCGGTGTGGCCCCAGTCCTCCACTAGTGCGCGTCCATTAGCGAGCAGCGTGTTATCGCTGTGCATGACGCCCTTCGGCAAACCCGTTGTGCCAGACGTGAATGCGAGGTAGACGATCTTGTCGGGGTTCAGGTCGGCCGGGGCAAGCGCCACGGGCGGCTGTCGGTCTGGGAAAGGTTCGACGCCTTGGGGCACCACCGCATCCGCAAACAGCGGATTGTTGAGCGTGAAAGTCGCGGTAAGTGTGGAGATGGCGGTAGCCCGCGTGAAGATTGAGTTCCGATCGGAGTCCGCGCCGTACCCGGGCATACAGAAGAGGGCTCGGCACTGAATGCGCTCGAGGAGTGCACCGATCTCATCGACCGTGTAGTTCTGATGCAGGGAAGGGCAGCATACGTAGCCATTACGCGAACAGGCAAGAAAGACGATCGTCGCCTGCACGACGTTAGGAAACCACACTGCTACACGGTCGCCGGGGCGAAGGCCTTTGCGATGAAGCGCTTCGGCGACGCTATCGGTCCATTCAACCACCTCGCGCCATGTCAGCCGCACGTCCGCATCCCGCAGCGCGCACGACGAGGGGCGCTCGCGTGAGTGACGTCGGGCGAGCGTATAGAGCGTGTCTTGCTGCCAAACGCCGGACAGATAGAAGTCGCGAGCATTTTGCGGATTGTGCAGAGTCAGGATGTTTTGCATGGTCGTCACCGTTTCAATGCCCGAATTTCGAGGGATCCGGTTTGCGGCGCTCGGCGAATGCCGAGGCGAGCTCGTCGTGCTCTTCCGAATTCAGGTATCCGCGTAGCAACAGATCGTGTGCCATGCGCGAGAGCCCGCTGACGCCGCCGTGGCGCGCCGTGAAGGCGCTCTTCAGCGATGCGAGAGCGAACGAGCCTCGCTCTGCAATCTCAAGGGCATACTGGCGCGTCGCCTCCTTGAGCTCAGCGTCGGCAACGACGCGATTGATGAGACCCATCTCAAGCGCTTCGCGGGCAGTGATTTTGGGGTTGCGGAACCAGATATCCTTTGCGCGCTTCTTGCCGACGATGTCTTCGAGATACCAGGTGCCATAGCCACCGTCGAAACTGCCAACCATCGGCCCGACTTGGCGGAAGATCGCCGACTCTTTGGCAATGGTGAGATCACAGACCACTTGCAGGACGTTGCCGCCGCCGACGGCGAAGCCATTCACCGACGCAATGACGGGCTTTTGGAGTCGATCGATGCTCTCGTACATTTCCAGCGTAGGCAGCACACCGGCGTACAGCGTGGAATCCTCCATACCGTCCTTGCGCCCGCCAGTGCAGAAGAACTTGTCACCGGCCCCGGTGATCACGATGACCCTGGTCCGTGTCTCACGGCGAATCTCGTTAATGCAGTCGCGGATTTCGTGGCACATGGTTTCCGTGAACATGTTGCCGTCGTCCGGGCGATTCAGCGTGATTGTCCCGATGGGGCCGTCCTCTTCGTAGAGGATTTCCGTGTACGTCATGATGTCTCCTGTTATTAGACGATTTCCGAATCGATGAGGCCCGCGATGCATGTCGCGGACATCGCCAGGCGTTCGCTAAGGATTCGCTCCGTGTCCTGCCCAAGTGCTGGCGGAGCGCTGCGATATACCGTGCTGCTTTCGTTGAAGCGGATTCCCAGTCCAACTTGCGGAATCGGTCCGCGAACACCCGGGCTTCTGAAGAACATGCCTTCTTCTCGCAAGGGGACGTCGTTGACCAGTTGTTCGATGCTGTTTATCGGGCCGGAGGGGATGCGATGTTCGGCGAACAGCGCGAGCCAATGCGCCCGCGGATGCCCAATCAGGAGCTCCGAGATCGCGCTGACAATGCGGTCCCGTGCTTCCCTGCGCTTCGTGTTAGTCTCGAAACCGGCTTGCTTGCCGAAGTCTTCGCGTCCAATGGCCCGCCAGAAGCGGTGCCAGATAGCGTCGTTGCCTAAGCCGAGCGTGAGCGGATGGTCGGCGGTATTAAAGACTTGATAGATTGCGATGACCGAGTCGGTACCCCCGGAGCGCCTCGGCGCTTCCCCAGAGCCCATAAAGGGAACAATCCTCGGCGCCATGAAGCGCGTTGCGGTAGCGACCATCGAGATGTCAATGTGCTTGCCCTCCCCGGTGCGTTGACGCTCAAAGAGTGCTGCGAGGGTGGCCATAGCGATGTCTTGCCCTGCCAGGAGGTCGGCAGCCGGCGTGCCGACTTTTTGAGGCGGCCGATCGGCCTGACCCGTCAGGTCCATGATTCCAGAATATCCCTCAGCGATCAGGTCGTAGCAGGGGAGGTCGGCTCTAGCGCCACGGAGCCCGAAGCCCGTTACGGACACGTGGATCAGCTTTGGGTGCACGAGGCGCAGCGTGTCGTAGTCCAACTGTAGCTTCTGCTGAATGCGCAAATTCGAGTTCACAACGACGACGTCTGATTGCTTGACGAGGTCGTGCGCGATCGCTCGGCCTTCGGGACGCGTCAGGTCAAGCGTCATGCTCAACTTATTCCGGTTCATGCTCAGGAACCAGAGCGACTCCTCGTCCAAGAACGGCGGGCCCCAACTGCGTATATCGTCGCCACCGTGGCGCCGCTCGATCTTGATCACCTCAGCGCCAAGATCGGCGAGCAGCAGGGTTCCATAGGGACCCGCCACAGAGGTCGTGAAGTCCAGCACGCGAACGCCCTGCAGGCACTTAAGCCCGGGGCCCGCATCAATCGTCGGAAGTGTATTCAAGACATCCATAGTCGTGAGCTCGGAATGAGTGAAGCGATAACTGCAAGGGTCGTGCCAATTTTTATGGCACAAAATTTGCAGAAAGCCTTCGAGCCCTGTTGTACTAGGTCTTCGAGCGATGAGAGTGGTCAAGTGCGGTCCATTGGCGCTCGCGAGTCGGTGTCTTCGAGTGTATTCGAGGCAGTCGAGTCAAGTTCTCGGAAAAGTGATTGTGTATTCGGCGTGTACACAATAGCATTTAGAAAAATCACGGATACGGTTGGAGACAATGAAGCGCGAATCGGAGGGAATCCTCGTGTTGGACGAGGAAGGGAAAGAGGTTTTTTCGAGTGGTCTGGGGCGCGATGGGCTGATCGCTGGTTCGTTGCGGCAACTGTGGGACAACCGGTACCGTGTTCCACTTAAGCGGGTTTCCGCGATCACAAACCTTGAGCGGCCCCTAACGGTCGCTTCAGTATCCACCGGGGACGGCGTGTGCTTCATGCTCTTCGCAAGCGAAGGCGCGGACGAGCTGAGCGAATTCCTCGCGAGCGTAGAGTCGGCGGAGGACATACTCCGGCATTTCATTACGGCGCCTTATGAGGCAATGGTCGTTGTCGACAAGAGCGGCAAGATCACCTACATGAGCCCGGTGCATGAGCGCTTCTTCGGGCTAAAACACGGCGAGGCCATTGGGCGTCATGTGACTACGGTCGTGAAGAACACCAACCTTCACGAGGTGGTGGCGACTGGCAAGGCTCAGGTCGGGCAGTTGCAGGAGATGAACGGCGTGATGCGGGTCGTTACTCGCGTGCCTATCTTCGATCGCAACAAGCGTGTGGTAGCCGCCATTGGGCAGGTCATGTTCAAGGGGCCCGAATCGATTCGCGAGTTGACCGCCGAACTCGCTCAGGTCAAGCAAGAGCGCGACTTCTACAAGCGTGAGCTTTCTGGGATCCGCAATCGGAGTTACGGCCTCGACCAAATTGTCGGGAGCAGCGACGCCGTGCGCCGGCTCAAGGAAGATATCCTGCGTGTCGCGCCCCTCGACGTACCGGTGCTCTTGGCAGGAGAGAGTGGGACGGGCAAGGAGATGGTTGCACATGCGATCCACCTTTTGAGCCCGCGCAATGACAAGCCTCTGGTCCTAGTAAATGCGGCCGCTATGCCGGCCAATCTTGTAGAAAGCGAATTGTTCGGTTACGAGCCAGGAGCCTTTACGGGCGCGGACCGGAAGGGGCGAAAGGGCAAGTTCGAGGCCGCCGACTCGGGCACGCTCTTTCTGGACGAGATCGGCGATATGCCAGTCGACATGCAGGTGAAGCTTCTGCGCATTCTGCAGGACGGTCACTTCGAGCGTATCGGAGGAGACCGAGCGCGGCACTCCGACTTTCGCTTGATTTCGGCGAGCAACCGCGACTTCAAAGACATGATCGGAAAGGGCGATTTTAGGCTCGACTTGTTCTACCGAATCAGCGCAGTGACATTGCGCTTACCGCCGTTGCGAGAACGCCTAGAAGACATTCCCGAATTAGCGGACACCTTTCTGGATGCGTTCGCACAACGTCACGCAGCGGCGAAGAAGGCGGTTAGCGATTCCGCGTTGCATTTCCTCGAGTCACGGGCGTGGCCGGGCAACATCCGCCAGTTGCAGCATGCCATTGAGAGGGCCGCTATTTTCTGTGACGGCAACGTCTTGTCCGTAGAGCATTTTGGCAGCCTTGAGGGGGCGGACCAAATGCTCGGCGGAGGTGAGACACGTGTTCCCCAAATGTCGGTCGATAAGACAAAGTCCTCAGACATGCGCGAGGCAAGGGAGCGCGTTGAATCTGAGTTGATTGTTGAGGCGATGAGGCGCACGGGCGGGAACAAAAAGCGTGTCGCAGAACAGTTGGGGATCTCCCGCTCGTACCTCTACAAGCGACTTAGCGAAATCGGTGACGCGTTCGGCAACTAGTCTCACACGCGGAGCCAGCCCGCTTCGTGGTACTGCGCGAACCCAGCTCGGTGCGGGCAACCCGCACGGTGCCGGCCACGCTGGATTCAGAAATTGCGAGAGAACGTCCTCCTGCGTTTTATGGCTTTTGTCGTCCGTATGTCTTCGACTGTTGTTGGCGAGAACACTTCTGTCGGCAACTCAAATGCCCGGCGGCCCGCTTTTTGGAATAATCTCCAATAAAAACAGTCGGTTGCATGCTTGGCCCAAATAATGCAGTAGTGTCTCCGTCGTGCCGCAGCACGATTGCGTGACTGCCCACCGCTTCTCAACGGTTTGCGATACGGACGGTATCCCCCGAAAGGGGCGCGCACCTAAGACCTACAACCCAAGTTTTGGGGGAGACATGACGACATCGCTTCAATCCACGGAAGGTACGCTCGCCTCGGACCGCGTCGCGGAAGATACGGAAGAGCAGAGAAAAGTAGTTGCTAAAGTTTTACGTAGGATTATGCCGCTGGCGCTGCTTGGCATTTTCGTCTCGTACATTGATCGTACAAATCTGGCCGTCGCGGGGCCAAGCATGGAACACGCTTTGGGCCTCACTCCAGCGATGTTCGGGATGGCCTCCAGTTTGTTTTTTATCGGCTATGTGCTCTTCGAAATCCCTTCGAACTTGCTACTGCAGCGACTCGGTGCGAAGTTCTGGATCGCGCGGATCATGGTGACATGGGGATTGATTTGCATGGCCATGTCCTTGGTCACAGGCGCAACCTCACTTTATATTCTGCGCTTCCTGCTCGGCATCGGCGAAGCGGGCTTTTATCCGGGCATTCTTTTTTACCTCGGTCTGTTCATTCCCGTTCGATACCTTGCGAAGGCTTATTCGATCTTTCAAATCGGCATCCCTTTCTCATTGGCCCTTGGAAGTGCGATGACTGCGGCATTACTGAACATGCACGGAGTTCTTGGCGTTGCTGACTGGCAATGGGTAATGATCATCGAGGGCGGGATGGCTGTCGTCATCGGTATCGTTACGTTCTTTGTGATGGCGAGCACTCCGGCGAAGGCGCGTTGGCTTTCTGAGCGTGAGCGAACAACGCTGACGGCTGCCATTCGACGTGACCGGAAACAAGGCGACGATGAAGCTCACGGTATGCAAGCGGTAGGCTCCGTCATCAAGACCCCGGCAGTTTGGTATTACGCACTGTTCTACATGATGTGTTTGATCGGCTTCTGGACAGTGACGTATTGGCTTCCGCAAATTATCAAACTCCGATTTTCCGTCTCAGCCACGCAAGCAGGAATGCTCTCTGCACTGCCATGGGTTGTATGTTTTTTCGCCTTGGCGCTCAGTTCCAAAATGACCGTCAGAGGAAGGGCTCGCGCGCCATTTATTGCCGTCATCCTTCTCATTTGCGCTGTTGGCCTCAGTCTTTCCGCTCTTGCGAGTAATCCAATCGTTGCATTCGCCGGCCTGTGCATGGCTGCATGCGTGCAAGTCGGCATGCCCATCTTTTATAGCTTCCCCGCGCAGCATTTCCCGGGCGCAAAAGGGGCTGTCGCGCTCGGGTTGGTTAACTCGATCGGCAACATTGGTGGATTCTTCGGGCCCTACATCCTTGGCGTTCTGCGCGAGACATTCCACTCTGACACAGTTGGACTTCTCTTCCTTTCAAGTACGTTCCTCATCTCGGCGTTACTCGCTCTTGGTTTGCCGCGTCAGTTGAGGAAATCCGAGTCGTACGTCGAGTTTGCTGAATGATCTGTTAATCCGTCAAAGCCAACATGAGCGGAATCTTAGCGATTTGGAACGACTGCACGGAAGGCCGCGAGGCGGCCTACGAGCACTGGTATCAGCATGAGCATCTCCCCGAACGTCTCGGCATCCCCGGGTTTCGTGTTGGGCGTCGGTATGAGGCGATCGATGCGCGGTTACGCTTCTTAACAGCGTACGAGGTCGATCATCTCGACGTCCTGGGATCAAAGGAATATCGGCAGCGTTTGGAGAATCCCACTGAGCAAACGACAGCCATCGTGAAGAATGGCTTCGTAAATATGTCGCGGACTGTGTGCGCGCGGTCGCAGATCCGCGGCGACATTCGCGGATCCATCGTTGTCACCGCGACGCTTCGGGAGGGAGACCCAACATCGTGGTTCGATTCACTCGAATCCAGTCGATATTTCTCGGATGGTGCGACTCATAGCGAGATCTGGCTCTCATCTGAAAACTCTGACGCGCGGACCAAAGAAGAATTGCTTAGAGGACGCGATGCGAAGATTGTGGCTTGCTTGTACCTCGAATATCTACGGAAGGAACCCGCGATCCAATCGGCGCAGGAACTCCGCCGCATTCACCCAAATGCCGATATAGGTGTATATCAACTGATGTGCTCTTTGACTCGGAGTGAATAATCTTGAAAGTATTGTTGATTCAGGGTGCCAACATGGAATATCTCGGGTTTCGGGAACCGAGTCTCTATGGAAGCACTACCGCCGCCGAGCTCGATCAAGTGTTGATGAAAGATGCTGCGGGGTTGGGCTTGCAGCTCGACATCATGTACACGAACGTCGAAGGCGAGGCGATCAGCGCGATATACCGTGCGGTCCGAGACAAGGTGGATGGCTTAGTGATGAATCCGGCTGGGTTTCTCTACGCAGGATACGCGCTGCGCGATTGTCTTAAGGCCGTCCCGATGCCATATATAGAAGTCCACATGACGAATATTGATGCACGGGGAATGCACTCCCTCACGGCGAGTACGAGCGTCGGAATGGTTACGGGCCTGGGCGTTGAGTCTTACCTACTTGCGCTCATAGCGATGAAATGGAAGCTTGAAGGTGGAGGAGGAAAATGACTGTCGACTCCAGAATAGCGCTCGTCACCGGCGCCGGTGCCGGAATCGGCGCTGCGATCGCAGACAGATTCGAGAGCAATGGCTGGACCGTTGTTCGTACAGACGTGACGATTGCTGATAGGAGGCATTCGCTGCGGTCAGATGTAAGCTCGGAGGGCGATTGGGATCGCGTCGCCGCTTATGTCGCCGAACACTTTGGCAGACTCGATGTTCTCGTGAACAACGCTGGAATTCTCAAGCTGGGATCGATCGAGGAGACAAGCCTGGCGGCCTGGAATCAGGTGATGGCCGTCAACCTCTCAGGGGTGTTTCTCGGGTGTCGCTCAATGTTGCCCATCCTGCGAAAAGGCGTCGCCGCTTCGATTCTGAACATGAGTTCAATTACGGCGCTGCGTGGAAGCGCAAATCAAAGCGCCTATTCCGCAAGTAAGGGCGGGGTTCTGGCGTTCACTCAAGCGCTCGCCATCGAATTGGCCGGAGAAGGCATTCGTGTTAACGCAATCTGCCCGGGGACCACGGAAACCCCAATGGTCAAGGATCTCATAGCAGCAAGATCGACGACGGGTGAAAACTCTGAACTACATCCACTTCGACGACTTGGTACGGTTGACGATCAAGCCGCAGCTGCCGCGTTTCTCTGCGGGCCGGAAGCAGGTTTCATCACAGGCGTTGCGCTTAGAACTTATCCGTAAATAAAGGTATACTTCGTTCCGAGCCGCAAGCGAGTGCGGCGTTGGAGCGAAGGCTTGACCAAGAAGCGAGTCGAATCGTGGGAGGTGACCGATGCTTTCTGGCAGCGGGTGGAGCCACTGATCCCGCAACGTGCGCCCTCACCAGAGAAACAGTACCTGCGCAGGCCGGGAGCGGGACGACCGCCGAAGCCGGCTCGCCAGGTGTTTGAAGCCATTGTGTATGTACTGCGCACGGGCTGCCAATGGAAGGCGTTGCCCAAAGAGCGTTTTGGTAGTGCCAGCGCCATCCACAAACGCTTTCTCGAATGGGAGG
>NZ_FCOX02000097.1 GCF_900044055.2 Caballeronia calidae | reverse complement strand
ACGTGTGCCCGAAGGGGCTCAACCCGACCAAGGCGATCGGCAAGATCAAGGAATTGATGGTGCGAAGGGCTGTCTGAGCAACCGCATCGAACGAAGAAATGGCGCAGCCTCGAAAGGGGCTGCGCCATTTTTTTCGTCCCATGATTGCTTCACGCATTGAAGTGATTGCATAGCGAACGATCGCTTGCTGAGCCGATATTTCGATCTTGTAATGAGACTGTTGTCTCACTAGAATGAATCGGCAGGCATTGATGAGCGCGGTTCGCGCAAGGAGGCAATCATGACGCTGACCCCTGTGGAGATGGACCGGAAGATCGACGAGCATTTCGGCTTCGAGCGACGCGACGATGTCGAAGGCGTGCTCGCCACGCTGACCGACGACGTGGAGCACGATGTCGTCGGCTGGCCCGCGGGTCCGGCGCATGGACGCGAGCAAACACGGCCGTTCTATGAAGCGTTGTTCGCGGATTTGTCGGAAAGCCGGGTCGAGTGTCTGCGCCGTCTTTATGGCGATGGTTTCGTCATCGACGAATCGATGTGGCGCGGCAACGCGCCGGGCAAGCCGTTCGGGCTCGAAGGCCGTGGACGTCCGCTGGAATTTCGCATGCTGCACGTGGTCGAGTTCAGCGAGAGCGGACAGATCCGGCGCGAGAATGTGTGGGTCGATCTCGCGGCGATCATCGGGCAATTGCCGCAGGCTTGAACATGGCCGATTCAGCAACGAGAGCGCGTGGGAATCAGAAGCAGCGCACGCGCAAGGATCTGCTGCAGGCCGCTTCGCGGCTCATGAAGCAGGGGCGAAAGCCCGGTCTCGAAGAAGTGGCTGCCGAAGCGATGGTGTCGCGCGCGACGGCGTACCGGCACTTTCCGAGCATCGATGCGCTTCTGATGGAAGCATCGCTCGATGTCGACACGCCGGATGCGGGCAAGCTCTTTTCCACGCGCGCATCGGATGATCCGGCCGCGCGTTTGCTGCGTGTCGATGCCGCGCTTCACGACATGATTCTCGCCAACGAGGCGCCGCTTCGGATGATGCTCGCGCATTCTCTGGAACGCGTGGCGAAGGGTGAATCGGGAGACGAAGTGCCGCTGCGCCAGAATCGGCGCACGCCGCTGATCGAGGCCGCACTCGAGCCGGCGCGCGGGCAGTTCAGGCCCGCAACGCTGGAAACGCTGACGCAGGCGCTCGCACTCGTGATCGGGACTGAAGCGATGGTCGTCTGCAAGGACGTGCTGCAACTCGACGATGCACGCGCGCGCAAGGTGAAGCGTTGGGCGATTCGCGCGCTGGTGGATACGGCGCGGCGAAGCGGAATGGACGAAACAGGTATGGGATAATCCCAAAATTCGCGCCGCCTCGACTCAAGAGGTCGCCGACATCGGCGCGCAAGGCCCGTTACCCTCGTGGCCCGCTCATATCCCGCGACATTCCAACAGCAACCACGATGCCCACTTACCGTTCCAAAACTTCCACCGCCGGCCGCAACATGGCGGGGGCGCGCTCGCTCTGGCGCGCCACCGGCATGAAAGACGAAGACTTCTCGAAGCCGATCATCGCCGTCGTCAATTCGTTCACCCAGTTCGTGCCGGGTCACGTCCATCTGAAAGACCTCGGCCAGCTCGTCGCACGCGAGATCGAGGCCGCCGGCGGCGTGGCGAAGGAGTTCAACACGATCGCGGTCGATGACGGCATCGCGATGGGTCACGACGGCATGCTGTACTCGCTGCCGAGCCGCGACATCATCGCGGATTCGGTCGAATACATGGTCAACGCGCACTGCGCCGACGCCATGGTCTGCATCTCGAACTGCGACAAGATCACCCCCGGCATGCTGATGGCCGCGATGCGCCTGAACATCCCGGTGATCTTCGTGTCCGGCGGCCCGATGGAAGCAGGCAAGACGCGTCTCGCGAATCCGAAGACCAAGGCCATCGAGCTGAAGAAGCTCGATCTCGTCGATGCCATGGTGATCGCCGCCGACCAGTCGTACTCCGACGCCGACGTGGCCGAAGTCGAACGCTCCGCATGCCCGACGTGCGGCTCGTGCTCGGGCATGTTCACGGCCAACTCGATGAACTGCCTCACCGAAGCGCTCGGTCTTTCGCTGCCGGGCAACGGCACCGTGGTCGCGACGCACGCGGACCGCGAACAGCTCTTCAAGCGCGCGGGACGCGGCATCGTCGAGCTGGCGCGCCGTTACTACGAGCAGGAAGAAGCGCGCGTGCTGCCGCGCTCCGTCGGCTTCAAGGCCTTCGAAAACGCGATGACGCTCGATATCGCGATGGGCGGCTCGACCAACACGATCCTGCATTTGCTCGCGATCGCGCGCGAAGCCGAGATCGACTTCACGATGACGGACATCGACCGCCTCTCGCGCACCGTGCCGCAACTGTGCAAGGTCGCGCCGAACACGAACAAGTATCACATCGAGGACGTGCATCGCGCGGGCGGCATCATGGCGATCCTCGGCGAGCTGGATCGCGCGGGCAAGCTGCACACCGACGTGCCGACCGTGCACGCGCCGACGCTGAAGGACGCGCTCGCTCAGTGGGACGTCAAGCTCACCGATGACGAAGCGGTCAAGACCTTCTACATGGCCGGTCCCGCGGGCGTGCCGTCACAGGTGGCGTTCAGCCAGAACACGCGCTGGCCGAGCCTCGACACGGATCGCGCGGAAGGCTGCATCCGCTCCTACGAGCACGCGTTCTCGAAGGAAGGCGGCCTCGCGGTGCTGACGGGCAATATCGCGCTGGATGGCTGCGTGGTGAAGACGGCTGGCGTCGATGAAAGCATTCTCGTATTCGAAGGCACGGCGCATGTCACCGAGTCGCAGGATGAAGCGGTCGAGAACATCCTCAACGACAAGGTCAAGGCGGGCGATGTGGTCATCGTTCGATACGAAGGCCCGAAGGGCGGTCCCGGCATGCAGGAAATGCTTTACCCGACGAGCTATATCAAGTCGAAGGGTCTCGGCAAGGCGTGCGCGCTGCTGACCGATGGACGTTTCTCGGGCGGCACGTCGGGCCTGTCGATCGGTCACTGCTCGCCCGAAGCGGCGGCGGGCGGCGCGATCGGTCTCGTGCGCGACGGCGACAAGATCCGCATCGACATTCCGAATCGCACGATCGACGTGCTGCTGTCCGACGATGAACTCGCGCGCCGTCGCGAGGAGCAGAACGCGAAGGGCTGGAAGCCCGCGAAGCAGCGTCCGCGCAAGGTGTCGGCGGCGCTGAAGGCGTATGCGAAGCTGGTGATGTCGGCGGACAAGGGCGCGGTGCGCGATCTGTCCTTGCTCGACGACTGAGCACGCGTCAGCCGCAAATGACAAAAGCCGCTCTCCGGAGCGGCTTTTGTCGTTTTATATAGCGATCAATCGCCCAGCAGGTTCGGCAGTTCCAGCAACGTGCGATGCGCGCCGCCTTGCTCGACCGCGCCCGTGAATGTCGTCTTCACGGCGGATGCGATGGCATCGACCGCGCCGGTGTCGCCGGCCATCGTCACGTAATAGCCGAGGTCCTTGAGCGCGTTGGACATGTGAAACGGCATGCCCGACGGATCGCCGTCCACGAGCGAAGGACGCAGCCGTTCCAGCGCCGCGCCGCCGCCACCGCCTTTCGCGAGCACGTCGACGAAAGTCTGCGCTTCGACGCCCGCGCGTTTCGCGCAGGCCGCCGCTTCGGAGATCAGCGCGATCGTCCCGAGCGACACGAAGTTGTGCAGCAGCTTCATGCTATGCCCCGCGCCGAGACCGCCGACGAGCGTGACGTTCTCGGCATACGTGCGCAACAGCGGCTCGATGCGTGCGAACAGTTCGGCCTCCGCGCCGACCAGCAGATTCAGGCGTCCTTCGTGCGCTTCCTTCGCGGTGCGCGTCATCGGCGCATCGACGAAGAGGCCGCCCGCTTCCTTGACGAGCCCGGCCATGCGCGCCGTCGATGCCGGCACGGCCGTCGAGCAGTCGATGATGATCGTCCCCGGCCGCAGTCCCGCAAGCACGCCATCGGTCGCGGTCAAGACGGCTTCGACTTCCGGCGAGCCCGTCACGCACAGAATGACGATGTCCGACTCGCGCGCAAGCGCTTCGCCGTTCGCGACGGTCTTCACGCCGCCTGCGCGCAGTTCGTCGAGCGGCTGATTGCCGGGATGCTCGACCACCGTCAGCGGATAACCATGCTTCATCACGTTGCGTGCGATGCCGTGGCCCATCAGGCCGATACCGATCATGCCGATTCGCTGCTTCATGCTGTGTCTCTTCGTGTTGTCGGGTTCAGTTAAAAAGGGCTCAACGGTTCACGAGGCGCCTGGGCAGCAGCATCGTCAGGACGATGCCGAGCACGAGGCAGCCGACCATCGAGAAGATCGGCAGCGTCATGCCGCCCGACGCCTGCTTCAGGAAGCCGACCGCATACGGGCCGAAGAAGCCGCCGAGATTGCCGAACGCGCTGATCCATGCGATGCCGACCGCCGCCGCGGCCGGTCCGAGCACGGCCGTGGGCATGCTCCAGAAGAGCGGCGGAAACGACAGCAGGCCCGCATTCGCGATGCACAGCGCGAACATGCCGAGCCACAGATTGTCATGCCAGAGCACCGAGAGCGACAAGCCGACCGCGCCCATCAGCAACAGCGCCGCGACGTGCATGCGCCGCTCGCCGCGCTTGTCCGCGCTGCGGCCGAACATCACCATGACGACGACCGCGACCGCGTTGGGCAATGCCGCGAGCGCGCCGATCGCGAAGTCGCCGCTGATGCCCATCGACTTGATCATCGTCGGGGCCCAGAACGTGTAGCCGTAGATGGCGAACACATCGAGAAAATAGATCAGGCAGAACGCCCACACGAGCCCGCTCGAGAGCAGGCCCTTGTGATTCGATTCGGCCGTCACCGCGCGATCTTCGGCCAGCACGCGCGCGAGGAACGCACGATCGGCTTCGCTGTAACGCGGGCTTTTGGTGACGTCGTCGTCGAGTCCTTTCCACGTGTAGAACGCCGCGAGAAACGCGGGCAGCGCTTCCACGATGAAGATCCACTTCCAGCCGGGCAACTGCATCAGGCCGTCGAAGTACTGCATGATGAAGCCCGTCAACGGCGAGCCGATCAGGCCCGCGAGCGCGAGCGCCGCATAGAACATGCTCAGGATGCGCGCGCGCCGGTTGCGCGGAAACGACCGGCCGATATAGAAGACGATCGCCGGAATGAAGCCCGCTTCCGCGACGCCGAGCAGGCAGCGCATCACGTAGAACTGCATCGGCGTGGAGACGAAGGCCGTCAGCCCCGACACGATGCCCCACGACAGAATGATGCGCGTGATCCATCGGCGCGCGCCGACGCGTTGCAGGATCATGTTGCTCGGCACTTCGAAAATCACGTAGCCGAGAAAGAAGATGCCCGCGCCGAAGCCGAACACCGCATCGGAGAAGCCGAGTTGCTGCGCCATCTGCAGCTTGGCGAAGCTCACGTTCACGCGATCGATGTAGGACGTGATGTACGCGAACATCAGGATCGGCAGGATGTGCAGCGCGAGGCGGCGGAAGATCCGGTCCGCCGTGGCCGCGTCGTGTGCCGGGGCGGACGATGCCGCGCCGCCGGCCATGCTGGTCGCATCGATTTCCACGTCTGTCTCCATGTCTGTTTTTTGAGCCCCGTCCTGTGTCGGCCGGATTCGTGGAACGGCGGACGCGGCGGGACAGATGAAATGTAGCGGCTGCTGAGCGCGGGAGATATGCGAAATGCGTGAAGCGGGCTTTCGAATACTTCGAACACGCGCTTCGCGGCGCGGCGCGCGCGCCGACTAGGGTTTTCCTGTATCCGCCCGCGGCGCAGCGAGGCGAAGCCAATGCCATACTGCGTTCGACTCGGGAAATCGCGGAGCCTTACTGCGCAAGGCTTTGCGGCCGGCCGCGCGGCGCGCGGCACAGCATTTCGGCACAAAAGACGCTAAACGCCTCCTTAAAAAGTGTGCCGACGCGCTTTAGAGTCACCGCTCGGGCGAGTTCGCGTGACACGTAAGTGGCGCGCTCGTGCGAAGAAAACCGACATGCGCGTTCGCACTCAAAACTGAAGTCGACCGCCGCACAACCGGTCGACGATCCGGTCCGGGTTCCGGGCCATGCGCGGCTTCCAGGACAATCCGGCCGACCGATTCGATGGACAGCCGCTCGTCATCTGCGGCGCCGGCGCATCGCTGTGCTTTTGGTCCCTATCGGGCAGCCGCTGGGGCGTGAAGGGTCAAGAAGACCTGGGCGGCGGTATGAAGGCGATTTTCCAGTTGGAAAACGGCTTTGACCCCGGCACCGGCCGACTGAACCAGGGCGGCCGCGAATTTGGCCGTCAGGCATACGTCGGTCTGTCTGGCAACCAGTGGGGCACGGTCACGCTGGGTCGTCAGTACGATCCGTCCGTTTACATGGTGCAAGGCATCACCGCTGACAACTACTGGGGCGCCATCGTCGCAACGCCGGGTGACGTCGACAACTACGACAACAGCCTTCGCGTGTCGAACGCCGTCAAGTACGTTTCGCCGAACTTCGCCGGCTTCCAGGTTGAAGGCCTGTACGGCTTCAGCAACCTGGCAGGCGCGACCGGCTAGGGCCAGACGTGGTCGGGCGCAGCAACGTATAACAACGGCCCGTTGGCTCTCGCGGCCAGCTACCTGTACGCAAACAACCCGAGCGCCGGCCGCCCCGTAGCCCAGGCCGATGGCAGCACGGCCGGCTGGAACAGCCCGTCGTCGGATACGCTGTTCAACAGCGCGATCAACATCGGCTATCAGACGAGGGCTTGAGCGCGCGATTAGAGCCGCCCGCTTAGGACTTCATGCACCTTGATCATCGCTATCTTGGGATCCCCTTGCTCAACCAGATTGCGGGCCGTAATGAGTATGTCCTGTTCGAACGGATCGGGGATGACAAGACGCTCGACTTCCCGAATGAACTGAAGCACGTCTCGATAGAGCAGGTCGGGGTACCTCCCGTCCTTGTAGCGGTTCAACTCGTTTGGTTCAACTCTTTTACTAGTACCGTCCAGCGGTCGGCCAATTGACTGATAGTTTCCGGATAGAAGCGGCGCATGGGCGAGCGTGTACGAGTGCGTGGATCGAACATGGATTGTTTTCCCGGTACATTGTTCGCCGCTATTAGGGGCAATCCCGTTGCGGCGATCATTGGAAAAACAAAAAGCCCGGAGCCCAGAGCGGGCAACAGCGCGATTTACAGCACGCCTCGCACAGCCAGCAGGCGTCTGTTTCAGACTAGTAACTCATCCACTATGATGCAAGTCGGCGTTGCGGGAATCTCGTCTATGGCGGCTCGGGGCGCGACTGATAGCTCAAGAATCCGGAAGCAGGAAAAGGGTACTGGCTACATCCTCATGCTGCGAACTGCGTCGCTCTATTCAGCGTCACACTGAACGATAGCTGGGAAAGTCAGCACAAAACGTCTAGCCGCATTGTCTGTCCAAGCGGTCGCCTATGAACCAAAGAAAAAGGTGGGGGCCTAAGCCCCAGTCAATTTTGGCTCAACGCGAGTCCCTGAGCTGCCGCGTATGCTCCGCTTCCTTGTCTTGCCGCTTCCCATATTCGATGCGCGCGTTCTCGCGCACGCGATCGAGATGCTCCGCAAGATCGCGAATGTCGATCATGATCCGATTGCCCCGTTTGTATGTTGGCATCGGGAATGCGTTCAGCGAGAGCCAGTTGTAGCCAGTTTTGATCGATACGCCGAGCACGTCACACACTTCTTCGAGAGACAAGTGTACTCGCGCGTCAAATTGTGCCGCTAGCAAAAAGAGCGAGCTGACAGGCTGCGAAGTTTTACTCATGGTCGTTTACTCCATCGCGGATCATGGAGCCGTGTGGATGAGATAGAGGATTGCCCATCCTGCGGCGGTGATCGCGAGCAGCAGCAACACCATCACGAGCGCGGTGAGAAGTCCGCTCACGATTTGCGCAACGACCGGCATGCGCCGGCGCTGTCGTCCATCGAGCGAGCGCGGGTCAAAGCAGCGTCGATCATTCATCGTTGTTCTCTCCGTCGATCGTCGCTTCACTCGTGTCGAGCGTTCCCTTGATTGTATGCTTCAGGACGGTCATGATCTTCGCCGCTTCGTCCTCGTTCGGATGAACCTGCAGCCGCCAGACGAGCGAACACGTTCCGCCCTCATGCGGCAGGATGCGCAACCTGTTGAACTTCGCGTCCGCGAGGCGCAATTCGTTTTTCTTCGCGCCCAGATGCAGCACCAGTTCGACCGGCGAGATAGATCCGTTCCAGAGCAGCGGACCGAGTTGCGGGAAGCGCAGATGCGGCATGTGCTGTGCGTCCTTGCCGAGCAAGTCGCCGTCGCCGTTCGCGCGATATAGCAACGGACGCAGCCCATCATCGAGTCGATCCAGAACCGTGTTCGGCAAGTCCGTCTCGATCTTGAGGTCCATCGCTAATCGTTCGTCGTCGCCAACAATTTCGGTCCGCACGTTGACGTGGATAACGCGCAGCTCCGTTTGCTGAAAGTCGATCATGGCCTAGCCTCGAGAAGTCTGGTGGCGACAAGGAATTGCGCGAGCGCAAAGGCGTTCGCTTCGGCGCGGATTTCCTCGAGCGCTTCCACCGCCTGGGCGTCGTCCAGTTCTGCGAGGATGGCCGTGAGATTGAGAACGAGCAGCACGCCGCCATAGAACGCGCGCTGCATATCGGCGCGCTGGCCAGGACCTGCGTCGGCGGAAATGTTCGCGCGTGCGAAGTGCTCGAACTCCGTTGCGAGCATGTGAGGACCGAGGATCATGCTGCTGCCTCCTCGGCGTCGCCGCCTTGCAGCCGGTTCATCGCCGCCTCGAACATGACGCGCAGTTCGGCTTGCTGTTCCTTTTTGTCGACCTGGGCGATCAGATCCGCCGCGGCCGCGAGCGCGTCGGTGTCCTTGCGCCGCTCGGCCGCTTCCATCGAACTCGCGACCTCTGCGAACGTCACCGTGAAGCCGTTGTCCGTCGGCGGCGTGTCCGGCCTTGTCTCTTCCTGCTTGGGATTCTTCGCGCGCTCGCGTTCGAGCTTCGCCTTGTAGTGCGCGCTCGCCTGTTCCTGTTCCTTCGGCTCGGTGAGCTTCTTCGCCAGTTCTACCGCTGCTTTGAGCGCGGGACCGCTCGTCGCTTCGTCGATCGCCTTGATGACGGTCGCAAGCGTTACGCGCCGCAATTTGGACTTCACACGCTCGGCGGTCGGCGTGCGCTTGGGCGCCTCGTCCGTCTTGACATCGCCGGTGGCCGGATCGACTTCCTCGACGCGGCCCATATCGATCGCCTCACGCACGAGTTCAGTAATTGGAATCCCGCGCAGCACATCGGGAAACTGGTCGCGCAGTGCGAAGCCGCGAGCGCGCATTTGCAGCATGCGCTTCGGATACTTCTGCCAGACGTCCTTGCCGATCAAACCAGCAGTCTGTGCGTCCGCGAGGCTGAACGTGCGTGTCTTGTCCTCCTTGCCGATGCGCTTGGCGGTGCAGACCGCGACCATATCTTCGGTGTCTTCATCGACGAAGTACTCGATTACGTCCACGCATGACGGACTGGACGTGACGAGCGCGAGCACGGCGTCGCCCCACAAGGTCGGTCGGTTGCCGACCACGGCGATGTTCTGCAAGCTCTGCATCGGCTTGAGCCCAAGCTCGTTGCCCCACTGCATCGCTACGGCGCACTTCTCGGGACTGCCCTGATAGTCCTTCGGTGCGAGCCCGGAATTTGCGACCATACGCGCGAAGTCCATCAACTCGTCATAGTTCTGAGGCGCGAGGTTGGGCGCGTCGTCCTCGCGCGTAATCACGTCATTCGTCATTTGCGTCTCCCTTGCTGGCCTTAAACCTGAAATCCGTGTATGACGTCGGCGCGACCTCATAGCCGCGGCGCTGGACCGTCTTGCGCGTGTACGCACCGCTTCCGTCAGCGAGCTTGCCGACCGCGCTCTCGCCGAGCAGGTCGAGCAGATGCGCGCGTGCGCCGTCGACAACCGCCTCGTATTGCTTGACGCGCTTCACCGCATCGGTCAGCACGCGATGCCACTCGACCGCCTCGACCGGTAGCGCGATCGTCATGCCGTTCGTGCCGGGATAGAGCTTTTTGAGCAGCGGCAACGTGCTCGCGTGCTCATAGTCAAACGGCGGCGGTTCTTCGCGCTCGACCATCAGCCAGAACGCATGCTCGCGCTCGATGATTTCTTCGATCACCTCCTCGTCACGCTCGATGTGATAGCGGCGTAACTCGTTCCCGCCGATACAGGCGATCAGGTCCCAGCGATCGTAATTCAGCACTTCCAAGTAATGTTGACACTGCAAAAAGTGACGTTCGGGCACGTCACTCGATCCGTCCTCGCCCCAATCGTTCGAGCGCTGCACGGCGAGACGATCGACGTTCTTTATCTCGACGCCACGGCGCTCGCCGACGACGAGACGATCGACGTTCGCGCGCATCCATGAAAAGCTACGATGCACGAGCGATTGATGCCGCATGCGCAGATGGAAGCCGTACTTCTCCATCGCCCAAGTTGCGATCGCGGGTTCGATATGACGCCCGGCCGCCATGAAGTCGTTATCCGCAACTTCAGGCAGGCGCCCGAGCTTGCGTTCCCATAGTTCGCGCGGCGTGATATACGGATCGAGCCCGAGCGCGGCGGCGCACTCAGAGCCGCCGATCCCGAGTTTGCGTTCCGCCAGCCTCGCGGCCCATTCCATCGTGTTGTTCATTCGTTCGGTCCTCCGTCTTTGAGCGCAAGCCCGTACAAGGCCAGCGCGACTTCGATTTCCGTCACTGATCCGGGTCCGAGTCCGGGCAACGTGCGCAGGTGTTCGCGATCGACCTGCAGAAGCTGATCGATCGTCCTTAGCCCGTCTCGGTCCAGCGCGTTACAGATTCGTCGAGGAAGATGCAGGGCGGCGCGTGTCGGACGCGGCCGCGGTTCTTGTTCTTCGCTCATTTGTCGATTTCCATGTGGATCGGGCTTATTCGTCAATCCCGCCGCGCGTAGGTTGGATATGACATTAAGCCTTGAAAAAATCGCGTCGCTATTAATTGATTCAGGACTGAAGCGACGCCAGTTTTCCTCGGAACACACGCTCGCTTGCAAAACTTGTTATATCGACTTAGCGCGCCGGAGGCGTTATTCCCGACTCTCGATAAAGCCCTTCAATCGGACCGATAGGGAGACTGAATGAGAAGCAGTGTCACGGCGCATAAGCTTTGAAAGCTAGACCTCGGCCCCTCGAAACGGAATATAGGGAAAATCCTATTGGGGAAAATACTTGTAACAACTAAATAGAGCAATACAAGAGAAACGCCCACCAAATCCGCATGGTTGAGCCGGAATGAATGGACAATTAATTAGCAAATCGCTGGCATGACTCTTTCCTAGTCAGACAAACCAGGGTTAACGATTGTTTCCACGGCGTATTTCTGGCACCCGGATAGCGATGGTCGCTTTACGTACAGTCTCAGCACAAATTTCGTGCCATGATTTGATCGGACGTTTTGCAAAAAATATTTCTTGCGACGTATTACTGGCATGATAATCGCGTAGCCACTGAAAGATGTTCGCAAGGTTCTTTATCGGACGCGGGTTTCCGCGATTCGGTCGCTCCACGTATTTTGAAGTTGTGATGAAACTTATCAGAGTTTTCCCGATCCGGAAAATTGCCGCCTTACATCCCGACGTTTTCGGGCATTGTTTCCACCGATATTCGGGTTTATTGTTTTCTCCGGTTGGTCCCGTCGCGCGACGGTTGTTCTTCGAGAACGGAGATAACCATGAACTCGAATCAGGAGACGTTCGTTCCGCTAATTACGCGACGCCAACGGGAATGGAACGACGCGCATGAGCGTGCAGAGCAGTCGAGGACGGGAGACGTTTTCGGCTGGTGGATCGACATGCGCTGCAAGGGCCGCCTCTCGGCCTCGAACACCGACATCAACATGCGAGACGAGCTGCGTCTGTTCAACGCGCAGCAGGTCGCGCCTCTGCCGTTCGACCGCTGATCGGGACACCGATCATGGGACGCGGCCGCCTGCTCAAATTCGAGTTCTTCCGGAACGACGCGCTCGGGCATATGCCCCCGCACGCTCGTCTTTTGTTCGCCGGTCTGATTACGCTCGCCGATCGTGAGGGACGGCTTGAGGATCGTCCGGGGCGAATCAAGGTTGACCTATTCCCGTATGAGCCAGACCTTGGCGAACCCGAGGTTGACCTTTGGCTATCCAAGTTTGTAGAGAGCGATCTGATCGCGCGCTACACGGTCGACAACATGCGTGTGATTCAGATCGTCAAGTGGTCGAAATACCAGCATCCGCATCCGCGCGAAGCGAAAAGCGTATGGCCCGCAAACCCTGATGCAGTAAAGGAGGTGAACTTTAGGCAAGCCAAGAAACACACAAGGCAAACCTTGGACACGCCAAGTCTGTCTTCTCCTTCTCTGCCTTCTAAAGATAAACCTAGAGAAAAAACCAATCGCTCTGTCTCAAGTCTCAGGTCATCCTCGCGCGCGCGCGAAGCGAACGCCGAGACGGAGACGACGAGCGCGACAGCGCGAAAAATTTTCGCGAGCAAGGGGCTCCGCTTGACGGCGACGACCGCGACGAACCTCGATGCCGCGATCGACGCCGGCGTGACCGCCGATAGCATCGATCACGCGCTCGACGTGGCTATCGCTCGACACGCCGGGAGTCCCGGCGCCTATGCCGTGACGACCGCCCTCGACTGGCTGCGCAACGGCACCGAACCGCCGCGGGCCGAGGCGTATGCGAACGGCCACGGCGACGGCCACGGCCGCCGTGACGAACTCGATTCGATCGCGAAGGATCGCAAGCGCATCGTCGATGGACTGACCGGCCGCACGCGTCGCCAGCAGCAAGCGAGCGAACAGAACGTGATCGACGTTCCGATGCAGGAGGTCGGCGATGACACGCGCCATTCCTGAGCATTGGGTCGAACGTCTGTTCGATCGCATGCAGTCGATCTGGGGCGCGCGCTTCGCCGATTTCTGGCGTAACTCGCCCGAGCCAGATGCGGTCAAAGCCGTATGGCGAGAAGGGCTTGCCGATCTGACCGACAACGCTTTGCGTCGTGGCGTCGCCGCCTTGATCCACGAGAAAGCGCCACCGACGCTGCCGCGCTTTCGCGAGCTATGTCACGTGGATCCGATGTACGTTGCGCCATCGGTCCCGGTACTCACGCATGAGCATCGCATCACGCCCGTCGGCATCGACAACAAGGCGAAGATCGACGCGATCCTTGCGAAGCATCGCCTACCCAAGCGCGAACCCGGACCCGGAACCGACGGCATCAAGTGGGCGTTCAAGATCCTTCGTGAAGCTAACGAAAGGGACGTGCCGCTCAACAAGCTCGCGAACGCTCAGGACGCGATTCGCAACTGGTGCGCCTCGCATGGCTGTTCGCGGGACGACTTCGACGAGAACGGCGACTGGATTCGCGATCCGATCGCGCGTCATGCTGATGACGTTGAGTTGCCGCCACTTGTCGATAGCCCACATATCTATCGCGAGCGTGAGCCCGGTGACGATGACGAGGAGATAGCAGCATGAGCGCCTTCGCCCGCATCGCCGCCAATCGACTGCGCGAGACGCAGTTTGCTTTGACGGAGCATGAACGCCTGTCCTATGCGACTTTTCTCGATGTGCTAAGCAATGAATGGGGTCGGTGTCACGCTTGCTCGCATCAGATGCCGCAGATCATCGGTAACGAGCACTTTCGAGCCGGCGACGATCTTAAGATGGATCTGCCGGCGCGCTTGTATCGCATCAACAACGGAGAACAAGAATGAAATTTGAGGACGACATTCGCACGCGCGCCGAGCAACGCGTGCTCGCTTGCCTGCTGCGTAAGAACATCGCGCTATGCCATTGCTCGTGGCTGATGCCGCATTATTTCTCGCACGATCAGCACGGCATGATTTTCGCCGCGATTCGCTCGCTGATTGCACAAGGACGTGTCGCCGATATGGAGACTGTGTTCTGGTATCTCGATGAGACTTATCCGCGCTTTCACGTCAGCGGCGATTACCTCGCGTTCCTCGCTGAAGACCTCGATGTAACGGTCGTGCATTGCGGGTACTACGCTGCGAAGCTGCTGGTTCCGGGAGAACGGCCATGATGGTGACGCTCGATCTGTCATCGAAGATGATGCCGCTCGTGCTGGTCAACGGCGAACCGCTCAAAGGCGTCACGCGCTGCGAGCTTGTCACTACGCCCGACGACACGCCGGTCGTTATGCTGCGCCTCGTTCACTTCAAGGTCATCGGCGCGACGTTGCCTGTGCTTCATTCGCCCGCTAAACGTAGTAGCGATTCAGTTGGGACTGCGTGGTAATGATGGGTCACCGCGCTCCCGATCTGCCGCTCCCGATCGCCCTCGACAAGCCGCTGACGTTGACGTTCCCTTACCCGGTCTCGGCCAATAGATATTGGCGCTCGTATGTCGTCTGCGGCCACGTCCAGACCGTTGTGTCCGCCGAAGCGAAAGCCTATCGACGCGAGGTCGCATGGCTGCTCAAGCTGGCGAAAATCCGGGAGCCGATCTACGGGCGTATCGGGCTGACGATTAGGCTCTATCCGAAGATGCCGCAGGACGCGCGTCAGCGCATGCGCAAGTTCGGCGACGAGTGGGAAGACGGCGTGCAATGTCAGGACTTGGACAACTGCCTCAAGATCCTGCTCGACTCGCTCAAAGGCCGCGTGTTTATCGATGACAGCTTCGTCTGGCGCCTGCACGCCGAGCGCGGCGAGCCCAAGCCCGAGGCGTGCGTCGAGGTGACGATCGAGAGCATTCCGTACGTCAAGCCGCAGCAGTCGCTATTCGACTCGATGCCCGTTCAACCGTTGATTGAAGACCCGTTCGAATCGTGAACAAGCAAGGACTTTTGATGGCCGTGAGACACGACGCGATAAGCCACCGACTGACCGAGGACAACGCCCGGATGCGCGACGCGCTGCACCTGATCGTCGAAATGTGCGCCGCGCAGCCCGACAACGATATGACGCGCCATATCGCACGCATCGCGCGGAATGCGCTCGTATCGGCCGCGCCCGAGAACAAGTCGTTACGCGTAGGAGATGAACATGATCGATCTGCCAGCGTTACCTGATCCGCTGCTGACCGTTCGCGAAGGTGAACCGCGGGCCGACTCGCGTGTCGTGGCGAAGCTATTTGACAAGCGCCACGATCACGTCCTGCGAGATATTCATGAACTGGTCAAGTCAGCGCCGGAACTAGAACCCAATTTTGGGGAGTCGTTCGAGGTCTATGCGAGCGGGAACGGCGCGAAGCGCAATCGACCGTATTTCCTAATGGCCGAACAGGGCTTGATGTTACTGGTCATGGGTTTCACCGGCGAAAAGGCGCTCGCGATCAAGATGCGCTTCGTCGCCGCGTTCAAGGAGATGCGTGATCTGCTGAACGCGCATCGCGCCGCGTTCGCAGAACGAATGCGAGATTGGGAGCTACGCGAGCGCGAGTCCGCGCAGCGTGGCACGGTCGGCGCGAAAGCGATATGTGTTCGCAAGCGCGAAAAGCCCGCGCTCGAATGCGAACGGCATTCGATCCTCGATGCTGTCCAACTGACATTGAAGTTAACCCGCGCGTAAGCGCACAGCCCGGAGCAAGCGAAATGACGAAGCAACAAAGCACCGAAACAGCCGGCTCCACAGCAACCGGGCAGCGAGCCCGACGACGCGCAACAGCAGCGCGACGAGAACCAGCGCCAGCGTGACGACAACCAGCGCGAGCGCGACGAGCGCCAGCGCGAACGCGAGGACGGCGAAGAAAACAACGGCGACAAAGATAACGGCGGCAAAGCCGCGTGAATGGAGAGTGATCGATGCGTGGTGAGCTTTTCCGGGACGTGAACGTGGCGCTCGCAACCAGCTACCGCATGGCGAGCCTACCCGCTGTCGACGCGGGCGCGACGCGCCGCGCGCTCGTCGCCGTGGCGTGCCTCTCGCCGACACGTAGCCGCATGCACGCCGATTGGGTGAAGCGCTTGATCGGAGAGCCGTCGCGTCTGGTCGACTTCTCGGGCCTGTCTCAGCTCGAAACGCGCGCTCAATGCGCGCTCGTGCGTCAAGCCGTGCTCGATCGCCTTTCCATACCCCAAGCTTGCGCAGTCGTCGCGCTTTTTTCCCAAACTCCCGGCGAGAAGCGAAAGGCTGTGTCTGGTCTGGTCGAGCATTTCTCGGCCTCCAGACCGGCTCTTGCTCGCGCCGCGCTCGCCGCCGATCCGCTCGCTGATCCGCTTTGGGATCTGCTCTGGCGCCGGTATCTTCCGGCGCGCTACGGCGACGGGTTGTCGCTTCGCGAGATCGCGGGCAGGACAAACACGAGCAAGTCCGCGCTCGCGCGCCGCGCGGTGCGTCTCGATGACGACCTTGAGGCGCTGGAACGTGATGCGCTTGCTTCGCTCGAACGGTTGTTCGTGAATCAGCGTGTGTGCTACATGTCGCTCGATCGATTCGGAAGTGAACCGTGATGGTCTGCGAGGTGCTGCCGCCTCAGGCGCGATGGCGGTCAGCGACCCTTACCGCCGCCATCGTGCACTGGCTTGGCTCATACCTTCCCGACGCCGAGGTCCTACGGTCAAGGCCGACATTATCCGCTATGGACCCGGCGCGCATGGCATCAGCGGCATTCGACGTACCGATGCACTCTGTCATGAGCCGGAAACGGCACCCTTGTTTCGCGGCGTTATTGGATCGTCCCGATCTTCGTTTCTAGCCTCGCGCAGGGGAGAGGCCGGTCTATGCGCAACGCAGCCGGCGCTGATCGACCCTCAACAGCCGAATAAGCGCGCGAGCTCTGCGACCGCTTTCTCCCAACGAGCGGCCGTTCATCATCTACCGCTTGCCTTTGCTAGCACCTCTTCGCGGTCGATCTGCGGCCTCTGCCATGAGCGCGTAGGCAGCCTCGATTTGTTCGCAGTCCTGCTGCCGTGCGATTACCTCGATGCCGCGAAGCAGATCCTCGGCAGGTTTAAATTTCCTCGGCGCACCCTTTCATGAACGCGGTAAAGACAGTGTCGCGCAATGAGGGGGGTCCTGATACTCGTGCGAAATTCCGGTCAGCCTTCTCTAGGCGCGGAACTATATAGCAATGGTGACGTTCGGAGAACTCTTCCGAGCACATGAACAACACTGCCCAGATTGGCATCTGGGCGAAATTGCGGGGGGCCGGGTAGCACCACCACTTCGGACAACAGCAGCACATCCAACCACAGCGATTCCGTACCTTTGCCTAGAGTGAGAATACCGGAGCAGGCAGATGGCTACGAATTCGACCGTGCGCTGCACGAGGAGGCACGGAGCATCACCGGAGAGGTGACCGGTACCTTGTGAACAAGATAACTCCATCGTTAGGGAGGGCACACTGTTGCATACGGCGCTGCATTCGAGACGCGGAGTCCGCAACGTCGGAAGGAGCTACTCCAGCCAGTCGTGGCGCCCATTGCGTCAGGCGCACCCGGCCATATCCCGCTCACATCTTCGGCCTGTAGAACGATCGATTTCTGAACGAGACAGTCGCTTGTCAGAATGCAGGTACAGATGGGCGACAGCTCGCGACGATGCTCTTGCTTTTCGCTAGGAGTATGCGCGGCAGAAATCTGATGTCATCCGGCCGAGCCGGGTAAGCGTTGTTAGGAGATGCCAATAAGCTATCTTCCCTACGAGCCGCAGCAGCAGATGTTGCTGCCCCACGCGCTGCAAGACTGGCTGCCTGAAGGGCACCTGGCCTATTACATCAGCGACACGGTGGATTCGCTCGACCTGTCAAGCTTCCATGCGCGGTATGCGGGCGGCGGCCCGCGCAATCAACCCTTTCATCCGGCGATGATGGTGAAGGTGCTCGTCTACGGCTATGCGACCGGGGTGTTCTCGTCGCGCAAGCTGGCCAGGAAGCTGCATGAAGATGTCGCGTTCCGGGTCCTCGCCGCGGGCAACTATCCGGCGCATCGCACGCTTTGCGACTTTCGCGCCTTTCACTTGAAGGAACTGTCGGACCTGTTTGTGCAAGTGGTGAAGCTGGCCAAGGAATGCGGACTGGTCAAGCTCGGGACGATTGCCGTTGACGGCACGAAGATCAAGGCCAATGCGTCGCGTCATAAGGCGATGAGTTACGAGCGGATGAAGAAAGCCGAGTTGGAACTCAAAGAACAGATCGATGCGCTGCTGGCCAAGGCGAA
>NZ_FCOX02000096.1 GCF_900044055.2 Caballeronia calidae | reverse complement strand
GAAGTCTGTCACAGCTGGTTCAACCGCTTTCGCAAACTGTTGGTCCGATACGAAAAACTCGAACGCAGTTTCGTCGCCCTAAACCACCTTGCCGCTGCCATCATCGCCTTCCGCAAGGTGCCGCTGAGCGTTAACATAATTTACGGATAAGCTCTTAGTCACGAGGAGGCGCTTATCCGCTACGGGAGTCGCCAGCGTGTCTCCGGCGACACGCTTTCCTTCTTCCGCAAACCACTCGATAAAAGACGCTGCATAGGCGATCTCGCCTTTTGCTTCGGCGAGTGGCTTGCCTTGCTCCGTCGTGAGAATCCACGCAAGGTCGTCAGTGTTCTCGATGATCGCATCGAACCACCGGCGAAGGATGACGGCGCGCTCTTTGGCGGTCTTCGATCGCCATCCCTGCCAGGCGGCATTGGCGGCATCGATGGCGCGACGTGTCTCGCTCGCGCCCATACGCGGCACGCGGCCCAGCAAGTCCCCATTAGAGGGATCATGCACTTCGAACGTCGCTCCGCTTTCCGCGTCCTGCCATTCGCCATTGATGAAGGCCGCGTGACGCAGCAGCGTCGGATCCTTGAGTCGATTTGTCAGGCTCATAATGCTTGCTCGAGAACTTAGGGTGGGTGCTACGGCGCTCTACAGCCTTGCGAGCGCGGTCAATCGAATCAGCGCAGGGCAGCGAGAATCGTATCGGGATCGGTGACTTCGTATTTTCCGGGCGCGTCTACTTTGAGCGTTTTGATTACACCATCGTCCACGATCATCGCGTAGCGCTGCGAACGCACGCCCATTCCGCGCTCGGTCAAATCCTGAGTCAGCCCGATTGCTTCAGCAAAGTGAGCGCAGCCGTCAGCGATCATGTTGACCTTGCCCGCTGCGCGAAGGTCACGCCCCCACGCGCTCATCACAAAAGCATCGTTGACAGATACACACCAGATTTCATCGATGCCGGCTTCGACGAGTTCTGAAGCCTTCGCGACGTAGCTCGGCGCATGCTTCGCCGAGCATGTCGGCGTGAACGCACCGGGCAAGCCGAATATCACCACGCGCTTTCCCGCGGTTCTCTCTCGCGTCGAGAACGCCTGTGGACCGACAGCACACCCTTCAGAGGCCTCTTCGATAAATTCGAACAGCCTCGCGTCGGGCAACAGATCACCTTCCTTTGTCATCTTCCTCTTCCTTGAGAGACACTTTACCGCTGAGTCGGCATGAACTTACGCAGGCAACGATGACGACGAAGCGGTCGTCCGGTGTAGTTTGCGAACGACTCCGGCACCTCCGACACGTAGACGGCTCCCGTTGAGTCCACCGCGATTGCGTGAGGTGCCGGAAATTCAACGCCTGGGCAATCGATCGCTGTCACGATGGCTCCGTCGGACGTGCGGACCGTGACTCGCCCTTGCATTTCGCTGTGCGCTCGACCGAGCCGCCACGACTTCAAATCCTTGGGGCCTCGGGGAAGCTCGGTCACATAGACCAAGCCGTTCCGGCCGAAAGCCAGATCCGTCGGCCTCTGGACATTCGTCCATGTCCCGACCCGTTGACCGTCGCGCGCGAAGATCTGAATGCGGTCATTCTCCCGATCGCAAACGAAGACCTGACCGGAGTCGTCGAGCATCACGCTGTGCGGGATCACGAAGCAGCCGGGATCCGCTCCCGGCCCGCCCCACGAACAGACCTGTCGACGGTCGACCGAAAAGCGGTGAATCCTGCAGTTCCGATAGCCATCGCTGACGAACAACTCTCCATCGGCCGCGGCGGCGACCTTAGTCGGCCTGTTGAACGGCGGACCACCTTTCAGGCGCTCGTACGCGACCTCGGCACTTGGCGCTGTTGCGTCATAACCGGTATCGGCCGGAACGCCGGTGCCGATCGTTTCGAGCAAGCGACCCGAGCGATCAAACACGAAGACCTGATGAGCACCGTCGTCAGCAATGTAGATCCTGCCGTCACCACCGACCGAAATCAGATGGGGGCGAGTCGAAAAGCAGTCGTTGCCCCAGCGGTTCAAGACCGTGCCGTCCGGGCTGAACACCGTCACGGTATCGGAGCCGCGTCGCAGGACATACACGCGATCCTCGGCGTCGACTGCCACGCCCGTGACGTCCTCTTCCCAGGTTTGACCGCCCCAGCCCGCCACCAGCTCGAAATTCATCACGCTCTTTACCTCTTGGACGCGTGCACCCAATTGGGAACGTGCGGCTGAGCTTCCTCCGGTGCACCTTCGAGGAGCGCAGAGACCGGGTTTTCATCCATGAGCCAGTCCGAGAAGTCATACGACTGCCACGCGGTATCCGACGGATCGAATGACGAAATTTCGAGCGGGTTACCGCTCGGGTCCGCAAAGTAGATCGATGAAATGAACCGATGCGCGTTGTTTGCGCCGCGCCGCTCGGAGACCTCGGACACGTCGACGCCGTTGGCTTGCAGATGCTCGCGGAACCACACGACGTCCGCATGCGAGCGTACATCGAAGGACAAATGGTCAAGCTTCTGCGGTTCGACCGGCTTGCTCCAGCGCTCCTTAACCGACGCAGGCCACAGTACCGAGCTGACCGGCGCGGGCGGACGCTCTGACACACCCGGCGCCTCATAAAGCGAAAACAGTTCGCCGTTACCCATTTCGAAGAACACCTGCCGCAACGAAATGTTCACTGCAACGGGCGACGTATCGGCCGGCTTCACCGCAGAGCCGCTCGAATGGTGGGCAGCGGTGCGCAACCCCTCGCCCGTGGAAGTAAACCGCACCGTGCGCACGACCTTCATCCCGAGGATATCCCGGTAGAACCGCACACCCTGATTCATGTCATGCGTGAAAAGCACCAGGTGATTGATACCCGAGATACGGCCCGCGGCCGGCCCCACTTCCTGCAGGACACGTCGGTGGCCCGGAATCATTTCGGCGCGCGAAGCGGCAGCCTTCTCCGTGGTCAAATCAGCCATAGCAAAATTCTCCTGTATTCAATGTTCTGTGGATCGCGTCGATTTCACGCGTACTTATGCGTCCAGCACCAATCGCGACGAACACGATCGAGATACGCACACCATGATCGTCTTCCCTGCCGCCCGTTCCTTGGGGCTCAGCACCGAATCCCGATGGTCGGGCGTGCCTGAAATGACTCGGGTTTCGCACGAGCCGCACACCCCTTCCTGACAAGACGAATCGATGTCGACGCCAAGCTCCTCGGCCTTGTCCAGAATCGAGCAGCCCGGCGGCACAGTCGCAACGATTCCGGAGCGCGCGAATTCAACTTCAAACTCCGTGTCCTCATCGATGGAGCCGTCTGCTCGCGCCGAGAAACGCTCGTAGTGCACGCGATCGCTCGACCACGACGCGCAACTGTCGTCGATGGCATTGAGCATCGGATCGGGTCCGCAGCAATACAGGACCGTGTCGGGATCGGCCTGCGCGATCAGCGTATTCAAATCCGCCTGTCCGCTCGCGTCGCTTTCGTGCAGCGACACCCGATCACCACCGATCGCGACGACGTCATCGATGAAAGCCATCGACTCCGCCGAACGTCCGCAATAAAAGAGGCGCCAATCAGCGCCTGCTGCACAGACGTTCGTAAGCATCGGGAGAATGGGCGTAATGCCGATTCCGCCTGCGATGAACAGATAGCGCTTCGCGGCGACCAGCGGAAAGTTGTTTCGGGGGGAGGAAACGCGAATCGTGTCGCCTTCCGCCACGCCCTCGTGGATGTGGGCTGATCCACCGCGGCCGTCCGACGCGAGGCGTACGGCGACTTGCCAGTGTTGTCGGTCAGTAGTCTGCCCGCACAGTGAGTATTGCCGCACGTAGTCCACGCCGTTGGAAGTGAAATGGAGATCCACGTGTGCGCCCGGTTCCCAGACCGGAAGATCGGCTCCATCGCGGCGCGCGAACGTCAAACGATGGACTCCATCAGCTACTACATCCTTGCGGGTGATCACAAGTTCGAAGTCGCGCTCCGACATAACAAACCCCTCATTTATCAGGCGAGTCCCAAGCGTCTGCCGCGACTCGCCCATCAAAAAGTCCTTGCTGTCCCAGAAGACGCTCAGACTTCCAGAACTACCGTTGCACCTTCGATCGTCACCGGCACCGTCTCCACACCTGCTTTCAGGCGCTCGAGCTCTTCCGGCGATTCGACCTTCACCGGATAGCTGCGCACTTTCTGCTTCGATTCGAAGATTGTGCGGCCGGTCTTGATCTCGAACTCCCAGTGATGCCACGGGCAAGCGACGATTTCGCCATCACGCACCCAATGCATTTCCGGAAGCCGGTCTGCCGGCAGCTCGGCCTGGGACGTACCGCGCACCTTGCCTTTGCACAGCGGACCGCCCATGTGCGGGCAAGTGTTCTTCAACGCGTAGAACTGGCCTTCGACATTGAAGACACCGATACCGCTCTTCACTTTGTCGGGATAGACGATGGTCGACGAACCCGGCGGCAAATCACTGACAGCACCCACTACATAACGCATGATCTTGTCTCCTTCGACTCGTGCGGATTCACGAGCTCAATTCAGCTGAAACGCGCGTCGCCAAGCGCGGGTAGAACTGCGCCGCGTTGTCGGCGAGGACTCGGGCACGCTCCTTTTCCGACCACGTCGGGAACACATCGCCAGCGTTGACCCCATCCCAGTACGGATGGCGGCTACCGAAAACCACGAGCGAGGAGTTGTCGCCGCCGATCGTGCCGGCCGAAGTCGTGCTGTGCGGCGAGATTTCGTCGTCGGGCTGCGTGACAAAGCGAGCCTGGCGCTCCAGATACAGGGTTGGATCCTTGCTTACCCAGGGCACTTCGACACGATCCGATTGCCAATCCTTGTCCGTGCGGATGACCAGCGAGCGGGCGGCATGTACGCTCAGGTCGCCGAACACCACGCGCAGCTCGGGCAGACGCTCGAACACACCGGCAACGATGAAGCTGGTCAGCTGGACGATCGCCGACATCGGGCGGATCGCATGGTTCTCGGCGAAGTAGCTCGGGAAGCCAACCTGCGACGGCGCCGGCTCGACCAGCGTGGCGAAGTCATCGTGTACGAAGACAACGAGGCCTCGCTCGGCTGCGGCGCGCCAGATCGGGAAGAAGCGCTGTTCGCCATACGTCGCGAGTGCGCGAGCGGGCACGACCAACTGCACGAAGCGGTCGTCGTCGGCCCATTTGTCGATCTCGCGCAATGCCGTGTCGGTGTCATTCAGTGCGATACGGATCGACCCGAGGAAACGACCTTCGGATTCCGGAGCGTCCAGCCACTTCTCCGACATCAACCGGTTGGCGGCGCTCGCAACTGCGGCAGCCTGTTGCGGGTTGGGCCAGTAGCCACGAGTCGTCGGGCTCAGCACGGCGTAGTCGACGCCGCGGCGACGCAGGTCTTCAGCGACGGCGGCCGGACTGGATGCCTGTTCGGCCGGGACGCTCATCTGATCGAACGGTGCACGGTACTTTTCGCCGAAGAGCGGCGGCAACTTGAGCAGGTTCCAGGGCGAACCGACGGCCTTGTTGAATTCGATGTTGTCCAGAACCGGATGGACTGCGCAATCGATAATCATCGTGCACCTCCGGCAGCCAGATCGAAACGGTCGACCGGACGGGTCGTCGGCAGGTTGTACACCAGGCGGGCATTTTCAGACATGATTCGCTTCTTCACATCGGCATCCAAGGAGCGCGGCAGCGCCTTGCTCGGAGGATCGTAGTCGTAATGGGGATAGTCGCTCGAGAACATCACGAGCTCGGCTGCATTCGCTTCTTCGTACAGCGCCGCGATCTTGTGCGGGTCCGTGTTTTCTTCGATCGGCTGCGTCGCAAAGCGGCAATGATCGAGGACGTACTGCAACGGCGTCTTCTTGAGTCCGAGCTCTTTCGAGGTCATCGCCCAGTGACGTTGCATGCGATCCACGACCGGCCGGTACCACAGGAATCCACCTTCGACGAACAGCACCTTCATGTCGGGGTGGCGATCGAATACGCCATTGCAGATCCAGCTTGCCAGGTGCGCTGCATAAGCCATCGGCGCAATCAGCGAGTGATACTCGACGAAGTACTGCAGCGGGCCGGTTGAGGTCCAGCCGAGCGGTTGAGTCGCGCCGCCTCGGAAGTGCATCGAGATCGGCAGATTGTGGCGCGCAGCGGCTTCCCAGATCGGGTCATACATCGGGTGCCCGAACGGGCGCGGACCGTAGTGACCGATCATCACCTGACGGAAGCCCGGATGGCCGCCCCACTTGTCGATCTCCTTCGCAGCGCCCAGGGGATCATCCACAGAGATGGAGATCGAACCGACGTAACGGTTTTCAGCGTTGTACTTCGACAGCCAGGTATCCGCCATCCAACTGTTCACGGCGCCGGCCAGCGCGGTGTCCAGCTTGGGATCGGTCGTAAAGCCCCGGAAGCTCCACGGCAGGAGGATCGCGTAGTCGGTAGGATCATCCACGAACATCTGCTGGCCGACCATTTCCGGGTCCGAGCCGATATCGCCGATGGACGGATACGCATCCTTGCGGCCACCACCATCAAGCGTCTTGTATGTCGAGCGGCTGAACGGCACGCTGTCGATCAGGTTCGGCATGTCGCGCCAGGGCGCGTCGAGGTAAGGGATCAGTTCTTCGAAAGAACGCGGTTCGACGTGAACGTCCGTATCGATCACTTTGATCTCGACGTGTTCGATTTGCGCGTCCTTCGATTCCGGCCGTTCGAGTGTTGCCGTCGTCATCATGTTTCCTCCCGACAATGGGTTGTCGTCGTCAATTCGTTACGTTGCGACGTGTGGGGTTCGTCGTGATATTCAGTCTGCCTGTATAGTTTTGGCGTGTCAACGAAACCGACCTAGGGAGAAGTCCGGAGCATCCCGGTTTTGGGGTCTTTGGCGAGATACGCGCGACGCGGTGAGCTGAGAAATCAGAGGCTTTCAACAGCCAAAAATCAGCTCGGAACTCGTCGTGCTGGATCAGCACGCGGTGTCGGTTTCCCTTTGTCAGCAAAGCGTTTCAAGCGTTCTGGGCGTTAAATGCATCGCTTCATGCGAAGCGATGCGGCGTGACAATTCCGCCACGTTGCGCACAGTGCCGCGGGCGACGTATCCAACACGTTAGGGACATTCCCTTAGATACGAAAACTGGATATACAGGCAAACTGATGACAAATACAGGCAGACTGCGCATTCAATTTTCGAGACCTCGACCACCGAAACGGCCCAATCTCGGCCCAGATCTTCCGCACACGATTCGCTCAAGTGACGCCCATCGACTCTCTGGGTGATGCGACGAGCGTACGAATCCTTCCTCACGGTTTTCTCCGACTCCTTTTGTGTAGCCGCTTGCCTATACCAAGTGGACGCGATGCCGATGGAAAAGGCGTCGCGAATCGGCGCTCGCCCCTCGCTGCATCTTGCATCGCAGACGCGTGGGTAACGTACAAGACATCGAGCGCGCAGCATCGCTGCGTGGGGCGCTCTGACGGCTTGAAGAGGTGACCAGGTACCTCAGGCCCCATTGGATCAATCGAGGCCCTCCTGAAGATCGAAGGCCCTATGCCGAGGCTGCGTCAAACGGAACGAGCGCCCGCACACCATGGTCGATCTGCGAAGGTACATTCGCAGGACCAAGGCGTTGCAGGCGCTCGGAGAGCCAGTTCAGTCTGGGCTATTGCATGTCAGTCCGGAAGGCGTCGCGCGCGGTAGGCATAGTAGATCTGGACCGCGGAAGAGACAGCGAGAAGACCGAAGCTCACTGCTCGTAGAAACTCCGCACCTGTGAAGCGATCTGCTTGATGTGTGAGCACCCAGCCGGCCAGCGCCGGGCCCACGGAGATTCCCGCGACCGCTACGACGTAGTAGACGCCGTTCATCTGCCCGGTCTTATCCAGTTTCGACAACACGCCAAGAATCAGCGGATTGATGACCCAGTAAGAGAAGGCGAACAGAAGCACGGATGCGATGAAGACGACGAGCGAGCGCGGGAAGCCGAGCTGCAGAACGACAGCGCTACACAGCGACACGAAGAAAAGCGAAATAATCGGAGCAGACGCCTTCCGGTCTCCGGCAAAGACCGCCATCGCAGATCCGAGTGCGCTGACGATTGCCGCCCAACCCAGTAGCATGGACATCTGCGACTTTCCAATCGCGGCCGTTTCACCAAGCACAGCGATGAACGGATAAAACGTGCCAATACCAAGGTAGAAAACAAAGAAGGTCAATGCAAGGATCACCTTCTCGGACAGACCAATCGTTCGCACGCCTTGGACTGACACCGCCTTTTTCTTCTCCACGCGCTCGTGACTTTCTGGAACGTAGCCGATCAGCACCAGGGCGAGTGGCACCGTACCAGCCAGAATCACGAAAATCGAGTTTGCCCCGCAAATCCGGTCGATGAATGGCATCGCGAACGCTGCGACGGCACCATAGAGCTGCGTGGTCGTCGAGTACAGTGCCGCTGTTTTTCCCGGCCGACCGGAAAGCGCGATAAGAATGCCGAGGCGTCCGAGACCAAAGCCAGCACCCAGGCCGGACAGGCATCGCAGACCGTACAGAACGACGCCTGGATCTGCTTTAAACGGGATGCTTGCGATGTTGGCCATCATCATCATGGCCAGCGCGCCGAACAGATATCCCCGTCGGCGCAAAAAGAACGGGAAAGCCGTCGCCAGGACTGTGCCCGCGCTCGTCGAGATCATTTCGGCTGTCAGAAGATAGCCAGATGTCGCTTTGTCAAAGCCGACGGACTGAACGAAGGCCTGGATGATGAGCGGTTTGAGGGAGGAAGCTGCATGTCCTGCTACGCCTACCATCACGATCGCGATGATAGGTAAAGTCACCCAGAAACTGGCGCGCGAAAATAGTCCTCTGTCTTCGATGGATGATGCGGAGATGGACTCCGCGTCGCGTAGGTTGGTTGCTGCGGGGTCGCTCATTTGTACTGTCTCCTGTTCGTGGTAAAACTAGTGAAACTTCATGTGATCTCGCTTTCCGCAATCGTCCTCAGGTCCTAATGGGTTCATCAAGCCTCATTCCTATTACGTAGGATGCCGAATCTCTCTAATCGGATATTTTTACCGCGATGTGATCCTCCGATTCTCCGCCAGCACCGCTTATTCAGTCTGCCTGTATACTTGGAGCTCGTATGTAAGGGGATTTACTTACCAGAAGATACGCTCACCAGTTCCTTGAGGATAGAGAATGGAAAAGACTTCCTTTTCAGGCTGAGCGCACAACGCGTCCACGCGATGAGCCCACGCCAGGCGTCGCTCAACGCAGCAGCTCCCCTCTGCAAGCAGGGTGGCAACGGCGTACCCTCGCATCCGACTCTTCTCGGATTTTCAGATGCGAAGATGGTGTGACGTCGCCCTTTATGTGGCCGTTCTCGAGAATGTCATCATCGGCGCTCGCTCATTGGGCGGGAACACTCCCCACGACCCATCGTCATGACGAAAGAAGACGAACTCAAGCGTTCCCGAAGGACGGGTCGCCATAACCTGCACGTATCGCCAAGGTTTGCTTCGTCCATGACTGAAATTCGTGATCCGCATGTGCGCGCAGTCCTCGTGGCCCAGGCATCTGTCTACAAGGGCACGCAACGAATACTCGCGATAGCTCATCGTTCATCTCCTGTCGCGCAAGCGCTAGTTCACTATCAACTGCCAAAGAAGCATCGCATTCAGCGCCACGATAGTGCCGGCGCACAGCCACGCTAACGCTCGCGGAATGCCTCGGATCCGAAATCGACCCATCAACCTTTGGTCCGATGCAAAGGTCACTAGCGGAATGACGGCCAGCGGCAGTTGCACGCTGAGCACCACTTGGCTCGCGACCAGTAACTGGTTCGATCCGTGTTCGCCGAACGCACAGACGGCAAGCAATGCTGGTCCGATCGCGAGCGTTCGAGTCAGAAGAGCGCGGACCCAACGTGCGCTCTTCATTTGCAAAAACCCTTCCATCACCGCCTGTCCTGCAAGCGTTCCAGTCACGGTCGCGTTGAGCCCGCATGCAAGCAGGGCTGCAGCGAAAATGACGCCTGCCCATTGATTGCCGACGAGAGGCGCGATCAGACGATGGGCGTCCGCAAGATCGCTGACGTCGTAATGGCCACTTGCGTGAAACACAGCGGCCGCAACGATCATGAGAGAAGCATTGACAGTGAAAGCCAGACCCAGCGATGCAAAAGTGTCGATATTGACGCCCTTCATCGCGTTATCGATCGACGGTTCGTCTCGCTCGCTGGCGTGATGCTTCACGAGCGCGGAATGAAGATACAGATTGTGTGGCATCACGGTCGCGCCCAAAATGCCCGCGGCAAACCAGAGCATTCCCGCATCGCGCAGCAAATCGGTCGATGGCTTGATGCCGGCAAGCGCTGCATGCCATGACGGGTTCGCGAGCGCAAGCTCGACGACGAAGCAGAGGCCAACAAAGAAGATCAACGAGCTGATCACCACTTGCAGCGGACGTTGTCCGCGGCTTTGCAGCGCCAACATGGCGAATGTGGCGACTGCGGACATCATCACACCGACCGTCAGCGAAACGCCAAGCAGAAGTTGCAGCGCCACCGCACTACCAACAACTTCAGCAACGTCACACGCGATAATCGCGATCTCGCAGGTGATCCACAGGAAGAGTGTGCATCGACGGCTGTAGCGCTCCCGGCACAATTGAGCGAGGTCCCGCCCCGTTACGACGCCCACTTTCGACGCGACCCACTGCAACAGCAAACCCATCAGACTCGCTGCAAGGACCACACTTAACAATTGATAGCCGTACTTCGCGCCACTTCCGAGCGCCGTGGCCCAGTTACCCGGGTCCATATAGCCGACAGCGACCAGAGCCCCGGCACCGATAAACGATGACCAGCGCCCACGCGCACCTCGCGATCCCTCGGGTGGCTCGCCTCGACGCTTGCTTCTGGCTCCCGGGAGACGGTTGGGAGCCGGCAAGTCAGTTGACCCTGTCTGATTGAGTACGAACGTGTTCATGGTTCCGCGGACTGTGAGTTGATTCTTGGCGAGCAGGTTGAGACGAATGGCGGGTTGCCTGAGCAGAGACGCCGCAGCGTCTTGAAGCCTCAGTTGTCATCGTCGCTGATGGATCTCAGCTGCGGCACCCGAGGTGTGGGAATGCAGTCACCACTCCATCGGTGTGCGAGGATGCGCATCTCCCAATATATTCAGTCTGCCTGTATACTTTGAGGGTGTCAATCACACGGTGGATAGGGAAGTTCCCTAAATGATTGAAGCGTTGATGCGGCCGTTGAAAGGCCTTGAGCGGGCGGACCTGTCGCCGCTCATCTGGCGAGATAGTCGTGTTCCCGGCGGCCGCAGGCAGAAGTGATGGAGAGAAGTGACAGAGTCGGTTGCGTCACGAGTGAAAGTCCAGACGCCCATGAATCAGACGCCCCGGCACACATCGGGATCACAAAATCCGATTTGTTCATTGCGTCTCGGAAGGATGCTCGCGTCCTCCCTGAACAACAGGGAGAAGCGCGAGCGGAATCCATCAGTTATAGATTCGACCTGATCTTTCCGACGCAGCGGTCACCCTCTCGCACGATCTCGACGCTCGCGCCGAACGGTTGGGAGAGACCGTCGAGGCGAGACAGGATTCGTGCAGCTTCATCTCCGGAGGCTAGCTGTGGGCACCCGCGCCGACTTCTCGGCGCATCTCGTCCGAGTGTGATCGGATGAAGCTCACTATCAGCGAGCACTCCGTTCTCGAACGTGAACCTCGCGACAACGGACTCCCAGAAGAGCGGTTGTTTGCCGTAACCGGTCACCACATCGAAGAGATCCGCGGGTGTAGAAGTCAGCGGCATGCCTTGCTGTTCATAGACTTCGAGCGGGAACGAAGAGAACGTCTCCACGTTGAAGATGAAGTTGCCGAGCGAATAGCAGATTGGACGACCTGCATAGAGCTCGACCCCACGAAGCATGTGGGGACCGTGGGCGAAGACGCCATGGGCGCCGGCATCGATCAACTTGTGGGCGAGCGGCTGAAGAAACTCCGCGGGTGTCTCACTATTCCAGCGGCCTTGAAGTCCTTCGTGGCAATGCAGCCCGACGAACACGAGGTCAGCTTGGCGGGACGCTTCGCGCACCGAGGCTGTCAGTTCGTCGACGTCTCGCTCCAACGCGTCCGTCACCACTCGGGAGGTATCGCTCGGAGCGAAGTTGACGCCCTCGACCGCAAACCCTCCCTCCGGGGGCGGATCGTAGACGTTCTTGTCCGGATAAGGGAAATGAATTCCCGGTGCAGTCGTCCCTGTCGCGGCCACGTTCACGCCCGCCTCTGCCAGGATTTCACGCAGTTCGTCGAACCGCTCTTTCTTGATGTAGTGAGTCTTCTGGACTCGAACGGGTGCAATGCCAGGGCGCCCGACGTCACCCACGCTCGGATCCGCAGCAAGGTTCAGGCGCGCATTACTCGAGCCCGCAGCGATGTACGCGACTCGGCAACCGGGCGCGCTGAAATAGCGTGGCGCACGCGCTTCACGCAGCGTTCGGCCCACTCCGGCGTACGTCAATCCACGCGCCTCGAGCGCCTCGATCGAAGACACGAGTCCGGAGACTCCGTAGTCAGTGGCGTGGTTGTGCGCCATACCGTAGATGTCGATTCCGAGCCACTCAAACTCCGACAACAACTCGGGCTCCACACCACACGGAATGCCGTGCATGGTCGTCGACGCCATCCGGCCTCGACCGGGGAAAACCATCTCAACGTTCGTTATCGCGACGTCGGTGTTCCTCAGCATCTCGACGAGAGCGAGGAAATCAGCATCGGGGTTCGGGGAGATACGCTGCGTGAGCATGGCGTCACCCGTGGCAAGAACACTTACTTTTGACACAATGAAGCTCCTTCTTGGTGTACCAACTTGGGATACATTGATCCGGGTGAGCCAAATTGTCAATGCAATATTCGCTCGTTGTCAACGCGCTTGAGCTCGTCCGAAGGCTGCCGCGCAGTCGCAATGGCGCAGGCAGGCCGACTACAGCCGACCTCAGTGAATTCCCTTACATACGCGTCGGAAATACACAGGCAGACTGAACACAAATATAGACAGGCAGGCTGATTACTGAGATGGGATATACCCGAGTGAACCGCATAACCGGTGCCCGGACGGTCTCATCGAAGACGCCGCGATCGATCCCCATTTCACTGTCAGGATGAAACGGACGTCTGTGGGATCCGGTTACGAGTCTGTCGTACCGAAAAGGAGACACTTGAATGAGCGATCCATCTGGAGCCAAACTGCAAAAGGCGGAGTCCAATTCCTTCGACCTTTCAGGAGGCCACGGCATGGCTCGCAGCGGCCTTTGGATGGCATTGCCCATCCTCGCAATCGTGATGGTCGGTGTTGCAGGGCACGCGGCCTCCTCCCTTAAACCGCTGATCATCCAAGCTTTCGTTCAGTCTGTCGGTTTCGACAAGGCAACGGCCGGCTACCTCCTTACCGCCGAAATGATTTCGACGAGCGCGGGAACCGTTCTCGCGACGGCTTTTCCGTTCGCTCTGCGTCGGCGGGAGTATCTGTTCGCCGCTCTCGCGATGATGATGCTCGCAAACGTGGGAAGCATCGCGTTCAAGACCGACCCGGGCTTTCTCCTCTATATCCTGCGCTGCCTGTCGGGGGTCGGCGCGGGCTTCGGCTTGGGACGGCTCGGAATTCTGATTGCCCTCTCCGGACGCCCGAGCAAGACGGCAGCGCTGTATTCGACAAGCACTCAGCTATATGGCGCCGCGGCAGCCTTCGCGATGCCGTTCATCGATAGACTCTGCGGCTCGAATGCGATTTTCTTGATTCTGGCCGGCACTGTTCCTCTCGGGCTGGCCCTCATCGCGTTCATCCCCGAAAGCCATGTGAGCAGTGAGAAGAAGAAAAAGGTGGTGGTCGATGGAGTCCAAGCACTCGGACTCGCCGAGAAGGCGATTCTCGCTACGACATTCGGCCTGTTTTACCTCGGCGTTGGAACATTTTGGCCCTTCATCTCCGTCTTAGGTGAGACTTCCGGAATTGCTTCCACAACGATGTCTACCGTTTTGGGCTGGGCCGCAATCGTGAGCGCCCTCGGGTCTGCCACGGCTGTCTTTGTCGGTGATCGCAAAGGCTCGGCCTTCATCATCGCCGCTTTCTTTCTCTTATTGTGTGGCTCTGTTGTATTGCAGTTGTTCTTTCCGCGATCGCTCGTTGTATTCATCTGCTCAGTGTTGCTCTTCGCCCTGGCCTACTGGGTGATCAATCCGATGATCCTCGGCGTGCTGTCGAAGTTAGACCGATCTGGCCAGATGAACGGCGTCTACTACATCGTCGCGGTCGGTGGTATCGCATTGGGTCCGGCGTTGGCAGGTTGGATTCTCACCAACGAGAGGGATCGATTCACGAGCGTCGAATTTCTGCGGACTGCCAGTTTGAGTTTGCTCGCAGTGTCGTCTGCGGTGCAGATTTACTACGCGTTCCGCGCCCGCCGCCTTTCCCAATAACGTAACGAGATTCGGATCGTGCACGGACCGTCCTTGCCGAGACTACGTCGGGAAATGTTGACGTGATGGGTCACCAAGACGCCTTTTGCCGCTTCGCGACACCTTGAAATTAGTGATTGGAGACTTTCAGTGAATACGCTTTCCACGGGCGCATTGCGCATCCGTATCAGAATCGCTCTCGGCATCACGTTCATTGTGATGGGAGCAGCGCTGCAGCTACTGCAGTTGTCGAACTGCCTCGCAGGCCGATAACACGGTGTTGCACATCGAAGCCGACACGGCCAGATTGGTCAGATTTTCGTATCTGCGCCCCATCCCCGCTCGTCGATACTCGTCGGTCTCACCGTCTCTTGCCAAAGCTGAACGGCCGCTCGAACGACCATGCGCCGATGACGGCGAAGGGCTGGAACTCGCCGGGTTGAGGCAGTGCCACCGGCAATTTGCTCGCCGGAAACCGGCCATTGAGCGGTGGCGGACGAGACCTCGACTATTCAAACTGGATGGCGACCCGTTCAAAACTGGAAATCGGCGGGACGCGCGGTAACCGGTGTGGGAGATAAGCGGATCGGGATCCATCGGCGATCGCCGGGTGGCGTTCGCGGCGGCGCACCGGGTAGTAACAAGCGCTTGATGCAAAGCATGCGCCCGCGCGAACACGCCGGGCAGCATGAAGCGATCAACCGGTGAGTTTCGCGTAGTGGTCGCCACGGTCGGCGTCGGGTGCGCGGCAAGGCTTGCCGGTATGCTGCAGACGGCGGCGCGCGCTCAACCGGACTCGCGCACATCCATCGGTCTGGAGGTCGCAACGACGAGCTGAGATTCGTGCGCTTCGCGGTCCCCGACCGCCCACGATCGTGCAAGGAAAAGGGCTTGCCTCGAAAGCGCGTTGCCGATTTCCATCGAGCTGGCCCCGGAGCGCCGCTTCGCTCATCGCTGAACGTATCGCAAAGCATTCGGCTCCGGTGTTATGCGAGGTTTTGAACAGACGATTGAACTGCCCGCACGTACGCTTCGAACACAATTACATCTACGCGCGGAGACACGAGGCATGAACGCTTTTGATACGCCAATCCAAACTTGGCTGGTTCATATCGCCGCATCTTCCTTCGTGTTCACGCACGCCGTTCACGCGGTCGCGGAGTTCTACTTCACCAAAGGCCTCATTCCGCTAGCGATTCTCTGCGCCATGTGGTTCCAGCCGGGAGACTCGCAGCAGTGGCGCCGCGAGACCGTCGTCGCGACGCTGTGCGCCGGGCTCGTGGCTTTTCTGCTCGGCCGCCTGTTCGCGCTGACGCTGCCGTTCCGCCTTCGTCCGATGTATGACCCCGCAGTTCATCTGTCGTTTCCCTTAGCCGACCAGACGGGCGCGGCCATGCGCCTGTGGAGCTCGTTCCCGAGCGATCATGCCGCCCTCTGGATGGCGATAGCAGTCGGCATCTTCCTCGTCTGGCGATGGCTCGGCGTCCTCGCGATCGTGCATTGCGTGGTCTTCGTGTGTCTGCCGCGCGTCTATCTGGGGCTGCACTATCCGACCGACGTCATCGGCGGCGCTGTCATCGGGGCGTTCTGCGGATGGTTCCTCACACGCGGGCCGATACGCACTCGCTTCGCGCCATTATTCGTGCGATTCATGGAATGTCGACCGACCGCGGGTTACATGCTTGCCTTCCTTTTTTTGTTCGAACTCGCGACGATGTTCGACGAGCCACGCTTCCTCGCGACGTTGGTCATAAAGCAACTACACCGAGGATAAGCCAGCAGATGCGATCTTAATCTGTCGCGATAACTGGAAGCTTTCGATTTTCGGGGTCCTGCGGAAAATCAAGCGTCACTACTAGGAATTGAGACCTACATGACTCCCTAGACTAGGACGTAGGTATTACCCAAAGCGCAAGTCCCTGACGTTCGCAGGCGGCATCTTTGACGCCAGGACACAGTAATTGCGCTTCCCCGGTTTCAAAGGTGTTCGCGCTGCCGTGTGATGAGGGGAGGCCGCCCGAGCCTTAGCTGAGAATGTCGATACGCTGAAATGAACCGCGGATCACCGTTTCTCACCCGTGCCAGCCAGTAGCTGAGTTCTTGCTGGCATTCATCGCTGTCGATATGGCTGAAACATGGGGACTGTGAAGGCATCTGTGCCGCAGCCCAATGCAACGCAAAAATCGTTTCCTGGTGATGAAAGAGGTCCGTTTCATTGCTGTCTCCCGGCGACGTGACGTTCAACGATAAGCATCGCTGATGCCAGCGGCCCGCGAAGCGAATAACGCCTGAACTTTGGGAGCCTTCGTGCGGGGTCGCGCGCGGACAAGCGGGCCGTCGGAAGTTCCAATCCATGAAGACTTCGTGGGTCCGGGAACGGCGCATGCGAATGGGCCTTCACCGACCCTGAGTGACTTCCCGGTCAGGCAACTTCTCAAAGAAGAAACGGAATGAATATCTTTGATCCACTTGCATCGGCACACGCCGCGCTTTCGTCGCTCTTCGCAGGCGGACCGATAGGCCTCGCGGCGCAGTTCTTCGTCGATCCGCAGACGGTCGCAAGCGCGAACCCGCAAGCGCCCGCGCAGGTCGCGACCAATGCAACCAATGCGACTGACGCTAGCGACGCGCCGGCCATGACGCCACCGCCGCTCCCTTCGGCCGCGCCCCTTATCAAGCGGCATGGTTCACCGTCGACGAATGATCCGCAGTGGTTGAGCCGTCACTTTGGATACGCGGGTCAAACACACCGCTTCAAGCTCTATGTTCCAAGTGTCTATCAAGGCCAATCGCTTCCGATGATCGTCATGCTCCACGGCGCACAGCAAGACCCCGAGGACTTCGCCGCCGGCACACAGATGAACGAAGCCGCAGAAGCGCACGGCTACATCGTCGCCTATCCGGAGCAACCGGAGAGCGTCAGTCTCCTTCGATGTTGGAACTGGTTTCGACCTGGCGACCAGGTGCGTGAGTCGGGCGAAGTATCGATGATCGCGGCCCTCACGCGAGAGCTCATTGCGATGTACAACGTCGACGACACTCGTGTCTATGTAGCAGGCATGTCGGCGGGTGGCGCCATGGCTGTCAATCTCGCGGTGACTCATCCCGATGTTTATGCGGCCGCTGCCATCCATTCAGGGGTCGCCTTCGGTGTCGCAGACGAGGCGTTTTCGGCACTCTGTGCGATGAACGACGGTATGGGTAAGATTCGTTTGCCCACAGGTTCGCTTGACGGTTCTCAGTCACGCGCCGTGCCACTCATTGTCTTTCACGGCGACGCTGACGAAACCGTGCATCCGCGCAACGGCGATCAGATCGTCACAATGCGCCGGCTGTTGCAAGGTGACGCTGGCGGGATGCTTCAGCTTCCTGCAACTTACGTGAAGGAAACGGAGACCGGCTACGCCTATACGCGCCGTGTCTTCCATGATGAACAAGGAGTCCCCGTTAGCGAGCAATGGCTCGTGCACGGACTTGGTCATGCGTGGTCAGGAGGACACCCCCGAGGTACCTACACCGACTCCTCCGGTCCGCATGCCACTTGCGAAATTGTGCGGTTTTTCGAGCAATTTGCGCTCAAGAGGGAAGCTGTCGAGTGCACGTCGACTAATCCGAGCTTTGGCTTCTCAAGTAGCCGAGATCCGCGTCAGCGCTGGGTTTCGGCTATTTTTTAGGCTATTATGTACCCATGTAAATTAGTATTTTTGTATTGCTTTTTTAGGCATATATGCTTGAATGAGTGTTCATGTATATCGAACACGTCCCCAACCGTAACTCCCCTCCGGCCGTGCTACTGCGCGAGTCTTATCGCGAAGGCAACACGGTTAAGAAGCGCAC
>NZ_FCOX02000095.1 GCF_900044055.2 Caballeronia calidae | reverse complement strand
GCTGGTCGCCTTCGTGTTCCCGGCGCTGAATCTCTGCCAACAGGACCATCGCGCGCGATGCCACGTGATCTCGCTGCGCACGCGCCGTTTCGAGCCGGCCCGCGAGTGCTGGCTTTACCAGCAGGAGCCAGGTCGGAAACCACGCGTAATCGCCCACCGCGCCCATGCCGGGGAATTCCGCATCGAAGCGCCGGCGTAGCCCGTCAAGCGACGCGTCGTCCAGTCCGGCCAGTAGTGCGGCGAACCTTGCTGGTGCCAGCCACGCCAGTTCGGCGATGAGCGGCCACGCCGCATCAAGACCGTCCGCGCGGTAGTACGCCTCAGTCATCCACGCGAGCGGCGCCGGGATTCTCCACCAGGATTCAATCGCTTCGACCGATTCACGCGCCGCCCGCCAATCGCCAGCGAGAAGCCAAAGCGGCGCGGCGTGGTGCTCAGGATCGGCGCCGCAATAGACCAGCCCTGTGGCCCGCTGGGCGAGCGTTCGCCAGCTCGGTGCCAGCCATGCGTGGACGCGCTGCTCGGGTAAGACGCGCCGGGCGGCCGGCGTCACCACGTCCTCAAGGTGGCGACGGGCAATGGACAGGGCCGCAGGGTCAGTCAAGGGTGCGGTCGATTCGTGCTCGAGTTCGCCAGTCAGCACCGTCATCGCGGACAACGCGCCATCATCCGGAAATTCATCGGCCAGAAGACGCAGTGCCGTTTGTGCCGCGCCCGCCGCGCGCCGCTGCAGATGCTCCAGCACGTCGTTACGCAACATCACGTCACGGCTGTCGGCGAAGATATCGAGTTGCTGCATCGTCTGCGGGACCGTCATCGCGCTCAGTCAACTTGATCGTGAAGATGGGCCAGATTAGTCCATTTCGCCGTGCCGGGGAAGGTCATGATGCCGGCCTCGATCGCCATGTCGAATGCGCGCAGGCTGTCCCGTCGGCACCGGATCGGAATGTCAAATTTCAGATCATTGATCAACGAAGCAGGACGGCGGTCAGCGACGCGGTGCCAGCATGGTCCCTCGACATTGCGAAGCCTTGCAGCGACAGGCATACAGCTGCTTCAACGCCGCGCTCTGGCGGCCCTCCACAAAGAGCTGGTAGTCGATAAAGACTTCATAACCCGGTTCAATGTCACGAAGTGCATGAATGAAGACACGACTGCCTTCTTGCTCAGCCTCGCAGTTCGGCGCGCAACTGTGATTGACCCAACGCGCCGAGTTGCCGCCTTGCGCACCGTCGATCACGCGTCCATCGTCGAGATAAAAGAAGAAAGTGTGCCGTCTTCGGCTGCCGATCGCGTATTGATGCTGCGCTTCTTGCCAGGGCACGAGCTTGCTCCTGTACTCGAGAATTCTTTCGCCGGCCCGGATCCGGGAGACCGCACATACGCCGCGTCCGTGGACGGGCGAAGAACGTACAACGATGCGGCGCATGACCATGCTCTTCTCTGTTGCAGTGACGTATTGAGCTAAACGATGTGGCGTCGCCGCGCGCCTTGGCATAATGCGATCGACGCACGAGCTTTGACATCCCTATGCCTTCTTCGACCGGTCGCAGCCGCATCAAACGCAAACCGCCCCGCGGCACCCTCGTGCGTTACGAGGACCGCATCGTCGAGGTGCTGGGTGAAGCGCGTGACCAACGGATCATGATCCGATCGATCCATGCGGACGGCACCGAACGTCTCACGGCGGTCAAGCTGAATAATCTACGGCCGTTGGACGACCAACTCTTCTAGATCGGCGGCATAACTGAAGCCGCCCTTGCTCACGCTTGGTTGACGGCGTCCTTGAACGCTTTACCGGCGGTGAACTTGACCGTTTTGGCCGCCGCGATTTCAATCGTCTCACCGGTCTGCGGATTCCGACCGGTCCGCGCGGCCCGCTCGCCACTTCCGAACGTGCCAAAGCCGACGAGTTGAACGGCGTTTCCTGCCGCGACTTCCTTCGAGATGGTATTCAAGACCGCATTGATCGCCTCTTCGGCGGCGATCTTGCTCGTGCCCGACTCCGACGCAACCGCGTCGATCAGTTCCTGCTTGTTCATTGAAATCTCTTCCTCTCTATTGAAAACAAACGCGATGAGGGTTCCGGCGATGTGCTCTATCACCTGCTGGAGGCTCTCTTGCTGAGAAAGGACCGAGCCGGTGCTTTCCGACTGTGGCCGGCGCCTAGTTGAGCGCTCGGCTGAGCTTGTTCGGTCCCGCATGCGCCGTTCGCTGACGCGCGATCCGCTAAAACTTGTGGAATCCTTTAACCCTATCTGAGAGAACCGATAATGCAGAGCAAGATCGAAGGGCTTGACTCGCTGACTCGCCAACTTGAAGAAGCGTCGCGCGCATTCAAGTCGCTGGGCGGCGAACTCGAGCAAGTTAACCTTGAGCGGGGCAATCAGCAGAGTGTGCAGGCGGCCATTGAACAAGTGGAAGCGATCATCGATCAGAAGGCGGCTCCATATTGGGGGAATGAACTCGTGGAATCGATGGTTCAGCAGTTGAAGAAGCGGTATCGAGAGGAGATCATCCGACGCGGACGGGCGTGAGCGCGGGACCCGGCATGGCAGTGATTCGTACCTCTGCCGCAGCAATAGAGCATCGTCCTTCAATGAATGACACGTATTCGGACCCTCACGGCGCGCTTCAATGCGCGCCGATGACTGGACAAACTGCTGGGCAAGAAGATGGGTTGGCTATGGACCTGGAGCGGCGTCTCCTTCCGCTATCGAATCGACGATCAACTGCGTACGCATGACGGACGACATGTCGGCCGTTTTATTGGGGAGGAAATCTATGGCTCCGACGGTCTGTACCTGTGAGAATTGGCGTCCGAGGACCGTTTGATTACTCGGGTGCGAAGATCGGACCGCTTCAAACTGCCGTTCATGCCACGAATGAAGCGGGTGGAACAGACGCGACGGATGGCCCGGGCGGCTAGACTTATGCGCCCTGGCTGCACGGACTTTCCCGCGCCAGAACATCTCTAGAGGGAAATAGCTGCGCCCGTCCCCGACGCGCCGCTTCCGCCCAAGAACCCGTTTGCGTCAAGCGCGCTTTCTTTACTGAGAATGAACACACCGGCCGTGGACCTTCTGCGTCACTGTGCTGCGCTGCCTGTCGCGGCCTCGAACATATGAAGTCTGAGCAACGCCATGGTGTCCGCTGTCTGGCTGCTGAATTCGGCACCCGTCAGGACACCACATTCGATGTGCCGGACATTGCGCGCGATGCAGTTGAACATCACCGCGTGGAGCTTACCCCCGGCACGCAAACGCAATCCCAGTCTGAAGTGCTCGGAGACGTTGACGAGCGCGTCGGACGTCCGGAACGCGACGCCGCCCAGACTCACGTTGGTGACCGTTACATCAAATCCGGCGGCGACGCAGTCGTTTCTGATCAGCCGACCCGGCATTTCGGTCGACACTCGCACGTGGTTGCGGACGACGTGCGTCCGCACGGACCGCGGCCACGCCAGGTAGATCACTCTGACGGGGGTCTCGCTTCGTCCGAGCACGGTACTACGAAACTGATGTATCTTCCGCCCCCGAAGAGCATTGCAGGAGACTTCGATACCGGTCTTCAGCAATTCATGTCCGCTCGATGCGGTCACGAGTAGCGCGCTGCCGGAAATGGAGCCGACGTAATCGGTCTGGAAGGGCACTGGCTCACTTCCGACAACTGTCACCTGTATGTTGTCTATCGCCTTCGGGAGTGTTTCGGCGCTTGCGCTCACGGTGTCGATGATCGTCCCGCCCGCCCCCCGTCATGCCTCGCGCTTGAGATGAGCAGATCGCCCGCACGGGCTGCACTTTCGCCGGACGGCCTGGTCGTCGCATTCTCGCTGCGCAAGCCACCTTCCGCCAGGATCCTGTCCCGTTGGCTCTCCGACTGAACAAAGTAGCCACGTGCCAGTAGGAGCTTGCCGCTCCTAGAGTAGACGGCGAATGGAAGCGGCGAACCAACTTCCAATTCTCGGGCGGTTATCTTGACGAGTGCCATATCGGTTGTCCGGCGACATCACGGATTGACCGCTGGCACCTGGACGCATCAGTTTTGGAAACGCTAACTTAAATCGGCGCGCGCTGTATGAACGTGCGCAATCACACAATCCTCTGAAGAAAAACCTACGCCCGTGCTTTCGTCAGTTAGCTCCAAATTGCGCGCCGACACGTCCGCCCGGAAATCCCACGGCCCCTCGCAGCAACATGCCGTGCGAGGTCGATGCGAACGGCACGGAAATGGTCTTGCCTTTGAGATCGGCAATCGACTGCACAGGCGAATCCGCTGGAACGACGATGCCTTGCCACTGCCTCGCACACTGCCCGAAAGCACGCTGATAAAGATGCTGTTCTTGCCCGCTTTCCGATTAGCGACGTCGTCGTCGGCATGTTATTAATGGGTCTGCTCGGCATGGGAAGCAGCACGCTCGTGCGCGTGGCGGGCCGGCGATTGACGCCCTGGCTCGCAAGCGGGAGCCGCCGATGACCTCACGCGATATGCAAGGCAACGCAGGCCGCGTGAAGTTCGAACAACTCGCCGTCACGTTGGGCGATGGACCGAGCGCGTTCACCGCTGTACGCGACGTGAGCATGGTCATCGAGGCGGGCGAGTTCGTCTGCATACTCGGACCGTCCGGCTGCGGCAAGTCCACACTGCTCTCCGCGCTTGCAGGACATGTCCCGACGAGCGCAGGTCATGCGACGCTCGACGGCAAGCGGATCGACGGGCCACATCCCGAACGTGGCATGGTGTTTCAGCAACACACGCTGCTAACCTGGCGCAAGACGCTCGACAACGTCGCGTTCGGTCTGAAGATGCAGGGTATGGGTAAGCGCGAGCGGCATCGGAAGGCGCGCGCGTTGTTGGAGCGCGTGGGCCTCGGCCCATTCGCGGACCGCTATCCCGCGCAACTGTCGGGCGGCATGCAGCAACGCGCGGAGATCGCACGGGCGATGCTCAACGCACCGCGCATCCTGCTGATGGACGAGCCGTTCGGCGCGCTCGACGCACAGACTCGCGCAATGATGCAGTCGCTGCTCCTCGACGTCTGGAGCGAGCGAAAGCCCACTGTGATCTTCGTCACGCACGACATCGACGAGGCGCTGTTTCTCGCCGATCGCATTCTCGTGATGAGCGCGAGTCCGGGCACCGTGCTGGAAGAACTGCAGGTGCCGTTCGCGCGTCCGCGCGAGCGCGGCGAAACGCGCGATCTCGTCACGGAGCCGGAATTCATCGCGCTGAAGCGCCGTTGTCTGGCACTGCTTCGGCATCAACCCATCGCAACGCCCGCCGCCGACGACGATCACGCGCCGGCGAGGGTTCGCTTCGACCGCTCGGTACAGACCGCCTCATGACGCACGCCAGCCCTCTCTTCGACCCGCTCACAGATTCCGACGATGCCGCTCTCGCCGCGCGTCTCGCCGATGCGGACGCCGCCGTGCGCCGCCTTGCCGTCATCGAAGCGGCCGAACTGGAAGACGACAAGTGGTTGCCCGCGCTGATCCACGCGCTTCGTCACGACACCGATGCGGCTGTGCGGCACACGGCGGCGCAACGGCTCGGTGCGTGGGAATCGGCTGATATCGTCGATGCGCTGTGCGAAACCATCAAGGACACGCGTCTGGATGCGAATACGCGCGACGCCGCGGCGGACAGTCTCACGGCGTTGAAGAACGCCACGGCAGGCGCGCGCGTGCTGAATCATCTCGCCGATGTCCGTGTCGATGCCTATGCGCGCGCCGCGTTGCTGCGCGGCGTGCGCGAATTGCGGCTTCCGGGAGCGGCGGAGCCCGCAAAAGAAGCGTTATCCGATACATCGGCGAACGTGCGTCGCGAAGCGGTCGGCGTGCTCGGCTGGCTTCGTCATGCGGATGCGCTATCGCAACTCGCATCGCTTGCACGTGACGATAGGTCGGCGGAGGTACGGCATGCCGCCATCGGCGCATTGGGTTTCGCAACCGACGATACGGTGCTCGACACATTGACCGTCGCGCTTCACGACGATAGCTGGCGCGTGCGCGAAGAAGCGGCAATCACGCTCGGCAAGTTGCGTCTGGTGTCCGCGCGCGTCGCGCTCGAAGCCGCGTTAGAGGACGATTACTGGCAGGTGACGTTGCAGGCGGCGCGCGCGCTGGGCCGTTTGCGCGATGCCGCGAGCACGCGTGCCGTCGCGGAACTGCTGACGTATCCGATCGGCAACGTGCGCAAGGAAGCGGCGCTCGCCCTCGGCGAACTGGGCAACATCGATGCGCTGCCGGTACTCGAAGCCGCGCTGCAGGACGGCGATCCCGAAGTGCGCAAGGCCGCGCGCATCGCGATTGCGCAGATCGGCACGCGGCACGGCTGACGCGCGCTCAAAGCGTCACTCATGGTGTCACTCGGGTTCCGCTCGATTGATCGATTTCAGGACAACGGGAGCGATTCCACAACGAAGCATTTCTGCAATGCATTGCGCGCGACGAACGCGATGCAGCGATCGCACGCGATCGCCTCTCACCGACGCCGTGCGCGCGCTGCTACCGGACGTCCCGGTATGAAATCGCCCACTGCGCGGCTTCGCATAGCGACGATTTCGCCTTAGCTTCTGATGATTCATCGTTTAGCGTTGGCGCATTGGTTGCAGATAATCGACGGTCTCACGAACCTCGCACATGCACCATGCCTTTCGATCGCAATGCTCCCCTGCCTTCGGGCGTCGTCGTCGGCGCTGCGTGGGGCCCCGGCCCCACGGAAAACTACGCGGCGCTCGCCGCTGCCTTTCGCCCCGTATTCGCTCGCATTCGCGAACAGAGCGTGACGCGCGAGCTCGAACGCCGCCTTCCCGCCGACGAGATCGCATGGCTGCTCGACGCCGGCTTCACGTCGTTGCGCGTGCCGCGCGAATATGGCGGCAAAGGCATCCGCCTCGTCGAATTGTTTGAACTGCTGATCGAACTATCGGAGGCAGATTCCAATATCACGCAGGCGCTGCGCGCGCATTTCGGCTTCACCGAGCATGCACTGGACAGCTCCGTCGAACGACGCGAACGATGGCTCGCACGGCTCGGCAAGGGCGAGATCGTCGGTGCGGCATGGTCCGAAACCGGCGAGGCGCCGCGCAGCCAGTTCGCGACGCGCCTCACGCGCAACGCGAGCGGCTGGTATCTGAACGGCGCGAAGTTCTATACGACGGGGTCGCTCTTCGCCGACTGGATCCACGTCGGCGCAACGGACGCACACGACGAGGCGGTTTCCGTCACGGTCAATCGTCATACGGACGGCGTCGAAGTGATCGACGACTGGGACGGCATGGGCCAGCGTCTCACCGCGAGCGGCACGAGTCGCTTCAACAACGTGAAGGTCGATGAACGCGAGATCGTCGCGGGCCGCGCGCCGTTTCCCTACTCCGAGGCGTTCTATCAACTCGTGCATCTTGCAACGCTCGCGGGCATCGGCCGCGCGGTGGCGAGCGATGCCGCCGCGGTCCTCGCCAGCCGCAAGCGCAGCTACAGCAATGCCGTGACCTCGAGCGCGCCGGAAGATCCGCAATTGCTGCAGGTGGTCGGCCGCGCCCGCGCGCACGCATGGACGGCCGGCGCGATCGTCGCGCAAGCAGCGCGCGCGCTCGAACGCGCGGTGGCGTCGTTCGACAAGCCGGACGCGCTCGCCATCATCGCGGAGACCGAGATCGAGATCTGGCAGGCGCAGACCGTCGCGTCGCAACTGATTCTCGACGCCAGCGCGAACGTATTCGACGCGCTCGGCGCTTCCGCGACGCTGCGCACTTCGGGACTCGATCGCTACTGGCGCAACGCGCGCACGATCGCGTCGCATAACCCGCGCATCTACAAGGACCGCATCGTCGGCGACTTCGCCGTGAACGGCACGCTGCCGCCGGGGCAATGGCGCATCGGCGTGGCCTGACTTTCCCTTCGTTCGCCACACGTCCTTCCATGAGCAAGAAGCAAATCATTCTGAACGCATTCAACATGAACTGCGTCGGCCATATCAATCATGGCCTGTGGACCCATCCGCGCGATCGTTCGACGGATTATCGGAAGCTTTCCTACTGGACCGATCTCGCGAAGCTGCTGGAGCGCGGCCTGTTCGACGGTCTTTTCATCGCGGATATCGTCGGCGTGTACGACATCTATCGACAATCGGTCGATGTCACGCTGAAGGAGTCGGTGCAATTGCCCGTCAACGATCCGATGATGCTCGTCTCCGCGATGGCCGCCGCCACGCAGAATCTGGGCTTCGGCGTCACGGTCAATCTCACGTACGAGGCGCCCTATCTGCTTGCGCGACGCTTCTCCACGCTCGATCATCTGACCGATGGCCGCATCGGCTGGAACATCGTGACCGGCTATCTCGACAGCGCCGCGCGCGCGATGGGCCACACCGAAATGATCGCGCACGACGAGCGCTACGACCGCGCCGACGAATATCTCGACGTGCTCTACAAGCTCTGGGAAGGATCCTGGCAGGACGACGCGGTGCTGCGAGATCGCGAAGCGCGCGTATTCGCCGATCCCGCGAAGGTGCGCAAGCTGCATCACCACGGCCGCTATTACGACGTCGAAGGCTATCACCTGTGCGAGCCTTCGCCGCAACGCACGCCGGTGCTGTTTCAGGCGGGATCGTCGGGGCGCGGCCAGGCGTTCGCCGTGCGTCATGCGGAATGCGTGTTCGTGTCGAGCCAGAGCAAGGAAGGCACGCGCAAGCTCGTCGACGCACTGCGCACACAGGCCGTCGAGGCCGGGCGCGATGCGGGCGATCTCAAGATCATCATGGGCATCACGGTTGTCGTCGGCCGCACGCAGCGCGCAGCCGAAGAGAAGTTCGCCGAATACGCGCGGTATGCGAGTCCCGAAGCCGGGCTCGCGCACTTCGCGGCGGGCAGCGGCATCGACTATTCGACTTACGCGCCCGATGACGAACTCGCGCCGCCCGGCGGTCACAAAGGGCGCGGCATCGAATCGTCGGTGCAGCGCGTGACCGATGGCAAGCGCGGCGTCACCGTGCGCCATTTGCTCGAACAGATGCAACTGGGCGGACGCTACACGACGATCGTCGGCGATCCGGTTCAGGTGGCCGACGCGCTGCAATCATGGGTCGATGAAGCGGGCATCGACGGCTTCAACCTCACGCGCACGGTGACGCCGGAGAGCTACGAGGACTTCATCGATCTGGTGATTCCCGAACTGCAGTCGCGCGGCATCTACAAGACGTCGTATGCAGAGGGCACGCTGCGCGAGAAACTCTTCGGCGGTGGCGCCCGGCTCGCGCCCCGTCATACAGGAGCCGGTTTCCGCAATCTCTCCGAGCCGGCGCTCAGGCAAGCAACATGAGCACGTCGACGCTCCTGCTTCAGATCGATCAGTTGAGCGTGTCCTTCGGCGGGCACACCGCGGTTCGTCCCTTCGATCTCGCGATTGCGCGCGGCGAGATCGTCGCGCTCGTCGGCGAATCCGGCAGCGGAAAATCGACCATCGCCCTCGCGACGATGGGTTTGCTGCCCGGGCGCGCGCGCATGCAAGGCGAAATCCGCTTCGAAGGGAAACCGCTCTTCGAGCAAGGCGAGCGTGAGTGGAGCGCGCTGCGCGGCAATCGCATCAGCATGATCTTTCAGGAGCCGATGACTTCGCTGAACCCGCTTCAGCCCATCGGCAAACAGGTCGCCGAAGCGCTGACGCTGCATCGGCCGATGTCCGCGCAGGCCGCGCGCAAGGAAGCGCTCGAACTGCTCGAACTCGTGCGCCTGCCCGAGCCGCAGCGCCGCTTCGGGGACTATCCGCATCAACTGTCGGGCGGGCAGCGGCAGCGCGTGATGATCGCCATTGCGGTCGCGTGCCGGCCCGGCCTCCTCATCGCCGACGAACCCACCACCGCGCTCGACGTCACCATCCAGGCACAGATTCTGGAACTGATCGACCAGCTGCGGCGCGAACTGTCGATGGCCGTGCTGCTCATCACACACGATCTCGGCGTGGTCGGGCGCTGGGCGGATCGCGTGGTCGTGATGAAGGACGGCGCGAAGGTCGAGGAAGCGGCGAACACGCAACTCTTCATGCAGCCGTCGCAGCCCTACACACGCGCGTTGCTCGGCGCGTCGCTGCACTTCGGCGCGGGTCTGCATTATCGCGACGCGCGGCTGACCGATACGCCACGCACCGCGCCGATGCGGCCGGAGAGTGCGCAGGCCCGCGTGCTGCTGGAAGCCCGCGACATACGCGTCGACTATCGAGGCGTGCGCGCTGTCGACGGCGTCAGCTTCGAGATTCGCGCGGGCGAGACCGTTGGACTCGTCGGCGAATCGGGATGCGGCAAGTCATCGATTTCGCGTGCGCTGACGCGGCTCGTCGAGCCAGCCGCAGGCAGCATCGTGTTCGACGGCGAGGACATCACCCATCGGGGACGGCGTGCATTGCGGCCGTATCGAAGGCGTGTACAGATGATCTTTCAGGATCCGTACGGCTCGCTCAATCCGCGTCACACGGTCGAGCGCACGCTCAGTCATGCGCTGGCCATCCACGGCGTCTCGAACCGGCGCGAACGGCAGGCCAGGATTCGCCCCATCGTCGATGCCGTGGGTCTGCCTGAATCGGCGCTCAAGCGCTATCCGCACGAGTTCTCCGGCGGGCAGCGGCAGCGCATCGGCATTGCGCGCGCGCTCGTGCTCAGGCCGGAACTCGTCATCTGCGACGAGCCCGTGTCCGCGCTCGACGTCTCCATCCAGGCGCAGATTCTCGATCTGCTCGCCGACCTCAAGCACGAACTCGGCCTCGCCTTGCTCTTCATCTCGCATGACCTGTCGGTGGTCCGGTATATCGCCGATCGCGTGCTGGTGATGCGGGCCGGACGCATCGTCGAAAGCGGGGATCACGTCTCCATCTGGACCTCGCCGCAACACACCTACACGCGCGCGCTGATCGACGCGGTGCCGTCATCGCACGCGCCATTCTCATCCGACACAAGGAAAATTGATCGTGACTTTGAAGAGCAAGCCGCAGCCGGCCTCAACCTCGCCGCTCCTGTTTCGCGATGATCCGCTGGGCGCCGCGGTTGCCGATCTGAAACGGCGCAGATTGCTCAAGGGTGCGGGCGCGCTGCTCGCGGGGGCCGCGACGCCGTTCGTGTTCACGGGCCACGCGTGGGGCGCGACCGAAACGACGCCGATCACGCTGACCGGCGCGAAACGCGGCGGCACGCTCACGGCGGTCATTCATCCGGAACCGCCGACGCTCGCGTTCTTCGTCAACTCCGCGACGATGATCGGCGCGGTGGCGAGCAAGGTCTTCGATGGTCTCGTCGAGTACGGTCCCGACCTGAAACCGCGCCCGCAACTGGCGGTCGCATGGACCTTCAAATTGCGTCGCAACGCGCTCTGGCACGATGGTCAGCCCTTCACTTCCGCCGACGTGAAATTTTCGGCCGAGGAAGTCTGGCTCAAGATCAGCCCGGCATCGCGGCGCGTGCTGCAATACATGACGAAAATCGATACGCCGGATGCGCATACGGTCGTGCTGCACCTGTCGAAATCGACGCCCGCGACCTTCGGCATTCTCGATTCGCTCGGCACGCCGATCCTGCCGAAGCATCTCTACGAGAACACGGACATCCGCAACAATCCGTACAACAACAAGCCAGTCGGCACGGGTCCATTCAAGTTCACCGAATGGGCGCGCGGCGACCGCATCGTGCTCGACCGATTCGAGAAATACTGGGCGCCCGGCCAACCGTATCTGGACCGCATCACGTGGAAGATCACGCCGGACGTCTCGGGCCGCGCCACCGCGCTCGAAACCGGCGCGGCGCAATACGGCGAGCGCAACCCGGTGACCTTCGCCGATGCGGACCGGCTCGCGAAGCTGCCCAGTCTCGTCGTCTCGCGCGAAGGCTATAACGGCTACGCGGCGTGGCTCTGGCTCGAACCCAATTTGCGCGATCCGATCCTCGGCAAGCTCGAAGTGCGTCAGGCCATCGCCCATGCGATCAACCGCGACGTGCTCGTCAAGACCGTCTGGGGCGGCTACGCGGTGCCCGCGACGGGGCCGGAGTCGTCGCTGGTGAGGGCGTTCTACACGCCGGATACGCAGCAATATCCCTACGATCCGAAGCGCGCCGAGGCGCTTCTCGACAAAGCCGGCTTTCCGAAGAAAGCGGACGGCTGGCGCTTCAAGATAGATCACGATTTCATTCCCTATGGCGACGACTACCGGCGCACCGGCGAATTCGTGCGGCAGGCGCTGCGGCGCGTGGGCATCGACGTCAACCTGCGCGGGCAGGACCTGCCTACATGGATCAAGAACGTCTTCACTGACTACAACTTCCAGCTCATCAGCAGCTGGGGCACGGACGGTCTCGATCCGCAGATCGGCATCGAGCAGCATTACTGGTCGAAGGCGGCGTCGAACGGCACGCCGTGGTTCAACGCGTCCGGTTACGCGAGCCCTGAAATGGACCATGTGATCGAGGCGGCGCAGACGGAGACCGATCCGGCCAAACGGCGCGATCTCTACGTCCAGTTGCAGAAGATCGCGCAGCGCGACCTCTCGCTCATCAATCTGTTCGAGTTTCGCTGGTTCGGCGTCTGGTCGAAGAACCTTCGCAACGTCACCGATACCGCCAGCCATTCGCGCTCCAACTTCGCGCGAGTCTGGTTCGACCAGGCGTGATCATCATGCACTTCACTTCGGCGCTCGCTTCGCGCGCGATCGGGCGCAGGCTGATTCAGCTCGCGCTCGTGCTGCTCGGCACCACGGTGCTCAACTTCGTGCTGCTCAAGCTGATGCCCGGCGATCTCGTCGACGTCATCGCGAGCGAGAGCGGCAACGTGTCGCCGCAATACGTCGCGCAGTTGCGCGCGGCATACGGCCTGGATCAGGGCGTCGCGCGGCAGTTGCTGCACTACGTCGAACACGCGATACGGCTCGATCTCGGCTTCTCGTTTCGCTTCGGCGAACCGGTCGCGACGCTGATCTTCGCGCGCCTGCCCGCCACGCTCGCGCTGATCGGCACGGCGCTCGTCGTCTCGGTGAGCCTCGGGCTTCTGCTCGGCGTGCTCGCCGCGCGCCGCCCGCACGGTGTCGTCGATACGCTCGTGTCCACGCTCGCGACCATAGGCTATTCCGCGCCCATGTTCTGGACCGCGCTGCTGCTGATCGTGATCTTCGGCGTGCATCTCGAATGGCTGCCGATCGGCGGTGTCGCCGATACCAACGTCGCGCATCGCGGCGCAGCGTTGCTGCTCGATCATCTGCGCCATCTCGTGCTGCCCGCCGCGACGCTCGTGCTGTATTACGTGGCCATCTTCGCGCGGCTCGCGCGCGCGTCGATGATCGAGACGCTGCAGGAAGACTTCATCCGCACCGCGCGCGCGAAAGGCGGCCGGCCGTGGTACGTGACGACGCATCATGCGCTGCGCCATGCGGTGCTGCCCGTGCTCACGATGCTCGGCCTGCAGGGCAGCGCGCTGATCGGCGGCTCGGTCATAGTCGAGACGGTGTTCGGCTGGCCCGGGCTCGGGCAACTGTCGTTCGAAGCCATCAAGAGCCGTGACGTCAACCTGCTGGTCGGCGTGCTGCTGCTCTCGGCCTTTCTGGTGGTCCTGCTCAATTTGATCGTCGATCTGCTCTACGGATTCGTCGATCCACGCACGAGGTCGAACCGATGAAGCTGCTCCATTTCCTGCGTCAGCCGTCCGCGTTCGTCGGCGTGATCCTGCTCGCGCTGGCGCTCGCCGCGGCGCTCTCGGCGAACTGGCTCTTCCCCGGCGATCCGCTCGACATGGTCGCCGCGCCCTATCAATGGCCCGGCGCCGATCACGCGTATCCGCTCGGCACCGATCTGATGGGGCGCGACCTGCTCGCCGGGCTGTTCCACGGCGCGCGCGTCTCGCTGTATGTCGGCGGGACGGTCGCGGTCATCGCGCTCGTGCTGGGCGTGCTGATCGGCGGCATTGCGGGCTACTTCGGCGGCCTCATCGACCAGACGCTGATGGCGATCACCGAGTTCTTCCAGACCGTGCCGCCGTTTCTGCTCGCGATCATCCTCGTCGCGATTCTGACGCCGTCGCTCGCGACCATCGTGTTCGCGCTCGGCGTGACGGCGTGGCCGAGCATCGCGCGCCTCACGCGCGGCGAGTTCATCGTGCTGCGCGAGCGCGAGTTCGTCCGCGCGAGCGTGGCGCTCGGCGCGAGCGATGCGCATCTTATCTTCATCGAGATCCTGCCCAATGCACTGACGCCAATCCTCGTTTCGACCGCGCTGCTCGTCGCGAACGCGATCCTGTCCGAGGCGGCGCTGTCCTTTCTCGGGCTCGGCGATCCCAACGTGGTGAGCTGGGGCTCGATGGTCGGCACCGGGCGCGAAGCGCTGCGCACCGCGTGGTACATGATCGCGGTGCCCGGCTCGGCGATCGCCCTGACGGTGCTCGCGCTCAATCTGCTGAGCGATGCCCTGCATGCGGCGTTCAATCCGCGTCTGTCGAGAAACCGCCGTGCCGACGCGGCGTCGCGGCTGGAAGCGGCCGAAGGGCTGCGGCCTTGAACGCGACGCCGCGCCCATCCGTTTTACTGCGCCGGTCTGGAGAATCCCGCGAAGCGCTGCTCGATCACGCGCCCGAATTCCGCCGACCGGTACGCGTTCGCGATATCCGTCACATAGGGCTTGTTGAGATCGGCCGTGCGTACCGCGACGAGATTCAGGTAATACGGCGGAATCTTTTCGAGCAACAGCGCATTCGTGAGTTTGAGGCCCGCCGCGAGCGCGAAGTTGCCGTTCACGAAGGCATAGTCGACATCATCCAGCGAGCGCGGCAACTGCGCGGCTTCGAGCGGCACGAGTTTGATCTTGTGTGGATTGGACGCGATATCGCGCTCCGACGACTTCACCGGATCGACGCCCGGCTTGAGCGTCACCCAGCCGAGTTGCTGAAGCAGGATGATCGCGCGCGCCTGATTGGTGACGTCGTTGGGCAGCGACACGGTCGCGCCGTCCCTGAGCTCGTCGAGACGCTTGTGCTTGTGGCTGTACAGACCGATGGGCGCGGTCGGCACCTTCACGAGCTCCGACAGCGCGAGCTTGTGATCCTCAGAGAATTTCTTCAGATACACCTCGTGCTGGAAGGCGTTGGCGTCGAGCGCGCCGTCGGCGAGCGCGAGATTCGGCTGCACGTAGTCACTGAACTCGATGATCGTCACCTTGTAGCCTTCCTTCTCCAACTGCGGCTTGATACCGTAGCGAATCTGGTCCGAGTACGGACCGGCCGTTGCGCCAAAGCGGATTTCGGGCTTGTTCGGATCGGCGGCATGGGCAAGCGATGCAAGCACGACGCTCAACGCGATGGCCAGTACGCCGGCGCGCAATGGATGAAACGTCTTCATTTGGCTCTCCTCTCGCTTCGCGCCCGCGGGGGAGCGAAGCAGTTATCGTCGATGGTGCGCGACAAGCTTACGAATCCGCTCATCAAAGGCAAACCAATGAATCGATCTATGGTTTTCCGGATTGGCGCCAAAGACCGCTGCGGAGCGCGGAACACCTATCACCGACAGGAGACATTTCAATGAGTCGCACCCAAGACGCCCCGTGGACCGAGCCGCTGGAAGCGGTGCTGCGCGAATGGGCCCAAACCGCCGCCGCGCGCGACAAGGCCGGCGGCACCGCCTTTCACGAGCGCCGCCTGCTGCGCGAGAGCGGCCTGCTGCGGCTGTCGGTGCCGGCGGAGCTCGGCGGCGACGGCGCCCCCTGGTCGACGACGCTCGATGTCGTGCGACGCATGGCGCAGGTCGACAGTTCGCTCGCGCATCTGTTCGCGTTTCATCATCTGCAACTCGCGACGATCCGCCTTTTCGGCAGCGACACGCAGATTCGCCATTGGCTCGGCGAGACCGTCGCGCAGGGCTGGTTCTGGGGCAACGCGCTCAATCCGCTCGACAAGGGCACGCGCGCCCTGCCCGATGGCGCCGGCGGCTATGTCTTCGATGGCCGCAAGAGCTTCTGTTCCGGCGCGCGCGATTCGGATCAACTGCTCGCGTCCGCGTTCGATGGCGACGGGCGTCTGCTCATCGGCGCGACGCCGACGAATCGCGCGGGTATCACCGTGCTCGACGACTGGGACAACATGGGGCAGCGTCAGACCGACAGCGGCACGGTGATCTTCGAGAGCGTGCCCGTCGCGGTGGACGAACTGCTGCTTCATCCTGGACCGCTTTCCAGCCCGTTCGCCACGCTGCGGCCGCTGCTCGCGCAATCGATTCTGTGCCATATCTATCTCGGCATCGGCGAAGGCGCATTGCAGGCGGCGCGCGACGCGACGCTCGCGCAAACGCGGCCGTGGATCGCCTCGCAAGCCGAGCGGCCCGCCGAGGATCCCTACGTGATCGCGCACTACGGCGAAATCTGGGTCACACTCGTAGGCGCGCGTCTGCTCGTCGAACGCGCGATGCAGGCCTTCGATCGCGCGTGGCAGCGCGGTCTCGCGCTCACCGAAAGCGAGCGCGGCGAAGTGGCCGTGGCAGTCGCTACCTCGAAGGTGGCGGCTGCGCGGGCCGGGCTGGACGTCGCCAATCGCATGTTCGAAGTGACGGGCGCACGCTCGACCACGGCGGCATTGCGTCTCGACCGCTTCTGGCGCAACGTGCGCGTGCATACGCTGCATGATCCGCTCGATTACAAAGTGCGCGAACTGGGAGACTGGGCGCTCAACGGGCGCATCCCGAAGCCGTCGTTCTATTCGTGAGAGGAAGCACTGCGCCATGCGCTTACGCCGTGGCGCAGCCAATCAGGTCAGTCGTGCACTTTCGGGAAACCGTGCCGCTCTGCCAGCAACGCGAGAATGCGGCGCGTATCGGTGACGAAGCGCTTGTCGCCTTGCGTTTGCGCATCGGGCGGCGCGGGGTATTCGTCGCCGAGCACGAGCAGGGGAAGGTTCTGATGCGCGTCGCTCAGCGCCTCGACCGCCGCCCGGCGCGGACGCTCGAACGGCACGCGACGGATATCGAGCCGTGCATTGCGCGCGGGGTCGCTTGCAAGCAGCCCTTCGATGGGCGCGCCGTCCGGACAGACGAACACTTCGCCCGGGCGCTTCGGATCGGTAAAGCCCGGTTCCAGGAGGATCAGCAAATCGCGTTGGGTCATGGTGTGTGACATGCGTGGTTGAGACGCCGACCAGCGTAGCCATGACGCGCCGCGATTGGAACGAATTTCACCTGCTAAGGATATCGATGCCTCGCGCATCACCGATGCGCGAAGAAGCGATTCGACGGCCTCGGCAAGCCGAGATGCTCGCGCAGTGTCGCGCCCTCGTAAGCCCGCCGGAAAATGCCGCGCCGCTGCAACTCGGGCACCACCTTCGCGACGAAATCGTCGAGGCCTTCGGGCAGGAACGGAAACATCACGTTGAAGCCGTCGCTGCCCTCTTCGACGAGCCATTGCTCCATCTCGTCGGCGATATCCGTCGCGGTTCCGATCATCTGCAAACCGGAATAACCGCCCACGCGCTGCGCCAGTTGACGGACCGTCAGTCCTTCCGTGCGCGCCATGTCGATCACGCGTTCGCGCGCGCTCCTGCTCGCGTTGGTCTCGGGAATCTCGGGCAGCGGGCCGTCGGGATCGAACGACGAGACATCGTGGCCGAGCGCGATCGATAGCGACGAGAAGCCGCTGTCGTCGTGCACGAACGTGTCGAGCAATGCGCGCTTCTCCAGCGCCTCGTCGCGCGAATCGCCCACGACGACAAACGCGCCCGGCAGGATCTTAAGATGCTCGCGCGTGCGGCCGGCGCGTTCCATGCGGCCTTTGACATCGGCATAGAAACGCTTGCCCGCCGCGAGATTCGGCTGCGCCGTGAAGACCGCGTCGGCGGTTTCGGCGGCGAGCTGCCTGCCCGCTTCCGATGATCCCGCCTGCACGACCACCGGCCAGCCCTGCACCGGCCGTGCGATGTTGAGCGGCCCGCGCACCGACAGATAGGGGCCTTTGTGGTCGAGCACGTGCAGTTTGTCCGGATCGAAGAACAGGCCGCTTTGCGTGTCGCGCACGAAGGCGTCATCGGCCCAGCTATCCCAGAGACCCGTGACGACATCGTAGAACTCGCGCGCGCGGCGATAGCGCTCGTCGTGCTCCATGTGTTCGTCGCGCCCGAAGTTCAGCGCGGCATCGGGATTCGACGTGGTGACGAGATTCCAGCCGGCGCGACCGTCACTCAGATGATCGAGCGAAGCGAAGCGGCGCGCGATGTTTTATTCATCGCGCGTTTCTCGACTCGTTCGATGCGCCTTCCAAGGACGACTTCACCCGTACGCTGATCGATGCGCT
>NZ_FCOX02000094.1 GCF_900044055.2 Caballeronia calidae | reverse complement strand
GGCTTCTCGTTCGCCAGCCCGCAGACCAACATCGCGCCCGTGACTCAGGTCGATGCCTCCACGCACACCGACGTCGACGTGAAGAACATCACCAAGTCGCTCGATGCGGTCGGCAGCCTGCTCGGCGGTGTGAAGCTCTAAGACCTCGTTCAATCAAACCAGTCATCGGGAAAGACATCATGTTGAAAATCGAAAATCTCGCTGTCAGCAAAGAACTCGGCCGCGCTGAAATGGGCGCCATCGTCGGCGGCGCGAGCATCTTCCAGAACAACGGCATCAACTCCAACTCGGTGACCGGCTTCTCGTTCGCCAGCCCGCAGATCAACGTCGCGCCGGTGACTCAGGTCGATGCATCGCAGTACACGAAAGTCGATCTGACGAACATCACGAAGTCGCTCGATGCCATCGGCAGCCTGCTTCATGGCGTGAAGGTCTAAAGCAACATCGTCGTAAGGGGAGAAGGGACCACTGTGCTTCCTTCTCCCCTCTTTCATCTCCCCTTCCACACGCTTCGCAAAGCGACACGATCCGCCGCACCATTCAGTCGAGCGCTTGTAAGTTGGTGCGATAAGTGATATCGGTTGCGAAACGTTCCCATTCAGTCAACGCTGAATGTCGCGCATGAACAGGTTCGCTTCGTGGAGACCGTCGCATGACAGCATTCATCGCTCACCCAGCGGTGCTCTTTGTCGTGCTGCTCGTGGGCTTTATTGCTGCGGTGACGTTCGGCGCATTCGCTCTGAGACGCATGCGGGACCTCCCTGATGAGGAACGCGACGATTTCAACGTAGTCCAGACCGCAACGTTGACCTTGCTCGCGCTGCTCATCGGGTTCTGTCTTTCGATGGCCGTCAGCCGTTACGACCAGCGCAAGACGCTCGAAGAAGCGGAAGCGAACGCGATAGGCACGGAATACGCACGCGCGGATCTCGCGGATGCGCCCATCGGTGCCCGAATGAAAAGCGCTCTGGTCGCCTATGCGAAGCTCAGGCTGACCCATTACCGGACGCGCGATCGCGACGAGCTGGCGCGACTGGACCGCGAGACCGCGAATCAGCAGTCGCAGCTTTGGACGCTGGCCGTGCAGGTCGCGAAAGACAAGCCGACGCCGATTGGCGCCCTCGTCGTCGCGGGCATGAACGACGTTCTGAATTCCCAGGACTACGCCGAGGCGGCCCGAATCAATCACATTCCCTTGGGTGCATGGGTTCTGATGATCGTGATCGCGCTATTCGCCTGCACCGTTCAGGGCTATGGCGCACGTGGAAAGCGTCGCAAGGGATGGCTCGTCACGGTGCTTCCGGTGACGGTCTCCCTGTCGCTCGCACTGATATCCGATATCGACAGTCCGCGGGGCGGGATCATCCACGTTCAACCGCAAAACCTGAACAGGCTTCTGCACTCCTTCGGCACCTAGAGTTCGCTGCGCGCTGACTCGCGGTTGTCGCGACTCCAAGTCGAACGGGTGATGTCGCCCGGCTTTCCGAACCTCGGAGGTGATCGATGCGCGTTGCAACCTTCATTGCGGGACTTGGCCTGCTGGCGTCCTCGCTCGCGCCGCTTGGCGCGCTCGCTCAAGCGCCCAAGGGCGCCACGGCCGCGACGGTACAGGCGAACGACAAGCTTCGCAGTTACCTGAACTTCACCGATCAGCGCGACTTCGACGATGCACGTCGCGGCTTCATTGCCGATCTGCCCAGTCCGGTCATCAAGGGACAAGCCGGCAATGTCGTGATCGATCTGTCGCAATACGACTTTCTGAAATCGACGTCCGGGACGCCAGCGACCGTCAATCCCAGCTTGTGGCGGCAATCGCAGATCCTTGCGATGCACGGCTTGTTCAAGGTCGTCGACGGCATCTATCAGGTCCGCAACATCGACCTCGCGAACATCACGTTCATACGCGGCAAGACGGGATGGGTCGTCGTCGACGTACTGACCTCCGCCGAGACCGCGAAAGCGGCGTATGACCTCATCAATGAAAAGGTCGAGCGGCTTCCAATCACGGGTGTGATCTTCACGCACAGTCACGTCGATCACTTCGCGGGGATTCGGGGAATCGTCGACGAGAAAGACGTGCGCTCAGGCAAGATTCCGGTGATCGCGCCCGACGGGTTCATGGAAGAAGCCGTCAGCGAGAACGTGTTCGCCGGCAACGTCATGAGCCGGCGCGCATCGTACATGTACGGCAATCTCCTGCCGAAGGACCCGCGCGGCAATGTCGGCGGCGGTCTCGGCCTGACCACGGCGGCAGGCTCGATCACGCTCTTCGAGCCGAGCAAGATCATCAAGACGACCGGCGAGAAGATGACGATCGACGGTATCGACGTCGTATTCCAGATGGCGCCCGGAACCGAAGCCCCGGCGGAGATGATGTTCTATTTCCCTCAGTTCAAGGCCATCGATCTGGCGGAGGACGGCAATCACACGCTGCACAACATCCTGACGCTGCGCGGTGCGAAAGTGCGCAGCGCGCAGAAGTGGGCGCATTACCTCGATGAGACGATCGATCTCTGGGGCGTTGATGCACAAGTATCGTTCGGAAGTCATCACTGGCCGCAGTGGGGCAACGATCGCGTCGTCGAGCACCTGAAAAAGCAGCGCGATCTGTACAAGTACATCAACGACCAGACGTTGCGCATGGCCAATCAGGGCCTCACGATGCATGAAATCGCGGAGCAGTTCGTGCTGCCCGATTCGCTCGCGAAAGAGTTTTATAACCGTGGCTACTACGGCAACCTGAAGCACAACGTCCGCGCGACCTATCAGCTTTATCTGGGATGGTGGGACGGCAACCCGGCCGACTTCGATCCTCTGCCGCCCGCGGACGAGGCGAAAAAATACGTGGAACTGATCGGCGCCGACAAGATACTCGCCAATGCGCGCGATGCCTTCGCGAAGGGCGATTACCGTTGGGCCGCCACGATCACGAACAAGCTCGTGTTCGCCCAGCCGAACAATCAGGCCGCGCGACAGCTCGAAGCGGACGCGCTCGAACAGCTCGGCTATCAGGCCGAGTCCGGCCCCGCCCGAAACTTCTATCTGAGCGGCGCGCAGGAGTTGCGCGGCGGCGTGAAGAAAATGGCGACGCCGAACACCTCGTCGCCCGACATCATTCGCGGCATGACGACCGAAATGTTCCTCGACTTCCTCGCGATCCATCTCAACGGACCGCGCGCCGGCGACAAGCGTTACGCCTTCAACGTCATATTCCCGGACATCAAGCAAAACTACTCGCTGACGGTCGAGGACGGCGTGATGAACTACGGCAAGGGCAAGACGCTGCAAAACGCCGATGCGACCATCACGCTCGATCGAACGACCCTGGACGACATCGCGCTCGGCAAGCTCAAGCTCGGCAATCTCGCCGATAGCGGTCAGGTCAGGATCGAGGGAGACCGGCAGAAGTTCAGCGACATGCTCGCGCTCTTCGACAAGTTCGATTTCTGGTTCACGATCAGCGAGCCTTGATACTGCAAAACGAGCGTCGCGCGCCGATTTCACGGCGCGGTTATGATCGGCTTCACCCTCCCTACGAGCGTGAAGCCATGAGCACTCTTCCTTATCGCAACGCCCTCATCATCGGTGCCGGGCCCGGGATCAGCGGCTCGCTCACGCGGCGCCTGCGCGCGGAGAACATTCCGGTCGTGATCGCGGCGCGCAACGTCGCGAAGCTGTCGGCACTGGTCGACGAGACGGGCGCCATCGCGCTGCCCGTCGATGCCGCCGATGCCCGTGAAATGGAAGCGCTCTTCGCCGAAACCGACGCGCGCATCGGCGCGCCCGAGATCGTGATCTACAACGCGAGCGGACGCGTGCGCGGCCCGATCGCCGAACTCGATGCGGCGGAGGTCGAGCGCGCCGTCGCGGTGTCGGCGTTCGGCGCATTCCACGCGGTCCAGCAGGCCGCGAGACGCATGATGCCCGCGGCCAAGGGCGCGATCCTGCTGACGGGCGCGACCGCCGGCGTGAAGGGCTTCGCGCTGTCCGCCCCGTTCGCGATGGGCAAGTTCGCGTTGCGCGGCCTCGCGCAGAGCGCCGCGCGCGAACTCGCGCCGAAGGGCATCCATGTCGCGCATTTCGTCATCGACGGTGGCGTGCGCGCCCCTCACCGCGCCGATCCGCCGGACGCGCCGGACAGCACGCTCGACCCCGATGCGATCGCGCAAACCTATCTCGATGTGCTGCGCCAGCATCGCAGCGCGTGGACGTGGGAAATGGAACTGCGGCCCTGGGTCGAAAAGTTCTGAGGCATCGCGCTTCAATCAGCCGCTTCACCCGCGCCGCCCCGTATCTCCTTGACACCGCGCCCCAGCCGCCGGCGCAGCAGCGTGCGCAGCGTCGCGCCGTCGACATAACCGACCTCGGCCGCGATGGCTTCGATGTCGAGCCGGCTCGTGCGCAGCAGATGCACCGCCCGCTCGACGCGAAGATCCTGGAAATACGACAGCGGCGACTTGCCGAGCACCGCCTCGATGCGCCGCTGCAGCGTGCGCGTGCTCGTCGAGAGCGCATGCGCCGCGGCATCGAGCGAAAAGCCCTGCTCGAGCCGCGCGCGGGCCCAGCGCTCGAAGCGCTCGACCATCGGGTCGGCCCGGGCGAGATGATCCGGAATCATGTAAGGCGCCTGCGATGGCCGCGCGTCCACCAGCAGATAGCGCGCCACCGTCGCCGCGAGCGCGGGGCTCGTCCGGTTCATCAGCCAGAGCGCGAGATCGAGATGGCCCATCGCGGCGCCCGCCGTCGCGAATTCGCCCGACGGCACCAGCATGCGCGCACTGTCGAGCCGCACCGCCGGATAGCGCTGCCTGAACAGCGGCGCGAGCCACCAGCTCGTGGTGGCTTCGTGACCGTCGAGCAAGCCGGACTCCGCCAGCACGAACGTGCCGATGCACGCCGCCGCGATCTTCACGCCGCTCGCGTGACTTCGCGCGAGCAGGTCCATCGCCTCGATCACGTCGCGGCGCGCGAGCGCCGGCAGCAGTTGCGCCGGCATCTTGGTGCCGGGCGCGGGCACGATCAGCCAGTCGGGATTCGTCATCGCGCTCGCGGGCTTGACGGGCACGCGCATGCCGAGCGCGGTCCGCACGTCGCGCCGCATGCCGATCAGCTCGATCTCGAAGCGCGGACCGCCGCCGGGCTGCTGCATGTCGGCGAGTTCGTTCGCGGTGGTGAAGGCGTCGAGCACGGCAGACAGCGCCGTGTCGAACACGCCGTCGAGGGCGAGAACCGTCAGTCGCATGGCGTGAATGATTCTAAAAATGTCATTTCCGACAATAGCCCGGACGCTCCGCCTTGTCTACAGTGAGGTTCATCCGTTCGCGCCCGCGTGCGCCGCGCCGCCGATTCCCCCGATGACAGGAGCCTCCATGAGTTCGATCACGACAGACCTCGACCGCCCGATCTGGACCGCGCTGACCACGCGTCAGGCACATCTGAGCCACGGCGACGCGCTCGCGCGGCGCTTTCATCCCGATGTGGCGCCGTTCGCGGCGATGTCGTCCGAGACCCCCGACGCCTGGCGCGCGCTCCATGCGCTGCTGCGGCCTGAGGAGCAGGTCGTCATTCAATCGCCGGATGGCGCTGCGGGCATCGATGCGTTGCAGGTGAAGCGCGTCGGCACGATTCATCAGATGATCGAGACGCGGCGCGTCGACGAACGCACGGACGACCGCGACGTGCTCGCCCTCGGCAGCGCCGATGTCGACGACATGCTCGCGCTCGTGCAGCGCACCCGGCCTGGACCGTTCGCAAAACGCACGCATGAGATGGGCCGCTACATCGGGATTCGCGAGCAGGGGGAACTCATCGCGATGGCGGGCGAGCGCATGGCGATCGACGGATATGTGGAGATCAGCGCGGTGTGCGTCGACGAGCGCTGGCGCGGACGCGGCCTCGCCGCGCGGCTCATGAACCTCCTGCGCCGGGACATCGCGCTACGCGGCGAGACGGCGTTCCTGCACGTGTTCAGCCACAACGAGAGTGCGATCGGCCTCTATGAGCGGCTCGGCTTCGAACTGCGTCACGCGTTCGTGCTCGCGCAGGTCAGTCATGCTGACGCGCAAAACGCTTAGCCGCGACGGACGGAAGCTCGCCGAACATCACGCGATAGTCGTGCGCGAAGCTGCTCAGATGCCAGAAGCCCCACTTCGTCGCGGCCAGCGTGACGGAGTCGCCGAGCCGCAGTTCCCGGCGCACATGATTGAGCCGCACCGCGCGCAGATACGCGATCGGGTTCAGGTTCAGCGCATCCTGAAACGCGTATTGGAGCGTCCGTCTGCTGATGCCGAGCTGCACGCACAACTCCGCGATCGACAAGGGACACGTCGCCGGGTCCTGAAGCCGGTCCTGCACGGCATTGACGAGCGGCCAGTACTTCGTCGGACGCGCCTGCGCGCTGCCCGCTTCGAGCGATGAAGGCGACATGACCTCCGATATCGCATAGAGGATGGTCCGCTCGAGCAGTTCGATGCGGTCGTCGGTATCGGCCTGCTCGCCGGGCGCCGCCTGCGCCGCGGCGGCGAGGGTCTGCTTCAGGAGCTGGCGCAGGTTGTCGGCGAGATCGGTGGCCATCGGAATCAGCGGCGATATCGGGCGGCCGAGCAGCGACGCGGCGAGCACGCGCATCGGCTCCGAAGCGAGCTTGTCCGGCTCGATCTCCACGTTCACGAGCACATGGCGGTCCGGCGAAAAGAATTCGAATTCCGGGCCGCTCGAAAAAACGTGCAGGCTGTCTCGGCTGCTCTTCTCTCCGCACATCCGCGCGTGGCCCTCCAGCTCCAGCGGAACCGCCACGGCGAGCCTGTCCGAAGGCACCGAGCCTTGCTGAAGAATGATCTTGTCGAGATGCTCGACCAGCAGCCGGATGCCGCCGAGCGACACGATCGACGATGAACCGCGAAACAGGCCGCCCGAGATCTGCGTGTAATTGAGGCTCCATCCATCGAATGCGCGCGCCTGCTCGTCGACGTCCGTAAACGAAGAGAAAGCGACCGCGCGCGCGAGCAGCCGTGCGTCGGAAGCGATCGTGAGGGGTAAGGCCGTGCTCATTGCGAATTGCCGTAATGCGGTCTGGAATGACGAAACCGTCCGAGAGCGTAACGTGCCAAAAAGCGGTCAGGCCGCGTGCCCGTGCAAACCCTGACTTGCCGAAATCCGATAGTACAAAACTTTCCGGCGCAATAACTTTGCATCCGGCAGGAAGGCATTGCTGTGCCGCCTGTCCCGACTGACAAACGCTGGAACCGGAGAACACGAACATGGGTGTAAAGATTGACGGCCGGCTCGCGGGCAAAGTCGCTATCGTGAGCGGCGGGGCCGGCGGCTGCGGCGCCGCCGCGTCGGAGCTGTTCGCCGCGCAGGGCGCGAAGGTAGCCATCATCGACCGTAACGGCGATGCCGCCGAAACGCTCGCGTCGATCCTGCGCGACCGTGGCCTGCAGGCGATCGGCCTCGGCGCCGACGTCGCGAGCCAGGCCGACGTGCAACGCGCGGTCGGCGCCGTGCGCGAGCAGTACGGCAACGCGAACATTCTCTTCAATCACGCGGGCACGCTCATCGTGAAGCCGTTTCTCGAGATCGAGGAAAGCGAGTGGGACTGGCTCATGGGCGTGAACGTCAAGAGCATGTTCCTGATGACGAAGGCGGTCCTGCCGCAGATGCTCGAGGAAGGCGGCGGCAGCATCGTCTGCACGTCGTCGATATCGGCGGTATGCGCGACGCCCGGCGAAGTGCTCTACGACGCGACCAAGGGCGCCTGCCACATGTTCGCCCGCGCGATCGCGGTCGAGTATCGCGACCGGGGCATCCGCTGCAACGCGCTCGCGCCGGGCTTCATCCGCACGCCGCACGGGATTCGCGAACTGAAGGACCTTCAGGCGATGGGCGTCGACGCCACCGAGGAAGCCATCACGGCACAGCAGGGGCGCCTGTGCGAGCCTTCGGAAGTCGCGGCGGCTGCGCTATTCCTGGCATCCGACGAATCGAGCTTCGTGAACGGCACGCATCTCTTCGTCGACAACTGTTTTTCGGCAGTCTGAGCCAACCGGCACGAAATACCACGCATACAAAAACATGCCGAGGGCGGCATTCGAATCGAAGGCTTCGCAGCGATGCGAACCTTCGATTTTTTTTCGCCCGCCGCGCGCTGCATTCCAGCGCAATGTCGCAATTCTTCTATCCCGGCGCGCCGGCTTTCGATGGAATACGGGAAAGAAAGGCGTTCCGTAGCAATCTGAATCTCTCACAGGGTAATCACCATGTTCAATCGCGCAGCCAGCACCGTTGAAAACGTCGATCCGGAACTCTGGGCGGCCATCACCGATGAAAACAAGCGTCAGGAAGATCACATCGAGCTGATCGCGTCGGAAAACTACACGAGCCCGGCGGTCATGGCCGCGCAAGGCTCGCAGCTCACCAACAAGTACGCGGAAGGCTATCCGGGCAAGCGTTACTACGGCGGTTGCGAATATGTCGACGTGGTCGAGCAACTCGCGATCGACCGTGTGAAGCAGATTTTCGGCGCCGAAGCCGCGAACGTGCAGCCGAACTCCGGCTCGCAGGCGAACCAGGGCGTGTTCTTCGCGATGCTGCAGCCCGGCGACACCATCATGGGCCTGAGCCTCGCGCACGGGGGCCACCTCACGCACGGCTCGCCCGTCAACATGTCGGGCAAGTGGTTCAAGGTCGTGAGCTATGGCCTCAACGAAGCCGAGGACATCGACTACGAAGCCGCCGAACAGCTCGCGAATGAGCACAAGCCGAAGCTGATCGTCGCGGGCGCATCGGCGTTCGCGTTGAAGATCGATTTCGAACGCCTCGCGAAGATCGCGAAGTCGGTCGGCGCGTATCTGATGGTGGACATGGCGCACTACGCCGGCCTGATCGCCGCGGGCGTGTATCCGAACCCGGTTCCTCATGCGGACTTCGTCACCACGACGACGCACAAGAGCCTGCGCGGCCCGCGCGGCGGCGTGATCCTGATGAAGGAAGAGTTCGCGAAGCAGATCAACTCCGCGATCTTCCCCGGCATTCAGGGCGGCCCGCTGATGCACGTGATCGCCGCGAAGGCCGTCGCGTTCAAGGAAGCGCTGTCGCCGGAATTCAAGGCGTATCAGCAGCAGGTCGTCGATAACGCCCGCGTGCTCGCTGAAACGCTCGTGAAGCGCGGCTTGCGCATCGTGTCGGGCCGCACCGAAAGCCACGTGATGCTCGTCGATCTGCGCGCGAAGAAGATCACCGGCAAGGCTGCGGAAGCCGCGCTCGGCGCTGCGCACATCACGGTCAACAAGAACGCGATCCCCAACGATCCGGAAAAGCCCTTCGTCACGAGCGGCATTCGCCTCGGCTCGCCCGCGATGACGACGCGCGGCTTCGGCGTGAAGGAAGCGGAGATCGTCGGCAACCTGATCGCCGACGTGCTGGAAAGCCCGGAAGACGCGGCCAACCTCGAACGCGTTCGCCAGCAGGTCGCCGAGCTGACGAAGCGCTTCCCGGTGTACGGCTGAGGTAATCCGCAGGTAAGGTAACGCCCTGACGTCGGGCCCGCTGTCGCCGTGCAGCGGGCCCGACGTTTTTCATTGGTGCAACGGACTCCGTCAGGGATGACCCGTACTTGCCGAAATGCGATAGTGCTCAAAAAAACGGCCTCCTAAAGTGACATCGACTCGCAACGTATCAAGGCTCGATGCCGGCAGCTGGACTCTTTTGGAGACTGACCATGGATGTGGAAAAGCGAAGTATCGAATTCATTCCGCTCAACGAGCGGTATGGCACGCCGAAGCGGCTGTTCACGATCTGGTTCAGCGCGAACATGCAGGTGACGGCGCTCGTCATCGGCACGCTCGGGATCGTCGCGGGGCTGAGCCTCTTCTGGACCATCGTCGGCCTGATTCTCGGCAACGTGATCGGCACCATCTTCATGGCCGCGCACTCCGCGCAGGGGCCGCATCTCGGCATCCCGCAGATGATCCAGAGCCGCGCGCAGTTCGGCGTGTTCGGCGCGGCGTTCCCGCTCGCGATCGTGGTGCTCGCGTACATCCTCTTCGTCGCGGCGGGCGGCGTGGTGATGCGCGATTCGGTGAAGGCCATCTATCCGATGAGCGACAACGCGGCCATCATCCTCTTCGGCGTGCTCACGTTCGTCATCAGCTATATCGGCTATGAACTGATTCACAAGATGGGCGCGTTCATGACGCTGCTCTCGTGTGTGATCTTCTTCGCATCGGCGGCGCTGGTGTTCTCGAAGCCCGAGATGCTGAGCAACATTCAACACGCGAAGCACGGCTTCTCCGGCGGCGCGTTCAATCTGGTCGTTGCGCAGGCCGCATCGTGGACGCTCGGCTTCGGCCCCTACGTGGCGGACTATTCGCGCTACCTGCCCGCCAACGTGAAGACGAAGCACACGTTCTGGTACACGTATCTCGGCGGCCTGCTCGGCTCGCTGCTCGTGATGATGCTCGGCGCGTTGCTCGCCACGGCCGCGCCTTCCATTGCCACCGATCCGGGCACGGGCATCGCGTCGATGTTCGGCGGCTGGTCGCGTCCGGCGCTCATCATCATCGTGCTGGGCGTGCTGCTGTTCAACGTGCTGAGCCTGTACAGCGCGTATATGTCGAGCGTGACCATCTTCAGCGGCTTTCACAAGATGACGCGCGTGGGCAAGCTCATGAAGTTTTCCGTGCTCGCGGTGACGGCCGCGATCGCCACGGTCATCGCCATCGGCACGCAGTATCACTTCAACGACTATTTCGCGGATATCCTCAACGCGCAGATCTATGTGCTCGTGCCCTGGAGCTCGATCAACCTCGTCGACTATTACCTCGTTCGCAAGGGCGATTATTCGGTGACGGAGATGTACGACGCGCGCGGCCGCTACGGCAAGTTCAATATGTCGACGCTGGCGATCTACTGCCTCGGCATCGCGAGCACGCTGCCCTTCATGGATCTCTCGTTCTATCACAGCTACTTCGCGAAGATGATCGGCGCGGACGTGAGCTGGATTCCGAGCCTGCTCGTGCCCGGCATCCTCTACTACGTGATGAACCGCGGACTCTCGATGGAATCGCGCGCCGTGGCCAACTAAGCGCAGTTCGCATCGCCCGATCTCAGCCGCGTTCCCGACGCGGCTGTTTTCATTTCGAAGCGCTTGACAGCGTGATCTAATTTACTGGAAACTGCATCCACTATGTTAGATAACGCCAATCCAACCGACGAAACCGCCGAGAGCGGCATCAACGAACGCATCGCCGAGCGCGTGCGCGCGCTGCGGGCGGCACGCGGCTACACGCTCGACGCGCTCGCGACGCGCTGCGGCGTGAGCCGCTCGATGATCTCGATGATCGAACGCGGCGCGGCCAGCCCGACGGCCGTCGTCCTCGACAAACTCGCTGCGGGCCTCGGCATATCGCTCGCGAGCCTGTTCGGCGGCGAGCGGGAAGGTGCGCCGGCGGAACCGCTCGTGCGGCGCGGTGCGCAATTGAAATGGCGCGATCCGGAGTCCGGCTACACGCGCAGAAACCTTTCTCCGCCGGGCTGGCCGTCCCCGCTTCAACTGGTCGAAGTGGACTTCCCGGCCGGCGCGCGCGTCGCATACGAAACGGGCGGGCGCGAATCGACGATGCATCAGCAGGTCTGGGTCATGAGCGGACGCATCGACATCGTGATCGGCGACGCGCTTCATTCGCTCCAGCAAGGCGATTGTCTCGCGATGCGGCTGGACCGGCCGATCATCTTCAGCAATCCGACATCGAAAGCGGCGCGCTACGTCCTCGCGATCTGCGACGCACCCGCGACCTGATTCATCCCTGGCCTCAAGCGACACACCCATGAAAACCTCCGCACCGCACGACGACGTGCGCCTGATCGACTGCAACGAAGCCGACCACGCGCTCGCGATCCTCGACATCCTCAACGACGCCATCGTCAACTCGACCGCGCTCTACGACTACGTGCCCCGCCCTGCAGCGGCCATGTCAACGTGGTTCGCCGCCAAGCGCGCGGGCGGCTTTCCGGTCGTCGGCGCGGTCGATGCCGCCGGCAAGCTGCTGGGCTTCGCGAGCTGGGGCACGTTCCGCGCCTTTCCCGCCTACAAGTACACGGTGGAGCACAGCGTCTACGTGCATCGGGATTGCCGCGGCCGCGGGCTCGGCGAGCGCCTGCTGCGCGAGCTGATCCGGCGCGCGCGCGATGCGCAGGTGCATGTGCTCGTCGGTTGCGTCGATGCGGCCAATGCGGGCAGCATCGGCCTGCACACGCGGCTCGGCTTCCGGCACTCGGGCACCATCACGGAGGCCGGGTTCAAGTTCGGCCGATGGCTCGACGCGGCGTTCTACCAGCTCAACCTCGAAACGCCCACGGCGCCTGTCGACGGCTGAGCGCAAGCCCTGAGAGCGCACTGCGAAGGCTGCACATCGGCGCGAAAAGGTCATCGCGCGTCACGCATAACTTCAAGTAATGCAAGCCGGAAAATTAAGCGCATTGACGCTGTTTTCTCGCGATCCAATACTGCAGCCATCGCAACGCACTCACAGGCACTCGCAAACGCCATGAACTCGGTTGACAGAATCTTCGCCCCCGCGCTCGATCTCGATGACAGACTCGCCGATGCCGGCACCTGGGAGCATGGCGCCCGGCTTTGGCCGAGCAGCGAGCAGCAGACGCTGACGTGCTGCCGCGTCGTCGACGAAACGCACGACATCAAGAGCTTCGAATTCCGCACGTCGGACGGGCTGCCCGTGCGTTTCGAGCCGGGCCAGTTCATGACCGTGTCCGCGAATGTGCAGGGGCAACCGGTCGAGCGTTGCTACACGATTTCGTCGCCGCCGACGCGTCCCTTTCTCGTCTCCATCACCGTGAAGTGCGTGCCCGGCGGCACGATGTCGAACTGGCTTCACGACAACATGAAGCCCGGCAGCGAGCTGCGTGCCTACGGGCCGTCCGGCACCTTCACGCCGACCATCGCGCCCGCGACGAAGTCGCTCTATCTCTCCGCGGGCTCCGGCGTCACGCCGTTGATGTCGATGACACGTGCGAGCATCGATCTGGGTCTGGACCGAGACATCGTCTTCATCCATAGCGCGCGCACGCCCGCCGATATCGTGTTCCGCGATGAACTGGCGAGGCTCGCGAAGCTGTCGCCGCGCCTGCGCGTGTTCTTCGTCTGCGAAGGCATCGGCGACGAAGCGGAATGGGACGGTCCGATTGGCCGCCTGAGTCTCCAGTTGTTGTCGAAGTGGGCGCCCGATTATCTCGAGCGCGAAGTCTTCACGTGCGGCCCGGCCGGTTACATGGGCGCGGTGCGCGGCCTGCTCCTCGAAGGCGGCCACAATCCGGCGCGCTACCATCAGGAAAGCTTCGACATCAAAGCCGATGTCGCGCCGGAGCCCGCGCCCGAACCCGCGTGCGAGCCAGCCGATGCCGCTCAGGCCACCTTCACCGTCAAGCTGTCGCGCTCGTCGAAGTCCTTCACGATGAACGCGACGGACACCGTGCTCGCGGCGGCGAAGAAAGCGGGGGTCGCTGTCGCGTCATCGTGCAGCCAGGGCGTGTGCGGCACGTGCAAGACGAAGGTGCTGGAAGGATCGGTCGACATGAAACACAATGGCGGCATTCGCGACAGGGAAGTTCAGAAGGGATTCCGTCTGCTGTGCTGCAGCCGCCCGACATCGGACCTCGTGCTGGAACTTTGACGAGACCCTTCGCGCGCCCATGTCAGCCACGGAGCACGTCATGAACGGTCGTCCGGAGAATGTTTCGGCGTACATCGCCATTGCGGAAAAGCTGTTCAGCTCGGAGAAGCTGCCGGACGGCGGGCGCCGCGTCGCGTCGCGGGTTTTCGAGCGGCTGCGCACACCGTCCGACGACGGCGCGCGGCACGACACGCGCTATCCCGCCTGCGATTCGCTCGACGCGGCGCTCGCCCCGTTCATCGGCCACGACACCCTCTTCGGCGCCGCCGCGCGCGCGATCACGGCGCTCGAGCCCGACCTCGGATGGTCGCGCCGCTCGTCGGGCGTGAACGGCAGCGACAACTATATCGACGCCCACGTGCACGGCATGATCTGCGGGCCCGGCGGCGCAGAGAGCCGCTATGACGTGCAACTGGGCTTCTCGCTGATGCTGCCGCACACGCGATACCCCGACCACAGCCATCCGCCCGAGGAAGCCTACGTGCTGTTCACGCCCGGCGAGTTCCGGCAGAACGGCGGCGACTGGATCGATCCGGGCATCGGCGGCGGCATTCACAACGTGCGTGGCAATCCGCACGCGATGCGATCGGGCGCGACGCCGTTCCTCGCGATCTGGTGCCTGCTCACGAGGGACGGCGACTAGCGGCGAGCGGCAGGCGCGCTCACTTCCCCGGCGTCAACACCACCCTGAACCGCGCCTTGCCGCTCATCATCCGCGCATAGGCTTCCGCGGCGCGCGAGAGCGGGAATTCCTCGATCATCGGCTTCACGCCCGACAGCGCGCTGAACGCGAGCGTGTCCTGCGAATCCGCCGCCGTGCCGGACGGCCAGCCCTGCACCGAGTTGCGGCCCATGATGAACTGCGTGATCGGCACCTCGACCGGCTCTTCGGATATCCCGACCATGATGAGCTTGCCGTTCAGCCCGAGACCGCCGAGCGTTGCGTTCATCGCCTTGCCGCTCGTGGCCGTCGCCAGAATGACGCGCGCGCCGCCGAGCGCCTGCAGCGTTTCGGCGACATTCTGCGATTCGCTGTCGATGTAGTGATGCGCGCCGAGTTGCTTCGCGAGCGGCGCCTTGTCCTGTCCGCGCGCGATGGCGACCGTCACGAAACCCATCTTCCGCGCGAACTGCACGCCCAGATGACCGAGCCCGCCGATGCCGAGGATCGCGGCCACGTCGCCCGCGCGCGCGCCGCTGTTGCGCAGCGCGTTGAAGGTGGTGATGCCCGCGCAAAGGAGCGGCGCGGCATCGACGTCGGAGAGGTCGTCGGGCATGCGCGCGAGCGCTTCCTGCGGCGCCACCATGTACTCCGCGTAGCCGCCGTCATAACTGATGCCGGGCACGAGCGCATGCTTGCAAAGCACGAAGTCGCCGCGCCGGCAATGCTCGCAATGGCCGCAATGCCCGCCGTGCCAGCCCACGCCCACGCGCTGCCCGTTTTCCCAACCTTCGACGCCCGCGCCGGTCTTCTCGATCACGCCCGCGATCTCGTGACCCGGCACGCGCGGAAACTGCAGGCCCGGCCACAGGCCTTCGACGGTCAGCGAATCGCTGTGGCAGATCCCGCACGCCTGCACCTTGATCAACACGTGTCCTTCGGGCGGCTCCGGCACGTCGCGCTGGACGACCTCCAATGGACCATTGGCTTTCGCTACCTGCACTGCCTGCATCGTTGGCATCGCCTGCTCCTTTCGATGGGAGAAAAACGCGCGGCATACGCGTGCACGCCGCATACGGATGAGACGGTCCGGCCAATCGCAATCCCGACCGCATCGTCGAGACACGTCCGAATCGGCGATTGTGACAGGGATCGGCGCGAGGCATGTGCCGGCCCTCCGGATGACTGGAAGCACGAAGAAACAAATTCGAACATCGGACACGGTCATCGCCGGTTACCATCATCGTTCAGCGCGTTTAAAGAAGCGGAAACGGGCCGATCGCGATGACGCCGGATTCAGGCGTCGCGCGGGGAGACCCGGAATCACGAGAGCGACCTTCAAGGGTGTCATGTCAAAGAACGAAGACGCAGTTGCGAACGATCAGGCAATCGATCCCACGAATCAGGCCGCCAGCGATCCCTACGAGACACAGGACGAGACAGGCGCGGAGCACGAAGCGCCAGCCGTGGCCCGCACCGGGCCGCTCACCGAAGCGAAGCTCTTCGGCAGGCAGACGCCGCCCGCGGCCGCCGCGCCGCCCGAGGCGCCGCCGCACGTTCCCGGCGGCGCCGCCGGCAGCAGCTATCGGGCGCTGGCCGGACTTCTCTGCGGCTATGCGCTGCTCATCGTCGGAAACGGGCTGTTTCAAACGCTCATTCCACTGCGCATCCTGCAATCGGGTTATTCGACGCTCGTCATCGGCCTGATTCAGTCGTGCTACTACGCCGGGTTCATCCTCGGAGCCGTGTTCAATCGCCGGCTCATCGACCGCATCGGGCAGCATCGGACCTTCGTCGCATTCTCGGCGGCGGCGTCCATTCTCGCGCTCGCGTTCGGCGCGGCGCAGTCGCCGTGGACGCTCGGGGCCGTGCGTCTGTTAACCGGCTTCGCGTTCATGGGCCTCTATACGTCGATCGAGAGCTGGCTCAACGGCACGGTCGAGAACGAAAAGCGCGGACAGGTCTTCGGCTCGTATGCGGCCATCAACTATCTCGCGGTGGGAACGGGGCAGTTCCTGCTGAATGTCGGCGCGGGCTCGGGCGGGCAGCAGTTTTCCATCGCCGCGGCGCTCTTCGCCGCCGCCGTGATGCCCGTGACCTTGCTCGAAGGCTGGCCGGTGAAGGTCGCGGATGAAACGCTGCATCGCGTGCCCGCGCGCACGTGGCGGGAAAGCGTGCGCGAGATGATGGTGTCCGCGCCGCTCGCGGTGCCGGGCTGCATCCTCGCGGGCTTCATCTACAGCAGCTTCTACGCGATGATGCCGGTCTATCTCGAACGCGCGGGTTTCTCGACGAGCGAGCTCGCAACGTTCATGGGCATTGCGCTGATCGGCGCGCTCGTGCCGCAATGGCCGATGGGCCGCCTCTCCGACAAGGTCGACCGGCGGCGTCTCGTCTATATCACGGCATCGATCTCGGCAGCACTGAGCCTCGTGCTGTTCCTCTTCGACGTGCGCGTGATCACCTGGGTCGCGACGCTAGTCTATGTGGCCGTCACGTTCACGCAATACGGGCTGATCGTGTCGCACGTGCAGGATCGCACGGAGGCGCATCATCGCGTCGCCATATCGGCGCTGCTGCTCGTGCTGTTCTCGTTCGGCGGAATGACGGGACCGGCGCTGGCGTCGGCGCTGATGACGATCGTCGGGCCGAGCGGGCTGTTTCTGTTCAATGCGCTGTCGTGCGCGTTGCTCGCGTTGAGCGCGCGGCGTGCGCTCGGCATTCATTTGCGCAATGCGCAGGCGAACGCCGAGGCGTGACTCACGCGCGCTTTATCGGAGAACGCCTGCGGCTGTTTCCATGTCAGCGCGCCACAGACCGGCCGTTCGCGTTCAGCACGCCGCGGCGGCGGCGAGGCGCCGCTTGCGTCTGACCGGTCTTTGCTTGCGGCGCGTTCGGGTGCTCGTCGACAGCGCTGGGCACGTGCGTCGAATCATGCGCTTTCGGGGGCGCATCGAGCCCCGGCGTCCCCACGGAAACATAGCCGCCGATCGCAAGCACGGCCAGCACGACCGCCAGCACCACGCGCAAGCGCGTGCGCTGCTCCGGTCGTCGCGATGCGCGCGCGACAGGTTGACCGGACGAGTGCGCTAACAAGCGCGATCGCGGAACGGTCTTTTCCTGTTCGCGATGAAAATCGCAATGCGGACAAATGCGAAAGTTCGCGGCGACCGTCCTGCGACAGCGCGGGCATTGCATGAGCCGATCCTTGAAGGAAAATCGTCTGCTCATATGCGCAATTTCCTCGATCCAGTTGGCGACGCGAAGCGCGTCGAGGCTCGGCTCTCATGATCTATCGTAGTGGATGAAGACATCTGAACAGACGTGCTGATCGTCAGATCTCATCCCGCGCAAAGATGACGTTCTCGTGCTTCACTATCGTTTGATTTTCCGATCCGCGTTCCATTCTCCGACGCAAAGCGACTTACAAGCAGCATTGCGTTACAACGTGACTGATTGTCTGCCACGCGGCGCGATGCATCAACCGAATCGCACGATCGCGCGCATGATAAGGCGCTTATATGGGCCCTTGCGGAAAGCATCATCCCTGGCGCGATTTCACCCTTCAACACTTCAAACAGACTACCGGGACTCCTGTACGCTTCGCCGCTCAGGAGCGCGATATATCCACGCGTGAGCTTTATCATCCACGACGCATAGAACATCTTGTTCGTATGCCTTGTCAAAGATGTCTGACGTGCAACGCGTGATCTGTTAGCGATTGTCCAATGCATTTTTTTTGTGCCCCGATCGCAGAGAAGCTCTTGTGTGGACCGCCGTTCTTGCCTACCGTTGAGGCGTTGCGCAGTATGGCTTTCGTGCCGTGGATGGCCGGTCTCGCGATCATTGCAACAGTTCTTCCCGGCAAATCGAGCGTACCTAATCGCGAATCGCCCACGCATTCCGGCCCTGTCGGGTAAGGAGGGTGCAAATGAAGGCGCATTTTCTGGGTTGGAGCGCCGCAGCCGGCGCTGT
>NZ_FCOX02000093.1 GCF_900044055.2 Caballeronia calidae | reverse complement strand
TGCCCCTGTGCGGGGCGGCAGTCACTTTCTTTGCTGCTGCAAAGAAAGTAACCAAAGAAACAGCTATCCCCATCCAAAGTACTTCACACCGGCCCCGGCACAGAAGATTGCACGTGGTTCGGCAGTAGCGAGTGCCCTCACAGGCCTAACCGGGCTTGGATCGCGCACGGTCTGTCTCATCGCGCCGCATGACTAATCGGTAAGGCGCCAAATAGCTCGGTCCCGCTTCGCGGCCGACCGGTCCATCGGGGATGCGTGCGCTTCCTTATTAATGCTTCTATCTCACTGTATCCGTCTTTCGCCGGATCCCGTGTTCGTGTCGGTCTATTGGCACTGCCCCTGTGCGGGGCGGCAGTCACTTTCTTTGCTGCTGCAAAGAAAGTAACCAAAGAAACAGCTATCCCCATCCAAAGTACTTCATGCCGGCCCCGGCACAGAAGCACTCTCGTGGTCCGGCAGTAGCGAGTGCCCTCGTAGGCCTCACCGGGCTTGGATCGCGCACGGTCTGTCACATCGCACCACTCAACTGACTGGTAAGGCGCCAAATAGCTCCGGCCCGCTTCGCGGCCGACCGGTCCATCGGGTCGGCACACACTTCCTTGCTAACGCTTCTATCTCACTGCATTCGCCCACCGGCGGTTTCCCTTGCAAACCCAACGGCAGCGCGTAGCGCTGTGCCGAAGCTATTTGGTGCTGAACCAGCGCCCTCAAGGTTCTAGCTTGTCAGACCGTGCGCGGTCCACGCCCGGTATGGCCTATGAGGGCACTCGCTACTGCCGGACCACGAGACTGCTTCTGTGCCGCGGCCGGCTGGAAGTACTTTGGATGGGGATAGCTGTTTCTTTGGTTACTTTCTTTGCAGCAGCAAAGAAAGTGACTGCCGCCCCGCACAGGGGCAACGCTAATAGACCGACACGAAAACAGGATTTCATAGAAGAAGCGAGGACCAACCACAGCCCCCTAAACCTAAACCTAAACCTAAACCACCCCACTCCCCTCCAACATCCCCCCAAACGCCTCCGCCGACAACGGCATCGCCAACAAAAACCCCTGCATCTCATCGCACATCATGTCCTGCAGCCGATCGAGCTGCGACCCAGTCTCGACCCCTTCCGCGACGACATCCATATCCAGCGAATGCGCGAGCGCGATGATCGCCGACACGATCGCCCGCCCTTCCTGTCCATTCTCGTCGAGCCCATTCGTGAAGAACCTGTCGATCTTCAACTGCTTCGCGCGAAAGCGCTGCAAGTACGCGAGACTCGAATACCCCGTGCCGAAATCGTCGATCGCGATCTCGAAGCCATTCTCCTGAAACACGCGAATCATCTCGATGGTGCGCGGCGCATCCTGCATCGCCACCGTCTCGGTGATCTCGAACATGATCTGCTCGCTCGCCACGCGCTCTTCGCGCAAAATCGCCATGATGTTCGCAACGAGATCCGCCTCGCTCATCTGCCGCGGCGACAGATTGATCGCCACCTTCACCGGCGGACGCCCTTCCTCGCGCCAGCGCGCAAGATGCCGGCACGTCTCGCGCACGACCCAATAGCCGATCTGCACGATCTGCCCCGAACGCTCCGCGATCGGGATGAATTCGAGCGGCGTCAGCGTGCCGATCTCCGGATGATCCAGCCGGATGAGCGCCTCGGCACCTGCCAGCTCGCCGCTCTTGCCGCGAAACTTCGGCTGGAAGAGCAGATAGAAATGACCGCCGTTCAGCGCCTCGTGCAACGCCTGCTGAATCTGCAAGGTCCGCACGGCCGCCTCGTTCATGCTCGCCTCGAAGAAGCGGTACGTGCTGCGCCCGCCGCGCTTCGCCTCGTACATCGCGACATCTGCATGCTTGAGCAGCGACTCGACACTATCGCCGTCCTGCGGATACAGCGCGATGCCGATGCTCGGCATCACCTGCAACGGATGCTTTCCCGCGAGCAGGCCTTTCCTCATCATGTCGAGAATGCGCTCGGCCATCTTCTCGGCGTCGGTCGGCGCATGCAGGTTCTCCAACATCACGACGAACTCGTCGCCGCCCAGTCGCGCGACCGTGTCGCCGCCGCGCACGCATTCCTGCAAGCGCCGCGCGAACGCCTTCAGCACTTCGTCGCCGACGGTATGGCCCAGCGAATCGTTGATGGTCTTGAAACCGTCGAGGTCCATGAAGAGAATCGCGAAGCGGCTGCCGCTCTGCTTCGCGCCGCGGATCGCGCGCTCGATGCGCTCGTTCATCGTGCGGCGGTTCGGCAAGTCCGTGAGCGTGTCGAAGGTCGCCATGCGCACGATCTGTCCGTTCAGGCGCGTCACGGAACCGGCGAGCAACGCGGTGCGCGCGTCGAAGCGCGACAGCACGAGCGTGATGATCAGAATCGCCAGCGTGAAGAGCACGACGGTGGTCGCGAGCCAGCGCGCATCGACGTCGTTCGCCGCGCCGCAAATCGCGCCCGGCAGAAAGTTCGCCGCCGCGTTGCCCGTGTAGTGCATGCCGGTGATCGCGATGCCCATCACGAACGCCGCCGCCGTACGCTTCGCGAGCACGTTCTTCTGCCTCGCATCGGAGAGCATGTGCGCGATCCACAGCGCCGCGCCCGATGCGATCACCGCAATCGCGATCGACGCAGCGAAGAGGCGCGGATCATATTCGATCGCCGGATTCATGCGCATGGCGGCATCGCCGGTATAGTGCATCGCCGCGATGCCCGCGCCCATCAGCACGCTGCTCGCGATGAGACGCGCCGCCGTCAGCCGCCTGCTCGTGATGACATGCAGCGCGAAAAACGACACGAGCACCGCGATGCCGAGCGAACCCGCGGTGATCTTCAGGTCATAGCCGAGCGGAATCGGCAGCTCGAAAGCGAGCACGCCGATGAAATGCATCGACCAGATGCCGATGCCCATCGACGCCGCTCCGCCCGCGAGCCAGGCGTGCCGCACGCGCGATTGCGAGAGCATGGCGATGCGGCCCGAAATATCGAGCGCGGTATAGGAAGCGAGCGTCGCGACGACGAGCGATGCCGCGACCAGCCATAAGTTGTAAGTGCCATGCATAGTGCGGGTCAGCCGGAGACTCGTGTGCGTGGGCGTCTTATCGGCTCACGACCACGAATCTTTAGGCTCGCGCGCGCGATTATTCGCGGGCCGCTGTGCGCACCGGTCAAAGTTGCGGATCGAGCAGCGCGACGACGCGCTCCAGCATCTTTTCGACGAGCGGACGGCGGCGCCAGTCATCGAGCGTGATGCGTTTCGCGTGCGCGACGTCGTCATCGAAAATCGCCGTCTGCCGGCGCGCGAAATCGCGATCGTAGATGTTGAGATTGGCTTCGTCGTTGAGCTTGAACGAGCGGTTGTCGAAGTTGGTCGATCCCACCGACACGAGATACTCGTCGACGACGATGAGCTTGCAGTGGAACATCGTCGGCTGATACTCGTACATCTCGACGCCCGCCGCGAGCAGATCGCCCCAGCATGCGCGCGAGGCCTCGCGCACCGTATGCGTGTCGATGCGCTTGCCCGGCGTGATGATGCGCACCCTGACACCGCGCCTCGCCGCTTCCACGATCGCGTTGATCGTCAGCTTGTCCGGCACGAAATACGCGCTCGACAAGTGAATCGAGCTCGTCGCGGCGGTGATCGCCATCAGATACATGAGCTGCATGTCGTCGCTGCCGCCCGAAGGCGAGCTGCTGAACATGTGCGCGAAGCCGTCACCCGCGTCTTCGAGGTCCGGAAAATAGTCCGGGCCGTGCAGCACGTTGCCCGTCGCCTTGATCCAGTTGTCCATGAAGACGGCCTGCATCTGGCCGACCGCCGGACCTTCGAGGCGAAAATGCGTGTCGCGCCAGTGCTTCTCGTCCTGCGCGTGCCCGGTCCATTCCTCGGCGATGCCCACGCCGCCCGTGAACCCGACGCGCCCGTCGATCACGAGCAGCTTGCGGTGCGTGCGATCGTTCATGCGCCCGAGCCCAGTCCAGTGCGGCTTGTGATACTGGATGACTTCCGCGCCCGCGTCGCGCAGCATGCGCAGGTAGCGCTTGTCCATCTTCGACGAGCCGACCCAGTCGAGCAGCACGTGCACCGCGACTCCTGCGTGCGCCTTGTCCGACAATGCACGCGCGATGTCCTCGCCGATCGCGCCGGACCAGTAGATGAAGGTCTCGAACGTGATCGTCTTTTGCGCCGAGCGGATGCCTTCGAGCATCGACGGAAAGATCTCGTCGCCGTTCACGAGCACCTCGAAGCGGTTGCCCCCGATGACCGGCGGCCCGAGCAGCAGGCCCATCGAGCGGATGAACTGCGGGTCGTCGCTCGCGTACAGCCGTTCGATCTTGTGCTCGATCTTTTTCTCGCCGCTCGTCAGATTCGCGATCACCAGCACGACGACGAGCGTCACGACAATCGTCAGGGCAATCAAAGCAATCGTCGGCATGCGCGGGCCTCGCGAAGCGAACATCCGTCCGGACCCGTTAGTTTAAGCAGGTTCCGGACCGCGCATCGCCGGACCGCGTTCAGCTCTTCGCGGGCATCCAGCCCTGCTCCTGGCCGAGCTTCGCGATCTGCTTCGCGATGGAATCGCCGAGGCGCTTCTCATCGGACGATACATCGGCATGCTTCGTCTCCGATGCCGCGTGCAGCCCGCCCGACACCGCGAGCGAACTCGCCACGTGGCCCGCCGCCGCGCCGACGCCCGCCATTTCCGCGACGCCCGGCATGTGACCGCTGTCGGCTTTCGCGTCGAACTGTTCGAGCAGTTGCGGCGCGCCGTGCGCGGGCTTGAAGACGAGTTGCACCGTCGCGCCGACCTTGCTTTCGCCCGCGCCGAGGCCGATCAGCATGCGGCGGCGGCGATTGCCCGCGTCGATCGTATTGATGCTGCCTTCGACGACGAGCACGTTCTGGTCTTGCGGCGGCGGCACATCGGCGCGGACCGCGCGCAGGCCCATCGACTGGAGCTTGGCGACGATCTCGTTCGCGACTTCCTCGCGCGCGGCGATCGCGTCCTGCGTCTCTTTCTGCGCCTGCGAGTCGCCGGAGAGCGCGGAGCCGATCTTCGAGATCATGCCGTGATTGTCGAGCTTGACGTCGCTCGCGTCGCTGGCGAAGGCATAGACATAGATGGTGTCGGGGCGCATGGCGGGCGTCGCGGCGACGGTCTGCACAGACTGGCCGCCGTACTGGTTGTACTGGCTTGCGGCTTGCGCGGGATTGCTCGCGCAGACCGTCAGCAGCGCCGTGCCGACGACGACACCGGCCAGCGCCGCGCTGCGCGCCTTCTTGAGCATTGCATTGAGCGACGAGAATTTGATCGGGCTGTTCATGTTGCATCTCCGTGCCGGCCGCGCCGGGAATCGTGTTGGATGGATGCGTGATACGTCTCTCGTTTCTCTCTGCTGCTTCGTTTCGATCACGCTGGCGCAACTATGAGCGACGCCCTCCGCCGAGGCCATCGAACATTTATGTCGCGGGGTTTCATCGTCCCGAGCGCCTTGTCGGACGCGGCTTTCAGCCGATTCGACACGCGCCGCGCGAGCCTCGTTTCTGCAGGCTTCACCGGCTTCTGCTTAACTTCGGATCGACGCATCGTGCAATTCGCGGTGCATCCCGTCACACATTCCACAGGAGCCAATATGGATCTCAAGATCGCCGGCAAGCTCGCACTCGTATCCGGATCGACGAAGGGCATCGGCCACGCCATCGCGGTGGCGCTCGCGCGCGAGGGTGCGCGCGTGATCGTCAACGGCCGCTCGCAGGCATCCGTCGATGCGGCGCTCGCGAAGCTGCGCGAGCTCGCACCGAACGCGCAGGCCGAAGGCTTCGCCGGCGACGTCTCCGATGCCGCGCAAGTCGCCGAACTGGTGAAGCGTTTTCCGCACGTCGATATTCTCGTCAACAACATGGGCATCTTCGATCCGAAGCCGTTCGAGGAGATTCCAGACGAGGAATGGCTGCGCTTTTTCAACGCGAACGTCATGTCGGGCGTGCGGCTGTCGCGCGCGTATCTGCCGAAGATGAAGGAGAAGAACTGGGGCCGCGTCGTGTTCATCAGCAGCGAGAGCGGCATCCAGATTCCGGTCGAGATGATTCACTACGGCATGACGAAATCGGCGCAGATTTCGCTCGCGCGCGGACTCGCCGAGACTTGCGCGGGCACCGGCGTCACGGTCAATTCGGTGCTCCCCGGACCGACGAGTTCCGAAGGCGTCACCGATTTCGTCGAGAAGCTCTCGGGCGGCAAGAGCTTCCAGGAGTTCGAAAAGCAGTTCTTCGAGGAAGCGCGCCCGACCTCGATTCTCAAGCGCTTCATCACGCCGGAGGAAATCGCCAGCACGGTCGCGTATGTGTGCTCGGAGTTGTCGTCGGCGACGAACGGCGCGGCCTTGCGCGCGGACGGCGGCGTCGTGCGCGCGGCGTTCTGAGCTTCCGGGCGCGCGACGTTATTGCGAAGTCATCGCGACTTCATTGCGACGGCGACGCGAGCTCGCGCGCCTGTTCCAGCGCCGCGACGATGGCCGCGACGGTTCGCTCGCGCGCGGCTTCGTCGTTCTGCCGCAGCGCATACGACGGGTGATACGTCGCGACGACGAGTTTGTCCCGATACGGCACCACGCGCCCGACATGCGCCGACAACGTCGCGCGCCGGCCGAAAAGCGCGTTGAGCGCCGTCGCGCCGAGCGTGACGATCACGCGCGCGCCGATGTCATGCAATTCCTGTTCGAGCCAGTACGAACACGCTTCGATTTCCTGCTGCGCGGGCGTCTTGTGCAGACGCCGCTTGCCGCGCGGCTCCCATTTGAAATGCTTCACCGCGTTGGTCAGAAAGACCTGTTCGCGCGGCACGCCGGCGCGTTGCATCGCGTCGTCGAGCAACTGGCCCGCCGGACCGACGAACGGCTCGCCCTTCAAATCCTCCTGATCGCCGGGCTGTTCGCCGAGCAGCATGATGCGCGCGCCGGACGGACCCGCGCCGCGTACCGCCTGCGTCGCGTTGCGCCACAGATCGCAGCGGCGGCAGGCGTCGAGCGACGTGGGCGCATCGCGTTCGGGTTGCGCATCGAGGGCATCGACCTGAACCGATTTGCCGCCGAGCGCGCCGACGCTCTGCGCCTGCGCGACGCGCCGCGCGCCGCCGCGCGCATCGCTCACGAGCGTGGGAATCAGCGCGCCTTCGGGCAGGCCCTTCCAGAAACGCACCGGCATGTGCTGCTCGAGCGCCGATTCGTTCAGACGCGCGGGATTGAAGATGCTGCGGTAATAGGTCATCCACAGGGCTTCGGCGGCATCGGGCGCGTCCGCAGCATGGTCCGACGCGACCGCGCGGCGGCGCTCCAGCTGCAGGCGCTCGCCGTCGAACATCGCGGCGCCGTCGGGTGTCGCGATGAGCCATGTCGAGCGTCCCATGCGCGCCGCGAAATGCGCCGCGCCCCACGCGAGCACGTCGTGATCGGGTTCGTACCACGCGACATATTCGGGCGCGCCGAGCGCCGCGTCGCGCTGACGAAAGCGCACGTACGCGATCATGTCGTGCTGCGCGCGGCGCACCGCCTTCGCCATCTTGTAGAGCCGCGCGCCGTCTTCATCGGCGGGCGATGCTGCCGACCGGTCGCCCGCCGCCCAGCGCCATAGCACGCGATAGAGAAAGTTCCAGCGGCGCGCGTCGCGGCAATGCGCAGCGTCTTTCAAGAGCGCGGCGAGTTCCCGCGATACGCGGATCGGCGGCGCGCCGGTCGAATGCACCGACGGCGCGGATTCGTTGAACAACGCAGGCTCCGCTTGCGACGTGCGCCAGTCGACCATTTCGGGCGCGAGCCCTTGCGCGAGCGCCTCGAGCGCGGCGGCGCGCCAGGCGTCGAAATCGTCGTCGATGGTGATGACGCGCATCAGATCAGCGAGAGCTGCACCGGACCGGTGGCGAGCGCGCGCCGCAGATTTTCCGAAGGCGCTTCGGCGAGCGGCGGCCGGTAATCCTCCGTGACGACGAATGGCTTCACCTTGTCCATGGCGCAGCGCAGCCGCACGAGATCGTGATAGCGCACGCGCCGCGCGCGCCGCAACTCGACGATGCGCTTCGCGTTGCGCATGCCGATGCCCGGCACACGCGCGATCATGCGCGCGGGCGCTGCATTCAGGTCGACGGGAAAGCGTTCGCGATGCGCGAGCGCCCACGCGAGCTTCGGATCGACATCGAGCGGGAGATTGCCGGCATCGCCGAGAAGTTCGGCGGCGGCGAACCCGTAGCCGCGCATCAGAAAGTCCGCCTGATACAAACGATGTTCGCGCAACAGCGGCGGCGCCTGCGACGGCACGCCCGACGGGCTGTCGGGAATGGGGCTGAACGCCGAGTAATAGACGCGCTTCAGCTGATACGAGCCGTAGAGCGTTTCGGCGGTGCCGAGGATGGTGCGGTCGTCCGTTTCGTCGGCGCCGACGATCATCTGCGTGCTCTGCCCCGCCGGCGCGAAACGCGGCGCGCGCGGCTCGGCTTCGGATTCCTCGCGCGCCACGCGGATGTTGCCCATCGCCAGCTTGATCGTGCGGCCGCTTTTTTCCGGCGCGAGCCGCTCGAGGCTGATTTCCGTCGGCAGCTCGATGTTCACGCTGAGGCGGTCGGCATGGCGCCCCGCCTGCGCGATGAGTTCGGGATCGGCATCGGGAATCGTCTTCAGGTGTATGTAGCCGCGAAACTGATGCTTCTCGCGCAACGTCTTCGCGACCAGCACGAGCTGCTCCATCGTGTAGTTCGACGAACGAATCACGCCGGAGCTGAGAAACAGGCCGTCAATGTAATTGCGGCGGTAAAAATCCAGCGTGAGGCTGACGACTTCATCGGGTGTGAAACGCGCACGCGGCACATTGCTGGACCGGCGGTTGATGCAGTAGCGGCAGTCGTACAGACAAAAATTGGTCAGCAGGATCTTGAGCAGCGAGACGCAGCGGCCATCGGGCGTGAAGCTGTGGCAGATGCCCGAACCGGTGCTGGCGCCGAGACCGTCTATGCCGCGCGACTCGCGCCGGGGCGCGCCGCCGCTCGCGCACGACGCGTCGTACTTGGCGGCATCTGCGAGAATTTCGAGCTTTTCGGAGAGATCCATCTTGCATATGATACTGTATGTTTATACAGTATCCCACGTGGGTTGCGGAGTCAAACACAAATGTCCATGACAGAACGTTTGCTTAGCCTCTCGCATGCTTCGCGCCTGGCCCAATACTTCATTCATCGGAGAGCCCTATGCGATTCGACTACAAGACGTTCCACATCGATTGCACCGCGCATCACGATCAGGACGGAAGTTACTACGCACACGCAAAGATCACGCGTTCGCCAGAAGAGCACGGCGGGCACATGGAAGTCTTCGAATCGGGCGAGCTCGATTCCTTCACGAGCGAATCGGATGCCGTGCATTGCGCGCGGGCGTGGGCTATCGAATGGTGTGACGAGGCGTTGGCCTGACGCTCGCGCTTCTTCCCGTAACACGGTCTGAGGTGGAACCGGTGCGCGCGCCATCTCGCGCGGCACGGCGATTGCGGAAGAAACTCCGCGACGCCGCAGCATCGTGCGAGGCGGCGCGCATCAAGACCATCGATCAACGGGAGGACACCATGAAGAACGCGAAGAGAAGTCTGCTTGTTTCGGCAATGATCCTGGGCCTGTCCGGCGCGGCGTTCGCGCAAGGCGCGGGCGGCGGAGCCGGTGGTGGCGCGGGTGGCGGCACGGCGGGCGGCAATGGCGCGGGTCAGGGCGGCACGGGCATGAGCACGCCAAACAGCAACGGCGTGACGGGTACGACCTCGGGCGCATCGGGGGCGAACACCATGGGCTCGTCGCAAAGCAGCAAGATGCACAAGAACAAGAAGAGCAGTTCGGACTCGGGTACTTCGAGCGGCGGCGCGTCCAAGTCGTACTAAGTCCACGTCGTCATCGCGCGCTCGGGCTTCGCGCAAGCCCGGGCGTGTCGTCATCTTTCATCGGCGCACCATCCGAATGCCTGGCCGCCGTCTGCGCTCCCCCTCCAAAGCATCCCTGCGAGATAGGGATTTCTCGCTCTTTCCCCTTACCGTAACTTAGCTCCTGAGCGCTATCCGTCGCGCCTGGCGTGGCTTTCATTGCCGCGTCGAGCAAAGCATGTTCCGGCCTTTGAGCCGCTGCGCTCGATCCCGTCCATCGACAAGGCAAGGAGTCCGAGAATCGCGTTCCCGGCTGCTTGTGCAATCGTTTCAAGGAGCTGGAACATGAAGCAGACACTCAATCCGAAACTCATCGCGATGATGGCCGCCAGCGCGCTCGTGGCCACCGTCGCCGGCGTCGGCGGTGCCCACGCGCAAGGCATGCCCGCGGACGCGCAGCAACTCGTGCAGACGATGCGCCCGATGTATATGTCGCAGGACACGCAGGATCAGACGCAAAGCGCCGCAATGCCCGCCGCGCAAGCCGACGAATCCGCGTACGGTGGCATGGCAGCCGGCGCGAGCGCATCCGCAAGCGGCCGTCGCCAGGGCGGCTGCGGCGACGCGCCCCGCTGCGACATCTTCTTCGGTCAATGACCGAATGAAGGCTCGACGTCGCGGGCGAGTGTCATCATCGTCCGCGACACATCACTCGATGCGAGTCGTCCATGCGAATGTCGCGATGACCGACTCGCCCGCCTTCAGCACCGCGCCGCCTTTCAGCGCGCGATCCACATTCAGATTCACCCAGTCCGCTACGTTGCTCACCGGTTCCACGCAGAGCAGATCGGGATGCGACGCGGGCGCGTAGACCACCATATGATCGAAAGGCGAGTCGGCGTGCAGCGTGATCGCGCGGCGTTCGTCCGGCCAGGCGATCGTCGCCGTGTGCGACCAGCCGGCGAAGTTGTTGTCGAGATCGAAAGCATCGGCGGACAGGCCTTCGCGCGATGCCATCGCGTCGACGCACGGATGCGGTCCCGCATGCGTCGGCAGCAGATCGGGCGAGCAATGCCACATCGCATCGACGCGCGCATGCACGCGCGTATTTCGCGTGCGCGGATAGTATGGGTGATGCCCCATGCCGAACGGCATCGGCCGATCGGACAGATTGCGCGCGGACATCGTGACGGTTAGCGTGTGTGCATCGAGCGCGATGTCCTGCGTCGCTTCGTAGGCGAACGGCCAGTGATGCGCGGCTTCGCGCGAAGGCTCGTGCAGAAGATGCAAGCGCGCCCGCGATGCCGACACTTCCTCCACGCGCCAGGGCAGGCGCCACGCATTGCCGTGCAGCGCGTGCGGAAACGCATTTCCATCGCCGGAAAGATCGATGATCGCGCCTTCGAACATGAAGCGCGCATCGCGGATGCGGTTGCAATACGGCAAGAGCGGAAAGCTCGCCATGCCGAGCGGATCGCGTGCGGCGAGCGCGGCGGGCGTCGCGGGACGGAGCCAGTCGATGGAACGTCCATCGCGCGTTTCGTCGAAAGCTGCGATGGCACCGCCCACTTCGGGCGCCAGCAGCACGCGCCGCGCGCCATGACGCAGTTCGACCCGCGTAGCGGAAGCCGCGGCGCTCAATATGCGAACTGCCGGTAGCTTTCGTCGAACGTGCGCGCCGTCTTCTCGACCAGCGGATTGAAGCGCAGCAGACGCCGCGCCCGCGGAGGCAATGCGGCGAACACGTCGCGCGGCACGTCGATATGCACCTCGGGCCGGAAATACCAGGCGCGGCTGTAGCCGATCACGACCATCGGACGCGGCTCGCCGGCCAGATTCGGCGTGCCCCGATGCAGGCCGCGCACGTCGCGGATCATCACATCGCCGACTTTCATCGGCACGCGCTCGGCGGCGAAGCGCCCTGCCTGCAAGCCCTCGAGCGCTTCTTCGCGCGACAGGCGATGCGTGCGGCGCGTGGTTTCGAGCGGTCCGTTGCGGTCATCGACATCGACGAGCGGAAAGTTCACCGCGAGCTGGAACGATGGCGTTTCGGGCGCGTCGTCGAAGAGCGGCGGCGTGTCGCGATGCCAGTCCTGATACTCGGAGCCGAGCACGGGCGTATCGGTGGCGAGCTGGCACATCACCGGATCGCGCCCGGCCACGCGCTCCACGATACCGACGATGTCGTCATCGCACATGACCGATGGATCGGCGAACTCACCTTCGAACGGCAGCGTGACGTAATAGCGCCCCGGTCCACGATTGCCGTTTGAGGACGCTTCACGCGCTGCCTCCACATGCGGTTTCAACAGCGGCTCGAACGCTGCGCGCCAGGCTTCGATGACCGCGCGCGGAAAGTGATCGCGCAGCAGGACGAAGCCATCCCGTTCGAACGTCTCGGCGAGCGCGTCGCGCGTGCTCTCGTCGTACTTGCTCATGCGCCGTCTCCTCGTTGCGAGTGCGAAGAGAATCGCACGCGTGTAATCGATCCGTCAATATTATTAGTAATAACCAGTGAAAACCCTAGATCAAAATGACGAATAAAAGCGTGCTTTCCGCGTCGTTCATCACTAATATTAATGGCAAGTTTTCCCGGCCCGCGACGCATCGTCCGCGCAGAGTCCAGCCGCACGACGCGGCACGCACAATGAAAAAATCCACGCAACGCCGCCCGACGATGACCGACATCGCGAAGCTCACCGGAGTCTCGCAATCGACGGTTTCGCTCGTGCTGAACAACGCCAGCGGCGCGAAGTTCTCCGACACCACACGCGACAAGGTGCTGCGCGCCGCGCAGGAACTCGGCTATCGCATGACGCAGCGCGAGCCGGTCGCGGCGCTCGAAAGCCAGGGCGAGCTCAATCTGATCGTCTATCTGGCCGATGAAATATCGACGAGCCCGCATCCGGTCGTGAGCATCGACGGCGCACGCGATGCCGCGTTCGCGAACGGCCGCATGCTGGCTGTCTACTCGACGCACGGCAATGCGGAGATCGAAGCGCGCGTGCTCGATGCGACGCTCGGCAACCCGAACGTGCTCGGCGTGATCTACGCGACCGTCTACACACGCCGCGTCACGCTGCCCGACGCGTTGGCCAAGGTGCCGACCGTGCTGCTCAACTGCTATTCGAACGAGGTGAACGTGTCGTCGGTCGTGCCGGCGGAAGTCGCGGGCGGGCACACCGCAACGGATCACCTGCTGGCGGCGGGACACAGACGCATCGGCTATATCAACGGCGAGCCCTGGCAGGACGCGGCGCGCGATCGTCTGAAGGGTTATCGCACGGCGCTCGCCACGGCGGACCTGCCGTTCGCGCCGGAACTCGTGCGCGAAGGCGACTGGAGTCCCGACACTGGCTTCGAGCACACGCTTTCGCTGATGCGCGAGCCGAATCCGCCGACGGCGATCTTCTGCGCGAACGATCTGATGGCGCTCGGCGCGATCGAAGCGCTGAAGCAACTCGGCCTGCGCGTGCCCGACGACGTCTCCGTGCTCGGCTACGACGATCAGGAAATCGCGCGGCACACGCATCCGCCGCTTTCCACGGTGGTGCTGCCGAACTATGAACTCGGCCGCTGGGCGGTGGAGACGCTCCTGCAGGAAGAACAGAACCGCGCGGCGGGCGCGCCAGTGCGACGACGCACCGTGAAGCTCGATGGACCGTTGATCGAGCGCGGCTCGGTCAGGACCATCAACGAAACGAAGCAGCTCGCCATTAATAATATTAACGATTGACCATTAATAAAACGCGATGAAATAATCGCCGAAGTCGCAGCACGCATGACCACTCTCGCAGCAGGCAGACCGGGCATCACAAGCATCGGCACTACTAGAAAAAGGCAAACCATCCTTTGGAGGAAGACATGCTGTCGCTAGAGAAGAAATCGCGTCTGGGCCCGCGCCCGCTCGCTGCCGCACTCACCGCCCTCACGCTCGCGGCCGGTTTCACCGCCGCCCACGCCGCCGAAGACGGCCTGCCGAAGATTCCAACCAAGAAACCGTTGAAGGTCGGCTTCGCGCAGACCGAGAGCAACAACCCGTGGCGTCTCGCCGAAACGAAAAGCTTCAAGGACATCGCGGCGAAATGCGGCTGGCAGATGGTCATGACCGACGCCAACAGCTCGGCGGCCAAGCAGGTCTCGGACATCCAGAGCATGATCGCGCAACACGTCGACCTGCTCGTGTTCCCGCCGCGCGAGGAGAAGCCGCTCGTGCCCGTCGTGATGCAGGCGAAGAAAGCGGGCATTCCGGTGATTCTCGTCGACCGCAATATCGATCAGTCGATGGCGAAGGCGGGCAAGGACTACATCACGTTCATCGGCTCGGACTTCATCGATCAGGGACACCGCGCCGCCGACTGGCTCGTGAAGGCGACCAACGGCAAGGCGACGATCATCGAACTGGAAGGCTCGACGGGTGCGTCCGCCGCGAACGATCGCAAGAAGGGCTTCGACGAAGTCATCGCGAAGAATCCCGGCATGAAGATCGTCGCATCGCAAAGCGGCGATTTCGCGCGCGACAAGGGCCGTCAGGTGATGGAAACGCTGTTGCAGGCGCATCCCGACGTGACCGCCGTCTACGCGCACAACGACGAAATGGCGCTCGGCGCGATTGCCGCGATCAAGGCGGCAGGCAAGCAGCCGGGCAAGGACATCGTCCTCGTGACGATCGACGGCACCAAGGGCGGGCTCGAAGCGATCAAGGCGGGCGAACTCGGCGCGAGCGTGCAGTCGAGCCCGTTCTTCGGCCCGCTCGCCTGCGATGTCGCGCAGAAGTACGCGAAGGGCAAGACCGTTCCGCCGTGGGTCAAGGTATCGGACCGCTTCTACGACAAGAGCAACGTCGACGCGAGCATGCAGTACGGGTACTGATCGAAGTGTGTGTGTCTTGCGGGCGCCGGATGGACGGCGCTCGCTTTTTCATTTCGACGGACCTACGGCATGGCTCAGACTCCCCTTCTCGACATGCAGGACATCGACATCGCGTTCGGCGGTGTTGCTGCTTTGAAACGCGCGCGCCTGACCGTCGCGGCGGGCGAAGTGCATGCGCTCATCGGCCAGAACGGCGCGGGCAAGTCCACGCTCATCAAGATTCTCACCGGGGCGTATCGCAAGACCGCGGGCACGATTCGCTTCGATGGCCGCGAGGTCGATTTCCGCATGCCGAAGGATGCGCGCGCGGCGGGCATCAGCACGATCTATCAGGAGATCAATCTCGTGCCGTTCCGCTCGGTCGCGGAGAACATCTTTCTCGGACGCGAGCCGCGCCGCTTCGGTCTCATCGACTGGAAGACGGTGCAGCAGCGCGCATCCGATCTGCTCGAATCCCTCGGATTGCATATCGATGTGAAGAAGCCCGTGCGCGAGTATTCGACCGCGATTCAGCAGATGGTCGCGCTTGCGCGCGCCGTTTCGTCGGATGCGAAGATGGTCATCATGGACGAATCGACGTCCTCGCTCGACGAGCGTGAAGTCGAGTTGCTCTTCACCGTCGTGCGTCGTCTGCGCGACGATGGGCGCGCGGTGATCTTCGTATCGCATCGGCTCGATGAACTCTATGCGCTGTGCGATCGCGTCACCATCATGCGAGATGGTCAAACCGTCGCCGAAAGCACGCTGCGGGAGATGGACAAGCTGAAGCTCGTCACGACGATGCTCGGCCGCACGCTCGCCGCCGTCGTGCACGAAGACAGCGCCGTGAAGGAAGCGAATCTCGCAAAGCGCGGGCCTGTCGCGCTCTCCGCGCAGGGGCTCGCTGCCGGCGCGAAAGTCACCGACGTCTCGCTCGATGTGCATGCGGGCGAAGCCGTCGGCCTCGCGGGCCTGCTCGGTTCGGGACGCACGGAAACGATGCGTCTGCTCTTCGGCGCGGACCGTCCCGCTAAAGGCACGCTTGCCGTCGGCGGCGAAAGCGCAAACTTCAGATCGCCGAAGGACGCGATCGCACGCGGCGTCGCGTATCTGACCGAGGATCGCAAGGCCGAAGGCATCGTGCCGGAGTTATCCGTGCGCGACAACCTCACGCTCGTATGCCTTCCCGCGTTGACGAAGCGCGGCGTCGTCGATGTCGCGAAGCAGAAGGAAATCGTCGATGGCTTCATCGAATCGCTCGGCATCAAGCTGCGCTCGCCGGATCAGCCGATACGCGAGCTATCGGGCGGCAATCAGCAGAAGGTGCTGCTCGCGCGCTGGCTCGCGACGCACCCTCGCCTCCTGCTGCTCGATGAGCCCACGCGTGGCATCGACGTGGGCGCTAAAGCCGATGTCGCGAAGATCGTGCGCGAATTGCGCGATGCGGGGCTTGCGGTGCTGCTGTCCGCATCGGAACTGGAAGAGCTGACGGCGGTAGCCGATCGCGCGGTCGTGATCCGCGATGGCGAAACGGTCGCGCAACTCGACGGCGCGCAGATGAACGAGGCATCGATCATGGACGCGATCGCGTACGGCGCGGGAGAGCAATCGACGTTGATCGAAGCAGTCGAATCGACGGCGCGAGGAAGCGAATGATGATCGACAAGACGCAACCCGCCGCCTCCCTGACGCAGACGCCGCCCGCGAAAAAGAAGCGCGGCGTCGCGATTCAGCGCGAGATTGCCGTGCTGCTCGCGATGATCGTGTTCAACCTCATCTTCACGCAGCACTTCGTTTCCTTGCAGACGTTCAACGTGAATCTCACGCAGGTGGTGACGATCGTGATCGTCGGCATCGGCATGACGCTCGTCGTCGCGACGGGCGGCATCGACCTGTCCGTGGGCGCATCGATGGCGATTGCCGGTGCGCTCGCGCCGATGCTCTTCATGAACATCGAAGGGCCGCTCGGTATTCTGCTCGCGTTCACGTTGCCGATACTCGCGGCCGCCGCGTGCGGCGTCTTCAACGGCTTTCTGGTGACGCGGCTCAACGTGCAGCCTATCGTCGCGACGCTCGTGCTGTTCATCGCGGGACGCGGCATCGCGCAGGTCGTCACCGATGGCAGTCTGCAGGCGTTCAACAATCCCGCGTTTCAATGGATCGCGCTCGGCAAAGTTGCGGGCGTGCCCTTCCAGACCCTGTTGATGCTCGCGCTGGTCGCGCTCTTCACGTGGATCGTGCGCAAGACGCTCTTCGGCAAATACCTGCTCGTGACGGGCGGCAACGAGGACGCCGCGTATCTCTCCGGCATTCCGACCGCGCGCGTGAAGATGATCGCTTATACCGTGTGCGCGGCGCTCGCGGGACTTGCGGGACTCATATCGATATCGGTGAATTCATCGTCGGATGCGAACGTCGTGGGACTCGGTGTGGAGCTCGATGCGATCGCGGCGGTCGCGGTCGGCGGCACTGCGTTGACGGGCGGCAAGGCGTATATCACGGGCACGCTGATCGGCGCGCTCATCATTCAATTGCTGCGTTATACCTTGCTCGCGCACGGCATTCCGGATGCGGCCGCGCTCGTGCTGAAGGCTGCGATCATCATCGCGGCGGTGTATGTGCAACGCAAGCGAGGCTGACCTGGCATGAAGAAGAACCTGCCCATTCTGATCGCGCTCGTCGCATTGCTCGTGCTTGGCATCACGCGTTACGAGCACTTTCTGTCGGCGTATAACGTGACGTCTTTCTGGCGCTACAACTCGATGTTCGCGCTCGTCTCCGTGGGTATGGCGTTCGTCATCATCACGGGCGGCATCGATCTGTCGGTGGGCGCGGTGGCGGCGCTGGCGAGTGTCGTGTCGGCGCTGGCGAGTCCGCATGGCGCGCTGGCGGGCGTGCTCGCGGGATCGTTCGCGGGGCTCGCGGTCGGCGTGCTGAATGGGCTTGTCATCACGCATATGCGGATTCTGCCGTTCATCGTCACGTTGGCGACGAGCCTCGGCGCGCACGGACTTGCGTTGCTGCTCGGTCATAACGATGCGGTGGCGATATCGTCGGATATGCGCTTCGCCGCGTTCGGACAAGGCGATTTTCTTGGTCTGCCGATTCCGGGCCTCGTATGCACGGCGGTTGCTGTGATCGGATGGATCGCGTTGCGCAGCTCGCGGTTCGGGCGGCATGCGCTCGCTATCGGCGGGAGTGAAGAAGCATCGCGGCTGATGGGGCTGAACGTGGATCGCACGCTGGTCTTCGTTTATGCCGTTTCCGGATTGCTTGCGGGTATCGCAGGGGCGATTCTCGCCGCGCAGTTCGGCGCGGGGCAGCCGAATGAAGGCGTCGGTTGGGAGTTGTTTGCGATTTCGGCTGTTGTGTTGGGAGGGACGCGGCTTACGGGCGGCGATGGGTCCATCGCGATGACGATCGCCGGTGTGGCGTTGCTCGGGCTCGTGTTCAATCTGCTCAACTTCGAGAATGGGCTTGGGTTTATTTCGCTGTCGGCGTATTGGCAGTCCGTGATTCGCGGGTTGTTTTTGTTGCTCGTGATTGTGTTGCAGGCGCGGGTTTTGAATCGGCCGGTCAAGCTTGCGCGTTGAGGGTGCTGGTGCGTTGGGGGTTTCGTTTTTTTGCGCTTCTATGAAATCCTGTTTTCGTGTCGGTCTATTTGTGTTGCCCCTGTGCGGGGCGGCAGTCACTTTCTTTGCTGCTGCAAAGAAAGTAACCAAAGAAAGCAGCTATCCCCAGCCTAAGCACTTCAGGCCGGCCGCGGCACAGAAGATTGCACGTGGTCCGGCAGTAGCGAGTGCCCTCATAGGCCTAAGCGGGCTTGGATCGCGCACGGTCTGTCACATCGCGCCGCATGACTAATCGGTAAGGCGCCAAATAGCTCCGTCCCGCTTCGCGGCCGACCGGTCCATCGGGGATGCGTGCGCTTCCTTATTAATGCTTCTATCTCACTGTAGCTGTCTTTCGCCGGATCCCGTGTTCGTGTCGGTCTATTTGCTCTGCCCCTGTGCGGGGCGGCAGTCACTTTCTTTGCTGCTGCAAAGAAAGTAACCAAAGAAAGCAGCTATCCCCAGCCT
>NZ_FCOX02000092.1 GCF_900044055.2 Caballeronia calidae | reverse complement strand
CCCCGCCGAAACCCGCGCCGATACAAGGCCTGGCTGTCGAAAATCGCGTTTTTGGCCGTGGAACTGTCGAACTCCGGCGGCCGGGGGTGACTGACCTCACCAGATCCGCGCGTCGTAGGTTGCGGCGGCTGTGTTGGGCCGCTGTACCAGGGCTCGTGGTAACGCCGAATCTCGGTCGCGTAGGCGCGGCTGAGCCACAGATAGAAGTCTTCGATAAAGAACTGCATCATGTACGCCGGTCAAACTAATTTATATAAACGCCACCGATGCGCCTAATGCCGTTCAGTTAAGATTTTTTCTGAGATGCCGAACGGAGTAACCCTGACTCTCGACGCCCCGTTCTGAAAACGACAACGGGGGCTTCATTGCCCCCGTTTTACTTCGTCTGTCGAACATCATTTAGTTTGCTCATTGGCTCAAAACGGAAAATACCGATGTGCCCTTCAGTTCGTCGACGTGGTGAGATCGTCTGGTCCCACTTCGAATACGTCAATAGCGACGCGTACAAAGTGCCTGCGCCTTCGGTCAGCAGGCATGCAGACAGGGCTTCTCCGTGCTGTACGTGCGCGTCGCCCGGCTGTTCGAGGAATTGAAGATCGCCCACGGCGACGGCGGCTTCACACGTCGGCTTGCGCAGCTCGCAAAAATGGACGTCCTGTTGCTCGACGACTGGGGACTGCAGGACGTCGACCAGGGCGCGCGCAACGATCTACTCGAAGTGCTCGACGGTCGCGTCGGCACGCGCTCCACGATCATCACAAGCCAATTACCCCTTGAACACTGGCACGCCTGGCTGCAAGACCCGACTCTCGCCGACGCAATCCTCGACCGCCTCGTCCATCAGGCTCACAAGCTTCAGTTGAAGGGTGATTCGATGCGCAAGAAGAACGCGCCTGATCAAAAAGTAGCTTGATCTCGAACACTCGCAGTACAATCTAAGCACTACGCAGCACCTCCCTCCTGGCCTGTTCGACTTCACCGAAACGGGCGTTCAACTTCCCCGAAATACGCATACATGCCTTGAGGCGCCGTTAAACGCGATCTCTAAACCGTCAGTTTACAATCGCGAGGTGCACCATGTTCATCTTTACCCGAAACACGACGCCCTGCCGTCCCGAGCTCACCGATGAAGCGGCCTACCTGATCCGGATCATGCTCGCCGACCTCTACCACTGGATCGACCGGGAATACGGAAAGCAGGCACGCCGCGCTATCGTCGTCCTCGAAAGTAGGTCTCAGAAATCGGCGCGCGTCTGGATCCGGCTGTAGAGCGCGGCGTAAGCTGCTTCCTCCTTCACGGCATTTACACATTGCTGGTCAACCTGGCCGATGAACACACATTGAAGCTCGAAAGCCTGAATAGGCTCACCGACTCCGCCATCGCCAACCAGCCATGTTGTAACCGGAGATCGCCAACACTCCGAAATGGTCGTCCTAGCGGTCTATTGTCCGCTCACCGCTGCCCACGCTGAAGTAATGTGCGTTCGTACGATGCGCCCATACAGCGACGAACGTGAATAACAGAATCACCACCGTATGCGCTCACGCGCTCACGCGCGCATATGCACGCGGCCAGCCCGGGCTTCGCAGCATGAAATTGCAAGCCGACGAACGATAGACCTCGATGCCGAGAAAATGTGCAGCCCTCGCGGGAGCCCAGGCCATGTCATTGATTGCCACACATGCGCGATTACAGCTGACGCTTGTGACCGAGAACACCAATGAATCCAGACGCATTCGTGGACTCGCGATTGAAAACTGGCTGGAAAGATAGATACATTACCAGCAAGTCGCAGCGAATCACCCACCTCTTTCGCAAAGTCGATGTCAATTCGGCGTTTTTCTGCATGACATCAGCCAGAAACATAACCTAAGAAGCGTTGCGATGACGATGAATAGAAAACAAGCGACTAGCCAAAATGCACTACCCGGGTTGCGCATATGAAGCCCTCGAAGTCTCATAGCCTTGCCCACGCCCTCCCGAGATCAGTGAAAGAAACGTCAGTGCCCCCTGGCGTCAGATGCGTCGGCAGCGCTTCAACAGAACCTCCAAATGCTGTGAGCGCATCATCGATGATCTTTGTAGCGACGATATAGCTAGACCAGAAGGCTGCCGATTCGTGCATCACGGGCGCTTCGCACAGGTCGTTTAGGCGAAATACTGCGTTCCAAATTCCAGATGCAAGTGGCTTAATCAACTTTACCACACTGGTATAACCGTCTGCCTCGGTATCAGCGATTTTCGTTGCATCATTCGCATAACCCAGCGAGTTCACCGGCATCACCTCAACAACGACGCGAAAACCGCGATAGTGGTATTGCCTTTCCATCGTGCACTCCCGTAAGCACCGATCAAACGTAGCAGGATCGCACCTCGGTTGGGCGGGAACCTGACGAATCTACGACTTGCAAATAGATGATGCGCCGTATCGAATGCGTCAGGATGAGCGTTTGTGATCAGTGGCCTGATCGGGTTTGGGCTTGTAAGGCACCTTGCAATAACCAAACAGATAAAGACATCCGCCGATCGTCGGTGGTAGTCATGAAATGGTAAGGGCGGGTAAGAACCACGATTGACTTGAATCAAACTCTGCCAAGGGGCCCTGAGGCTCACCGACTTAGACAGACCGCATCAGCATTCTTAATGCTTACTAAAACATCGTCGCTCTTGGCGAAACAGAAGGACTTGAAATAAAACGCGAGGTTCTCAAAACGTCACAACATAAAATTTCAACACAGCAGATTGCGGCCACGCACGACGATGCGACGCCCTTCCACGACCGGGGCCACACTCGCCATAAAAAAACCCGCTTACGAATAAGCGGGCTAATCCGAGAGCTTGACGCGCTAATCGCGTCTCAATCAATATATCCGATTTTTCTCCAATATGCAAAGCTTGATTTTTTGCACTGCAGGAGAGATAGCGACCCATTTAAAAGTTAGTCTGCTGATCAAGTCAGACACGTCTGATCATCTGCTGCAAGGCCGCGGACTGTCCGGCGACGGGCTCAACCGGCTTGTATCCCAACCTCGCGTAAAGACGTGCAGCTGGATTGTCTGCAAATACCCACAATCGGCATTGAGTAAGTCCTCGCTTGGCCGCCAACAAATGCGCTGTATTAAGCAAGCAGGTACCCGCCCCGCGTCCCCGGTAACCGTGGACAATCTGCACTTCACAGATATGCAGAGAATCGGGCTCCTCAGACAGAAGCATGATGCCGATCGGGGTATTGTCTCTATGAAGAACAAAATTTTCCGATGCTAACCAATGCTCGATGAAGAGATGACTGTGCCAGTCGATATTGTGCGTCCGTAGATAGAAGGCCATGTTGCCGCGGGTGAGCGCCTCGGCGAAAGCAAAATCCCCCTCTGTTGCTTGTCGAAGTTGATAGGCAACACAATTCTCGATTAACGTATGCGTAGGAAAAGACATGGAGATTTGTAATACGACTAGCATCTTCTTCGGGCCGGCGAAAAACGGCGGTGCCACTTCAACTTCCTTCAACGCTTCTAATCGAGACGTTATAACTTATTCTTTGCTTACATATTCTTGAAGCTCGGGCACACTCGCAGTGCCATCCGGACGCGGATCATCCGTCGTTTCAATGTCTTTGTAGACTTCCGGGTGAGCTAAAAAATACTGAGCCGCTGCCTCAGTATTTGGATTGCTGGGATCCGCGGCTAAGTTCTTAAGATCTCCCTCATTGATGCTGCTCAGCGTGTCGGTCGTCTCGATATTTGGAGTGTGAGTGACCATGAACGTCGCCAGTGTCGCGGCGGCCAATTGTGAATTCATTTCATCTGTAGACGCGATGCTGAAGTTCCCGTCTGCTACCTGTTGAAAGTTATCGATTGAGGATCGACCGTCTTCACGCAAATCGTCACGCGTCTCGATGAGAAAATATTGCGCAGGGTTTTGGGTGAAGTAATCAGCCGCGGCCTTTTCTTCAGCGGTCGCGTTGGGGTCCTGCGACAGATTTGTCAGTTCATCGAAAGTAATGGTGTCCTTTTTATTCTCCCTCATATATTCAACAATTGCGGAAGCGTTCTTCTTAGATAATTCCGGCGACGTCGCTGACTTAGGCGGAGTGGGCGCCGGAAGATTGGCGCTAATTTGCGCCTCTATGGACTCGGGCGAGATCGATGTCAAGGAATCCAACTCTTCGCGCTCATAGGGAGAAGTGGCGTGCTCCTCGAGCTGAGCAATTAAAGCCGGGTCCCAGGTTCCCGAATAATCATTTACGCTGGGATTCCCCGAAACATTCCCTTTAGAAGTGACTGACAACGTGGTATTCACCGACATATGAGACTCCTTGAAAGGGTCGATAGAAATCGTTCTAAAAGAATGATCCAATAGTGGTCTGAACTTTCATCGATAACGCAAGGACAACACCAGAGTTCGATAGCGATTGTAACGTGCTTGTGCTTCGGCGCCGAAGATGCTTTCTGTCGGCGTCAAAGAACTTTCTCCAATCATTATTACTGGCCGCTATTCGTGCCGGTACTACCGCCGCCGCTATCACTACTTGTACCAGCATCACTTATAACCATGTTCATCTGAATGCTGGCTATGCCTTTGGTTTTTACATAATTTCTCAAAGTGTCTACACCGATAACATTGTCAGGCGTCTTCACATCCATGGTGTCAAGCTCATTGAATACCGTCGAACAACCAACCATAAATTGCGCCGCTCTTCGGAGATCCGCGTCATTCGAATAATTGGCCCAATCCTGCAACTGGGTAAGCGATGTACTTTGCATGCCATTGTATGACATATAGCTCGCAATCTCGGTGGCCGCCCATTGCGCACTTGTCGCATCAGTAGACGAGATGTACACACTAGAGTTCGCTACCGCCTGGACGTCGCTAAAAGAGGCAATATTATCCGCCTTCGGCGAATCGAGGGTCTCGATTATCGTGAATTGATCCGGATTGTCGACGAAATACTGTGCGAACCCGCGCACAGCGGCCGTCGACGTCGCATCGGCCGCCAGGTTCTTTAATTGATCCATGGTAATGGTGGATTTATTATTGGCCGACATCCAAGACTGCATTTGTGCGGCAAAATACTGCGTAGAGAGGGACGAAGTGCGCACACTCGCTGTGCTCAAATACGTGGACGGGAGCGTTGATGTTGTCGACGTGTTTGACGAATTCGCCGCAGTTGTGCTCGACGTGTCCGCGACCAACGCATTCGCCAATCCTGCGCCAGCGACACGGACGCTGCCGATATCCATTGATACATTGAAATTCGCCCCATTCAGCGTACAGACGAAGTTCGTTACATTTTCTGCCAGCAACCGTCGGGCCGCCGCTTGAGCATCAGGTGGTGCGCTCGTGTTTGAGGCGAGTTGGGTCAGATCGCCTTGGTTAAAATTCGTCTTCCCGACCGTGAACGCGTAACTACTAACGACATCCTTGTCCGAATCGATACTGGTCGTGCTGCTGAGAAGAGGCGATATCGAGCCACCGCTGCTGACGTCGGTGGCAGCCTGGCTAATCCCTTCCGTTTGGCTCACATGAGACGATCCAACATCGTAAGAAATCGCATAGCTATCGTTAATTCTCGTGACAAGAAAATTGGCGGGATTTAAGTTTAAAAAAGCGCCAGCAGCGTTTTTTTGAGCGCTCGTTGTCGAAGGAGAAATTGCAACCTGCAGCAAACCAGAAGCATCAAGGCTGGTTAAATTATTTTTCGCCATATAATTAATTATCTGCTCCCCCCCGGCAGATAACGTCACATTCGCCACTTGGTCTAAATCCATCGAACCGCCGGAGGCGATGTTGCTAGCGAGTTCAGAAAAGGAGTCGGTCAAATTCGATGAACTGCCGTTCGCCGAACCATTAGCGTCAACGCTTTCCTGAGCGAAAAAACCGTTGACTTGTTGTTTCAAATTAGAAACGAAGTCGGTCGAATTCGTTGAGCCGACGTTCGCCGAGCCATTAGCGTCATCGCTTTCCTGAGAGAAAAGGCTGTTTACTTTTTGTTGCAATTTAGAAAAGGAGTCGGTCGAATTCGTTGAGCTGACGTTCACCGAACCATTAGCATCATCGCTTTCCTGAGCGAAAAAACCGTTTACTTGTTGTTTCAACTTAGAAAGGGAGTCTGGCGAATTTGTTGAGCTGACGTTCACCGAGCCATTAGTGTCATCATTTCCCTGAGCGAACAAACCGTTCACTTGTTGTTTCAACTTAGAAAGGGAGTCTGGCGAATTTGTTGAGCTGACGTTCACCGAGCCATTAGTGTCATCATTTCCCTGAGCGAACAAACCGTTCACTTGTTGTTTCAACTTAGAAAGGGAGTCTGGCGAATTTGTTGAGCTGACGTTCACCGAGCCATTAGTGTCATCATTTCCCTGAGCGAACAAACTGTTTACTTGTTGTTTCAACTTAGAAAGGGAGTCTGACGAATTTGTTGAGCTGACGTTCACCGAGCCATGAACGTCGTCATTTCCCTGAGCGAAAAAATTGTCTACTTGCCTCTCCAAATCGGGATCAATGTGAGCTGACTCCAAGTTCAATAAGTCGTCGTACACACTCGTGCCATCGGGGCTGTCTTTCAATTTGGGATTTGATGCATCCCAGTGGGCAGACCCAGTACTTAGTTGAGAAACGCCTTGCGACTTATCGCTTGAAGACATAGTCAATTCCATTAAGTTTGCGAGCATTAACTTTCATTCTAGGTCTTCGCCGTGCCCGAGGTATGAATTATTGTTCGATTTTGTTTAATTTTGTTCGCAAAACAGTTTTATCGACATCATCCCGCAAAATTACCATCAGCGCCTTACTTTAGTCCAACTTCCCAATGCCTACGAAGGCTTATATGTAGCATGCGCAAGACGCACTCCGAGCAATTTTGTAATCTCGGCCAATCTAATGTAGCAATTTTGACAAGGCTGCGCCGAATGAAGCGAACGCTAATTCTGACCGGATTTGATCAAATAGCATTGTCGATAACAACGTCACCAACACCACGGCCACAATCCCCTTGATTGGCTGTGCTAAGTTCGTGAGCTCGAGCTTCTCGGCATTCCGGCCAATAAACCCGAAGCCGAGGTCTACCAACAACAGCATAAAGACAACTGGGGACGCCATTTTGGCAATTCTCAGCATCAAGCCGTCGGCACTCGTCAGTATAAAACTTTGCAGCATAGCGTCACGCACCGGCAACATACTATTTAGAGGCCACCATGTATATGACTCATATATCGCGCCCAGCAAAGCACTCATCCCCCCATAACACCAAAACACCGAGATAGTGAACTGCATTATTATCGAACTGATTGGCGTTGATTGTTCGCTTTTTAATGGATTATTGAGTTGAATAATATTGAACGACGCAATGTCGTCCAGGTAAACACCCGTCCCCTGGGCTACCCAAAATATTGTCGAGGCAGACATCCCGATAATGGTGCCGATGATGGCTTCGCGCATGCACAGCCAAGCCAGAGTAGCCCCTGACATGTCTTTCAATAGCTCAAGTTGACCTACGGCGATGAAAGTACCCCAGACAAATACCGCACCATTACGCGCAGGCCCCGTCAGTAGCTCATCTGATGACGCGGGAAGAATGAACATCACGACAAATATTCGGATACAGGATACGAGCAACACCCCCAGATAGTTTACGAACAAAGGGGCTCCGATTTCCATACTAAATCCGGTCATCTTCTATTCCGCTGTCGCATTGTCCCGGCCTCTGGCAAACGCCCGGGCAGTGTGAGCTTCTCCCACGTCTTCGTCCGCGCTTTGTTCGTGCAACTCCGCCTTTCTCTTCTTTACTAGAGTAAGTCTGTTTTCAAGCGCCTCGATCCGCACCCCGTTACTTACCCATTTTTTCTGCGTTATCCGTAAATCTTCCTCGCACTGCGTCAATTCAGAATTTGCGTGCTCCAATTCCAGGCCGGCTTCCTTGCATTGTACCGCCAGTTTTTCGAGGTAAAATTGATGCGCTCCCAACGTGGCGATGTCGATTTTTTTCCCAATATGCGTGGCATGCCGGAAACGTTCATTAGCGGATTCAAATTCTTTTGTCTTGGCTCGCAAGTTCGCTTCTCGATTAGCGAGACCTTCATAAGCCTGATCTAATTGCAATTTCTTAGCAGCTATTTCATCCCGAAGACGAGCGTCGAGTCGACGCCGTTGTGCCAAAATCTGTCGGAGCCCCTTCGTATCATCGTTATTCACTGCTGACATAGATTGACCAATTGTTTAAAAACCGTCTCAAATTTAATTCTCTCTTCGGCGGTTTGCGATATAAAAGCCTTAATATCCTCTATTTTCCTAATTGCCAGATCGGACAAGCGGTCAGATCCGGGGCGATACTCTCCCATTTTAATCAAGACATCGATTTCCCGATGTTTAGCGAGCAGCTTCCGTATGAATGTGGCGGCCTCAATATGGGGCTTGGAGGCAATCTCGCTCATAAGACGTGATAAGCTCGCCAGCACATCGATGGCGGGGTATTGCCCCTGCGTCGCAAGATCGCGCGATAAGACCAAATGTCCATCGACGATACTGCGTACTTCCTCTCCGACCGGGTCAGAGCTCTCTTCGTCCTCTAGTAAGACGGTATAGAGCGCCGTGATGGATCCGATTGAAGCCGGTCCTGCCCGCTCCAGTAACCGTCCGAGCTCACTAAAAGTCGAGGGCGGAAAGCCTCTTCTGGCAGGAGGCTCGCCTGCAGCCAGCCCGATCTCACGCTGCGCGCGTGCAAACCGAGTCAGCGAGTCCATCATCAAGAGCACTTTTTTCCCCTGATCTCTAAAGTATTCAGCGATCGCGGTGGCGGCATGCGCGGCCTTGGCACGCTCGATAGCGGAGCGGTCCGAAGTGGCGCACACAATGACTGATCGCGACAGCCCCTCAACGCCTAAAGTCCGCTCAACGAATTCCCGCACTTCGCGCCCACGCTCCCCAATCAGCCCAATTACGTTCACGTCCGCTGACGCTCGACAGGCCAACATTCCAAGCAATGTGCTTTTACCCACCCCGGCCGGTGCAAATATCCCTAACCGTTGGCCCTCTCCGATGGTGGTAAATCCATCTATCGCTCGTACTCCTGTTGCAAGCGGCTGATGAATCGGTGTGCGTGACATCGGATTTGGCGGTTCGCCAATGACCGATCGAAAAGAAGAGGTTTCGAGCGATCCCAAGCCGTCTAGAGGATTGCCCAGACAATCAACAACGCGTCCCAGCAATTCGGGGCCCACGCGAATGGATAGGGGACTGCCTGTGCCGGTGACCTGAGTCGCTCGCGATATGCGATCCATGTGGCCGAAAGGTGAAAGCAAAATGCTCGATCGAGTAAACCCGACCACCTCTGCCGCGAGTAGACGTTCGCCCTTGGCGTTACGGAGTTCACACAACTCACCCAGTGTGGCGTCAATGCCAGTTGCACGAATTAAGGTTCCGATGACCTCAACGATTTTGCCGCTGCGCCCCACAGCGTCAAAGCTAATCGAGTCAAGCGAATCCATCAGAATGCGCCCCTCTCGCTCGAGCTCTCGCGAAATACGCTGAGCAAAATCATTACTTATCTCAGTCATCTTGAACGCTCTCCTGGTTTGTTATTCTCGCTTCAGGATTTTTCGTCGGTCCAAATGGCCGACGACTCCGTCGAGACGTGCATTGTTGATCGAGCCAAGTTCTGGGTGGCCGCTTGAATGGCGGCAATCTGAGTATTCAAACTTGCGTCAAGCACGCCAATGTCCGACTCACATATGCACGCGCCCGCAGCGAGCGTCGCGTCACCGTCAACGATTATCCTAATTGCTTGTCCAGCCTCCCGGCACTGCGCCGCTAGTCTTTCGAACACGGACCTGGCTACCTCAACATCCTTCGGGTTGACGCGCACCTGCAGCAAAGTTGTTGCATCAATTTGATGCTGAAGCGTAAGTGCGACCTTAGAAAAATGCGCCTCTCTATCGGTAATCAGCAAGATTTTTTCGATCGCGTTACCGACCAGAGTCGCCAACCGTTCCCGAAAGCTTTCGACAAGGCGCCTTTGCTCAACCGCTGAGCTCGTCGCACGCGCATACCAGCAGCGGACGAGCTCTTGATGGCCGGCTTCATAGCCATTGTCATAGGCACAATCAAAGATGTCCTTGGCCTCGGTCGTGATCTGTGCCGCCCGCTTGTCCGCTTCAGAGAGGATACTTTGCGCCTGTTTGCGCGCGTCATCCAAGATGCGTTCTCGGTCCTGAGAGATGCTTTCCAGCAAAGCATCAAGCTCCTCGAGCCGAGCAAAATCGCTCTGTTTAACGACTCCAGACTCGACCATTAGGGCGGCACCGGCATCGACTTCAACTGCGTTGGCGCCCGTCTCGCGCAATTCGAACGGAACGCGTCGAATCAACATCAACACTTCATCAGCCCCCTCAGGCTTATTGCTATTTCGGCAAAGCGTTGGCCGCCTTCGCGTTCTGCGGGCCCCGTCAGCCGGGCAATCCACACTGGTATGCTCAACGCTCGATCAAAATTAAAACGCCACAATGAGGCTAGCCCGATCGATCTTTGATGCTCTCGAAGCAACAGGCACATACCTTCCCATTGGAGCGCATTGCGTTGCATCGCAATCAACGGATCCATTGAGCGATCATCCATTTGAGTGCTTAGCTCCGTCGCACCCGGTATTTCGCGCAGGTAATCGACTACTTGCATAGGCGCCAGACTCTGGAGATGCAACAAGCTTCTTTTGTCAATGAGTCGTCGAATCTCAGTACGTCGGTGAAACAGCGCCCGCAATAAACACAAAATAGCGATATCATCGGGACCAACCCAGGCAAGTTCAAGTTCTGCCGGATCTAATCCAACGCGCATGACCGAGTCTGCGGGGTGATCCGCTCGCGTATGCATGATGGCGTGCGCCAGTTTCCCGGCATGCACCTCCTTTCGAAGTGCGTGGATCAGAGGTTCATAGGGCGTCAGCCACGACGGGTGCGCCCATTCAATAAAGGTCAATACCAAGCGCTCATACGCGGTGAGCACCTCGCTCACACGGCTCGCCAGGGCACGCTGTGGGACGGAAAAATCGACAACTTCGCCTTGTGTCACGACTACGGCCTAGTCTGACAGCTGTCCGCCGACCATCGGCAAGCCACCTTTAAGTCTGCCTCGATAGCGTACGGCGAAAAACGCCGCAATAGTGAGCACCGCAACACCCAGCACGCTCATGATGAGCCAGGGCCATTTCCCCCCCATGAATGTACTTTGCGTGGACATCTGCTTCGTGTTTTGGGTTGCACTCGGTACGCATATCACACTGACAGCATCAAACTGCAGTCCTTCGACGCTATGCGTCACCAAGCTTCTGATTTGTGGAACGAGTGCGGGCACATTCACGTTTGCTCGATATTTAATAAAAACAGACGCTGAGGACGGTTTAGCGGCCGAAGCAAGTGGGTCGTTGTCAGGCAAAACAATCTGAACTCGCGCGTCTACTATTCCGTCGATACGAGAAAGTGTGGCGCTGAGTTCCTGCTCGATGCCGTATATAAATCGAACACGCTCCTCAGTCGGAGTTGAAATGATGCCCTCTTTCTTAAATAGCTCACCCAGACTGGCGTACTGAGTAGCGGGAAGCGAGCGTTCTTTCAGAATTTTCATGGCATGAACCAGTTCGCCTTCGTCGACGGATAAAACCCAGGTTTTGCCGCCATCCACACTCTCTTTGTCTACACGCACGCCCTCTTCCAACAAAGCCACCGTCATCGCGTTTGCATCTTGCTGGCTCAAATTTACATACAATTCTTTACGGCAACCCGCCATCGCAAATAATACAATTAAAAGCGTAATTAGTTGCCTGGTCTTGCTCAACATGCTTCAATCCTTTGCGTCACTGGTTTTTCATGAGCGTTTCAACAGATCCTTTGGATGCGTTCACCAAACTCATTTTGATCTGCATATTCATACTCATGGCCCCAACCTCAAGAGCGAGATCAATATTCGCGGCTACCATCTCTTGTGGAGGCAAATTGTGAAGCCGGGCACCGGCTGATTGTATAAGATCTGACATTTTCTCGAGTGAGGCAGACTGATCTTCCGCCACTTTCCTCGCCATATCCACGCCATTAGATTCGCTATGCTCGGGCGCAACCAGTCTCGACTGAGACATAAGTTGATCGAATTTTCCAGCCAGAGAGCTCGACGGTGCAGCAACAGTGTTGTCTGCCAATGCATCAAGCGATTGTACTGCCGTCATCGCATCCATCATGATTCACATCCTTTACGGTTGCAATTTATTCTCGCGCTTCAAACTAAGCATCTCGCCCGCTGAATCGCCTTTAAACTCTGGAAATTTTGCGCATGCTTCCAATGCGGCGACAAAAGACTTCGCCTGCTCATTGCCCTCCCCGTTTTGAATAAAATTGACCTTCTGCATCCAGCTTGGATCACCCATCTTATAGAGAGCGAGGGCGTTCAGTGCGCTCGCATAAACAAAGTTCGATGCATGCGCTTCGACAGCTGAAAGCACTTGCACGGCGCCAATCCAATCACCCCGGCGCATCTTGATTAACGCATCCAAGGTGTCGAGCTCGACCAAATTTGGACTTAGTACATGGAGCGCATTCACAATCGTTTCCAGATCATGGACTTCGGACGCCACATCCTCACTCGTGTGAAAAGTCAAAGCCACGGTCAGAACATCCATGAACGCACTGGCCATCAGTGCACGAGAGTTTGAATCAATTGACACCATGTTTTTTACCAAATGAGAAATCAACGAAAAAAGCGGCGCGCAAACCACGGTAACACAGTCTTTTTTAGCGTCTCGTTGGGTTGCGAAAAAATGCCAGAAGAAACGAAAGCACTCCCTTACTGTCTGTGACGCTCATCTACTCATTCGCGCGCGACGCCTTGAGACGCGACGCTTCATGCAACGCTGATTCCACTGCCCTCAGTCGTGCATCGGCCACGCTGAGATCCCGATGTCCGACAAGATGGTGGTTCAGGACGTTGTGGAGGACCAGCGGTACAAATATGGAAATCCGCGACGTGGACTCGCCACGGTACGGCGCGCGTGTAGTGGAATGCTCTCGAACCAGAGCGATGATCTCCGGCATAGAAACATTTTCAAACTCCACGCCTGCTTTCCGTGCTTCCTCTATGAACATCATGCACTCCCTTTGGAACGTAACGAGACCTTCGGACGCTGTGGGCGAACGAGGCTTCGCGCTACTTTGCCCCCGCCCGTCAGGCGCTTCGCTCCATTCGCGTGCGTCGATCTGCAAAAGACGACTTGTCGCGACCCGCTTCCATTCGTCGGCGTTCAACCCTGCGCCCTGATTTCGGAGCCTGTCCATCTCTAAGCTCGCCGCCATCGACGTACCTGCACCGGTGTCGCGCGACTGACCCTGCCGCGCTGGGTAGTCGCCCTCACCCAAGCTGCCGCTATCCTGCGCTTCGGCCTCACCACGAAATCCTGACTGGTCTTGCTTCTCGTCGCTATCGACGCGCAACTTAAATTTCGAGCGTCGCCCACCGCGACCTAAGAAGTAGGATTCTTGGCTCTGCTCACTGGCCTCAGCTTCGGTCAGGGGCCAAAGTCGCCGCCCCATTACTTCCAGCGTTATGCGCCGAATATCCTTGATATCGAGCTTACGATCTGGATGTATATTCGCCTGAAATTTCTTGGTCGACCAATATCGATTCAGATTCCGCTGGCGAATTTGCCTCCGCAGGACTGTTTGCTTCGTTATACTTTGATCGAGTGAGTCAATTGCACTCCAACCATTGCCAGAAGAACCAAGGCGTGAGATTGACATCGTTCACCTCAAGGTGCAAACGCGATGCGAAACGCTTGTTGAACAAAATTGATCATCGCGGCCCCGCCCCATGGACCAAATATGCCAATTGCAATCATCACTGCCACCAACTTGATCCCATGCGAGAACGTTTGATCTTGCATGGAAAACACAGCTTGAATAAATGAGACGAGCAACCCAGTTACTGCGGCCACAACCACCACAGGCATCGACAGCATGACGCACAACATAAAACCTTGCGTCATTATTTGCAATAATCCATCGTCCTTCATTTCGTTCTCATCGATATGTTAAAATCAACCCGTGAATCAAGGTCGACCACCCATCCATTAACACAAAAATTAGCAGTTTAAATGGAATGGCTACATTTGTGGGCTGCACCTGACTCAACCCCATCGCAATAAGTATATTAGCGACAATCAAATCGATAATGACAAATGCGATATAGAGAATAAAACCAATACGAAACGCATCTGTCAGCTCGCTGAGTGTGAACGCTGGCGCCAGCACAATTAAATCGTCTTTCGATAATTTTTCAGCTTGTTCTTTTGGCCAGATAACCTTGGCCGATTTCAAAAAAAAGACTTTCTCACGTTCGCGGGTATGCTTAACAAGAAAACTCTGAAATTGTGGCGTAACTACCTCTACCGCATCGAACAACATATTAACCGAGTCACCATTCCCCCTTTGCGCCTTCGCTGCGTTCAATGCCTCTATTTCAATAGGGCCCATGATATAAATAGAGGCTAAAATAGCGATTCCATTCAGCACCATATTTGGCGGTACTTGTTGAACGCCCAATGCATTACGCAATAATCCGAGGACGACGACAATTTTCGCGTAGGAGGTAACGACCATCGCCACGAATGGCAATAACCCGATCGCCAACACGAGTATCATCAAACCTACAATGTCATGCAGCGGATTCATACGTTTGCACCATTTGAATTATGCGCACGCCAAGATGCTCTCCCACGGCAACCAGCTCGCCCTGCCCTATCGTTTGCCCTCCCACTGACAAACGCACTTTTGCCCCTTCGATCGACTGAGGCAATGCGATCACATAGCCCGGGCGAATCGATTTTAGTTGTTCGAGAGAGATGGGTATGGTGCCAATCTCCATCTTCACTGGCAGCTCCAGCTCGGAGAGCTCGACCACGGAGTCCATCGTGGTCTCCTCTTCGATTGCCTCTTCCCCCAGGTTATCAATCGCAAAAGACTGTTCCAAATTGGATATTTCGTCTTGATCAGACATGCGCCATTCCTTCAAAGTAAGTATGCTCCCGCAAAGCGTCGCGATGCCCGAGACATGTCGATAAGCGAGGCCGCCCCAACGAATACCTAACTGCGCGTAGGCTTGAGCTTTTATTGCACTCGCTACTTCGGGTGAGACCGCACCAAGCAAAACATCGCCGGGACTCAGTGCGTTTAACACTCGCACGGACAACAATATCTGCCCCACCGTGAGGCTTCCTGGCATCCGCAGCCTCAACAGGGGGCCCGTCAAATCGCATGCGGGGGCGTCCTCCACGTTATTAAGCAGGACCGGCACTTCTCCAAACTGCGTCACCCAAACCGGAATCACTGCAGTCCCTGGTCGCTGACGTATCCATATTGTCGCAAGCGCGGACGGTATGTTTGCGCATCGCTTGATGGATAGGCATGCCTTAGGCAGGCCCAGCTCTTTGCATTTGTTTTCGATTAATAAAAAAAAGGCATTCCGGACTACCGTCACTATCTCGCTTTCCGGATTTACAGCATCTTGTAAAGTACAAATTCTCTCTAATAGCGTGAAGTACGAAAGGTCTATCAGGAGTTGAATGCGCTCGCTGCGAAAGTCGAAATTTAGGATTGCGAACTCGCTCGCCGGCCTCTCTTTATCGTCGCCGAGGTCGCAGCGTGCGATCGTGATATTTGCTGCCGCAGTGAGTCGCGCTTGAAACCGTGCATCATTTAAAAGACGCGCACAGCTTGCCGCATGCGTCGAGATACGCTCAAGCGGAGACAATCGAAGCGAGCGGATCTGTGCTTCGCCGTTCAATTTAACAAGAATGTTCGAAGCGTCCACGTGTTAGCGCCTTCCAATCTCAATTTCACGAGCATGACCGTACTTGCGTAGGATGACGTCAATTCTGCTGGTCAGCACGTCAACATGATTCATCAGCAACGTCAAAATCTGCTCATCGGGTATGTCAAAGACAATGCTGAGTCGCCCGAAAGTTAAGGTCACTAATAGTTGACTGCCGCGCGGAAACGTCTCGTTAAGCGGTAAGGCAACATCCCAGTTGCCCGTCCGCTCAATAGAGGCCAGACAACAAAACTCAACCACGCCTTCTGCAATAGCTTGAGCAAACCGCTCAATCCGCGTTTGCTCGACCAGTAACGACTGGTTAAGCAGGTGAGACGACTCAGCGAGGCGTTCCAGAACACGATCAGCAACCATCGCCTCGCATTGCTCCGAAGCCTCCGCCGTACTTGGCGCCTCTTCGGCTGGGGTGGCAAGATCAAGTCCTCGCGTGTCCGAATGCCACGCTTGAGAAGCTCTACGTGCTGATAAACGGCGCGCTAGCATCAAGAAGTTGAACCCACGCGCTGTCCGCGTGGGTCCGTCCATCTCGCTTTCAACGCGATAGATTCGAACGGAAAGTTTGCGATCAATCATTCCTACATATCCAAAGAAATCTTCCCTAGTGGATAGAGGTCAACAAACTCACGCAACTCTTGGTACGAGTAAACGTTGAGCCAGTCAAGCCTGGCTTCTATCATGCGTCGCACATAACGTCGGATATCCATCGAGGTGACAATAGCGACACAGTCCTGGCTTTGATCTACGGTCAGCGAGTCAATCGCATTCAGGAAATATTCGATTTGTTCTGGCGGCAGTGCGATGAAGTTGCCCGCTGGGGTTTGCTTCAACGACTGTCGAAGATGCTGTTCAGCCGACGCTTCGAACATTACGGCACCCAGCCGCCGCCCACCCTTGGCCGCTCGGTGCGCAAGCAACCGGCCCAAGTCCCCCCGAACGTACTCCGTTAGCATGACAGGATCTTTTTCTCGCGGCCCCCACACAATCAGGCTCTGGAAAATGGTGCGCAGATCTCTGACCGGAATTTGTTCTTCGAGCAGACGGCGCAAGACGTCGGCGACCTTCTGTGGTGAAAGTACCTTATTTAGCTCACTTACAATCCCGGGGCTGTCTTGACCGATGCGATCGAGTGCCCATTGCGCCTCTTGGATGCCAAAGAATAGGTGCGCATTGCGCCGCAACACCTTAACGGATTCGTGGGCGAGCTGCGCCTCGGCCGAAGAATGCGCATCTGGCGCATCCGCCTCCGGCCGACGGCCCACATAAACGGCTGAGACAACGCCGCCCAGGCGACGAGCCGACGATAGCGCAGGGATAGAAAGCGTATGACGCGCGTACGGCACGTCATGAACAAGGATCTCATACTCATCCTCAGGCAAAAACGCTCCGGTCCATAAGGTGATGCCTGGAAAGGGTAATCCGAGCTCCTCTTCGAGCGCGCATCGTTCCACTTCGAAGGCCTTGTTCAGCGCGACGGGATCCAGAACCATCGCTAGATTTTTCGCCATTCTCACGGCTAGAGGACAGGAAAAAATCGGCGCACGCGGCAAGATCACCGGAGAATGCACGCGCGCCGTCGAAGATTGCATTGCCTTTAGGACGGGGCCTCGCCCCGAATCATTTGTTCGAGCCCGCTGCAACAGCGAGAAACCGAAGCCCAACAATATCGCAGCCAGGATGAGAAACAAGACCGTCGGAAAGCCAGGCACAGCCGCGAAACCACACAGCAGAACGCTAGCGGCAATCAGCGCTGCAGGACTGCTTGTGTATTGTTGAGCGATTATTTGACCCAGTGAGTGCTCCTGCCCATCATCGTCTTTTGCGTCCGACACGCGCGTAATCAAAACGCCCGCGGCGACTGAAATCAGAAGCGACGGAATCTGTGAGACCATGGCGTCGCCGACCGACAGAATCGCAAAACGATTAGCCGCCTCTGCCCCCGTCATGCCATGGTAGGCCATACCCACAGCGATTCCGCCAAAAATGTTGACGAAGGTGATCAAAATGCCGGCGATTGCATCGCCTTTTACAAACTTAATCGCCCCGTCCATCCCACCATGCAACTGGCTCTCTGTGGCCAACAATGCGCGACGCCGACGAGCATCGTCGGCAGTGATGTTGTTCGCTCGCAAGTCCGCGTCAATACTGAGCTGCTTGCCCGGCATAGCGTCGAGTGAGAAGCGAGCACCGACTTCTGCGACGCGCTCCGAGCCCTTGGCGATCACGATAAACTGCACCGTGGTGATCACTAAGAACACCACAATCCCCACTACCAGGTTTCCCCCGACGACGAGCCGCCCAAAACTATCAATGATGTGGCCGGCCTCCGCATGCAACAGAATTGATTTGGTCGATGCAATATTCAACGAAAGGCGATAGAGCGTCGTAAACAGCAATACCGAGGGAAACGACGATAACGCGATGATGTTTGATACATACATCGACGTCATTAACATGACGACGCTGATCGAAACATTGATTGCAAGTAAAGCATCAATCAACTCCGGGGGTAGAGGCAAAATCATTAAAGCAACAATTGCCACGATGAGCAGCAGCACTCCCACCTCACCGAGCGCCGGTAATTTAAATGCCTTTAACATAGCAACTAGTCTGCAGACGTTGGCGAAAGATTGGCGTCGGCTACTGACCGCACCCATTTCAATATAGCAGCCACAGCTTCAAAAAGCTCCTCAGGAATAGGACTATCCTCTTCTACCTTATAAAGCGCACGTGCTACCGTCGGATTGCCGATCACTGGAACATGATTTTCCGCCGCCAGCCTTCTCAATTCGAGTGCCCGTTTATCCTTACCCTTCATCAATACGTACGGCAAGTCGTTCTCCTCCTTGGCGTAGCGAATTGCGACTGCATAGTGCGTCGGGTTCACAATCACAGCGTCCGCCAATCCAATTTTTTTAGCTGGCGCTCCGGACATGATCATCTCGCGGCCGAGCTTTTTTCGCTCACTCTTGATGTTTTCATTGCCAGATTGACTGAGGTGCTCACGCTTTACCTCATCCTTGCTCATGCGCAGGCTCTTGAAGTACTGCCGACGCTTTATCTTAAGATCTATCAAAGCAAGCACAATCCCGAAAGTCAGCGTCGACACCAGCATTTGCACAAAGCCAGTCCACAAACCTAGCGCGATATTCGGAAGCGGCTGATGAGCAGCACTGAACACCAATGGCAACACATGACGGATTGTATAGAACATCAGAATCGCCATAAACACAGCTTTGACGCTCATCAAACTCAGATTAGCGAGAGCAGTTAATCCAAATGTGTTTTTTAGCATGTTTGCCGGATTCACATTCATCAAATTCGGCCTGATTTTAACGAACGAAAATGCAAAACCCGTCTGCGTAACAGTCGCCAGCAGCGTGGTGACTAACGCGAGAATAAAAAAAGGCGCAACAATTGCGAGCGCGCTGACAAACATACGGTCAATCGCTTGACTCAGACTTTGAGCAGCACGATCACCACCCAGCGTATCAAGCGCTGCTAGAACGATAGAGTGAAAACATCCTTGAAAAAAGTCTCGCCCCCCGATAAGCAGCCCGCACGCAGCCGCAAGCGTCGCAGCTCCCGAGAAGTCGGCGCTGTAGGGTACATTTCCTTCTTTACGCGCATCGCTGATACGTCGCTCGGTCGGTTTCTCCGTTTTCTCTTGACTCATCTCCCCCCCTTGGCTACTCCAGCGACATCGCCAACCTGGCACCATGCCAGCGAAAATGCTAACCAAAAAAGGTGACTGCCTTCACGACCACGGCCCAACGACGTCTTCATTGTCTTAGAGATCCAACTGGAGAACTTGCCGCCCATAGAGTTTGTCATGATTCTTCATAGGCGACGTCTGTTGAACATTCCATCCCTGACTGGAGTTACGGTTTCGGCTTGAAGAGTAAATTCGGGATACGGGCGCATCGCAATACGCTGACTGGAGCATTCGGGCGGCGACAAAATCCATGACTCCCCGTCACTTTCGCGTGCGAAAACCCGCCTAATCTCGCCGCCAGCGTGCGAACTTCATTTGTCGCTGGGACGGATGACCCAGTGTGCGCGGGTTACCGGCGTCTGCCGTTGCGCCGGCATCGGCGCGAGCACGACCGGAGTATGTTCAGCGTGCTGCTCGCTATGCCGGCAGGCCCACTCGGAGCGGGGCGTTTGCCGGACCGTCCACTTGAACTCCACGGGCAGCTGCTCGCTGATGTCCTCGCCGTTGCGGTGCATCTGGCGGCCGTAACAGGGGTAGCCCCGCCGCTCCTCCGGCAGGTCGTATGCGACGCGTTCGCGCTTCGCGTAAGACCGCAGCGGGCTTGCGAGCGCCCTTGCCCGTTCTGCGCTGACTGGCCTTCGGCAATCCGGTCTCGGGCAACGAGGGCTTGCACCTTCGTCGTCCTCGTCGCAGGTTCGGCCTGGGCAATCTGCTCCGCCTCGTCGAACACACGGTCCTTCGTTTTTCGCTTTTCG
>NZ_FCOX02000091.1 GCF_900044055.2 Caballeronia calidae | reverse complement strand
GGTCCAGTTTTCGCGCATCAGTTTTCGTATTCATACTTCTCTAACGCACGAGGCAGTATTTGGTGCACCGGTCAGTATGTCCGTTCAGACAGCTCTTGCAGACCGGGGGCCTGGTTTTGAGGCTGGCTCCGGCTGTGTCGGGTGTTGCGTGGCGAGCTGCAAGATCGTTTCGTTCAACTCGGCCTGCGTGAATTCGCGCGGTTTCTTCGTACCGGGTCGGCGCTCCTTTGCGCGTACGGGTTCGCCGCGATTCGTGCGTGACGGCGAGCCCGATACACGACGGTTATCGCGCTGTGCCTGCAGCGCCTGCGCGACCGCCAGCGCATGACCGAGCCGCTTGTGTTCAATCACGGCCCCCTGGTCGATCTCCGCCAGCTTGTCGTACGGCACACAGGGCAGCGCCACACCATCGGCACGCAGTTCGATGCGACCGTCCGGGTACTCCCATACGTCAATGTAGTGGCCGATCAGCCGGCGCGTAGCCGGGGTGTCCTCCAGCAGCCAGATCATGAGGTCATTGAGCACGGTCAGCGAGTCCGACACCTTGCGTTGGACCCGCCATGTCAGGATCGTGTCGAGATTCTCGTCCTCGCGTAGCGGCCGGTGCGCGTCGAACGTGCTCCGCGGCGGCTTCGCAAAGCGCGCGTTGTAGACGGCCATGAAGGCGGGCGCCCAGGCATTCGCCGCTTCCATGGTCTGGGCGGAAAACTATGCGCTTCCTTCCCGAACCAGCGAACTCTATATCTAGATACTTAAACTTCGATAATTAAGATTATGTCAAGTTATTAGGTCACGCGGTGTACCTCAGGGACAATTCATGCAGGCAATAAAAAAGGGCCGCACGGCCCTTTTTCTACTTCGACTCGGCTTTGTGCCATTCCGGTAACTCGGGAAGATGGCGTTTCCCGGGATTGCGGGCGGCGGCCCGCAGCTTCGCCTTACCGTCCTTGGTCAAGGCAGGAATGGACGCGAGCGACAGCCGCACGCCTTTGCGCGTGCCCGCAGCAGCATCCGGCCGCGGCTTCGATTTCAGGGCATGGCTCATATCAACTCCTTTTCGTGGAGATAGTCTAGCAGCTTTTGCCAGCCGGGACTGTCGGCCCGAAGGTCAAACTCCATCAGCCGCTGACTCCCGTTTGCGCTCCACCAGGCCGCGTCGAGGGCGACGACGTCCTGCACCGTCCGGCACGTTACGAGGTGCGGCACGCCAGCCGTCTCACCGTCAAGGAGTTCCGCGTCAAAACCGACCTTCGGCCAGTAGCGGTAACCGATCATCTGCGCATTGTAGCCGCGACCACCTCCAGCGATCAGCGAGATCGAAGCGAAGCCGAGATTGTGTGCAGTGATGGCGCACAGCGCGAACGAAATGGTGCCCAGAAAATGCGGTGCGTCATCGGCGAGGTAATGATGATCGACGTGCAGCCCCTGCCGGAGATCCCCTTCGCCACCTGGCGCCAGATTGCCTTCATCGGGTTGAGGCGCCTCCAGACTTTCGACAAAAAGTCCCTGTTCGGCTTCGTCGATCCGGATCAGGCCAATACGATTCTTGTGACCTTGATGAATCACCTGCCGGTTCACTGACGTAAAGTAGATGCCGGGCGGCGACATGTCGGGACCGAAGTCCAGCTGGTTCTGCGCATGAACCCGACCTCCGTCAAAAATCATCAGGAGCCGGGCGAACTCCTCACTCTGAAGGACCCGGCCTTCGACGAACTCGATAGGCTCACCGGTCGCAAAGTCGTCACCGTCCAGCCGGAAAGTTCCGGACAGCCAGCGACGGGCGGTTTCCGTCTGCAGCAGCGCGCCGTAGGCTACCGCGAGGTATTTGCGAAAGAATGGTGTTAGAGGTGTGGGCATCTTGTACAAAAAAGAGCAGATTGGGCCGCCGGGCCGCGCACGTGCATTCTAGGTTCGTTCATGTGGCAGTCAAGCGTTCCGGTTCTGGCTCGCGCTTTTCGATTGCGCTCGACAGCTGGCGAGCGCCGCGAACGTGGCGCCAAAGCGGAACGACTCCCAAAGCGCGCATTCGGTCGCGTCGATCTGCGCCATCGCATTGATCGCGCCTCGCCACTCGTAGATTTGCTGGTAAGGATCGCGTACATGCATAGATGATCTGCGCGTGGCGCTGCTGGCCCAGGACCGACAGCATGACACCGTCGCTGTCCTGCGCCTCGGCGAAGAGGATGAAGTCGGCTTCGATGCCTGGCTCCGAGAGCGCCCAGAGCTTCAGCAGCACGTCAGGCGAAATGGCGCTACGCGCGCGGGTTGCCACGCCCTCTTCCCACAGACGCCCGACGTAAGGCAGCAGGTAGAGGCGCAGCTACCGCTTCGCCGATCTTTTCATCGACGACGATATGCTGCGTTGCCGGCTGGATGTCAGCGGACCGGCAGAACCTGTCCAGCCCATCAGCAATCATGCGCCCGATCTCGAACGGCGCGATCTCGGCGGCCTTGCCCGTCACCGTCCGCACTTCGAGCGGGCCAAGCCCGTAGCGTGCGGCCAGTTCGTGCGGCGGCTCGCCCTATCGGCTCACCCGGCTTTTCAGCGACGGACTGACGCAGGCCCACGCCAGCGAATGCATCGTTCGTGCGCCGACGTGAGGTGGAAAGCGCCGGTCTGCGCTTGCCGCGATTTCCCGGTTGAACGCGACGTATATGCCACGCCGCTGGCCGAAATGTTCGGCCACCAACTGAAGCGTCGAGGTCTTGCACGCGCCGGCAAATGCCTTGATCTTGAGGTCTCCGGGCGTGAAGCGCCGCCTCGATCACGGCCTGCTGCTCTCCCGTGTGAATAAAGCGCCTCTTCACCCGATACCAGACCTCATGTGCAGTCGCTCCTGGCGATGTGGAATCGCTGATTTTCACATGGCCCACAGCCGATCGCGCGGCCCGGTGCCGGACACGTCATCAGCATACGTCCGCGTTTTGATCACCGGCGACAGCGCCCGTCACGTCTGAACAAGCTCAAGGCCGTTTTCGGCACACCATTGCCTCAGCGCGCTTTCGACAGCATCGGCTTCAAACGAATACCAGCGCTCGAGAACGCCTTCACGCTCCAGCAAATCCTTGAAACGCGCATAAGCCCCTTGCCGATGGAAAAATCCTTCAACCTGGTCGTAACACGCGGGCAACTCCTGTGCCACAAAGCGCAAGGCGAGACGTCTTCCGAGATCGAGCTCGTTCTTGTGCGGTATCGCAAGGTAGCGGTCGGAAGTTACAAGGTCGTCAGGAATCTCCTCGTCGAACGCGTCGCTGGAATCGGAAGTCCAATAGATTTTGCCCGTATCGAGCGCGACATACGCGTTATGCTCCGTTGGCGCCGCATAGCTGACGAAGTCGAAAGCCAAAGAAAGATCGTCGTATCTGACTGCGACCATGGCTCTACTCACAGGTTGTAACGTGCCAGGTTGGCATACCGGTTCTGGCCCCGGAGTTTGCCGCCGTTCTCGCCACGTCGGCAGCGCGACTCAAATCTCTTCGCTCGGGTCAGCGATATCAAGCCGGAACTGCCACCCTTCCATGCTCATAAGCATTTGCCCAAGATCGTCCCACGAGACCTCCTTGCCGTCGACCACCACGAGGGGCACGCGCCCCTCCTGCGACTCATCCCATTCGATGCGCCCTCGCACCGTGCTGTCAATGATCCGGCGCTCATGAAAATCGATGTGCCTGACCGATAGCGCGCGACGAATCTTTTCGACGAGGCGCCCGAGCAGCACGAACACATCGTCGTCGGCTTCGCCGATCAACTGGAACCGGTAGCCAGCGCGAAGTTCTCCGCGAAGCTCAAAGGCATCCAGTGCAATCCGGTCGCCCAGCAGCCGGAGCTGGAAATGGAACTGGTGCGGCTCCCCGTGGCAGTCGATCATCCAGATGGGGTCGAGCCGGACGTTCTCGAAATCGGTGAATCCAGTGGACTCGGCAATCCTGGCATTGAAGCACAGAGTGCAGAGCAACTCATAGCCGCCATCGCCGGAGCCGCAGTGTATGGTGTCCCAGGGCGGCGTCTGGTTGCCGCATTGTTCGCATCGCTCGTGTGCCATGTCGCGCCTGCTGTAACGGTTTTTCCCGCGATTGCCGGGATGGATTCCGGAAGTTGCCATCTTCGGCACTGTTCGCCGCACGTTGGCGGAGACAGCCATCTCGACGAACCCGGAATGGTGTGCACGGGAACTGACGGAACCAATGCTGCTATTTTGGCAGAGACTGCGAGCGCCTGCCGGGCTTCGGGGACGAGCGGCGCCGGACTGGCGTCAAGCGTCTTCCGCGCGTGACCGGGAAGACGACACGACATCCATGATCGACGCGCTCGATGAAATCATTCCCACATGACTTCCGCAAAGGAGAGCGAAACATCCCCGGGAGGGCCTCCCCTGCGTCCGTGCCGGCGACTAACGCTGCGCAGCGTGAATTACATAACCTGCTGCGCCTCGCCAACAGGCTCATTGATATTCGCGCTGGCTTCGATGCAGACGCTCTACACGTCTGATATGCCGGGAGTTCTGAAGCCGGCCCCGCTTCTAAAAACATAGGAATACGTAAAAACGATCAATTGCGTTATGTCAACTTACGCCATCGCAGGTGTGCGCGGTACGGCTCGGAGACGCCCACTCACGCAACCGATTGACCAGCGCCGTATCGCGCGAGCGGCAGATTCCTCGTAGTCAGCAGCGTATTCGAACTTGTCGTCCAGACGAGACCACTTCGAACACGCGGATGTGGTGTCCGCGGCATTTCGCGCCGGCAAGCTAAGGATAATCTAGCCAACGAGCGTCAACTACCGTTGCGCTTCACGTCGGCTTCATACGAATGTCCGGGCGATCATTGGACTCGTATCGCCAGATACCTGCAATGCTGTGGCGACACCTCGGTCGACAACTGCATGTCCAGCCGCCCGATCTTGGCACCCTGCGTTCGATCTACGACGGACGCTTCGATACGCTGTCCGACCATCAACGATTTGCCCAAATCATCGCGAACTTCCGCGTGATCTCGGAGCACCAGCGTCGATACGTCATCCGTTGGCTGAAGGAACAACTGACTGGTCGCCCCGAGCGTGGCCAGCTGGGCAACGACCTGAAGCAGTGGTTCTACGAACATCGGATCGTCATACCCAACGAACGTACGATCCGACAGTTCATCGTTCAAGCGGTTCGCGATACCGAGAGTTCTCTTCACGCGGAGTTTCAGCGAACGTTCGGCCCGCAGAAACTGGACAGCTGGGCGCGCCTTTTACCCCAGCCGCACAAGGAGCATGTGAGCCTGCAGGGCTGGCTTTGGGCTGTGCCGCTCCGTGGTTCCACTCAGCAGATGGGTGAAGTGCTGGACAAGATTAATCTCCTCACCATGCACGGCGTCGCATGTGCATGGCCAGGCACCTGCAACGATGCAATTGTTCGCTACTACGCTCGGCGCTGCGCGAGCCGCTCTCCATCCATCAGCAAACGGATCGCGCCACAAAGCCGGCGACTCGAAGCGGCCTGTTTCATGCGTTATTCGCTGTGTACAGCGACCGATCACATACTCACGATGCTTCGGCGGTGGGTCCAAAAAGTCGTGAACGATGCATCTCGCACGCTCGACGTCGCAAACGACAAGCGTGAAGACCAACTTCGCGAGTTCGCCCTGGCCGTGAAGGAGTTGGCGAATGACGAGTCCCTGACGCGCGAGCAGCTCGGTAGCGCGTTCTGTGAACTGGCCGACAAGGTCCTCTGCCCACCACAAAGCCGTCGCCGCCTTATCCGTCAGTATCTAATCGGAAAGCGGCACTCCGCGCGGAACCTATTGATGCGGATCGTGCAACTGCCCTTCGAGGCTGATTCTACTCATCCCGTACTTGACGCGATTGTTCTGCTCCGAGGCCTGTATCGTCGTCACGCTTATTTGTTGCCCGATGGGCTGAATATTCGACTGGGTCGCGCGTGGCGCGAAGCGATCGACGGATATGACCGAATCAAAGCCATGAAGGCATTCGAATGGGCGACCCTGTTCGCCCTGCGCGTCGCGCTTCGCAATGGATCGATCTATGTAGAGCACATGATGTCGCTCGAGACCACACGAAAAGTGTGGCAGGCTCGGGCGGATCCGCGGCGCCGCTCTGCATCCATCGGGATGTACACGCACGTGCTCGATCGATGGGGCATCTTTTACGATCAGCCGATCGTTTTGAATGAGCGCCAAGCAGGTGCGGCGATCGAAGGTGTCGTGCGCCAAAATGCAACGAGGGACATTGCTCAAATCGCTGTTGACACGCACGGATACACCGACTTCGCGATGGGTTTGGCTCGCGCTTTGGGATTTGATGTCTGCCCTCGCCTCTCGCATCTTCGTGATCGTCGGTTTCACGTGCCTCGCGATCAAGAGGTTCCAAAAGAGCTTTCCGCAATCACGGACCGGGATATCAGAACTGACCTTATCGCCGAAGTTTGGGACGAGTTTGTCAGGATCGCCGCTTCAATTCGCTCTGGAAAATGCACTGCGATTGAAGCGCTAATCCGCTTCGGCTCAGCAGCGCGTGGGCAACCAGTCTATGACGGAGGCGTCCAGATCGGGAGGCTGTTCCGTAGCATATTCTTGATCGATTACTTCACGAACACGTCCTTTCGAACGGAACTGCAGCACGTATTGAATCGAGGCGAAGCTGTGCATGCGGTCCAGCGCGCGATCCATGTTGCTCGTATTCCCGTCGAGCTCGCACGGCGCGAAGAATCCCTGTCCGCGGTGTCGTCAGCGTTGACACTGCTTTCGAACATTCTGATGGCGTGGAACACGACGCACATGCAGCATGCGCTCGAGGCACTACAGGCTTCTGGAGATAAATCGCTCGGAGCGGAGCAGCTCAGACGAATTGCGCCGACGCATCTCGAAGGTATCAATCTGCGCGGGACCTTCATTTTTCCAGTGGGACGCTACGCGAGCAGACTGCTTCCAAGCTTGACTCAAGATGCCAAGACACTTTCCGTGAGTCAGCGCGCGTAGTGTGTTGCGACAACGCGTTTCCGGGTAGACAGCAAGCCTCTGATTTTAAAAGATATTAATCTGGTGCCAAAAGGCAAAGCCTTGTCAGACCTAGAGCGCCCTAACCCGAAATCTGCACGGGAATCAAGACCACCCCAAACGTCGAGATCTACTCCGACCTTGAACCCGGTAAGGCAGTGTTCCGCCGCAGCCAGTTGCTCGATGCCGTGCTCTATCGCGACGACTTGCCGCCCGTGTTCATGTTGATGAGCGAGGACGAGCAATTGCGTGCGGGCAACGCCTTCATGCGCCGTCTTGCCCAGCAGATGGACCCACCGAATCCCGCGCTGGGCCAGCGCCAAGTGATTCGGCTGATGGACGCTGGTGTGAGCCTAAGCCAGCACTTCGACATGGACCTTGCCTCGCTGCTGCCCACGACCAATCACGTCCAGGCGTTCCCCGCCGGACGACAGTCCCTGCTGAGAGATGAAGTATGAATGGAGCGACTGACATCCAACCGGACGCCGTGCTCGAGTCGCTGCTCGCTAAGGGCGGACGCTCGAACCGGCGAGCAAGCCTGGCAAAGATGCACGAGCTATGCCGCAGGCAGCATGAAGCGGGCTCGCGCGACTTCTCGCTGTCCGCCATCGGCCGCCTGGCCGAAGCCGAAGGCATCATGAAGGGCCGCGCCCTCTACAACGCCCCATCCGCCGATTACCGCGCGCTCATCGAGGCGTGGGCGACCTACGCCGGGCCGCCTGCCCCCAAGCCGCCAAAGACGCTGGCGAGCCACGAATACTTGATGCGAATCGAGGACCCGGCCATCCGATCCATCATGCAGGCCATCATCGCCGAGCGCGGCAAGCTCAAGGCGCAACTTAACGTGCTGAAAGCCAACGCCCAGGTGACCGTGGACCGGCGCCCACTGGCCGCCACCGTCGCAGCCGTGCCCCACGCGCAGCCAGTGACGGCGCTTGCCATGGCCGCGCAGTTCACGCCGTCGGAACGCGAAGCCTTGCAGAAAGCCGTATCGGAACACTACCTCGAGGAACGAGGACTGCGGGAAAGCAGCCACGGCGAAATCGTCAACGCGCGGGGCCGGACAGTGTTTGAGGTAGGGTTCGCGCGGGCGATTCGAAAAGTGCTTGCATAGGCGAAGCAAACATTAGAGGAGAACAACATGAGTGTGGCTTACTACCTTGCCTGCATTGAATCCGGGAAGTATGTGTGGGTCGGGGCACTAGGTCCGGACTGCCAAGCTATGCCGGAAGGGCAACCTGGCGCGATATCGCGATTTGCGCTGGCCCAGCGTGGCAAGGGGCTTGTTGTGGTGAGTGATACCCATCCTATCCTTGATGATGGCAAGGAGTGGGAGGCGTCGCACGGGGCATAACATGCTCAAACGGAACGCCACCAAGTCCCCTAACGTACGAATCACGCAATAGAAAAGCGCCAGCGTTGTCGCCGGTGCTTGGAAGTTTCGGTGCGTTACGATGTATTTATACATCGCAAGGCTTTGATGCTTAAAAAACCGCCCTAACTGAATTCCTCGCCACTTACTCGCGAATTATGTACCGTTAGGGTATAAGTTCTCGTGCATAATCAGGCAGCACGCCCCTTCAAATGGACTTTCCGGGGCTATCCATTGCAAACGGGCACATCGTAATCGAGAGACAGACATGCCAGCCATATCCACTAAACATTACGCGACTGAACTTCAGCGTAAACTGCGCGGCTTGCTCGGCCATGAGCAGATCGTCACACAAGCCTACGGGCGGCACCTGCTGATCAAACGCCTCGATGATGAGGAACCGACTGTTGTAGCGCGCCTTACCGAACTCGCCCGCAATCGCCATAGCGCCGCCTTTCGCAGCCACACCGGACGATGGGAGCCGCTACCGGGCACAGGTTCGCTCGACGAGATGGCCGACGTCGTCGCCACGCTCCTGCAGCCTTATTTGCAGCCGGATAATTATCAAAGCCTATTTACGAGATGTAGTACTAATGAACCTCAATAGTCGCAGCTTGGTACCATCCAAGCGTGCTGCTTCCTAGGCGTTCACGCCGGGTCGGCCGCGCGGGTAACGCGCGGCCGAGACTACTTCGAGTCGAGCGCACAACTTCAAAGCCTGCTCACGAGCGCCGCCCAACGTTGACCCTGTCGTTTCAAATTGATGCGCGCGGTCAGATCGCTGACCGTGATCATGCCGTCACGATTGGTATCAAGTCCTGTATTCCACTGATAGGCGTCGGCATGTGGGCCCTGCGGTCCAGCGATGACCGAGTTCTCGTCGGTGCCCGGCAAAGTCGCCGGGAGAAAAGTCGCCTGATAAAGGCGGCCCGGCGAAGTCAGGTTACCGACGTAGGGATGATAGAAGCGCTCGACGTACGGCAACTGCTGTTCCGCGCTCAATTGCTTGAAAGCATCCGGCCCGCCCGTCCAACCGAGTCCTGTCAGGGTGGCCGGCATGAACTGGATCAGACCGGTTGCTTTTCCGTTAGCGTTCTGCGCCCAGGGCTGGACACTGCTCTCGCTCTCCATCACGCCAAGCAGGTCTTCCGGCAGACAGCCGAGCCTTCCGCACACCGCCTTCAGCTGTGAGAAGAAGGTATCGCTCAGGTATGAGAAGTCGGTGCTCCCCGTGTTTCTGCCTGCGGCCGCGTCAGCGCGCGACCAGGACGCGCAAAGGGGGCCGCCGGCACGCGCGGCGCCGAGACCTCCCCAGGACGCGTCGATGTCAGCAGGATAGCCCGGGTCGACGCAATCGCCTGCAATGTCATAACGCAGGTATCTTCCGCCACAGAAGAAGTAGGCCTTTCCGTTGCCCCAGTTCAATGCCGTGTCGATTGCGGCGCCAAAGCCCGCGGCAGCGAAGCCTGGCCAGCCGTCGGCGGTGCGCACTGGATAACCATCGTCCGATCTGTTCTGGCCCAAGTCGTAACGCACATATCTATCGCCCTTGAAAAAATAGAGCTTGCCATTGCCCCAGTTCACGGCGGCATCGATACCAGAGGCGAAGTCCGCCTGGGCGAGGCCCGGCCAATGGTCCGCGATAGACTTTGGAAAGCCCGCATCGACCGCGTTCGCCGCAATGTCATAGCGAAGGTACTGCGAGCCTTTGAAGAAATAGACCTTGCCCGAATCGTCGTTGACTGCGGCATCGATGCCGCTTGCGAATCCTGCCGCAGAAAACCCGGTCCAATTCGCGCCTATGGATTTCGGGTATCCGGTCTCCACGGCATCCGAAGCCACATCGTAGCGAACGTACTGAGAATCGAAGAGGAAGTAGGCCTTAGTGATCATGTTGCTCTCCAAAATTTGTGTGCGCGGAATGGTCACGATGCTCAGGCCTGCGCAAGGCTTGGCATCAAGGGCAAAATTAGGATGGTCACGGCACCCGGCGTTATGACGATCTTGCTGATGCATAAATCAATCGCACCGCCGAAGCTTTGCCCGCGCAATCGCCGAAAGCGCGCCAGCGCTCAGGCGCGCGGGTAAGCGTCTGAGCGTCGGTACGCGAGGCCGGTGCAAAGAAAAACCGTCGTCCGGGTGACGAGGCAGTGAAAGTAGAGGGAAGCGCGTTTCTCGCCCAAGGCCCCTAGATGGTATCGAGGCGCAGCTCGACCGTTGTGCATGGTTTGCGCAGATATCTTTTGTAATCCCTTATAATTATTCCAGGCGCTACCAGCTTGCGCCGCGTGCTGCCATCCGGCGATTTGAGTTCATAGGTCGACTCAAGCCTCTGATTCACAGCGAGGTTCGATGGATTGAGCTGATCTGGAATCAGGAGACTGTGCGGCTGGTCCTGATAGTCCCGAACGGACTGGAGTGTCTCGAGTATCTGTGCCTTCAGGGACTTACGCATATCCACGCTCCCGACGACCTTGTTGAGTAAGGCATCAATCTCTCGCACTGGCACCGACAGGTTCTTTGCGGGATCCGTATTCCTGAACTCGATCAATACGTCCACAAGGCAGAGCAGGGTGATTGTTTCTTCCTTGAGCTGGAAGACCCCGATATTGACTGGATTGGACGTGTCATTACGAGTCTTCTTCTCGCTTCTGGTCTCGGTCGAATTCGTCATCTGGGTGCTTTGCGTGCCTGATACCGCCTTCTGCGTCCGAAACTGGTTGGTCGAAGAGATCTGTGAGTCGATCGCCGATTCAGCCGACTTCGCAAGTTCCTGCCGCACGTCCTGGGAACCGCCCTTGACGTTGAGCGAAGCGTCGGCGCTCCCGCCGCCGAAACCCATCTGCGCTTCTCCGTGGAAGTTCGCGTCAAGCTGGTAGTTCGAACTGTCTTGGCCGTACTTAGAATCTGCGGAGTCCTTCATGCTCTTGTTGAATTGGTTCGCCGCGGTAGAGTCCTGACTTTCCATGACTGTGGTCGTCAGTTCGTTGCTGGTCGTCGTAGACGTTTTCGTGATAAGTGTGTACGTAAACTCAGAATTGGGTGAAATCGAGAAGCTATTGATCATGTCGTCCCGAGCGAGATCGCCTTTGAAAGAGACGAGCTTGTATTGCTCGACCAGGAAGATTTGCGGGCGCAGCTTGACGGGCGGCGCAACAGGGGCGTCGCCGATCCTGTGCAACTCTTTGATGATTTCCGGGCGAAACACCAGCGGCGTGACGCCCTGAACTTTTTGAAATGTAGTGGTCATGTCCTTGCTCCTAACGAAATGTGAGATGTTTGTTCTCGGGACGAGAAACAGAAAGTGTCAAGCCGTCCCGCCCGCCTCCTTTACAAAGAGTTCCGGGGGAAGCCCGAGCGAGATATAGGCTGGCCGAAGGACGAGCGCCACTGTGTCCTCCGGATTGACGATGACGGCTAGGGTGGGCACTGTGACCGCAACTGGTGCGGCGGCGGGTGTTTGCGTGGGTTGGTTTGATGAATCAGGCATGACGGCTCCTAGATAGAAAACGCTGGGCTGCGGTCGGCGTCATCGGGACACGAGAGCGTGATCGATGTCGTCGCAAGGAAAAGATAGCTGGATGCACTGTCTGGCGTTATAACAATCCTGCTATTCGTTAAGTCCCCTGATTTCCAACGACGCTGTTCCACGACCCTCCCATGTATTATAAGTTTCCTAAGCGTCAGCCTGTTCAGGACTTCTTCGTTATCGAGACACCGACCGGGTGATGTGCGAGCGGGCTGTATGAGCAGCTTTCTTGCGACTGGACTGAGAAGAATGGGCTCATACTTCTGCTCGTGGGGCGGAGATGATTACGCGGTTCATGTGGGCGCGAAGGAGCCGCAGAATGTGCTCTCGTGTCACGTGGAATCGCCTCGCGCGCAGCAATGTGGCCTGGGCAAATCAGTTTCTCTCATTCTGCAGCGGTCCTTGACCGCTCACAGGTTAGGCGCCAGCGCAACCGCGATGTCCCATGCTCTCCTATCCGGGCGTTCCATCGACGAACCGCACCCACGTTGCTCCTTACGCCATGCATTACCGACGATCGTGCGCCCGGTCGCTTTGCCGCTCGAACGGGATCGCCGGCCGGGCATCTGAAAGAAGGCCGCTGTCTGCGATGATCCGATCGGGATGCGACCAAACCAATCAACCGTGTCCTGAGTGCTCGCGTAGCCCGCAGTGACAAGGTTGAAGCCCATCACCTGGCCGAGCCCCCACGACGCGCTCCTCAGGGCCGCGGCCCTCGCCGAGCGCCGCCGCCGCTGCCTGACCGTCGTACTGATGCGCCCCTCCTGCGCCGTAGCCACCCTATGTATTGACGTCTCGGCGTGGAAGCGGGATTCAAGGAGCTTTTGTACTAGATCGCAAGGAGGGTAGCTGTGATGAATCCGGGAACAGTCACGAGGGAGATGGCCAAGTTACGGTCGAAAAGCCGATGCGACATCTTTCGTCGCACTGGAACGTTCGCGATTCCGTTGCACGGCTTCAGGATAGCCGGGGCGCTACCCCGCTATCTTTCGGGTAGGCCAACGACCCCCCGCCGCTACGCCCCGAGGGATGCGGAGAATATCTCGCAGGTCTGCGGATCGAGCCGCTCCTTGAACACTCGCCTGCATGGACGCATGCGGTCCGGCCCCTCCCCTCCGAAATTTCCTTCAGTCGTGCGCGCTCAGCGTCCGCTGCTCCACCATCTCCTTCTTGTATTTCTCGAATAGGGTGTTCGCTTCGTATTCGGTCACGTTAGGCGACTCAAGCATCTGCTGATCCAAGGTCACCTCCCCCCGATCCGCGATCCCTTCGACACAGCGCTGCGCCTCGTCGAGCTCCTGCGCGAGATCGCGATACGCGCCCGGACACGTGTCGAAGTGCCGCTTAAACGACCGTGTGAAATAAGAAAGATCCGTGAAGCCGACCGCGTATGCAACATCCTTCACGAGTATGTCCTTCTGCTGCAACAAGGCGCGAGCACGCTGCATCCGGAACGACATCAGATACACCCCGAAACTCATGTGATGCTCGTCCCTGAACAGCCGGCAAAACTGCGAAAGACTTAGCCGGCATGCCGACGCTGCGTTTTCGAGGCTGATGTGTTCACCGAACTGCGCACGCACGAGAGAAACCGCCGCTGACGTGCGCTGGAGCGACGTCGTCATATTCGATAGCCGCGATGCGCCCTGCGCTGTGCCCTGCTGTTCGCGGGACCAGGACGGGCCAAGGGACACCATCCCAGCAATGCTCTCGTCGAGTTCCTCATCACGCACCGGCTTCACAAGGAGATCCCATAGCTTCAGCCGGAGCGCCCATTTCGCCATCAGGCTCGAATCGCTATCGGTGATCAGCAATACGGGCAATTCTGGGTGTTCGTGGCGCACGCGAATCAGCGAATCGAGAATGCGGGGGTCCGAGCGTTCGACCTCGAAGCAAACGAACGGGGGCGCGTGCATGTGGATGGCGCCGGCGACGTGATGCGGATTCCTTACGCGGCGTACGCTGTAGGGTTGCCTGAGCGTGCTGAGCATCGACGCATCGGGATTGTGCATCAGGTCAACCCACAGGAACTCGCCGGTCCCGCGAACGCCATTAAGCGCTGGACTCTCCGACATGATGCTTCGTCTCCCTGTTCTACGCCCGACGAGGCATTGGGCCGCACCCGTGCGAGGTGAAGGCGCGCCAGCGCCGCCGTCTCGTGTACTTCGAATGTGGCCGGAAGAACGCTGGAGCGATGCGCGGCCATGAACCGTTCAGGCACGAGCCCGATCGAATCGATCCCGGTTTTTCATCGGCCGCCTCTTTTTTTTCCCGAGCCGCATCCGGGTCAGCCTCTGCTCCCGCAAGCCATCTCAGCGAGAAGGTCTCGCAGTGAATTGGGGGCGTCGCGGTCTGACTGAGGGCGCACACTCCGGTCCATCAGCACCGGCACGGTGTTAAATGGACCGAGATGAGCGTCGTGTATATCGCGATGCTCGAGACCGGAATCGGGAGCATCTGCGAGACGAACTCGTCGGCGCCGCGCGCCGGAGAGGCCGATAAGCAGCGCGAGCGCCGCAGCAGCGCAAAACATGGAGGACAGTCTCATCGCCGCACCGCCATATAGAAGTTGATCGCCTAGTGAACGAGTGAGCGTCGCCGATTTTGAAAGCGCATCGCACCGGTCCCCATCAGATTCGCTCAAGATGGGCCGCGCATTGACGATGGGCGACAGACGGCGCTTGTCGACCTCCTTCACATCGGTGCAAGTCTCCTGTGCGCATTTGTATCGTCAAAAAGTTTGTCCGAAGTCGCTAAGCCCATTTCCTCAGCCAAGGCTCGCCGCGCGCGGCGCCAAGCTTTAATAGGTGTATCGCCTCCCCTGGTGTGCCGCGCATGACGTGTACTTAGCAAACCATCTCCGATGGCACGATCAGGACAAGTTCTTGCAGCCAGACGGTCCTAACAGGGCAGCTCGATCGTCCTAGCAGAAGCAACTTGGCACGCGTTACGCTGCAAAAGCTTCGACGCCTCCGGAGCTCGGCTGCGCCGATTGATTGGATCCAATGAATCTCTCATTGGAGCAGCATGACGCTGCGCGAGCCCTCACCTGTTTGGGACGGCGGCTGGTGTCGCGCGTGGCGAACGGAGGTCTACACTGATGCCCGGCGTGCAAGGCGCCGTCTATAAGAAATCCGATCGTTACCAGGACAAGCTGGTCACGCGTCGAAAAATCGCTGTCAACTTCGAATTCGCCTTTTCAGTCCCACCGGGCCCGACGGATTGCTCCGCAACCCCACCGTCATCGATCGCACCTACTCGAACAGCGCGTGTTCGGGAGAATTGCCAACGGCGGTCCGGTGCGCGAAGCCTGCGTACTTTGTTAGCGCTCTTCCAGAAGCACGAACAGTGCGCGTTCACCGACGTACAACCGCGACCTATCAGTGGCGCTGCAAGGCCGCGAGTGTCCATGCCATGACGCCGGTCGTCTGCGTCAGTGAACCGGGGTATCTTTTTGCTGATCCCACTGACGCGTGTCCGTCGATCCCCGCAGGGGCGCTGGCACGGTTCCCAAGACTCGACCTACGACTTTCGGCCTAGTCCTTGGGATCGCGTACGATCGGGCTCGCGCTTCCGAGCGCCATTCCGGCCGTGGCTACATGAGTTCCTAGGACTTCCGACATAATTCGATTGGCTAATTCATTCATCGCTTTTTTGACCTCGTGCACTCCCTCGCGTCGCGCGGTTTGCTTTCCCGCTATCAGGTCTAGTTCGTCTGGCCGATAGGCACTCGTTTCCCAGAGTCATACTCTGCAAGCGTCTGAAGCGCTCGCCGACGACCGGAGTGGACTCACTAGCCGACGGCAGGCAACAAAAGCCGTGGGCGGCGTTCGCTTTTTTCGCGAAAGGCGCGGCCGCGCACGACCCGGTCACAGACCGGCATGCTGTTTCGCATACAGACGCGAGTACTGCCTGCGACAGAACGCATCGTCCCAAATCATTTTCTGGAGAAGGGTCATGGATGAGTTGAGCTACGCTAACGGGGCCGGAGACACCGGCGCGACACTAACTGATCTATGGCAACGGCGCACGAATCTTTCCGACATGGAGATGAGCTATGTCTACGCGCTCATACGGCGAGCGTTGCGTGGATACTATCCGTCTGAATTGCGAGCCCTGTCGGAAGACAAAGAAGAACTCATCGCGCAGTTCATCTTTTTGCGCGTTTTGAGACTAGGCAACGATCATACGAAGGTACCCGAACCTTCCAACAGTGCGCCCTCCAGCACCTTCGCCATTTGCGCGTATTTCCGTCGCTACCTGATCGACTGCCTGCGCAGTGCGAGTCACCGACGCAACGTTTCGATGGAAGCCGACGAGATATCTGCCGAACTTGACGTTCACACTCATCCGCTCAGTGACCCAGTCGAATCGGTGCTCGCAGAGTACTGCCTCAATGAACAGATTACGAGACAAGCCGCGCGAACATTTGTTAACTCGTTGGAAGAAGCAGATCAAATCATTCTGGCAGCAAGCCTCGGGCACTCTTGCGACGTTAAAGGAGGACTGAAGGGAATTGCCGAACACCATCGATTGCCGTCGTATCATTATCATGCGAGAAAGCTTGGTGTCACCTTGAAGAAGTCCGCAAGCCCAGAAGACTTCGCCCATACTAAAATTGGCAGATGGATGAAGAATTCTCTGGGCATCGATATCATCGCAGACAATCGATCTGTGATCCTGATTGTACTTAATCTTCTCGCCCTCGAAGTGGGCGCATGAATACAGCGTCCGTGTTCAATAAAGAAGCCGACATTCGAATCGAAGGACAGGTTCGGTGCCAGCATAAAGCTTCAAGGAGGATCCCTAAATGAATACCTTCAGAGTGCAGTCCCTTCGCTATCAGGTTGAAAAATGGCTTGCGCCGTCAAGTACAGACTGCGTTCGTGTCGCGCTTTCCGGGCGCACACTTTCGGACCGAATGCGCTATGTTTGCGTCGAATCGTACCATTCGAACAACTCGCATTCGCTTTTCTTTTTCCGGCATGGCGACGGCTGCTGGAGAGTGTATCCTGCACGGACTGACGCGCCGCAAATGACTGTCGAACGTAGTCAAGCGTAAGCCAAAAACAGAAGTATGTATGGGGTGGCACGCAGCCGCGTTCGCATTTGCCACATCGCGGAGCCGCCGAGCTAACGACCCCGACTCGGCCCGAAGGTGATGCCGAGCTGACTTACAGCAACCACGGCTTGCGTACGATTAGCGACATGAAGGGCGCGGAATACGGAAGCAATATGCACTTTCGCTGTTCCTTCCGCCAGACCCAGTTCCCTGCATATCAGCTTGGTCGGTTTGCCTTGTACGAGCAATTCAAGTACCTGCATTTGCCTTTCTGTAAGACCCTTCTCCGGGAAACGAGGCGTATGCGGAGCAAGTTCCGATTCACCGTTGCTTTCGTTCGCGGCGAGAGGGAGGGAGGATGATGTCAAAGCCGCTGGTGGAATGTAGACCCCCTTCGCAAGGACCAGTTGCAGTGCGCTCATCATCACTCGGCTAGTCGAGGACTTGGGGATGAAACCCATTGCACCCACATCCAATGCCTCGACGATCGTCGCCCGATCGTCACGGCCAGATAAGACGACGACGGGCAGACCTGGATACTCGTTGCGGAACCGACGCAGGCCGTCCATGCCGAATACGTCCGGCAACGACAAGTCCAACAAGACCAAGTCTAGATGGTTTCTCTGCCGCGCCGCTACGAACGCCTGAGCGCAGTTTTCAGCTTCGACGACTTCAGTGTCTGGTTCAAGTTGCGTCAGGACGAGCCGCAAACCTTCGCGGAATAGTGCGTGATCGTCGACTAACATGATCTTCATTGCGGTTTCTTCCATCAATCCTGCCACGGTGACGGTTCTCTCTTCTTCTCGTCCGACACGGTCCTCCCGTGTCCATCAATGGCGGCGCTGCCAGAAAGCCGACTCCGGCCAGCGCATCTCGCGGCCGTAATACAACGCGCGAGATCCGAGATATTGAGCGAAGCGCTGCTCGACCCGAGCGGTATAATTAGCAAGAGCAAAGGGATCGCCGTCGAGCGACGCTTCTACGGCCGCTGCGGCGTCGAGGCCCGATTGCAAGCCCTTCGACACGCCCGATGACGATAGCGGATCATAGCTACAAGCCGAATCGCCGACCTTCACCCATCGCTCTCCATGGATCGACACGTGCCGGTAGGTGCTGGCCGGTAGGACGTGCAGACTTTGCACATCCGAGGGCATCCCGACTCGCTTCCCCGTATGAGGCGCTTCGCTGAGCCGGGCAAGGAAGAAGCGATCCAGATCACGGCGAGAATGCTTCAATTGGTCGCCGTCTGTCATATACACGACTACTCGCCTCTTTGCCGGCAACGGCGCGGTGTACCACCAACCGTCTCGAACGGCTTCCAGGAGCGTGCGCGAATCGCCTTCTTCGTACGTCTGGGCGACGAAGCCGACCAATCCGACGAGCTTGTCGTAAACGATGCGGCGCTGTTGTCCCGGCAAGGGTGAGGCTCCGCGCCCCGTAGCGTCGACGACGAAACGGCTCCGCAGGCGCATGGACATCGCGCGGGTACGCTTTGCTTCAACCTCAAAGCCGTTGGAATCGGCTTCGCACCAGCGCGCGGTACTGGCCAAAAACACCTGAACACCCACGTCTGCGGCGCGGCGTGCCAGCATCGCATCGAAGCGGCAGCGATCGAGATGCCAGCCGTGGCCGTATGGGTTGAAGATGAAATCGTTCTGATGAAGACCTTCATTTCCCCACACGGACGCTATTCCGCTGCTAGGGAGATGCGCGTCGTTCTCGACGTCCCGAAGGGCATCCAAGGCAGCAAGATGAACACGGCTCTCTGGCGGCAAGGTTTCTCCGACGCGAACTCTGTCATAGGACGATTGCTCGAACATCGCAACCCTGAGACCACGCCGCGCAAGCGCGATGGCAGTAGCGCATCCCGCCGGACCGCCACCAATGACGACAACGTCCATCCTATCCCGTGAAGTGAATTTCAGCTGTGTAGCGCCGGTTTCATTCATGACGAATCATCCGATGCTGCCTTCTCGCTTCCGCTTGGCGCGTTCCGTGCGTGGCTCCCTGAGCCGCTTACGCAGCAGCTCCTCGGACGGTGAAAACGTCACCGGGTGGGCTTCGACTCGCTCCTCCTCGACGTACACAGTACCCTCGATGATCTCCCCTTTTGCGTCCTTGACGATATCATCGGCAGTAGCAGGGATACTCCAGCCGTTCGCCTTCGTCAGTCGCTTCGCCTTCACCATTCCTAGGCTAGCCCACCTGTTCACCATTTCCATATTTCCATTGATGCCGAAATCCCATCGCTCCATTCGTTCGGACAACGCGTCCGCCGGCAAGTCCAGATTCCTTTCGTCGGGATGCAAGACCAGCACTTTGTCCGGATGAGTGGCCGGCCACCATGTGGCCTCTCCCTCCATCCGACACTTGTAAAAGTCGGCCTGCCACGGAACCGCCAGTCCCTCGGTGATGCAGCCTGCCCCGCAATCCACGTCGTCGGCCGGTTGCATTCCCTTTGCGAACTCTCCATGAAAAATCTCGGAGCAGTGATCAATTCGGCATCGCGCTATATAGAGACGCTTGTCCTTCATGATGCTCGACGCCTCTATTCCCGGGTAAAATGCGCCGCCCGAGCATGCTTGCAGAGCAATGCGGTCAAGCGCATCACATTCAAACTCATAAAAAGGAGTGCGATCATTCTCGAATTCTCCATTAGCCCAGTTGCGCATATGGCGATACTGCCATGGAGTGAGCGCAAGCACTTGCGCCGCGCCAGTGGCGGCAACAGGTTTCTCTGAACCGTCATAAAGACGCGGCATCGCGACCTCACGTGCTGGTGCGGCAGTGTCCGGATCCCGCAAATGTGCAAAAAGCATCTGCCGGTACCGAATCGCCCTTTCCGCAACACTGCCCGGAGGAGGCGCAATGTCGGAAGGTTGAGCGAGCGCGGAGAATAAATCCGACCTCTCGTCGCTCCATGAACCGTGCTTATCCGGAACCTCCGAACGCATCACGCCCGCAAACACCCAGCGATAGCCTCTTGCTCGTCTGAGAATCGGCAACACGTCACGATAGAAGTTCGTTATCCTTGGAAGGTCACGACCCTCCTTCTCCATCCATGCCTGAATACAGATGTCGTAAAGAGTGACAAAGCTGCTGATATCCGGCGCAAAGTCGGGCGGCGCAACGATCACCCATGACGGCACCACATCGATAGACTCGCCGCCGTCTCTCATCACGATCGTCGCTGTCACGGGGCCGTCTGACGTGTCGTCGCACCAGTCATTGTTGTCGGCGAGTTCTGTGAGCGGTTGGTGTGGGGGAACCGAAAACGACACGCCGTTTCCGCCCACGACCAATAGTCGACCTTGAACATCGGTGCAGATTTCGCCGAGGGGAACTCGTTTGCCAATAAACTGCCCAGTATCGAAGTACTTCGATCCGGGAGAAGCCTCGCCCGATACGACTTGAAGGCTCCGAGGACCTGGATCGATAATTAGGTCGCCGCGCGTCGTACAACTGCCATTGCGTGGCGTTTTCTCCGAAGTTGATCGTCCCGCAACTTTGGACGGTATCAGTCTTTCTGCCGCTCCCTTGCGATTTCTCAGATGGACCGACCAAACGATGCTTCGTACTTCATCGCGGCAGAAAATTTCTTCTTCCTGCTTCAACACGCCCGCATTGTCACGAGTGCATTTGAAAATCCGGAAGCGCGCGGCTTGGCGCTTCAGGTTGCCTTTGCCGTCACGATACATGAAGGGCGTCGATGTCTCGGTGGCAGTTCCGCCGTCGAAAGGTCTGCCTACCCATGGACTATCGACCCGCTCTTTACTGACTGGTGCATCAAATAGTGCTCTTTTTTCTCAGGCAGCGTAACGGACGTGTCTTTCCTTAAAGAGATTGCGA
>NZ_FCOX02000090.1 GCF_900044055.2 Caballeronia calidae | reverse complement strand
CTTCAGTTTGTCGAGGTCGTGCGCTGACAGGCGCACGACCTTTGGAAAAATGCCCTGCCGGTGTAACGCGCCGAGCCACGTCAAGAAGGAGGCCTTGCCCGCGCTTGCGGCGTTGACGTGAACCACGAAGGCCTGTTCTTCGATGACTTGCTGTACCTGCTCGCGGGTCAGCGCCCCGCATTCCGTCGCGACGTCATCGATACGGTGATGCCCGGCCGCCGCGCGCTCGCATAATGCCCGCGCCTCGCCCGGGGACAGCAGATCAAGCTCGACGGCAATCCGATCGAATGACCGGGGTGCGCCGGATGGATACGAGAGATCGCGGGCGAGGTCGGCCGACGGCACGGGTAGCATCGCCAGCGCACACGACCCCCTGCCCTGTTGGCTCCCGACTTCGATGCGTTGTGGCGTGGTCGGCAGGAAGCGCTTTGCGCTGCCAAACCTGCCGTTAGCGTCAAAGAACCCCATGCTCGTCTGCCTTTCGCGCCTGCGCGCGCTCGTGATGGGTGAGTGGTCCCGCAGGCGCTATATCCGGGTGCGGCGACGCGGTCGACTCGCGCATAGCGTAGAGGGTGCCGGTGGCGACCCACTGGTCTTTGCTTGCGTCGTAGCGAATCTTCGAAAAGCGTAGGCCAGGTACGGCGTCGAATGCTGCCGGTTCGACCAGCCAGAGCGGGAAAGCGGCGCTCAGCTCAGCAGACGAGTCGAGCCACGGGTTGGGTGGTGTCGTTTCTTTACTCCGGGCGGAACCGGGCAACGCCGGCTTGTCCGGTGCGGCATTGAGCGTGAGCGCCAAGCCCTCCGTTTGAACGAATCCCCATATCGCTCGCTGCGCGGCCTGACTGTCGAGCACGGCAGACGGTGAGACCGGAAAAGTGGTTTCGATATGCGAGCTCGAGTCGGCATGCTGGCCGTCGCGCGCGAGCGTGCCCGGTGCGTTCGTGGCGACGCCGCCCGTACGCGCCCACGCAGCCTCGATCGTGACGTCGTGCGTGCCGGTCTCGCACTGCCAGCTCGCCAAGGTCCAGCCATGCTGGGTGAGCGGCTGAAGGTGCCAGGCCTGCGCACAGGTGTGGAGCGTGTCGGATGGGATCGGTTGCTGCGTCCACGGGAGAATCTTCGCCTGCGCATTACGCTGCAAGGCATCCACTGCGGCAAGTGCGCGCGCCCGCGCGATCGCCGCGGTACGCGCCACCTCGATCCGGTGCGCGTGCCAGGACAGGTACGCGCCAACGGTTAGACCGACGACGGCCAGTACGGCCCCCGCGCGAATGACCGGCTTCCAGGCAGAGGCCTGGAAATCGACCAATGAGGCCGCTCTGGGTGCGGGGCGCACGATCGCCGCCAGATCTTCAAGCGTGCCTTCGTATTCATGCCACTCGCCATATTCGCGATGACGCTCCCGCAAACGGTCCAGTTGCTCGCGCGTGCCAATCTGGTCCCCCTCGGGAATGACCGCGTGTCCGTCGCGCACGGCGATGTACCAGTAGCGGTCGGCATCAGGCGCGAGCCTGTATCGTCCCATCCAGGGCTGCGGATGGGCATCCGCCACGATCGCCGCGAGCGAGCGCAAGGTTGCCGGCGTTTTGACGCCGTCGATCGGGGCACAAAAGCCCGTCTGGATCATGGCCGACGTCTTGCGCACAATGCCCCACCGCGCATTGAGCTCGATGGAGCGCGCGCGCAGCGCCCTTGGCCTAGGCGCCGCATCTTCGTGCCACCATTGCAAGCCGACGGCATATGCGCCTTTTAAGCCGGGTAAATTCAGGACTTGGGGCATGATCAGACCTTCAGCAGCAGAACTTGCCGACCGCGCACAAGTTTCACGCTAGAAGCCGTGATGCTTGCCACAGTCCAGCCACCATCGAGCGAATCGCCTACGCTTACGTCCACAGTGTGGCCACTGACATCAAGGCGCGCATCAAAATGTCCATCCGCTCCGCCAATGCGCACCAATACCGGATGGCCTGTGCTCGCGCCTATTCCTGCCGGCGGCGAAGCCATGGGCGGCAGCCCTTGCAGTGAGCCAGTCTGCGCAAATGCGGGCAAAGGCGTAGTGAGGGAGGTGTCCCCGCGCGCGGCGGCCGCCTTCGCGTCCGCCTTGTACTTCGCGATTTCTGCGCGTTTTTTCCAGAGCTCAGCGGCCTTCTGAAGACTCCCAAGGTCATCGGAATCCGATGGATCAGCCGCATAAGCGGCAGCACCAGACGCGGCAATCACTGCTTCGCTAGCGGAACGCTCAGATGACGAAGAGGTTGGCGTGGGTACGGATTGGGCCGCTGACGCAAACGACACAACCGGCATCGTTGCGATGACGACGAGAGCCATGACATATCGATTCATTTTTCCGGTCCTGTTAAAGCAGCCGCGCAGTGATCACAATCGCGATCATCGTGTCGCTCTTCTGAGCGTCGACGCCGCCACCTGCGAGCGGCATGTAGGGGCTACCCACGCCATTGTTGGTCGTGCTGGTCGTCTGCTGCTGCATACCGGTGAGTACGAGCGACTCGCCGGGCTTCAGCCACACCTGCTGCTGAAAGCGCGCAAATGGCTTGGTGCGCAATTGAACGTTGGTGACGCTGGAGCTCGACCCAGCCGAAAAAGTCTGTAGCGGATCGAGTTGGGACAAGGTCATGTCGAAGGCGATTACGATCTTGCCGTCGACCACTCTGGGCCTGAAGCTGCTTGTGAAGCCTGAGATGTCGGTCGCGGTCTGGACCGCCGTGGATGAACCAACGTTGGAGGCAAGCGTCGTCTGGATACTCGGAACGTAGTCCTGCAGCGTGGCCGATTGAAGCGAGAGAATCTTGCCGTTTTGCGTCACACCCGCGCGCGACACTACCTCGGTCACGTTGCCGAGTGTCGAGAGCGCCTGCAGGCTTGCCTTTGTGCCGTCGAGCTTGCCGCCGACAATTGTTGCGCCGAAGGTCATCGGCGTCGCGCTGCTCGTGACGGTCGGCACACCTGCGCCAGTGAAGGTCGCTCCCGTATGCCCGTTCGCGCTCTTGTAGGCGAGCGCAAGGTTCATCCCGTAGTTGTCTTCCTGATTACGGCGAACCTCATAGATTTTCGCTTCGATCGCCACCCGCTTGCCGAACATACCGTCGAGCTTATGCATGAACGCTTCGACCCGATCGCATTGCGCGGGGCTGCCCGTCACGGTAAGAATGCCCATGTTCCGATCAGTAAAAACGTTCGCGCCAGCCCCGGCAATTGCGCTCGCGCTTTCCTGGAAGGTCTTCCAGGGATCGGCCTGCGCAGTCAGTGTCGTCGATTGGCCGCCCGAGCCGGAGGCGCTCGACGAAGCCGAACCGGAAGCGCCGCTGCTCGAACCTGAACTCGAAGTAGAGTTCGACATATCCGCTTCTATCTGCCCCGTCATGGCCTGCGACAGGTCAGTAAGGTCGGGCAGCGTATAAATGCGCGTCTCGGTCTTAAAGAAAGTCAGCGCGCCATCGCGATTAGCTGAATAGACGCCGAAGCGCTGATCGACGGTATTGACGAAATCACCGAACTTGCCGGTAAAGCGTAGAGGCGTTTGAGGCGTGAGCGGCCCAGCGGCGGGTATGGTGCCCGCCGTCAAGCTGGTGGCGAGCCCTGCGGGCAATTCCGGAAGCTTCGGCGCTTTCGAGTTGGCTGCCGATGCCGTTGATATGCCCGGCGACGCAGACACGGACGGATCGATCACGACCCGTTGGTTGTAGGTCCTTGCGATCCAATCCGCAATGTCCTGCAGCGTGCTGATGTGGGTGTCGGCGTCCCGGAACGAAACGGGCTTGTCGAAAATCTGTGGCTGAGGCCGAGTTGCAGAAACCTGTTCGCCCCGCAGCCAGGCACCTTCATGGATTTGAAAGACCGGTCGACTTTGCGGTGCATTCGCGAGCTGCGCGCGCGTGTCGCTTTCGGTTTGCTGCTGTGCGTGATTGACCTGCTGGATCCCACAGCCGGCAAGCGCCGTCGCGGTCGCAACAGACATCGCAAAAGTCTTGCGGAAAAGAAAACGCTTCATTATTCGGTTGCTCCGCTCTGCGTCATGACGATCGTGTGATTGCCTCGCCAGCTGTCGGCCACCACATCAGCACCATTGCTAGCCAGCTCTTCGATCACGTGGTTGACTGCTGCCTCGAAGTCCGTGCCGCACACTTCGTCGCCCGGCACAATCCAGTTGTTGTCATCCGGCAAGTTCCAAAGCACCTTCCAACCCGCGCGTTGAGCCCACTTCATGATTTGTGACTCAAGCGATTCACCCGCGACGAGCGAAAAGACCTGTTTTGCTGTCGCTGGATCGCCGGCAGTAGGCACCACGGCATTAGGCGCAGCTGCCGCGGTAAGGGCCTGCGTCGATTCAAATTCAGTGGAGCTCGTCGGCCGCGTCCCCGGATTCACAGCGACCGGAGTGGCGACCGCCTGGGTTCTTTGCGCGAGAACGGGTGGTTGTGGGGTCTGAGATGCGGCTTTTGGCGTGGCGCTAGTGACTGACGATGGCGACTGCCAGTCTTCAGCAGGCGCCTGCTGATCATCGAACGTCTGGACGTCGGCTTCGGCCAATTCGCTTGCATGAGCGGACGCGGCCCCAGACACCCTGGAACCATGACGAACCGAGGAAGCGGCGTTCCTGACATCCTCTGAACCATTTCCCGACAGCGCATGCCAATTACCTGATGACGCGCTCTGTCCGTCGGCACGTTGAAAATCTTCATCGGCAACCACCTCAGCCGAAGCCGCAGACATCAGAAAAATTGTGATGAATGCCACAGCGGCAAGGCGCATTGCTGCGGCAGGGTGCAGTTTTCCCATCGTCTTATTCATTGATTTGAGCTCGCTCGGGACGTTGAATAGCTTGACTGCGCCGCCTGACAGACTGCCATTGCGCATAGATCTGGTTGGCGTAGCGCAGCTGCTTGGCAGGTGACGCCGCGTTGTAGGCCCCCACGGCTTTCCACGTGGCGCCAAACCGAGCAATGTTGGTGCTGAGGATCCACGCGCCGACGTAAGCATTTACGCAGGCGTTCCACAGGCTTTGCGGTGCGATCCCCGCGCGCGCCAATGTTGGCAGCCAAATCGAGTTAATTTGCATCAGTCCAATGTCCACACTTCCATTCGCATTCCTATTGATAGCAAGCGGATTCATCCCGGATTCGTGCTGTGCAATCGCGCGCACGAGCTGCGGATCCAGCGTGAAATACGTGGCAGCATCATCGATGCAATCCGCGCGGGCGAACGATGCACAAGTGATTACAGCGACGAATCCCATTGCGGAAACCAGGTGCTTCACGCCTGTGCCTTGGATTTGCAAAAACCGACGAGCCGCTTTCGCGCGACGCCTACGTTGATCAACAGCGTGAGAACAACCTCCAACAATGAAAGGACCATGAGGACGGTATCCGGTCGCTGATGAGAAATCGAGCGACCGGATACCGCTACAATTGCGGTAGCCATAGGTGTGTGTCCCAACAAAATCGCGCTTGTGGTCAGGCTAAGTGTGATGCTCGAACACCACACTTAGCCGCTTCTTCGCACGCCCGAGCGGATGACGCGCGCTAGGGTGACGTGCTGATTGCGTCTGCTTCATTAGCTTGTTTTGTGACGCGGCATCCTGATGTCTTCCCTTGCCGCCGCATCCGAAAAGCTCGACAAAACGCCCAAATATGCCCAGCCATCTTTGCCGTGGATCCACTTCACCCGGCCACGTCGTCGCGGGAAAGAAGATCGATGTCAAGGCAAAGTCAGTTGCTCTTCCGGGTGGCTGGTCAAGTTGGTTAAGCCGTCGGCAAGAGCCGGAGCACGTACCAGCGGCAACACAGGACGGCAAAAGGTCTTGCGTGTATCCACAGACCGCAATATACACCTATCGTGTATTTTTGACAATTTTTTGTGTATATGCGCCGTTTATTACACTTTTTGTGTAGTCTCTTCCGAATGAAAGAAGAAATTGGAGCTCGCCTGCGCGCGGCACGAGACCGTCGCCACCTGACATTGCAGGAGGTGGCGCAGAAAATGGGGATGAGCGGAAAGAGCGGCTCGTCACGCCTGTCTAATTACGAAAATGGCATCCGTGAGCCTGACGCTGCCACGATCCTCAGAATAGCCGCAGCACTCGAAGAAGATCCGGCCGAATTGATGTTTGGAAGCAGAGCAATGCGCGTCATCGGCACCGAAGAGTCTGCAGAATTGACCACGGGAACGAGAAAACTCATCAGCGCCATGATCCGTGCTGATCGGCGAGGGGACATCGATCAGGAAGCCAGCGATGCGCTATGGTCTGTGCTTTCGTTATATTTGCGCTTAAAGCGAGAGCTCGACAATTGTCGCTCCGATGAAATTCTGGAGCAGTTCAAGAAGTTCTAACGCCCCGATCATCCGCTCCATATACTCCGGAGCGGATCGGGTACCCATCAAAATCCAACGCGATGTCTGACCGGATTTAATTGATGCCCGAAGCGGATTGGCAATTGGCTATGCGGACACTACTGTCAACATCGCTCCTGCTGAAACTTTTGCGCATTCGAAAAGAGCCTGCTCTTGGCAGTCGATGCCTTGGAGCAGTTCGCAAACCAACGACATCGCATCGCTCGCTAAGGGGCTTTCTTCTTCGCTCTCCCCTATAAGCGTACAAATAGCTACCGCTTGTCTAATTTTCTTACTGATCGCATCATGAAGAGCAATTGGTGCAGCGGATTCTTCCCCACGTACGACCTCTTCGATCACCGGATAGCCTGATTTAGACATCTTGCAGTCTCCTTCTTCTGGTTAGTTTTCGCCCCTGCTTTGCCATCCAACAAATTAGAATTACTTATCAACACCAATTTAGGCTCTTCAAGCCAATTCTTGAAAAGTCCGTCTTCTGGTCATTAATACTACTTCCTAACGCCTCGGACATCGTGCCCGACGCGCTTACAACATCACACTCGACAAACGCTCTTGACCGCCGTCTCCATGTAGACCAACGGTGCTTATCCCACTCTGCCCTCACGCCTAAATAACCGGGCAGGAAACGCTACAATCAATCTTCGATCGAATTAACATAACTACTGCTCCGGCTTTACACTCAAGTAGTCCACGATCGTACCGTTGCTTATCTCCGAGTACACAATACAACGCGGAAATCTACCCGGGACGCACGTTCAGCCCTAACGGCCATGCAGTTACCACGGTCGGCAACGCTTTCATAGAGCTTCGACCCCCAGGGACGCGGTAATGTTCGCTCACAAGATATTCAAACATATTCACATACTATTCGAAAATATTCAGCAGTCAAACAGTTTTCTAAAATATGGGATATTGCATTTGAAACAAATTCTTATTTGTGATAATTGATCATTTTTTATTTTTTAACATCACCTTTCGTATCCAATTAAGCACGCTATGCACATATCCAAACCAACTCGGACAGTTAGCAACAAGACCATGAAACATGACAACAATGAGACAACTGAGAAAGTCAAGGCGATTCTCAACAAACACGGCGTCTCCGAGCGGCAGCACATCAAAACGGTGGCATCCATTTTGAACATTGCCTACGTAAGCTCCCGTCAGAAATTCTCAAGCGATAGAGCGTGGACAAATGATCAGTTGTCGAGAATAGCAGCATACTTTCGTGAACCGATCGAGAGCCTTGTTTGCAATTACCGGCCGTCGGTCGGCAACGGCATCCTTCATGTTTCAGGGATGCCGAAGCGATGCGTTTGCGAGATAGGATTGCCGGTCACCGTACCTGAGGCAGAAGAACTAGTTACCTATCAGGAAGGAGACGTTTTTATCGTCTTGCCGGGCAGTCAAATCAGAAATGATATCCGATACTTCAGTGTATCTAATATTCGCCTCTTGCCGCCCCCGGTAATCGCAGCGCTGGACGACAATCCAGATGTTCCACAAAGCATAGCGGACGTATTCTCACGAAAGGGAATCTCCGTAAAGCAGTTTGTCGATTCCGAAACGCTTATTGCAGAAGCAAAGTATGAAAACTTTGAATACTACATACTGGACTGGGTATTAGGAGACGATAAAACGGCGGAAGCAGCGATATCCATCATACGTAGCGAGTTGTCTGCTTCCGTTCCGATAATCGTACTCACCGGCGAACTACGAACGGATAAAGTTCAAGACTCTGACCTGGCAAAAATGGTACAGCTTTATGACATCTCGGTTCTAGAGAAACCCGCGCTGCTTGAAACGATCGCGACTACCGTATACAAAAGATTGTTTTTCCGAAGCCTGAGGTGAATTATCTTATTTAAATCATTAAATGCTCATTTCTTTCACTGGCAGGCGTACGGTAAATCGGCTGCCTTTGCCTCTCGTGCTGTCCACACTAATATTTCCACCGAGTAAGTCAGTCAACCGCTTCACTATTGCCAATCCCAGCCCTGAACCTGATTCCTTTTGCTTATTTCTTCCCTGCCAGAATGGCTCAAAAATTTTCTCAAGCTCATCGGAACTGATTCCTTTCCCTGAGTCGACCACATCTATTGTCAGCACCCTCGATGTTGTGTCCGGACCAACTACATCGGACTCGTTGCCGATCGAACACGCAACCGTGACGCCCCCCTCATCGGAGAACTTGATTGAATTTTCGACCAAATTTGTAATGATTTGCCTAATTCTATCGCGATCGCCGAACAATGCCAGCTCGCTCCGATCTTGTTCGACTCTTAAGTCAATCCCTTTGCTTCGGGCGCATTCAGACAGATCTTCTTGAATTCCGTAAAGAATTTCTGCGAGGTGAAATTCGGTTTCACGCGGGACCAAGGCACCTGCTTCAAGCCGGGAGTATTCTCCAATATCACGCATCTGCGACGATATTTGCCCCGCTGCACGCCGCAGTTTCAACAGCCTCGCATCATCGTTCGGCAAATCCACGTGCGCAGCAAAGGCCTCGATAGATCCCGTCAATGATTGTAATGGCGTACGTAGCTCGTGATTAACCGCAGCAATAAATTGCGCTTTCCTTATTAATGCCTCTTTCTCGCGTTCAAGCGCACTTTTGACATTGGTTAGTAGATTATCAACTTTGATTTTCGCTTCCTGTTCGTTAAGCCTAAACCTAAACGCCAGGGCGAATGAGAACAATATCGCCTCCCACATGGCTCCAAATTTTACAGCATCGTCTGCGCCGAAACTGGGCGGCAAAATTAGCAGCGACTTTAAAGATAGCATACAAACTGTGAGACCAAAAACAGCCCATCCCAGCGTGTAGTACCGCGCAGGTTTATACCGGCGGCATTGCGACACACCCGAAGCGATGAGCATCGGAATCACTGTGATAATTAAAACATTCACAAGATCCCATGAGCGGCCTCTTGGCAGAATGTATGGTGAGAATGCACCTGCCAGCACGATCCATTGAGCACATATTAAACATCGCTCAGTAAACGAACGAGTGTCTTTTAGATTAAGAAAATGTCTCCCAAATATCACCATTCCGTTTACTGCCAAAAACGGCAACATAGAAAAAACTTTTTCCTTTTCCCTACTCATTCCAAATAAAATCGGCATAAATCCGTCTATGTACAAAAACGTGCCGATAAATGCTCCCAAATAATAAACGTAAAGTAGATACGTTTTGTCTCGAAGATATAAAAATAAAAATCCATTGTAAATAAGCATGACGCTCAACCCACCAAAGAACACGCCTTCTTCTAAGTGAGTCTTTGCGAGATATCCAATAAACCCATCAGTATCTGCCCATGACAGATAAACTTTAACGGCGTGACCATTTGGAAAATATCTTACGTAATATGTCGAAATGTTGTTTCCATCGACGGGAATTTTGAACGCAAAATTATGTATCTTTAACCCGTTTTTATTTTCCGGCGCTTCTTCATTTATTTGAAGATGCTTATATTGACCGTTGTTTTTATAGAACAAATCCATAACCTGAACATGTTCATAATCCTGCAGAACGAACCAATATTTATCGTGATATTTACTAAAATTGACCGCAAATCTAATCCAGACTGCGCTATGCGAAACTGAGAATTCGAGGTCGCGCTCAACCAGAGGTGAAAAATCTTTTTCGTGATTTTGAAGAATATCGTCCAGACCTAGAGTTCCAGTCTTATCAATCAAGTACTCAAACCTTCCTGATAATGGCGTGGCAGACGATTCTGCTTGATATATCGAAATCGCATCTAGCGCATTTGCGTCTGAAATTCCGAAAGCCATGACAAAAATGAACCAAAAGAGAATTAAATGGTTCCGCATGTTTGTTAATTAAATATTAGAAACGAAGGATGCCTCGTTCAATTTTCCGACCTTCTTTGTCGAAAAACGCGGCTACCGAAAAGGAGGTACTAGTCAGCCCCTCCTCGTCCCTTTTGACTATATTTTGACGAAATTCGAAATCATTCTCTTGATTTTGAGTGACCTCGGTTGTGACGAAAAATATGTCGTCGGCAATAAGTGGCTTAAAGTACCTAATATCTGACCTTAGCAACAAGAGGTTTGCCCCACCCCTCCTCAGCGTGTCGAGATCGGCTCCTACTGATCGTAAAAACTCGTATCTCGCCTGATCGAAATAGTTACAATATATTGCGTGATACACGACTCCGCCGAAATCACACTCGTGATGCCTCACCCTAAATTCCGAAAATAATCTATCTTTTGTCAACTTTGCCATCCTCATTTAATCTTTCAAAACACGTGCCTGATTCCAGTCATTACGCCGAGTTGCACCGCCTTCTGTGCTAACCCGATCGCGTTCACGCCTTGTAGTTGCGCTCCGATCAGATCACCACGATAATGCGACCAATCGATTTCGCAGTACAAGTCTGTTGTTTTAGCTAAGCTGTAGTCCGTTCCGAGTTCGAATTGCCAAGCGGAACCATCGTCGGATCTGCTTTTGCCAAGCTGAATCGTGCGCCACGCGTTTCCGAATATTTTTAGGTATGGGGTAACTTCTTCGCTACCGCCAAAAAATAGCATTTTCCTTCGACTGAAATCTGTATATTTCAGTGCAGTCAACTCTGCCGCTGTGTAAGGCCCATTTTCGAAGGTACCGAAGTCAGAATCACTTTTATTTTCAATATAACCAATGGAAATTTTCGTTGAGTCGAATTTGTAACTTCCACCAATGGTCCATTGCATTGTTGTGCTTCCGTTCAGCGTATCTGTTGCACGCTGATACGCGGCCCCTAACGTTATGGGAATTGTGCGTGGTATGTATGCCGCAGCAGCACCTATTTGTTGACCGTAATTGAAATGTCCAGCGACACCACCAAACGCATACCCGATCGAAACGAACAGATCGTTTAGTCGCGCCGTGTATTTTATTTGATTGCTGGCCCAAACGCTTCCTGCCATCGAGACTTCTGGTGAAAAGCTGTAATTATACGGAATCCAACTATTGGACCCGTATCCCCCGATAGTCATCCCCTCGATCAACGGACTATATTGCCTGCCTAGGGCAAGTGTTCCGAGTTGCTCGCTTTTCAACCCAACATACGCCTGATTAAAAAATGGAATTGTTGGATCACTTTCTCCATTATTTATGAAGAAGCGATTCTCAATCTTAAAAATGGCGGAGATATTTGATGTGATATTTTCAGCGCCGGTCAACCCCCAACGACTTTCGCTTGCACCGCCCGTTCCTAAATTTAGGCTAGCTCCACCATCCTTGGTCGAGTTTGTTTGGTAACGAACACTTTCGTCCGCGATCCCATACAATGTTATCGACGTTTGAGCTGCACATACAACAGGCAGCAAACTTAACACGACGCTTGCAGACAATATTCTGATGTTTAATGTCATTTTTTAGAAATCAACGTCCATAACGATTTTTGCCTAGATAAACTCTTATTTAAAATGAGAATGTATGTCGCGTCCTCTTCAATTTTTGAGGTGAATTTTAGTGGATTTCTACTGGATTCCGATGTTCTAAGTTATGAAACGTGGCGTTGAGTGCCACCAGAAAAGCCGAGCATATCCTATTCTGACGAGCAAACGAGGCTCGGCATTGATTTCTACACGATTGTAAATCGGTATTTACCACTGCATTTGGTTATCGATTTTATTTATGTACTTATCCACAATCCAGCGCCCGCGTTTATATCCAAAGATTTAATCGATTCTGGACACTTCCAATGCCACAAACGGGTTGCGCCAGGACTCTTCGAGCGTGCTCTACGCGCTTTTGTAATCTGCGGTTGAGGAGCCGAGCATATGGTGATGTTGAATCATTGATGGAGCCCGCGATCCCGTCGTGTCATTCAGGGGTGCCGGAGCTGCCGCTGATATTGGCGGCCGAATTAAAAGCGTAACGTAAGTTATATCAAAGGTGCTTTCGAAAGGAGCGACATTGACGGCTGACTTTCGTCGAGTCTATCCAGAGCGTGTTGCTGCGAAATTGAGGCCCGCATCAGCGGCCGCTTGTGCGTTGATCTGAGGACGTTTTTTTTTGCGGTGGTGTACAACTCATTGATCATATTTTCCAAAAACGTGACTAATGCGTTGCATCACTCATGACCATAGAACCGCGCACGATCTGAAATGTGCAAACGCTCAAAACGTAGTCAGATAACGATTCCTTTTCGCTTAAATGCGCAGGCCGCATTTTCGTTAACTACTCGACACCCTGCTGATTCTGATCTATCACTGGACATTCGAATTATCCGAAAGAAGTTAAGTCTCGTATGGAATATCCGTTACTATTGCAGTATGCCGCGTATCGCTCCCAGCCAGTACGCCAATTTTCCATGGCCACCACCTGCTTACGAGGATTTAAAAATAGCAAATCGCCTTGAACAATGTTAAGGGTAATAATGTTATCTTCGTCGGGTAGCGCTTGTGGCGTGTGACTTGAGCCAGCCACCTCATAAACAACACTGCCTTTGCTTGCGATCCAATCATGTTCCCGATATTTCCATCGCCCTTGCAGAGTATAGACAATTACGGTACCCGTATGCTGATGCATAGGCATCTTTCCTGAAGCAGGCGCTTTAAGAAGCGTAATTGTCTCGCCACGAATCGGGTCTAGCTTAAAATACTTTATAAATACTTTGTCACTATAGGGAGTAAAGGGCACCCAAGGGATATCATCGTCATTAATGCAGGCAGTCTGTATTTGGTCGAAAAACATAGCTGCCTCCTTATAGTTCACGTGTTGCTGGCGAAGAGATGGCGTCCTCATGTACTGCTGACGGATTACGGAGTCCCGCAATATCGTCAAATCGCAACTTGACAGAATCCATCATTGGCGGGTGAGTAAATATGTAAAATCTGCCATCACGCACCGCGTCGAATGTTATATCCGCGACTTCTTTTGCATTAATTAACCCGCTTCGTACTGCTCGTGTAAGCTGCCTATTGGCCATGCGCTGTGAAGCGGTCATGGGCGATTCATTACGCAAGGGCTGTGGCCTCGTGCGCTCGGCGTTTGCTATTCCGGTTGGAACAAAGCCTGGACAAAGCAAGGAGCAGCTGACTTTATCGCCAACGATCTTCAAGTCGTGGTACAGCGTTTCGGTTAGAGAAACGACCGCATGCTTAGACGCATTATAGACTCCCATACCAGTGGCGGATAAAAATCCGGCGATAGAGGCAGTGTTAACAATGTGCGCAGGCTCGTTTTGCTTGAGCATCAATGGTATAAATGAACGTATACCATTTGCCACTCCCATTACATTCACCCCAAACGTCCATGCCCAGTCCTTTGCAGTGCTCTCCCAGAGAAACCCTCCCGTTCCCACGCCGGCATTATTAAATAATAGATGTGCAGCGCCGTATGCTTCCATTGTTCTTCGAGCGAGTTCTTCGACTTGAAAAGCATCAGAAACATCAATTTTTAATCCAAGTACTTCTACGTCGAAGGCTTTCACTAATTCGACAGTCTCTAGGAGGCTATCTTCGTCAACGTCGGCGAGCATTAATTTCATACCTAGGGCTGCGCCCTTCAATGCAAATTCGCGTCCGAATCCACTGCCACTTCCTGTGATAATTACGACCTTTTCGACGAATTTATCCACCGCGATTCCTTTGTTTTAAACTTTATTGAACGACCGAGCCATATGTGCCGCGTGGCTTCTTACACTCCACCCGGTATTTTCGTGAATGTACCCGATGACGGATTGAGTGGCATTGTGCCGGATTGAATTCTACTCTGCGACGAATGATACGCCGATGCTACCGGAAGCTGCTCTTTTTGAGACCCGAGCTCGTGATCATTGCTCGAAGTCGTCGAGCGGTTGTTCATCCAAAGGCAAGTGCAACTACGCGATGCTCTGCTTGATTGCCTGTTGTCTCGGATTGCGCGTGAGATATCTGGACACTGATACGCGAACGCGAACGCGATGTGCGACACGCGCAAGATTGAGCGGATCCTGTTCCTGTCCAGCTTCGCCGAGTTTCATGAGGCGACGAATTGAGTGCTCCAACGCCGAAGCGGACACTGCATGGAGGGTTTCAGCAAGCACTCCAAGGCTCAGTAGGAATGAACGCCGGTTCATTTATACCGCACCTACTTGAACAACCTCGGTCCGCCCAGCCAAAAGTCGCGTGACGGTATAGGTCATAACACACTCGCCGTGCTGGTTCATCACGTCAACCTCGGACACAACGACGGCCTTTCCTCCACTTGATGTCTCTCGCAGCGACTTGATTGATATCGTTGCAGAAATCGAGTCGTTCACACGAACCGGCTTCTTTACAACTTGATGCACTTCAAGCGATGCAAGGCCGGTGCCTTGAATCATCGACTGCAGAATCAATCCCTCTATGATCGTATACGTCAGCGCGGCGGGAACCGGGCGACCAGTAATCACACCGCTTTCGAAGTCGGCGTCGATAAAAATTGCCTCGAGCATTCCCGTTACGTTAATGAACTGCACAAGGTCTGATTCAGTAATCGTTCTGGAAAATGTTGTAAATCTTTGGCCAACTTCCAGATCCTGCCAATAGTAACCCTGACCCAATCTAATCGTTGTAGATTCCATTTTTCTCGTGAAATAAATGATATAAATCATGCTATCGCTTTTGACGATAACATCGATTGGCTGGACCGAACCGTGGCAACCGGTCAATCTGCAGACACCGAATTGGACTCAAGCTTTTGAATTCCAACTGTAACGACCGGTTGTTCTACGCCGATACGCTCGGCTGCACGTCGAAAATTACCCTCCTCTGCAACTGCGACGAACTGCCTTAAGTGCTTGAGATTCATGGTGGCGTGTTAGGTTAGCCGCAACGCCGCAACGCCGCAACGCCGCAACGCCGCAACGCCGCAACGCCGCAATGTCGCCGCTACCCGACAAACACTGCGGGACGGTCGCCCCGCCGAAAGGCGAGAGCTATCTTTTAAATTTTAAGCATCACACAGATCCATACTACCGAAATATGAAGTTCTGTATTTGCATGTGATCAACGCGGTCATTTGTTGGCTCAACGCGTGTTTACGCTCCGATGCGCCCGATGACCATCTAGATAGACCGTGAGCTTTGTATTGCATAACTCCTTTCTCCTTGGGGCAAGCCCCATCGGGGCGCGTCAGGCCCGTAGGGCTTGGCCGCGGGGAGTCGGTGGTGAACTAGGGTACCCGTAGCGTAGCGTACGGGCTGTGCACAGCGGAGCTGTGTGCAGCCTAGTTCTCCACGGACGGGCGCGGGTGTACCGATACGGTTGGATGCGCGAGAAGTTAAACTGTTAAAAAGAATTGTTAACACGCGCGCGTGTTAACACCGGACAAAAGTTGAAAAATATAAATAAATTCAACCACTTATGAATTCATGGTGTGGGTGAAAACACGGTATCGGTGTGGGTGAAAACACGGTTGGCGCGTGGGTGAAAACACGGTGCCTTGTGGGTGATACCACGGTGGTGGCGCAATTTTCAGCAAAGTGTGGGTGAAACCACGACTAGGACCCCTTTCATCTCTGTCGACTTTGGTGCGTAAACCGGGGCGAGTGGAGCTACACGGTCTACGTTGACTATCATTGTTGGCTGAAACGCATTAATCCAGAGACAGATCGCCAGAGACAGATCGAGGCCCCGGGCGGTTTGGTGTGTGTGATAACACGAGTCAATGCTCTAAGCACCGCCAAGGAGAAGATCGAAATTAGGGCTTTCGTGGGTGAAAACACGATAAGCTGAGTCCTGATTAGTGCTTGTCGAGCGCTTCCAGGACGGTCGCTGTAAGCTGCCGCATGTTCTTCGTGTAAAAGACGACTCTTCGAGCCTTTTCATCATATTTTGCCCTGTAGTCAGGCAGGCAATCAGCTTGAATGATTTCCTTTAGAAGTCGGCGAAATTCTCGGAGGGTGCCGGTAGATCCGCTTTTCTTGAAAAGAATTTCTTCGCCGACTGTCCAAAGAGCTTGATTGCCACAGTGCTTGCGCGCCAGTTCGTACAGCCGCTTCTCCAAGCCGCCTGTTAAGCGAAAGTAGTCCTTGTTGATAGTAAGAACCTCAAGGGCTTGAACTGCGTTGTAGAGCCACTTTGACAGCGTGAGCTCGATAGCGACCATCTTACCGTCCCTGCCCCGCTCAACAATTTCCCAGTCCTCGATCATGCCGAAGCCGCGCTTTCGTCGCTCCCCTCCGGTCGCAATATTGGTCTTGATTTGTGTACCTTTCAGACGCTCTAGCGTGCGTTCTAACGATTCGTATTCGGCTCCGCTGGTGCCGCGATTCGTTGAAACGAAGTAATCGTACGCGGTGAACCGCACAGTCCGGTTCACCGCGTCTGTCCGCCCTTCGTTGATACCCTGCACGAGTTGGCTGGTGGCGTAGATCAGCAGATCTTTGTCCCAGATCGTAGCAAGGCCTAACACGCTTGGTGTGATGGTGATTTCAACATCGTTGTGTTCATAGACGCGAATCTTTGTATCCGGACGCTTCTTAAGGCTGAAGAGCGGATGCTCCATTGAATGACGGTCGTTCTTCTGCGCTACGTCAACGAAATCCGCTGTGAAAAAGTCCATTTGAGGATGCTTGTCATCAGAGAGTACCCTCGCCGGCTTACGCTTTCGTCTTGCTGCAGATTGCGAGACGACTTCCACTTCCGCCATTGGGTCGTCGTGGGGTTCCGCATCGGGCGTCGACGTCGCGGCATCGCCTTCCCGCGGCCTGGCGCGCGCTCGCATCCGGTCCTCGAGAGCTCGCGCCTTTGCTACTGCGTCGCTAGCCATGTCGAGTTCTCCTATTCAGTTACACGAGATGTCCAAAGTTTGGACAGAGACGAGTTAGCTAAAAAGCTCGACAACAAAGCGTTGGATCTTCTCCATCTGCTCATTCGAAAGAGCAGAGGAGGACAGTTTCATCACAAATTTGTCCTGCGTGCGTGAAAAAGTTCCAACTTTGGCTCCATCTTTCACGATGTGGGTGGGTTTGTCGGTTTGAGGCGACGGTTCGGATTCTGGCCTGGCTATGACTGTGGCGATCTTTGTCTGATCGAGCTTTCCCGCTTCGAGCTGCTCCCACGCCTTTCGAAGGCGATGCTGCACGCGCTCGTCATTCCCTGCCTCTTTGAGTGCTTTCACGATGTCCGACGCCGCTGAGCGGGACAGCAATTTGGGTTGGATCGCAAGGCGCTCGCGAATGAATTCTGGGAGCTTCGAATACGATAGGTAGCGATACAGATCCGATCGTTGAATGCCTAATGACTCAGCCAGTTTGGTTCGTTTTGGGAATTGCTCCTCAACTCGCCTAATACCTTCACCGACCTCGAAATCGGACAAGTCTTCACGTTCGATATTCTCTGCCAGCGCCAGCGTCGCACTTGTGGCTTCGTCAACACCGAGAACGATAGCCTCGATGGTGGGTTTCCCGAGAAGCTTGTGTGCCCTCAAGCGACGTTCACCCGCAATCAATTGATAGCGGTCGTCGACGACCCGTACACTGATAGGCTGCAGCAACCCTACCGAACTGATTGACGTCGCCAGTTCGCGCATATCTTCTTCCAAAAATGAAGTTCGCGGTTGGTAGGGGTTTGGGTCGATCTTTTCGAGCTGAATCTTCGTGTGCTGGCGACCAGTGTCGAAATCGTCGCGATAGTTTGCCTCGCGATGCCGCTTAGTATTTTCCTCGGCCTTTAGTGCGAGCTGAGCTTTCAGGCTTCTCGTCATTGTGCATCCTCCGTCTCGGCTTTGAGCTTCAACGTTTCCATGAGGCTTGCCGCTAACTCTCGGAATTCACGTGCGACTTTCGATGAACGATCAAGGCTGTGGAGACTTTGTTGCATGACCGCGGCCTGATTGACTTTCGTGCTCGTCGAAATCTTCACCGGCAGGATCTGGCCGAAGGTCTTCATCGCCGTGCTTTCGAGAAGTTTGCAGACAGTCTGCCGCTCGTCGTGTTTGAGGAGCAGAGCACCCAGTAGGGCTACCTTAGGATTTATGCGCCGAATCTTGTCAATGTGCTTTAGCAAATCGTCTGCGCCATACAAGCCGTACTGCGAACCTGATTCCACCGGAACAATAATGTGTGTCGCTGCGGCCATTGCGTTGCTTGTAAGCAACTTTAGGCTCGGAGGGCAGTCGATAAGAATTATGTCGTACACGCTGTCCGCGGCTTCGAGCTTGCTTCGCAATTCTTCCGATGGACGAGGAGTAACGTCCTTCAGCTCGTCCTCGGTTTTTCCTAGTCCTAGAGACCCATAGATCAAGGAAACTCCTTCGAGATGTGTCTGCTCGTGGATAGCATGTGGAAGACTAGATATATCGCCTAGCAGGAGCTCGGCGCACGTGAAATCGACCCGACTAGGATGAGTCATCCCAATGTGAAGGCTGGCATTTGCCTGCGGGTCCATGTCTATGACAAGGACCTTTAGTCCTAGTCGACCAAATTCGGCAGCAAGATTAATCGTGGTGGTCGTTTTCCCGCAGCCACCTTTGTGGTTCGTTATGGCAAGAACTTTCGAGTGTGAAAAAGACATAATCTATAAATCCTGTGTGAAGGATTGTCCAAACTTTGGACGGCTAGTCGTGTACGATATTGTCCATTTTCGTGGACGATACACACTGCGAGGAGCTGTGTAAAGATCTATCTGACTAATTTTCTCTAGTCAGGATGACGTTCGCCGGAGTGTCCAAACTTTGGACAAACATCGAATCGGTCAGGCGACGATTCGGTGCTAGCTTTGAAGCGGTTCCCCCGTGCACGCGTTGTGTATAGCGCGCAAGCGCGGATTGTGACGAGTCCAGTGTTCGGGCGGCGGTTTTAGATGGGGGCGTCGTGACGCAACGCGTCAGGGCATTCAGCAAATTCTGTTGCCACCTCCGTGTTGGTTCAGACGGTTCCGAGATGCGAACCGCGCCGGCACCGTGCGTTTTGCATCTCGTGCTTGCCGAAGCGGGTAGGGTGGTTGCGGCCGTTGATTGACGAGGCGAGAAGAGTCTTTACTTCGCCAAAGCGTAGTTGGCAAACGGCATAAGCGCGGCATGTCGGCCCGCTGACGGCAAACTGATTCGGCTTTATTCAGGGTGTTTTCGAGTCGGATATCTTCGCTGCTAGTGATAGGAGGCGGCCAGCGGATGACGGACTCGTTTGTTCTGCCGTGCGTTGATGATGCGCCTGCCTTGGAGGGCGCGTGCTGCCTATTTTGGGTTGCGCGCAGACCGCTGAGACGATTCTTGTAGCGGTTGCTCGGCGGCATCCGCACGATGCGCAGTCTCGGCTTCGCGGGCGGCCAAGCCCTTGAGCTGCGCCCATAGGTCGGCGACCCGCTCGGTGGTGGCGGCGGAACGCGCTTCCGCGGCCGCGGCGCGGGTTTCGGCCGCGGCGGTGCGCGCCCGTTCCGACTTCAACTCGTCTTGCGTTTGCTCGGCCAGCCGAGCCTGCGCCGCCAGCCGTTTCTCCGCGGCGTCCATTTGTTTGACCAATCCGTCGCGCTCAGCCGTCAGTCGCGCAGCCTCAGCCGTCGCTGCGGACCGTTCTTCGGTCCGCGTGTCCAGCGCGAGGCGTAGGCGCTCCAGCTCGGCCTCGAGCGCCGGCAGGCCGTGGAGGCGCAGATTCGCCTCCGCCAGTGCGATCCGCGCCTGTTCGGCCGCGCTCCGCTCGCGCGCTTCGACGGTCCGCAGCTCCGCGAGCCGGGCGGCCTGCTCCGTCACGGACGTCTGCAGCTGGTCGCGCTGCTGCTCGACCCCGGCCCGCAGCGCGGCCTGCGTTTCCGCCTCCTCGGCGAGGGCGTCACGGGCGCCCACGGCGTCGGCCAGTTGTTCGCGCAGTTCGCCCGTCGCCGCCGCGATGTGCCGTTGAATCTCGGCTTCAATTTCGCGGCGCAGGGCGGGCGCCAACTCAATTTCGGTCCCTTGCGGCTTCGGCCGCTGCGCGTCGAACGCGGCGAGGTGTCGCTGGATCGTGGCCATCGAGCCCGAGCCGATGCGCTCGCGCACGATCCGCAGCGTGGGACGCTGGTTTTCGGCCAGCAGCGCCGTAGCGGCGGCCGCGACCTGCTCGAAGCTTACCCCCTGGCGGCCCGGTCGCGTGGTCTCGTTCATTTTGTGCGCCTCCTATCGTATCGTACGTATCATAGCAAGTCATACCGTATCATATCCATCACTCGGTGCACAGCGCTTTCGTGGCGGTGTGGTCGCCCTCAGGGAGGGCGTCGTCAGTGCGGGGCGGGGAAGGGGGCGGGGCGGAGGCGGCGGTTCGCTTGGCTTTCCCTACGGGACGCCAGAGCGCCGAATCAGCGATGGCGCGTCGCGGTGCGACTCCCGGCCGCGAGCACCGCCCTTGGTGACTGAGGCGCGCACGCGTTTTCTGGGATTCGATATAAAGTCTCTTAAGCCTGATAATGGCTATTATCGGGATAGCGTTTCAGGGGTAGAATGGGCCAATTCGGTAATTACAAAAGAGGGGAGGGCGCCGTGGCACAAGACTTTCCGCCCGATGAGTCCAACCGGGACCCCGACTCGGCTCACGGACCGAACCGGAACCGGACCACGAACGGCACGACCAGCATAATCAGCACGATCAGCACGATCGGTCGAGCGAGGCCATGCCGGGCGAGCCATGGTTGAGCGAGGCACCGAGCGCGGCCGTTGCGCAGGTGGTGCTCGCGGTGGATGAAGCCATTACGCTCAAGCGCCGGGCCGCCGCCGCGTGGCTGACCGCGCACGGCGATGCGGTGCCGTTGCTGCCGGTGAAGCCCTCCCGGCTCGAACTGGCGGTCGTGATCGCGCTCGCCGAAACCTATGGCGCCGTGCTCAGTTCGGCGCCGCGTTTTTTACCGGTGATCGACTTCATCGCCGACTATGGCGCGGTGGCGCTGGTGCAGCGGGTGATGTATGGCGCCCGGCCCGAATCGGACAACAGCGCCGACTTCGATGTCACCGCGTACGCCGCGGAGAATGCACTGTC